>NZ_SLWL01000001.1 GCF_004342915.1 Camelimonas lactis
TCTGTTCTTCTGAAAACCGGGTGCGCTTCATGTCTGGTCCTCTCAGCAGGGCCAGATCAAACTTCAATCCGGAACAGGCTCCGGGGGCAACGTCACGAGCAACCAATCTTTGCCGATATTGATTGACACGCCGTCCAGCGGGAAGAATGGTCACCCTCGTGATCCATCACCATCCGCACCGCTCGCTGACGCACCTCAGCCGGGAATTTGCTCGAAGTTTTGCTCGTCATGGCTCCATCCTATTTGGAAGTTGGAGCCTCCGGCAAACCCGCGGCGGTTCACACCAGCCGTGGATTGGCCTTGCCAGAACGGGCAATATTACGGCCGTAAATGTCGGTCATGACTATTGATGACAAGGCCGACAGGTCGCTGTCGGCGGTGGACGCCATGGCTCCGATGATCAGAATGAAGAACAGGGTGAGCAGCCCCGCGACCAGATAAGACGCCGCCAGTTGCGGCGCCAGATTGTTGACGTCGCCGTCGACCGGCTTGACGCCCAGATAGAGCGCCAGAACACCGAGCATGCCGACGCCAATCACCGTGGCGCCATAACCAACGTTGTTGTGACGAACGTCGCCTTGATCTTGTCTGGCCGCACAGCGAACAGGCGCTGCGCGATGGTCTGGTTGCCGATTGCGTAAGCCAGCACCGCCGCTATGTAAGGCGCGCCCTGATTGAAGAAGGCGTCGGACGAGAAGAAGCTGAGCTGCTGCCGGTTCAGATTGTTCTGGCCTCGCGGAAAATGTCGGGGCCGCCCGCCAGATGAAAAATCGTCGGCGCCAGTATGATCACAGCCAGAAGCATGGCGCAGACCTGGATGAAATCGATCAGGATCGACGCTCGCAGGCCAGGCCACAGCGTGTACAACAATACGCCTGCGGCGATAACCAGGATGCCTGTAGAAAAATTCAGCGGCGTGAGCATGGCGATCAGCACGCTGCCAGCGAGATAATTGGAGACGAGACTGAGAATGCCGCCGATAATGTTGGAGCCGGCGAGGATCCGCTGACTGGAAGAGCCATGACGCGCGTGCAATATTTCCGCCAGGCTATGTGCGTCTGGAGCCAGTGATCTTATGCGCTTCCCGAAGGGGTATATGAACAGGATCATCAGGGCGCCCCACAATCCATAGTGCAGGGGGGCGGAGACGCCAAAGGTGTACCCAGAGGTCGCCGCGGCATACAAAGAAGCGGCCCAGATCCATGTCGCGGTCATGGAAGCGGCGGAGATGCCGAATCCAACCTCGCTGCCAGCATTCATATAATTGTCAGCATTCTCTCGTTTTCGGCCGATTTGAAGGGAGACGATAAAAATTCCCCCGAAGAAAACAGCTAACAGACGAATTGTAAGCGGTAAACTCAGCTGTTGTAAATCCATAATCCCAGATTAAAGCTTACCTTTTGGTCATGCCCGCAAGCAGCTGTGCAACTCCTTCCCCGCGCCGGGCCAAATCCCGGCATCTTGCTGGCAGTGACGCCTTGAACCAAGCAGGGCCCGCGCCTCACGCATGCAGGCCTTTCGACAGATTGCTGTCAGACAGCTGGCGCAATATAGCCACATTGCCGCCTGAAGAAAATCAGCGAAAAAAATGTCCTCGGCAAAATCCATCGTCCCAAGGCGTTTGGCAATTCTCATATTGCGACAGCGCAAAATGTTGCTCACGGGATTTTTCATTGTAATAGATGCCATCGATAGCCTGCATAACACTTCGATGTCCGCGCTATTCGCCTCGCGGGCGTTCCAGCGCGCGGCCAAATCTTTCGCCATGGATGCGATGACGCTGGCCCGCCCGGCCGCCGGGCCGGGATATCAACGGCGGCGCCGCAAGTCAGGCGGGGGCGGGCAGGTAATCTGGACCAACTTTTATGAACGGCTGAATGGCGGGCCGGCGTCTCAACCCAGACATGTGTCTCAACCCGGGCCTGTGTCAGGGCGCGGCGCCGACAGGGGCATGGCCACAACACAGGGCGGCCATGGGCGCCGTGGTGATGGCGCGGTCGGCAACGAACGGCGGCTTTTCCTCGCGACGACGCAATGCCGCGTCGATCGCCGCATAGACCTCATCTCTGCAGTCGATGTCGTCGACGAAGCCGGGAACCCAGAACCGGACCCGGTACTGGACGCCGCCGTCATCATAGGAGGAGACGCGCACGTCCGGGGGCGGCGACGCCACGATCACGGCGGGTTCGGCCGCAGCTTTCGCCAATATCTGTTTCGCCTCGGCGACTGGAATCCCGTAGCCCAGTTTCACGTGGACGTGCCCGCGGTATTTGCGGCGCGGCGCGCTGTAGTTGGTCAGTTTCTGGCGGGCAATGGCGCTGTTCGGCAGGATGACGTATGTATCGTCCCTGGTGAACAGGCGTGTTGTCCGCCAGCCGATTTCCGTTACCTTTCCGCGCGTCTCGTCATTGATTGATATCCAGTCGCCAATGCGATACGGGGCCTCGAGACCCAGGGCGATGCCGGAAAATACGTCCGCCAGCGACCCGCGAAGCGCGAAACCCAGGATTGCGACCAGGATGCCCGAGCCGGCGATGGCGGTGCTCCAGTTCTGTCCGACCGCCAGAAGTATTGTGGCGAGGCTGGCGAAAACGAAGAACGCCGCCGTCACGATTTCAAGCAACAGCTTTGGAACGGGTCGTCGTTTTGATTTCGTGCGCTCAAGCGCGACGCCCGCCAGTCTGGCGGCAAGCCATGCGCAGGAGAAATAGGCGGCTCCGCCGACGGCGACGTACAGCGGCTTGTGGCCCTGAAACTGGCCGGCAATGGCGTCGGAGTTCAGGGTCATATTTAACGAAACACACAGCATCACGGCGGCGATCGGCCACAACAATTTCTTTATAATATCGGGATCCGTTCTTTGTTGTTATGAGATATTGAAATTAGTATATGAAGATCGTGTCTTTAGTTTGAAATTATTTATCCAGACGCCAGTGCTCCCAGCGGTTGCTGGTGGCCGCACCGCAATCAGGCGGCGGTTGCAGGTTGGCCAGGCGTCAGGAGGTCATGCGTCGTGTTTTTTGGCGTGGGCGCGCGTCCGGGATGGCAGCTCGCCAAACAGGCGACGGTATTCGTGAGCAGCGCGTCCCAGTTCACTTATGCCCCAACGGTTCGCGATCTGCGCCAGGCTGTCTTCTGACGTGGCGTTGCGGATGATATCCGCCCGCATGCGGGCCAGGCGCATCTTGTGGACATAGGAATATGGGTCTCGTCCAGCAGCGTTCTGAAGGCCCTGTGAAGTGTTCTTGGCGACGTTCCGGCGGCTTTTGCAATGTCTGCGACAGACATGGATTCGGAAGCGTGCTCGTGAATGTATTCACGCGCGCGCGACAGCACAGAACCATAAATGGGGGGGCATGACGGAGATGATGTGATGGCGGGAGCGGTCCCGAAGTGGGTCACAAGGCCAAAAAGCAGTGCGCCCGCGGCGTCGCCGGAAGGCCGGCCGCTTGTGTGCACTTCCTGGAAGAGATGTTGCATACGGGCAAAGAGGCCCGGGGCGAGCCGCCCGCCATAAATGCCGCTACCGCCGAGTTTGCGGATATTGATGGACACCTCCAGATCGGCGGCGACCTGTTCCAGACGCTCGAAGGACAATGTAACCGCCGCGTACATCGCGCCGGCGACATACAGGGCGTCGTGCACGTCGCCAGGCATGAAGATCGCCAGGCTGCCCGTCTCGACGTCATGTTGCCACTGGCGGCATCCTGGCGGGAAATAAAGTCCCGTGCCGAGGGTGATGCAATCTGCGGACAGTGGCCCGCTTATATTGATCTTTCCACCAATGGCGCCGGTCGAGAAGCCCAGACCCCCGAACTCCGCCAGCGCAAGCGTTCCGACAGACGGCATGCGCGACAGCTGAACCGGCGACAGATCGGCGTGGATGATGGCCTCTCGCAGGTCCTCTACGCCTCCCAGTGAGGTGTAATGCCATTTGTCGGGGGTTCCCCAAAGTGAAAGCGTCATATCGTTCCCCAGATCATATGTTTGTGACCGCTTTCGCCAGGAATGTGCGAGCACTGGCAGCATTTGCATAGACGCCGTGTCGTTCCGGCCGTCATCTTGGCCAAAACTGTACTGCGGGATGCGTAAATGCGCCAGCAGACATCAGGGGTGACAGGAGGGGTGGCTGATGGTTGCCAGGTCGAGAAAATTTGACGCAACGCAACCGGCGCAATCCCGTCTTGCAGGCGGCGTATTTCTGCTTGCGCCATTGGCCCTGGCAGGCGGCGGCCTGCTTGCCGCCAGTCCGGCCATGGCCGCCTGCACAACGTCGTCTCCGGCCAATGGAGAATCGGTCGATTGCACGGCGGGCGCGGACCAGACGACGCGCGTTGGCAGCGGCCGTGACAACAATGACGTGTCGGTGACGGTGGAGAGTAACGCCGTGATCAACGTGGTGGGCGACAGCGCCATCAGCTTGGGCGACAACGCGAATATCACGTTAAATGCCGGCGCGCTGGTCACCAATAATCCCGAAGGTCATCAGGGCCCTTATGGCACTGGCGGCAATACCATCGAGATCAACCAGAACGGTACGATTGTCATCGGCCTCGGCGCATCTGTCATCAAGACCGGCCCCTCTGACTCAGCGGAAGCCATCAATGTCCACGGCGCTGGCAACACCATCACCAACTACGGCACGGTGCAGGCCAGCAATGACGCCGCCATCTGGTTCCAGGACGAGATAACCGTTGGCCCCAAGAACGTTGTCGATAACTACGGCGAGATCATCCAGACGGAAGGCGGCAATGTCATCGGAACCACCGGCGGCGCCGGCATCCAGTTCTATAACCGGCCGGGAGCGCGCGTGGAAGGCAACCTCCTTTTTGCTTCCGGCGACGATGAGCTGTTTCTCTCCAACAACTCCGTTGTCACGGGCAACCTGACAGGCGGCGACGGTTTTGACACCCTGACGCTGCAAGGGATTGCGGGCACATCCGATGTGCTGACCGGCTACGTTCAGGGGTTCGAAACGCTTACCAAAAGCGGCGGCGGCCAGTGGACGATGTCGGGGAGCCTTGAGGGGTTCCAGACAGTCACAGTGCAGGCAGGCACGCTGACGCTGACGGGTGACAACGTTGGCTTCACCGGCAGCGCCATCGTGCAGTCGGACGGGGTGCTGGAGGCCCGGGCGCAAAGCCTGCCGGTGCGCACGGATCCGGCCGCGAACGTCAACAACATCCAGAACGACGGCATCCTGAGATTCACCCAGCCAGCCGGAGATGACGCAACGTACATCGGCCAGATCACCGGCAATGGCAGCGTCGAAAAAACCGGCGGCGGCATCGTCACGCTCGCGCCAGTGGATGCGGCCGGCAATACCTATGCCGGTGGAACGATCATTCGCGAAGGCGTGCTGGCTGCGAGCGCAGACAACGCCATTGGCGCCGCAGGTAGCGGCATCACCCTTGATGGCGGCGCGTTTGGCTTTGCCTCCAGCTTCACGCTTGGGGCGGGACGCGCGGTCACCATCACCAGCAATAACGGCGGTCTTTACGCCGCCTCGGGGGTGACTGGCGTCGTTACGCAAGGGGTGACGGGCGACGGCATGCTGACCAAGAGCGGCGACGGCACGGTGGTGCTGACGGGCGCCAACACCTATGCGGGCGGCACGACGATCGCGGCTGGCGCCTTGCAACTTGGCGACGGCGGGACTTCTGGCTCCATCCTGGGCGACGTGGCCAATAACGGCAGCCTGATTTTCAACCGGGCCGATACGGTGACCTTCCCGGGAACCATCTCGGGTTCGGGCAGCGTGCAGCAGGTGGGGGCTGGCGCAACGGTTCTCACCGCCGACAACACCTATACCGGCGGCACGACGATCGCGGCCGGAACGTTGCAGCTCGGCGACGGCGGAACCTCCGGCTCGATCGTCGGGGACGTTGTCGACAATGGCGCGCTCGTCTTCAATCGCGCCGATACCGTTACATTCGCCGGGGTGATTTCCGGGACGGGCAACGTCCAGCAAATTGGCGCCGGCGCGACAGTGCTGACCGGCGACAGCACCTATACGGGCGGCACCACCATTGCGTCGGGCGTGTTGCAGCTGGGCGACGGCGGAACCTCGGGCTCCATCGTCGGCGATATCACCAACAACAGCACGCTGGCGTTCAACCGGGCCGATACGTTTGCCGTGCCTGGCGTCATTTCCGGCTCGGGCGATGTGCAGCAGATCGGCTCCGGCACGACGGTTCTGACCGCCGACAACACCTATACGGGCGGCACGACCATCGCGGCTGGCGCCTTGCAACTCGGCGACGGCGGGACCTCGGGCTCCATCCTGGGCGATGTGGCCAATAACGGCAGCCTGATTTTCAACCGGGCCGATACGGTGACCTTCCCGGGAACCATCTCGGGTTCGGGCAGCGTGCAGCAGATCGGGGCTGGCGCGACGGTTCTGACCGCCGACAATACCTATACGGGCGGCACGACCATCGCGGCTGGCGCGCTGCAACTCGGCGACGGCGGGACTTCTGGCTCCATCCTGGGCGACGTGGTCAACAACGGCAGCCTGATTTTCAACCGGGCCGATACGGTAACATTTCCCGGGACGATCTCGGGTTCGGGCAGCGTGCAGCAGGTGGGGGCTGGCGCGACGGTCCTCACCGCCGACAATACCTATACCGGCGGCACGACGATCGCGGCCGGAACCCTGCAACTTGGTAACGGCGGAACCTCCGGCTCCATCGTTGGCAATGTCAGCAACGATGGGTCGCTGGTTTTCAATCGCGCCGACGCCGTGACCTTTGCCGGCAGGATCTCGGGCTCCGGCGACGTCCAGCAGATTGGCGCTGGAACCACTATCCTGACGGCTCATAACACCTATACCGGCGGCACGACGATTACCGCTGGCGCCCTGCAACTGGGTAATGGCGGCTTGCTGGGCTCCATCGTCGGCGACGTGGTGAACGACGGCGCATTGATCTTCAACCGTCTCAATGCCGTCACCTTCCCCGGAACCATCTCCGGCTCCGGCGATGTCCGGCAGATCGGCGCGGGCGCGACCATTCTCACCGCGAACAACACCTATACCGGCGTGACCTCGGTTGAGCGCGGCGCGCTTGCGGTCGGCGACGCAGCCCATCCTGGCGCGGCGCTTTCCGGCGGCGGCCAAGTCAATGTGGCTGCCGGCGCGACGTTCGGCGGTTACGGCTCCGTCGCCGGCGATGTCGTGAATAACGGAACGATCGCCGTGGCCGACGCTTTCCCCGGTTTTGCTGGCGGCCCTGGCGGCAATTTCACCATCGGCGGCGTCGTGACCAATGCGGGCCATGCCCAGATCGGCGGCGGCGCCGTCGGCAACAATCTGGTTGTCGGCTCATGGGTCGGCCAGAACGGCACGATTGGCGTCAACACCGTGCTTGGCGGCGACAATTCTCCGTCTGACCGTCTGCTGATCAACGGCGGATCGGCCACGGGCGCGTCCATTCTCCAGGTGACCAATGTGGGCGGCCTCGGCGCGGTGACCTGGGGCAATGGCATTCAGGTGGTCGGCGCCATCAACGGGGCGACCACAGCAACGGGCGCCTTCACGTTAGGTGGTCCGGTGGTAGCCGGTCCCTACGAGTACACGCTGTATCGGGGCACGCGCGACGCCAGCGATCCGCAGTCCTGGTATCTGCGCACCGACCTGCCGACGCCTTCGACGCCGCCGACCCCCAATCCGGGCCCTGGTCCGTCGCCAGAGCCAACCCCGGCCCCCGGACCTGTGATCCCCAACTATCGCCCGGAAACCTCCCTTTACGCCGCGTTGCCGTCGATGGCGCTGGGCTACGGCCAGTCGATCCTCGGCACGCTGCATGAGCGCGTCGGCGAGCAGGAGCTGCTGCGGGGTCGCCAAAGCGCCAATGGGCCGTCCTTCGTCAACGGCGCCTGGGGCCGCATCATCGGCCAGCACATTGACCAGTCTGCCTCGGCTGGCGGGATCTATGGACGTGGGCCGGCCTATAATCAGGACATCGCCGCCTTCCAGTTCGGCCTCGATCTCTACCGCCGCGAACATGCGGACGGCAGCCGTGATCACGCCGGCGTCTACTTCGTCGTTGGCCAGTCCGAAGGCAGTGTGAAGCACTTCACGGGGGCCCGCGCCGGTCAGAACCGCTTCGACGCCCAGACCATCGGCGCCTACTGGACCCATTTCGGCGCCACCGGCTGGTATGTGGACGCGGTGGCCCAGGGAACCTGGTACAACGCCAGGTCCAGCTCCGTGCGCATGCGGCAGATTTCGCCGGACGGCTTCGGCGTCGGCCTGTCGCTGGAAACCGGCTATCCGCTGCAACTGGGCGGCGGCTGGATTGTCGAGCCGCAGGCGCAGCTGATCTACCAGAGCATCTCGCTGGATTCCCGCTATGACGGCGCGGCCCAGGTCCGCTTCAGCGACGTGCAGTCGCTCGCCGGCCGCATCGGCGCGCGGCTGTCGCGCACCTGGACGCTGGACGCGGAAAATGGTCCGAAGCAGATCAATGTCTGGGCCCGGGCCAATCTGTGGAACGAGTTCCTCGGCAATCCGAAGACCTGGTTCTCCAGCGCGGATGGTTTCGTGCCGTTCCACTCCGAAATGAAGGGCGCCTGGACGCAGCTTGGCGGCGGCGTCACCGCCCAGCTCAATGGCAACGTCGCCCTCTATGCCGACGCCAGTTACAACATCGGCCACGGCGGCGACCGCCGCTCCTGGGACGGCAAGGTTGGCGTGCGCGTCAACTGGTGAGGCGTATGCCTGCGATCAACCGGGAGGCCCCATATGGGCATGCGTACTTTTGGACTGTCGAAGGCTGGATTTGTTGGCTGCGCGATGCCCGGTCTGGGAATGTGGCTGGCTTTGTCCCTGCAGCCGGCCATGGCGGCGGATCTGGCGGCGTCTCCACCCCCCGTCATCCAGCCGCCAGCCGAGGACGTTGAGTTCAGGATCACGCCTTTCTTCTGGGGATCAGGTCTCAATGGCGAGATCGGAACGCGACGCAACCTGCCGAGCGTGGATGTCGATCTGGAGTTCCGGGACATATTCCGTCACCTGGATTTCGCTGCGATGCTGGCGGCGGAATACCGGAACGGGCGATGGGGCCTTCTGGCTGATCTCGCCTACGTGGCGGTGTCATTCGATGGATCACGGAATGTGACGCCAAGATCGCCGGGATACACCAGCGCTACGCTGAAATCCCGGACGCTCAACACCACGGTGACCGGTTTCTACCGGTTTTATAGCAGCGAAACCTTTACGGCTGACATCCTGGCGGGCGCCCGTCTGTGGTCTGTTTCTTCCGACGTGGATCTGCTTGTCGCGAGCATTCTCCCGATATCAACCGGCACGGAAAGAACCTGGATTGATCCAGTTGTGGGTCTGCGCCTGCACGTCGGCCTCGGCCATGGCTTCGGGATCAGCGCATATGGCGACATTGGCGCCGGCAGCTCCCGGTTGACGTGGCAATTGCGGGGCTCCCTTGACTATGCGTTTAATAAGAACTGGTCGGCTCACGTCGGTTACCGTCATCTTGCCGTGGACTACCGGCGCGGCGGTTTCGTCTTCGACACGGCCTTTAGCGGACCTGTGGCCGGTGTTTCTTACCGGTTTTGATGATGCGCGTTCGATGACGCGGACATGTTCAGGCAGATTGGCCCGGTCACCCGCGCATCAGGAGAAAGCCCGCTGGAATTCCCGGTATCCGGGAGCCTGAAGCTGGTCGCAATTTGAGCTTTTCAATAATGTGGAGGCAAAGATGTCCAGGGATGACATTAAAAAGGGTAATCCGGACACGTCTGGTTCCCGGAATGCGCGCGTCGACCGTCGTCAGTTGTTGATGATGGGCACGGCGTTCGCCGCGACAGCCGGCATGCTTTCCACGGCCCAGGCGCAGGCCCAGAAGCCGTCGCCGGCGTCGCGGGGCGACGCGACGCCGGCGGGCAAGCAACCCAATATCCTGGTGCTGTGGGGCGACGATATCGGCACCTGGAACATCAGCCACAACAACCGTGGCATGATGGGTTACAGGACGCCCAATATCGACCGCATCGCCCAGGAAGGCGTGAGCTTTACGGACTATTACGGCCAGCAAAGCTGCACCGCGGGCCGGGCGGCCTTTATCGGCGGAACCGTGCCGGTGCGGACGGGCATGACCAAGGTGGGGTTGCCTGGCGCGAAGGAAGGCTGGCAACCTGGCGATCCGACCATTGCGGCCCTGCTCAAGGACAAGGGCTACGCCACGGGCCAGTTTGGCAAGAACCATCTGGGGGATCGTGACGAGCACCTGCCGACGCGGCACGGGTTCGACGAGTTCTTTGGCAATCTTTACCACCTCAATGCAGAAGAGGAGCCGGAGAATCCTGACTACCCGAAGGATCCGGAGTTCCGGAGGCGTTTTGGCCCGCGCGGCGTCATTCGGGCGAAAGCCGACGGCAAGATCGAGGACACCGGGCCCCTGACGCGCAAGCGCATGGAAACCGTAGATGAGGAAACATCGGCGGCGGCCATCGATTTCATCGAGCGTCAGGTGAAGGCGGACAAACCGTTCTTCTGCTGGTGGAACGCCACCCGCATGCACTTCCGCACCCACGTCAAGGCCGAGAATATCGGCAAGTCCGGTCAGGATGAGTACAGCGACGGCATGGTCGAGCACGACGCCATCGTCGGCGTCATCCTGAAGAAGCTCGATGAGCTTGGCATCGCTGACAATACGATCGTTTTTTATTCGACCGATAACGGCCCGCACTACAACACCTGGCCGGATGCCGGCACCACGCCCTTCCGCAGCGAAAAGAACTCGAACTGGGAAGGGGCCTATCGCGTGCCGGCGTTCATTCGCTGGCCCGGGAAGTTCCCCGCCAACACGACGCTCAACGGCATTGTGGCGCATGAGGACTGGATGGTGACGTTCCTGGCGGCGGCGGGCATGCCCGACGTCAAGGAGCGGCTGATGAAGGGCGATACATTCGCCGGCCGCAAATATCGGGCGCACCCCGATGGCTACAACATGCTCGACTATCTCAGCGGCAAGACAAAGCAATCTCCCCGCAAGGAGTTCTGGTACGTCAATGATGACGGCCAGATCGTCGCGTCACGCTATGATGATTGGAAGGTTGTGTTCCTCGAAAACCGGGGCGAGGCGTTCGGCGTCTGGCGTGAGCCGTTTACCGAACTGCGCGTGCCGCTGCTGTTCCATCTGCGTCGTGATCCTTTCGAAAAGGCGCAGCACAACGCAAACGTGTACAACGACTGGTTCCTGAGCCGTGCATTTGTGGTTGTTCCGATCCAGGGAATGGCGGCAAAGTTCCTTCAGACGATGAAGGATTATCCCCCCAGCCAGTCGCCCGGCTCGTTCAACCTGACAAAGATCGAGCAGAAACTGCGGGAAGCCACCCAATAGCCGGGATGGCGGATCGCGCGGGGGGCCGGATGGCCGGCCCCTCACCTTCGGATGAGCAGGCGGGGCCATGCGCCCCGACTGGCGGCGCGCGCGGGCGCGACGGGATGTCATGGGAGGCGGGGGATGAGCGGTTTACGGAAACTGTCGTTGTCGCTGGCGGTCGCCGCGCTGGTTCTCGGCGGGCTGCCCTGGGGCGCCTCCGGGGGCTCCATGCTGGCCGCGCGCGCAGAAACGGCGTCGCCGCCGGCCGCGACAAAAACATCGGATCGCATGCCGTCCGACGCCCAGGCGGCGGATCCGCTGCCGTCGTGGCGTGACGGCAGGACGAAGCAGGCGATCCTGGATTTCGTCGCCAGGGTGACGAAGCAGGGTGGGCCCGATTACGTTCCGCCAGCGGAGCGCATCGCTGTTTTTGACAATGACGGGACGCTCTGGGCCGAGAAGCCCGTATATTTCCAGGCGCAGTTCGCCCTGGATGAAATCGCCCGCAAGGCGAAGGAAAATCCGGCCCTGGCGCGGCAGGAGCCATACCGTTCGGTGCTGGCGAAGGACCTGAAGGCCCTCGCGGCGGACAACCACAAGGGGTTGTTGCAAGCGCTCGCCGTCACCCACGCCAACATGACGACGGAAGAATTCGCCAGCCGCGTCCAGAACTGGCTGAAGACGGCCCGGCACCCGGTTACGAAACGCCCCTATACGGAGATGGTTTACCAGCCGCAGCTGGAGCTGCTGGCCCTGCTGGACAAGGCCGGCTTTCGCACATTCATCGTCTCTGGCGGCGGCGTGGAGTTCATGCGGGCATTCGCGGACAAGGTGTATGGCGTGCCGCCGGAGCGGGTGGTCGGATCATCCGGCGTGGTGACGTTCCGCATGGGCAAGAACGGCAAGCCGGAGCTGTACAAGACCGCGAAGGTGGAGTTCGTTGACGACGGGCCAGGCAAGCCCGTGGGCATCAACCGCTTCATCGGCCGCAGACCCATCCTCGCCTTTGGCAACTCCGACGGCGATTTGCAGATGTTGCAGTATGTGACCGGCGGCCCCGGTCCGCGTCTTGGTCTGCTCGTTCATCATACGGATGGCGCGCGCGAATGGGCGTATGATCGCAAGTCCCCGGTGGGCAGGCTGGACAAGGCGCTCGATGAAGCCCCGGCGCGGGGCTGGACCGTGGTGGACATGAAGCAGGACTGGAAAGAAGTTTATCCGCCGGCGCCCTGATCAGGCGGGCGTCCGCCCATGCGGTTCGGGATGGAAACGTTGATGACACATGTGAGCAAACTGCCTGGGCGTTCACTGACGGACGGCATGGTCCATGTTCCTGGCGGCGCCTTCCGCATGGGCTCCGACAATCACTATCCCGAGGAGGCGCCAAGCCACCGGGTCGTGGTGGATCCGTTCTGGATCGACGCCACGCCGGTCACCAACCGGCAATTCCGCGCGTTCGTCGCGGCGACGGGCCATGTCACCGTCGCCGAGGTCGCGCCAGACCCCAGGGATTACCCGGGCGCGCTGCCGCACATGTTGCGGGCGGGGTCGCTGATCTTCAATCCGCCGGGTGGTCCGGTGGACCTGCGCGACTGGTCGCAATGGTGGAAATTCCAGTTCGGCGCCACATGGCGCAAACCCTATGGCGCGGGCTCGTCCATCAAGGGGCTTGATGACCATCCGGTGGTGCACGTGGCCTATGCGGATGCGCTGGCCTATGCGGCCTGGGCGGGCAAGGACCTGCCGACGGAGGCGGAGTGGGAGTTCGCCGCCTGGGGCGGGCGGGAAGGCAGCGAATTCGCCTGGGGCGATGAGCTGACGCCGGACGGGCGGCACATGGCCAACACCTGGCAGGGCGCGTTTCCGCACGAGAACACGAAGGAAGACGGCTTTGCCCGCACCTCGCCGGTGGGCGCGTTCCCCGCCAATGGCTATGGCCTCTACGACATGATCGGCAATGTCTGGGAGTGGACGGCGGACTTCTGGTCGGCGCGCCACGCCGGCGACGCGCCCAAGGCGTGTTGCGTGCCGCAGAACCCGCGCGGCGGGCCAGAGAGCGACAGCTATGATCCGGGCCAGCCGGCGATCCGTATCCCGCGCCGGGTGCTGAAGGGTGGTTCGCACCTGTGCGCGCCGAACTATTGCCGCCGCTATCGTCCCGCCGCCCGGCACGCCGAGCCGGTGGACACATCGACAAGCCACGTTGGCTTCCGCTGCGTCATTCGGGCGCCATGACAAAAAATGGGGGAGACAGCGCATGGACGAGGCCGCGACAGCACCGCGTGACGCCATCGCCGACCTGCGGACGCGCATGTGCGCCGACATCATTGGCCAGGAGGCGGTGGTGGAGCGCATCATCATCGCGCTGCTGGCCAACGGCAATGTTCTGCTGGAAGGCTTGCCCGGTCTTGCCAAGACGCGGGCGATCAAGAGCCTGTCGCGACATCTGGAGTCGGATTTCAGCCGCATCCAGTTCACACCGGACCTGCTGCCATCCGATGTGACCGGCGGCGAAATCCTGCGGCCGGACGGGCAGTTTGAATTCCGGCGCGGCCCGGTGTTCGGCAATCTGGTGCTGGCCGACGAGATCAATCGCGCGCCGCCAAAGGTGCAGTCGGCCCTGCTGGAGGCGATGGAGGAGCGGCAGGTGACTGTCTCCGGCAAGCGCTACGACCTGCCGCCGCTGTTCATGGTGCTGGCCACCCAGAACCCCATCGAGCAGGAGGGCACCTATCCGCTGCCAGAAGCGCAGATGGACCGGTTTTTGATGCATGTGCGCATCGATTATCCATCTGACGCCGATGAGGCCAAAGTGATGCGTCTCGTCCGGGCGGAAAGCGCCACGGGAGCGGCGGCCGTTGCGTCGCCTCCGCCGGTTCCGCAGCAGGCGGTGTTCGACGCCCGCGCCGGCATCGACCAGGTGACGGTGCGCGACGTGGTGGAGAGCTACATGGTGGCGCTGGTGGCGGCCACCCGCCGCCCGGCCAGCTTCAGCGAGCAGCTCGGCAAATGGATCGCCATCGGGGCCAGTCCGCGTGGGACCCTGGCGCTGGACCGCTGCGCCCGCACATACGCCTGGCTGCAGGGGCGGGACTACGTGACGCCGGAAGACGTGCAGGCCATCGCCCACGACTGCCTGCGCCACCGGGTGTCGCTGAGCTACGAGGCGGGCGCCGACGGGGTTGGCGTCGACGCCGTGCTGGACGAGGTGCTGAAGCAGGTGGCGGTCGCGATCTGATCTCGCGGCCCGACCTGGACGATGAACGGGGGCAGGCCATGGCCCGGGTGCGCGAAAAGACTGGCGGGAAACCCGTGAAGGCCGATGTGGGCGCCCGCGCCTTCATCACGCTGGAGGAGTTGCTGCGCCTGAAGCATCGGGCGCGTGGCTTCAGTTTTCTGCCGCGCCAGCCGGTGCACAGCCTGCTGGCCGGCCGGCACGCCTCGCGCCTGCGCGGGCGCGGCCTGAATTTCGAGGAGCTGCGTCATTACTTCGAGGGCGATGACGTGCGCGCCATCGACTGGCGGGCGACGGCCAGGCTGGGCTCGCCCCACGTCCGCGTTTATTCGGAGGAGCGCGACCGCCCGGTTATCCTGGTTGTCGACCAGCGCAGCGCCATGTTCTTTGGCAGCCGGCGGGCGATGAAATCCGTCACGGCGGCCGAGGCGGCGGCGCTGGCGGCCTGGCGCGTGACCTCACTCGGCGACCGGGTCGGCGCCATTGTGTTTGGCGATACGGAAACCGTTTCGATCCGGCCGCGCGCCCGGGATCAGGGCGTCCTGCGCATTCTCGGGGAGATTGTCCGGCAAAACGCGGCGCTCGCCGGGTCCGCGCGCGCGGACGGCGACGGCGCCCGCCTCAATGACGCCCTGGCGGCGGCGGCGCGGATGACGGCGCATGACGGACTTGTCTGCCTGGTGTCGGACATGTCCGGGGCTGACGCGACGACGCGCCAGCTGGTGTCCCGCCTTGGCGTCCACAATGACGTCATCGCCATGTTCATCTCCGATCCGCTGGAGCAGGATCTGCCGGACACCGGTTTCACCACCTTCAGTTCCGGCGATGCGCGCATCGGGGTGGATCTCTCATCAGCGTCCCTGCGCCAGCGTTTTTCAGACCAGCGAACCGCCTGGCGCGCCAGTCTCGCCGCCTTGTCGCGGCGGCGGGCCATCCCGGTGCTGCCCCTGTCGACGGCGCGGGACGTGGCGGTGCAGTTGCGTGAACTGATCGGCCGGCGCATGGACCAGGGACGGGCGGGCGGCGCCAGGATTGGGGGGCCAGCGCCATGACCGCCAATCCCGCTGATCTTGCCAATCTCGCCGATATCGTCCTGACGGCGCCGCCGCCCTGGTGGCCGCCGGCCCCCGGCGTCTGGATCGTGGCCGGAGCGCTGGTCGCGGCGTTGGCCGTGGCGCTGTGGCGCTGCCTGCGCCGATACCAGGCCAACGCCTTTCTCCGTCGCGCCGCCGTCGAGCTGGACGCTGTCGCGGCGCGAAGCTGGCCGGACGCCGCCGCCATGGAAACGGCGGTGTCCAGCATCCTGAAGCGGGTCGCCCTCGTTGCTTACGGGCGCGGGCAGGTGGCGGAGCTGACCGGCGCGGCATGGATGGAATTTCTGGCGCGAACCACGCCGGCAGGGCGCGCGCCGCCCAGGTTCACGGCTCCGCTGCCGCCCCCCGGGGACAAGCCGGATTCCGTCGGTGCGCCCGTGGACGGGAAGGGGGCGCCTGTCGCCGCGGCGCGGGGCTGGCTGCACGCCCGCAAGGCGCGCAAATCCCGCCTGGCTGGAAAGGAGGAGGCCTGAGCATGCTGTCCTTTCTCCATCCGTGGTTCGCCCTGCTGGCGCCGGCGCCCTTGCTGGTGTGGCTGGCGCTGCCGCCCTACGTTTCGGCGCGCTCCGGCTTGCGGGCGCCGTTTGTGCAGCGGCTGGCGCGCCTCACCGGTCAGGAGCCGCACCTGGGCGGCGCCGTCACCCGCCGCGCCCTCGGCCCATTGCTGGCGCTTGTCCTGATCTGGCTGCTGAACGTCGCGGCGCTGGCCCGGCCCCAGTGGATCGAGCCGCCGCTGCGTCGCGAACAGCCGACCCGCGACCTGTTGCTGCTGGTCGATCTTTCCGGCTCCATGGACACCCGCGACTTCACCGACGCCGCCGGCAGGACGGTCGACCGGCTGACCGCCGTGAAGCAGGTGCTGGATGGTTTCCTTGCCCGCCGCAAGGGTGACCGGGTTGGCGTGGTGGTGTTTGGCGACGCGCCGTTCACCCTCGTTCCCTTCACCACGGATCTCGATCTCAGCCGCACCATGCTGGGTGACGTCGCCGTCGGCATGGCGGGGCCGCGCACGGCGCTTGGCGACGCCATCGGCCTTGGCGTCAACCTGTTCGCCAACAGCGCCGCGAAGGCGCGCACCATCATCGCGCTGACCGACGGCAACGACACCGTGAGCAGCGTTCCGCCCGTCGAGGCGGCGCGGGTGGCCAGGGACCGGGGCATCGTCATCCACACGGTCGCCGTGGGCGATCCGCAGGCGGCGGGGGAGGACAAGCTTGATGAGGCGGCCCTGAAGGAGGTGGCCTCGACCACCGGCGGCGGCTTCTACCGCGCCATGGACCGGGACGGCCTGCAACAGATTTATGACCGGCTCGACGCCATCGAAACCAGGCGGATCGACATCGTCAGTTTCCGCCCGCGCCGTGATATTTACTGGATGCCGCTGGCCGCAGCTTTGGTGATCGGCATCGTTTCCCAGGCCCTGATGCTGCTGGCGCGCCGGCGACGCCCCGCGTCCCCCGCGGCGGCGGAGGCGGCGTCATGATGGCCGCCCTGTCGGACTTCCACTTCATGCGGCCGCTGTGGCTGCTGGCGATCCTGCCGGCCATTGCCGTCTGGCTGGCCTGGCGGCGCATGGGCGATCCCGCCTGGCGGTGGCGCGGGGTGATCGATCCTGAGCTGCTGCCGCATCTGATTGTCGGCGCCGACCGTCGCGCCCGCATGGGGCCGGTGGCATGGGGGCTGGTCGCCAGCGTGATCACGGCCGTCGCCGTGGCGGGCCCCGTATGGCGCCGCGCGCCGTCACCCTTCGCCGAGGCCAGGCCGCCGGCGGTCGTGGTGCTGAAGGCGACCCCGTCGATGCAGGAGGACGATCTGGCGCCAACCCGGCTGGATCGCGCCCTGCAGAAGCTCTCGGACATCCTGGCGGCGCGCGAGGGCGCGGCCACGGGTCTGGTCGCCTATGCGGGCTCGGCCCACCTGGTGCTGCCGCCAACCGCCGACAGCGCCGTGGTGCTGGACATGGCGAAAGCCATCTCGCCGCAGATCATGCCGAAGGAAGGCGATGATCTCACCGCCGCCCTGGCCCTCGCCAGTCGCGCCCTCGCCGGGACGCCGGATGGCGGGTCCATCCTGGTGCTGGCCGATGAAATTCCCGCCCGGACCGCCGCTGTCGGCGCGCCGGTCACGGTGCTCGCCCTGCGCCCGCCAGGCCGGGACATGCAGGATATGGATGAGGCGGCGCGCGCAGCGGGCGCGCGCCTTGTTCCGCTGACGATCGATCAGGGGGACGTCGCCACGGTGGTTCGCGCCCTGGACGCCGGCGACACGGCGCGCGCCGCGCCAGGGGAGGGCGAACGCTGGCGCGAGGATGGCTACTGGCTGGCTTTCCCCCTGGCGTTGCTGGCCCTGTTGTGGTTCCGCCGGGGATGGGTGCTGTCATGAAGCGTCTGGCGGCCCTCGCGGCGCGGCTGGCGTCCGCTCCCTATCTGTGCGTCCTTCTGGCGATGGCGGCGGGTTTGCTGGTCGCGGGCTGGCGCATGGGCTGGCGCGACCTGTGGCTGTGGCCGGACCAGCGCGGCCGCCTGCTGCTGCGCGAAAACCGGCCGGCGGAGGCGGCGGCGGCGTTTCGCGATCCGTTCTGGCGCGGCGTCGCGCTTTATCGCAGCGGCGATTTCAAGGGCGCAGCGCAGGCGTTCGCCACGCCGCAAACGCCAGAGAGCTTTTTCAATCGCGGCGACGCCCAGGTGCTGCTCGGCCAGTATGACGACGCGGTGAAAAGTTTTGACCGGGCGCTGGGCCTGCGGCCAGACTGGCCGGAGGCGCGGCGCAACCGCGATATCGCCCTGGCCCGCGCCGCCTTGCGCAAGACGGAAGGCGGCGAGATGGACCAGACGGATTCGAAGCCGGACGAGGTCGTCTACGACAAGAATCGCAAGGGCGGGGAGGAAACGCCGGCGGAGCCGGGCCAGCAGATGTCGGATCAGGCGGTGCAGGCCCTGTGGCTGAAACGCGTCCAGACCAGGCCCGCCGACTTTTTGCGGGCGCGGTTCGCCTGGCAGCTCAGCGAACAGAACGAAAATGGCGCGGCGGATGGAGGCGCGAAATGAGGCCTGTCCTGCTGGCGCTTCTCATGCTGCTGCCTGTCGCTTCCGCCCTGGCGCAGGCGCCCCCGCGCATCGTCACGTCCCTCGACCCCGCCGATGGGGCGGTGGTGGTGGGCCAGCCGGTGCAGATGCATGTGCGGGTGCTGTTCGCCGACGACATGGCGCACCCGCCGCTGGTCAGCGTGCCCGAAGCGCCTGGCGCCCAGATCATGCGCTTTGAAAGCCAGGCGCTGACGGTGCGCGACCAGATCGATGGCCAGGCCTATGTGGGCAAGGATTTCGCGTTCACCGTCTATCCGCGCCGCGCTGGCGACATCGCCATCCCGGCGCCGCGCGTCACCTTGCTCGATCGCGCCGGCGATCCGGCGGGAGAAGCCAGGGGAACCCCGACCCACATCCATGCGCGCGTTCCCCCCGGCCTCGACGCATCCGGGCCGGTTCTGGTCTCCAGCCGGGTGGCGGCGCGGCAGGAGTGGTCGCCGGACGGCGGCGCAAAGCCTGTCGCGGCTGGCGGCGCCATCGTCCGGGTTATTCATCGCCAGGCGGATGGGACGCCGGCATTGGCCATGGCTGACTTTCGTTTCGTCGCGCCCGACGGGGTGCGGGTTTATGTTGATCCGCCGGTCAGCCACGACCAGATCAACCGGGGCGACGTCACCGGCAAACGCACGGACAAGGTCACTTATGTTTTCGAGAAACCTGGACGGTATGCCTTGCCAGCCCTCGTCCAGCCGTGGTGGGACCCGGGCCAGGGCGCGGCGCGAAGCCTGACCCTGCCGGGGCTCGAGGTCACCGTTACCGCCGCAGCGACCAGCCATACGGCTGGCGCGGGTTTCATGGCCCGCCTTGCATCGCCACGGGTTTTGATGGCCGTGGCCGGCGTCATCCTCGTGGCTGTGGCCGCCCTGCTGCTGGCTCCACGGCTCTGGCGAAGCTGGCGGGGCCTGCGCCGCCGCCGCAGGGCCAGCGCCGGCTGGGCCCGCCGCGCCGCCATCC
The DNA here is from genome assembly GCF_004342915.1 of Camelimonas lactis. GTDB lineage: Bacteria > Pseudomonadota > Alphaproteobacteria > Rhizobiales > Beijerinckiaceae > Camelimonas > Camelimonas lactis. The sequence continues at coordinate 19,712 of NZ_SLWL01000001.1, forward strand.
GCGCCGCCCGCACGGGGGACGCGAGGACGGCGTGGACGGCGCTGGCGACCTGGCTTGAGCGGTTGCCGGAGGCGGAAGCGCGGACGCTGCGCAGCGATGCATCGCTGGCGCCGTCGCTGGCCAGGCTGGAGCGCGCCCTGTTCCATGGCGACGGCGCCTGGGCGCCGGCGGACGGCGTGGCGCTGGCCAGGGCCATCCAGCAGGCCAAAGGCGCCGTATCGGGGCAGGCCGCCGGGCGCGAGGGCGTGTTGCCCGCATTGAATCCCCGGGCATAGGCGCTGGCTTACAGGGCCTGCCATCCAGGGCGTCGACACGCCTGCCCGCGCCAATGAACGCCGGCGGCGACCCGAACTGACAGGACGCAGATTTTTGCCGGGGCAGACAATTTCCGGGCAGCCTCCGCTTGCCGTATTCCAGCGCCCGCGCCCGGCCATGCGCATTGCCCGGCATGGGATCACGGAGACCTGAGGCCGGCGGCCGGGTCCGTTATTGTTGGCCTATTGCCGGAATTCCCGCTTGCTTTAACCTGATTGTCCCTGGAGCAGGCGGCGAAGCCGCGTCTGAAGCTCCGTTTCGATGGGACTGGCAAACAGGGAGGTTTTCCGTGACCGGATCAGAGCAGAGCCAGGATAATGTGTCCTATCAGGAGCGCGAAGCCGTCGCCATTTTCGACTCGGAAAACGCGCTGCGGGCGGCGGTGGACGCCCTGATGCAAATTGGTCTGCGTCAGGACGATCTCAGCCTGCTGGGCGACGTTTCACTTCTCCGCAACCTGGGCAACATCAGGGAGATCGAGGACGCCGCGGGGGTCAGGCACGCCGCTTATGTCTCCTCCGACGAGCGGACGGAGGGGCTCTCGGCCGTTGTTGGCGCGCCCACCTATGTCATCGGCGCCGGAGCGGCCGCGATCGTCGCCACCGGCGGCGCCGCGCTTATCCCGACCATCGCCGTCGCGGCTGGCGGCGCGGCGGTGGGCGGCGCCCTGGGGCTGCTGCTGGCGCGCGCCTTCGGTCGCCGTCACGCTGACCGTGTCGAAAAGCAGCTCGCGGCGGGCGGCCTGCTGTTGTGGGTGCATGCGCCTGACCCTGAAAAGGACCAGGCCATTATCTCCGCCCTCACCCGGAACGGCGGCCGCGACGTCCACATCCATGTGGTCGAGCGGACCTGGGGGCCGGCCGATGCGCCGCTCCACGATTTCAACCCGGATCCGTTGCTCGAGAAAGGCTGAAGGCTTTCCCGCTTCATGTCGCTGGGCCCCGTTGGCGCCGTCGCGCGCCAGCGGGGGCGCGGCGGGGCCAGTCTTCAGAACCATGTCACGGCCGTGACGTCTGTCCGGCGTCAGTTCCGACAGATCGCGGTTTCGACAACGGGCTCCAGCGAGCCGGTCAGGGAGGCGCGCTGGGACAGTTCGATCCAGTTGCCATCCGGATCACGCACCATGGAGATGCGGGCCGTGGTTCCGAGCGTCACCGGCGCGGTTCCCTCGCGGCCGCCATGGGCCAGAACGTGGGCGTGTTCACGGTCCACCGCGAATACCTGGAAGGTGATATAGCGCCAGCCCCGGCCGTCAAAGGCGGCGTCGTGCGGCGCCGTCGGATCTGGCGTGACGATCAGCACCGTGTCGCCGGCGAGAAAAGCCCGCTCGCCGGCCGGCAGATCGGCGGGGGTGATCTCCGCCAGACCGAGCGCCTCGCGATAGAAACACCCGTGGGCCGCCACGTCGCGCACGCCGAGGCGGACGCCGATGCGGGTAACGCCAGAATAGCCGGGAGGCGTCAGCGTCAGGCGATTGCCCTCGGGATCGACGCGTTCGACGGGGCGCCGCAGGTCCGGGCGGGCGATCAGAAGTTCGCGATAGCCGGAGGGCGGGTTGTCCGGCAGCGTCTCGTAGACCTGGTTGATCTTGAGCACCGAGCCGCACAGGTCATGGCGGTGTTGTTTGTAACCCCGGCGGATGGGCTGGGTGTGATCGAACGGCAGGCCGATCTCGTCTTGCCAGAACGCCAGGACCGGCGGCGCGTTGTTGGTGGCGAAGCCGATGTCGATCCGGGGTTTGGCCAGTTCCATCGGGACCTCCTGCATTTCGTCGCCAACGGCTGCGGCCCATGGTTCCCAGCCTCCCGGAAGCCGACGTCGGCTTCCAAGTATACGACAGTATTGGCGCGCTACACGTGAAGTCCAGCATCATCAGAGGCATTGTCAGGGGATGCGGCGTTCTGGCGCCCCAAGGGCGGCCCAGCATGTCGGCCCGGGGAAACTGCGCCGGCTTGTTGGCCTCTTTTGGTTCGCGGGTTTCAGCCTCCACTGTTGCCGTCCGCCGGCAAGGCTGCGACCGCAGGGCGGTGAGAGGAGGGGCGGGCGGATTTGGAGGCGCGCGCAGTCGGGCTTATGGTCCGCAGGAAACGCCATGCCGGATTTCGCGTGACAGGGAGGAAATGGCGCATGCGAGGATACGCCGGAATTTTGTTCGCGCTGGTATTGGCGCATCCTGTCGCGGCGCATCCTGTTGCTGCGCCTTCCGCCGGGCAGGCCGTCGCGCCTGCGGCCGCCGCGCCGGCCGAAACCCTGTTCCGCAATGTCCGGGTGTTTGACGGCAAAAGCGATCGTCTTTCCGCGCCAACATCGGTGCTGGTGCGCGGCAATGTGATTGCGGCCATCGGCGAAACGGCGGGCGCCAGCCCCGGCGCCACCGTGGTGGAGGGCGGGGGACGGACGTTGATGCCCGGGCTGATAGACGCGCACTGGCACGCGATGTTCGTGCGTCCCACGCCCGAGCAGATGATGCTGGGCGATTACGGCTTCAACGTGCTCCAGGCCGGCGCCGAGGCGACCGCGACGCTGCTGCGCGGCTTCACCACCGTGCGCGACGTGGGTGGACCAAGTTTCGGGCTGAAGCAGGCTATCGACTCCGCCGTCCTGCCGGGCCCACGCATCTGGCCTTCGGGCGCGCTCATCACCGTCACCAGTGGCCACGGCGATTTCCGCATGCCGTCGGAGCTGCCGCGGGACGGTTCGAAGCCGCTGTCGCGCATGGAGCAGCTGGGCGCCACCATGGTGGCGGACAGCCCCGACCAGGTTCGCGAGCGCGTGCGTGAGCAGTTGATGCTGGGCGCCAGCCAGATCAAGCTGACCGGCGGCGGCGGGGTGGCGTCGCCGCACAGTCCGCTCGACGTTTCCACCTTCACGCCGGAAGAACTGAAGGCCGCTGTCGAGGCCGCCGCCAACTGGGGAACCTATGTGACGGTGCACGCCTATACGTCGCCAGCGGTTCGCCGCGCCATCGACGCTGGCGTGAAAGTGATCGAGCACGCCCAGCTGATGGACGACGCCACGGCGAAGTACATGGCGGACAGGGGCGTCTGGTTGTCCGCCCAGCCGATTGTCGAGGAGTTCTTCGGCGGCATGTTCCCGCCCGGTTCGGAGCAGGCGGAAAAGGCGGCGGAGGTGATGGCGGGCACCGACCGGCTGTACGGCCTGGCGAAGAAATATAACCTGAAGGTGGCGTTCGGCACGGACGTGCTGTTCTCCGCCGCCATGGCGCGCATGCAGGGGCGGATGCTCGCCTCGCTGTCCAAATGGTACACGCCGGCCGAGATCCTGCGCCAGGCGACAGGCACGAATGCGGAGTTGCTGACGTTGTCCGGCAAGCGCTCGCCTTACAAGGGCAGGCTGGGCGTGGTGGATGAAGGGGCGCTGGCAGACCTGATTCTCGTCGACGGCGACCCCCTTTCGAACATCAACCTCGTGTCTGATCCCGAGCGCAACTTCCTCGTCATCATGAAAGACGGGAAGGTGTACAAGAACAGCCTGGCTCGGCCGTGATCTGACGCTTTCCGCGCCAACCGGCGGTTGCCGGCTATTGGCGTCGAACCAGCCAGCGGGGCCGCCATGGGCAAGGGTCGCGCCGGCGCTTCCGGGCGGCGCCTGCCTGGCGGCGGAGCTTGGCGGCGGCCGGTTCGGGGATATGGATGCGTTACTCCCGCCAGGAGCGGCTGAACGCTGCGCGGCAGACCATTGGGCTGGCGCGAGGGCGGCGACGTCCTGTCGTGCGCCGTTTCCTTTCGTCGATCATGCGCCGGGCCGGCGGGCCGGCGGGCCGACGGTCTTTGCCTTCGTGATCTCCGGTGCCCCCATAACATCAGAACGGCCGACGTCGTGCGGCCCGTCACGATGGTCCGCGCCTGCAGCAGGCGGAACCCCGGGGCGACCTGCCGGGTTTCAGTCAGGGGATTTGTCGTCACAGCAACCCGCGCTGGGGCAGGCCCCGAGGAGACGGCCATGGAGCGCCTGTTCACCCGTATCGCTAACTATATTTCTTACCTGGCCGGTACGCCTGCGGCATTCGTGATCTGTGCGGCGATTGTCATTGCCTGGGCGGCGAGCGGTCCGGTTTTCGGCTATTCCGACACCTGGCAGCTGGTGATCAATACCGGAACGACCATCATCACATTTCTGATGGTTTTTCTTATCCAGAACACCCAGAACCGGGATGCCACCGCGATGCACGCCAAGATGGATGAGCTTATTCGTGTCGGACGCGCGCATAATCACTTCATCGGCATCGAGCATCTGACAGAAACCGAACTGGAAGAGATCAGGGAAAAGTGTGAGCGGGCCGCCAGACTGCACGACAGCATGCGCAAGAAGCGGTGATGGACTGGCCAGAAGGCCTTGGGCGCGGGGCCCAAGGCGACCATGAATTCATGATGTGGACGCGCCGAGGATTCCCATGTCGATCAGACCTGGCATGACCGTCGCCGTAGGCGTGGAATACTTCCGGAAACGTTTCAATTTTTTGCCTTCAGGCTTCTCTGGTCAGAAGCAGCCGCCACTTTTTTGCAAAAACGCCTCAGTCGCCAGCGTCAGGCCGTCAACAATTTGATCGTTCCGACTACGTCTTTCGGGGCGCCATGAATATGGGGGGCAATGCTTTTTTTGGGCGCATTGCCGGAGGTGGCGTCAGCCCGAATTTTCTGGAGAAACAAGGCCTTGCCGGCGGTGGCCATGCAAGTTTTCCTGTAAGCTACCGAATTTGCTTCGCTTTTAACGTCATCGTCGCGCATGCGGCCACGGCCCGAAAGGCGTAGCTCCTGGCCTCAGGGGTAATATGGCGATCATTGACAGGGCGTTCACGTATCCGTGAAGCTAGGGGTGGTTGAAGCCGGCGCCACGGCGTTTGGCGGGAACAGGGAGGGCCACGCCATGAATGATGCAACCCCCAAGTCCCGGCGCGGATTTGCTTCCATGGATCCGGCAAGGGTCAAGGCGATCGCCAGCATGGGAGGGCGCAGCGTTCCAAAGGAAAAGCGCGCCTTTTCGACCAACCTTGATCTGGCCGCCGAGGCCGGGCGCAAGGGCGGTTCCCATGTCTCCGGCAAAGCCGCGCCGGACAAACATGCCGTCCGCACGTCGCCTGCCCGTAAAACGGACGCGATGAAAGCAACTCCGGACGGATTTCCGTCGTAAGGGACCGGCGGGCGCCACAGCATTTGCCGGTCCGGCCCCGCAGGATGTTCGCGGGGATGCGGCGGCGCATATGATCCGTGAGATTTTGTTCACGGACGCCGGCCGCGCGCCCATGGGGCCCGTGCTGGGGGATTGTTGCAAGCTGTTTCGGCAAGCTGTCGCTGGGGCGCCGCCGCACGGTATGCCAGATGTCCCTGTCGGAGCGGGGCGGCGGGCGTCACAACACAGCCGCGTGGAACCGCGCCAGCGTGAGAACCGCCGCTCAGACAGGGGAGCACTACCTGGCGCGATGCGCCGCCGGATGGGCAGAATGTTGCCCCGGCAGGCGGCCCGACAGTGATAGCCGGCAGGGTCGCGCTTGACTGCCCGTGCGGCCGTTCAGCATCCTGCGGATTTTGGGGATGTTTTCATGGAATGTGCGCCTGCCGACGGAAGCGCCGGGCTGGCAAGCGTGAACCGGACCCGCTTTCCGGGAAAAACCGGAGAAATGCCGGAACGCGCAATGTCATCCGAACTGACGAATACTGCGGTGGATCCGTCGTCGGGTTGAATATAACCGCAACCTTTAAGGGGATTATAAAACTGTATAACGCCTGTGAACAAGAATACTCCTGTGGGAAGTGTGGAGGCCGGCGTGCGGCCTCCGCGTTGTCGCGCGGCGTGCGCCGCGATCTGGCCTCAGACGGCCTTGAGGTTCTCGGCCGCTGACTTGCCCTTGCGCGGGTCCATCACGATGTCGAACGACACCCGCTGGCCCTCCTGAAGGGACTGCATGCCGGAACGCTCAACGGCGGAGATGTGAACAAACACATCAGCCTTGCCGTCGTCCGGCTGGATGAAACCAAAACCCTTGGTGGTGTTGAAGAATTTTACGACACCGGTATTCATGACGACTTCCTTTCAGATCGGCATGGGAAAACAACGCCTGACATCGCCAGGCGCCATGAACACGAATTTGAGAGAGGAAGTCACACATGCGCCTGGGGCGCATCAGTCAAGTTCATCAGCAAGTTCGATTGAAGCACCCTAGCCGGCAATTGTGTTTTTTACAAGGACATGCAATTGCGTTCGCCAGCAGGTCGGTGACACGGTCCGTCCCGATGTAAGTATAGGAAAATTCTTGTAAATATTGATGTGGACGGCAGCCTTGCGCCACGCAAGGCCGGACCGGTTCAGCCGCCCTGTCGCGCCTGTTCCTTACCAATTGGCCTGAAGCCAATCCCGTGCTGCATCGCGCGGCGTCTTGGCCAGGAAATGCGGGCGCTGTCCGGGCGCGCCGTGCTGTTGACCCGGATTGTTTATATCCTTGGGAACGCAAGCGCGCTTCTTGCGTCAACGCTGGCGACGATTTCAGTGGAGATCGTTGGGTGGCGATTCCGGCGGTGATCTTTTGCCGAGGCGCGCAGAAATCCCGCGCCAAGCTCAACCGCCGTCTTCCGGTCGCCCTAACCAGTCATCAGCCTGCCGACGACAAATGCTGTCGCCAGCCCCGACCCAAAAAGCGCGGACAGCATGACGCCAATATGCACCAGATCATTTCGTGACACTGCAAACCTCCCATATGATTTTTATTCACAGTAGGATAGGCGCGCGCCAACAGGCAATGTCAGGACCGCATGGCTATGGGCGCGTTGCGGCATGGCTGCGACAATGCAGCCCAAGCAGCGCGAAGCCGATGAGCGGCGTGAAGATGTCGGTCCAGAACACCACGCCGGCGTTGCCAGGGGCGAAATTGTGCGCGGTGACCATCTGGTAGACATGCACGCCGGCCGCGCCCCACAAAAAGATCGCCGGGCCGAGAATGGCGGCGAGGCGCATGTCGAAACCGCGCCAGCAGGACAGAAAACCCACCGCGGCGAAGCCAAGGCTTGCAAACCCCACTTCAAGCTGGAACGGGCTGTCGGCCCAGCCGATAAAGCGGGCGGTCATGTCCGCAAAGACGGTGTGCATGACGCCGTTATAGAGATTGCTGACGCCGATCGAGAAAAAGATGAAATAAAACAGCAATGCCTCCCAGACGCGCTGGCCGGTCAGCGGCTTCGGCGCCAGAGCAAGCGAAATGACCGATGCAGCCAGGCCCACGACCAGCAGCGTCAGGGTGAAGTTCGACAGCAGAAAAACGATGATGTCTCGCATGGGTGGCTGGACCTTGTGCTGGCGGTGTGGGTGATGCTCACGGGCAAGTGGTTGCGTGGAACAACTTGCGACAAATACACGTTAGCTTCAGGTATCGATGCCTGACCAGTCGTGTCAGGCGGTTTGTCCTGTAACCCGCCAGCTTTGTCAGCGTCGGGACCGGGCGGCCGGTTCTGCGGTGCTTCCTGGCGCTGACGTTGCGCAGCGGTGTTCTTCCGGCGGGCGCAAAGGTCTTGCCGGAAGACCTTTGCGCAATTCCTTGCCACCGGGCGCCGGAACTCCTGTCGGAATTGCTCCTGCCGGAATTCCTGCAAACTCCCGCAAGAGAGGTTTGATATGTACCTTTTGCTGATCCTCATCATTCTCATCCTGCTCTTCGGTGGCGGTGGAATGATGTATGGTGGGGGGCGCTATCGCGCCCAGGGGCTTGGGTTGGGCGGCATTCTTCTGATTTTGCTCATCATCCTGCTGCTGACCGGCGGCCTCGGAAGGGTGTGAGGCGCGCCCCGTGAAAACCGGCCGTGAAACCGGCGCATCGGAGGCCTGTCCCTGACCGGACGCCTTCCTCACGCAAGAGGCTGCCCGGGGTTTGCCGAATGCGTGGAGACGGGGCGGCCGGAGCTGAAGCGGATCGGCTTCTGCCCCGGCGGTTCATGCGTTTCCCCGGGTCTGGGCGCAATCTCAAAAAACGCGCGTTCCATGGAAAGGCGCTCACGAAAGCGCCTGATGACCTCACGGCCCCCGGGGGGCCCTGCTGTGGAGCGATGCCTCGGCAGCGCCGCCGCAATCTCCCCACATGACCGCGGATGAGGCGCCCGTCTCCTTAAGGCGGCCTCGAAGGGGGCGCGCTCGGGGGCGCGCGGCGCCCTGGCTGGCGGTTACCACCACCACCAGCCGGGGCCGCCCCAACCGCCCCACGTCTGGTAGTCCCACGCCGCCTGCTGGTTCAACTGCGCGGCCATCAGCTCCTGGCTGGCGATGGAGCGCTGGATGGAGAGGGCCTTGAACTGCTGGTAGCTCGCCTCGTTGCCCACATAGATGCAGTTGCAGCCCTTCGGGTCCGCGTAGATGAACACGGGCTTGCCCTTCACATGACGCATGGTGAATGTGCCGGCCGGAAGGCTGGCGAGCGCGGCCTGTTGTTGCGGGGTGCTTGCGACCTTGATGCTGAAGCCGGAAGCGGACAGCATGTCGGTCGTGGATTTCGTGGTCTGGCAGCCAGCGACGGCGACCGCGGCGAGCAGGGCGCCCGCGAGGGCGAAGCCGGTTCGTGATGCGCGCGGCGACAGCCAGCGGGCGTGGGCGACAGTCATGAGGAACTCCATGCATATCCCGCGCTCCGTTCCTGGAAGCGCGGCGGGTTGTAGACGCCAGCGGGCCCGATGCGCGGGCCGGAAGCATCGCCTGATGGAGCGGATGCTTCCATAATCCCGGGGCCGGGCATCAACGCGGGCCCCCGGGGCGCCCCACAGCAGAATGGAGGAAAATTTTCATGGGCTGCAAGTGGGAGAAGCGTGCTTTTTCATGCGGGCCGGTATTTTAGTCATTGTCGGCTCAAGGTTTGGCCAGCGCCCGCCCGGGAAAACCTGCATGTCATGCTCCGGCGAAATTTTCCGGTGAATATTCGCAGCTGGCTCGCCGGAAAGGGCGGCGTGATTGATGCGCGACCGGCGGCCGCGCCGTGCGCCAACCGGCGGCTCTATCCGGTCCGTCGCCCGGTCAGGGCGTCAATGGAGATCGGGCCGGGGCCGGCCGCAGCAAGATACAGGAACGTAAAGCAGTAAAGGGCCGCCAGCTCGCCGCCATTCAGCAGCGGAAAGAATCCCTTGGGCGCGTGCACGACAAAATACGCCACCGCGCACATGCCGCTGAGGAGAAACGCCGAAATGCGCGACTGGAAGCCGATGACCAGCAGTGCGCCGCAAATCAGCTCGAACAGTCCGCCGACGCCGCTCAGGCTCGCCAGGGACGTGCTGTTCATCGGGCCCGTGGGAAAGCCGAGGATTTTGCTGGTTCCGTGCTGTAACACCAGCAGGCCCGCCATGATGCGCAATATGGAGAGCAGAAAGGGGGAAAACCTGGACGCGAACTCCATGGCCATTACCTCGCAGGCGTTCATTGCGCCGCGAGTATAAGTCCGCTTTCGCGCGCCTGTATATGGGCGCCCCGCCATTGCCAGCGCTGGTTACACGATAATGTTAATGACGGGAAAGATACGGCCCCGCGTATGGGCGCAAGTTCTGGAATGACTCCAGTAAACCAGGTTTCTCTATTTGTCTCTCTGACGCAGCGCGCGGAAGGGACAGGGAACGGCGATGACGGGGAGGCGGCCGCCGCGACTTCCGGGGAAGCCGCGGCGGCGCATATCATTCCGGCAGGACGCGAACGGCGCCCCGGTCGGCCGAGGAAGCGAAGGCGGCGTAAGCCTTCAGCGCCGTGGTGACGTTGCGCGGCCGGGGCGCGGCGGGCTTCCAGCCCAGCCGGTCCTGCTCGGCGCGGCGCGCGGCCAGCTCGGCTTCGGGCACGGCGAGATTGATGGTCCGGTTCGGGATATCGATCTCGATGATGTCGCCGTCGCGCACCAGGCCGATGGCGCCGCCCTGGGCGGCTTCCGGCGAGGCGTGGCCGATGGAGAGGCCCGAGGTGCCGCCGGAGAAGCGACCGTCGGTGATCAGCGCGCACGCCTTGCCGAGGCCGCGCGATTTCAGGTAGCTGGTCGGATACAGCATTTCCTGCATGCCCGGGCCGCCCTTGGGGCCTTCATAGCGGATCACCACCACGTCGCCGGCCTTGACCTGCTTGCCGAGGATGCCCTTCACAGCGTCGTCCTGACTCTCGTAGACCACGGCGGGGCCGGAGAATTTCAGGATCGATTCATCGACGCCGGCGGTTTTGACGATGCAGCCGTCGAGGGCGATGTTGCCCTTGAGCACGGCGAGGCCGCCATCCTTCGAGAACGGATGCTGCACCGAGCGGATGACGCCGTTCTCGCGATCGAGGTCCAGCTCATCCCAGCGCGAGGCCTGGCTGAAGGCCGTCTGGGTCGGGACGCCGCCAGGCGCCGCGCGGAAGAATTCGCGCACGCTTTCGCTGTCGGTGCGATCGATCGCCCAGCGGTCGATGGCCTCGCCCAGGGTGGCGGCATGCACGGTGGGCGTGTCGCGATGGATCAGGCCGCCGGCCTCCAGCTGGCCGAGAATCGCCATGATGCCGCCGGCGCGGTGCACGTCTTCCATGTGCACGTCCTGCTTGGCCGGGGCGACCTTGGACAGGCACGGCGCCTTGCGTGACAGGGCGTCGATGTCGTCCATGGTGAAATCAACGCCGCCCTCGTGGGCCGCCGCCAGGATGTGCAGCACCGTGTTGGTGGAGCCGCCCATGGCGATGTCAAGCGTCATGGCGTTTTCAAAGGCCCGCTTGTTGGCGATGCTGCGCGGCAGCACCGAAGCGTCGTCCTGCTCGTAATAGCGGCGGGCGAGATCGACAATCAGGTGGCCGGCCTCGATGAACAGGCGCTTGCGGTCGGCGTGGGTGGCGAGCACCGAGCCGTTGCCCGGCAGCGACAGGCCAAGCGCCTCCGTCAGGCAGTTCATCGAATTGGCGGTGAACATGCCGGAGCAGGAGCCGCAGGTGGGGCAGGCCGAGCGCTCGATGACCTTGACGTCTTCATCGGAGACGTTCTCGTCGGCGGCAGCGACCATGGCGTCAACGAGGTCAAGCGCCTGCGTCTTGCCATGCAGCACCACCTTGCCGGCTTCCATCGGGCCGCCGGAAACGAACACGGCCGGGATGTTCAGCCGCATGGCGGCGTTGAGCATGCCAGGGGTGATCTTGTCGCAATTGGAGATGCAGACCATGGCGTCGGCGCAATGGGCGTTGACCATGTACTCGACGCTGTCGGCGATGATCTCGCGCGAGGGCAGCGAATAGAGCATGCCGTCGTGGCCCATGGCGATGCCGTCGTCCACGGCGATGGTGTTGAATTCCTTGGCGATGCCGCCCGCCGCTTCAATCTCGCGCGCCACGAGCTGGCCAAGGTCCTTCAGGTGCACGTGACCCGGCACGAACTGGGTGAAGGAGTTGACCACGGCGATGATCGGTTTGCCGAAGTCGCCGTCCTTCACGCCGGTGGCGCGCCAGAGGCCGCGGGCCCCGGCCATGTTGCGGCCATGTGTGGTTGTTCTCGAACGATAGGCTGGCATTGGGCGCTTGTCTTTCACTTCCATGTCGCTCTGAACCAGAGCACGGTCATCGCGGCTGGTAAACCCTGGCGTCGCCAGACGTCAGGTTAACGCCAGACGCCAGGCCGTCGCGAGACCCGCCGCCGGTCGCTTTGACATAATTCCAGACTAGCACGTCCGCACGGCGCAGTTCCATGGGCGTCACGTCCTGGCCGCCGCGCGACGGCGTCATGCGCTGGCGTCCGGCGCGATCTCCCATCCTGCTCATGTGGGCGCGACCTTCATGGAATATAAGGCCGTCGCCTTCAGGAGGCCGTGGCCTCACCCACGGCGGCGCGCGCGCCGCGCTGCGTTTGCGCCATGCGGCGGTATTGCGCCGGGGTCATGCCGGTCCAGCTTCGGAATGCGCGATGGAATACCGGCGCGGCCGTGAAGCCAAGCTCCTGCGCCAGGGCGTCGATTTTCTCATGGCCCTGGCTCAGCCGGCGCAGGGCGGCGTCGCGCCGCAAACGGTCCTTGATCTGCTGGAACGAGACGCCTTCCGCCGCCAGCCGCCGGGCGAGGCTGCGGCGCGACATGGCCAGATGCCCGGCCGTTTCGGCAAGGTCGGCCCGGAAACCGTTGGGGCCGGCGTAAAGAAAATGCCGCACGCGCAGCGCCAGCACGTGAGCCATGGAGGTGGTGAACAGCCAGTCGCGCGGGGCCCGCTCCAGAAATGCCTGAACCTCCGCCTCCTTGCGCAGGATCGGCAGCGCCAGGGTCCGCGCCGTGAAGGCGATGGCGCTCGGCCCGCCGCCGAAAACCGGTTGCAGCGAAAACATCACGGCGTAATCGGCAGCGAAGGACGGCCGGGGGAAGGCGAGCCGCAGCCCGGCGAGGGGCGCTTCATGGCCAGCGAGCCAGGAGGCGACGCCATGCGCGAGCTTCAGCATCAGCGCCTGGCCGAAGCGGTTCAGCGGCGCCTCCGCCATGCGCGGCGCCAGGGTCATGACGCCCCGGCCGTCTTCCTCGGTGAAGATGAGCTGGTAATCGTCCAGCAGCAGGTTCCACACCTGGGCCAGCCGGTTGAGCGCGGTGGCCATGGACGGCGCGCCGATGACCGAGCGGCAGATCAGCTTGAGCGAGCCGGAGCGGACCGGCCGCGACCACAACCCCATCATTTCGTCACCGGTGGCGACGGCGGCGATCTGATAAAAAGCGATGAGCTGCTCGCCGCCGATGCGGGCGCCCGGGCGCGCCAGCATGGCCGGCGCCACGCCCGCCGCTTCCAGAAAAGCCCGAAGTTGCCCGCCGCCGGCGATCCGCTCCAGGGCGGCGAACCAGTCCTGGACCAGTTCGTGCGACAGCGAGACCGGATCGCCGGACGGGTTGGCCATATCCATCATGTTTTTGGCTGTTCCCGTTATTTTCCTGGCGCCCATTCAGCAGCAATGTGGCCGCAGATGCAATAATGCGCCGCTTGCCTGGCGCGAACCGACGGGGCTTCCGAATGACAACCTTCCGCTCGCTGAAACTGGAGATGCGGGACACCGTGGCCATCCTCACCCTGGCGCGGCCGGAGCGTCGCAACGCCATCGACGAGGACACCGTCATGGAAATCGGCCGTTTTTTCGCCGATCCGCCGGCGGAGGCGCGCGTCGTGGTGCTGAACTCCGAGGGCGATCATTTCTGCGCCGGTCTTGACCTGGAAGAGCACGCCCGCCTGCGTCGCACGCCGGCCCAGTTCATGCGCATGTGCCAGAAGTGGCACTGGGCTTTCGACCAGATCCAGTATGGCGGCCTGCCGGTGATCGCGGCGTTGCGCGGCGCGGTGGTGGGCGGCGGCCTGGAGCTCGCGGCCGCCTGTCACACCCGGGTCGCCGAGCCGTCGACGTTCTTCGCCCTGCCGGAGGGGCAGCGCGCCATCTTCACCGGCGGCGGCGCCACGGTGCGGGTGGGGCGCATCATTGGCCCTGGCCGGATGGTCGACATGATGCTGGCCGCCCGCACCTATGACGCGGCGCGCGGGCTTGACCTTGGCCTGTGCCACGAAATTGTCGCGCCCGGCGCCGGCCTGGAGCGGGCCATCGCCATCGCTGAGGCCGCCGCGAAGCACGCGCCGCTGTCGAATTACGCCATGGTCACGGCCATCGGCCGCATCAACGACATGTCAACCACCGACGGCCTGTTCGCCGAGAGCCTGATGGCCGGCATCGTCCAGAGCGGCCCGGAGGTCGCCGCCGGCCTTGACGCCTTCCTCAGCAAGAAAAGCAGCCGCCTCGAACCGAAGGACTGACGGGCCGCCGGTCGCCCGTCTGGCCCATGGACGGGAGCCGCGACGGCGCCACGTGGCAAGGCCGGGCTTCCGTCCTCTCCCGGCATGGCCGGATCTGTTCCGGCCATGCACGCCGGCACGTCAGCGCGCCAGCACACGCCAGGGCTTGCGCCCGGTATGGCGCGCGTCTCAGGCGTCCGCCGGCTCGTTCACCAGCATCCGCGTCAGGGCGGCGCGCAGGCTGTCGCGGAGGGGCTGGGCGCCTTCGGCCGTGGCCTGGACCAGGGTGGTCTGGCAGAGGCCGACGCATTTGCCGTTCTGGAACATGGCCTGGCCGATGTCCCAGGACGCCGAGCCGATGCGCAGGACGCCGCTGCGAATCTCCACGTCCGCGCCATGAAACACTTCGGCCAGATAGGTGACGCGGCTGTCGGCGGTGACAATGCGCACCCGCTCCCCGGAGGCGGCGCGCACGACCTCGCCAGTGAAGCGCGAGCGGGCCTCGTCATAGTAGGCGGCGACGGCGATGTTGTTGACGTGGCCGAGACGGTCTTCGTCGCGATAGCGGGTCTGCAAGATGAAAACATGCGGATAGACGGCGCTGTTCTGGCGCCAGACGGGCGGTTTCATGGGAGAAGCATCTCGCTGGATTGATTGTTGTCCGGGTTGCATTGCCTGATAGCCTTCCGCAGCCGCTGTCGTGAACCCCCTGTCGCGCCAGATACGGCTGTTTCCGGCCACATTGGCGGTTATAGTCGGCGCCAACCGGTTGCCTGGGTCGCCTGATGCACGTTTCCCCCCTTATCCTGATTGTCGAGGACGACCGTGAGATCAGCGCGCTCGTCGCCCGTTACCTGATGCAGAACGACATGCGGTGCGCCACGGCGGCGGATGGCCGGCAGATGGACCGGCTGCTGCGCGCCGACCGGGTCGATCTGATCGTGCTCGACCTGAACCTGCCGGGCGAGGACGGCCTCGCCATCTGCCGCCGGCTGCGCCTGTCGTCGGCCCTGCCGATCATCATGCTGACGGCGCGCGGCGAGGACGTGGACCGGATCATCGGTCTTGAGATGGGCGCTGACGACTATCTGGCCAAACCGTTCAATCCGCGCGAACTGCTGGCCCGCATCCGCGCCGTGCTGCGCCGCCGCGACAATCCCCACGGGATCGTGGAGGAGGTCAGCGCCTTCACGTTCCTGGGCTGGCGGCTCGATGCGGCGGCGCGCAGGCTGAGCAATCCCGATGGCGTGCGCATCGCCGTCACCGGCGCGGAGTTCGAACTGCTGCGGGCGTTGTGTGAACACGCCGGGCGGGTGCTGTCGCGTGATACGCTGCTCGATCTGACCCAGGGGCGCGCGGCGGCGCCCTTCGAGCGCAGCATCGACGTGCTGATCAGCCGGCTGCGCCAGAAGATCGAGCGCGATCCGCGCGACCCCGACATCATCCGGACCATCCGCTCCAGCGGTTACCTGTTCACGCCCGCTGTCCAGCGCCAATGACGCCGCGTCTCCGGTTGCCCTCCCGCATCGCCAGCCAGATCGCCATGATGGTGATCGGCGCGGTCGTATTGCTGCAAATGCTGATGGCTGGCGCGCTGTTTCTGCTGGCGCCGCGCCCGCATCGCGGCCCGCCGGAACTTGCCCCTGTCGCCGCCGTCATCCGCCTGACCGCCGCCGCGTCCGCCGGGCTGCGGCCGCAAATTCTCGATGCGGCCCATATTGCGGAGCCGGGTTTCCGGTTCACGCTGATGCCGGGCCATGCGCCGGAGGCCACGGAGAAGGAGGCGCATCCGGTTGTGAACGGCCTGGGGCAGCGGCTCGGGCCAGCATTCCGCGTATGGGTCCCCGCCGGCGCCGTCAGGGATCCGGGCGGCGTTCCGGATGCGCTGATGGTGGCCTTGCCGGACGGGCAGGTTCTCCAGGTCATGCTGGCGAACGGGCTGCCCGGCGGGCCGCGACCGACGCCATTGCCGCTTTTCGTGGTGGGGACGCTGGGGCTGGTCGCGGTCAATATCGGCGTGCTGACCATCTGGGCCTCGCGCGGCGTCACGGCGCCGCTGGCCAGATTTGCCAAAGTGGCGGAAGAGTTTTCGGTCGATCGCGATCCGGCGCCGCTGCGCGAGGAGGGGCCGGCGGAGATTCGCGCCGCGGTGCGGGCGCTTAACCGCATGCGCGACCGCATCCATTCCATGTTCGCCGACCGCACGCAGATGCTGGCCGCCGTCAGCCACGATCTGCGCACGCCCATCACCCGCATGCGCCTGCGGGCGGAGTTCATCGAGGAGCCTGGACTGAAGGCGCAGTTCACCCGCGACCTGGAGCAGATGGACGCCATGGTGCAGGGGGCGCTGTTCTTTTTGCGCGACGGCGACCAGAAGAAGCCGGCGGCGCCGGTCGACCTGTCCAGCCTGCTGCAAACCATCGCCGACACGTTCGGCGACATGGGCCGGGATGTGCGTTACGAGGGCCCGCGCCAGGCGGTGGCGCTGGGGCACGCCCGGCAGCTGGAGCGGGCAGTGGTCAATCTGGTCGAGAATGCTGTCCGCTATGGCCGCACCGTCGCCATCCGGCTGCGCCAGGAGGAGGCGGCGCTGGTGATCGACGTGGCCGACGATGGCCCCGGCATTGCGCCGGCCGACCGGTTGCTGCTGCTGAAACCATTCACGCGCGGCGACGCGGCCCGCCGCCAGAGCGACGCCGAGGGCTTTGGCCTTGGCCTGTCGATCGCCCAGTCGATCGCCGCCGCCCATGGCGGCGAACTCAGCCTGCATGACAATCCGCCGCAGGGATTGCTGGCGCGCATGACCCTGCCGAAGGGGCCTGCGCCGGAGCGGGCGTGACCCTGGCGCCAGGCGCCCTGGATACAATTTTCCATGGCGTGGCAACATTCAGCAACACAGGCGCCGGCTTTTGGTCCACGACCACGGGCATTGTTCCCGCCGAAACTGCGGGAACGCCACTTTCATGCCAACGCATACTCTGAAAAAGCTCTGCCGCCGCGCCGTCATCAATGGCGTGGTGTCGGTGATGAGCATCGCCCTGGCGTCGCTGTCAGGACCTTCGAAAACCGGACAGCACCCGGTCGAGCCGCCGCGCCTCGCAGCTAGCGGCAAGGTCATCGACCGGCTGGCGGACGCCAGTCTTTCTCAGGCCAGCCCCGGCGACGCCAGCTTCATTCATCGTGCGGCGCTGGTTCCGGCGGCGCGCGACCAGTTCGCCGCCATGCCGCTGTCGCTGGCAGTGGGCGGGGCGCGACAGGCGCCGACCCGCGCCATGGCGGCTGACGCTGGTCCGGCGCCTGCCGCTCACACGGCCGGTCGGCGGGCGACGCGGATGGCGAAGGCGACCGCATCCCGCTTCCGCATGCTGGCGATGGCCCCGTTGCCGCCGCAACGACCGGTGGACCGGCAGCCAGCGCCAGACAGCGTCGTGGTCGCGGCGGCGAAGCTGGAGCGTCCGTCGCTGGGAACGCGGGTGATCGGCGGCGCCGTGGTGGCGCTGGACGCCACCTGGTCGCTGCTGACGCGTTCGCTGTGACGATGGCCGCCATTCCGCTTGTCGATGGGCGGCCTCGCGCCCGCAACCGCTTCGGGGTCCTGTTCGTTGGCCTCGCCCGGCGCTGGCGCGCCGCCATCGACGCCAGCCTGGCGGAGCTTGGCCTGACCGACGCCACCCTGGGGCCGCTGGCGCAGATCGCCCGTTGCGGCGACGGCGTCTCGCAGAAGGATCTGGCGGCGGCCGTTGGCGTTGGTGGCTCGACGCTGGTGCGACTGCTGGACATTCTCGTGGCGAAAGACCTGGTGGTGCGCCGGCAGGACCGGGCGGACCGCCGCGCCAACCTGTTGTATCTGACCCCGGCCGGTCACGCCGTCCTGCGGCGGATCGAAACCATCATCGCCTCGGTCGAAGACGATATCCTGGCCGATATGGACGAGGACGCGCTGGAAAGCCTGACGCGGGCGCTGGAGAAAATCGACGCCCGCATCGCCGGCGCCGGCCGCCGCAAGGCGTAGCCGGCCGCGGATCGGTTCCCCATCAATTTATGACCAGAGGATTTGAGCCGCCGGTTTTCGGCCGGGGTTTCTGGTCTGGTGATTTTTGATCAGACGATTTTTGCCAGTCGGCCGGATTCCGCTTGCAGCGCCGGTGAAAGGCCTGTTAGAAAAATTGAAATAAGATAAGTTATGTTATTGTCGACCCGAAAACGGGCGGTGATCAGGGAATGGAAACGCCTGCTGCATCTGCAGGGAGGGGGAAACATGACTGGCATTTCGCGCCGCGCCTTCACCATGGGCGCCGCCATGTCGCTGGCGGCGCCCGCCATCGTTCGCGCCGCCGGCGACAAACCGTTGCGCATCGGCGTGCTCGCCGACATGAACGGCCCGTATTCCAATCTGTCCGGCGTCAGCGCCGTCACCGCCGTGCGCCTCGCCGTGGAGGACTTCCACAAGGAGCAGCCCAATATCCCGGTGGAGGTGGTCCAGGCGGATTTCCAGCTCAAGCCGGACATCGGTCTCGCCGTCGCCCGCAACTGGTTCGACACCGGCGACGTGCACGCCATCGCCGATATTCCCATGTCAGCCCTGGCGCTCGGCATCACCGAGCTGGCCCGCGACCGCAACCGCGTCGGCCTGTTCACCGGCACCGCCACCGAGGACCTCACCGGCAAGTTCTGCGGCCCCGACCACGTGCACTGGACCTATGACAGCTACGGCATGGCCAGCACCGTGGCCAACGCCATCATGGACAAGAAGCGCGACACCTGGTTCTTCATCGCCGCCGACTACGCCATGGGCGCCTCGGTGGTGCGCGACGCCTCGCAGATCATCGAGAAGCGCGGCGGCAAGGTGCTCGGCGTCGTGCGGCATCCGTTTCCCGGCTCCGGCGACTTCTCCAGCTATCTGCTGCAGGCGCAGCAGAGCGGCGCCAAAGTCATCTGCTTCGCCAACGCCGGCGACGATCTGGTGAACTGCATCAAGCAGGCCAATGAATTCAACATCACCGGCAACGGCGCCATCCTCACCGCCATGCTGATGGACGTGCCGCAGGTGCACTCCATGGGCCTGAAGGACGCGCAGGGCATCTATTACGCCAACGGCTTCTACTGGGATCGTGACGACGCCACCCGCGCCTTCACCCAGCGGCTGCTGCCGTTCGTCAAGGACCTGCGGCCGGCCCAGAACATCGCCGGGGCCTATTCGGCGTCGCTACACTACCTGCGCGCCGCCGCAGCTGTGGGGCCGGAGGTCGCGCGGAAAAACGGCGCCGCCGTGGTGGCCAAGATGAAGGAGCTGCCAGTGACCGAGCCGCTGTTCGGACCGGCGCGCATCGCCCCGAACGGCCGGCTGATGAACCGCATGTATCTGTGCCACGTGCGCAAGCCGGCGGAATCGAAAGGTCCGTGGGACTACGTGACCATCGCCGGCGTCGTGCCGCCGGAACAGGCGTTCCGGCCCCTGTCCGAAGGGGCCTGCAAGCTGGCGGGTTGAACGAGGGTCGCGCGCAAGCGGGCGGCGGCGCTTCCGGCGCGTCCTGCGCATCCGCCCCGGCAATCCCGTTGCCTCAATCCCGTTGCCCCAATCCCCTTGCCTCAGTCCCGCCCATCTGGGAGAGCGTCATGCTCCAGAAGTCCTTGCAGAAAGTCCTGCGCCGGCTGGTCCGGCCGTGCCCCGCCATGGGCCTGACGGCGGCCGTGGCGCTGGCGGCGGCGCTATCCTTTGCCCATGCGGCCGACCGTTACACGGGGCCGGGCGTCACCGCCGACGAAATCCGCATCGGCCAGACCATGCCCTACAGCGGCCCGGCTTCCGCCTATGGCCAGCTTGGCAAGGCCGAGGCGGCGTATTTTCGCTATCTGAACGATCGCGGCGGCATCAACGGCCGCAAGGTTCGCTTCCTGTCGCTCGATGACGGCTACAGCGCTCCCAAGGCGCTGGAGGGGGTGCGCAAGCTGGTGGAAGGCGATGACGTCGCCCTGATTTTCGGCACGCTGGGCACCGCCAACAATCTGGCGATCCGCGCCTGGCTCAACGGCAAGAAGGTTCCGCAACTGTTCGTCGCCGGCGGCTCGCAGGCGTTCAACGATCCGAAGCGCTTCCCCTGGACCATGGCCTGGCAGCCGGCGCTACACCGCGAGGGCGTCTTCTTCGGCGAGCAGACGGCGCTACGCACGCCGCAGGCGAAAATCGGCGTGCTCTACCAGAACGATGATTTCGGCAAGGAGCTGCTGGCCGGACTGCGCGCCGGGCTTGGCGACCGGGCCGGGCAGATCGCCAGCGCCCAGAGTTTCCAGGCGACCGATCCCACCATCGATTCGCAGATCATCAATCTGAAGGAGGCGGGCGTCGACGCGGTGTTCCTGTTCGCCTATTCGCGCCAGGCCGCCCAGGCCATTCGCAAGATCCATGAAATGGGCTGGAAGCCGCAAATTTATCTGACGCTCGGCTCCGCCTATATCGGCTCGACCTTCAAGCCGGCCGGCATCGACGCCTCGACGGGGGTGATGACCGCCGGCTTCATCAAGGAGGCCACCGATCCGGCGTGGAAAGACGATGCGGCGGTGAAGGAATGGCGCGCCTGGTTCGACAAATATCTGCCCGGCGCCGATCCCTCGGACACCCTGAATATCGTCGGCTATGCCTACGCCCAGACCCTGGAGCAGGTGTTGCGCCAGGCTGGCGAGGATCTCAGCCGCGAGAACATCCTGAAACAGGCCGCCAATCTGAAGAATGTGCGCATTCCGGTGCTGTTGCCTGGCAGCCTGATCAACACCACGCCGGACGATTACGCCGTCGTCACCCACATGCGCCTGCAACGGTTCAACGGCGCCAGCTGGGACGCGGTGGAATAGGCCGCGCTGGAAAGTCGGCGGCCGTCTTTCGCGCGTCACGCCCCGGCGTCGGGCTGTGTCCGTGGCCTGGCGCGCCGTCTCATCTTCGCCGCGTCATGCTCGCGCCTGTCGCGGGCATCCGCGTTCTGGCGCCCTGTGGGGGACCAGCGCGTATCCTGGTGGATGGCCGGACAAATCCGGCCACGGATGGAGCGCGGGCGGTTCGAACATTAACGCTCCGGCCGTTGGCGCTTTCGGATGACCGATCCAGACGTCAGCGCCTGGCCGCGGCGCCGTCAGTCCTTGCCGTCGCTGTCAGTCCGGGAGGCCAGCAGGTCGAAGGCGTCCTTGAAGAAGCGGCGGCGGCCGCCGGTGTCGAACAGTTGCAGATGGGCGACGTTCACCGCCATCAGGATGCGGGAGCGCAGTTCGGCTTGGGTGGCGTCGAAGCCCAGATCGCGGAACGCTTCGGTGAGGAAGGCGAGCACCTGCGCCTCCGCCTCGCGCACGGTGGCGGCGGCGCGCGGGTCCATGGTGGCCCAGATGCGCATGGCGTGGTCGAGATCGAAGGTGCCCTCGACGACGCTGCGCCGCGCCAGTTCGCGCACCCGCGTTCGCGGGTCGGGATCGTCGAACGAGGTCCGGTCGAGCACGCCGCGCACCCGGCCCATGCTGTAGCTGGCGGCCAGCTCCCCCAGATATTCCTCGAAGTCGCCGAAATGGTGATAGAAACTGCCGGTCGACACGCCGAGCCGGCGGGTGAGGGGCGCCAGCTTCACGGACGACACGCCGCCTTCGCGCAGGATGTCCTGGCCGGCGCTGATCCAGTCTTCCCGGGTCAGGCGTTTGTCGGCCCGCCCACGCCCGCTGGCCTCGCGCGCGTCCCGTTCGTCGGCAGCCCGGGACCGGGACGGTCTGGCTTTCGGCGGCGAGGCGTCGGTCATCGATCTGGAATCCTTTCCATTCTGCGCCAGCCTCATAACATCCATGCGCAGGAATGGCGACGCGACGTAATTGACAATAACATAACTTATCTTATTCTGATGTACATCAACGCCCGGGCGAAAACAGCGCCCGCAAGAAAAGCCGCCGCGCAGGCCCCGGCTGGCGCGCGAGCCCAGAGCGTTCCGGCGCGGCGGCGGCCGCCTTGCGCCAGGGCTGCGGCAAACAGCAGGAGCAGGCCCCGGTGTCCGCCCTGCCGGCAAACGGAGGAAACAGATGAGCCGTCCACTGATTGTCGGCGTCGGCGGAACGACCCGCCAGAACTCGTCATCGGAGCTGGCCCTGCGCGCCGCGTTGCGTCATGCGCGCGCCGCCGGGGCCGAAACAGCGATCTTCACCGGCGCCGAACTCAACCTGCCCATGTACGGCGCTGAAGATGACAGCCGCACCGGGGCCGTCACCCGTTACATTGAGGCGCTGCGGCGCGCCGACGGCGTCATTCTCGCTTCGCCTGGCTACCACGGCTCCATCTCCGGCCTGCTCAAGAACGCGCTGGATTACATTGAGGATCTGCGCGACGACGCTGCCCCGTATCTCGACGGGCGCGCCGTTGGCTGCATCGTCAGCGCCTACGGGGCGCAGGCCATGGGCACGACGCTCTCCGCCATGCGCAGCATTGTTCACGCCCTGCGTGGCTGGCCGACGCCGATGGCCGCCGCCTTCAGCGCCGTGACGCCAGTGTTCGACGCGGACGGGCAATGCGTGGATCCGGCGGTTGACCGGCAGTTTCGCATGATCGGCGAGCAGGTGGTGGAGTTTGCGCACATGCGCGCCAACCATCGCGCCGGAGCGAGCGATCTGGCCGCCGCCGCGTCGCTGAAGGTCGCCTGCGGCTGAGCGCGATCATGGACCATGACGCCGGACAAGGGCGGTTAACCGCCCGCCGGCCCGTCTCCGCAGAATGGACGCTGACGTTCAGCCTGTAGCGACCGGAGGAAGCGCATGAACGGGGGAGAGGCATGAGGGTGGAAGCGACGGCGACCATCGACGCGCGGCAGGCGGACGCCGCCGGAGCCGTGCAGACGGACCTGACCAGTTGGCTGGCGCCGCCGGCGCCCCATGGCGGCGTTGCGGCGGGACTGCGATTGTCCCAGGCGTTGCAGCGCTGCGTGCGCCTGCGCGGCGGCGAGATCGCCGTGGTCGACGGCGCGACGCGGCTTACCTGGCGCGCCTTCGCCGACCGGGCGACGCGTCTGGCCGGCGCCCTGCGCGGGCTCGGCATGCAGGATGGCGACCGGGTGTGCATGCTGGCCAACAACAGCCACCGTTATCTGGAATTTTACTTCGGCGTTCCCTGGGGCGGCGGCGTGTTCACGCCGCTGAATTTCCGTCTCGCCCTGCCGGAGCTTGCCGCCATCGTCACCCACGCCGGGGCTGACATCCTGCTGGTGGACGACGCCTGGGCCGACGCCGGCGCTGAACTGGCCGCGGCGACTGGGGTGCGCTGCGTCATCCATGCCGGCGACGGGCCGACGCCGCCAGGCATGCTCTCCTTTGAGGCGCTGGTGACGGCGGCGGAGCCGGCGGAGGATCGCGGCCGTGGCGGCGACGACGTGGCGGCGCTGTTCTACACCAGCGGCAGCACCGGCGCGCCCAAGGGGGTGATGCACACCCACGCCAACATCCTGTTCAGCGCCGTCACCTATGCGGCGGCGATCCGCCTCGACGAGGAATCGACGGCGCTGATCTCCGGGCCGCTGTTCCATGTCGGCGCCGCCGGCATCTGCATTCCGGCCATGGTGGCTGGCGGGCGCGTCGCGCTGCTGCCGAAGTTCGAGCCCGCCGCGGTGGCGGAAGCCATTGGCGCCCATGGGGTGACCGTCACCTCGCTGGTGCCGACCATGCTGCGCATGTTGCTGGACGACCCGGCCAGCCGCCGCCACGACCTCACCAGCCTCAACACCCTGCTTTATGGCGCCTCGCCGATGCCGGAGGCGCTGCTGAACGAGGCGCTGGCGCTGATGCCGTCGGCCCGCTTCATCCATTGCTACGGCATGACGGAGGCGACCGCCTCCTGCACCGCCCTGCCGTCGCGTTATGTCTCGACCCATCGCCACGAAGGGCGGGTGAAATCCTGCGGCCGGGCGCTGACCGGGCTCGACGTCGCCGTGTTCGATCCTGAGGGCGCGCCGCTGCCGCCAGGCGAGATGGGCGAAATCGTCGTGCGCGGGCCGACCATCATGAAAGGTTACTGGCGCGAGCCGGAGCTGACGGCGCGGACGGTGCGCAACGGCTGGCTGCACACCGGCGACCTTGGCTACATGGACGGCGAAGGCTTCGTCTATCTCGTCGACCGCCTGAAGGACATGATCATCACCGGTGGCGAGAACGTCTATTCGTCGGAGGTGGAGGACGTGATCTACGCCATCCCCGGCGTGTCGCAATGCGCGGTGATCGGCATGCCGCACGAACGCTGGGGCGAACAGGTGCACGCCGTCATCGCCATGGCGCCTGGCGCCGACCTCACGGAAGAGGCGGTTGTCGCCCACTGCCGCGCCCATATCGCCCGTTACAAATGCCCGCGCTCGGTCGATCTGCGCGCCGAACCGCTGCCGCTGAGCGGGGCCAACAAGATCAACAAACCCCTGCTGCGCAAGCAATTGCAGACGCCGGTCTGACCCGCGCCGGCGCAGTCGCCGCGCGAAAACCTCGAAACGTCTACCTCGAAACGTCTACTTGGAAACGCCTGCCTGGAAACGCCTACGGAGACTGGAAATGGCCCTGAAAACCCCTGAACAGTATTACGAATCCCTGCGTGACGGCCGCGTCACCTTCTGGGACGGCCAGAGCATCCCGGACATCACGAAGAGCGACCGCTTCCGCGTGCCGCTGGCGCTGATCGCCCACGACTATGAATATGACGATCCGGATCTCGGCCATCTGCGCCGCTACAGGACCGAGGATGGGTCGGAAGCGCACCGCATCTTCCAGGTTCCGCGCACGGCGGAAGACCTGCAGACCCGCGTCGAGATGCTGATGCACACCTCCATCGGCACGGCGGTTTCCGGCGTGTTCATGGCGCTGCTGCAGTGCGTCGATGATATTCGCGCCGTCAATCCGATGTACGCCGACAATATCGAGCGCATCTACAAATATTGTCGGGACAACGACCTGCGCGGCGCCGAGGTGATCACCGACCCCAAGGGCGACCGCAAGCGCCGCGCCCATGAGCAGGACGACCCGGACATGTATGTCCGCATCGTCGAGCGCCGCAAGGATGGCATCGTGGTGCGCGGCGCCAAGCTGCACATCACCGCCGCCTCATGCATCCACGAACTGGTGGTGATGCCGACCAAGGGCATGCGCCAGGACGAAACCGACTACGCGGTGTCGTTCTCGATCCCGGTCAACACGCCCGGCGTCAAGATCATCAACCGCTCGTTCGCGCCGGCCGAACTGAACGCCTTCGACTATCCGGCCTCGTCGCACCATTCGATGCCGGAAGGCATGGTGATCTTCGACGACGTGTTCGTGCCGTGGGAGCGGGTGTTCCTCGCCGGCGAGGTGCAACTCGCCAGCAAGCTCGCCCAGTCGCTGGGCCTGTGGGAGCGGACCGGCGGCGTCATCGAGGCGGTGCGCATGTCGGAACTGTTCGTCGGCCTCGCCCAACTCGTCACCGAGATGCAGGGCAAGGAAAACGATCCGATTGCCCAGAACTCGATCGCCGAGCTGATCACCTATGCGGAAATGCTGCGCATGTCGCTGGATTATTCGCTGCGGCATTATGAAACCACGCCGTCCGGCATGGTGCATCCCAACACCCTCGGCATCAACGCCGCCAAATACTACTACGCCGCCAACTTCCACCAGACCGTGAAGTTCCTGCACGACCTCTCCGGCGGCCTGGTGCTGACGCTGCCGCTGGAGTCTGACCTGCGCAATCCGGAATCCGGCAAGTACATCCTGAAGTATCTGGCGACGAAGAAGACCGTGGACGTGGAGACGCGCATGCGCGTCTACAACATGATCCGCGACCTGACCGCCGACGCCTATGGCGGCTGGCAGTTCGTGGTCGCCCTGCAGGCTGGCGGCGGCCTGCCGGCCCAGCGGCTGATGATGAACCGGCTGTATCCCATGGAGCAGGCGCGCCAGCGCGCCCTGGCGGCGGCCGGCGCGACGCGCCGGCCCGGCGAGGCGAGGAAGGCGGCGGAGTAACGCGCGCCTGCCATGAAGTGAACGCAGGGTTGGCCGGCGTCATCAGCCATGACGCCGGCCGCATCCCTTGTCATGATGGGGCAGCCATACGGCAAAGCGGACGCCGCGCCCGGCCAAACGGGGAAACAACAAGCGGCGCGCCTGACGGGAGCAGGAGCAGGGCATGAACGCGATTTCCCCCGCCATTCCGGCGCATGCGGACACACAGCTGGATCACCACGCCTTTCGCGCCCATGTGCGCGCCTGGCTGCGCGACAATCTGCCGGAGGAGCTGACGCGCCGTAACCGCACGGCGGTGCACCCCACCCGGGACGACATGCTGGAGATTTCCGCCATCCTGCACCGCAACGGCTGGTCGGTTCCCGGCTGGCCGGTGGAAGAGGGCGGAACCGGCTGGAGCGCCATGCAGCGCTACATTTTCGACGCCGAACTGGTGGCCGCCGGCGCGCCAACCAACAATGTCCAGGGCGTCGCCCTGGTCGGACCGGTGATCGCCCGCTTCGGCACGCCGGAGCAGAAGGCGCGGTTCCTGCCGGACATTCGCGAAGGCAAGGTCTACTGGTCCCAGGGCTTTTCCGAACCAGGCGCCGGGTCCGATCTCGCCTCCCTGCGCACCCGCGCCGTGCGCGAGGGCGACCATTACGTGGTCAACGGCCAGAAAATCTGGAACTCCCACTCGCATTTTTCCGACTGGATCTTCTGCCTGGTGCGCACCGATCCGGACGCCAAACCGCAGAAGGGCATCTCCTTCCTGCTGGTCGATCTGAGGTCGCCGGGCGTCACGGTGCGGCCGATCCAGTCGATCGATGGCGGCGAGAGCCTGTGCGAGGTGTTCTTCGACAATGTCATCGTCCCCGCCAACCAGCTGGTGGGCGAAGAAAACCGGGGCTGGGATTACGCCAAATGGCTGCTTGGCAATGAGCGCGTCGCCACCGCCAATGTGCCGCGCAACAAGCGCAATCTGGCGCTGATCCGCGACATGGCGCAGGTGGAAAAGCGCTGGGGCCGGCCGCTGATCGAAAGCGCCGACCTGCGCCACCGCCTCGGCCAGCTCGAGATCGACATGCTGGCGCTGGAAGAGGCGGTGATGCAGGCGCTCGCCTCCGGCGGCGACGACGCCGGCCTGCCGTCGGTGCTGAAGCTGGAGGGCACCCGGTTGCAGCAGGAGATCCTGCGCATGATGGTGGAGGTGCTGGGGCCTTATGGCGCCGCCTTCTACCCGGAGCCGAAGGACCGCGCCGGCGTCTATCTGCCCGGCCAGCCGCACGCGGTCGACATGGTCGCGGATTTTCTGTTCATGCGCGCCGCCACCATTTATGGCGGCTCCAGCGAGGTGCAGCGCAACATTCTGGCGCGCCTGCTGCTGCGCGGTGAAACCGCGAGCCATCGCGAACTGACCGATGACCAGCGCATGCTGGCCGACAGCGCCGCCGCTTTCGCCCGCAAGCACGACGCCTTCGGCAATCTGCGCAAGCGTCCGGCGACGCGCGACAACATCCGCGCCGGGCTGGCCAGCTTCGCGGAGATGGGCTGGACTGGCCTCGGCCTGCCGGAAGACGCCGGCGGCTATGGCGGCGACGCCGCAGATATCGCCGTCATCGCCGAGGAGCTGGGCCGGGGGCTGGTGATGGAGCCATTCATTGGCTGCGTTGTCGCGCCAGGCGCCCTGCTGGCGGCTTGCGGCGCCACTGCGGATCTGGCGGCGCTGGTTGCGGGCGAGACGGTTTTCGCCGTCGCCCATGATGAACCGGAGGCGCGCGGCAAAACCCAATGGGTGACGACCAGCGCCCGCCAGGACGGCGACGGCTGGGTGCTGGACGGCTTGAAGTGCGTGGTGGCCGGGGCGACGGCGGCGGATGTGTTTCTGGTTAGCGCCCGCACCAGCGGCGATGATGGCGATGAGGACGGGATCAGCCTGTTCTGCGTGCCGGCGACGGCGGCGGGCGTCGCTGTCAAACCGTTCCGCACCATCGACAACCAGCAGGTCGGCGACGTGGCGCTGACGGGCGCCCGGCTGGAGGCTGGCGCGCTGATCGGCGCGGAGGGTCAGGCGTTCGCCGCCCTCGACGCCATGACGGCGCGGGCGATCATGGCCAGTTGCGCCGATGCGGTGGGCGCCATGGAGCAGGCGCTGTGGACGACGCGCGATTACCTCCGCACGCGCCGTCAGTTCGGCGCCGCCCTGGCCGATTTCCAGGCGTTGCAGCACCGGCTCGCCGACATGTTCGTGGAGCTTGAACTGGCCCGCGCCAGCCTGGCGCGCGGTCTCGGCGCGCTGGATCTGGCTGATGCAGACGAGCGGCGGGCGCTGGTTTCAGCCAGCAAGGCCCGCATTGGCCGCGCCGGCTTCCATGTGGGCGCCCAGGGCATCCAGTTGCATGGCGGCATGGGCATGACCGAGGAGTGCGTCATCGGCCATTATTTCCGCCGCCTCAAGGTATTCGACACGGCGTATGGGGATGGCCACTACCATGTCTGCGCCTGGGCGGACGCCGACGCCGGGGCGAGGGCAAGGTAACAGGCGCCTCGACCCTGAAGGCCGGATGTGGCTTGGACTTGTCCCAGGGCGGCGTCTTTCGGGCGGCGCGTCCTGGTCAGCCGCTGGGTTTTTACCGGCGGAGCTTTTCTTTTCCGGGGCATACTCCGTCCCGCCGGCCCGAAACCCGCGCCTGCCCGGGTGAGCCTGTGCAAACATCACGGGCGGCCCCAGATTTCTGGAGCCGCCCGTTTTTTTGCCTGGACGGCGTTGTTTCGTTTGGAGGTGGCGATCAACCGGCGCTGGCGCCGGCGGTCGCGACCGGGACGCCGTAATTCGCCGCGGTGACCGCGAGGGCGGCGGCGGCGGCTTCGCGGCCCTTCACCTTGAAATGGTTGTAGAAATAGGTGGTGTGCTCGGCGTGCTCGTGGAAATTGAGCGGCGTCAGCACCGCCGAGAGCACCGGCACGCCGGTGTCGAGCTGCACGCGCATCAGGCCAGAGATGACGGCGTCGGCGACGAATTCGTGCCGGTAGATGCCGCCATTGACCACGAGGCCGGCGGCGACGATGGCGTCATGACCGCCCTGTTCCGCCAGCTTTTTGGCCAGCAGCGGAATTTCATAGGCGCCGGGCAGCTCGTAGAAATCGACGCTGACGTCGCGGCCGCTTTCGGCGATCGCCGCGCGGAAGGCGTCGCGGCTCTGGTCGACGATTTCGCGGTGCCAGGAGGCCTGGATGAAGGCGATGCGGGTGGGTCGGCGGGCGCTGGCGGCGCCGGAAACATTGGCCGAAGACACGTGTTGATTCATGATTGGCGTCCTTGTTGTTTGCCATGGCATGAATCAGGGCATACGGACGCACGACGGGCGGCCTTGGGCGAAAATCTGTTTTCGCCGGGCTGGGCGCCCCTGCAACCGATCTCTTCCATCCGGACTGTGACCGTCGGCCCCGGAATTGCACCGGGTCTGCTGACCCCTGCGCGGCGTCGCACGGCGGAAGCCGGCGATCCTCGCAGGGCGCTCGCGGGCTTGCGGCGACCTGATGGTTCGAAAGGAACCGTCCAAGCAAACCGCTTACCGCCGGTGGGGAATTGCACCCCGCCCTGAGATCATCGCCCGCCACGAATGGCGGACAGGGCAATTGTTAGCGGTGTCCGGCGCGTCTGGCAATGCGTGCGTGTGGATGGCCGGCGCCGGCGGCATCGGGGAAACCGCTTGCCCGGCAAGGCGATGCGCCAATCCGCAGGCATTGCCGCTGCAATCATTGCAAGATTTTTTCCAGGCCCCATGGTCGGGCAGAAAGAATATGTCCGGGTCACATCTGCCTGTCAGGGCGTCACGCGATCAGAAAGCGTCGCCGTGGCGCGATGCGCATCTGGACTGGCGACAGCGTGGGACTTTGGTCGGCTTTTTCCGGGCCTGGGCCGGCTGTTGGCCTGGCCGGTTCTTTGCCCCGGATCAGCTTTGCGCCTGGAGATAGCGTATCGCGCCCGCCGCCGCCGCCGCGCCGAGGGCGAAGCAGGCCTGAAGCAAATAACCGCCGGTGGGGGCGTCCCAGTCGAGCATTTCGCCGGCAACGAACACGCCGGGCTTTTTCACCAGCATCATGTGGGCGTCGATTTCCGACAGGGCCACGCCGCCGCTGGTGGAGATGGCGCGCTCCAGCGGGGCCACGCCGGCGACGCTGAGCGGCAGGGCGCGAATGCGGCGGGCGAGGGTAGCGGCGTCATTGGTCAGGCTGTCGACGCCCTCCGCCAGATCAATTTCACGCAGCAACGCCACCGCCGCCGGGGCGAGGCCCGCCGCCTTGCGCAGCCAGGTGGCGCCGGATTTGCGGCCGCGCGGGCCGGCGAGCCGCGCCGCCAGCTCCTTCTGGTCGAGATCGGGACGCAGGTTCAGGCTCAGGCGCGCTTCACCGTCGCGGGCCAGGGCGGCGCGGATGGCGCCGGAAAGCGCGTAGACCACGCCGCCCTCCATGCCGCCGCGGGTGATGACCGCTTCGCCGCGCGCCGTCACGCCGTCACAGGTCAGGGCGATGCGCTTCAGCGGCTGGCCGGCGAATTTGTCCTGCAGGTAGGCTGACCATCCAATCAGCGCGCCACTGTTTGAAGGCGCCAGCGGCGTCACGGCGACGCCCGCCTCCGCCAGCGGCCCGGTCCAGCCGCCGTCGGCGCCAAGGCGCGGCCAGCTGGCGCCGCCGGTCGCCAGAACCACCACATCCGGCGCGACGGAGAACGCGCCCTCCGGTCCATCGAACGCCAGGGCGCCGTCGGCGTTCCAGCCGCGCCATGTGCAGCGGGTGCGCAGGGTGACGCCAGCCTGGGCGAGGCGGCGCAGCCAGGCGCGCAGCAGCGGCGAGGCCTTGAAACTCTCCGGAAACACCCGGCCGCTGGAGCCGATGAAGGTGGGTTCGCCCAGCTCCGCCGCGAAGGCGCGCAGGGCGTCGGGCGGAAAGGCGTCGATCGCCGGGGTCAGCCACGGGGCGGCGGCGCCGTAGCGGCGCAGGAAGGCGTCGCGCGGCTCCGAATGGGTGAGGTTGAGGCCGCCGCGTCCGGCCATCAGGAATTTGCGCGCCGGGCTCGGCATGCGCTCGTAAACGGTGACGGCGAGCCCCGCGCCGGCCAGACGCTCCGCCGCCATCAGGCCCGCGGGACCCGCGCCGATAACGGCGGCGACACGGGGAGCGGGGGACGGGGAGACGGGGGCATTCATCGCAAAGCTTTCGTTCGGCGCTGCGGGCGCGCCCAGGGGCGGGGCGCCGGCCCGGTTTCGGCCCGGCGAGCTGGCCGCGTCTTTCCTTATGGAAGCTGGCGTATTGTGCAAGCCAGCATTGCTGGGGCGCGATGTCCAGAACCGTGTGGTCGAGGCCGCATCGTCATGAGCCCCCCTGTGGCGCCATACTCCGGCATGCCTGCGATTCGCGACCGTTACGCCGCCATTTTCCGCTCCCTCGCCGACAGGCGTCATGTCCTGATGCTGGTGTTCGGCTTCAGTTCGGGCCTGCCATTCCTGCTTGTGTTTGGCACGCTGTCGGCGTGGCTGCGCGAGGCTGGCGTGTCGCGCACGGAAATCGGCCTGCTCAGCTGGGTGGCGCTGGCCTATTCCTTCAAGTTTGTCTGGGCCCCGGCGGTGGACGGTCTTGATCCGCCGTTGCTCGCGCGCTGGCTGGGGCGGCGGCGCGCCTGGATGATGCTGGCGCAATGCGGCGTGGCGGCCGGCCTGATTGGCGTGGCCATGTCGGACCCGGCAGTGTTTCTGCCCGGGCTGATCGGCTTTGCCCTGCTGGTCGCCCTCGCCAGCGCCACCCAGGACGTGGCCGTGGACGGCTGGCGCATCAACGCCGCGCCGCAGGACGGGCAGGCCATGCTGGCGGCCATCTACCAGCTGGGATACCGGCTGGCGCTGCTCTGCTCCGGCGCCGGCGCGCTGTATATCGCCGATTTCGTCGACTGGCGCAGCGCCTATCTCGCCATGGCGGTGTTGATGCTGGTCGGCATGGCTGGCGTGCTGGCGGCGCCGCGCCTGGCGGAGGACACGGCTCCATCACGGCAACGCAGCTGGCGTGCGACGATCGGCGAGGCGATCGTGGAGCCGTTCACCGATCTGGCGCGGCGCAAGGGCTCCTCGCTGATCCTGATCCTGGCGCTGATCGCCCTGTACCGGTTGCCGGATTTTGTCGCCGGGGTGATGGCCAATCCGCTTTATATCGACATGGGGTTCTCCAAATCCGAGATCGCCAGCGTATCGAAGGTGTTTGGCGTCTGGGTCGGCATCGCCGGGGCCTTTGTCGGCGGCGTGGCGGCGGCCCGTTTCAGCGTCATGCCCTGCCTCGTCTTCGGCGGCGTGGCGGCGGCGGCCTCCAACCTGATGTTCGCGTGGCTGGCGGTGCGCGGGCATGACCTGACGCTGCTCACCCTGTCGATCAGTCTCGACAATTTCGCCAGCGGCTTCGCCGGCTCGGTGCTGATCGCCTACATGTCCGGGCTGACGTCGCCGACCATGGCGGCCACGCAATATGCGTTGCTCAGTTCGCTTTACGCCCTGCCGGGCAAATTCGTTGGCGGCGCCTCGGGGCTGCTGGCGGACAAGGTCGGCTATCCATGGTTCTTCATCTGCACGGCGCTGGTGGGCGCGCCCATCGCGCTGCTGTCGCTCGCGGTGTGGCGCCTGGAGCGCCGGGCGGCCCGTGCGCGCCGGTTGCCGGAGCGGTCGCCGGAGCCGGAGGCCGACGCCGCCCGGGAAGGCGCCGGATGAGCCGGCGGGAAGGGCGGGGCGCGTAACGGCCGAAAACGCCGGCGCTATCGCCGTTTGGTCATTGTTTGACGCGTTGTTCGCATGATGAGTCCGGTTGGCGCGCAAACCGTCCGGTTCTGTGATCAGGACTGGCGGGCGCGATAGCGCTTCCGCCAGGATGGATAAGTCATGAACCTCGTCGTCACGGCCGTCAAAGACGTCGCGCTGGTGGTGTTTGGGCTGTTGCCGGTGATGAACCCTGTCAGCATGGCGCCGCTGTTCCTGGGCCTCACCCGGCAGGGTTCGTCGCAATTCCGGCGTCGGCAGGCGCGCAAATCAGCGCTGTACGCCATCGGCGTCCTCGTGGCGTTTTTCCTGCTCGGCAACGGCATCATCGCGCTGTTCGGCATTTCGCTTGCCGGCATCCGCATTGCCGGCGGCCTGATCGTGCTGGTGCTGGCGTTCCGCATGCTGTTCTCCGGCGACGGGGAGGCGGATACGGTGAAGGGCGGGCCGGACGCCATCAAGCGGGCCGAGGTGGATATTTCATTTTCGCCAATCGCCATGCCGGGCCTCGCGGGGCCGGGCTGTATCGCCATCGTAATGGGCTATGGTTCGCAAATCCCGGCGGATCACCAGCTTCTGGGCTACGCCGTGGTCCTGGCCGGCATCGTCATCACCGGCGTCATCGCATGGATCGTGCTGGCTGGCGCCGACTGGCTGGCCCGCTTCCTTGGCGAACATGGCATTCAGGCCGTTACCAAGATCATGGGCTTCCTGCTGGCCTGCATCGCCGTGCAGTTCATCGCCTCGGGCGTGCGGGAATTCGCGCACTCCATGGCGTGATGGCAAAAAGCCCCGGCGGGGCATTTTCCGACGCTGGCGGCGCGCCTTGCCGGAAAATGCCTCAACCCCGCCGGGGCGTGTTATTCATGGGGGCCGCCGCAAAGGGCTCCTCAGGCCACCTTGACCAGAAGCTTGCCGAAGTTCTTGCCGCGA
The DNA here is from genome assembly GCF_004342915.1 of Camelimonas lactis. Classification (GTDB taxonomy): domain Bacteria; phylum Pseudomonadota; class Alphaproteobacteria; order Rhizobiales; family Beijerinckiaceae; genus Camelimonas; species Camelimonas lactis. Next base: position 53,443 of record NZ_SLWL01000001.1, read on the forward strand.
AGCAGGCCGATGAATGCTTCCGGGGCCTTGTCGAGGCCTTCGACGATGTCTTCCCGGTAACGGATCCTGCCCTCGCGGATCCACTGGCTCATGTCGCGCTGGAACGCCGGGCCGTCGGCGGCGAAATCCGAGACAATGAAGCCGCGAAGGGTGAGGCGCTTCGTCAACGCCTGGCGCATCAGGCCAGGCAGGCGATCCGGCCCTTCGGGAACGGCGGTATCATTGTAGTGGGCGATGAGGCCGCACAGGGGAATGCGGGCGAAGTCGTTGAGCAGGGGGAACACCGCGTCCCACACCGCGCCGCCGACATTCTCAAAATAGACGTCGATTCCATCCGGGCAGGCCGCCTTCAGCTTTGCTTTCATCTCCGGGTCGCGATGGTCGACGGCGGCGTCGAAGCCAAGCTCATCGATCAGGAATTTACACTTCTCCGGGCCGCCGGCGATGCCAACGGCGCGGGCGCCCCTGATTTTGGCGATCTGACCGACCAGCGCGCCGACAGCGCCCGTCGCGGCGGCGACGACGACGGTTTCGCCGGCCTTCGGCTGGCCGATGTTGAGCAGGCCGGTGTAAGCGGTCATGCCCGGCATGCCGAGCGCGCCGAGATGGCTCTGGATCGGCGCGTCGGCGGGGTCGATCTTGCGCAGATCCGAGCCGTCGGTGACGTAATAGCCCTGCCAGCCGGCGTAGCCGAGGACAATGTCGCCGGGTTTGAAAGCGTTATTGTTGGACGCTTCCACCTGGCCAACAGTGCCGCCGACGATCACGTCTCCCGGCTGCAGGGAGCGGGCGTAGGATTTGGCCTCGCTCATGCGGCCGCGCATGTAGGGGTCCAGCGACAGCCACAGGGTTTTCACCAGCACCTGGCCGGGGCCGGGCGAAGGCGCCTGCGCATCGACGATTCCGAAATCGGTCAGTTTGGGCTCGCCGACCGGGCGCACGGCCATGGTGACCTGGCGATTGACTGGCATGGTTTCTCTCCCTCTTCACCCGGGCGTCACAGGGCCGGACATGACGGCCATGGAGAATGGCCCGGCGCATGTCTTCGGGGCCTTGCCCGCAGCATGGCCGCACAGTTCCATGCGGGCCGCCGGCGCGCAAGACGCACGCGCGCGGGGCATGCCGGGCCCCGCCCGGTTCGGGCATGTCAGACGTAAATGCTATCGCCGGGCATGGGCGGCCAGGCCCGGAATCCGGGCCGGCCGGTAGTCAGGCGGCGCCTGTCAGAGTGCGTGTTTCAGCGCCGGGGGGTATTGGCGTTGCAAAGGCCGCGGCCGGGGCCGCCCGGGCCGCCGTCGGGGCCCGGCACCGTGGCGTCGCACCAGGATGAGCTGACCCAGCGGCCATTGAGGAAGACCTCGCCGCGCGGCGCCGCCTGACGGGCCTGCGGCGCGCTGCTCCGGCTCGCCCCATGGCGCGACGCGGCCTCGGCGGCCTCAAACGCGAACACGGCGGCGGCGAGGGCGGAGCAGGCGGCGAGGCTGGCGCGGCCCCAGCGATGCGCGGCCAGCCGGAGCCCCGGCGCGGCGCCAGACAGGACAGCGGACGGCTTCATGACGGCTGCTGGCGCGCCAGCCTGAAGTTTAAGGCGCGGATCCCGGAAAAGCGTGGTCATCGTCAGGCTCCCGAACGGTCCGCGACCTTTTTGGCGGCGCGGCGGCGCATCATGGCGGCGTTTCCGCCTGCCTGTGGATTTGCATGCTGCAACCCTGGATTTCAAGTGAGACGCGGCGGGCTCCCGAAGGCGTGACAGCGCAAGGGATCGCGGCGTATGTAGCTTCCGTTACGTAATATTGGGAGCGGAGACGTATGAACCTTGGTTCGCGCATCATTCTGGCGCTTGTGGCTGGCGTCGTGGTCGGCGGCGGCTTCATGGCCTGGGACAGGCATCGCGGCGCCGAATGGGTGGTGTCGCCGCAGCAGATCGCCGCCGCGCGGGCCGACGGCCAGGCCGGCGTTCAGTCGCGTCCCGGCACGGTGACCGTGCTGCCGATCCGCTCCGAGACGGCGGACGTCCTGCCATTCAAATGGGGGTTGTATGGCGTCGGCGCCGCGCTGATGGTGTTCGTGGCGACACGGCGGCGCAAGGGCGACCGGCAGGCCTGAATGGGGAACCGGCGCCTGCCGCCAGGCGCCCACCCTGACCGGTTCAACCGGCGACAGGAACGAGAAGCGCCTCTCCCGTCGCCACACATTTGCGGGCGTCGCTGGTCAGGGCAAACAGATCCGCGCGCGTGAACACCTGTTTGCGACCGGCGCGCGTCACCCGGCCAATGGCGAGGAACCTCTCGCCGGTCGCCGGCGCCAGGCAACTGACATTGAAATGTGACGCCAGCACCGGCCCGCACAATGTGGCGGCGGCGTAGCCGCAGGCGGTGTCTATGAGCGCCCCGATCATGCCGGCGTGGAGAAAGCCGGCGTACTGTCCGAAATCTTCGCGCCAGCGCAACGTCAGTTCAGCGTAGCCTTCCGCCGCGCTGCTGACTTCAAAACCCGCCCAACGGTTGAAAGCGGCGCTGGCGTTGATCTCCTGCAGGCGGCGCAGCAGGGCGTCGTCCGCCGGGGTGGGGCAATCGGCTGTCATGGCGTGTGCTCTCCTGGGGCCGCCGGTCAGGCGGCGGTTTTGAAGGTGGCGCTGGCATGGGCGCAGGCGACGCCGTCGGCGACGATGTCGGCGGCGGCGAAGCACAGCGAGCGGCCCGCTTTCAGCACGCGCGGCCGGATCTCGAGCCACTGCCCGAGGCGGGCGACGCCGAGAAATTCCGCGGTGAGCGCCACGGTCACGAGGCCGGAGCCGCCGCTGGCGCGGCCGCAGCTCAGCCCCATGGCGTTGTCGGCGAGCGCCATGATGAGTCCACCGTGAACCAGACCCCGCGAATTGGCGTGGGCCGACCCGGCGCGCAGGCCGATGATCACGGCGTCGCCGTCAAAACGGCTGAAAAGCGGCTTCCAGGGAGCCGTAAGGCCGCTATCGCGAAAGTGCGGGACGAAGCCCTCTGGCGGATTGCTGGGATGCACGGCGGTTTCCTCATTATTTATATAGACCAGTCTATATAATAAATTTCGCCGCGCCACCAGAAACTGGAGGCCGGCGAACTGGTATGACCGGGGCAAACCGGCGCCTGGGCCCATTTCCGCGCGGGGCGGGCTGGCCTATAGAGGATGCATGGCTGGGCCTCGCAAACATCGGGAAGCGCTTCTGGACAGCGCCGTCACGCTTTTTCGCAAGCAGGGCTACGCGGGCACTGGCCTCAACCAGATCCTGGCCCATAGCGGCGCGCCGAAGGGCTCGCTCTATCATTATTTTCCGGACGGCAAGGTCGGCATTGGCGCCGAAGCCGTCAGGCGCGCGGGATCACGCGTCGCCGCGACCCTGCGCGATCTGGCCGCCCGCGACCCGGACCCCGCCCGGCTGCTGACGAGCTATTTCGACATGGTCGGCGTGTGGATCGCGGAATCTGATTTCCACGACGGTTCGCCCATCGCCGCCACATTGCTGGAAACAGCGGCCGACAACCCGGGCATTCGTGAGGCGGGCGCCGAAGCGTTCCATGGCTGGAGCGTGGTTCTGGAGGAGGTCATGGTCGCGGGCGGCATTGACCCCGCGCGCAGCCGGCGGCTCGCCATGCTGGCGATCGCGGCGCTGGAGGGGGCGATCGTCCAGTCCCATGTCTTCCGCAGCCGCCAGCCGCTCACCGATGCGGCGGCGGAGATCGCGGCGCTGCTGGACGCGGCCCGGGCCAGCGGCCAGGGCGGTTAGCAGGGGACGACCAGGGCGCGGGGTTCGGTGGGCGCGACCCGCAGTTTGCCCCTACCATATTGATATGTGTGCCTTATCGTCGTCATGCGGGGGCGGGCCATGGGAAAAATCGGCCGGCTTCAGGCATGGCTGCCCGCCGATTAAATTGCTATCACTGGCGCCATGAACGCTTCCGCTCCAGAGGGGTCGGCCCCCGCCCTGACGCCGGACGACCAGGTTCTGCTGGTCGATGGCTCGTCCTTTGTGTTCCGCGCCTATTTCCAGTCGATGAACCAGGACCGGCGTTACAATGCCCGCCCGTCCGACGGTTTGCCGACGGGGGCAGTGCGGCTGTTCTGCGCCAAGCTGCTGCAGTTCGTGCGCGACGGCGCCCTGGGCGTGAAGCCGACGGTGATGGCCATCGTGTTCGACCAGTCGGAGGATTCGTTCCGGCGTGAGCTTTATCCCGCGTACAAGGCGCACAGGCCCGATCCGCCAGCCGAGCTGATTCCGCAGTTTCCGTTGATGCGGGAGGCGGTGCGGGCCTTCGGCATGACGCCGGTGGAAATGCCGCGCTGGGAAGCCGACGACATCATCGCCACCTACGCCCGTCAGGCCTCCGAGGCTGGCGCCCAGACGCTGATCGTCTCCGCCGACAAGGACCTGATGCAGCTCGTTGGCGACGGCGTCACTTTCTACGATTTCGAATCGGGCGTGCGCGGCAAGCCGGGCTACCGGCCGGAGCGGCGGCTCGACCGCGAAGGTGTCATCGAGAAGTTCGGCGTGCCGCCCGAACTGGTGCCGGACGTGCAGGCGCTGGTGGGCGACGCCTCCGACAATGTGCCGGGCGTGCCTGGCATCGGCGTCAAGACGGCGTCCCAGCTCATCAACGAATACGGTAGCCTGGAAGCGCTGCTGACGGCGGCGCCGGGCATCAAGCAGCCCAAGCGCCGCCAGTCTCTGCTCGACAATGCCGATGTGGCCCGCCTGTCCCTGAAGCTGGTGACGCTGGACACGCACACGCCGACGCCGACGCCGCTGGGCGATCATCGCATCGTTGATTTCGATCCCAGGCGGCTGGTCGCCTTTCTGAAGGCGATGGAGTTCACCCAGCTGGTGAAGCGCGCCGCGGAACTTTTCGACGTGGATGCGGCGACCATCGAGCCCGACCCGGAGCTTGTGGCAGGCGTCTATTCGCCGATGGGCGCGCCGCAACTGCCGGGGCCAGCTGGCGCGAAGGGCCCCGCGGCTGGGGCCAACGAAGGCGCATCGGACCAAAGCGGCGGCGCTGTGGCGGCGCTGGCGCCGGCGATGGAGCCGGCGGCCCCCGGCGCCCCCACGCCTGCGGCGGTTGCCATGCCCGCGGCGGTTGCCATGCCTGCGGCGCTTGACATGCCTGCGGCGCTTGCCGCCGCGCGCCGGCTGGAGAGCGCGGGTACGCCCGTCGACCGCAGCGGCTATGAAACGGTTACCGACGCCGCCGGGCTGCAACGCTGGATCGCCGCCGCCCGTGAGGCCGGGGTCGTCGCCGTCGACACCGAAACCAATGGACTTGACGCCATGGCCGCCGACCTGGTCGGCGTTTCCATGGCGACCGCGCCTGGCAAGGCCTGTTACATCCCGTTGCAGCATCGCGGCGGCGCCGATCTGTTCAGCGAAGGCCTGCTGCCGGACCAGACGCCGCACGCCGAAGCGATCGCCCTGCTGAAGCCGCTGCTGGAGGACCCGAACGTCCTCAAGGTGGGGCAGAACTTCAAGTTCGACCTGCTGGTGTTCGCCCGCTATGGCGTGCGCGTCAGCGGTTACGACGACACCATGCTGATGTCCTATGTGCTGGACGCCGGCCGCGTCGGTCCCGGCGGCCATGGCATGGACGCGCTGGCCCAGAGCCTGCTCGGCCATACCTGCATTCCGTTCAAGGATGTGGCCGGCTCCGGCCGCAATGCGGTGACTTTCGACCTCGTGCCCATCGACCGGGCGACCGAATACGCCGCCGAAGACGCGGACGTCACCCTGCGCCTGTGGCGGGTGCTGAAGCCGCGCCTCGTCGCTGAAGGCAGAACCCAAGTCTACGAAAGCCTGGAGCGCCCGCTGGTCGCCGTGCTCGCGGCCATGGAGGAGCGCGGCGTCGCCATCGACCGGCAGATGTTGTCGCGCCTCTCCGGCGAGTTCGCCCAGTCGCTGGCGCGACTTGAGGACGAGGTCTATGAACTCGCCGGCGAGAAGTTCAACATCGGCTCGCCCAAACAGCTCGGCGACATTCTGTTCGGCCGCATGCAACTGCCCGGCGCCCGCAAAACGCCGACCGGGCAATGGGCCACCGGCGCCCGTTTTCTTGAGGAGCTGGCCGACGACGGCCACGAACTGCCGCGCCGCATCCTGGAATGGCGCCAGCTCGCCAAGCTGAAGTCCACTTACGCCGACGCGTTGCCGGGATACGTCAATCAGCAGACTGGCCGGGTTCACACCTCATATTCCCTGGCGGCGACCACGACCGGCCGGCTGTCGTCATCCGAGCCCAATCTGCAAAACATTCCGGTGCGCACTGAAGAAGGCCGGAAAATCCGCCAGGCCTTCGTCGCCGAACCGGGCCGCAAGCTGATCTCGGCCGACTACTCCCAGATCGAACTGCGCATTCTCGCCCATATCGCCGACATTCCGCAGCTGCGGCGGGCGTTCGCCGAGGGCGTCGACATTCACGCCATGACGGCGTCGGAGATGTTCGGCGTGCCGGTCGAGGGCATGGATCCGCTGGTGCGCCGTCGCGCCAAGGCGATCAATTTCGGCATCATCTACGGCATCTCCGCCTTTGGCCTGGCGGCGCAGCTCGGCATTCCGCGCGAGGAAGCAGGCGCCTACATCAAGCGCTATTTCGAGCGCTTCCCCGGCATCCGTGATTATATGGACGCAACCAAAAAAGCCTGCCGGGAAAATGGTTACGTCACCACGCTGTTTGGTCGCGTCTGCCATTATCCTGACATCACGTCCTCCAACCCGTCGCAGCGGGCGGCGGTGGAGCGCCAGGCCATCAATGCGCCGATCCAGGGCAGCGCCGCCGACATCATCCGTCGCGCCATGACGCGCATGGACGCCGCGCTGCTTGACGCGGGCCTTACCGGCCGCATGCTGTTGCAGGTGCACGACGAACTGATCTTCGAGGTTCCCGAGGCGGAGGCCGACCGCACCATCGCCGTGGCGCGCCAGGTGATGGAGCAGGCGCCGCTGCCGTTGCTGTCGCTGGCCGTGCCGCTGCACGTGGACGCGCGCGCCGCCGATAACTGGGAAGAGGCGCACTGACGTCAGGGCGCCCGAATGCGCGTTCCGGCGCACCCGCGCCCTGAAAAGTCGCGGGGGCAGCCGGCAGCCCGCCCGGCCGGCCAGCGCGATGTTTCTTGCGCGCCGCGCATGGGTTTCGGGATGGTCGCGGCGGGAACCATTCGCCGCGCCATATGTTCAGCGCTTCAGACCCCTGGCCGTTGTCGGAGGTTGTCGCGAGGTTTCCGGGGAAGCGGGACGGGCGGATGAGCGGGGGGCAGGATGCGATGCGATCATGGCGACGCTGACATATGTTCGCATATTCCGGGATATGCGTTGTGAAGTTTATCCCCTCATGCGCCCCGGCGGCCGTCGTGACGCGGAGCGCCCCTGGGGGACAGGAGAAGCGGGCATGAGCCGGCGCATGACGCCATATGTGAGCAGCCGCGGCCGACGCCTGGCGATGCGGGCGGTCCTTGCGGTCGCCATGGCGGTGGGCTGGGCCAGCGTTGGCGCGGCGGCGACCCGGACGCATCCTCAGGCCCGTGCGTCCGCGCCGGCCAGCCAGAAGATGATCGACCGGTTCGACGACCTGCTTGATCACAAGCAATATGCGGCGCTGGGCGATGCGCTGGAGCGCGAGCACGACGCCGGCCGGGGGCGGCTGGCGCGGGGGTGGCAGGACCGGCGCCTGCGTGATGGCGGCAGCGCTTATCTCGGTTTCGTCTACAGCCGCGAACTGATGCGCTCGGCGGCCAGGAGCGCCCGGCGCGACCGGGCGCGGTTGCGGGAGCAGGCGTCGCTGGTGGCGATCTACACCATGGCCGTGCTGACCATTGACGGACCGCGCTGCGCCGACGCCTCGGCGCCTTCGCAGCGCAGCGAGCAACTGTTCGATCTGGCGGCGGAGGCTTTCGCATGGGCGGCCGCCATGCCGGAGGACCGCCGCGACCGGATCATCGATGAAGCGCTGGCGCTGGAGCAGGCGACGGCGCCCTTGCGTCGCGATGACGATTTTATCTGTCTGGGCGGGGCGGAGCACATTGCCCGCGCCCTTCAGGATCCGGCCTCCAGGGTGGAGCCGCGCGACGGCGACGGCGTGACCGTGACGCCAGGGCGCTCCATGGCCGCGCGCTTCGCTGATCCCGCAACGGCGCGCCCGATGCAGGCGCTGGCGCGCCGCACCATTCGCGCCGATTTGTGCCGCATGCTGGACCAGATGCGAACCTGATGCGCCGCCGCGCCATCATGCTGCCGACAAGTCGCGACACAAGCGAGCGCAGCCATGACGGCCGATTCCCGGTCGCGCTGGCTGCGGACCCAGGGTTTCAACTTTCCGGCGACGGATATTCCATGCTTCGCGAGATTTGTAATGTTCGCCGGTGGCGGGTCGCTTTCCGGTCGCTCCTGTCAGGGCAACCTGCCGGTGGGGCGGGCGCCGTTTTGCGCGGAGCGGTTGCGCCGGACCCGGATCATGGCGGCGAGGCCTGGTCCGGCCGGCGGCAGGGCCTTCGCGCGGTTGTCGTCCGCGCCTCGCTCCTTGCGGCCGTCGCGACCTCCGGCGGCGTCGCCGCGACGGGCGTGGTCCACGCCGACGGGTTGTGCCGCAAGCTGACGTTTGAAAGCGTCGGGCATGTGGTTTGCGAAATTTCCCTGCGCGACCATCAGGTGCGGATGTACCTGCGCGGCGCCGATGGCCAGCCTTACGGCCGCCTGAGCCGCCTTGTCGACAGTCCCGCCGGCCGGGAACTGGTGATGGCGATCAATGGCGGCATGTACGGCGATGATCGCGGGCCGGTCGGCCTGTTCGTGGAGGGGGGCAAGCAGCTGCGCGCCGCCAACACCCGGCGTGGCTCTGGCAATTTTCATATGAAGCCAAATGGGGTGTTCTATGTCACCGCCTCCGGGGCCGGCGTTCTGACCACCGAGCGGTACCTGCGCCAGAAGCCACGGGCGCTTTACGCCACCCAGTCGGGGCCGATGCTGGTGATCGACGGCAAGCTGCATCCGCGTTTCGCCGGGGAGGGGCAGTCGCTCAAGATTCGCAATGGCGTTGGCGTCCGGGGCGGCGGGACCGTGGTGTTCGCCATCTCGGACCAGCCGGTCAGCTTCGGCTCCTTCGCCCGCCTGTTCCGCGACGCCCTGAAGACGCCGGACGCCCTTTATCTCGACGGCTCCATCTCCAGCATCTATGCGCCGGACGTGGGGCGCCGCGACTGGCTGTATCCGGTGGGGCCAATCATCGGAGTCGCGCCCAGGGCGTCGGGACCGACGCCGGTCGTGCGCCCCCCGGCGAAGGCCGGGTCAAAATCGGCGGCGCGCTAGCGCCCTTTCGGGAAGGCGGAGGCTCAGTTTCCCGAACAGGGCGCATCAGACTGAAGAAGCCGGGCGGATTTTACGCGGGCCTCCTGCCGGAGATGCGTCAGGCCGCGCGGTGTGAAAAACATCGGGGCTGGCCCATGGCGCAACCAGGCGTGAGAACAGCCAATAAAAAGGACCCATGTCCATGGAACATGGGTCACTTCTGTTCAGATGTGTTTCCGGTTCACGCCTCGGTCAGCGGGCTTTCCGCTCCAGCGACGACAGGGCCTTTGACCATGTCGTCCGGACCGGCGCTCCGGCCGGCGCTGCGCAAGGGTTGCGAGGATTGGCCGCCCTTGCGTCCGGCATGAGACGCCAGCTCCCGGTTCTGGGAAAAACTGCGATCCTCGGGGCTGACATTCTGGCCGCCCTTGCGTCCCGCGGCCGCCGCAAGGCCGCGGTCCCGTGAGAAGCTGCGCTTTTCCTCGGGCACGCTGCGCCCGCCCTTGCTGGCGATTTCCCGTTGCCGTTCGCGATCCATGGAGGCGAAACCCCGGCGGGATTTTCCGGTGTTCTCTGTCATCATGTTTTCCCCGGCTGCAGCCATGACCGGGCCTTGCCCGCTCTGGCGAACCGCAGCATTCAATTTTCCATGCAGGGTGTTTTGGTTATTGCGCCTGGCGGCTCCGCCCGCGCCCGGTGGATCCGCCAGCCAGCTGTCGTCAGATCAGCTTGCCTGACCTGTGAGGAAAAAGCGTCGACGCCATCCCGTGGTGGTACAACAATCGCCGCGCACGATTGTTCCGAAAACAACGTCGTTTAGATGGGTATTCGGAAAGTTGCAGGTCGCATTGCCGCTAACGTACTCAGGATGCTTAACTTTGTCGCTTGTCTCTGACGTCCTGCCCGTTGAGGAGATCGTCGCGCCGCTGCGCAAAACGCTGGCCGCCGGTCTGTCCGCCGTGGTGATCGCGCCGCCCGGCGCCGGCAAGACCACGCGTCTGCCGCTGGCGCTCAGCGACGCGTCATGGCTGGGGGGGCGCAAGATCATCGTGCTGGAGCCGCGCCGTCTCGCCGCCCGCGCCGCCGCCGCCCGCATGGCGGCGATCCTGGGCGAAGAGGTCGGCGGGACGGTGGGTCTGCGCGTGCGGCTGGAATCGCGTGTTGGGCCACGCACCCGCATCGAAGTGGTCACCGAGGGCGTGTTCGCGCGCATGGTGCTGGATGACCCGGAACTCACCGGCGTCGGTTGCGTGCTGTTCGACGAGTTTCACGAGCGTTCGCTGGATGCGGATTTCGGCCTGGCGCTGGCGCTCGACGTACAGAACGGCCTGCGCGACGATCTGCGTCTGGTGGTGATGTCGGCGACGCTCGACGGCGGCAGGGTCGCGCGCCTGCTTGGCGGCGCTGGCGCCCCGGCGCCGGTGCTGGAAAGCCCGGGGCGCAGCTATCCGGTGGAGACGCACTGGCTGGGCCGGCGTGGCGACGCGCCGCTGGAGCAGGATATGGCCGACGCGGCGATGCGGGCGTTGCGCGCCCATCCCGGCTCCATTCTGGTGTTCCTGCCGGGGCAGGGCGAGATCATGCGCGTCCAGCGAACGCTGACGGAGCGACTGGCCGGATTCCCTGGCGGCGAGCTGGTGGACGTGGCGCCGCTTTATGGCGCGCTGCCGCCGGCGGCGCAGGACCGGGCCGTGGCCCCGGCGGCGGAGGGGCGGCGCAAGGTGGTGCTGGCCACGTCCGTCGCCGAAACATCGATCACCATCGCCGGCGTGCGCGTCGTCATCGACAGCGGCCTGTCGCGGGTTCCGCGTTACGAGCCGGCGGTAGGCATGACCCGGCTGGAAACCGTGCGCGCCTCCCGGGCCGAGGCTGACCAGCGGCGCGGGCGCGCCGGCCGCACCGCGCCAGGCGTATGTTACCGCCTGTGGGCCGAAGCGGCGGACGCGGCGCTGGAGCCATTCGCCAAACCGGAAATTCTCAACGCCGACCTCGCGCCGCTGCTGCTGGATTGCGCCATGTGGGGCGTCGCTGATCCGGCGACCCTGGCGTTCTGCGACCCGCCGCCGCGCCCGGCCCTGAACGAGGCGGCGGCGTTTCTGAAAGACCTGGGCGCGCGCGATGCGGATGGCCGCGCCACGCCGCTGGGCAGGGCGCTGGCGGAACTGCCGCTGTCGCCGCGTCTCGCCCGCATGGTGCTGGCGGCGACGGCGGCGGGCCATGGCCGCGCCGCCGCCAGCATCGCCGCGCTGATCGGCGAACGGGGCGCCGGCGGCGACAGCATCGATCTGGCGGAGCGGCTGGAGCGCTTCGGCCGTGATCGTGGCCCCCGCGCCCAGGCGCTGCGCCGCATGGCCGATGGCTGGGTGAAGCAGGCCGAACGGGCGCTGCGCGATCCGGCGGCGCGCCAGGCCCTGGCGGCGCTGCTGCGCCTGCCAGAAGGCATTGCGCCCTCCACCGGTCTGTTGCTGGCGCTGGCCTGGCCGGATCGCATCGCCCGGGCGCGGGGACGGGACGGGCAGTTTCATATGGTCAATGGCCGCGGCGTGCGGCTGGAGGGCGGCGGCGCCCTGGCCCGCGCCGGCTGGTTATGCGTCGCCGACGCCATGGGCGCGGCGGCTTCCGCCCGCATCATGCTGGCGGCGGCGCTGGAGCCGGAGGAGGTGCTGCTGCTCGGCGGCGACCGCATCGAAGAACGGCGCGTGGTGACGTTCGATCGCGAGACGTCAGCGGTGCGCGTGCGGGCGCAACGGCGGCTTGGCGCCCTGGTGCTGGCGGAAACCACCGCCGCGCCGGAGCCGGGCGATGACTGCGCCGGCGTGCTGGCGCGTGGCCTCGCCGTGGTGGGGCTCGACGCCTTGCCCTGGTCGAAAGCGCTGCGGCAATGGCGCGACCGGGTGCTGTTCATGCGCCGCGCCGCCGGCGATGAACGCTGGCCCGACCTGTCGGACGCCGCCCTGCTGGACGGCGCCTGGCTGGAGCCGTTCCTCGCCGGGCGCAGCAGCCTGGGGCAAATCAGCGCCGAGGACGTGAGCAACGCCCTGCGGGCGCTGCTGCCGTGGGATTTGCAGCGCGAACTGGATAGCGCCGCGCCGACGCATTTCGCGACGCCGGCGGGGACCAGCGCGCCGATCGACTACAGCGGCGAAAATGGCCCAACGCTGGCGGTGAAGGTGCAGGAGCTGTTCGGTCTGGAAACGCATCCATACGTGGCGGGCGCGCCGCTGGCGTTGCATCTGCTGTCGCCGGCGCAACGGCCGATCCAGATCACCCGTGATTTGCCAGGTTTCTGGCGCGGCTCATGGGCGGACGTGCGCGCCGACATGCGTGGACGTTATCCAAAGCACTTCTGGCCCGAAGATCCGGCGAAGGCGCCGGCGACCCGGCGCGCCGGGCGCCCGTCCGGGGTCTGAGACACCGGTCTGGCGCCTGCAGGGAGCGCGGCGCGCCGGCGGCGTCGCGATCCGCCACGCGCGGCGATGTTCAGAAGACGCGCCGCTCGCCGCTTTTGTCCTCGATCTTCATGCGCTCCGCAACGGGGAGGCGGGCGACGATATCGTGCAGGATCTCCGGCGACAGGTCGATGGCGTAAAGCTTCCAGCGAAAGCCACTGATGCGGAAACGCCAGCCGAGGCGGCGTTTGGGGTCGCCGTCGACGTCCACATTCATGCGGAAGTGGGTCAGGCCGGTGAATGACGCGTCGTTGATCTTGGCCAGCGCGCCGCCGATGCCGTCGATGCCGAGACGCGCGACAGGCTTTGGCTTGCCGCCCTCGTCGGGCCAGCCGCGCTCCAGCAGTTCGGAGAGGGCGGCCGGGGTCGTCATCTGGTGCAGCACCGGGTAGAGCGCGTTGGCGGCGAGGCCGGCGGCGATCTGCTGCGCGAACGGGCTCGCCGCCTGCTCCTTGCCGTGAATGGCCAGATAGGCGCGCAGCACCTGGCGGGTCAGGGAGCGGCCAAGCGAACCCTTGTCGACCTGGGCCAGAATCGCGGGCGCATCGCGGTTGCGCACGGCTTCGGCCAGGTGGGCCGCGGCGATGAACGGCGTCGCCATATAAGCCAGAACGAGAATGACAGCGGCGGCAATCCAGAAGGTGTACGAGCGCAACAGCGCTGGCATTGGCGCAGTCTCCGGTCTGGGATGTGAGGGCCGGGCGAATCGGTCACGGCCCATCATTAACCGTCATGGGGCGGCGGCGAAACGTTTTGCCCCCCGGCGGACGGAAATGTTTCAGGGCAAAACAGCCCTGGGGCAGGGTGGACTGGGGGAACGCGGCGGGTCAACCCGCGGGGGCGCCGGCTCAGCCAATGCCGAAACTGCGCGTGAGCCCGGCCGCCAGCAACGCCCCGGCCAGCGGCGCCAGCGTCGGCACGGCGGCGTAGCGCCAGCCCGAATCGCCCTTGCCAGCTACCGGCAACAGGGCGTGGGCGACGCGGGGAGCCAGATCGCGGGCCGGGTTGATGGCGTAGCCGGTGGGGCCGCCGAGGCTGAGGCCAATCGCCCAGACCGCCAGGCCGACCAGCAGCGGACCGAGGCCGTGCGGCAGGCCGGCGGCGGCGACGCCCTGCGAGCCGATGACGGCGACCAGCAGGGCCAGCATGCAGGTGGCGAGCATTTCGGCGAGCCAGGCTGAGGCGCTGGCGCCGTTGGGCTTTGCGCCGCTGGGCTTTGCGCGGCTGGACCTGGCGCCGCTGGGCCCGGCGCCCGTCGGCGGCGTCGGCGCATCGTCGGCGGGCGGGTTGTCCGCCGCGGGTTCGGCCGGGCTGGTGCAGAAGGTGGCCAACTTCAGGGCCGGATCGGGGGTGGCGGCGTAGAATGGCCGGTAGGTGAGCCAGACGAGCGCCGCGCCGGCGAAGGCGCCGAGGAACTGCGCCGGGACATAAAGCGGCAGCAGGGACCAGTTGCCGGAGCGGGCGGCGGCGAACAGGGTGATCGCCGGATTGATATGCGCCTCAGGGCTGCCGGCGGCCTGGGCCGTCAGCACGCCGCAGACGACGGCGAAGCCCCAGGCGGCGGTGATCGCCAGCCAGCCGGCGCCCTCGGCTTTCGAGCCCTTGAGCAGGGCGGCGGCGACGCCTCCATTACCCAGATACACCAGGACGGCCACGCCCAGAAATTCGCCGGCGGGGACGGAACCCATTGCCATTGCTTGCCGCTCCTTGCGGATCCACCGGATCGCGCTTCATGGACAGGAGCAGTAGCCGGCGCCTCGCCAGCCCGGAAATCTCCGATTGTGGACGTCGCGTGGGGTCAGCGGCCGGGTCGGGGCGCGCCCAGCAGGCGCTGGACAATGGCAAGGGCGCTGGCGAAGGCGCCGTCGATGTCGAGGCTGGTGGTGTCGAGCAGCACCGCGTCCGCCGCCGGAACCAGCGGCGCCACGGCGCGGCTGGCGTCGTCGGCGTCGCGCTTGCGGATATCCGCCAGAATCCGGTCGTAGGACGCGGCCGGATCGCGCGCCGCCAGCTCCCGGTAGCGGCGGTCGGCCCGGGCTTCGGCCGAAGCGGTGACGAACAGCTTGGCGGGCGCGTCGGGACAGATCACCGTGCCGATATCGCGCCCGTCCAGCACCGCGCCGCCAGGGCGGGCGGCGAAGGCGCGCTGTGCGTCCAGCAGGGCGGCGCGCACGCCGGGCAGGGCGGCGACCCGGGAGGCGGCGGCCCCGGCCTCGCCGGTGCGCAGCGCGGGGTTGTCGGCGAAATCCGCCGGCAGCCCCCGGGCGATGGCCACCGCGACCGGCTCATCATCGAGCGCCGCGCCGTGGTTCAGCACGCCCACGGCGACGGCGCGATACAGCAGGCCGGTGTCCAGCCAGGGCAGCCCGTAATGGGCGGCGAGGCGGCGGGCCAGCGTGCCCTTGCCGGAGGCGGCGGGGCCGTCAATGGCGATCACCGGCGCGATGTTGGAGGCGATGACGGCAGCGGTCGGCGCGCCCATTTCAGCCTCCGTCCATGGCGATGTCGGCGCCGAGCGACCGCATCAGCGGCGTGAACGCCGGGAAGCTGGTGGCGATCATGGCGGCGTCGTCGATGCGCATGCCCTCGCTGGCGGCAAGGCCCAGCACGAGGAACGACATGGCGATGCGATGGTCGAGATGGGTGGCGGCCACGCCGCCGCCGCGCACCCGTCCGGCGCCGCCGGTGACGATCAGGTCGTCGCCCTCGATGCGGTTGACGACGCCCGCCGCCGTCAGGCCGTCGGCGATGGCGGCGAGACGGTCGGATTCCTTGACGCGCAGTTCGGAGAGGCCGCGCATGCGGGTTTCACCTTCGGCGAAGGCCGCCGCCACGGCGAGCACCGGATATTCGTCGATCATGGACGGCGCCCGCTCGGCCGGCACGTCGACGCCCTTCAGGGCGCTGGCGCGCACGCGCAGGGTGGCCACGTCCTCGCCGCCCTCGCTGGTCTGGTTGATGGCCTCGATGTCGGCACCCATCTCGCGCAGGGTCGTGAACAGGCCGGTGCGCAGCGGGTTCATCATCACGCCTTCCAGCGTGATCCCGGAGCCTGGAACAATCAGCGCCGCCACCAGCGGAAAGGCGGCGGAGGAGGGGTCGGCGGGAATGGCGATGTCCGAGCCGGCAAGCTCCGGCTGGCCGGTCAGGGTGATCTTGCGGCCGTGTTCGCCCCAGGGCTCCACCTCGACCGTGGCGCCGAAGTGGCGCAGCATGCGCTCGGTATGGTCCCGCGAGGCTTCGCGCTCGATCACCGTGGTCCTGCCTGGGGCATTGAGGCCGGCCAGCAGCACCGCCGATTTGATCTGGGCCGAGGCCACCGGCGTTTCATAAACCACCGGAACGGTTTCGCGGGCGCCTTCCAGGGTCAGCGGGCAGCGCCCGCCTTCCGCTTCGGCGACGACGCGGGCGCCCATCTTCAGCAGCGGATCGATGATCCGGCGCATGGGGCGTTTGCGCAAGGAGGCGTCGCCGTCGAAGGTGGCGGTGACCGGATGGCCGGCGACCACGCCCATCATCAGACGCGAGCCGGTGCCGGCGTTACCGAAATCCAGTGTTTCCGCAGGGGACGCCAGGCCGCCGACGCCGACGCCGCGCACGGTCCAGGCGCCTTCGCCGGTGCGGACCACATCCGCGCCGAGGGCGCGGGCCGCGGCGGCGGTCGCCAGCACGTCATCGCCTTCCAGCAGGCCGGTAACGTGGGTTTCGCCCACGCTCAGCAGGCCGAAGATCAGCGCCCGGTGCGACATGGACTTGTCGCCAGGCACACGCACGGCGCCTTGCAGCGGGCCGGACGGGCGGGAGGCGGAGGGAACCGGCGTTGAATGAGCGCTCACGGGGATTTCCTGCTTTCAGGCGACGGACCGATGCCGGCAATGCGGCGCCGGCGCGTCATGGCTTGTAAAGCAAGTCGCCGCAAAGTGGGAGCCGGCTTTGCCGGGAGGCTGGCGCGACGCCGTTCACCGCCGTCGCGCGGGGCTGCGTCGCCAGCGCGCCGCCTTCGCGGAAGGCTATTTACCGCCGCACTGGGTTCTGACGGCGCCGTCGTACTGGGCGACGCCGGCGTTGGCGTTGGCCACGTTGCGATCACGCTCCGCCCCGGTCTGGCAGCGCTTGTAAAAAGCGCTGGCCTTGCGAAGCGTCGCCGCCTGCTTGCGCCAGGCGGCGCAGCGCTCCCTGTCCGAGGCGGTGGCCGCCTCGGCAAGTTCGGCGCGGGCCTCGCGCACTTCCGACAGCATGACCAGGGCGTCGCGCTGGCAGGTCTGGCTCACGGGCGCGGCGGCCGCGGCGTGGGGCAGGCACAGGAGGGCGGCGATGGCCAGGGCGGGGTGTGCGCGATTCATGCCTCAGCTCAGGTTCAGTTCGCGGAAGAAGTCGTTGCCCTTGTCGTCGATGACGATGAAGGCCGGGAAATCTTCCACCTCAATACGCCAGATCGCTTCCATCCCCAACTCGGGATATTCCACCACTTCGACCTTGCGGATGCAGTCCTGGGCGAGGCGGGCGGCGGGGCCGCCGATGGAGCCGAGGTAGAAGCCGCCGTGCTTCTGGCAGGCTTCGCGCACCTGGGAGGAACGGTTGCCCTTGGCCAGCATCACCATGGAGCCGCCGGCGCCCTGGAACTGGTCCACATAGGCGTCCATGCGGCCGGCGGTGGTGGGGCCGAAGGAGCCGGAGGCATAGCCGGTCGGCGTCTTGGCCGGGCCGGCGTAATACACCGGGTGGTTGCGCAGATATTCGGGCATCGGGTCGCCACGCTCCAGCCGCTCGCGGATTTTGGCGTGGGCCAGGTCGCGGGCGACGATCATCGGGCCGCTGAGCGACAGGCGGGTGCGGATCGGATACTTGCTCAGGGTGGCGAGAATCTCGCTCATCGGCTGGTTGAGGTCGATTTTCACGACGTCGCCGCCCAGCGTCGCCTCGTCCACCTCCGGCATGAAGCGGGCGGGGTTGGTTTCAAGCTGCTCGAGGAACACGCCGTCGCGGGTGATCTTCCCCTTGGCCTGGCGGTCGGCCGAGCAGGAGACGCCGAGGCCGATCGGCAGCGAGGCGCCGTGGCGCGGCAGGCGGATGACGCGCACGTCGTGGCAGAAATACTTGCCGCCGAACTGGGCGCCGACGCCAAGGCTCTGGGTCAGCTTGTGGATTTCCTCCTCCATGGCGACGTCGCGGAAGGCGTGGCCGTCCGCCGAGCCGGAGGTGGGAAGGTCGTCGAGGTAGCGGGTGGAGGCGAGCTTGACCGTTTTCAGGTTCTGCTCGGCGCTCATGCCGCCGATGACGATGGCGAGGTGGTAGGGCGGGCAGGCGGCGGTGCCGAGCGTCAGGATCTTTTCCTTCAGAAAGGCGATCATGCGGTCGTGGGTGAGCAGCGCCGGGGTGCCCTGGAACAGGAAGGTCTTGTTGGCCGAGCCGCCGCCCTTGGCGACGAACAGGAACTTGTAGGCGTCTTCGCCTTCCGCATAGATGTCGATCTGCGCCGGCAGGTTGGAGCCGGTGTTCTTTTCCTCGAACATCGACAGGGGCGCGAGCTGGGAATAGCGCAGGTTACGCTTCAGATAGGCGTCCCTGATGCCCTTGCCGATGGCTTCCTCGTCCCCGCCGTCGGTCCAGACCATACGCCCCTTCTTGCCCATGACGATGGCGGTGCCGGTGTCCTGGCACATGGGCAACACGCCGCCGGCGGCGATGTTGGCGTTCTTCAGCAGGTCGTAGGCGACGAAGCGGTCGTTGCCGGTAGCTTCCGGGTCCTGGAGGATTTTGGCCAGCTGCTGGAGGTGGCCGGGGCGCAGCAGGTGGTTGATGTCCATGAACGCCGCTTCGGCCAGGGCGGTGATCGCCTCCGGAGCGACGTTCAGGAACTCGCGGTCGCCGATCTTCTCGACGCTCACGCCGGCGTCCGTGACCTTGCGGTAGGGCGTCGTATCGGGGCCGAGGGGAAACAGGGTCGAGGTGGCGGCGAGGCCGGACGCATCAGACATGAATCAACGCCGGGCGCCTGTGTCCGGAGCCGGACAGCGACAACGCCCATCCCTTTGTTTGCGCGCCCGCGCCGGCGGCGGGAAACCGTTTCGCCGCCGGGCAGGCGCCTGGTTGTCAACAGGCGGCCCCGGGGCGGCTCAACTCATGGAAGGGGCGGTCGCGACGTCCGGACGGACGGGGCGACGCCAGATCCATCCGGGCGGAGCCGGCTCCAGGGCCTCTGCTGCATGCATAAGCGCTGCGCGGCGTTTGATAAAGAGAATTAGTATACTTCCAGACTGCTGACGCGGGCGCGGCCGTAGCGGCGCCGCGACGGCGCCAGGCAATGAGCCGGCTGCGCGCCTTGTCCGCGCGCGCCTGTCCCGCTTGCTGCGGCCTCAGGCCAGCGCGGCCCTGGCGGGCTGGGCGGCGCCGTTGGTCTCGGTCAGCAGGGCGTAAAGCGCGTCCGGATCACGGGTGGCCCGGATGCGCTCCAGCATGGCCGGCTCGCGCAGCACGCGCGCCACGCGGGCCAGCGCCTTCAGGTGATCGGCGCCGGCGTTCTCCGGCGCAAGCAGCAGAAACATCAGGTCAACCGGCTGGCCGTCGAGCGCGTCGAAGTCAAAGGGGCGCTCGGCGCGGGCGAACAGGCCGACCACGCGATCCAGCTTCTCGGGCTTGCCGTGAGGAATGGCGATGCCATCGCCAATGCCCGTGGAGCCAAGGCGTTCACGCTGCACCAGCGTGTCATAGATTTCCCGCTCGGTCAGATCGGGAATCAGCGTGGCCGCGTGCGCCGCCAGTTCCTGAAGCGCCTGCTTCTTGCTGTTGCACTTGAGGGCCGGGATCACAGCCTCGGGTGTCAGAAGATCTGTCAGGGGCATGTTGTCTCGCGTGCGGCGACGGGCGGACTGCGGCGCAGCCGTCCGGCGACATCCATCAAAAAGCGAAGCGCCGGGCGACGGACCCTTCCGTCCACCCTGCTCCTGGGCAATGAATCAGTTGCGGCGCTGACCCGATGGTCCGCGCCGCGCCGGCATTCACGCCTTTTCAGAGGCGGGAGGATCGACCCAGCCGATCGTCCCGTCATTGCGCCGATATACGATGTTCAGCCTGGAAGTGCCAGCATGGCGGAAAAGAAGAATGGGCGCGCCCGTAATGTCGAGCTGGGACACCGCTGAACTGACAGGCAGCACGGGCAGGGTCTTGGTCATCTCCGCCACCACCACGGGATGGAAATCTTCCTGATCCGCCTCATCGCCGGGCTCCGCGAACACTGTGGCCGACACATAGTCGCCGTCATCGGCCTCGCCGGCGCCATTCAGCACCGGGCTGGCCCATGCGTCGTTCGCCGCCTGGCGGGATTTCAGCCGGGCGTTATAGCGGCGCAGGCGTTTTTCCATCCGGTCCGCCGCCTGATCAAAGCTGATCACCGGATCGTGGGAGATACCCGAAGCTTCAAGGGTGACGCCCGAATCCAGGTGCAGGCCGCACTCGGTGCGATAGCCGCCGCCATCGCGGGTCAGGGTCACGTGTCCGGAGGCATTGCCGCCAAAGTATTTTTCCACCGCAGCGTTGACGCGGACCTCAATCTGCCCGCGAAGGGCGCTGCCGATGTCCATGTTCTTGCCAGATACGCGTAGCGTCATATCAACCTCCCATGCGGCAGGGCGACACGGCCGCCCTGCGCCGTCGAAGCGGCGAGTTGCGATGGTCTCTCCGGTATTTGAATCGTAGGAACGCGGCCCGGCCAAGTCAACGGATACAAAATGGCGACGGGGCCCTGTCGTCGTCCCGTCGCGGCGCCTCAGCCCACCGCGCCCTTGCGCCGGCGGCGCTCGACCGACGAGGGAATGCGAAGGGACTCCCTGTATTTGGCGACGGTGCGGCGGGCAATGTCGACGCCGTCGGCGCGCAGCATGCGAACGAGGGCGTCATCCGAAAGGATAGCGTCGGGCTTCTCCGCTTCGATCAGTTGCCGGACGCGGTGGCGCACGGCTTCGGCGGCGTGGGCTTCGCCGGCCCCGGACGCGGCGATGGCGGCCGAGAAAAAATACTTCATCTCGAAGACGCCGCGCTCGCAGCCAAGCGACTTGTTGGCGGTGACGCGCGACACAGTTGATTCATGCATGCCGATGGCGTCAGCCACCGATTTCAGCGTCATGGGCCGCAGATGGGCGACGCCCCTGGCGAAGAAGCCCTCCTGCTGGCGGACGATTTCCGTGGCGACGGCGAGAATGGTGCGGGCGCGCTGGTCGAGGCTGCGGTGCAGCCAGCTGGCGCTCTGCCAGGCGTCGCTGACGAAAGCTTTTTCCGCCTCGCCCCGGGCTGCGCGCGCCACGCGGGCGTACCAGGCGCGATCGACCAGAACGCGGGGCAGGGCGTCGCTGTTCAGTTCGACGATCCAGTCGCCCTTTGTCCCCCGCCGCACCAAAGCGTCGGCGACCAGCGGCGTCACCGGCGCGGTTTCAAACGGGCGGCCGGGCCGGGGCTCCAGGGCGCGCAATTCCCGCAGCATGTCGGCGAGATCGGCGTCGTCGACGCCGCAGATGCGGCGCAGGGCGGCGAAATCGCGCTTCGCCGCCAGGTCGAGCCGCGCCACCATGGCTGCCATGGCCGGGTCGTAACGGTCTTTTTCGCGCAACTGGATGGCGAGGCACTCGGCGAGATCGCGGGCGCCGACGCCGGGCGGATCGAAGCCCTGGACCAGCGCCAGCGCCGCATCGACCTCAGCGCGAGTGACGCCGAGGCGTTGGCCAAGGCCGTCGAGATCGGCCGCCGTGTCGCCGTCGAGGTAGCCGGCGTCGGTGATGGCGTCGATGAGCACGGCGGCGATCAGCCGGAGCCGGGGGGCGATGCGCGCCGCGCCGAGCTGACCGCGCAGATGCGCGCGCAGGTCCGGGGCCGCCGCGAGCCGGGCGAACGGGTCCAAATCGTCAGGCCGGCCACGGCCGGCGGAGAGGGCATGGCCGGCGTAAGCCAGGGATGGTCCGTCAGGATCGAAGGTGTTGTCGAGGCTGGCGTCTAGGTTGCTTTCCAGGGCGGCGCGGCTGGTTTCCAGCTCGGCTGCGTCCCACGGACGTTCGGCCTTTTCAGCGTCGCCTTCAGCCGCCGCCGGCGCATTGTCGACGCCAGCGCGGCGGTTGTCTTCCGCCTGGCGCGCGGGACTGTCAGGACTTTCAGCCTCGAGAAAGGGGTTGCGCTCCAGCTCGTCGCTGATCCAGGCCGAGAGCTCCAGGCTGGACATTTGCAGCAGCCTGATCGCCTGCAGAAGCTGCGGCGTCATGACCAGGCTCTGGGCCTGGCGCATTTCAAGCCTGTGCGAGAACGACATCCGGCCTACCGCGTGGATCCGCCCGGGGCCCGGCCGGCAGGATGGTCGGCCCGGCGCCGGGAGTTGGCGCGGTTCTTGCTTATATCAGCGCGGGCCCCGTGTCGATGCGCCCGGTTGCGGCGCCCGGGGGGCGGCGTCAAAGCCGGAAAAGGCGGCCGGCGTCAAAGCCGGAAATCCTCGCCCAGATACAGCCGCCGCACGTCCGGGTTGGCGATGACGTCCTCGGCGCGGCCTTCCATCAGCACCTGGCCGGAGTGGATGATGTAGGCGCGATCGACCATGCCGAGGGTCTCGCGCACGTTGTGGTCGGTGATCAGCACGCCGATGCCACGACGGGTCAGCTGGCTGACCAGCTCCTGGATGTCGCCGACGGCGATCGGATCGATGCCGGCGAAGGGTTCGTCGAGCAGCATGAACGACGGCCGGCCGGCGAGGGCGCGGGCGATCTCGCAGCGGCGGCGCTCGCCGCCGGACAGGGCAATCGACGGCGCCTTGCGCAAACGGGCGATCTGGAACTCGTCCAGCAGCTGGTCCAGTTCGCGCTCGCGCAGTTTCCTGTCCGGCTGGGTGACCTCCAGCACGGCGCGGATATTGTCTTCAACCGACAGGCCGCGGAAAATCGAAGCTTCCTGCGGCAGATAGCCAATGCCGAGGCGGGCGCGGCGATACATGGGGAGACGGGTGATGTCGTAGCCATCAAGGCCGATGACCCCCTGATCCGCCCGCACCAGGCCGGTGATCATGTAAAAAATCGTGGTCTTGCCGGCGCCGTTGGGGCCGAGCAGGCCCACCGCCTCGCCATTGCGCACATACAGGCTGGCGCCCTTGACGACGGTGCGGCCACCGTAGCTCTTTTGCAGCCCGTCGACGGACAGCACCCCGCCGGGGGCCGACGCCAGGCGCGCGGCGTGATCGGCGTGTGTCCAGTGCTGTTCGCCGGACCCGACGGTCGGGGCGTCCGTGCTGTCATACATCCTGTCAAACCTGTGCTTCACAAAGCGGGCGTCATGGTCAGGCGTCCGCTTCGCCAAAAATATGTCAGTGCTGTTTGCCGGGTTGCGCTTTGGCCGGTTTGCCGGGCTGCTGCTTGTCATCGTTGCCTGGCACCAGCAAGGCGCGCACGCGCTGGCCGGGCTTGCGCTCGACGGAGGCGCGGCTGGTGCTCAGGTCATAGATCAGCCGGTCGCCGGTGGTGACGTTCTCGCCCTGGCTCAGCTTGGCGTTGCCGTTCAGGTAAACCTTCTGCTCGCCTTTGTCGTAGATGGCGTTGTCGGCCGTGGCGATCTGGTCCTTCGAGACCACGGTCATCGGGCCAG
The DNA here is from genome assembly GCF_004342915.1 of Camelimonas lactis. GTDB lineage: Bacteria > Pseudomonadota > Alphaproteobacteria > Rhizobiales > Beijerinckiaceae > Camelimonas > Camelimonas lactis. The sequence continues at coordinate 76,798 of NZ_SLWL01000001.1, forward strand.
CGCATTCCAGACGGCGCACGCCATTGTCGCCGCCGCCGGCGGCCTGGGCGCCGGGCGCCGGCCTGGCGCCGCCCTGGGCGCCGACGCCCTGCTCATAGAAAACGGTCAGCGTTTTGCAGCGCATGGTGGTCTCGCCCTGCACGGCGACGACGTTGCCGGCGAAGATCGCTTTCTTTTCCTTGTCGAACACGTCGAGCCGGTCGGAGTCGATCTTGATCGGCTCCTTGCTGTTGGCGCCGCCAAAGCCGGCGAAACCCTGATTCTGGGCAGGGGCGGGCGCGGCGGCGGCATGCGGCTTTTTCGGCTGGGCGCTGGCCGGGGCGACGGGCAGCAACGCGGCGATGCCCATGCACGCCGCCAGCGCGCCGCGCCAGACCATGTCCGGCGGCAGGCCGCGACGGCTCGCGGCGGGAGCCCCGGCTGGCGGACAACTGTCAGGAGCAAAGCGGCGCATCATTGCTGGTCACCCGTATCCGGTTCTCCGGCGGCGCCCGTCGCGGGGGCATGGCCGGAGGTTGTAGCGGACGCGCCCTTCTGGCCGTCCTGCTGCGGATATAGCACAGTCTGCACGCGGCCTTCGAACACGATTACCTTGCCACTGTCGGTGACGCGCATGGAATTTGCGTTAACGGAGCCGCCATTGGCGGTGGTGATCTGCACGGGTTGCTTCGTTTCGAGTTCGCCGCCCTTCAGATTGATGTGGGCGGCCTGGAGCCGGGCCTTGTCGCCATTGTCGGTGCGCACGTCGATGCCGCCAGACAGCTCCAGCTTTTCCGACTTCATGTCGTAGACGCCATGGGAGGAAACCATGTGCGTGGCGTTGTCGCCAATGGCGCCGAGGCGGGCGTTGATCTGCTCCAGTTCGACGATGCCTGGCTTGCGCACGTCCTGGGAGGCGGCGAGGGAGGTGACCTCGTAGGGCTTGCCGTCCTTGCGAAAGCCGGTCAGCTTCGGCTTTTCCATCGTCACTTTGGTGCCGGTGAGCGCCACCGGGCCCATCTCCAGACCGGCGAGATTGCCCAGCGGCCGGAACAGGCTCCAGGCTACCAGAGCGATGACGGCCGCCGTCGCGCCCGCCGGAATGATCAGGCGCAGGGTGCGGACCAGGCGGGAGTGGCGCAGGGCGGCGCGGTAGGCGTTCAGACGCTCGCCATCCAGCAGACCATGCCCCATGGCGGGATAGCCCGCTCTCATCGTGTCGCTCATTGTCAACTTTCCCGCGCCTGCCGCACTGCGCGGCAGGGGCGTTCGCGCGCCGGTTCACGCCGCGCAAACGCGCATGTTCCCGCGTGGCGCATGGGGGACAGGAAAAGGCCCCCTGGCCGCGCAATTCCCTTATATGGGCGACTGGCGTCACAAATGCGAGACGCGGCGCCCCGTGCAAACCTGGCCGCCCTCTCCCGACGCGCCATCCGGTTGTCCCGGCCAATCCTTATGCCGAAATGGTTTCCAGATTTTGGGACGCTGCACCTTGCAGGTGGCTTTCGGCGACAATGGGTCCCCAAAATGGAACAATTGCGCCGGACCGGAGGCGGCGGCGCAGGGCGAGGCCCGTTGGCGCCGCGCGGGGGAGAACCGCGCGCGCGAAGGCGCGGAGCGCGTTCACGTATGGGCGAAAATATCGGTTTCCGGCCAGCCGGCCAGATCAAGGCGCGCCCGGGTCGGCAGAAATTCAAAGCAGGCCCTGGCCAGCTCCGTCCGGTTCTCGCGCGCCAGCATGGCGTCGAGCTTTGCCTTCAGGGCGTGCAAATGCAGCACGTCGGAGGCGGCGTAGGCGACCTGGGCGTCGCTCAGGGTTTCCGCCGCCCAGTCCGACGACTGCTGCTGTTTGGAGAGGTCAACGCCGAGCAGTTCGCGCGTCAGATCCTTCAGGCCATGGCGGTCGGTGTAGGTGCGCGTCAGCTTCGAGGCGATCTTGGTGCAGTAGACCGGCGTGGTCATCACGCCCAGATAGCGCTCCAGCACAGCCAGATCGAACCTGGCGAAATGGAAGATCTTGAGCACGTCCGGGTTGGCGAGCAGGCGAATCAGGTTCTCCGGCGGCGGGCCGTCGCGCAGGATCTGCACCACGTGGGCGTCGCCCTTGCCGTCGGAGAGCTGCACCACGCACAACCGGTCGCGCAGCGGATTCAGGCCGAGCGTTTCGGTGTCAATGGCGACGGAAGCGCCAAAATCGACGTCGGCGGGCAGATCGCCGCGGTGGACCCGGTTGGTCATGGGCTGCAATGCTCCCTGGAGCGTCCCGTTCAGGGAGGGAAACGCTCCATCATGATGTGTTGCATGATGTGGCGACGGCGTCAGGCTCCGTCTGGAATGGTTTCATACTCCGCGCGCCGCGCCCAGTCACCGCAAATTCCCCTCGCGCCACAGGACGGACGCCTGGGCCTGTCAGCCGGGGGCGCGCCGCTTGCCTGATCTGGCGAAACGCGCCATGGCTGCTGGCAACAGGAACCGGAACACCGTTGGGGAGAGAAAGCCGCCGTGACCGCCGAACCGTCCGCACTGCTCGATATTCACGGCGCTATCGCCACCGTCACCTTCAACCGGCCGCAGGCTTACAATTCGATCGGTCTGGACGAAGCAAAATATCTGGCGACGCTGGCGCCGCGGATCACGGAAAACCCGGACATCCGCGTCGTCGTGCTGCGCGGCAATGGTCCGGCGTTTTGCGCCGGCGGCGACATCCGCTGCTTCGTTTCCCATATCGACAATATTGAACCGATGGTGCGCGAACTGCTGGAGGCGCTGCACGTGTTCCTGATGGCGTTGCGCGACGGGCCGCGCATCGTGCTCACCAGCGTCCATGGCGCCGCCGCCGGCGCCGGCTTTTCCATCGCGGCGCTCGGCGACATCTGCATCGCCGCGGACAGCGCCCGCTTCACCACCGCCTACAACAAGCTGGGCGTGACGCCGGATGGCGGCGGCTCCATCGGCATCGTCGAGCGCGTTGGCTCCCGCAAGGCGCTGGAGCTGTTCCTCGCCACCGACAGTCTGACGGCGCAGCAGGCGCTGGAGTTGGGCCTGGTCAACCAGGTGGTTCCGGCCGACCAGCTTGAGGCCGCCACCGCCGACCTGGCGGCCCGGCTCGCGCGCAATACGCCGGACGCCATCCGCCTGACGAAGCAGCTGGTGCAGCAGTCGTCGCGGACCCCGGCGGCGGCCCAGCTCGACGCCGAACTGGAAGCCATGGCCCATTGCATGCAGACGCCGGCGTTCCGCGAGGCGATCAGCCGTTTCGTCAAAAAATGAGGGGCGTGGGCCAGGGCGCGCCCCTGGCCTTGCCACGCATCAATCGGCGTTGAGGTCCTGCTTGCGCACCTTGCCGGTGGCGGTCATCGGCAGGGCCTCCACCAGGCGTACTTCAGGCGTCTTGTAGCTGGCCATGCGTTCGCGGCACCAGGCTTCGATGTCGGCCGCCGTGACTTCGTTCGCCGCTTCCGGCTTCAGCTGGATGAAGGCGACCGGAACCTGGCCCCTGTCCGGATCGGCGCGCCCGATGACGCCAGAGCCGAGGATGGCCGGGTGCTGGCCGAGCACCGCCTCGATCTCGGGCGGGAACACGCTCATGCCCTTCACCTTCAGCATTTCCTTGCGGCGTCCCAGAAAGTGCAGGAAGCCGTCGGCGTCGATGCAGCCGATGTCGCCGGTGCGCAACCAGCCGTCGCCGAGCGCCTCCGCCGTCGCTTCCGGCTTGTTCCAGTAAGCCTTGAGCAGCGACGGCGTCCGCACGCGGATTTCGCCTTCGCCGTCGAGGGGAACCAGTTCACCCGTCTCAAAATCGGTGATCTTGAATTCGGCGCCCGGCACGGGCAGGCCGACGAACACGGGCCGGGTGTTCAGATCGAAATCGTGGTTCTGGAAGCCGACCGTGAAGGTGTTGGAGGTGTGGGTCTCGGTCATGCCCCACGAACTCTCAACCAGGGTGAGGCCGGTGAGCGCCTTCCAGCGGCCGCGATATTCGGCGTTGAGCTTCTTGACGAAGGACACGACGCGCACCTGGGCCAGCGACGACAGGTCGAAATCGCCGAAACGCGGATGATCCATCAGTTCGACGGCGCCGTCGACCGGCATGGCCATGGTGTTGACCTTGTAGCGGTCGATGGCCGCCAGCACGCCCAGCGGGTCCCAGCGCGCCAGCAGCACCAGGGTCGAGCCGGCGAAGGTGGGGAAGATCAGCCCGGCGTTCTCGCCGGCGATCCAGAACTCTGGGAAGAACGACAGGGAGACATTGTCCGGCGACATGCGCAGCGAGACGCCGTAATTGGCGGCGGCGGTGTAGACCATGTCGCGCTGGGTGTGAATGCAGCCCTTGGGCATGCCGGTGGTGCCGCCGGTGTAGTTCAGCGCCGCGACGGCGTCGATGTCCGGCGGGGGCAGGGGCGCCGCGTCGGTGATCGCCGCCAGCGCCGGCATCAGGTCGGTGGCGCCGGCCGGCAGCGTCCGCGCCGTCAGCAGCGAGGCGGGAACCGGAATTTCCGGCTCCTCGGGCAGGACGTCGGCGAAGCCGGTGACGATGACCTCGCGCAGGCTGGTTTCGCCGCGCACCGCGTCGATGACGCTGCTGAGCTCGTCCAGCGCGACGATGACTTCGGCGCCGGTGTCGTTCAGCTCATAGGCCAGCTCGAAGGCGCGCGACAGCGGGCTGACCGGCACATGCACGGCGCCAAGCTTGAGAACGCCGAAGAACACCACATGGAACTGCGGGCAGTTGGGCATGAACACGGCGACGCGGTCGCCGGCCCGGACGCCGAGGCGTTGCAGCAGCGCCGCGCAACGGTCGCTGAGGTCGTCCAGCTCGCGCCAGGTGTAACGGCGACCGTAGAAGATCAGCGCGTCGCGGTCCGGCTGCAGCCGCGCCCATGTGCGCAGATATTCGCTGAGCGGGATTTCGCCGTGCACGTATGTCGGCGTGCGGGGAACGCCGGCGGGCCACGCTTTGTCATGCAGGTCGCGCAGGTGGGCGAGATAGGCGTCCTCGTCGGTCGCCGGCGCTGTCTGGTTTTCCACGTTCCGGGTCATGGGTTCTTCCTGGTTGTTCCGGCTGCCGGATCAGAGGCCGAGTTCTTCCATGATCTGGCGTTTCAGCTTGTACTTCTCGATCTTGCTGGTCGGCGTCAGCGGCAGGGCGTCGATGAAGCGCACATGGGCCGGCTGCATGTATTTCGGCATCATCGCCCGGGCGTGCTCGCGCAGCTCCGCCTCGTCCATGATCTCGCCCTCGACCAGCTCGATGAACACGGCGATGTCCTCCTCCGAGCCCTCGCGCGCCGGCACCGGCACGGCGGCGGCGGCGCGCACCTTGTCGTGGCGGGCCAGCAGCGCCTCCACCTCGTAGGACGAGACGTTCTCGCCGCGCACGCGGAAAAAGCCGCCCATGCGGTCGACGAAACTGTAGACGCCAGGCATCTCCGGCAGTTCGCGGCAGGCGTCGCCGGTATGGAACCAGCAGGTGCGCAGCACCCTGGCCGTGGCTTCCGGCTTGCCGAAATATTCCAGCAGCAGCAGACCCGGATAACGCGGGCGGAACGCCAACTGGCCGACTTCACCAGGCGGCAGGCGGTTGTCGTCCTCATCGAGGATGGCGACTTCGTAGACCTGGTTGGGCGCGCCCATGAAGCCCTTCGGAACCGGCCCGGCGCCGTCCAGAACCGGCCGGTCGGCCTCGCGGCAGCGGGCGAGCAGGTCGGCTTTGGAATAGCCCTTCCAGAGATGACCCGGGGTACCTTCCGCATCATCGAACTGGTCGATGACGCCGGCGAAGCCGAGGCCGGATTCGGTCTGGCCGAAGCCGGAAGTCACGAAGTCGAAGCCGAAGCGTCGCGCCACCTCATGATGGTTGGGCGGCAACGGCTGCATGTGCACCTTGTTCAGGGTATTGGCGCGGTCGTTGTCGCGCGGCGGCGCCGACATCAGCCAGGGCACCATGACGTCGAGCAGCACGCAGGTGCTGGCGCCGCATTCCGCGATGCGGTCCCAGAATTTGTTGGGGCTGAACTTGTCCCACAGGCCAACGGTGTTGCCCTGCCAGACCGCCCTGGCGAGCAGGAAGAAGGCGCCGCCCACGTGATACATGGGCAAGTCGCAATAGATCACGTCGTCGGCGGTGGTCATCCGCCGCATCATGTGCAGGTAATTGTTGAGCCAGCGGTAGGGCTGGAGCACGCCCTTCGACGGGCCGGTGGTGCCCGAGGTGTAGACGATATTGGCCGGATCGAACGGGCGGAAGACGAAACGCGGCGCCGGCCCCGGCGATCGCAGCAGCGCGGCGAATTCGCTGACCTCCAGGCGGCTGAATTCGGGGCCGAAGCGCTCGCCCGTGGCGTCGTGATCGGCCGGCGCCGGGGTGTGGACGATCAGGCGTTGCAGCGGGATTTCATCGACAATGCCGCCCAGAACCGGCGCGAAGCTGGGGTCGGTGATCAGCGCGAACGGGTTGGTGTCGCGCAGCTGGTAGGAGAGCAGCGGCCCGGTGAAGTTGAAGTTCACCGGCGCATAGACGCCGCCGGCCCGCCAGATCCCGAACATGGCCAGCGCCGCCACCAGCGAATTGCGCGTGAGCACGCTGACCGGCTGCCCGCGCGGCAGGCCCATGGCGACGAGCCCGGCGGCGATGGCGTCGGACCGGTCGCGAAACTCCGCGAAGCTCAGGCGGACATTGTCCTCGCCATAATGGATGAAGGTCTTGTCCGGCAGCCGCGCGGCGACGTCATCCAGGCGTTCCAGCACCATCTCGCCATGCGCCAGCATGTCGGCGAACAGTTCCTCGGGCGTCATTGTTTCCTCACGCGGTTTTATTGTCGTGTCGTGCGTCGAAGCCTTATGGCCGCTCACAGGCGCTTCATGGTCGGATCAAGCGCGGTGCGCAGGGATTCGCCGAGGGTGTTGAAGGCGAGGGCGGTGAACATGATGATGAGGCCGGGCGGATACATCTGCTCGGGCGCGATCTCCATGTTCTGGTAAGCGCGGGCCAGCATGGCGCCCCAGCTTGGCTCCGGCGGCTGGATGCCGAGGCCGAGAAAGCTGAGGCTGGCCTCGGCCAGCAGCGCCGCCGCCAGCAGCAGCGTCACCTGGACGATCACCGGCTGGATGGTGTTGGGCAGCACGTGCCGCCACAGGATCTGCCAGGTGGGCAGGCCGAAGCAGCGGGCCGCGTCCACATAGAGATCGTTGCGCACCACCAGCGTCCGGGCCCGCACCAGCCGCGCCAGCATGGGCGAGAACACGATGCCGACCGAGATCATGCCATTGGTGAGGCCGATGCCGAGCGCGCCGGTAACGGCGATGGCCAGCACGATGGCCGGAAACGACAGCAGGCTGTCGATGACGCGGCTGATGATCTCGTCGGTCCAGCCGCCGGCATAGCCCGCGATCAGCCCCACCGGCACGCCGATGGCAATGGCGATGACCACGGCCAGCACGCTGGCGTACAGGCTGGCGCGGGCGCCATAGAGCAGGCGGCTCAGGGTGTCGCGACCGAGGTCGTCGGCGCCCAGCCAGTGCTGCGCCGACATGGGGGCCAGCGCCGCATCGATGTTCTGTTCGGTCGGCGAGTACGGCGCCAGCAGGGGCGCGGCGATGGCGACGGCGACCAGCGCGAGCAGGAAGAACAGCGAAATGGCCCCGCGCCGGTCCGTGCGCAGCCAGCGGGCGAAGCCGCCGAGACGGCGCGGGCGGGCGGGGACCGTGGACAACGTGATGTCCGCCATCATGAAATCCTCGGGTCAAGCACGCTGTAGAGCACGTCGGTCAGCAGGTTGATGCTGACAACGATCAGCACCATCACGAACACCACGCCCTGGACCACCGGAAAGTCGCGCTGGATGGCGGCGTTGACGATCAGTCCGCCCATGCCGGGAATGGCGAACACAGCCTCCACCACCACGGTGGCGGCGAGGATGCGGTTGGCCAGCAGGCTGATGACGGTGAGCAGGTTGACGCTGACGTTCTTCAGCCCGTGCTTCCAGAGGATGGAGGCGGGGCTGACGCCCTTGGCGTGCAGGGTGCGCACCTGCTGCGACGCCAGCACCTCCACCAGCGACGAGCGCAACTGGCGCGCTACCTCAGCGACGCCGCCCGAGGCCAGCGCCACGGCGGGCAATATGGCGTGACGTAACGATTCCCAAGGGTTTTCCGTGAAGGGGACCGAGCCGGTGGCCGGAAACCAGCCCATGCTGAGCGACAGCCACGCCACCAGCAGCATCGCCAGCCAGAAGTTGGGAATGGCGACGCCGAGCGAGGCCACCGACATGACGAAGCCGTCAATCCAGCCGCCGGGACGGCTGGCGGCCAGAATGCCCAGCGGAATGCCGATCGCCATTGCCAGCAGCAACGCCAGCACGACGATGAGCATGGTGTTGGGCAGACAACGGGCGATGGAGGTGAGCACCGCCTCGCCGGACAGCAGGGATTTCGACAGGTCCCCCTGCACCGCCTTCAGCAACCAGCCGCCGTACTGGACGAGGAATGGCTGGTCGAGGCCATACATGGCGCGGATCTCGGCGATGCGTGCGTCGGTGGCGTTGTCGCCGGCCAGGGTGACGGCGATGTCGCCAGGCACGAGCTTGAGCAGTCCGAAGACGAAGAAGGTGGCGAGAATGATGACCGGGATCGCCTGCAGCAGGCGCCTGCGGATCATTCTGCGTTTGGCTGGAGCGAGCATCTCATACCGTCGTGAGGGTGGAGAGGCTCCGGCGGCGGGGCCTCAGGCGACCGGCCGCCGGAAACGGGCGCGGTGACGGAGGCTCACTCCAGGCTGACGAACTCGAACTTCGGCTTGCCGAGCAGATCCGGTTTGTAGCCTTTCACCTTCGGCGACAGGGCGTCGAGTTCGTACTGGAAGGCGATCGGCGCCGAGAGCGCCTGGCCCATGGTGATCTGCTGGATCCTGTCGAACACGGCGGCGCGCTCTTTCAGGTCCTCGCTCTCCCGGCTGCGGCGGATCAGGTCGCTCAGCTCATCGGTGGCTTCGCGACTGGCGTTGTAATAGGCGCCTTTGTCGAAGCCGAGGGCGTAGGTCATGCTCGGATCTGGCCGGCCGGTCCATGCGGACAGCAGCATGTCGTAGCCCTGATTGAAGAAGTTGGCGCTGATCTCGGCCACGGTGCCGCGCGTGAACTTCAGCCGGATGCCAGCCTTGCCCAGCTGCTCCTGCAACACCTCAGCGCGGCGCACTGAATCCTGGTCGGTGTAGGAGCCAACGGTCAGTTCGAAGCCCTTGCCGAGGCCGGCTTCCTCCAGCAGCTGCTTCGCCTTGTCGACGCTGTGCGGATAAAGCTTCGACGCCGCCTCGGACCAGGCCCAGTGCGATTTCGGCAGGGTCATGGTCGCCGCCTCGCCGAGGCCGGCCATGGTGGCGCGCACAAAGGCGTCGCGATCGATGGCGAAGTTGATCGCCTGGCGCACCTTCAGATCATCCAGCGGCTTGCGCTTCGTGTTGAAGTAGAACTGGATGCAGTAAAGGGTCGGGGCCGAGACGACCTGCAACTCTTTCGCGCGCTGGATCACCGGCTTCAGGCGCGCTGGCAGGGCGAACGCCATGTCATTCTGGCCGGCGACCACCGAGCGCAGGCCCGTCGCCTGTTCGGGAATGATGTTGAACTCGATGGCGTCGACGAAGCCCCGGTCCTTGCGCCAGTAATTGTCGTTGCGGGTGACAGCGACCTTCTGGTTGTCGGCCCAGCTCACGAATTTCCACGGGCCGGCGCCAACGGGGTTGCGATCGCTGGCGGCGCCGTGGGTTTTGACGGCGGCGGGCGAGATCATCATGCCGCAACGGTCGGAGAGGATGGCCGGCAGGGCCGTGTCGGCGTTCTTCAGCTTCAGCGTCACCTGCAGCGGGCCGGTGACCACCACGTCTTCAACGCTGGTGAGGTCGGCCTTGACGTTGGAGCGCTGGTCCTGACGGTTGCGGTCGAGATTGAATTTGACCGCCTCTGCGTCGAGCGGCGCGCCGTCGTGGAATTTTACGTTGGGCTGGAGATCCAGCACCATGGTCTTCGGATCCGGGAACGACCATTTCGCCAAGCCTGGCTTGGGCTTCAGGGTGTCGTAGTCCCACTCGACCAGCGTGTCGTAAATTGTCCAGAGATAGCAATGGTCGAAGCCGGAGCCGCCGGTGGCCGGGTCCAGCGACGAGGGATTGGCGAGGGCCGACAGGCGCAGCGTTCCGCCGCGCTTCGGTTCCGCGGCGAGGGCGGAGCCGCCGGCCAGCGTCGCGGCGCCGGCCGCGCCGACCAGGGCGAGGAAGGCGCGGCGGTCCAGCATGCTGGCGAGCGGCGCGCGGGCAAGATCATGGCTCATGGACGTTTCCCCTGCTGCGGCGTGAGGCCCCGGTTCGGGCCGCGCCTTTTGTTGTCTGGCTGAAACCTGTGTGCGGTCGCGCCGGTCAGGCGTTGGGCGGCGGCGGTCCTTCCGGCGTGGCGAAATGGCAGGCGACCCAGTGGTCCGGCCGCAGCTCGCGCCACGCCGGCTCCTCCGCCGCGCAGCGTGTCTGCGCCGACGGGCAGCGCGTGCGGAAGCGGCAGCCGGAGGGTGGCGACACCGGGCTTGGGATTTCGCCCTCCAGCATGATGCGCCGGTTGACCCGCATGCTGGACGGCAACGGAACCGGCTCGGCCGACAGCAGCGCCTGGGTGTAGGGATGCAGCGGTTTTTCCGTCACCGCATCGGCCGGCCCCAGCTCCATGAACTTGCCGAGATAGGTGACGGCGATGCGGTCGGAGATGTGCGACACCACCGAAATGTCGTGGGTGATGAACACATAGGTGAGGCCAAATTCGCGCTGCAGGTCGGCGAACAGGTTGAGCACGTCGCCACGGATCGACACATCCAGCGCCGCCACCACCTCGTCGCAGACGATCATGCGGGGGCGCAGGGTGAGCACCCGGGCAATGTTGACGCGCTGCTTCTGGCCGCCAGAAAGCTGGTGCGGATAGCGCACGCCCGCTTCCGGCGCCAGGCCGACGCGGACCAGCGCCTCGGTGGCGGCGCGCCGGCGCGCGGCGTCATCGCCTTCGCCGGCGATCCGCAGCGGCTCCATGACGCTGTCGAGAATGGTCATGCGCGGGTTGAGCGCGGCGTTGGGGTCCTGAAAAATGATCTGGTAGTCGCGCCGGCGCCTGCGGAAGGCCGAGCGGCTCAGGGTCGCCGGATCGACGCCATCGTGCAGGATGCGGCCGGAGGTGGGCTGCAGCAGGCAGGCCAGGGCCCGGCCGATGGTGGTCTTGCCCGAGCCAGACTCGCCAATGACGCCGAAGGTTTCGCCCTGGCGCACCTCGAAATCCACCCCGTCGACCGCCTTGACGGTCTCCAGGCCATTGTTGACCGGAAAGCGGATGCGCAAATCCTCCACGCGCAGCACTGGCGGGCGGTCGCCCGGCGTCGCGAGCGGCCCGCCGGCGGCGGCGTCCGTGGCGGGAGCGGCGGAATGCGTGGCGTGGCGCCCCATGCTCATGGGCGGATCTCCCCTGTGGCGGCGGCGAGGTTGTGGGCGACGGGGCTGCCGGCGGCCATGTCGTCCACCGACCCCGGCAGCCACAGGTCGCGGGCGCGCCAGCAGCGCGCCACATGGTCCGCGGCCATGGGCAGCAGCGCCTGGGCGGCCTCGCAGCCGGCGATGGCGTAGCCACAGCGTTCACGGAACCGGCAGCCATCCGGCATGCGGCCCGGCGCCGGGACGCGGCCGGGGATCGACGGCAGCACGCCGCGCCGGGCGCTGAGGCCGGGCAGGGACCGCAACAGGCCGGAGGTGTACGGGTGGCGCGGCCGGGTCAGCGCATCGTCCACCGGCGCGTCCTCGACGATCTCGCCAGCGTACATGGTGATCATGCGCGTGCACGTCTCGGCGACGACGCCCAGATCGTGGGTAATGAAGATGAGCGCGGCGCCGGTGCGTTCGCTGAGGGAGCGCAGCAGGTCGGTGATCTGCGCCTGGATGGTGACGTCCAGCGCCGTGGTGGGCTCATCGGCGATGATCAGCTTCGGCTCGCAGATCAGCGCCATGGCGATCATCACCCGCTGGCGCATGCCGCCGGACAGCTGCTGCGGATATTCATCGTAGCGCCGCTCCGGCGCCGGGATGCCGACCTCGGCCAGCGCCGCGATGGCCCGCTGGCGCGCCTCCGCCCGGCTGACGGGAAAGTGCACGCGATACGCCTCCGCGATCTGCTCGCCCACGGTGAACACCGGATCCAGGGCGCTCATTGGCTCCTGGAAGATCATGGCGACGTCGCGGCCACGCACCGCGCGCATCTGGCGGGGGGACAGGGTCATCAGGTCCTGGCCGGCGAGGCGCGCCTCGCCGGTGACGCGGGCGGTCTGTGGCGGCAGTAACCGCATCAGCGACAGGCCGGTGACCGATTTGCCGCAACCGCTTTCGCCGACCAGACCGACACGCTCGCCGGCCCTGATGCTGAAGCTGATCTGGCGGGTGATGGGCAATTCACCATTGCTGGTGAGAAAGGCCGTCGACAGATCGCGCACGTCGAGCAGGGGCGCCGCGCCGGCGGCCGACCTGGCCGCGGACATGCGCCCGGCCACGGATGCGCCGCCCGCCAGTTGGCCCCCTTCGCCTGTGGCGAACGACAGCTTCGCCGGAATATCGGTCATGACGGCCCTCCCGTCTGTTTTTTGACAGAGCAAATGCCCGCCGCGCCGCAGCGGAATTCTGATCTGTCTTATGGGTTCCGGGCGTTCTTCCCGTGGGTCGCAGCGGTTGCTTCCCATGAAGAACGCCGGGCGCGCAGATTGCCGGCCGGCTCGCGGCGCCGCGCGTGCTCCAGAAACATCAGGGCAGTTCTTCAGGCGTCGCCCCGACTTTTGGCGCACTTCCCCGACCGACGCGGAGCCGCATCGCGCAGGAATGCTGGCGCAGCAGGCAGGCTGCAGTGGCGTTCCCCCCTCGGAGCGCCTTCCCCGGACCGGTGACGGCCATGCGGCCGGTTTCCAGTCGGGCGTTATCTGGACCTGGTCCGTGACCTGTCGTCCTTGTTTATATTTTTTATCAGAGATCACATGTGGAGGGCTGTCAATGCTCACGGCGTCGCGGCCCGCGCGCCCTGGAGGGGAAACGATCCTGTCCACAGGCAGGCCCGGTTTGAGCCGTGCGCCTGTTCTGGCGCGGCATTTCCGGCTCGTGGGCGGAAATACGTACGTTGGCGCCGCGTGCGCGAGAGGATGCGGCAAAGCGCGGCGCGGCGCCCGCCCATGCGGCGAAATATTTTGCAGATCAGCCTGATAGGGCGATGGCCATACTTTTCGCCGGCCCTGCGCCAGCCAGCCGCGATTGCGGCCCGGGTACGCTGTGGATACCGGGCGGCGGCGCGGTTTTTCCGGCGCCCAGCGCGGCGCCTGCTTCGCGATCAGTCCCGGGTGTTGTCAATCTTGCGAAACCGGCGACGGATTTCCGGGTCAACCGGCCTTGGCGCGAGATCGACGCCGGCCTCAAGCCGGTCCGCGATTTCGGTCATGGCGGCGATGCGGGCATGGCGCTTGCAATTGGCCGGAATGAGTTTCCACGGCGCCGTTCGGGTATGAGTCTTCGCCAGCATGTCGTTCACCGCCGCCTCGTAATCGCTCCATTTCTCGCGATTGCGAAAGTCCTCATAGCTCAGCTTCCAGCGCTTCAGCGGATCGTCGAGCCGGTCGCGGAAGCGCCGCAACTGCTCGTCCGGCGTGATGTACAGGAACACCTTGGCGATGCGGGCGCCGTCATCAACCATCAATTGTTCAAAGGCGTTGATTTCATCATAGGCGCGGCGCCATTCAGCCGCGCTGGCGAACCCTTCGACGCGCTCCACCAGCACGCGGCCATACCAAGAGCGGTCGAAGATGCAGATGTCGCCGCGCGCCGGCGCCCGGTCCCAGAAACGGGCCATGTAGTGTCGTTTCTGATCCTGCGGCTCGGGGGCCGCGATGGGCCAGACCTTGAACCCGCGCGGGTCCATCACCGCGGCGATCCGCCGGATGGCGCCGCCCTTGCCCGCCGCGTCCCAGCCTTCAAAAGCCACCAGCCCCTTGTGGCCGTGGTACAGATAGGCCTGCTGGATGCGCGCGAACCGCTGTTGCAGGCTCTTGAGCTCCGCGGCGTACTGTTTGTCGCCAAGCGACGGGGACATGTCGAGGTCAGCCAGCGTCGGCGGCCTTGCATCGGGGGGCGCGGGGCGCTGTCCGTTTTGCTTCCTGTCGCTCATGGGGGGCCTTTCCTCATCGGCGCTGCGCCGGCTGCCCGCTGATTGCGTCAAAAGCGGCGGCCGCTTGCAAGCCCCTTCCTGCGAGCTTCATGCCTGCAAGTCCGATCCGCGCGCCCCCCCGGGCGTTGTCTGGTCCAGCCGGTGGTCCAGCCGGCTGCGGCGTCAACGGGCGAGGCGTCAACTGGCGATGGGGTCAACGGGCGAGGTAGAGCGGCGTGGAGATGGTGAACTGCACCACGGGCTTGGGCGACCAGCCAAGGCCGAGGTTCATGGCGAAGACCCGGTTGTCGTCATCGTCGACGTGCTCCAGCTCCACCAGGACATAGGGGGTGGTCACCGGCTTCAGGCGCAGCAGCGACGCGGCCTCGGCGCCGCCGAAATACTGCACGCCGACCTGCGCGGACAGATTGACCAGTTTCGATGGGCTCCAGTAGCCGCCAATATATCCGCCAAGCTGCGCGCCGACCCGGGCGAAGCTGGAGGATACCTGGGTGCGGCTGTAGCTGACGCCGGCGGTGAGGCCGCGCGTCTGGTCGGCGTCGAAGGCAAGGTCGAGGTCAATGCCCCCGGTCCAGGTGGTGCTGAACACGCCAAGGGCGATGGGCTCGAACGGCCGTGACGCCGAGGCCGACAGGGTGACGCCGGGCATGAGGCCCGATTGCTCGATGACCTCCGCCGAGCCGCCGACGCTCCACGAAGCGGGCGTGAACTTGCTCCATTTGTCCCCCGGCGTCTGGGAGCCAGAACCATCCAGCCCGGCGAAAACGGTCAGCCGGTCGCTGAGCGCGATGGTGAGCGGCGCGGACATGTAAAAGCCGCGCGATTTCTCGCCGGTCAGAAAACGCAGGTTGTTGCGGCCAAGGCCGATCGTATTGCCGGGCGTCGACGACCAGCCGGTTTCAAGGTCCACATAAGTTGTCGGCCAGGAATCCGGCGGCGCGCCTGGCGCGCTGTCCCCGTCGTCTTCATCGTCATTATCGTCATCATCCTGCGAAGCGGCGCTGCCGTCCGCCTTCGCCCTGGTCTTGGCCTCGCTGGTTCTGGCCTCACTCGCCCCGGCCTCGCTGGCCCCGGCCTTCGCCTGGGGCGCCCCGGCCGCGCCGGCGCCGGGAAAAACGCCGCACATCGACACGGCGAGGATCAGCCAAAGGGGACGGGCGGTTGGCAAGGGCTGGTCCTGTTGCGGCGTCGTGGTCGGCGGGACGATACCGGCTCGTGCGAGAAAATGCGACGCGGTTATGAAGGCGCGCATGCGTCTGTCGCGCCCTGGAGCAATAAGGAAAGCTGGCGCGTGGTCGCCAGCGCGCGTCCATGGCCCAGGCTTGGGGGGGCTGGCTGCGTCAGCCTGGCTTTTTGCCGCCCAGAAGCCGCAACATCGGCGCCGCGACGCGGCTGGCCAGTGGAACCAGCGCGAGGCCAAGCGCCAGGCCGGCGACGCCGTCAAGCGCCGCGCCCGCGAGCCACGTCACGGCAGGGCCAGCCGGACCCGGCGCCAGCGCGCCCGTCGCGGCGGAGATGCGGGCGATAACATCGGCGGGGGCGTGCAGGCCGAACACGTGCAGGCTGTGCAGCACGATGCTGCCGCCCACCCACAGCATCGCCGCCGTGCCGATGGCGGACAGCGCGCCCAGCACAAAGGGCAGGCTTTTCACCATCAGGCGGCCAAGGGCGCGGGTCGGCGCGAAGCGCCCGGAGCGGGCCATGAACAGGCCGGCGTCGTCCAGCTTGACGATGACCGCCACCGCGCCATAGACGCCCGCCGTCACCATGGCGCCGACGGCGAGAAGCGCGGCGGCCTGAAGCCAGGGCGAGGGCGTGGTGATGACCGACAGGGCCACGGTCATGATTTCCGCCGACAGGATGAAATCGGTCTTGATCGCCCCCTTGACGCGGGCCTGCTCCAGCGACGCCGGATCACCGGACGACATGTCCTCACTGACGGCATGGTCCGCGCCGGGGGCGAGGGCATGCCAGATTTTCTCCGCGCCCTCGAAACACAGATAGGCGCCGCCCACCAGCAGCAGGGCGGTGATGGCGGGCGGATAAAACCAGTTGAGGAACAGCAGCGCCGGCGCCAGGGCCACCTTGTTGCGCAGGCTGCCAAGGGCGATGCGGCCGATCATCGGCAGCTCGCGGCTGGCGTGGACGCCGTTGACATAGGCCGGCGTCACCGCCGCGTCGTCGATGACCACGCCGAGGGTTTTCGAGCCGGCTTTCGCCGCGTTGGCGGCGATGTCGTCGAGGGAGGCCGCCGTCAACCGCGTCAGGGCGGCGACGTCGTCAAGCAGGGCGAGCAGACCGCTCATTCAGGGAACACTCATGGAACGCTTCGGGGCAGGGCGACGCCCCAGTCTAGGTGGTGAACGGCCCGCCAGATAGTCGCGCGCCGGACGCGATCTGGTGACCCATTCACGGATAGAGCGCCATGGCGAGCGCGCCGGCCCAGATGAGGAAAGCGATCAGGGTGACGCAGAGCACGGCGGCGGACCCCATGTCCTTGATGAAGCCGATGGCGTCGTGGCGGCCGGGGTGCAGGTGATCGCACAACTTTTCAATCGCCGTGTTGAGGCATTCCACGGCGAGCACCAGCAACACGCTGCTGACGAGAGCGATCCGCACCCAGAGCTGGCCAGACAGCAGGAAAGCGGCGGGAACCGCCAGCAGCAACACGACAAGTTCCTGGCGGATGGCGCGTTCGCGCCGCGCGGCGACGGCCAGGCCACGAAGTGAGTTTTGCAGGGCGCTCAGCAGGGCGTTCATGGGTACAGGCAGGGTCCCTGGCGGTTGGCGGGGTGAGGATGCGCCCGGTCGAACCGGACGCTGCCCGCGCTGGTCTGGCGCGTCCGCGCGACATGGCGCCCCCGCCTTGCATGAAAAGCACATCAGGAGGCAAGACGCTTCCGAACTAAAACCTGCAATGGCCCGCGTTCCCCTCGCGGCGAAGGCGCCGGCGTCGCCGCCGCCCGTCTGGCGGGTCCACGCGGTCCCGCCGGCCATTCGACGCGTCAGGGCCGTGCCCGGTCCGGCGCCGCAAGAAGATCGTCGGGCAATGTCGTGGCGCTGGCCTGAGCCGCGTGCAGGCGACGGTAGCGGCCGCCGGCGCGGTTCAGCAGGGTGGCGTGATCGCCCTGTTCGACGATCCTGCCGTCCTCCACCACCAGCACCCGATCGGCGTCGGCGATGGTGGCCAGGCGGTGGGCGATGACCAGCGTCGTGCGTCCCCGCGACAGGTCGGCCAGGGATTGCTGGATCGCCCGCTCCGTCTCGGTGTCGAGGGCGCTGGTGGCCTCGTCGAGAATCAGGATCGGCGGGTTCTTCAAAAACACCCGGGCGATGGCGACGCGCTGCTTCTGGCCGCCGGAGAGCTTGACGCCACGCTCGCCGACAACCGTGTCGAGGCCCGCTGGCAAATCGGCGATCAGGCTCTCGAGACGGGCATGGCGGGCCGCCGCCAGAATTTCATCCTCGCGCGCCTCCAGCCGGCCATAGGCGATGTTCTCGCGCAGGGTTCCGGCGAACAGGAATACGTCCTGACTGACGATGCCGATGTTTTCGCGCAATGACCGCAGGGTCATGTCGCGGATGTCGACGCCGTCGATGGTAATGGCTCCTGCGTCCGCCTCATAAAAACGCGGCAGCAGCGAACAGATCGTGGTTTTGCCGGCGCCAGACGGGCCGACAAAGGCGACGGTTTCGCCGGCGCGGCAGGAAAAATCCACGGCCTGGAGGATCGGCGCGCCGTCCGCGTAGCCAAAACGCACGTTGTGATAGGCGATATCGCCGCGCAGGCGGCCTGCCGTTACGGCGCCAGGCCGGTCGGTGATCTCCGGCCGGGTGTCGAGCAGCTTCAGATAGCGCTGAAAGCCGGCGATGCCCTTGGGGTACATCTCGATGACCATGCTGATCTTGTCGAGCGGGCGGAAGAACACGTTGACCAGCAGCAGGAAGCCGACGAAGCCGCCAGCGGTGAGTTCGCCGCGCACCACGAACCAGGCGCCGGCGAGCATCACCACCACCTGGACGAAACGCATGGAGAGGTAGGACAGGGACTGGGACACCGCCATCACCCGGTAGGCTTCGAGCTTGGTGGCGAGGTAGGCGCTGTTGTTGCGGGCGAACAGGGCCCGTTCGTGGTCCTCGTTGGCGAAGGCCTGCACCACGCGGATGCCGCCGACGTTCTCCTCGATGCGGGCGTTGAAGTCGGCGACGCGCCCGTAGATGGCGCGCCAGGTGGACGTCATCCGCGCGCCATAGCGCATGGTGATGAAAGCGGTCAGCGGCACGATCACCGCCGTGATGACGGCCAGAGGCGCGTGCACGCCAAGCATCAGCGCGAAGGCGCCGATCAGCGTCATCACCGCAAGAAACAGGTCTTCGGGCCCGTGATGGGCCACTTCGCCGATCTCTTCCAGGTCCTTGGTCAGCCGCGCCACCAGATGGCCGGTCTTGACGTTGTCGAAATAGCCGAAGGACAGCTTTTGCAGGTGATCGAACGCCCGCCGGCGCATTTCCGTTTCGATCCTGACGCCGAGCATGTGGCCCCAATAGGTCACCACCACCTGGAGGCCGGCGCTGACGGCGTAAACAGCCAGCAGCCCGGCCGCCGCCACGGTGATGAGGCCGAGCCGGTTGGTCGGCAGCAGCCGGTCAACAAACAGCATCACCGCGATGGGGAAGCCGAGCTCGAGCAGGCCAGCGACGATGGCGCTGCCGAAATCCAGCGCGAACAGGCCCTTGTGCGGGCGGTAGTAGGAAGCGAAGCGCTTCA
Organism: Camelimonas lactis; assembly: GCF_004342915.1. Lineage (GTDB taxonomy): Bacteria > Pseudomonadota > Alphaproteobacteria > Rhizobiales > Beijerinckiaceae > Camelimonas > Camelimonas lactis. The sequence continues at coordinate 95,755 of NZ_SLWL01000001.1, forward strand.
GCAAATCAATCATCGACAACAAACCCGGGGTGGGCGGCGCAGGCTCCGGAACCGCCAGCGTCGCGCCGGTCGCTCATAACGCCGCAGCGCGTCATAGTCGACAGATATAGTTGTGAAAGCGCAGAACTGATCCGGTCAGTTTCAGTTTTCGTGCCGTCTGGAACGGGGATGCGCCAATTTTAAATTGTAACAATATAAATAACTGGCGTCATTTTATGTCGCTGTCCTGGGCTGGAGGGCGCGCCGGGGCGCCGCCTCGCGGTTGCTGGCGCAGGGGCATGGGCGCCGGTTGGCGGCGCGTCAACGCCGCGTCGCTGGCCCGGCGCCGCGCGCGCCAGGGCGTCTGCCGTCGCGAGCCTCAGGGCAGCGGCGGCGTCGCCGCGTTGGCGTCGATGCGGCCATTCAGGCGCCGCTCGCGCAGGAACACCACGATGCCGGCGGCGACGATGATCACCGAGCCGGCCATGGCGGTGACCCGCGGCTGCTCGCCAAACGCCACCCAGGCCAGGGCCATGGCGAAGACGATCAGCAGATACTGGTAGGGAACAACCACCGTCGCCGGCGCCAGTTTGAGCGAGCGGTTGACGCAGACATGGGCGATGAGCGCCACCACGCCGAGCCACGCCATCAGCGCCAGATCGACGGCCGGCGCCGCTTTCCAGCCGCCGAACGGCAGCATGATGAAGCCGATGACCAGCGCGCCAAGCATGGTGCCGGTCACCAGCACCACGTCCGGTGTTCCGCGCAGGTAGCGGGTGATGATCATGGAGCAGGCGAACAGCATGCTGCCGGCGAGGGCGATCAGCGCCGGCCAGGTGAAGCTGGCCCCGCCCGGCTCCAGCGCGACGATCACGCCCATGAAGCCGGCGGTGATCGCCAGCCAGCCGGTCGTGTCCGTGCGCTCGCGCAACAGCACGGCGGCCAGCGCCGCCACATAGATCGGTCCGGCCATGTAGAAGGTCACCGCGTCGCCCAGCGGCAGCCAGATCACCGCCGTGTAGAACAGCGCCACCTCCATGGCGGAGAACAGGCCGCGCAGGATTTGCAGGCCAGGGCGGGGCGCGCGCAGCAGCGGCGTCAGCCCGGTGCGCCAGTAGAACGGCGCCAGAATGACCAGGCAGGTGATGCTGCGGACGATCAGGATCTGGCCGACGCCATAGGAGCCGACCAGCCATTTGCCGAGCACGTCGTTGAGGGCGAACAGAAACACGCCCATGACCATCAGGCCAACGCCGAGGCGGCTGGACGGCGCGACCGGCGCCGCCCCCAGCGGGGGCGAACCGGCGGGCGATGGACTGGCGGATGCTGACGTGGATTGTGTGGACATCCGGTTCCCGGGCGGTTCAATGCAGGGCGTTTGGGCCGTTGCCTGGATTTTGACCATATCCGGCCAAAACGCCAGCGCAATGCCCGGTCAGGCGGGGGCTGATATGCGAAAGGGTCTGGCCAGGGTATGAAGGGCGGTCGCCCACCGGTCGTCGTGAACGAACCGGCAGCCGTTTGCAGTCCGGCCCATACTCAATTACGGGAAGCCATGAAGTTTCTGGATCAGGCGAAAGTCTTTATTCGCTCGGGCGATGGCGGCGCGGGATGCGTCTCCTTCCGCCGTGAGAAATTCATTGAATTCGGCGGCCCCGATGGCGGTGACGGCGGGCGCGGCGGCGATGTGTGGGTGGAGTGCGTCGACAATCTAAACACCCTCATCGACTATCGTTATCAGCAACATTTCAAGGCGCGCGCCGGCATGCACGGCATGGGCCGCAACCGCGCCGGGGCCAAGGGCGACGACGTGGTGCTGCGGGTGCCCGCCGGCACGCAGATCTTCGCCGAGGATGGCGAGACGATGCTGGCGGACCTTACCGAAACCGGGCAGAAAATCTGCCTGGCGCGCGGCGGCAACGGCGGCTTCGGCAACGCCCATTTCAAAACCTCCACCAACCAGGCGCCGCGCCGCGCCAATCCCGGCCTTGAAGGCCAGGAGGCATGGATCTGGCTGCGGCTGAAGCTGATCGCCGATGCGGGCCTGGTCGGACTGCCCAACGCCGGCAAGTCCACTTTCCTCGCCGCCGTTTCGGCCGCCCGGCCAAAAATCGCCGACTATCCGTTCACCACGCTGCATCCGGGGCTGGGCGTCGTCGGGCTCGACGGGCGCGAGTTCGTGCTCGCCGACATTCCCGGCCTGATCGAGGGCGCCCACGAGGGGCTTGGTCTTGGCGACCGCTTCCTTGGTCACGTGGAGCGCTGCCGGGTGCTGCTGCATCTGGTGGATGGAACCCAGGAGGACGTCGCTGGCGCTTACCAGGTGGTGCGCGACGAACTCGCCGCCTACAGCAACGCCCTGGCCGAGAAGCCGCAGGTCGTCGCCCTGTCGAAGATCGACGCCCTGGATGATGAAACCCGCGCGGCGCGGCTGGCCGATCTGGCGGCGGCGAGCCGGCAACGGCCGCTGATGCTTTCGGCGGCCTCCGGCGAGGGGGTGGAGCTGGTGCTGCGCGCTTTGCGCGATGTTATCGATTCCGCGCGGCAGGCGGAGCTGGAGGCCGCGCCCCGTCCCGCCTGGACGCCGTGAACCGGCCGCCCTGAACCGGATTCCAGGGAAGCCGGACGCGCTGAACGGGACCGTCGCGCCGGCGGCTTCCGGCAGGGCCATGGCCCCGTCTTCGCTTGCAAAATCCGGCGCGATCAGACACTCATGCCGGCAGCCTGCGCCGCCGGCGCCGGCCTTCAACGCCATGCGAACGCGATGCGCCCCAGGCAGGATACGCCCTTGATGCAGATGCAGGACCAGCCGCTGATGAACGTCCGCCTCCGTCGCTCCGCACGCCCGGCCGTTTTGGCGCTCGTCGCCGCGAGCCTGCTGGGCGGCTCGCTGCTCGCCGGCCCGCTGCTGGCGAAGGATCCGGCGCGCGGCGACCTTTCCGGCGTCATCCGCAGCATGCCGTCGCGCGGCGCCGCGCCGGCCGCCACGTCCGCTCCTGGCGCCGCCGCGCCCGCCACCGCCGCTCCCGCCGCCGCGCCGGTTCCGGACGATACGGTTCTGGCCCGCGTGGACGGCGCGCCGATCACCCAGCGCGACGTGCGCCTGGCGATGGAAGACCTTGCGGATCGCCTGCCGCGCGTGTCGGAGGAAAACCGGCAGGACTATGTGCTGAGCTACCTGATCGACCTCCAGCTCGGCAGCCGCGCCGCCGTGGCGGAGAAACTCGACACCACGCCGGAATTCGAGCGCAAGGCGGCGTATAACCGCAACAAGCTGCTGCTGGATGAACTGCTGGCGCACGAAGCGCGCAAGGCGGTGACGCCAGAGGCGGCGCAAAAGACTTACCAGCAGACCCTGCGCGATCTGAAGCCGGAAGAAGAGGTTCGCGCCCGCCACATCCTTGTCGACACCGAAGCGAACGCGAAAGCGGCCATCGCCCGCCTGAAGGCCGGCGAGGATTTCGCCCGGGTCGCCGCCGACATGTCCACCGATCCGGGCGCGGCGAAAAGCGGCGGCGAGCTCGGCTGGTTCACCCGCGACCGCATGGCGCCGGAATTCTCGGAAGCGGCTTTCCGTCTCAAGCCGGGGGAAATTTCCGCGCCTGTCAAAACCCAGTTCGGCTGGCATGTGATCCAGCTGGAGGAACGGCGCACCCGGCCAGCCCCGTCGTTTGATGAGGTGAAGCCCGAGGTCGAAGCCTATCTTGCCCGCAAGGCCCAGCAGGATCTGGTGCTCAACCTGCGGTCGAAGGCGAAGATCGAGCGGTTCGCGCCTCCGGCGACCAGCAAGGACGAGGCGCAAACCGCGCCAAAGCCGCCGGCCAACGGCGGCGCCAAACGCTAAAGCGGCCACGCGGGCGAGAGCGCCGCTTTCCCCGGGGCCCGGGCCCGGCGCGCAGCAGCCGGTCTGTCAGGACGAACGTCTGGCGGGAGGCCGGCGGGCGCGTCGCCGAACGTTTCAAATTTCACCGGCGTCTCTTTTTCCGGGACGCTGCGCGCAACCCTCAGGAGCGACCGATGTCGTCTGCCATTTCTCCTCTCGCGCCGAAAACCAGCCCCGAATTGCCGCCGGTCGACGGCGTGCGTTTCGCCACCGCCGAGGCTGGAATTCGCTACAAGGGGCGAACTGACGTCATGCTGGCGCTGTTTGATGCGCCGACCGCCGTCGCCGGCGTGCTGACCCGGTCCAAATGCCCGTCGGCCGCCGTGGACTGGTGCCGCGACCGGCTGCCTGGCGGCGAAGCCCGCGTGCTGGTGGTCAATTCGGGCAACGCCAACGCCTTCACCGGCATGAAGGGTCGCAAGGCCGTTGAGCTGACCGCGAAACTGGCGGCGAAAGCCGCGGGCTGCCGCGCCTCCCAGGTGTTCCTCGCCTCCACCGGGGTGATTGGCGAGCCGCTGGACGCGGAAAAATTCGAGGGCGTGCTGGACGACTGCGCCAGCCGCGCGACGCCGGACCAGTGGCGCGAGGCGGCGCAGGCCATCATGACCACCGACACCTTTCCCAAGGTGGCGACGGTCACCACCACGCTTGGCGGCGTCAGGGTCACCATCAACGGCATGGCCAAGGGCGCGGGCATGATCGCCCCGGACATGGCCACCATGCTGTCCTTCGTGGCGACGGACGCGCCGATCGCCGCGCCGGTGTTGCAGGCGTTGCTGCGCAAGGCCACCGACCGCACCTTCAACTGCGTCACCATCGACGGCGACACCTCCACCTCCGACACCCTGCTGCTGTTCGCCACCGGCGCGGCGGCGGCTCGCGGCGCGCCGCAGATCACCGCCCCTGGCGACAGGCGCCTTGCGCCGTTCCGCAAGGCGCTGACGACGCTGCTGCGTGATCTGGCCCAGCAGGTGGCCCGTGACGGCGAGGGCGCCCGCAAGCTGATTACCGTGAACGTGCAGGGGGCGAAGAGTGAGCGCTCGGCCCACCGCATCGCCATGTCGATCGCCAATTCGCCGCTGGTGAAAACCGCCGTCGCCGGCGAGGACGCCAACTGGGGCCGGGTGGTGATGGCCGTGGGCAAGGCCGGCGAGCCGGCTGACCGCGACCGCCTGTCGATCTCCTTCGGCGACATCCGGGTCGCCTGCCAGGGCGCCCGCGACCCGGCCTATGACGAAGAGCAAACTTCCGCCTACATGCGCGGAGATGAAATAGCGATCACGGTCGACATCGGCCTCGGCCGGGCCTCGGCCACCGTCTGGACCTGCGACCTCACCAAGGAGTACGTCGCAATTAACGGGGATTATCGCTCATGACCTCCAGCGTCCGCCGTTCCGCAGTCTCCCGCCTCATTCTCGCCGCGCCGCTCGCCACCGCATCGCTGCTGCTGGCCATGGGCGCGCCGGCCAGGGCCGAAAGCGAAGGCGCGCGCCAGCCGCCGCGCATCGTCAGCGTCAGCGGAACCGCAACGCGCGACGTGACGCCGGACATGGCGACCATCGTAATTGGCGTCACCACCCGGGCGCCGAAGGCGGCGGAAGCGCTCAATGGCAATTCCCAGGCGGCGGCGAAAGTCATCGCCGCCGTGCGCCAGGCCGGCGTCGAGAGTCGCGACGTGCAGACCAACACGGTGTCGATCTCCCAGAATTTCCGCAACAGGCGCGACGCTTCGGGATACACCCAGGAGCCGGATGGCTTCACCGCCACCAATTCGGTCAGCGTGCGGGTGCGTGATCTGGACAAGCTCGGGCCGCTGCTGACGGCGGCGGCGGGCGAGGGCGCCAACAACATCAACAGCCTGACGTTCGACTATTCCGGCCGCAAGAAAGTGGCGGATGAGTTGCAGGCCGAGGCGGTGCGCAACGCCCGCGCCACGGCGCAGCGCCTGGTGGAAGCCGCCGGCAGCAAGCTTGGCCAGTTGCAGATGATCAGCGCCGGCCAGATTCCCATGCCGCGCCCCTATGGCGCCATGAAGATGATGCGGGCCGAGGCCGCGCCGGCGGCTGCTCCCGTGGAGGCCGGCGAGATGACCATCACCTCGTCTGTTCAGGCCACGTGGACCATTGAATGAGCCTGGAGCGATGCAAGGCTGGACCCTGGCAAGACTGGACTCTGGCAAGACTGGACCCTGGCGAGACTGGACCTGCAATGAACGGGACTGCCGAATGAGCGACGTCGCCCCGCAATCCCTGCCGCCCGCCGCGCCGAAACCGTTGCGGATGGTGCTCGTGGTCGCCTGCGCCCTGCTGGACGCCGATGGCCGCGTGCTGATCGCCAAACGTCCGGAAGGCAAGGCGCTGGCCGGCTTATGGGAGTTTCCCGGCGGCAAGCTGGAGGCGGGGGAGCGCCCGGAGGCTGCGCTGATCCGGGAGTTGCACGAGGAACTGGGCATTACGGTGAAGGAGGCCTGTCTGGCGCCGTTGACCTTCGCCAGCCACGCTTATGACGACTTCCACCTGCTGATGCCGCTGTATGTCTGCCGCCGCTGGGACGGGTTCGTGAGCGCGCGGGAAGGGCAGGAGCTCAAGTGGGTCGCGCCGGCCCGCCTGCGCGACTACCCGATGCCGCCCGCCGATGAACCGCTGATACCGCATCTCATCGCGCTCCAGGCCTGAGGCAGGGGCCAACGCGAGCGGAGGCTGATAAACGGCCATGCCTGAAGCGCGCCGGTCTGGAACCGGCGCGCTTTTTTTGTTTCGCCCGCCGTGTTGCCAGCCGGCGTCCGTCAATCTGACGCCGACGCCAGTAGCGTCGCGAATTTGCCGCGCTCGGCCTCTGGCAATGGCGTCGGACGCCGCGTCGTCCGGTCGACATAGACGTGCACGCAGACGCCAAGCGCCGACGCCAGCGTCTCGCCCTGACGGAAAATTCCAACCTCGAACGTCACCGATGACCTGCCCAGAGCGGCGACGCGCAATCCCGCCTCCAGCCTGTCGGGAAACGCCACGCTGTCAAAAAACAGGCAGCGGGTTTCCACCACGAGGCCGATGAGGCCATGGGCGCCGTGCAAATCGACAATGCCATTGCCGATCAGCCAGTCATTGATGGCGGTGTCGACATAGTGCCCGTAGACGGAATTGTTGACGTGCCCATAGACGTCATTGTCCAGCCAGCGGGTCTGAATCGGCGTGAAGTGCTGGAAGGCGGCGCGCCCGGGGCGCGCCGGCCGCCTGACGGCAGGCTGCTCGGCCATGAAAACCCTTTCCTGAGCAAAGGCGTGTGACAGGCGCGCGCGTCGCGCGGAGCCAGCGCCTGTTCTCTCCCGGGGCATCGTCGCACAGCTGCGGGAAATGCACAGGTCAGGGCGGAAAAACCGGCTTCCTGTGGATAGTCGCGCCATTCGGCGGGAAGCGGGATTTGTCCATTGACACCCACGCGGGCGGGGCCTAAACGAACGCTCACCGGACGACGAGAGCGCCAGCCGCTCCCGGAAGTCGGGCCCAGGTGGCGGAATTGGTAGACGCGCTGGCTTCAGGTGCCAGTGGACGCAAGTTCGTGAAGGTTCGAGTCCTTTCCTGGGCACCATTTGAATTGGCGCTAAGTTATTGATATATAAGCGCTTATTAAGATGAGTTGACCAGTCTCCCAGTGCGTTGTAATGATTGAGGCCTTACTATTGGCCTTACAATGCTCCGGAGACGCCATGCCGCCGCGCCCGCTCGCAGCGCGCCCCAACAAGCGCAAGGGCTATTGGTATCTCATCCGGCGCGTACCGGCAGAATACGCACATCTCGATAATCGCAGCCTCATACAGCTCAGCACCGGCATCAGGGTGACTGATGATCCGCGCGGCATTCGCGCGGCGCGGGAAGTGCAGCGGCTCGATGAAGTCCTGCACACGTATTGGCGCGATTTGTCCTCGGGCAAGGTCAGCGATGCGCTGGAGAGGTTTGATCGCGCTGTCGCCGATGCGCGGCGATATGGCTTCGCCTATGCCCCCGCCTCCGGCGCCCCCATTTCACTCGACATTGAGGACATGCTCCGGCGTTTTGAGTTTCTCGCCGCCAGCAAGCGGGCTGACGTCAGCCGGACAGTCACGGCCGTGTTGGGCGGGGCTGAGCCGCCGGGGCTGCGCCTCAGCGATCTGCTGACCGAATACAAACGCATCATCGCCGTTGACCTCGCAGGCAAATCAGCAGCGCAAATGGACCGCTGGGAGATCAACAGGCAGACGGCGCTGGACAATTTTATCGTCGGCACGGGCGGGGATCGCCAGCTGGCCGACCTGACGGCGGACCATATCGCCACGTACCGGGATGCGCTGCGCACGCGCGTCGCCAGCGGGGAGATCAGCGCCGATACGGCCAACAAGGCCATCGGCCGCGTCGCGGCGATGTTCCGGGCGACCGTCGATGATCGCCGGCTGGGCCTGCCAGATGTGTTCGCCAGGATGCGGGTGGCTGCCGCCCGGTACAACAAGCGGCCGGCTTACACGCCCGATTTCATCCAGGACAGGTTGCTGGCGACGGGCGCGCTCGACACCCTCAATGAGCAGGCAAGGCGCATTCTCTATCTGATGATTGAGACAGGGCTTCGGCCATCAGAGGCCTGCGGGCTCAAGCGCGATCATATCCATTTGTCAGGCCCCGTCCCCTATATTGAGGTCAAGCCTGACGGCCGGGAGATCAAAACCCTGTCGTCAGCGCGCAAGATCCCGCTGGTTGGCGTTTCGTTGATGGCCATGCAGGAGCAGCCGGACGGATTCCCGCGCTATTGGGACAAGGGCAACTCCCTGTCGGCGGCGGTCAACAAGACGCTGGACACGCTCAATCTGCGCCCGGACGGGACAAGCCTCTATTCGCTGCGGCATGCTTTTGAGGACCGGCTGATGGCGGCGGCCGCGCCGGAGAACGCCATCGCCGACTTTATGGGGCATGAGCGGGCCAGGCCGCGCTATGGCGACGGCCTGTCACTTGAGGGCAAGCGGGACTGGCTCGTGGGAATCGCATTGACGCCGCCGGCGCGGGTGTAGCGGTCGAGGATTGCCTGCGCCCGGGCCATGGGATCGACCTTTCGCGCCTCGGCCAGCTCCGCCTCAAGGCGGTCGATGTAGCCCGCATATTTTTCGCCGTGGCGCGTGACGATATAGGCCGCCAGCACCAGGGCGCGCTCGATGCGCTGTACCTTTGAGAGGGGCGGTTGGCTTGCCATGGTTCACGCCCTTATCGGCGCCGGTGAGCGCTTTGCTTCAGCCCGGTCCAGCGACACGCCGGCCTCGCTGCACATGATCCCGGCTATCTCGAATTTATGATCCGGCATGTTGGTCCTGCCGTCGCCGTAGATGATGCGGGCCACGCCGGCGTTGATCATCAGGGCCGCGCACTGGCAGCATGGTTTGTGGGTGACGTAGACCGTTGCGCCATCCAGTGAGACGCCGTGCCTGGCCGCCTTGGCGACGACGTTGGCCTCTGCATGTAGCGTCCAGTCGTATTTTGCGTCCGGGACCATGCGGCATGGGTCATCATCCACGCCGGCCGGAATGCCGTTGTAGCCATCCATGAGGCGGTGACGCCCCTTGACGGCGACGGCCCCGACCTTCGTGCGCGGATCCTTTGACCACGTAGCGATGTTGCTGGCCTCGCCCATCCATCTGGCGTTCCAGGTCATGGGCTCACCTTGTCGACGTCATAAGTGGGCTTGCTCATCGCATAAGCCTCCAGATGATGACGGGGATGGCGATGGCGGCGGCGCTCCAGAAAGCGCAGCCGGCGATCACGCCGAGAATTCCGGGGTCTTCGCCCATCACATGCGCCTCGGCATGAGGATGATGACGTGTTCGGGATCGTCGGGGCGGGTGATGAGCGCGGGATCCATCCCGGTATCCACGCCCAGCACGATCTCACCGCTGCCGATCGCATCAAGCGCGGTGCTGATGTAGCCGGATGCAAAGATGATCGAGGTCGGGTCGCCGTCGAATTCCGCGTCGACCGTCTCGTTGATCTCGCCATTGGCCCCGGTCGTGGTGACGGTGATCTCGCCCTCCGCCAGCGTCAGCCTGGAGGGCCCGCTCTTGCTGTCGAGCACGGCCGAGGCGCGGGTGACGGCTGAGGCCAGCTCGGCGACATCGAGCCGGGCATGTTTCGGCCGGCTGGATGGCATGGCGCGCTCCCAGTCCGGATATGTGCCGTCGACCAGCTTGCCGATCAGGTCGGCGCTGCCGCTGCGCACCCGGATGGCCGCCGTCGACACGTCAAACGACATTTCGCCCGGCGTGTCCTTCGCCATGCGGCCGATCTCATCGACCAGCGCCGTGGGGATGATGACGCCGGGCATGTGCTCCATGCCTTCCGGCAGCGGCGCGAATATGCGGCTGAGGCGGTGGCCGTCCGTGGAAACGGCGCATAGCCGGCGCTCGCCATCACGCCCGTGCGGCGTCAGGTACATGCCGCACAGGTAGTAGCGGGTTTCTTCGGTCGAGATGGCGAAGCGCGTGGCGTTGACCAGCCGCTCAACGGTTGCGGCGGGCAGGGTGAAGCTGTGGCCATCGGCGCTTTCGGAAAAATCCGGGAAGTCGGCGGCCGGAAGGGTTTGCAGCGTCGAGCGCGAGCGCCCGGCGCGCAGGGTCATGGCCGCGCCGTCGCATTCAATGCCGATCTGCGCGCCGGAGGGCAGGCGGTTCACGATCCTTTCCAGCAACGGAAACGGCACGGTAATTGCGCCCGGCGTGCTGATGTCGGCGTAAATGGCGTTGCTCGCCATCATTTCGAGATTGGTGGCGGTGACCGTGAGCATTTCCGCCTCGGCCCGCAGCAGCGCGTTGGACAGGATCGGGATGTTGCCGCGCCGGTCGGCGACGCGGGTAATGGATTTGATCGTCTGCGCGAGCATGTCGCGCTCCACAATCAGCTTCATGCCTCAGCCCTCCTGGCCTCGCGGCGGGCAAGCTCCTTCGCGACAAGGTGGGGCAGGCCGTCGAGGGCCGGGATGGCGCGGGCGATGTAAACCAGCGCCTCATCCAGATTGCCGTAGCGGATTTCGGCGGCCGCGTGCTCGATTAAACTGCCGTCGCCCTCCAGCTCTTCGATGTGGCCTTCCAGCTCCACGATTTTATCGGATTGGTCATCCCCGGCATCGTCAGCGATGCCCTCGGCGTCTTCGATGACGCCCATGAGGGTCTGGCGGAGATTATCGATATCGATTTCCGCGCGGCCGCCACGGCTGGTGGTGATGGTTATGACGCTGAGCTTGCTCATGTCGGTCACCTCATGCCCAGCGCCTGCAGGTACAGTTCGAGGATTGCTTCCTCTTCCTGCTGCTCGGCGCTGTCTTTCTTGCGGATGCGCAGGATCTGGCGGACGGCCCTGGCGTCAAAGCCGCGCCCTTTCAGTTCCGCGAAAACTTCCTTGATGTCGCCGGCGATGCCGGCCTTTTCCTCTTCGAGGCGCTCAAGGCGCTCGATGAATTGCTTCAGCTCGTCGGCGGCGACGCCGGAATCGGCGATGTCAGCCATGCCTGGCTCATGATTGGTCATGGTCAGCCCCGTGGTTGGCCCGCCGCCGCAGCCGCTGCGCGATCTGGCTTGCGATCACAAGCGGCGCGAAAACGGCGAGGGCGCAGGCGATTGCGGTTGCGAGGTTCGCCGGCGTGGGCATGTCACGCCCCGGCGGCGATGGCGCTCCAGAGCGCGATGGCTCCGACAAACAGGCCAAGGGCGGCCAGTTCGGCGGCGGCGCGGCCGATGAAGGCGGTCGCGCGGAGGGCGAGGATGGCGAGGATCATGCGCACTCTCCCTCTGGTGGGTGCAGGTCTGCGACGCGACGGCCCCAGATGAAGCAGTCGCGGCGTTGCCACTTCTCAACGCCCGCCACGGCGACGGCGGCGTCTTCATCCAGATCGGTGAGCTGGACGATTTCCCATGTGTCGGATGGCGTCAGCGTGCTGGCATCCCGCGTGCCCTCGACTGCAGTTTGCCATTTTGCCCAGTAGTAGCCGGTGCGTAGGCTTGGCTTCGCCTGCGCAGCTTTGGCCCTGCCGCGCCTCATGCCGCGTCCCTTCGCGAGCCGGTGGCGGCGACGTCGATTGCGGCGGGCAGGTGGGCGGAGACCTGCGCCTCCGTCCAGCCGCGCTGCAGGAAGTCGCTGCGGGTGATGACGGCGTCGGCGCCGGCCCGGTCCATGGCGTCGCGGGCCTCCTGCGCCATGCGGCGGCGGATTTCAGCCGCGTCAGTCATCAGATGGCGCGGGCGCGGCCAGATGGGGCCGTCGTGGGTGATTGTGCGGTGGGGGATGGTGGTGCGGCGCATGTATGCCTCCTGTTGCGGATGGCATATTGCGAATATCGCACAATTTATGTCAAGCGATTATCGCAACATTTCGAGCGCTATGAATTTCCCCGTTCGGTCGAAAATCGATTCGACAGGCGCGCGAATGGCCGCTACGTAAATAGAACGTAAAGAGAACATCGGGGGCTGGGATGACGCATGAGGCGCGGAGATTGCTCGCAGATGCATCACGAATTGTGGTGGAGTGCGACGACTGCGGGCGGAGACGGGAATGGCGGCTGCCTGAAATCAAGCGGCTTCAGGAGTGTGGCGTCCATACATTTGGCGATCTGGCGCGGAGGGCCGTTTGCCGCGAATGCGGCCCACATGGGGCACTGCGGAATATCATCGTGCGGCCGGACTGGCGATGTGCGCCTACGCGTCCAGGCGCTCAGCCAGCAAAGCTTTTGAAGGGTGCGCGCCAATGAATTTGCAGACGCTGCTAACTGCGTCTGGCTGTGACAGATCAGGCCAAGCGCCATAGGCTCCTGACCCGCGCGGTCCTTGATCCCATTCTCCGCGAATGACGGCGTTACATCAGGCGGGGGTGGTTATCCAATCCCGGCGAATACGATGCGATGGACAGAGACTACCCTTTGCTCTGGGAAGCGTAGTTCGTACGTCTCGCCATCTGGTGGATTGAACTGGTGCAATACCAGTTCGCTTCCCCTTGAAACAAACCGCTTCACGTAGGCGCTGGGCGGAGAGCCGTCATCCTCATCAGCGTCAAGTATTTGGGCGACGACATCGTCTCCCTGCCGCACGGGCTGATGTGGGTTGATCCATACCGTCTCGCCGGCCCGGAAGCGCGGCTCCATAGATTCGCCATGAACGTAAACGGCGTACGCGCCTTCGACGCCAGACAGGACAGGTGGGCAGAACGTATCTGCGATCCGCTGGCCGTTCATGATGAACCGGCCGTCATCCCCTGCTGCGGCGTGCCCGAATACCGGGATGCGAGGCGCGGGCGCAAATGGCTGAAACTCTGGCCTTGTTGCGTTGGGTGAAGGTTGTGGAGCCGGCGTGCTCCCAGGCAGGTGTCTGGCGCTCATCGCGGTGGCCATGTCGGCAGGGTCCAGGCCGAAAAATTCCCAGACCAAGGGCATTTCGGGTGGCTGCACTTTGCGTTTGCCGAGGATCGATTTGTTCACTTGGCTCCGGTCGAGGCCTAGCCGGCCCGATAGGAAGTGGAAAAGCTCCGCCTGGCTTTTGCCGGTGCGGGCAAACTGTTCAGAGAACCAGTCCGGTGAAAAAGCGATTGCCATCCATTGCTTATCGCGGATTTCGCAAACTTTGTCGTGTGCGTATTGCGCAATATCTGCGTTGACAATCATTGAGCGATAATCGCAATATCCGTCACCATGAGCACAGTGGCGGAAACAATCATCGCGAAATGTGGCGGCCATGCTGTCGTGGCAGAGATCTGTGGCGTCCATGTTTCGCGGGTATATCGCTGGACTTATGCGCGGGAGCGCGGTGGCGCTGATGGGCTGATCCCGTCTCGTCATCAACAAAAGCTCCTCGAAGGCGCGAACGCGCGCGGCATCCCGTTAGCCCCAAGCGATTTCTTCCGTCGCTCAAACGGCCATCTGGTGGGGTGACGCGGCATGACCATCGCAAAATTTCGTCTGCCAGCACTCACCGCTCCGAACGCCGGCCCGTCGTCTGCCTCCCTCGCGGGCCTGGCTGAACTGGCCGGAGGCTTCGCCGCCTCCGGCCTTTTTGCCCACCCCCATCCGGTTATCGCGCACTCAACCCCGCCGCGCAGCGGGGATGCGCGCCCGGATTCCCCCGTTTCTCATTCCTGCTGGAGCCCGCCATGGCGCACATGACTGCGACCATCACCTTCCCGCGGCCGGACTGGCTGCACATGTTCGATTTTTCGTCGCTCTCGCCCATGCAGATGCTCGGCGTCGAGCAACTGGCGGCGCGCGACGGGATTTGCACGGTCGCGTTTTCGCAGGCGGGCGACGGCGTCATCGCCGCGCATGTGCGCCCCAGCGACGAACTGCTCCGTATCGTGCCGGAACTGGCGCATTTCGGCGTGGTCGGGGCGGGAGAGGCGGCATGAGCGCCACCATCCTGACCCCGGACATCATCCGCCATCGCATCAAGGGCGCGACGCGCGATCTGATCCGACTGTGCGGCGGCATCGAGCGCTGCGCCCAGCTCACCGGCTACAGCGACACGCAGGCCTCGCGCTGGCAGTGCCCCGGCGAAACCGCGACCATTCCGTTGCCGGCGGTTGTGGTGCTGGAGGCGGATTGCGGCCTGCCCACCGTCACGTCCGCCCTGGCGGCGCTGAACGGGCGCACGGTCGCCGCGCCGGAAAGCCCGGGCGACGCCATGCGCCGGTCAATCCTCGCCAATTTCGCCTGCGTCACCGCCAAATCCGCCGCCATGCAGAGCGCCGTTTCCGACGCGCTGGCCGACCGGATCGTGACGCCTGCGGAAGCCGAAATCATCGCCCGCACGATCGGCGACATGATCTCCAGCGGCCAGCGCTTCCATCAGGACATGGCCGTGATCAAGGCGCGCGGCGGCGCTGACCTGACAGAGCAGGAGTAGGGCGATGGCGCGCCTGAAACAAAGCGCCGCCCCGGCGCAGGAAGATGACGTGTGCTGGGTCTGCAAATGGCCGGCCGCCACGCCGCCGGGCGCGTGCGCAAAGGAGAACTGCGGCCTGCGCGACCAGATTCATGCAGCGCGCAACGCCACGCGGGCGCGGCTGGGCTTGCCGGCGCTGACGGCGCAGGCCGAATGGCGCAGGGGAGGCCGGCATGGCTGACAGGGCATATGGCGAGGCTGTCGCCGGCGCGCCGAAACCGGCGACCGACCTGTTGCCGCCAGACGTGCTGCTGGCCGTGGCCGGGCTGTTCGCGGCGAGCGCCGCCAAGCACGCCGGCCGCGACATCAACGCGCCGCGCCCGTGGAGCGCCGATTACGCCTCGTTGCAGCGGCATCTGCTGGCCTTCTGGGCCGGGGCGGATACGGACCCGGAAAGCGGCCAGGCGCAGGCGCTGCACATTGCGGCGCGCGCCATGATGCTGGCGGCCTCCGTGCTGCGCTACCCGGAGCAGGATGACCGGCCGCGCCTGACCTGCCCGCCGACAGGGCCGCCGGGCAGCTGATCTCCCCCTGAACTGAACCTAACCATCTGATTTGTAACGGGGTCCGCCAAGCGGATTTTTGCCGGCGCTTTTGTGCGTCGAATGGGTATCGCCGTGAGCATCAATGCAATGACCTGGGCCAAGGCGCAGGCCCGCAAGCTGGACGGGCCGGGCATCCGCCTTGTGCTGCTGTTGTTGGCCGACCGGGCCAATGACGATGACCATACCTGCTGGCCGTCGATCGCCCTGCTGGCGGATGAGGCCGGTGTCGATGAGCGGCAGGTCAAGCGCTACATCGCCGGCCTGCGCGAGGCCGGGCTGATCGAGGTTGGCCGGCTGGAAGGCGACCGCCGCCGCAGCTGCTACCGCATGCTGATCGGCGCGGAATCCATGTCTGCGATGAAAGGGGACATGGTGTCACCTATCGCAGAATCGGCGTCAACAAAATCAGATACTTACGATGAACAGGTGGCGGAAATGTCCCCTATTTCCGGCGATGGGTCTGACGACGGGAGAAAGGTGACATCTGCGACAGAAATAGGGGACATGGGTGACAAAAATAGGGGACACCACGCGCGCGGGAGTCTGGAACCCAAAAGAACCCAAAGGGAACCCTCACTCTCCGCGCGGGGCGCGGGCGAGAGAGAGGCTGGCCGGAAAGACGACCGGGAGCATGCCGACGAAACGTTCGCGGATCTGCTGGCCCGGTACGGGGCGACGGCCGACATGCGGATCAGCCAGGCCCGGGAGGCGTGGCGCAGGCTGTCGCGATCGGATCGCCGGGCGGCGCTGGCGGCGGTTGGCGAATACCTCGACAGCCGCAAGGCTGCTGGCCGCACCATGCCGATCGACATCGCCAACTGGATCGCCCGGCGCGTCTGGCTGGACGTGGCCGAGGCCCGGAAGCTGCGCAAGGCCGGTGAGGCCGGCGCATCGGCCAACGGGTTTCTGGCAGGCGAGGGGTCGGAGCAGTGGCGGGCGTGGCTGGTCTACTACCGCTGCCGGGGCATGCTCGGCATTCCGGAGCACCTGATCGAGCGCCATGCCGGGGCGCGGATGCTGCGGACCCGCGATGAGTGGCCCGTGGTGGGGCGCGGGCTGGACGCGGATACGAACCGCTGGGTGCTGGTGGAGCGCGGAACCCAGCAGTTCGGCGCGTGGATGAGCCGGCTGCGCGAGGGGCCAGGCGGCGTGATCAGCGCGCAATCGATGGCGGAGGGCGGCGCGGTGGCGCTGCGGGTGCCGCAGGAATGGCCGCCCTCGAAAAAGCTCAACGACGACGGCCAGGCGGAGGGCGCGGCATGACGGGCGCGGCGAAGGCGAACAGGCAGGCGAAGCGGCGGGCGGCGGCGAAAGCCCCGGCATGGCGCAGCAAGGTGGTCGAGGGCGAGCGGACGGTGGATGACCCGTACCAGCCGGGCCTGAAGGTCCGGGCGCGGGTCAATCTGGCCGAGCATCCGCTGGAGCTGATGCGGGCGCGCGGCCGGATCGACGATGCGCAATACGAGGCCGGCGTGCGGTTCCGGGCGATTTACGAACGGGCGATGATTGGCGGCGGCGGCGGCATCGACCCGGCGCGCATCAGGGTGGATGGCGGCGCGCCCGGCGACGCCTTCACCGACGATGTGGCCATGGCGCTCAACGATTTGCGCCGCCTCTCGCGCGATCTGGGCATGATCGGATACCGGGTGCTGCAGGCGGTGGCCGGGCAGGGCGAAACGATTTCCGATCTGGCGGCGCGGTGGCCGGGGACGGATGCGGAGCGGATAAAGCGTGACTATCTGATGCTCCGCGTTCGCGAGGCTTTGGAGTTTTTGGCTCTTGACGTTTGGGGCGCGCGCGGGCGCAGTGGGTAACCTGAAAGTGCCAGTTTGGGGGGAAGTATGCTCGAATTTGGGGAAAATACGCTCGAAGAGATCGCGAAGAATGCTTCACGCTCATTCGCAGAAAAATCCCGGGCTTTGGGCGCCATTAGGGGAACCCGCTACGAGAGGCGGGATTTCCCAATTGGCATTGGCGAATCCCATGATGGGGAATTCGATTATAAGCTGAGGCAGGGAATTTCTGAGGTAACGCGGGGGTTCTACTGGATGACCCTAAAGAGCGGATCATATCAGGCGGTAAGAGACGATTTTCTAAAAAATAAAAAGCCAGATATCGCTTATTCAAAACTTAATGCATTTGGCGATAATAAAGCTCTGTATGTTGGTAGATCGAGTAATTTGTTGGGTCGTATCAAGCAGCATATCATCGGCGGGCCGAAGGCGACATACGCGATGCATATGAGCACATGGGCTTATGATCTTGAGGGTTTGGTGCAGATCCATGCAGCCGCTTACCCTGATGCTGAAGATGACGTGTTGCAGGCATTGGAAGATGCCCTGTGGGATGAATTGACGCCGCTCTTTGGAAAGCGGGGGCCGCGCTGAGGCGGTTGACAACGGCGCCGTCGGAAGGCATGTTTCTGTCACCAGTGAGATTTGCGCCCGGGGCTGATAACCAGCCGCCGGGCGTTGTCGTTTCCGGTGGTCATCATGGCGCGTATCCGGGCGCTTCCGCCCCGCATCAGCACCGTCGCATCCCGCGTTCGCCCGCCGGCCAAGGTCCCCGATCCGTTCTACACCTCGCCCAACTGGCGGACCTTCGTCCGTGAGATCAAGCGCCAGCGCGGCTACCGCTGCGAAGGCTGCGGCATGGATTGCGCATCGTCGCCGCGCAGCCTGATCGGCGACCACGTGGTGGAGCGGAAGGACGGCGGCGCGGACTTCGATCCGCTCAACGTCCGCCTGCTCTGCCTCGGCTGCCACAACCGCAAAACCGCCGTCGCCCGCGACCGCCGGCTGGCGCGGCCCGTCTGACCAGGCGGCCAGAGGCAGGGGGGGCGGTCGAAAGTCCAGAACCGGCCCGCTCCCCCGCACCGGCCCCCAACTCATCTGCAGTTTTTTTTCGTGGCCAGGGTTTTTCCGGTATGCCGAAAGAAAACAAACAGCCAGGCCCCGGCCGGGCGGCGTGGTCGCCGACTGACGACCAGCGGGCGCTCGTTCGCCAGATGGCCGCCGCCGGTGACGTGCATGAGGCGATCGCCGCCGCGCTGGACATCAGCGTGCCGACGCTGCGCAAGCATTGCGCCGACGAATTGCGCGACCGGATGGGCGCGGATAACCTGTTTGCGGCCGCCGGGGATCAGGCTCCTGCCGGGACGCCCCGTGCCCCCACACTCAAACGCCCCGGCGCCGGCGGCCGCAAGCGCTACCAGCCCCTGACCCGCGACCGCGAACGCGTCGCCGCCCTTGTCGCCGCCGGCATGCCGGTGGGCGACATCGCCCGCGCCCTCGACATCACGGCCCCGACGCTGCGCCGCCACTTCCGCGATGAGCTGGCGACTGGCGGCGCTCGCAAGCGGGCCGAGGTGATCGACGCCCTGTTCCGCGCGGCGCTCAAGGGCAGCGTGGCCGCCCAGAAGCTGGCGATCGAGATGATGGACCGCGCCGACCTTGGCGAACTGAGCCGCAATCTCGGCCAGGGCGCGACAGCCGCCGCCGCGCCGGAGGCGGAGCGCGCCGAACCGCTTGGCAAGAAAGCGCAGGCTGATCAGGACGCGCGCGGCGTGATCGAGAAAAGCAGGTGGGCCGGTCTGCTCGCCGGCGGAACCCCGCTGCCGAACTGATGGCTGGCTGGTCGTTCGCGCAACCGGACTGGGTCGACAGGCTCCGCTCCGGGCGCTCCCTCGTGCCCGCACTGCCGCTGGACGTGGCGGCGGCCGCGCGCGCTGCGGCGATCTTCGACATGCTGCGCCTGCCGGACGTGCCGGGCCTGCCGATGCTGCGCGATGCGGCCGGCGACTGGTTCCGCGACATTGTCCGCGCCATCTTCGGTTCGCTCGATCCGGACACCGGCGTTCGCCGCGTGCGCGGCGTCTTCGTGCTGGTGCCGAAGAAAAACTCGAAGACGACGAACGGCGCGGCCCTGATGCTCACGGCGCTGTTGCTCAACCAGCGGCCCAGCGCGCTGTTCGGCCTGTTCGGGCCAACGCAGGAAATCGCCGACATCGCCTTCCAGGCGGTCGCCGGCATGGTGGCGATCGACCCGGAACTGTCGAAGCTCCTGCATGTGCGCGAGCACAAAAAGGACGTGGTGCACCGGATCACCGGCGCCCGCCTGAAGGTCACGACCTTCGACACCAAGGTCGCCACCGGCGGCAAGTTCTCTGGCTGGCTGCTGGACGAAATGCACCTGCTGGGCCGGGCGCCGTACACCGATCGCGTGCTGGCCCAGCTGCGCGGCGCACGCTCGGCGATCACGGAGAGTTTCGGCGTCATTATCACGACGCAGTCTGACCTGCCGCCGGCCGGGGCCTTCAAGGCGGAGCTGGACGCCGCCCGGGCGATCCGCGACGGAGCGGTCGACAGCGATGAGGTTCTGCCGGTTCTGTATGAGTTCCCCAAGGCCATGCAGGTCGCGGAGGATGCGCCCTGGCGGGATGAGGCCAACTGGCCGCTGGTCACCCCGAACCTCGGCAAGTCGGTGTCCATGGTGGTGCTGCGGCAGGATTACGCCGCCGCGAAGGGCAAGGGCGATGAGGCTGAACGCCTGTGGGCGTCGCAGCACCTCAATATCCAGATCGGCATGGCCCTCCACAACAACCGCTGGGAGGGCGTCGATTACTGGCAGCGCGCGGCGGTTCCGGGGCTGACGCTCGATGGCCTGATGCGCCGCTGCGACGTGGTGACGGTCGGCATTGACGGCGGCGGCCTCGACGACCTGCTGGGCCTTGTCGTCATCGGCCGCGAAAAGGGCACCCGCCGCTGGCTTGCATGGGGCAGGGCGTGGGCCGACCGGGGCATCGTCAGGCTGCGCGAGGGGATCGTGTCGCAGCTGCGCGATTTCGAGCGCAACGGCGATTTCGTGTTTGTCGACATCGCCGAAAAGGTGCCGGCCGCCGGCGAGGATCCGGACGGGACCGCCGAAAACGACGACGTCGCCGAGGTCGCCGACATCGTGCTGCGCCTTCACAAGGCCGGCCTCCTGCCGGAGCGGGCCGGGATCGGCGTCGACGCGGTCGGCATCGCGGCGATCCTTGATGCGCTGGCCGCCCGTGAAATTCCCGGCGAATGCATCGCCGCCGTGCCGCAGGGCTATCGCCTTTCCGGCGTCATCAAGGGCGCGGCGCGAAAGCTGAAAGACGGCACGCTGAAGCATTGCGGCCAGCCGCTGATGGCCTGGGCGGTCAGCAACGCCCGCACCGAATTGCGCGGCTCCGCCACGCTGATCACCAAGCAGGTTTCCGGCGCGGCGAAAATCGACCCGCTGATCGCCCTGCTGAACGCCTTCGACCTGATGAGCCGTAACCCGGAGCCCGCCAATGACACTGGCATTGACGACTACATCGCCGGGCTGAGGGGGGCTGCGTGAACCTCTTTCGCAAAATGGCCGGCTGGTTTGCGCCGCGCCCGCTGTCGCTCACCGATGCGGACGCATGGCGTGGCGGCGTCGACCTGCCGGACATGGTGACCGATACGTCGGTGCTGTCGCTGTCCGCCGCCTGGGCCTGTCTCAACCTGCTGGCCGGCACGATCGCCTCCCTGCCGCTGGTGGTTTACCGCGACCGGAAGGATGGCGGCCGCGACGTCGCCAGCGACCATCCGCTGTACGCCATCCTGCATGACAGCCCCAATGATGAGCAGACGGCGCTGGATTTCTGGGAGCAGGCCTGTCTGGCGCTGGAACTGCGCGGCAACGCCTATGCGGAAAAACTGCGCATCGGCGATCGTGTCGTCGGCCTTTACCCGATCCATCCTGACGCCATGTCGGTGCGTCGGCAGCCGGGCCGGCGGCTGGAATACAGCTGGCGTGATGAGGACGGCGTGGTTCGCGTCGGCTCCAGCCGCGATGTGCTGCATATCCGTGGTTTCGGCGGCGATGCGCGCGGCGGCATCTCCACCCTGTCGCACGCCCGCAAGGCGTTCGCGCTGGCCTCATCCGTCAACGCCGCCGCCCACAAGACCTTCCAGAACGGCCTGCGCCCCTCCGGCGTCATCACCTTCGAAAAGTTCCTGACGGCGGAGCAGCGCGTCGAGATCGAAAAGCTGCTGCTCGACAAGTTCACCGGCGCCATGAACGCCGGCCGCCCGATGATCCTGGAGGGCGGCACGAAATGGGAACAGCTGACCATCGATCCCGAAGACGCCCAGATGCTGGAGTCGCGGTCGTTCTCGGTGGAGGAAATCGCCCGCATCTTCGGCGTGCCGCCGTCCATGATCGGCCATACCGAAAAGTCGACCAGTTGGGGCACCGGCATCGAACAGCAGGCGCTGGGCTTCCAGAAGTTCACCCTGCGCCGCCGGCTGAAACGCATCGAGCAGGCGCTGGCGCGGCAGTTGTTGTCGCCGGCCGATCGCGCCGCCGGCATCGTCATCGAATTCAATCTGGAAGGGCTGCTGCGCGGCGACAGCGCGGCGCGGGCCACATTCTACCAGACCCTGCTGCAATGCGGGGTCATGACCATCAATGAGGTGCGGGCGCTGGAGAACCTGCCGCCGGTCGCCGGCGGCGACGTGCCCCGCATGCAGGCGCAGAACATCCCGATCACACAGGCAAACGGCATTGGCCACGACGGCGGGCCGCCGCTGGAGGAATGACCATGCTGACAACCCATTGCTTTGCGCTGGAGGTCAAGGCCGCCGGCGAGGCGGGCGTTTTTGAGGGTTACGCCTCGACCTTCGGTGATGTCGACCAGGGCGGCGATGTCGTCGAGCCCGGCGCGTTCGTCGAATCCGTGGTGAAGGCGCGCGCCTCCGGCCGCGCCATCCCCATGCTCTGGCAGCACGACCAGCGCGAGCCGATCGGCGTTTGGGAGGATATCGCCGAGGATGCGCGCGGCCTGTTCGTGCGCGGCCAGTTGCTGGTCGAGGATGACCCGCTCGCCCGCCGCGCCCACCGGCTGCTGAAGGCGAAGGCGCTTGGCGGCCTGTCGATCGGCTTTGTCATTCCGGCTGGCGGCGCGGCCATGGATGAGCGCCGCCCCGGCGTCAGGCGGCTGAAAAAGGTCGACCAGCGCGAAATTTCCCTGGTCACCATGCCCATGAACACGCGGGCGAAGGTGACCAGCGTCAAATCCATTCTCGACGGCGGCCGCATGCCGACCGTCCGCGAATTTGAGGGCTTCCTGCGGGAGGCAGGGTTCTCGAAAAGCCTTGCGGCGGCCATCGCCGTCAAGGCGACGCCGCACCTTCGGGGGGAGCCCGAGGCAAAGGCGGATGACGCGCTGGCCTTCCTGCAGGCCATGCGCAGCTGACAATCCCCCAATTCCCCGGAGTTTCCCCATGAGCACCGAGACCAAAACGGCGGCTGAGCTGGCCGCCGAAATCAAGGCTGACCATCAGAAGGCTTTCGACGCCGTGAAGGCCATCGCCGAAGACGCGCTTGGCAAGGTCGCCGGCGGTGAAAAACTGTCCACCGCCGCCAAGGCGACGGCGGATGAGGCGCTGACCAAAATGAACGGCCTTGCCAAACAGCTCGCCGATCTTGAGCAGATCGTGGCGAAGGGCGCGCAGCCCGGCGCTGGCGATCCGCCGCGGTCGATCGGCGAACAGCTGGTGAGCGGCGAAAGCTTCAAGGCGTTCTCCGACGCCAGCTTCGCCAAGTCCCATGGCGGCGCGGATATCCAGATCAAGGCGACGCTCACGTCGGCCACGACGGACGCGCCCGGTTCGATTGGCGCAGCGGTCGCGCCGACGCGCCTGCCTGGAATTCAGCCGCTGCCGCAGCGCCGGATGACCATCCGGGGCCTGATTTCCCCTGGCCAGATGAGCGGATCGACCATCGAATATGTCCAGGAGACCGGCTTCACGAATAACGCCGGCATGGTGGCGGAGGGGGCGGCCAAGCCGTCGTCCGATATCCAGCTCGGGCTGGTGTCGACCGGCGCCCGGGTCGTGGCCCACTGGATGAAGGCGTCGCGGCAGATCCTGTCTGACGTGCCGCAGCTGCAGTCCATCATTGACCAGCGCCTGCTGTATGGCCTGGCCATGAAAGAGGAACAGCAGATCCTGTATGGCGACGGAACCGGTCAGAACCTGATGGGCATCGTCCCGCAGGCGTCGACATATGCGCCGGCCATCACGCTCGCCGACGCCACCCGGATCGACATGATCCGCCTCGCCATGTTGCAGGCGGCGCTGGCCGAGTATCCGGCGACGGGCCACGTCATGAACCCGATCGACTGGACCGGGATCGAGCTGACCAAGGATGAGCTTGGCCGCTACATCATCGGCAATCCGCAGGGCACGGCGCAGCCGTCGCTGTGGGGGCTGCCGGTTGTGTCGACGCAGGCGATCACCGTTGGCACGTTCCTCACCGGCGCGTTCCAGATGGGCGCGCAGCTGTTCGACCGCTGGGCGGGCCGTGTTGAGGTCGGTTATGAGAATGACGACTTCACGAAAAACCTCGTGACCATCCTGGCGGAGGAGCGGATTGCGCTGGCGGTTTACCGGCCGGAGGCGTTCGTCTCCGGTGCGTTCAGCGCCTCCGGGACTGATCCTG
The DNA here is from genome assembly GCF_004342915.1 of Camelimonas lactis. Classification (GTDB taxonomy): domain Bacteria; phylum Pseudomonadota; class Alphaproteobacteria; order Rhizobiales; family Beijerinckiaceae; genus Camelimonas; species Camelimonas lactis. Next base: position 119,588 of record NZ_SLWL01000001.1, read on the forward strand.
ATCCCGATGAGGGGTCCGGGACTGAAGGCGACTGATCCGCCATGCTGCGCCTGCCGCCCTGGCGCGTCACGGCTCCGGCCGTGACGCCCGTCACCCTGGCCGCCGCCAAACAGCATCTGGCTGTCGACCACGATGAGCACGATGACCGGATCACCCTGGCCATCGACGCGGCGACGGCGCATCTGGATGGCTATGCCGGCATCCTTGGCCGCGCCCTGGTGCGGCAGACGTGGCGCGAACATGTCGCGTTCTGGCCGGCGGGGCGCTGCGTCCCGCTGGCGCTTGCGCCGGTCCTGTCCGTCGCTTCCGTTACCTGCCGCACGGCGGCGGGGGATCAGGTGACCCTGCCGGAAACGGCCTATCGGGTTCTCGCCGAAGCGGGCGATCCGGTGTTGCTCATCAGCATGACGGCCGATCTGCCGACGCTGGAGCGTGCGCCGGACGCCGTCACCATCACCTATGAGGCGGGCTATGGCGATCCCGCCGACGTGCCGGCCCCGCTGCGCGCCGCCATCCTGATGATGGTTGGTGACCAGTACCGCTTCACGGAGACGGCGGCGCTGGGCGTGGCGTCCGCCGTTCCCATGTCGGTCACGGTCGATCGCCTTGTTGCGCCGTTCCGGCGTTTTCGGGTGTCGTGATGCAGGCGGCTGGCGTGCGTTACCGGCACCGCGTCCGGTTTGAGGTCCGGCAGCCCCAGCCCGATGACGGTTCCGGCAATGTCATCCCGGAAGCCTGGACTGCGGTGGTCACCGTCTGGGCTGGCTGGCGGCCAAAGTTCGGGCGGGAGCAGATCGTCGCCGGCGCGCTCGAAAGCACGGCGCAGGGCGTGCTCACCGTGCTGGCGTTCAGCACAACCATGGCCATCCGGCCTGACCATCGCGTGGTGTTCGTCGCCGGGCCGTACCGGGGGCGCACCTTTGGCGTCCATTCGGTCACGCCGACGATCGACGGCCGCGAAATCGAATTCCTGCTGGTCGAGGGGGATTCGTGATGCCGTGGGTCACGTTCATCGCGGATTTTGACTGGCGGCCGCCGGAACTGAACGGGCGCTGGCTGCGCGCCTACAGGGCTGGCTCCACTCATCTGGTCACCACGCCGTGCGCCCGGGCAGCGTGCGCGGCGGGCAGGGCCACGCCGGCGCAGCGGCCGGGAAGGGATGCGGGACATGGCGAAAATCAGCAGGCGCAAGGAACTGCTGCGCAAGCTGGCGGCGATGCCGGATAATGTCCGCGCCGCGGTGAAGCCGGCCATCCGGCAGGGGGCGGAGGAGGTCGTGGCGATGCAAAAGCGCCTCGCCCCGGTTCGCACCGGAGATCTGCGCGCCTCGATAACGGCGACGTATGGCGGCGCGCTGCCGCGTTACGCCAGCCTCAAATCAGCGTCCGCCAGCGATCGCGGCGATCCGGATTTGACGGCGACCGTCACCGCCGGAAACGATCTGGTGCGCTACGCCCATCTGGTCGAGTTCGGGGCGGCCCCGCATGTGGCCGGCGGGAAGTTCAGCGGGGCCAAACACCCCGGCGCAAAGGCCGAGCCTTTCTTCTATCCCGGTTACCGCGCCGTCCGTCGCCGGGTCAAAACCCGCATCAGCCGGGCGATGGGCAAGGCGGTGCGCGCGGGCGCGAAAAAATGAGCGATCCGTCGCCGGAAATTCAGGAGGCGGTGCGTCAGGCGCTGGCCGCGCCGCTCGCCCCGCTTGTCAGTGGCCAGATTTACGATCGCGTGCCGCAGGGGACGAAGCCGCCATATCTGTGGCTCACCGGCTGGCAGGTGCTGGTCGATCGCGCCGACTGCCTCGACGGCGCGGAAGTATTCTTCGACGTGCAGGCGGTGGCGCGCGGTCCCGGCCGTATGCCGGCAGCCCGCATCGCCGCCGCCGTCGTCGCGGCGCTCGATGGCCTGGAGCCGGTGATCGCCGGTCACGATGGGCTCCAGATCCAGCACAATTCCACGCGCTATCTGCCGCCGGATGACGGCGAGACGACGCGCGCGGTCATCACCTTCAGCACGCTTGCTGACGCGACGTAGCCCGGCCGGCGCGCCGGCCTCCTTCACAGGCACATATATATAAGGAGTCAGATCATGGCGCAGGCGAAGACTGTGCGCTTTTCGGGGCTGCGCGTCCTGTTGGGCGATGACGAGGAACCGGAAGTGTTCGCCGCCCCGTGCGGCTTTACGGAGCGGTCGCTGACCCTCTCCAAGGAACTGGGCAGCACCAATGTTCCCGATTGCACGGACGAAGACGCCGCGCCGTGGACGGAGCGGGACGTCACCTCAAAGTCCGCTGAAATCGGCGGGCAGGGCGTTCTCGACATCACGGCGCTGGCCGTCTGGCAGGAGCGTTTCGCCAGTGACGCCTCCGGCAATGCCCGTGTCGAGGTCTGGCGGGCCGGCGTGATGATCGGCCACTGGCTGGGAGCCTTCCATCTTGAAAGCCTTGAGATCGGGGCGACGCAGGGCGAGCGCGCCACCATTCAGGTGAGCATGCAGAGCGACGGCGCTGTCACATGGGTCGAAGGGGATGATGGTGACTGATGAAAACCGTAACGGTGTCGTCGAGACTGATTTCGGCGACGGGCCGCACCGTTTCCGCCTGGCCATGGGTGAGCTGGAGGAACTGCAGGAAAAAACGGGCGTGGGGCCGTTTGTCCTGATGCAACGGTTTATCTCCGGCGAATGGCGCGTCGGGGATGTGCGCGAGACGGTGCGGCTTGGCCTCATCGGCGGCGGCATGGAGCCGCTGGCGGCGCTCCGGCTTGTGCGGCGCTATGTTGATGAGAAGAACTGGTGGATTTCCCACACGGCGCTGGCGAAGGTCATCATGATGGCGGCGCTCGCCGGGGCCCCGGAGGAACTGCCGGGAAAAGGCGACGCGCCGGAGGAGATGAACGGGGCGTCGAACTTCCGGACGGACGCCTCGCCTTCGGCGCGTTCTACGGAGCAGCCTGCGCAGCCGGAATAGCCGTCAGTGAATTCCGCGCCATGACCTGGTGGCAGTTCACGGAAGCGGTTGATGGCTATGTCGCCGCCAATTCCGACCCGTCGAAGGACGGGCTTAGCGATATCGAAACAGAACAGCTTTGGGCGCTGGCCCAATTGCCGGACGCCTGACGCGCCCGGGCGCTTGCTGATTGCGAGGCTGCATGGCTGCGACCGATCTTGAACGCCTGACGGTGACGCTCGAAGCCAGCGTCAAGGCGTTTGAAAACCAGATGAAAAAGGCCAACCGGACCGCCAACGCCCAATTGTCGAAGATCGAGAACCGGGCGAGCCGGATGGAGGCGAGCCTCGGCTCCAGCCTGTCCGGCATCGGGCGCTCGATGCTTGGCGTCGGCGCCGCCATTGCCGGATCACAGGGCGCGCGGGCCATCGCCGCCGCCGCCCAGCAGTACACCGCGATGCAAAACGCCCTGAAGTCCACCGGGCTTGAGGGCAAGGCGCTGGAGGGCACGTTCAGCAGTCTGTTCCAGATCGCGCAGAAAAACGGCACGGAGATGGGGCCGTTGGTCACCCTCTACGGGCGCATGTCGACGGCGCAGAAGGAGCTGAACGCATCCAGCGCGGAGATGATGCAATTCACGGAAGCCGTGTCGCTTGCGTTGAAGGTGTCCGGGTCCAGTACGCAGGAAGCGTCCGGCGCGCTGCTGCAGCTGTCGCAGGCCATGGGCGGCGGCAAGATTCAGGCGGAGGAATACAACAGCCTGATCGACGGGGCGCGGCCGCTTCTGCAGGCGGTCGCCGCCGGCATGGAAGAGGCTGGCGGGTCTGTCTCGAAGCTGACGGCGCTTGTGAAGGACGGCAAGGTTTCCAGCGAGGCGTTCTTCCGCGCCGCCCTGGCCGGGATGCCGACGCTTGAGCAGCAGTCCAGCAAGATGGCCGGCACGGTAGATCAGTCGATCAATCAGGTGACGAACGCGTTCACCGTGCTTGTCGGCAAACTGGATGAGACAGTCGGGGCCAGCCAGAACGCCGCCACCAATCTGGCGGGCGTGGCGCAGGTCATCGGCCAGATCCCTGCCTATGTGGATTCCGCCGCCAACAGCCTGTCGAAGCTGCAGGCGTGGCTCAATCAGGTTGGCAACAATCCGTTCTGGCGCAAGCTGGGCGAATTGGCCGGGCTTGATTACTCCCCGGAGGGCATCCGCCGCGCCGGGCTTACGCCAATGCCGGGGTCGAACCTATCGGAATCAGACAAGGGGGCAATGCGCAACGAGCTGGCCAGGCTCGAAGGCGACATGGCGAAGCTGAAGGCGCAGGGGAATACCCTGGGCGTATGGGATGCCGAAAAGCGCATTTCATATCTGCGCGGTAATTTGGCCAGCGGCTCGCGGGTAATATCCGACAAGCCGTTCGGGCCGGAACAGCCCAGGGCGGTAAAGCCAATCCGTAACGCTGATTACGCCGTGCCCGGAGCGGAGAAAAAAGGCAAATCTGGCGGCGGCGGCAAGAGCGATGAGGAAACCCGCTACGATCAGGTCGCGCGGTATATTGAGCAACTGGAGAGGTCCGGCCGCATCCTGCAGGCAGAGTTCGATACCATTGGCAAATCCAACGCGGAGCGCGCCAAGGCCATCGAACTGGCCCGCATTGGCGAGGTGACGGATCAGGGCCAGCTTGCCGCGATCGAAAAGCAGGTCGCCGCCAATGAAAAGTTGCGGGAGGCTATAGAGGATGCCAGGCGATCCCAGAAGGGGTTGCAGGAGGTCGCCCACTTCACCGGCGACCAGATCATGAACGTGTTCGACGATCTGATCGACGGATCCGGGAATCTCGCGGACAGTATCAAAAACGTCGCCAAATCCCTGGCCAGCGCAGCCTTGCAGGCGGCCCTGCTGGGTAATGGCCCGCTGGGCAACCTCTTTGGCACGGGCGGCAAGGGTGGCGGCGTCGGCGGCCTGATCGGCATGCTGTTCAACGGCGTTTCGGCCCCCGGCAAGGCCAGCGGCGGTCCCGTCAGCGCCGGCCGGCCGTATATTGTCGGCGAGCGCCGGCCCGAATTGTTCATTCCGTCGACCGGCGGCCGCATTGCGCCGCGCCTGCCCGGCGGGGGCGGAACCAGCGTCATCATCAACAATTACGAAGGCGCGCCGGTCGCCAGCCGGACAAACGCCAACGGTGACACCCAGATCGATATTGGCCGGATGGTCGATAGTGCGCTGGCTGAGCGCATCGCTAGCGGGCGAGGAATGACGTCAAAAGCGATCACCGCCCGGGCGTCGCGGGCCAATTTGAAGGGCTGACCATGCCGCTACCCATCTGGCCGTCCGGCCTTGAACATCGCCCGGTCGCCGATAGCGGCGGCGTGGATTCGCCGTATCCGGAGGCGATTGTCACCGAGTTTGAGGATGGCCCGCCGCGCCAGCGTCGGCAGTCCTACACCGGCGTCCGCAAGCTGCCTTATATGGTCCGCCTCCGGTCGCGGGCGGAGGTGGCGCAGTTCGACGCGTTCGTCACTGATAGCCTCGGCGAGGGCACGGGGCATTTCCGCATGCAGGTGATGTTGCCAGGCGTCGGCTGCGTCGACCGGCGTTGCTATATCGACGGCGGCCGCTGGACCTCGCGGCCCAATGGCGGCGGCGGCCACACCGTGTCTTTTACCCTTTGCGTGTTCCCGTCATGAGCATATCCGCCGCCATGGAAGAGGCCTATGCGGCCGCCCGTCCGGATCAGGTGATCGTCCAGACGCTGGAGATGGACCACCCAGCCTTCGCGCAGCCGGTGCGCATCGTCACCAATGTCGCCGAAGACATGACCCTGACCGTCCCCGGCGCTGGCGACGTGCTGTTCCAGGCCTGTGGCGTCAGCATCACCTTGCCTGGCGATACGGAAGATGGGCCGACGCAGGCGCGGGTCCGTGTCGATAATGTCTCCGGGATCCTGCGCGGCTATCTGAAAGACGCCGTGCAGGCCGGCGAGCCGATCAAAGTGACGTTTCGCGCCTATATCCTTGGCGAAATGCAGCCGGGCGAGGTGATCGACGGCATGGAGCTGGCGTCGGTGTCGCTCACCGCCACGGCGGCGGAAGGCGCGCTGAAGTTCCGTGAGCTGGAGCTGCAGGCATTCCCGCTGGCGACCTATGACCAGCAATATTATCCGGCTTTGCAGGGCTGACCCGCCATGGATCATCACGCCTATGTCGCGGCGCTGATCGGCCGGCCATGGCAGGCAGATGGCCTGCATTGCTGGGCGCTGGTCCGCCAGGTGGTCGGCGATCTGTTCGGCGTCGACCTGCCGGTCGTGGTCGAAGCCCCGGCCGGGCGGCGCACAAAGGCCGGCATGTTCGCCAGCCATCCGGCCCGCGCCGGCTGGGTCGAGGCAAAGCCGCCGCTGCCATGGGCTGTGGCGCTGATGCACCGGCGAGGCGGCCCGTCCGATGTCATCGAGCACGCCGGGGTTTACCTGCCGTTCGATGGCGGCGGCGTGCTCCATGTTGATGACCCGCATGGGGTTGTCTTCGACAGCCTGTTCGACCTGCCGCGCGTCCGCTGCTGGGCTGCGCCGGTGTTGCTTGTGAGGGCCGCCACATGAAAATGGTTTGCATTGTTGGCGCAATCGACGGTCAGGTTTCCGCCGCGATTATCGGTCGCCATGGCGTAAAGGTCATGTCAGCCAGCGAGATTGGCTCGCGCCTTGTCGAAGGCTTCATGAATGGAGGTGAGTGTTCTTCTAACCGCCTCCTGAAGGACGGCGTCCGGAATGTTGCCGGTTTCCGGAGAAATGTTTTTCGTACCGTTGGCTACCGTTTTCTCAAGATCATCAAGGAAGCGTTTCCCTTCCGCGCCTAGTGATTTGGCATGTCTGACAAGCATACCTACATATGCTGACCTGAATACGAATAGTTCAACGCCGTTTGTGAACAGCTGCCTTTCTGTTTCGTTCATTCACCCCTCCCTTTGATTCGAGTTTTTAGGGTATTCCATGACCCTTGTTCTGCGCCAGAACGTGCGCGGGCTTTCGCTCGCGCCGCCGGTGACGCTTGACCGCCGCAGGCGGCGGCTGTCGACCATTGTCGCCCGCCACGGCGACCGCTCGCGGCCGTTGATCGTCTCGGTGCATCGCCGGGGCGGCGAGGGCGGTTGCCTGCCGACCGACGACACCGTGCGCCTGCGCGCGACGTGGCGCGATACGCTGGTTGGTCCGGATGATGTTGTCGCCATCACCACGCTGCCGCTGGGCGGCGGCGCTGGCGGCCGTCAGCAGGGCAAGCAGATCGGCATGGCCGTGGGCATGCTCGCCCTCGCCATCGCCATGCCCTACGCCATTGGCGCGCTGGGCGTCGCCGGCAGCACCATTGGCTCCCTGAGCTTCACCGGCAAGCTCATCGCCGCCGGGCTCACGGCCGGCATCGCCGTTGGCGCGTCCTATCTGCTCAACCGCGCCGCCAAAACCAAAGACAAGGATGGCGACGACAAGATCTATGGCGTTTCTGGCGGCGGCAACCTGCCGCGCCCCGGCGAGCGCATCCCGCGCCTGTACGGCCGGGCGTGGATCGAGCCCGACCTGTCGCAGCCGCCATATATCGTCAACGTCGGCGAAGATCAGGATTTGTACCAGCGCATGACCCTGACGCTGGGTTATTGCTCGGTCGAGACCATCAAGGTCGGCGATGCGGTGATGTGGACGCGGGCCGGGGGCGTGCAGCCAGCCTTCGCCGGCGCGCAGGTGGAGTTTATCGAGCCCGGGCAAACCTCCGACCTTGTGCCGGCGGCCGTGATTTCCTCACAGAGCGTCACCAGCCAGGAGCTGCCGCGCCCGGACGCCGTGTTGCCGTGGACTGGGCCATTTCCGCTGACGCCGGTGGGGCGCAACTCCGGTCGCGTCCAGCTGGACTATTCCCTGCCGCAGGGCGTGTTTTCGACGTTTACCAACAAGACCGGCAGCAATACCGGCCCCATGCAGTGGGGCGTCGAATTCCAGATCGCCGAATGCGACGAAGATGATAACCCGGTCAGCGGCTGGAGTGTTCTGTACACGGACGGCGGCTATCAGGAATCGACGAAGCCGCTGCGCTTCACCCGCTTTGTATCGGTCGACGCCAGCCGCCGCTATCTGATCCGCGCCCGCAATACGGCGGCCGACAGCGTCCCCGGCAATCCGCGCGTCACCGATGTGGTCAACGCCATTTTGTGGGATGGCATGCGCGCCTGGCTGCCGGAAACCATCGTGCGCCCGCACGTCACCGAACTGGCGATCCGGGTGCGCAGCGGCAAGGCGCTCGGCGTCACCGCCTTCAACGCCATCAAGGTCGAGGCGATCGCCCGCCTGCCGGTCTGGACCGGCGGCGAGTGGTTCATGCAGGAGACGCGCAAGGCGATCGACGCCTTCAGCGACATCATGCGCGGAACCGTCAATGGCTGGACCTACGGCGCGGGCTGCGCGGACAGCGATCTGGATCTGGGCCGCATCCTGTTTTACCGCAACACGCTGACCACGCTGGATACCTTCGACGGCGTGATCCGGGGGCCGGTTTCGGTTTATGAGGCGGCCGAAACCGTGCTTGGCGTCATCCGCGCCCAGCCGGCGCGCCTTGGCAATGCGTGGTCGCTGACGCGCGATGAGCCGCGCCTTGCCCGAAAGCACGCCATCACCCGTCGCCAGATCGTGCGCGGCACGTCGGCCAGCGAGTTTGACCTGTCGCTGACCGATGGCGCGGCCGATGTGGTTGTCGAATACAGCCCCAACGCCGACCCGGCCCGGCGCGCCGAGGTGCGCAAGTTCTTCGGCACGCCGACCATCACGCCGCGCCGCTATCAGATGGCCGGCGTCTCCAGTTATGAGCACGCCCAGATGCTGGCGACCTGGCTGGCCGCCAGCGCCTATTACCGGCGGGAGCGGCGCTCATTCACCACGGAGCTGGAAGGCCGGCTGATGCGCCGGGGCGATCCGGCGCTGGTCGACGCATGGTTCATGGGCGACGGCGCGCGCGCCGCCGGCGTCATGGACAGGGCAGGGTATGTGCTGACCCTCGACACTGACGTCGAGGTGGTGGCCGACAGCTACATGTATGTACGTGATCGCGTCAGCCGCGAGTTTGGCCCGGTGCGGGTGACGCAGGGGCCGGCGCCCAACATCATCGTCGCCAATGCCGACGACGTGGCGAGCGTCGGCGCATTTTACGAACCGCCGGTGGCGTGGGGCGATCTGTGGCAGGCGGACGGCGACGAAATGACCTCGGTGCTGATTGGCCCGCTGGTCGAGATCGCGGAGCCATATCTGATCAGGTCCGTCGAGCCGCAGAGCCGTTTCCGCGTCAATGTCGAGGCCATCGCTGACAATCCGCAGGTGTGGACGGCGCTGGGCGAGGTCCCGCCGCCGCAGCCGCCGGTTCCGGGCGTCGAGGATATCCTTGGTCCCACGGTGCCGGTTGTTCCCTGGGTGCGGGCCTATGCGTTCCAGACCTCGACCGCGCTCAATATGGAGTGGTCGGTTGGCGAGGCACGGTCGGCGGCGCGCTATGTGGTCGAGGTGTCGTATGACGACTGGGCCACGGCCGATCTGGTGTCCGACGGACCGGCGGTGTCCGGCTCATTCCCGATCCGCCATGTCGAGGATCAGGACGTTTACATTCGCGCCTACGCCATCAGCGCCACCGGCGTTGTTGGCCCGCGGGTGTTCTCGTCGTTCCGCACGTTCAAGCCGATCATTTCCAGCGAGATCGCCTCCATCCTGATCGAGATGGCCAATTTGCAGGAGCAACTGCGAAAGGACATCAAGTCGATCAGCGATACGGGCGAAGACACGATCCGCCGTGCGCTCATGGATCTGAATGACCGTGTGGAGCAGCTGGCGGCGGACGCCATGGCGGCGAATGTCGCCGAAGATGAGCTGCGGGTGTCGCTGGCGGCGCGCGTGGGCAAAACCATCGCGGCGATCAATCAGGAAATGATCACCCGGGCCGACGACGACGAGGCGCTGGCCCAGCAGATCACGACGTTTCTGGCGCAACTGGGCGATGTGCAGGCGGCGATCACGACCGAGGCGACGGCACGGGCGACTGAGGACTCTGCACTCGCCGATCTGATCGCCACGCTCGACGCCAAGGTCGATGACAATGAAGCGTCCGCCACCAGCCAGATCACCGCCATCGCCGGTGAGCAGGGCGCGCAGGCGACACAGATCAGCAACCTGCAAACAACGGTCGGCGGCCACGCGGCGACGTTGACAACCTACGGGACGTCGATCGACGGTATTTCCGTTCAGTACGGCGTTGTCGCCGAGATTGACGGCCAGACAGGCGGTTACGTCCTTACGGGCATGAAGCGCCTGGACGGAACAGTGTCGTTCAACCTCGGCATTCGCGGCAATCTGGTTGTCGATGGTTCGATCTACGGCAGCAAGCTGGCGGCGAACAACATCATCACCGCGTCGGCGCAGATCGGCAATCTGACGGTCGACAACATCCACATTCGCAACGGCGCGATCACGCAGGTTGTATCGTCAAGCGGCGACACGTCTGCTTCGGTGGGGATCAGCCTGCGCGGCACCGGCGCCGTGATCATCCAGGCGTATTATCGCGGGACGCCGGGAACGCCTCGGGCCATCACCCCGGGAGCGCTCGTCGTGCGCCGAAACGGCGTCCAGATCGACAGTCTGCAGAACAACTATTTCGCAGCGGGCTCCAGCGGAAATCTTGGGTACTACACCCTGCAAACCACGCTGATCGTCCGCGATGCGCCGGGCGCTGGATACGTCACCTATCAGGCTGAAGACAGTTACGGCGGCGGCGTCAACATCGTTGTCATGGAGGCGTCCAAATGACATCGCCAAAGCAGTGTCGGCTGGCCGCGTTCGCGGCTGGAGATCGCAGCCATACCGGGCGGCACAACGACTGGGACCGGCTGACGCCGTTCGCGCGGTATTGCCCTGAAACAGGTCGCATCCTTGAAACGGGAGCCATGTCCGTGGCGGCCGTCGCCCGGATGGAGGCGGATTGTGGCTGGAGCTATCTGCGCCAGTCGGCGGATCGGGATCTGCATTACGTCGACCTCTCCGGCGCGTCGCCGCGCCGGCGCGTCCGTTCGGCGTGTCCAGCCCGTCTGGATGGCCAGACCCTGAGCGGGCTTCCGGTCCCATGCGTCATCACCGTCACCGACCCGGCGGGGGCCTCTACCGTGATTGAGGCTGATGCGCCGGCGCTGCTGCTGCAATGCGATTATCCCGGTCGATACCGGGTGCATGTCGCCAGCATTCCCCACACAGATGGAGCATTTGAGATGGAGGTTACGCCTTGAAGGCCGTGCGTATTGCCGGCGACCCGCGCCGCCTGCGCCAGGCGGCGTACATGCCGATTGGCGACCAGCTGGACGCCATTGCGGATATGGCCCGGGCCCTGCGTGAGCAGGGCTTTTCGCTTCCGCCCAAAACCGCCGAATGGCTGGAGCATTGCGAGCGCGTGAAAGCGCAGCATCCCAAGGTCTTGCCGCGGCAGGCCTAACATCCGGAGACATTGATGCCTGATGAAAACACGGTCTCGGTCACGGCCGGGTCAACGGCGGTGCTCGGCCATCTGACGCAGTTCGTCGGGTTCGCCGGCGACACCTTTAACGCCGGAGGCCTGTCGGTCCCGGTCGCCGCTGTCGTCTCTACGTCCGAACTGACGCTGGCCTATGGCTGGCCCGGGCCGGATGTGATCGACAGCGCCGCATGGGTGCTGATGCCAACGGCTCCGGACTGGTCGTCGACGGTGGCGTTGCACAAGGCGATCGTCGAGGCCAATGCCTGGCGCAATGGGAAATTTCCGTTCCCGTTCAACGCTGGCGGACCGATTGCCAAACGTGATCTGTTTGACGGCGAGCCGACGGGGTTCACGTTCCTGGAGCTGACCGGTGATCAGGACGACCCGTTCAGATTGTACGGCAAGATGTCGGATGAATCTGGCGATTGGTCGGTCGGTCAGACGCTGAGGGGTGAGAAGGGGGCTACTGGAGATAATTTCCAGCCCGACGAAACCGGGCCATTTGCAGATCGTGGCAACTATGATGATCGCGATCCCGGGTTTGCGTATCTCGCTGACGACCAGGGATTATTGTATTTCCGGCTGCGTCCTACCGGATGGTCGACAGGCGTACCATTCGGCAAAGGTGACAAGGGAGACTCCGGAGCTGGCGTTGCATCAGGCGGCGCACCAGGGCAGGCGCTTGTTAAGTCAGCTACGACGGATTACGCCACTACTTGGGAGACCATTGACAAGGATTTTGTCGGCCTTGGAAGCGTTACCAACAAATCTGAAGCCCAGATGGTTGCCAGCGGCGCGATTTCCGAGGCTCTTGACCTGAAGGCGAACGCTGCGGACCTTGGGACGGCGGCAGCCCGTGCTCTGACCGAGTTTTCTTACAATGTTGGCACTCTGGTGGCGGCTTCGAGCCGGGCGGTTCCAGTAGCTGTGTCCATGATCCAGACTGACGGGTATTCTGGGTCTGGCGATGGGGGGGCTGCCGAATACAGGCGTGTAACCAGCGAGCCGTCGCATTCGGGGAAGCTCCAGACCGCGGATGGGGCGTGGTGGGAGCTCGCATCGCCATCGGTTACCCCGGAAATGTTCGGGGCGAAGGGAGATGGCGTCACGGACGATGGCCCGGCGATTAACGTCGCCATCGCGTATTGTCGGGAGATGCCTGATATTGGTATGCGGCTCGATTTGTCGCCGCGCGCGCGATATGGGATTGAGACGCCTATCGACATTGCGCCATTCTCCAACAAACAACTGATCATAGAGGGAAATGACGCTCAACTGATCGCACTTCCGGGGCTCACCGGATTCATGGTGACTGCGGACAATGACCCGTCCGTTTGGGGATACCGGATCGCAGTTCGAAATTTAACCGCCATCGGCAGGTACAATGATGCGACGGTCAGCTTTCTGCGGGTCAATGGCGTCAATAGTATGCTAATATCAGGCGTCATGGTCCAATCATTTAATCAGATTGTGAACATATCAAATTCATATAATCTAGAAATTAATAATTGCGTATTCAGGTACGCAAAGCAATATGCGATTATTTCAACGACTTCTTCCATGCAATTGCACATGATTAGTTCTGGAATTTATGATACACTTGATGCGGCATCCATACGGCTATCGTCGGCTAACCATAATGTAACAATCAGAGACTGTGATTTTGAGGTCGGCGGATCGAGCGCTATTCACACAGAAGCGATAGACAATCTGACCATCACCGGATGCTATATTGAAGGATATGACGTAAATCCGGTGTTCTTTGGTGGAGCCTGCGCGGCTCTGCTATTTGAGGGAAACTGGCTTGGCTACAACGATGGCGCGCAGGAATGGGTGAACATCAAGGGCGGGTCTATCCGGAATAACGTGTTCGCGAGCCAAGTAACGGTAACGCCAGTTAATACAAACAACGAAAATGTTTCGTGCTCGAATAACGCATTTATTTATGGGGCAAACAGGTTTTTCTTTCCTCGAAGCATTCCGACGATGGCATCGGGGGCAACTGATGTCGGTGGCGCCGGGTGGTTCCTCGACGATTCTGGGGTCGTACATCTGCAGGGGGCTGTATCTCGGACCTCGGACGGTAATGTATTCCAGCTCCCTGTCGGGGCCAGACCGGGAAGGGATTGCGAGTTCGCCATCCGCGTTGGACCAACGGGAGTGTCACGCGCGAGGGTGTGGGCGGACGGCAGTGTCTCGATTTATCCCGGAGGGACGACGGCAACTGTCTACCTCGACGGGATAAGTTTCCGCGCTTACGCGTAAGCATCCTCACAATCTGACCAAACGGAACCCGCCCCCGGCGGGATTTTTTATGGGTGAACCATGACGGAAGCCAATTACCAGCGGTCGCTGACCGCCGTCCTGCGGCATGAAGGCGGCTACGCGAACCATCCGGCCGACCCAGGCGGCGCGACCATGAAGGGCGTCACCCAGCGTGTGTATGACGCCGATCGCAAACGCCGTGGCCAGTCGCCGCGATCCGTCCGCTACATCACCGAAGACGAACTGCAGATCATCTACCGCCAGCAATACTGGGACCGGATCAAGGGCGATGACCTGCCGCCGGGCGTCGATTACGTGGTGTTCGATGGGGCGGTGAACAGCGGCGTTGCGCAGTCATCCAAATGGTTGCAGCGCGCGGTCGGGGTCCGTGATGACGGCATTATCGGCGCTGTGACGCTGGCGGCCGTCAACGCCGTTCAGGACCACGACAGGCTGATCGCGGACATCTGCAACCGGCGCATGTCCTTCCTCCGCGCCCTGAAAACGTGGGGCACGTTCGGCAAGGGCTGGACCAACCGCGTCAATGGCGTGCTGGCAACCGGGCAGGCGTGGGCGCGCGGTTCTGTCGGTCCCGCCATCCCCGTTGATCCGGATGGATCGGCCAAGGCCAATGTCGAGGATGCAAAGCCCCTGCCATCCAGCGGCGCGGCTGACGCGGCCATCGGCAGCGGCTCCGCCCTTGGCGCGGTTGGCGTCGCCATCGAGGGTGCGCGGGATGCTCTGGCCCCGCTCGCCGGCGGATCGCAGTGGATCAGCGGCCTTGTCGCTGCGCTGGTTGTGGCCGGGGCGGCCGTCGCCATCGGCGGCGTTATCTGGCGGACGCTGCGCAAGCGCAGGGCTGCGGAGGCGGCGCAGGCTCTTGGCCTGCCGGCGGCGGCATGACCTGGCTGGCGGGGAACTGGCGCATCGTCGCGGCGCTTGGCGTCGTGGCGGCGCTGGCGCTGGTCGTCTGGCGCATCAACGACATGGCCTATGATCGCGGCAAGGCGTCCGTGGTGGCCGATCAGATCCAGACAGAACGGGGGCTGACCGATGAAGCGAACCGCGCTGATGCTGACGCTCGCCGCTGCGCTGCCGATCCTGAGTGCCTGCGCCAGAACGACGGCTGGCGCCGGGACTGAGGCGACCTGTGCCCAGTGGCGGCCAATCACATGGAGCCAGCATGACACGGCTGGCACTATCGCGGATGTGAAGGGCAGCAATGCCCGCCGGAAAGCATGGTGCGGATGATGGAGGGCGATGTGGAAAAGCCGTCGTGGTTCAAGCCCGAGATCAACATGAATTTCCTCCTGACGGCGGCGGTCGTCGCCGCCGGTATGGCGTTCAGCTGGTCAAGCATGCAGAGCCAGACCGCCGCTCAGGCGCGTCAGATCGATGAGCTCAAGGCGACTGACGCCATGATCCGGGCGGAGATGCGCGAGGTGCGGGAGAAGGCCGACGCGAAGCTGGAACTGCTCAGCCGCGACGTCGGCGACATGAAAGCGTCCCTGCGCGAGATCGGAACGAACATTTCATGGATCGTGCGGCAGAGCGGGAAGGATGTCCGGATGCCGTGAGGGGGGCGGTATGTTGTGGAATAGAGGAATAATGACGCAGGCCCAAGCACTTCATACAAGTCATGACGAGCATTGGAGGCCTCATTGTACGCTGCACAGGATGCATTGGCTTAGCCGTGCCTTTTCCATAAGGTGCCAACCGCGCGGCGCACCGTCAGTGCTCGCTGCAGGGGGGGGCTTAGCCTATGAGCAATACGAGGGTTATCGTAACCGGTGGAGCAGGCTATATCGGCAGCCATACGCTCATCGAGCTGCTGATAGCGGGTTATGAGGTGTGCGTCGTTGATAACTTCGTCAATAGTTCGCCTGAGTCTCTGAAGCGGGTAGCGCGGTTGTCCAGTCAACATTTTCGCGTTGAACGGGCTGATATCAGAGATGCATGCGCGGTGACGGCGATCTTCCGCGCCTTTCAGCCCGACGCAGTGATCCACTTCGCGGGTCTCAAAGCCGTCGGCGAAGGCGAGACGTTGCCACTTGAATACTACGATGTGAATGTTGGCGGCACGCTAAACTTGCTGCGCGCTATGACTGGCATGCGCCCCCCGGCAATCATCTTCTCATCCTCTGCCACGGTGTATGGGGACCCGGACTATTTGCCAATTGATGAGCAACACCCAACCCGCCCTGCCAGCGTCTACGGGCGCACCAAACTCATTGCTGAAGATGTCCTGCGTGACTGGGCTAGAGCAACGCCTGGCGCTAGGGCGGTAATGCTGCGTTATTTCAACCCTGTTGGAGCCCATGACAGCGGCGACATCGGCGAAGATCCCCAGGGCCCCCCTAACAACCTAATGCCGTTCATCGCCCAAGTGGCGGTGGGGCTGCGTGATAGGCTTGCGATCTTCGGGGGGGATTACGACACTCGTGACGGCACCGGCCTACGTGATTACATTCATGTGGTTGATCTGGCGCGGGCGCATGTGGCGGCTCTCAACTACGCTAGCACATGCGCGCCGGGCTCTGATGTGTTCAATATAGGAACCGGTTACGGCGCCACCGTGCGTGAGATATTGCAAGCCTATGAGCGTGCTTGCTGCAAGACGTTGCCATACCATATTGTCCCACGCCGTCCTGGTGATGTGGCGGCTTCGGTGGCTGATCCCACCCGCGCCATCACAGCACTGAACTGGCGCGCTGAGCTTGGTATCAACGACATGTGCCAAAGCTCGTGGAAGTGGCAATCTAGGAACCCGCGGGGCTTTCAGTTTGGGGTTGATGTCACTCTCGAAGCCGAGGCTGGGAGCTAAGTACGACGATTTTGCGACTTGAATCATCCTTTTGTCAGCCGCGGATCTCATCTCTGGCGTGAGCGGAGGGCGTAAGTGGCGCCAACTCCGCCTGTGTGGCCCCGGTGCTCAGCGGGTACCGGTTGGTATGTGTTACATGCATGGCTGTCGCTGTAATCTCATCGCAATCGCCTTGCCTTGACTATGTCTGTGCCCTAATGACGTCATATTCTGTCTACTAGAGGAGCAGCCAGTTCGATATGACTGCAAGTCGGGAAACGTTGCACGCTATCCGTGCAATTTGCGCTGTAGGAATTGTGGTAGCCCACGTGTTTCCCTCACTTTTTTGGTTTACCGGCGGGCATACTTGGCGTGTTCAAACTATGTATCTCCTCGGCGGAGCGTCAATTCTTGTGGTGCGGCCACTAAAGGCAACGTTGAAATATGTTTCGTTGCGTATTTATGGGTATATGATATTGTGGACTGCCGTGTATTGGGTCGCAATTTCGTTGATGCCTAGCGATGTAAAAAATAATTTAATGAAAGACTTTAGTGTAATTGAGTTAATTTCAGTTCAATTATTGAAATCTAATTCTCATGCGATATGGCCATTGCTGGGAATGTGGTTTCTAATCCCATTTGGTGTTGCATTGATTCTGGCTTCTATGGCTTGGAGGCGATTTGGAGGCGGGGGGATAATAATTGCCGGGTTGATGGCTGTATGCGGAGGATGGCTTTTGGGATCCAGCGACCCGGCCCCTTTTTGGGTCGTTCGGCTGGTTGGCCAGATTGCTATCGCGTTTGGGTATATGCTGCTGGGCGCGGCGTTGCTTTCTTCTGAACGTGCGGTGAATTTTCTCGAAAATGGAGTTGTTGCTGCGACGTCATTGCTGATTTATACGTGGCTTGGCACCACATATACCGACGGTGGTATGATAATTTCTTGGTTGGTTCGCCGTGGGAATATCGCGCCACAAGTGATTCAGTCTATTGCTATATTTCCGGCTGTATTTTGGTTCGCAAGTAGACTATCATGTTCGCAGGTTGTGGTTTTTGTGGGTAAGAAAAGTAAGGATGTGATGACACATCATTTAATGCCTGTAGTTTTTTTCAATTTGATTTTGGTGTATTTCGGAGTTTCGACTTTTAGAGATGTAAAATTAAGCGCTTTTTATAATGCAAATGTTCTTTGGCCGGTGTATTTGTTGCTTGGGTTGTCTGTTCCTGTCCTTGGCTCTTTCTATGGCGGCAAGCTAAAGAAGGTATGCCGTGAGTGGGTAGAGGGGGCTGTTAGGTCGCCAATCCAGCGTAGTTCCTTTAAATCTCGTGGAGGGGCGAGCCCCGCAGACGACGTCGTACGCTCCACATAGACTCAGATCGTTTGACCCCCAGTGAAGTTTCACTCCAAGGCGATTGGAGGCTTGGCTGCTCTGTTGCGCCGAAAGGGCGCTGAACTAGCCCCATTTGGACCGGACACCCAAGCATAGCCATGGAGGCTGCCTGGGCGCGTGCTTATGACCGAGTTAGAGATCATGACGAATGGTGGTCGCCGACGCCACTGCGCGTCAAGGGGGCAAGCCTCGGATCGTGGAAGAGGGGCTGAACGGGCGCGACAGCATTTCTGTCGTCGCCCCACCACAAACGCGTGGCTCAAATCTGCTGTACCGTTGGCATCGCCTCGCGCCCCAAGGAAGGGGAGCGCGGTGGCAGGAGACGATGAGGTCACCAGCAATCATTCTACACGTCCTGAAGGCGGGTTGCCGCTGACGGGATGTGCCGGCGGAATATGGTCCGCCGACCACGATCTACAACCGATATCACCGGTGGGCGCGACGGCGCATCTGGCAGCAACTTTTCGAGCTGATGGCCGGCCCTGGCCCCATTCCGCCGGAGCTTTCCATCGACGGCACCCACGTAAAGGCCCACCGCTCCGCCCAGGGCCAGCGTATGGCCCGCCCCGATGCAAACGCTGGCTTGATGACGACATGAGCAGTTTGCACAAACGTATCCGGCATGTCGGCCTGATGGCCGCTGCCAAGATGGAAATCCGCGCGTCCGGATCCTCATAAAGGGGCCGGCCTTGAGGGCCATTTTGTGCCAGGGGTTTTCGGAATACCGATTGACTGTCAGGCCACCTTCCTTTCGCAGCTCGTCATGTCGGGCTGGTTCTGTCCGGCGCTTTTCTATATGCGTCCGGTCGCTGTTGCCGGCGTCAAAGCGCAATCCTGTCCGTGGTGCAACAACGCCAAGGCTTACAGAAGGCGTAACGTCATCGAACGTCCTTCTACAGGCTGAAAAACTGGCGGCGGATCGCGACAAGATACGATCGGCTGGCGCAAAACTGCCTGTCAGCCATCGCTCTCGTCGCTGTCGTAAGCGAGCGGACCTGATTGAGCCCCCAGCCTAGCGGCGGAAGCTCCCAAGAGCGTGCCCAATGCTCCGTCTGACCGCCTTGGGTAAAGGCAGGCGTCGGCCCACTAGTTGTGCAAATCGGAAGAGGCCAACTTCGCCCTTTTCGTCGAAATGTCTATGCCGGACATAACGTGAGATCGCCCGCAGGGGGCGTGTCACCCTCCAAGACGTGCTTGAGTAGATAGACGCTTGCAACGCCGTTAATCTCTCAACCTCATTCCGTGCGATCCGTATCTGCTCATCGGTAGCGGCAAGACGCACCTCTTTCTCTCGATAGGCATTGCCGATCTCAGTAATACGAGACGTTAAACCTTGAACACGGCCATAAAGTTCATCTTTGAGGCGCGTCTCTCTTGCAAGATTGCGATGCTGCACCTCGTTTCGTTCCCGAAACTCAGATATTTGCTCTTGCAAAGACGCTATAATTTCCGTTTGGGTCGGGCGCCCCTTAAACTGCAATGAGACCGGCCCAGTGGGGGCGTCGACATTTAGCAACTCGACCGAAGTATCCACGTCGCCGATATCGCCAATAGTCTTTTTGTACAACTGCAGCCAAGCCGAACGACGCTCTAAATTGGCGCTATGGTCTGCTAGGGTTGGCTCCCGCAAGAAAGCTTCAAGGCCTTGCGTGATTTGTAACGCCCCAGCCTTTTGATCATAGAACCCATTACCATGACGCAACCAACATGGGACCCCCGCCAATTGCAGCCATAGGGCTACGTGGTAGGAGCATGAATAACCAACTTCCCCGGTAATGGGTTTGGGAAGTCGGTCAGGATTGAGGGCAAGTCCGGCAAGGTCTACCAACCGCATATCGGCGAAGGGGAACCGCCGGTCCAGCGTCTTGAGTGTCTCACGACTATCGAGCACTTCGTGACGCGAGTCACGGAACGCTTGCAACAATGTCACGCCACTTAACGAGCTATGATTCCGCTCCAGAATAGACAAGTCACCACTGAGGTTAAGCAAGTCGGTATCTGTGCCGGTATAATCAGAGCTATTGAGATGAAGCAGCAAGCCGGTTTCGTGTTGCAGGGGGAGTTGAGTAGTTAATGACTGTAGAGCTTCTGTTGCGTCGTCAAAAGAGAATATCGCATCAACCCCTGCATCAGACAGCGATACCAGCGACATCTCATCCCTGACGCCCAGCAAGTGTGGACGAAACCGCCGGACATGCTTCGCGACCCTTTCGTGAAACGGAGGTGTAATCTGTTGACCGGAAATCAAATAGGCGGCTTGTGGGGCGTTGCGAAGCAAGGCTTCGGCTGTGCCAAGATGATAGTTGCCCCAGAAGGGATTGAGAAAACCGCCCCCATAAAGGTGGAGACAAGCCAGATTCCGTACAGCTCTAACGGGCTTTAATGCTGGTCCGTCACTAAAAACCAAACGAACACTAGAGGAGAAAATTACCGCGTCAGCACCATAATGCTCTTTTGCCCATGCCGGAAAACCCGCATCGCTGATCGCTCCTGCCACCATCACCATCACGATGGAAAATCGTCCTGCAAGGCGCGCAAGTTGAATAGAATTTTTCAACTGAAGGATATCGCCGAAGTTACCGTATCCGCCATCGCCACCGAACAAAATAAGTTTTTGCGATGCATCCTCCAAAATGGAAAGATCATCCTCTGAAGCATAAAACCAAATATCCATCAGCCCTGCCCCCTAGCAGATACGTTCGAGAACACCCGCGCGACACTTTGAGTAAACGCATCGTCACAGTGACGGGTCCGAATGAGGTTCTGTCCTTTGCCTCCCATGTCGAGCGCACCAGCCCAATCGTCATAGAGTGCCTTAATCGCTGCAACATATGCCTGGATGAGACTTTCGTCATCCTGCAAATCGCAAACAAGAAAACCTGTTTCACCAGAAACAACGGCTTCACCGATTCCCCCGACATTAGGGGCAATTACGACTAAACCAGAGGAAAGAGCTTCCAGGACGATATTGGGAAGTCCGTCATAATTACTCGTGTAAATTAATGCATCGTACTTATCTACGTCTAATTCCGAAAATACATTATAGGCACCGCAATAGTTAACCCCAATTCCAAAATTTTTTAAAATTTCGTTGGAATTTTCTTCAACTGAACCCCACACATCCATTGAAAAATCGGGGAAATGTTCCCGTGCCGCAGCGACAATCTGATTAATCAACTCCGGCCTCTTCTCGGGTGCCACCCGTGAAGCCCAAAGCACCCTGAACGTCTTCTCTGACCCAGATTTGCGCTGCACAACATCGCATTTATTATATATTACGTTATATTTTCTAGATGCGGCTCCAAATCTGAGTTTATCTTCTTCAAAAATACGATGACAATCAGTTATGACCACATCAAAATTTGGTAAGTGTCGCCTGAGAAATTCCACAGTTGACGCTGCGCTCAGATTGCATCCACGCCAACTATATCGCCCATCGCTGAACCTATAATACACAATATTACAACACTCTGAAAATACAGCCCCGTACCTATTGATAAGTGCGTGTGAAAATATACTGCTTTTCGCATGCAATCTTGTTCCCGGGCGAGACAATGAAACAATGGCTCGAGCTAACATTGCATCACGACTATCTGAATCCAGACATGGAAATGCATTGTATAAATCGATAAACACAAAATTTTCTGGGAGCAAGTAGACCCACTCGTGAGATTCTGCGGTCTCCCCAGCAATTATCAATACTCGTAGATCTGTCGCAAGGGAATTCAGACTTGATAATATATTGAGAATGAATTTCTCTGCCCCGCCTGGGCGAAGCCAAGGTAAGAGGACGATATCATCAAAAGCAGCCACCCCGGTCATCTCGTAAAAGCATGCTAATTCAAATGCCCAATGATCATCTGTAGCGGGCAGTGATGAGTAGGATCCGGAAAATTCAATAGCAGCTGGATTGATTTCAGGCTCAATAGCGCAGGCATCTGTTACATATGCAACAAGATCCTGATTTGACATAAGTTCGTGTGCGAAATCGCATTCGCTATGACGCTTCCGCTCCGCCAGAACTCTCCTCCAGTCATCGTTATTCGCGCATGCGGACCGTAAACTCGCCAGATACCGCTTTGGGGAAAGCGGGTCTGATGCAGGGATGATTCTGGCCGATGCGATTTCAGTTTGCCTGAGAAGGCTATTTTGCCGTTGTCGGTAGAATAGGATAGTATTTTCAGCTATTAAAAAATTAAAACCAGCCCCATATAAGCGGATATTCAGGTCCCAATCTTCGTATGCAAATGCTGGTGATACTTTTATATCTCGGTATTTATGTTTTAGTAGGGCGTTTCGTCTGATAAATATCCGTGATACATACGGATGTTGAAATAAAAAGTCGGCAATTGTTAACAGAGTGCCCTCACGATATCGCACCACATGAAATTGATCGCCAAATGCGACAAGGTAGCTTAGAAACACCACAATGTCGCGATCGGGGTGCCGGCGCGCCGTTGCAACAAGCTCAACCAGTGAATTCTGCGACACCAGATCATCGCCATCCGAGGTCCAGACATACTCGCCCCTGGCCGCTTCAATGCCTGCATTGCGGGCAAGCCCCAAGGAACCGACATCCACGGTGATTTCGTTTATAGCGACAAAACCGTCGAGTGACGTCGTGCGAAACGTGTCGATGGTATCCGCGTCAGGGCGGTCGAACACCGCGACAAGCTCAACCACAATCCCTGCATCGCGGGCCACTTTGGCGCAGGCCTCAAGAGATCTCAGTGTTGGCCGCAAAAATAACGCTTCGCGATGCATATTCAGGACGATGCTAACATCGGGTTCGGCACTCAAGTTATGCGACATTTTCTCATCCTGGGGGCACGTCCAGCCGATAACGTTCACCTTGGTTTGGGCGTCGATAACCGCTCAACGGTGAGAGCGCAACTCTATAGCGTCAAAAAGATGGATAGCAGGATTCTATTGGAGAACTGATTTACCCATGTCCTTGAAAATCGTGAACGGTCCCGGATCTGCGCGGAAGCGCGGCCCCCGCTGCGGAGAAGGTGGAGCCATGATGGGCAAGATGGCGAACAAGCTTTCATCTGAGATGCGCGCGTAGTGCTGATGGTGCCGGAACACGAATCGGAACATGGGTCGCGCCGGGCTGAGATCACGTGGATCGTCCGGTAGGGGTGGCATACGGATGTCCGTCGGCGGTAGGGTTGTCATTGGGATGCCGACCGGATGCGGTATCGAAGCGGCACACTGATGTCCCCCTGACCTAACGCATTGATTGACATTGGCAGCCACGTTTCATACGGCAGGGCGCGATGGCTCATTTCACGTTGCACTTCGTCGGTGCGATGCGTTCTGCAATGCAGCGACACAATATGACCGCTGAGCTGAATCAGGCGTGAGCAAAGTCTGTGCAGTTACTGCAGATGTTCGTGCGCCGTAGCAGAGCCCATGTTGGGAAAATGGAGGCAATGTGGATCTCGTTCTGAATTTTGAGCAGCGTCGGCGTGGAAATGACACTCGACGCCTTGTTAAGCTCTCTCTTCCCGGGCTTCCAGATTGGGTCGCAAAAGAAGGGATCTATTTCGATATCGTTGGCGCCGTGCGTGTCCCTGAACCACTAGTGCTTGATGGATTTCTTTTCTGTTTCCTCCAATTCGCAATGGAGCGCGCAAAACGATTCGTCATTAAAGGACCGGTCAGCGCCCGGGCCTTGCGAAACGCTCGCATTTATCAGGAAGCCTGGCACAAATGGCTCCCAGAAAAATACCGGCCAGTTGATATTGTGGTCGAAAAAATCGTGCCGGAATGGCGCTTTGCATTTCGCCGCAGGGGGCGGGCAATCTCGGCGTTTTCTGGAGGAGTTGACGCCACCTTTACCGCTCTTCGGCATGCACACCGTGCGACGGGCAGTGGAGCACATAATCTGGACGCTGTGCTTATGGTTCATGGTTTCGATGTGTTGATCGAGAACGACGATGGATTCGACAAGTTAGTGCAACGCACTGCTCCTCTGTTAAGCGAGTTGGGGTTGGAGTTAAACATCATTCGCACGAACGCGCGAGTGGGGTACCTTCAAAACTGGGAAGAAACTTTTGGCGCCCATGCTGCATGCGCTCTACATCAATTTTCTCATCGCTATGACTACGGCTTGCTTGGTAGTTCTGAGCCCTACAGTCACATGGTTAATGCTCGCGGTTCCACTCCCTCTACAGATTATCTGCTCAGCGGTGACGATCTTGAAATTGTTCACGAAGGCGCTGGTTTCTCCCGAACCGAAAAGGTGGCGCTCATCTCTGGGCATCCTGTTGCACGGAAGACAGTGAAAGTTTGCTGGGAGGGGAAAGAGCAGCATACTAATTGCGGAGAATGTGAAAAATGCATCCGTACCCGTCTAAATTTTATTGCCGTAGGTGATAGAAATCCGCCATGTTTTGATAATAATTTTCAATCTGACTCGATAAAAGGCATCAATGTGAGATCGAAAATTATCCTGACGGAACTTGAGACTATAGCGGAGTATATGGCTGCGCGTGGCATAAATGCTGATTGGGTATCTGAGCTTCACGCCAAAATCGCAGAAGGGCGCTCTCTCTTCCCCTAGGCTCAGGCCACATTGATCAGAGCCAGAAGATGACGGTTGCAGCGATGCATATGGCGGAGAAGAAAGTATGAGCGCAGCGGTCGTATCGGGTTGCGATACGCCGCCAGTCCTTGAGTTTTGCGAAAAGGTTCTCGATCTTGTGGCGCTGACGGTACAGCGCCCTGTCATATGGATAGGGCGTCTTGCGGCTTCGGCTTGACGGGATGCATGGTTCGATATCCCGCGCTGCGAGTTCGGCGCGGAACCAGGCGCTGTCATAGCCACGGTCCGCGATCAGGGCGCTGGCCGGAGGCAGGGCGTCGAGAAGCAGGCGGGCTCCCTTGTGGTCGCTCATCTGCCCTTCGCTCAGCAGCATGACGATTGGCCGGCCCTGATCATCGCAGACAGTATGGAGTTTGGAGTTCAGGCCGCCTTTTGTTCGCCCGATACGACGGGGAAGAGCCCCTTTTTGAGCAGACTTGCCGCCGTGCGGTGCGCCTTGAGGTGTGTGGCGTCGATCATGATGCGTTGCGGTTTGGGTCCCTGACCCGCGAGCGCCGCAAAGATACGGTCGAAGACGCCCATTCTGCTCCAGCGGATGAAACGGTTGTCAAGCGTCTTGTGCGGACCGTAACCGGCCGGCGCGTCCTTCCATTGCAATCCGTTGCGGATCACATAGACGATCCCGCTGACGACGCGCCGGTCATCGACCCGCGGAACGCCATGCGACAACGGGAAATATGGCAGAATGCGAGCCATTTGCTGCTCACTCAGCAGGAACAGATCACCCATCAATGCCTCCATAACGAAGGCAGTGAATCATCGATCAAGCAAAATTAATAGGTCCTGAGCCTAGATGTCGCAAGCCTCGTTAATAGTTTTTATTGGTCCGCCGCTCATCAGAGGCGTGATCCCGCCGTATCTATTTGCCCGGCTGGTAGGGTGTCCGCAAGATCATGGCGGCTGGAAGATGCCCGACCTGTTCGCTTTTTTCACCTGTGAGTAAAACGCTGTTGTCTGCCAGATCCATCCTAGGGCCATGCAGGTGATCTGACCGAACCGGGTGAGATCTGGACATGGATGCGCGCGCCATTGGGCGAGGCGAGTGCCCTGCAGCGGCCGCTGGTAGATGGGCGTTAGAGGTATTTGAGCGAGACTACTTCCGTCAATTGGCCTGAAGGTCGATCCCGTGTCCCGGGCGCAGGCAATCCTCGATTGCTACACCCGCGTCGGCGGCGGCAATGCGATTCCCACAAGCCAGTCCCGCTTGCCCTCAAGTGATAGGCCATCACCATGACGCCGCCTCCCATGCGTGGCGTGGGAGGCGGTTAATCGATGCCTACAACATTACATCGCCCTACAAATGGCCTTACGCCGCCATTTAATTCCGCATCAAATCGTTGATTTTATTTGAAAATAATATTGTTACTGTGAGTAATCGAACCCTTTCCTGGGCACCATCCCTTTGATGGGAAAGATGATCTGAATAAAGGTCATCAGAGACTGGATGAATTGATGTCAGCCGGATTTATGACCTGGCGTTGAAGTGACAATCATCCATGTCGGGCGCATATATCACGCAAAAATACATGTGATGTTTCGCAGGGCTTCTGACCGGGGCTTTTGCATGCGCGCGTAAGGCGCGGGTTGGCGCTGGCCGTTGACGCGCCCCGAAGGGTCTCCTGTTTGACTGACAGATGTGACGTCGCCCCGGTGTTCGCGATGGCTTGCGCCGGCGCGGGGCTACGCCTGTGGCCATGGCCGCTCTGACAGCGCGGACATTCTGGTCTGTCGCGCCGGGCGCCAGGCCATGCCCGGGGGGCCGGCATGCCGGCAGGGCAAGGCAACATCAGCGGCCGCTCCGCATCGCCATCCCGCGTCTTGCCGTCTGACGCCCACTCTTTCACGGACGGCTCCGGCATGCGCCAGCAACCGGCCGCTGGGCTGCCTCCGCGCACGACGCCGTTATGAGACACGTTGGAAGCGACGCGGTGTCGCCGCGGACGCTTCGGCGTGGCGACGCGCCCCGGTGGGCCTCTGGAAGGCTTGCACGGGCGTTGCTGCCTGGTGCGGGTAAAAGTGACGCGTCGCCCGGAGGAAGGGCAAGGGGCGCCCTCCCAGTGCGCTGGAGGGCTGTTGCAGCATTTGGGATGCCCCGCGCTTCCGCGCGCTGGTATCGGCCGCCGGTGACCAGCCGGCTGGGTCGCCTGTCGTCGCCGCGCTGGGATTGCCCCATGCCGGGGCCAAAAGAACGGGATCAAAAGAAAGGCGCCTCCTTGGGCGATGGAGGCGCCTTCTTTGCGTCCAGACCCGACGGTCAGGTCATTCAGCCGCTACGGGAAGCAGGAGATCATCATCGGCCGGCGCCGGGCTGGCGACAGGCGCGTCGGTCGGCCAGGAGTCGGTAGGCCAAGCGTCGCCCAACCGCGCCTCCTGGCGCGCCCCGGCGTTTTCCGCAGCGTCGCGCCGCCGCTCCATGCGGATCACCGGCAGCATGCCGCCGCGCGCCGGGAACGGCGCCATGCCCGAACCGGCGGCGTTGAAGCCCAGCTTTTCCAGCACGCGCAGCGAGGCGACATTGCGTGTCAGCACCTCGGCGCTGATCATCGCCGCGCCGGTTTCCGCAAAGCCAAGCCGCAACATGGCGCCCACCGCCTCCGTGGCGTAGCCGCGTCCCCAGTGCTCCGTCCCCAGCCAGTAGCCGATAAACGGGTGCGTGCAGTCGCTGCGTCCGGAAAAGCCGGGGGGTTGCAGGGCGACGACGCCGATCAGCTCGCGCGGGCGCTTCTTTTCGGTGATCGCCAGGGTCAGGCCGTCGCCGCGCGCGTTGGCGAGGCGGGAGGCGAAAATGAACTGGCCGGCGGCGCCCTCCGGGTAAGGGTGGGGAATGAGCGCCGTGGTCTCGGCTACGGTTTTGCTGCCCGCCAGACGTTCGATTGCCGCCGCGTCCGCCAGACGCGGCCAGCGCAGGGCAAGCCGTTCCGTGGTCAGGGTGAAGCCGTCATCGATGGTCTCGCGCGTAAACATGGTTCCGCTCCGGTGGAACTGACGAATCGCTTCCGCGGGTCGCTGGACAGTGAGCCCGCAAATGCCGGTGATGAAAAGGTGAGGGAGATTCACAGCGTTGCGAGATGACAACGCGGAAGCCCCGGGACAGTTTCAACCCTCGTGCAATTTCCATGCCGGAAAAACACGAAGGGGAGATGGCGCCCCATCTCCCCTTCGCGGAATCTTGCAAAAAACACTGCAAGCTTGGATCCGCCAGGGTCAGGGACGCCGGCGGAAGCTTGTCTTCAGCTTGCGCCGTTATTCAGCCGCCGCTTTGCCTGCAGCGGCGTCGTTCGCCGGTACGACCGATACGATCGAGCGGCCGAGTTTGACGCCAAAGCGCACCGCGCCTTCGGTAAGGGCGAACAGGGTGTGGTCCTTGCCCATGCCGACGTTGGCGCCAGGGTGAACCCGGGTGCCGCGCTGACGCACGATAATGTTGCCGGCGACGACGGCTTCGCCGCCGAACTTCTTCACGCCAAGGCGGCGACCGTCAGAATCGCGACCGTTACGGGACGAGCCGCCTGCTTTTTTATGAGCCATTTTATGTCTCCGTTATGTGCCGGGGGCCGGTCTTCAGCCGTTGATGCCGGTGATGCGAACCAGGGTGAAGTCCTGGCGGTGACCGCGCTTGCGCTTCGAGTTCTGGCGACGGCGCTTCTTGAAAGCGATAACCTTGTCGCCGCGGCCGTGGCTGACGATGACGCCGTCGACCGACGCCTTGGCGGCGTCGGCGCCGATCTTGAAGGTCTCGCCTTCGCCGACCAGCAGCACGTCAAACTTCAGGGCGTCGCCCGGCTCACCAGCTTGGAGCGCGATCGAAATGGTGTCTTCAGCGGCGACGCGATACTGCTTGCCGCCGGCTTTAATGACTGCGAACATCGTTCATTCCCGTGTTCATCCCGGTCTCCGCCCATGCCTTCCGGCATTGGCAGACCGGCTTTTTGACAGCCCGTTTCCGGTGCGATGGATGGCTGTGTCGCGATTGTCACCTTTTGTTGACAGCGCAAACACAATTGCTCCGCAGGCGGGAAACCCGCGCGGAAGCCGTCTTCTTAATGCCCATGGCGGCGGAATGTCAATGATTGGTTGGGCATACGCGGCCTGGGCCTGTGAGGGCCGGGGCGCCCCGCCGGTTGGGCGATCCGCCTGTCTGGCGGCGGGCCATGCTGGCCTTTTGGCCAATTTCAACGGCGCGTGCTCCCGGCGTAGGGTGCGCCGGTCAATTCCCCCGTTTTTTCCGCCGCCGGGCGGGGCATGAGGATACAGAGGTATGTCTGCAAACGACGTCGTCATTGTCAGCGCCGCGCGCACGCCGGTCGGCTCCTTCAGCGGCTCCTTCGCGGCGGTTCCCGCCCACGAACTGGGCGCGACCGCCATTGAGGCGGCGCTCACGCGCGCCGGCGTCGCCGCCGCCGACGTGGACGAGGTGATTCTCGGCCAGGTGCTGACCGCCGCCCAGGGGCAAAACCCGGCCCGCCAGGCGGCCATGAAGGCTGGCGTGCCGGTGGAGGCCAGCGCCTGGGGCCTCAACCAGGTCTGCGGCTCCGGCCTGCGCGCCGTGGCGCTCGGCATGCAGCAGATCGCCAATGGCGACGCCAGCGTCATCGTCGCCGGCGGTCAGGAGTCCATGTCGCTGTCGCCGCACGCCCATCACCTGCGCGCCGCCACCAAAATGGGCGACGCCAGCTTCATCGACACCATGATCCGCGACGGGCTGTGGGACGCCTTCCATGGCTACCACATGGGCAACACCGCCGAGAATGTCGCCCGCCAGTGGCAAATCTCGCGCGATGAGCAGGACGCTTTCGCCGTCGCCTCGCAGAACAAGGCCGAGGCGGCGAAGAAGGCGGGACGTTTCGCCGGCGAGATCGCGCCGGTCACCGTGAAGGGCCGCAAGGGCGACGTGGTGGTGGACAGCGACGAGTACATCCGCGAGGGCGCGACCCTCGACGCCATGGCCAAGCTGCGCCCGGCGTTCGTCAAGGACGGCACCGTCACCGCCGGCAACGCCTCGGGCATCAATGACGGCGCCGCCGCCATCGTGCTGATGACCGCCGCCGAGGCGCAGCGCCGGGGCCTGACGCCGCTGGCCCGCGTCGCCTCGTGGGCCACCGCCGGCGTCGCGCCGGAAATCATGGGCACGGGCCCGATTCCCGCCTCGCGCAAGGCGCTGGAGAAGGCGGGGTGGAAGGTGCAGGATCTCGACCTGGTCGAGGCCAATGAGGCATTCGCCGCCCAGGCCATCGCCGTCAACCGCGACATGGGCTGGGATCCGGCGATCGTCAACGTCAATGGCGGCGCCATCGCCATCGGCCACCCGATCGGCGCCTCGGGCGCCCGGGTGCTGACCACGCTGCTGCATGAGATGGCGCGCCGCGACGCCCGCAAGGGGCTCGCCACCCTGTGCATCGGCGGCGGCATGGGCGTGGCCATGACCGTGGAGCGCTGACGGGCGCTTTCCCAGGGCAGACGATAAAAAGCGTCGCGGTTGGCCGCGGCGCTTTTGTTTTGCAGCTGTTTTCACTGCGTCGCGCCCTGGCGCTTACCAGGTGAAGCGCAGACCCGCCTTGCCGCTCCAGCCGTCGCGGCGGCCGTCGAAGCTGGTTTGATAGCTGACGGCGGCGTAGAGCGCGGCCGAGGCGTTGAACTGGGCGGTGACGCCAGCGCTGATGTCGGCCCAGGCGCCCTTCATGTCGGAGCGGAACGGCACATAGCCCAGTTCGCTGGAGAAGTTGGCCTTGGGGACGCCAGCAAACTCGTTCCAGATATTGCCGCGCAGCCAGGCGTTGAGGCGCACCGGGCCATGGGCCGTATCCATCACCCAGGTCTTCGACAGGCGGGCGCCGACGCGGGCGGCGACGGACTGCACGTCGCTGAACCGCACATAAGAGGCGCCGTCATAACCGCCGTCGAAGTTGATCTTCTGCAGCACGATCTGCGCCTGCGGCTCCAGCACCCAGCCATCGCCGAGGGCGAACGGGTAACCGGTTTCCAGCGACAGGGCGACGCCAAAGCCGCTGGTCGACAGGGGCGTCAGGCGCCCTGAGGACGTCTTCACGTCGCTGTACCAGGTTCCCTGGGCGACGGCGTCCACATACCAGCCGGTTGCGCCATAGTGGGTCCAGTAAGCGCCGACGGTGTAGCCGTCGAAGCGCATGTCGCCAGCGCGGATGCCGGTGTAATGGCGGGCCGAGCCGTCGGCATGACCGGCGCCGATGTAGATCCCGGCGTGATCGCGGCTGCCGTCCGCATGTTCCTTGCGATACAGGTCCATGCCGATCTGGAAGGCGTAGAAGTCCCAGGTGAAGGCCGGGCCTGAGCCGTAAACGCCGCGACCATCACCGTCGTTATTGCCGTGGCTGCCGATCACGCGGCCCCAGACGGCCCTTGACAGGGGGGAGCCGTTGGCGGCGCTGAGGCCGCGTTGCAACTCCTGCTCGCCGACGCGCTCATGCAACGTGCCGAGCATGGT
Organism: Camelimonas lactis; assembly: GCF_004342915.1. Classification (GTDB taxonomy): domain Bacteria; phylum Pseudomonadota; class Alphaproteobacteria; order Rhizobiales; family Beijerinckiaceae; genus Camelimonas; species Camelimonas lactis. The sequence continues at coordinate 150,575 of NZ_SLWL01000001.1, forward strand.
CTGGCCATAGAGCAGGGCCATGGAGGGCAGGGCGGCGTAGAGTGAAGTTTCCTTCCGGAAGTCGGGGATGACCGGGCCGCCGCCACCGCCACCGCCGCCACCATCGCCGCCGCGGCCGCCATTGTTGCCGCCGGAGCTTTGCGCTTCCGAGCGCAGATACCAGGATTCCGGATCGGAGGCGTCGCGGGAGCCGCGATACAGGGTGTACTCGTAGGGGCCGGCGACCAGATTGCCGGCGGAGAAGGCATTGGCGGCCGTGGCGGCGCCGTTGATGGCGCTGACCACGAGAATGCCGTTGCCGGGGGTCGCCGCGCCCGGCCCGCCCACATTGGTGATGGCCAGTGTGGTGGAGCCCGTTCCCGCGCCGCCATTGATGATCAGCCGGTCAGACGGCGAGCCGTCGCTGCCGAGGTACGTGTTGAGGGCGATGACGCCGCCGACGCCGGTATAGCTGCCCACCGTCAGCGTGTTGCCGACGCCGGCGCCGCCAAGCCGGACCAGGCCGGCATTGGTCAACTGGCCGCCGATGGTGAAGTTGCCGGTCGGGCCGCCAGAGAAGGCCGACAGGGCATTGGCGACGGCGATGACGCCGTCGTTGCGCGTGTCGCCGGCCACGGAGCCGTAACCGCCCAGCGTCGCGCCCGCCGCCACGCCGATGGCGCCGGCGCCGGTGATGGCGGCGCCCATGCTGTCGGGGCCGCCCACCGCCAGGGTTCCGGCCAGCACCTGGGTTGGACCGGTCCAGGTATTGACGTTGCTGAGCAGCGTCATGCCCGCGCCCGCCTGGGTGACGGCGCCGGAGCCGGAGATGACGCCGTCGAACGCATAAGTGTTCGACCGGTTGAAGGCCAACTGGCCGTCGTTGAGCACATCGCCGACCAGCGAGCCGGTCGCGCCGCCGTCGCCCAGTTGCAGGGTTCCGGCCGTGATGGTCGTGCCGCCGCTCCAGGCGTTGGCGCCGGTGAGGATGGTGGTTCCGGGGCCGGCCTGCGTCACGGCGCCGGCGCCGGAAATCACCCCGGCGTAAGTCCAGGCGTCGGAGCGGTTGAACACGAGCTGCGCCTGGTTGTCGACGTCGCCGACCAGCGAGCCGGAGGCGCCGCCGTTGCCCAGTTGCAGCACGCCGGCGGCGATGGTCGTGCCGCCAGCCCACGTGTTGTCGCCGGCGAGGATCAGGGTTCCGTCGCCGGACTTGGTGAGGGCGCCCGGGCCGGTAATGGCCTGGAGGACGCTGCCGGCGGCGCCGGCGACCACATCGAAGGCGCCATTGCTGGCGGTGATGGTGACGGCGCGGGCCGACAGCGCATAGCTGCTGGTGAAGCGGAAGGCGCCGCCGTCCAGCGTCAGGGGGCCGCTGGCGGCGCCGAGGGCGCTGTCCGCCGCCGCCGCGACAACGCCGCCGCGAATAATCGTGCCGCCGGCGTAGGCATTGCCCGCCGGCGCGTCAGGGGCCAGCGTCAGCACGCCGTCGCCGGTTTTTTCGACGACGCCGGCGCCGGTGATCTGGCCGACATAGGTTGCATCGTCGCCGGCCGGCTGGGTGAAGCGCACCACGCCGTCGTTCTGGATATTGTTGAGGTTGGCGGCGGGGTCGACGCGCACCGGCATGCTCTGGGCGCGGGCTTCGAGCACGCCGGCGTTCCCCACGAGCACGTCGCCCTGATAGTCGGAATTGTCGCCGGTCAGCGTCAGCAGGCCGTCGCGCACCGTGGTTGTCTGGTAGCCGTCAAGGCTGCCGGTCACGGTCCACTGGCCGGCGCCGTCCTTGATCAGGGCCTGGAAGTTGGCGACGTGGCTGGCGATTTGGTCCTGGGTTCCGGCGGCGCCGTCGAGGAACAGGCTGTTGAAGCCGCCGCCGCCATCGACGTCGCCGATGATGGTTGAGCCGGCGTGGATGTGCAGGTCATCGTCGCCATCGAGAAAGACGACGTCGCCCTGGAGCAGGGCGCCGGTGCGGTTGATCAGGACGATGCCGGCGTTGGCCCCGCCCGTGCTGGAGCCGAACAGATAGCTGCCGTCGGTGCGAATGATGGAGCCGTAATTGTCGACGACGTTGCGCTCGCCTGTTGTCTCGTCCTGGAACCAGATCGGTCGGCTGTTCTCCGTCTGGATCAGGCCGTAATTGGTGATGACGTTGCCGGCGCCGTGCACATTGATGGCCTCGGCGTTGTCCTGCCCGCCAGTCTTGGTGACGGATGCGCCGGCCTCGATCAGCAACCGGCCGTTGCTGCCGAATTCAATGGTGTTGTTGCCGGTGCCCCACGGACCGTCCTGAAAATTGGTGGCGTTGTTGGTCACATGGCCGCCGCTGCGGATGGTGATCATGGCGCCGTCGCCCAGGGAAATGGCCGGGCTCTCGGAGGTGGCGATCGACGCGCCGCTTTCAATCATGACGGTGTGGTTGTCGTCGCCCGGGCCGGTTCCAATCATGTTCGGGTAGGGATTGACGGCGGCGGTGGTGCACGTTGTGACGCTGTTGGCGGTGGTGCAGTCAGCGCGCGCCTGACTGGCGCCGGCGAGGATCGCTGGCGCGGCGAGCACGCCAGACAGCAGGCGCATTGCGGTTGTGGATGTCAGCGTAATTTTCAGCCTGGCCATGGGCCCCCCTCCCGACCCGCGCCGCCGGGCCGGAGCCAGGGCGGAGCAGGTTTTTGGCCCCGACGCACATGCAGGACGGGCTTGCGACCTGGGCGATGCGTTTGCAGCGCGGCGTCGCAACATTGCCCGGCGATGCGAAGCAGTTGCGTCTGGGCGCCAGAGCGCGATCCTTCGCTGCGGGACCGCGCGACGGCTCCACAGGGTCAATCGCTCTCCAACGACTGGACAGAGACGGGATGCGCCGCTCACGCCGGATCGCATATGCGCCCCGGATGAGCCGGCCCCGCTCCAGTGAATCGCCTGAATGACGCCGGAAATACTGCTTTTCTTGCCGGAACAGGCTTGTTTTGAAGTGTAGCGGGTCGGGTAAAATCACAAATTCGGCAAATGAGCTGAGTTTCACCTACCTAAAAGGGTGACTGGCGCCGCGCCTTCCACCGTATGTCCGGACGACGGCCTACGTCTTTCGTCAGAAAGAGCGAGAAAGAGCGAGAAAGGGCCAGCGTCAGGTCGGCCGGCTCGCGCCAGGCGCGGCGGAGGCATGACCTGGCGGCGCTGTCAGGAAGAGATTGAAGAACACCGGCCCCTGGAGGGTTTTTCGGGCGGATTGTTCGCGGCGTGGCCATCATGGGGGAAGGAGCGCGACGTAATAATACTTTCTTCCTAAGACGTATTCCCCGGCAGTCTTCGACTTTCTGACAGTACTCCCTTCGGGCCGGCCATCGTATCACGGGCCTGGGGCGGCGACCTCCGGGGCGCAACGGCATGGCGGCTTCCGGGGAGCGCCGACCCCGCTCACGATGTTTGAAACAGCGTCACCGCGTCCGTCATGGCGTGGGCGCCCTGGCCAGCGTCGGGCTGACGCCGGCCGGTCTGGAGAAAATTGATGTCCCGGGTTGCTGTTGTTACTGGCGGTACGCGCGGTATTGGCGCCGCCATATCGAAGGCCCTTGCAGCGGAAGGCTACAAGGTCGCCGCCGTATACGCAGGAAACGACGCGGCGGCGGAAGCATTCCGCGCCGAAACCGGCGTCAGCATCTACAAATGGGACGTGGGCGACGCCGAGGCCTGCGCCCAGGGGCTGGCGCGCGTGGCGGCCGATCTCGGTCCGGTCGACATTCTCGTCAACAACGCCGGCATTACCCGCGACGGCATGTTTCATCGCATGACGTTCGACCAGTGGCGCGAGGTGATGCGCACCAACCTGGATTCGATGTTCACCATGACCCGGCCGCTGATCGAGGGCATGCGCGAGCGCGGCTTCGGCCGCATCATCAATATCTCGTCGATCAACGGCCAGAAAGGCCAGATGGGCCAGGCCAACTATTCGGCGGCGAAAGCCGGCGTCATCGGTTTCACCAAGGCGCTGGCGCAGGAAAACGCCGCCAAGGGCATCACGGTGAACTGCATCTGCCCGGGTTACATCGACACCGACATGGTGGCGGCGGTGCCGGAGGAGGCGCTGAAGAAGATCATCGCCACCATCCCGACCGGCCGCCTCGGCAAGGCGGAAGAGGTGGGCGATCTGGTGGCGTTCCTCGCTTCCGACAAGGCCGCCTTCTTCACCGGCGCGGTGCACACGGTCAACGGCGGCCAGTACATCGGCAACGGCTGAGCCGTTCCGCCAGTCGGGATTGCTGGGGCGGCCTCCGGGGGGAGGCCGCCTTTTTTGTCGGCGGGCTGTCGCGCTCCCGCCGCCTGGCGGCCGGGCGTCGTGGTCGCCCTGGCTATTACCGGGCGAGGGCCTGTTGCAGGCCTGACAGGGTGAAGTCCAGCGAAACGGTGGCGACGAAGGCCGCGCTGCACCAGTTGGACTTGCCGCCGTTCAGGAAGCCGGCGGGGTCGCCGCTGTTCAGGAAGCAGTCCTTCTTGCTGAGGTCGGTGTCGACGTAGCGCAGGTCGACGGTGAGGTTTTCGTAGGTGTAGCCGGCGCCAATGTTCCAGGTCGTGTAGCTCTTCAGCTTGACGGCGCCGAGGCGCGCGGCTGTCGTGCCAAGCTGGAAGTAGCCCAGCTCGCCGGAGGCATAGAAGTTGCCTTTCATGCCGTTAAGAAATTCGGCCGGCAGCGTATACTTCACCGTGCCGTTGTAATAGGTGGCCGGCGCGCCAAGACCGAGGAAGTCCCAGGAGTGATAGACGCCGGCGCCAACTGTCAGGCCATTGAACGCGGCGCTGACGGACGCGTGCACTTCCCCGAACTCGGAGTTCCTTGGCGACAGGATGGCGGGGCCGTAAAACGCCCCGGCCGGCGTCACGTATTCGACCGGATTGTACGGGTCCATGAAGCGGCGTTCGCCCGGGTAGCCGTACTGGATGAAGCCAAGGTCGAAGGTCAGCGGGCCAAGCTTGGGACGAATGCCAACGCCAACGTCAGTCTCGGCCGTCGCCCGGGTCGGCAGGTCGACCTTGGAGACGAAGCCGTTGACGTAAAAGAAATTGTCGAAGAATTGCGCTTCCGCATAGCCCTGCGCGACGCCAAAACCGTTGGACTGGGAAATGCCGCGGAAACCGTAATTGGACGTGTACTTGACGCCAAAGGCGATGTCGAACTGGGTGGGGGCGGCGGGCGCGGCCGGCTCGGCCGGAGCGGGGACATCAGCCGCCAGCGCCGGAGCCGCAGCCATGGCCACGGTGAGAGCCGCTGCGGCTGAAAGAACGAAAACCTGACGCATGATGTGGCATCCCCCTGAATGCGTGCCCGAAAACTTCATGGCCAGCTTCGGGGGCGAACAGGTTCTGGCGCAACGTCAAGCTTGATGCAGACTGCCTTACGACTGTGCAAATGGCGCCTGATCGCGGTCATTTTTGAATCAGAGCCGATGAAATGCGAACGAACGTGGCCGGGATGACACGGAAGGGCGGCGCGCGGGGGACCTGTGCGGGGATTGTCTGAAAAACACCGTTCCGAAGTGCTGGAGCCCGAAGTACCGGAGTCTGGCGTGCTGGAGCCTGGCGCGCGGGGGCCTGGCGGCTGGCTCGGGGCGGCGTCGGCGATCGCGGGCAGGCCATGGCGGGACGGCGCGCCGGTGATCGCGTAACTGGCGGGATGGAGCGTGAGCGACGCTCAAAGGCCTGGGGGCCGCATGTCGCTGCAGGAATGCGGCGGGCCTGCCCGCCTCAAGATGCGCCGGGCGGCGCGCCATGTTCATTCCGGCAGGCGGCTGGCCGGAGGCGACGTCTTTCGGGAAACGCTCTGGCGTTACCGCGCAATGATCAGCGTGTTGAACGACACCTTGCTGGCGATCGATTTCATCCGCGCGTCGGCGGCGCGCCAGTTGTAGCGGCTGCGCCGGCCGCCGGCGACGCGAACGCCGCCCTTGCTGGCGACGCGCACGCCGGCGGGATCGCCAAAGGTGGCTTTTGGCACCTCGCCGGTGACCTTGTAGCCGAGGGCCGCCAGATGGGCGCGGACGCGGACGCAATAGTCGACGGAGCGGTAGGAGAACCGGCTCTCGCCGTGGCCGGCCCGGTATTTCATGACGGTGGTGCAGATATCGCCGCCCGAGATGCGCCAGGCGCGCGAAAGATAGGATACGCCATAGCGGATGTTGGTTTCGGGAACCGCCAGCTCGGCCAGGCTTCCATCAAAGCCAAGCATGCGGGCGGTGGACGGCAGCACCTGCATCAGGCCGATCTCGCCGACCCCGCCAATGGCGCTGACGTTGTAATTGCTCTCAACCGTCGCAACGGCGTCCGCCAGTTCCGGCGGCATGCCGGCGGCGCGGGCGGCGTCCATGACCTTGAGCCGCAGCGCCTCGCGCCCGGGCCGGGGCTTCTTGCGGGGGGCGTCGGCGGCCGGAGCAGCCCCGTCAGATTTCTGTTCCGCGAAGGGAAGCGGCGGGGAGGGAAGCGGCGGGCCCTGGATCGCCGGGTCGCCATCCGCCGCCTGCTGGGTGGCCATGGCTGGCGTCGCCATCAGGGCGGTGGCAAAAACTGGGCCGGCAAAAACTGAACCGGCAAGAACTGAACGGACAAGAACTGAACGGACAAGCGCTGAGCGGGCCAGCAGGCGCATCGCCGCCGGCCATGGGGCAGGATCATGCGGGTCTGAACCGTTGCGGCGGCCCGGATCAACATGCGGGTCAATGACAGGCATGCCTGGACATGTGAGGGCAGGGGGCGGCAATTTCCAGACCGCCAGGCGCGCGGCGCCGGAAGCGGGCGGCCGGCTTCCGTTGTTGTCCGGCCCCAGGCATGGCGGACGCCTGCACCCGGCAGGCGTCGCAATCTGATCAGCCCCTGCTACGGATGGCGACCTGTGCATGACCAAAGCCCGTGTGCCGGTTATTTCCGTGGCGTCTGTTCATATGGGCGCGGCGGCGCTGTTAAAATGGGCGTGGCCGCGCCTGGATCCGTTTCCGTTCAACCAGGCGCGCAAACTGCTCCAGCTTTTCTGTTTTGAGCACATTCTGACCGATCAGCCAGTTCCGGCTGACCGGAAGGGCGTTAGCCGCCTGAAGGGGCGGGGCCTTCCGCCGCCTTCACAGGGTCAGCCTGCGCTGGCTTGCCGCCTGACAGGATGCCGCCGAGCGACAGGGCCTTGCTGAAGCCGCTGGTCGAGGGCGCTTCCGCGGCGGCGTTCAGCGGCTGGGCGGACGCATCCGCCGAAGCGGCGGTCACCGAGCCGGTGGCGACCGGATCGGCGTTGGCCGGGGTCGTGGCGGGACGCGGGGTCATCGCCACGGCGGCGCGCGCCGGCGCGCTATCCGGCATTTCGATTTCCTGCGGGGCGCTGGCCAGGGCTTCCGGGCGGCTGATGTCGCCCGAGAAGCGGGTGGGGCGGGAGAAGGACAGCACCGAGCCGCCTTCGCCACGGAACGAGGGGTGCTGGCCGCCATCCTGATAGACCAGCCGCACGGCCTTGGCGCCCGTGGCGACCAGCTCGGCGACCTTCTGGTCGTCGCTTGCCCGCTTCTGGGCCAGAGCCTGGGCGATGGCTGGCTGTTCCGTCGCGCCGCAGCTCGCCGACCGGGAGCCGAAGACGTAGCGCTTGTTGCAGACGCCAACGACCGGGATCTGCTTCGTCACCTCGAAATAGTCCGAGCCTTCCTTCAGATTGCGCCAGAACTCGATATTTGGATCGTTGCGATAGCGGGCCAGGTTCTGCGGCGTCATCCGGAACGGATAGGACTGGAACTGGAAGGCGCGCTGGCCGCCGGCGAAGGCCTCACGGCCAATGGCGTAGATCTCGGCGATCTGCGCGTCGGTCATCGAGAAGCAGCCCGCTGACGAACAGGCGCCGTGCACCATCAGATAGCGGCCGGTGCGCCCGTACGCCCGGTCGTAGGCGTTGGGAAAGCCGGTGTCGAACGACAGATAGAAACTGGAGTTCGGATTCATCTGCGTCGGGGTGATGGTGTAGAACCCTTCCGGCGCCTGACGGTCGCCCTCGCGGATCTTCGGCCCGAGCTGGCCGGACCAGCGGCAGATCGGATAGGTCTTCAGCAGCGCGTATTCGCCTTTGCCGTCGCGTTTCCAGATCTCCAGCTCCGCTTCCTTCTTGTAGGAGCGGATGAGAATTGGCGCAGCCGGGCTCATGCCCTTTTCCTGCATCAGCGCGACGGTTTTGGGGGGAATGGGAGCCCGGGCCCGGGCGCTGCCCGGGCCGCCGTCCTGGCACGCCGCCAGCGCCAGCGCCGCGGCTGCGAACAGGGTGGTGCGGATGACAAGCTTCAACATCTTCCCAGGTCCACTCTCAAGCGATGTCCAATCAGCCTGCGGAGGCGCCGCCTGATTGGACATCACTGCCGCCGTCGTCACCCATGCCCACGCCATGGGCCTTTCCGGTCCATGACCCCATTCAACCTTGTACCGCCAGGACCTTACCAGGACCTTACGCGCGGCGCCGTTGCGGGCTGTCCGGGGCGCGCCAGGCGCCACAGGCGGCCCCGCGGCGGGAACAGGCCTGCGCGCCCGGCCGGCAGGATGAGACACCATCAGGCGCCTGTGGGCAATGACTTTTTCCGCGAGGCCGGCGCGCCGCCGCCAGCAGGCGACGGCCTGCCCGTGAGCCTGCCGGCGAATTTTATTTGCGGCCAATCGCCAGGAATTTGTCTTCGCGCGCCTTGCGGATGGCTTGCGGCGTCATGCCGGCGAATTCCTGCAGGGCGGCCGCGACGGCGGCGCCAGCCGAGCGGATCGCCGCGGCGGGATCGCGATGGGCGCCGCCGGTCGGCTCCGGCACGATGCCGTCGATGATGCCGAACTTCAGCAGGTCCTGGGCGGTGATCTTCATGTTGGTGGCCGCGTCCTGGGCCCGGGCGGCGTTGCGCCACAGGATCGAGGCGGAGGCTTCCGGCGAGGCGACGGTGTAGATGGCGTGCTCCATCATCAGCACGCGGTTGGCGGCGGCGATCGCCACCGCGCCGCCCGAGCCGCCTTCACCCACCACCAGCGCCACATTGGCGACGCCAAGGCCCAGCGCCTCCTCGGTGGAGCGGGCGATCGCCTCGGCCTGGCCGCGCTCTTCCGCGCCGATGCCGGGATAGGCGCCTGCCGTATCCACGAACGAGATAACCGGAAGACCGAAGCGGTCGGCCATTTCCATCAGGCGCACGGCCTTGCGGTAGCCCTCGGGGCGGGCCATGCCGAAGTTGTGGCGCAGGCGCGTTTCGGTGTTCCAGCCTTTCTCCTGGCCGAGAATGCAGACTGGCTCGCCGCGAAACCGGCCGAAGCCAGTGATGATCGCCTCGTCCTCGCCAAAGGCGCGATCGCCGGCCAGCGGCGTCATGTCGGTGATCAGGGCGTCGCAATAATCGCGGAAATGCGGGCGGTTGGGATGGCGCGCCACCATGGTCTTCTGCCACGGCGTCAGCGCCGCGTAGAGATCAGACAGCGTCTTGCTGGCGCGCGCCTGCAGGCGGCTGATTTCCTCGTCCAACGCAACGTTTACGTCGCCATCGGCCACGACGCGGAGCTCATCGATCTTGGCCTCGATCTCGGCGACGGGTTTTTCAAAATCGAGATAGCTTCGCATGGTTGAGACAGCCGCATCCATTCATCTGGCTTCCGCGCCGGCGTGAGGCCGCGCGGAGCGCGTGGAAAAATCTCCGGCCCGCAGCCGGCGCGAGGGCAGGCGGCCCGCCCTCTGGCCCCAGGGCCGGAATACGGGCGCGGACGGGGCGACATAGCACGAACTGCGGGTCCCGTCCCATGGGAATGTGCGGACTGGGCGCCGGGGCAGGACCGCGCCCGCGCATGGAAATGCGCCAATTTGGGCGAAATTCTGTTCCCGAGGGCGATCGCTGCGGCTAAACGTTTGCGAACCAGAAATTATTCGCATGCGAATAGAGAGTGGACCCGCGCGTCGTTCGCGCCAGCACACAGGCCCCAGAAGTCCTCGGAATGAACAAACCGGATATCGTCCCTGCGCACGCATCGTCGGCGTGGCCTGTGCCTGCGCCTGAAGCCGTCGCAGGTTCTGGCGTCGCCGGGCTTTCCGGCTACGCCGGCCCGGTCCGGCCATCCGCCGGCCGCATCGCGGCGCTGCAATATCTGCGCGCCATCGCGGCGCTGATGGTTGTCGGTTACCACGCATCCCACTATCTCGCCTATTTTCGCAAGCCGGCTGGCCCCATCCACCTCTGGGAAAGCACCCTGGGCATGTGGGGCGTGGCGCTGTTTTTCGCCCTGTCGGGCTATCTGATGGCGCGGCTGGCGCCGGTGACCCCGCCGGGCCGCTTTCTGCTGCACCGGGTGGCGCGCATCTATCCGGTGTATTTCGTCGCCATCGCCGTATTTTTCGCGCTGTCGCCGGTGATCGTCGGCCATGTGTTCACGCCGCGCTTTCTGCCCAGCACGCTGGTTCCCGTCGGGCCCGCCGGCTACACCCTGGGCGTCGAGTGGACGCTGCTCTACGAGCTGACCTTCTATGTCTTCATTTTTCTGCTGATCGCGGGCGGCCAGGTCCGGGCGATTCCGGGCGTCGCCATCGGCTGGATCGCGCTGGTCATCGGCTGGCGGCTGGCGTTCGGCGAGCCGGCGTCCCTGGAAATGCCGGTGATCTACCAGTTGCCGGCGTCATCGGCCAATATCGGCTTTGCCTGTGGCCTGCTGGTTCCGGCGGTGACCAGGCGCCTGCGCGTGCATCCGGCCTGGATGCTGGCGGGGCTGGGCGTGCTGCTGCTGGACATCGGCGGGGTGATACCGGCGGACCGGACCATCGCCGGCGCGGTGAGCGCGCTGATGATCGCCGCGGCCCTGGGCGCGCAGCCTTCAGGCGGCGGGCTCGCCGGCCGCATCGGCATCAGCCTCGGCGACGCCAGCTACGCCATTTATCTGGTGCATGTGCCGGTGCTGGTCGCCGTGTTCCGCTGGTTGCCGGCGGCAGTTCCGCTCCCGGCGGCCTGGTGCGTCGCCTTTATCGCGGCGGTTCTCGTCGGCCAGCTTTTCGGCGCCATTGACCTGCGCATGTACCAGCGCCTGAAGCGTCGCATCGACGCTTTGGGCGAAACGCGGGCGCTGCGCCTGGCCTGGGTCTACGCCGGGTTCTTCGCCGTCATCGCCAGCTGGGGCGCGGCGACCCATCTCATCGACCAGCGGCAGTCGGATCGGGCCGCCGCGGCGCTGGGGCTGATCGCCAGTAATGGCGCGCTGGACGACGCGGCGACCCCGAAGGCGCTCAACGCCCGGCTCGCCGCCGCGGACAGGGACTTCACGACGCCACACGGGGCCATCGACCAGACGCAGCGCCTGCCGGACGACAAAATCGCGGTGCAGGGCTGGGCCATTGATCTGGCCAGGCCCGATGTCCGCGCCTGGATCGCTGTCTATTGCGATGGCCGCCAGATCGGCTGGGCGGAGCGCACGCGCCTGCGCCGGGCCGAGGCGGCGCAGCTGGCGGCGGAAACCGGCGCGGACGCCCGGTCGCTGGCGAAAACGCGTTTTGGCTTCACCTTGGCGACGCAGGCCAGCGTCTGCCCGGCCGGGGCGCGCCTGACGGTGATCGCCGCCGATGCCGGCGGCCGGGCTTTCGCGCTGCCGGCGGCCACGGCGCCGTAACGGGCGCCATGAGGACCGGAGGCGCGTCCGCGCCGGATCAGCGGGGATGCGGCGGACCATCGTGGGACAGCGCGCCGCCGGCCCCCGGGGCCAGCACCGGCTGGAAACGCACCACCCTTCGCTGGCGGGTCACCTGGATTGGCCGGTGCAGCTGCTTGCTGGCCTCCACCACATGCACGCCGGCGAAGGGCAGGCCAAGGCCGCCGCAGACCTTTTCCCAGCCGGCGGCCGAACGCAGCATCAGGCGGTCGCGGAACGGCGGCATGTACAGCGTGTCCAGCCAGTGCTCGGGCGAGAACAGCGCCTGGCGCAGCAGATGGCGCAGCTGGGGCCGGCTCCAGGGCTGGCCATGGCCGAAGGGCGTGCTGTCGCTGCGCGCCCAGGCGCCGCGCCGGTTCGGCGCCACCAGCATCAGCCGGCCGCCGGGACTGAGCGCCCGCCAGACCTCCGACAACACCTCGGTTGGCGAATCGGCGTGCTCCAGCGCGTGGACCAGCAGCACCCGGTCATAGGCGGCGTCCGGCAGCGGCAGCATGGCGGCGTCCACCAGCGCGGAGGCGCTGAGCCCCGAGGCAGGCCAGTTCACCACGCCCTGGGCCGCCGGCATGAAGGCGGCGACCCGCTCCGCGCCGTCGCTCACCAGCGGCAGATACGGGGTGGCGTAGCCAAGGCCAAGCACGCGCAGGCCGCGCGCTGACGGCCACAACGAAGCCGCCGCGCGGCCAATGATCTGGCTGGCGGCGCGACCGGTCGCGGTGGCGTAGAAGGCCCGCAGGTCAACCACGTCTATCGGCATGTCGCCTCCGTTCACACCGGCGTGGGGGCGGAATCATACATCCCCATGTGGTGATATCGCGCCATTATGAGGCCACAGGCGTTGACGGCGCGCCCCTTCGCGGTCACCTGTTAACCATACCGGGCGTTTGCCTGCCGTTGCAGGGCAAACCATACCGGAAGTTTGCCTGCTGTTGCAGGGCGCAACTGACAAGCGAGAGATCTGCATGCCAGCCGAATTCCACGTTTTTCCCTGTCTGTCCGATAATATCGGCGTTCTGATGCGCGACAAGGAGACGGGCGCCTGCGCTTCCATTGATGCGCCGGAGGCGGAGCCGATCCTCGCGGCGCTGGAGCAGACGGGCTGGAAGCTCACCGACATCCTCGTCACCCACAAGCACCCGGATCATGTCGCCGGCGTCGCCGAACTGAAGGAGCGCTTCGGCGCCCGCGTTGTCGCCCCCGTGCGTGAGGCTGAATTCGTGCCGGAGGCTGATCTGTTCGTGAACCAGGGCGACACGGTGATGGTTGGCTCCCTGTCGGGAACGGTGCTGTTCACGCCGGGGCACACGGCCGGGCATATTTCCTATTATTTCGCCGGCGCGCGGGCCCTGTTCGCCGGCGACACCCTGTTTGCCCTCGGCTGCGGCCGCCTGCTGGAAGGCTCGCCGGAGGACATGTGGCGCTCGCTGCAGAAGCTGGCGGCGTTGCCCGATGACACCCAGGTGTTCTGCGGCCATGAATACACGCTGTCGAACGCCCGTTTCGCCCTTGCCGCCGACCCGGACAACGCGGCGCTGAAACTGCGCGCCGCCGTGGTGGAAGGCCAGCGCGCCGATGGCCAGCTGACCGTGCCGTCGCTGTTGCGCGACGAAAAGGCCACCAACCCCTTCCTGCGCGCCGACCAGCCGGCGCTGGCCGCCGCGGTTGATCTGGACGGCTCGGACCCGGTCGCCGTGTTCGCCGCCCTGCGTGAGTGGAAGAACAACTTCTGACGGGCGCCGTCCGCTGGCGCTTCCGCAGCGGCGGATCAATGCGCGATTTGCCAGGCCCAGACCCGCGTGAGGTATTTCCTTTCGGGGTTTCCATCCACTGGCGGGCCTGGCCAGATCCTGGTGAGCGGGGCTTGCCGGGATGCAGGAAAGACAACGAAGCAAGAAAGACGGCCGGGAGCGGCGGCGAAGCAGCGCCCCCAGGAAGCTCTGGCCGGCCAGACGGTTCCGCCGACCGGCAGGTCAGGCTCAGTCGCCGTAGCTGAGCATGGCCATGCGGCCGGTCAGCACCACCACGCCGGTGTCCTCATCGACGATCTGGCCGTCGAGCCGCACCAGATGGCCCCGGCTTTTCGGCTCGATCGCCGTTACCTCCCATTCCAGACGCAGCCGGTGATTGGCCGGGCAGGGCGCCTTGAACTGCACCGCGTAATCCACGCCCACATAGCCGCGCGCCGAATCCGGCTCCGCCGACGGCCAGCCCTGGCTCACCGCGCCGGCGAGCAGGGCGGAGGTGTGGGCGCCGCTGGCGAACAGGCCGCCGAAGCGGGTGCGGGCGGCGTAAGCCTCGTCATGGTGCAGGGGATTGAAATCGCCCACGAGCGTGGCGCCCGCGCGGATGGCGTCGGCGTCCAGCGTCAGCCAGCTTTGCTTGCGCGCGCCCACATGAAACGTGACCATTCCTGTCTCCCTGTTGTTCATGATTTTTCAGGCGTCGCGCTGGAGCCGGATCAGCCCGCCGCGCGCTCACGGAAAAGGCGGCCCGTTTGCGGGGCCGCCTCGTATCAGGTCGCCTTTGGGTCGCTTCAGGAAAGCTGGCCGTGGCAGTGCTTGTACTTCTTGCCGGAGCCGCAGGGGCAGGGGTCGTTGCGGCCGACGCGGCCCCAGGTGGCGGGATCGCCGGGGTCACGGGCGCCGGCTGGCGCCTCGGCGCCCTGGGGCAACTGCGGCAGATAACCTGCGGTGATGAAGTCCTGGCTGACGTTGAAGTCGTCCTGGCCGGTGAGCGGATCGAGGTGATGCCCCTCCATCGGCGGCAGCGACGGCTCCGGCGGCGCCTCGAACATCACTTCCACGCGCATCAGCTGGGCGGTGACCTGCTCGCGCAGGCCGGCGATGAGCTGGTCGAACAGCTGGAAGGCTTCAGCCTTGTATTCATTGAGCGGGTCGCGCTGGGCGAGACCGCGCCAGCCGATGACCTGGCGCAGGTGATCCAGGGTCACCAGGTGTTCGCGCCACAGGTGATCGAGCGATTGCAGCAGCACCTGCTTCTCGATGTAGGTCATCAGTTCGGGCGAGTTTTTCTCGATCCGGGCCGCGTAGGCCTCGTCTGCCGCCTTGTGCAGACGCTCGCGGATCTCCTCGTCGGCGATGCCTTCTTCCTTCGCCCAGTCGTCGACCGGCAGGTCGAGATTGAGCCAGCGCTCCACGCCTTCCTTCAGGCCGGCGACATTCCACTGCTCGGGATAGGCGTCCGGCGGGATGTTGCTGGCGACAATGTCCTCCACGGTCGATTCGCGCATCTCGTCGATGGTTTCACGCACGCTTTCGGCGGCCATGAACTCGCGGCGCTGCTCGAACACGACCTTGCGCTGGTCGTTCATGACGTTGTCGTATTTGAGGATGTTCTTGCGCGTGTCGTAGTTGCGCGCCTCCACCTTGCCCTGGGCCTTGGCGATGGCCTTGTTGATCCAGGGGTGGAAGATGGCCTCGCCGTCCTTCAGGCCAAGGCGCTGCAGCATGCCGTCCATGCGGTCGGAGCCGAAGATGCGCATCAGCTCGTCCTGCAACGACAGGAAGAAGCGCGACAGGCCCGGGTCGCCCTGACGGCCGGAACGGCCGCGTAGCTGGTTGTCGATGCGGCGGCTTTCGTGGCGCTCGGTGCCGAGCACGTAGAGGCCGCCAGCTTCCAGCGTCTTCTGCTTCAGACGGGCGACTTCCGCGCGGATTTCTTCCTCGCGGGCAGTCCGCTCCGGGCCTTCCTCCATGTCGCCCAGCTCATAGGCGATGCGCATGTCGGCGTTGCCGCCGAGCTGGATGTCGGTGCCGCGGCCGGCCATGTTGGTGGCGAGGGTGATGGCGCCCGGCACGCCAGCCTGGGCGACGATGAACGCCTCCTGCTCGTGGAAGCGGGCGTTCAGCACCGCGAACTGCTTCGACGGCTTGCCGGTGCGGGCGCCCTCGAACAGCGGATCAAGCACGCGCGGATTGCTGAAATCCATCATGCGCAGGCCCTGTTCCTCAAGGAAGGCGGCCAGCAGCTCGGACTTCTCGATGGAGGTGGTGCCGACCAGCACCGGCTGGCCGCGCTCCTGCGCCTCGGCGATCTCGGCGGCGATGGCCTGGAATTTTTCGCGCTCGGTGCGGTAGACCGCGTCGTCCTCGTCAATGCGCTGCACCGGCAGGTTGGTGGGAATCTCCACGACCTGCAGGTTGTAGATGTCGAGGAACTCGTCAGCCTCGGTGCCGGCGGTGCCGGTCATGCCCGAGAGCTTCCTGTACAGGCGGAAATAATTCTGGAAGGTGATTGAGGCCAGCGTCTGGTTTTCAGGCTGCACCTGCACGCCCTCACGGGCCTCCAGCGCCTGGTGCAGGCCTTCCGAATAGCGGCGGCCCTGCATCATGCGGCCGGTGAACTCGTCAATGATGACGACTTCGCCGTCCTTGACGATGTAGTCCTTGTCGCGGGTGAACAGGGTGTGAGCGCGCAGGGCCTGGTTCACATGGTGCACCAGGGTGGCGTTGGCGGCGTCATAGAGGCTGCCTTCCTCCATCAGGCCTGCTTCTCGCAGCAGCTCCTCGATGCGCTCGTTGCCCTCCTCGGTCAGCGACACGGAGCGCTGTTTCTCGTCGAGGTCGTAATGCTCTTTGGTCAGGTGCGGGATCAGCCGGTCGATCTGGTTGTACAGGTCGGAGCGGTCTTCCAGCGGACCGGAGATGATCAGCGGCGTGCGCGCCTCGTCGATCAGGATGGAGTCGACCTCGTCGACCACCGCGAAGGCATGACCGCGCTGCGTCATCTGCGCGATGTCATACTTCATGTTGTCGCGCAGGTAATCGAAGCCGAATTCGTTGTTGGTGCCGTAGGTGATGTCGCAGGCGTAGGCGGCGCGGCGCTCGTCGTCGTCGAGGCCATGAACGATGACGCCGACGCTGAGGCCGAGGAAGTTGTAAAGCCGGCCCATCCAGGCCGAGTCGCGGCTGGCGAGATAGTCGTTGACCGTGACGTTGTGCACCCCGTCGCCAGGCAGGGCGTTGAGATAGGTGGCGAGGGTGGCCACGAGGGTTTTGCCCTCGCCGGTCTTCATTTCGGCGATGGCCCCGTCGTGCAGCACCATGCCGCCGATCAGCTGCACGTCGAAGTGGCGCTGGCCCAGCACGCGCTTGCCGGCCTCGCGCACCACGGCGAAGGCTTCTTCCAGCAGGTCGTCCAGGGTCTCGCCAGCCGCCAGCCGGGCGCGGAAATCGTCGGTCTTCTGGCGCAGCTGTTCGTCCGTCAGCTTCGCTATTTCGGGCTCGAGCGCGTTGATGCGCTTGACCCTGGCCTGATAACCCTTGACCCGACGGTCGTTGACCGAACCAAACAGTTTCTTCGCGAGTGCGCCGAACATCGAAGACCTTTCGGACTGGCGGACCGCCACAGACAGGCGTGCGCCGCCCTGTAAATCAGGGCGTCGCGAACAAGTCCACCGGAAACGTCCGCCGGAAGCCACGGGGCCGCCGGCGTCCTGACCTGTGAAGCCGCCCCCGGGGAGGCGGGCGGCCTGGATCGCGTCTGACAGTATCCGGCGCAACCCGTAAGGGGGCGCATGTCCACAAAAGTGGCGCCACCGGCTGGTGGCGTGCGCTCCAAATCATTGTGCGCGCCGCTTTTTTGGGTGCGGAAGCCAGCGACCCGCGCCGGCGGCCGCGCCCGGATCGCGGCTTGGGCCGCGCCGCGTCGCGCATGGTTTTTCCAGCGCCCACATAAGTATTGCGCCGTCAGTGTTCAACCGACGGCGCAATGCTTTCTGGAGCGGTCTACCTATAGCAGGTTCGGGCTTTCCGGCAAAACACCGGGGCTCACCGCCTGCGGATCGCGTCAGTCCACCGGCTTTAGCCCAGCCTCGATTTCCGCCCGGCGCGGCTCAAGAAATGGCGGCAGCGAGACGCGCTCGCCCAGGGTTTCCAGCGGCTCGTCGACCGCAAAACCGGGGCCGTCCGTGGCGATCTCGAACAGGATGCCATTGGGTTCCCGGAAGTAGAGGCTCTGGAAATAATAACGCTCGACTTCGCCGCTATTGGGAATGCGCAGGTCTTTCAGGCGCGCCGCCCAGGCGTGATACTGCTCCGGGTCCGGGGTGCGGAAGGCGACGTGGTGCACCGCGCCGGCGCCCTGGCGCGCCCGGGGCTGACCGGAGGCGTCGACCACATGCACCTCGGCGGCGGCGCCGCCCGGGCCCATGGTCCACACCCGCACGGTTCCGTGGACGGGGTCGGCGTAGTCGCGGTCGAAGCGCATGGTCAACACCCGCTCCAGCACCAGCTCCAGCATGGCGACGTCGCGCACCGCCAGGGTGACGGGGCCGAGGCCGCGAATCTGGCGCTCCGCCGGCACGGGGCTGCGATCCCAGACGTGGGCCTCGCCAGCGCCGCCGTCGTCAATGAGCGCGAGGCGCTGCCCTTCCGCGTCCTGGAAATCCAGGGTCAGGCGGCCATCGCGGGTGACGATCTCGCCGTGGCTGACGCCAAGATCGGTGAACCGCTGCTTCCACCAGGCCAGGGTTTCAGCCCCTGCGACGCGCAGGCCGGTGCGGATGACGCTGTCGGCGCCGCGCTGTTCTGGCGCGGCCGGCCAGTCGAAAAAGGTGAGATCGGAGCCAGGGGAGGCTTCGCCGTCAGCGTAGAACAGGTGCCAGGCGCTGACATCGTCCTGGTTCACCGTGCGCTTGACGAGGCGCATGCCCAGCGTGCTGGTGTAGAAATGATGGTTGTCGCGCGCCTGCGCGGTGATGGCGGTGACATGATGGATGCCAGTGAGCTGCATGGCGTCCTCTTTCTCCGGCGCGGCCGGTTGTGGTGATGGCTTGACCACAAGCTGATGCGTCGCGCGGCGCAAATCCAGATACGGACCCGCATGCAACTGATTGCAAAATTGCAATCATGCCGCCTGAAGCCGTTGCGCCTCCCCGGTCATGGCTCCAGCTCCGTGTCCCAATAAAGATAATCGAGCCAGCTCTCGTGCAGATAGTTGGGCGGAAAATTGCGCCCAGCCTCGTGCAGGTCGAAGACGCCGGGCCGCTTCGGCGCCCGGGCCGGGATCATGCCGATATCGCGCGGCATGTGGTCGGCCTTGCGCAGATTGCAGGGGGCGCAGGCGGTGACGACGTTGTCCCAGGTGGTCTGGCCGCCGCGCGAGCGCGGGATCAGGTGGTCAAAGGTCAGATCCGAGCGCGCGCCGCAATACTGGCAGGTGAACCGGTCGCGCAGGAAAACGTTGAAGCGGGTGAAGGCCGGCTCGCGGCAGGGCCGCACATAGGTTTTCAGGGAGACAACCGAGGGAAGCTGCATCTCGAAACCCGGACTGCGGGCGACCACGTCGTAGGTCGAGATGATGTTGACCCGGTCAAGAAACACCGCCCGTATGGCGTCCTGCCATGACCAGAGCGACAGGGGATAATAGCTCAGCGGCTTGAAGTCGGCGTTCAGCACCAGCGCCGGGCAGCTTTCCGGACTGCGGCCTGGGTTGGCGCGAAACGGCGTCCGAACTCGCATGTGAAATGACACTGGCGCGATCTCCGGCAGGAGAACAGGCGCCGTCGGCATGGGGCTCCGGCCGGCGGCCGTTCTGGGTCCAGACAGGCCTGTTATCGCGACAGGGCGCCGCGCTCCGTCGCATGCGCCACGGAAATCGCGCCTCGTCGCAAGGGCCGGCGTGCGGAGGCGGAGCCGTCAACAGGGATACGCGTCAACGGCCCGAGGGCCACATCAACCGGCCGCGCGCTCCGCCCGTCGTGGAGCGCCTGGGAGTCCGCGCCTGGCTGGCCCGAAACGGGGGCGGCGGCCAGCGGCGGGTGATTCCCTCGACCCTTCGCTGCAGGATGACGCTGTTCCACGACAGGCGCGTGATGGGGCGCAACAGGTTGCGCGCACCCGCCGCGGGAGCTGGAACAGCCGGCCCGCAACCGGGCGCAGCCAGCGCGGGGCTGGCCGGCGCGACGAACCGCAAGGCCGGGGGCAGCCTACACGCGACAATGGCGGTTTGTGAAGCTTTTCAGCGCGATGACCAGACGCCAGCAAAAAGCCCCCGCCTGGGCGGGGGCCGGAAAGCAGCGCGACTGTTCTGGCGTGCGTCTCAACGCGTCGGCAGCGGCTTTTCGCCGCGGTAATCATAGAAGCCGCGCTGCGTCTTGCGGCCCAGCCAGCCGGCCTCGACGTATTTGACCAGCAGCGGACAGGGGCGATACTTCGAATCAGCCAGCCCCTCGTGCAGCACCTGCATCACCGACAGGCAGACGTCGAGGCCGATGAAGTCAGCGAGTTGCAGCGGCCCCATGGGATGGTTGGCGCCAAGGCGCATGGCGGTGTCGATGGAGTCCACCGAGCCGACGCCCTCATACAGGGTATAGATCGCTTCGTTCACCATCGGCAGCAGGATGCGGTTGACGATGAACGCCGGGAAGTCCTCGGCGATGGTGATGGTCTTGTTCAGGGCGCGGATGAAATCCTTGGCCTGCTCGAACGTCGTGTCTTCGGTGGCGATGCCGCGGATCAGCTCGACCAGCTGCATCATCGGCACCGGGTTCATGAAGTGCATGCCGATGAAGCGCTCGGGCCGGTCGGTGGAGGCGGCGAGGCGGGTGATGGAGATCGAGGAGGTGTTGGAGGCCAGCAGGGCGTCCGGGCGCAACACCGGGCAAACGTCGCTGAAAATCTTGCGTTTGGTTTCCTCGTGCTCGGTCGCCGCCTCGATAACCAGGTCACATTCGGAGAGATCGTTAAAGGAGAGCGCCGGGACGATGCGGGCGATGGAAGCCTGGCGGTCCGCCTCGTCAAGCTGGCCGCGCGCCACCTGGCGGGCCAGGTTGCCGTTAATGGTGGCGAGGGCTGAATTAAGCCGCTCCTCGCTCAGATCATTCAGCCGGACGTCGAAACCGGAAGCGGCGCATACGTGGGCAATGCCGTTGCCCATCTGACCCGCGCCAATGACGCCAACTTTCCTGATTGCGATCGCCATGTCTTTGCCACCTGAGAGTGAGTTGTGCGCGCGGCCACGGAGGCGCCCTGGAGCGTTTCGCGGCGAAATGGACCTCATGCGCCGGAAAACGGGTCGATGCAGGAAGACAGCGCAAGAATCCGGATCAGATTTTGCCCTGGCGGCCCGGCGCGTAGCCGTCCCCGGAACCCGGCGCGTACTCTAACGATGTTGCCCCGCTTTGGACAGGTCTAACCATCGTCCCGGTCAGTGGACCCCGACGCGGCCCGGCGCCGGGACGCCGCCTCAACGCATACCAGAAAACCGGCGTGATTTCAGCACGCTGGCGCGGATCGCGCCAGACATCGCCAACGACGGCGGATTCGTCGCCGCGTCCGGCGCGGCCGGATGCCCCAGGCAAATTGTCGCAATGGGTTGACGCAACCTGCCGCACCAGGCGTGCCCGCCACGCAGGCTGTCATGAAAAAAGGCGGCGCATCGCTGCGCCGCCCCCATCATCATCCGCGCGACCGCGGCGGGGATCGCCGCCGGGTCAGGTTTGCGGGACTTACTTGCCGAGCGCTGCCTGCAGCTCCGGCAGCACGGTGAACAGGTCGCCGACGAGGCCATAGTCCGCCACCTGGAAGATCGGGGCTTCTTCGTCCTTGTTGATGGCGACGATCACGCGGCTGTCCTTCATGCCGGCGAGGTGCTGGATGGCGCCCGAGATGCCGACGGCGATGTAAAGCTGCGGCGCGACGACCTTGCCGGTCTGGCCGACCTGCAGGTCGTTCGGCGCGTAGCCGGCGTCGACAGCGGCGCGCGAGGCGCCCATGGCGGCGCCGAGCGCGTCAGCGACCGGCTCGATGTACTTGGTGAAGTTCTCGGCCGAACCGAGCGCGCGACCACCAGAGATGATGATCTTGGCCGAAGCCAGCTCCGGACGGTCGGACTTCGACAGCTCTTCGCCCTTGAACGACGACACGGCCGGATCAGCGGCGGCGGCGACGTCCTCGATGGCGGCCGAACTGCCTTCGCCAGCGCTCTGGAAAGCGGCGGTGCGGACGGTGATGACCTTCTTGCCATCGGTCGACTGCACGGTCTGGATGGCGTTGCCGGCGTAGATCGGACGCTCGAAGGTGTCGGCGGAGACAACCTTGGTCACTTCCGAGATCTGCATGACGTCGAGCTGGGCGGCGACGCGCGGCAGGATGTTCTTGCCGTTGGCGGTGGCCGGAGCCACGATCGCGTCATAGGCGCCAGCCAGCGACACCACCAGCGCGGCGACCGGCTCGGCGAGGGCGTTGGCGTAAGCGGCGTTGTCGGCCACCAGCACCTTGTCGACGCCAGCGAGCTTCGCGGCCTGTTCGGCCACGGCGCGGGTGCCCGAACCGGCGACCAGCACGTGCACCGGGCCGCCAAGGCCCCTGGCGGCGGCCACGGCCTTGGCGGTGGCGTCGTTGAGGGCGGAGTTGTTGTGTTCAGCCAGAAGCAGGGTGGTCATATCAGAGAACTCCAGCCTCGTTCTTGAGTTTCGACACGAGTTCCTCGACCGAGGCGACCTTGACGCCAGCCGAACGCTTCGGCGGCTCGACGGTCGAAAGAACCTTCAGGCGCGGAGCGACGTCGACGCCGAGCGTCTCCGGGGAGGTCTCGTCCAGCGGCTTCTTCTTCGCCTTCATGATGTTCGGCAGCGACGCGTAACGCGGCTCGTTCAGACGCAGGTCGGTCGTCACGATGGCCGGCAGCTTCAGCTCGATGGTCTGGAGGCCGCCGTCGATCTCGCGGGTGACCGCGAGCGTCTCGCCGGAAACCTCAACCTTCGAGGCGAAGGTGCCCTGGGCCCAGCCGAGCAGGGCGGCGAGCATCTGGCCGGTCTGGTTGCTGTCGTCGTCGATGGCCTGCTTGCCGAGGATGACAAGGCCCGGGTTCTCGGTCTCGATCACCTTCTTCAGCAGCTTGGCGACGCCGAGCGGCTCGACATTGACGTCGGTCTTGACCAGCACGCCGCGGTCAGCGCCCATGGCGAGCGCGGTGCGGATGGTCTCGCTGGCCTGCTGGGGACCGATGGAGACGACGACGATCTCGGTCGCGACGCCCTTTTCCTTCAGGCGGATCGCCTCTTCAACGGCAATCTCGTCAAAGGGGTTCATCGACATCTTGACGTTGGCGAGTTCAACGCCTGAGCCGTCCTGTTTGACGCGGATCTTGACGTTGTAGTCGACGACCCGCTTGACGGGCACGAGAATCTTCATACCGGCTTCCCTTCAAGCACGAACGGGGCAGGAGATCGGCCAGTCCCCGCGCGTGCGCGCATGCCCGACAGTCGTCTCCCGATGGGGGCGGAACCTGGCGGCGCCGTCGCCCGTTGTCAACGTATCCGTGTGGCCCTTTTCGCGGGCGTTTCGACGCTGCGCGCCGCATTGCCAGCCAGAACGGGCGGTTGGGGACGGCGTCTGGAAATACTCCAGGGTTTGTTACGCCGCCGCGGCGACTGTTCCCCGCCTGGTTTGCCCGGCTGCGATGGTCAGGCGGTTGCGTCGCCGGACTGAAATATTCCGGCGAACGGCAAAGGGGTTTTTTCTGC
Organism: Camelimonas lactis; assembly: GCF_004342915.1. Lineage (GTDB taxonomy): Bacteria > Pseudomonadota > Alphaproteobacteria > Rhizobiales > Beijerinckiaceae > Camelimonas > Camelimonas lactis. The sequence goes on from NZ_SLWL01000001.1 coordinate 173,700, forward strand.
CCCGGCGCGGCGCTTTTTTTGCAGCCGGGCCGGGGGCTTGCCGGGGACGGCGCGCGTCAGCGGTTCTGGCCCGGCGTCCAGAGCACGTCCGCCGCGCCCCTGTCATTGAGCCAGCGGGCGGCGACGAAGAAGAAGTCTGACAGGCGGTTGAGATATTTGATCGCCGCCGGCGTGACGATTTCACCTTCCCGGGCGTCGAGGGCGACGACCAGCCGCTCGGCGCGGCGGCAGACCGTGCGCGAGACGTGCAGGGCGGCGGCGGCGGGCGAGCCGCCTGGCAGGACGAACGAGCGCAGGGGCGACAGGTCGGCGTTGAGCTGATCGATCTCGTTCTCCAGGCGGGTCACCTGGGAATCGGCGATGCGCAGCGGCTCGTATTTCATCGGCTTGCCGGTTTCCGGCGTCGCCAGATCGGCGCCCAGATCGAACAGGTCGTTCTGGATGCGGGCCAGCATGGCGTCCACCGGCCCCTCGAGCCCCGCTGTCGACAGGCGGGCCACGCCAACCGTGGCGTTGGTTTCATCCACCGTGCCATAGGCCTCGATGCGCAGGTCATGTTTGGGGCGGCGCTCGCCGGTGACGAGGCCGGTGGCGCCCTTGTCGCCGGTGCGGGTGTAGATGCGGTTCAGTGCGACCATGATCGTCCAGTCCAGTTTGATCGGGGATGAGGCGCGGCCGCAGCTGGCCGCGTGAATTGGGCGCCATGGCCCGCAACCGGCTGGTCCGGTCAGAACGCCCGCCACCACAGCACGCCCATGGCGATGATGATGGCGACGAACTGCAACAGCACGCGCAGGCGCATCAGCTTCTGGGAGCGCTCCGGGCTGCCGCCGCGCATCATGTTGTAGAGCCCCATGGCCAGCACCAGCGCCACCGCCGCCACCGCGACGCCGACGATCCAGTTTGACGCGTCCATCCTCTTCTCCCGCCTGACCTCAAGGCAAAACCCACAGCAACGTAGAATTTTACCACATGTTCGAACCTGCCTGTTTTCCCCACGGGTCGCATGCGCCGCTGGTCAATGCCTGCGGCGGCGCATCATCCTGCCCGCCGGGCGCCGCCGCCCTTCGCCGTCTTACCGGGGACCGAGCAGTCTCTCCAGATAATCCAGTTCTTCCCGGGAGCGTTCGCTGTCGCCAAGCCGGCGGCGCAGCTCGTCAAGAATGCGCCGCGCCCGCGCCCCGGCCGCCTCCGCGGGTTCGCCGCTCTCCATCCGCCCGGCGCCGCGATCCTGGCCGCGTAGCGGACGGCCCAGGGGATCGGTTTGCGGTCCGCCGCCATTGGCGCCGCGCGCCCCTGGCTGCTCGCCGTCCATATCCTGGGCCCCATCCTGATTCTGGCCGCGGCCCTTGCCGTCCGCTTCCGCCATTTGCCGGGCCAGGTCCTGGGCGCCGCGACGCATCTGGTCGAGGGCGCGGCCCTGGGAATCGACCGCCTCGCCAGGGCTCTCACGCTCCAGCGCCTCGCCGGCGCCGCGCATCTCGCGGTCGGCGTCGCCAAAGCCCTTGCCGGTTTCCGCGCCGTCGCGCTTCAGTTGCTGCTGCAACTCCTCCAGCTGGCGGCGCAAGGCTTCCTGGCGCTGGCGCAGGTCGCCGGGGCTGGCGTCGGGCTGGTCTGGCTTTCCGCCAGCGCCGCCGCCTTTCTGGCCGCGCTGGCCTTGCCCGCCGGCGCCATCGCGCTGGCCTGGGCCCGGACGTTCACCCTGCCCCGGACGTTCACCTTGCCCTGGCCGCTCACCCCGCTGCGCCCCTTCATTGGGTCCGCCGGGCCGGCCCTGCTGGGGGCTCCCGTCCTGCCCGTCGCCGTTCTCGCCGTCCTGCCCCTGCTGGCCCTGGCGGAAGGTTTCGTCGCGCAACGCCTGCTGCCGCCGCATCAGTTCGTCCAGGTCGCCGAGCGCCTTGCCGAGCCGGCGTCCCGCTTCGCCCTGGGCGCCCTGATCGCCGCCCTGCTGTCCGCCCTGGCCGCCGCCCTGCGACGGGCTGGCGGTGCGCAGGTTTTCCATAAGCTGGCGCAGGCGGTCGAGCAGGCGCGCGGCCTGTTCCCGCTGCCCCTGGCGCGTCAGTTCCTCTATCCGGTCGAGCAGCTTCTGCAGGTCATCCTGGGTGATCGTCCGCGCATTGGCGTCGCCCTGCTGCTGCGGCCGGCCGCGCGCCTGCCGGCCCATCTCAGCCACATAGCGGTCCATGGCCCGGCGCAGTTCCTGCGACAGGCGGCGAATCTCGTCCTCGCCGGCGCCGCGTTCGATGGCGTCGCGCAAGGCCTGCTGGGCCTGGCGCAGCTGCTTTTCAGCGTCCGACAGGTCACCGTCCTCGATCACCAGCGCCAGCTGCCACAACTGTTCCGCCACGTCGATCAGGGCCGGGTCGCCGTTGGCGCGGCGCAACTGCTCCGCCACCCGGCGCAGGCCGAGATAAGTCCCTGATCGCGGCGTGAACAGCTCCGGCGCGATCAGCAGCGCGTCCAGCGCCGTCTGCACCCGCTCTCGCAGGTCGGGGGCGAGAATCAGGTCGCGGCGCTGCTCCACCAGCGCGCGGGCGAGCGGATCGGCGAAGGTGCGCTCTGGCAAGGTCAGCGTCACCGTTTCGCTGCGGCCTTCCTGGCCAGCATCGTCCTTCACGACCAGGGTCAGCGATACATTGGCGCCGGCCCAGGGATGCGAGGCCAGCTCGGCCACCGTGCGCAGTTCCGCGCCGTCGCCGGGATTGGCGGGCAGGTTGAGGCTAATGTCCGGCGGCCCGGCCAGGCTGCGACCCGCGCCGCCGCCGATGCGCCTGATCTCGGCCCGGCCGGAGGCGAGGCCGTAGTCGTCCGTCGCCGTATAGGTGATGGTGAGAGAGCCGCGGGCGCCGCCGGCGGGCGCGCCCTTCAACGTCACTTTCGGCGGCTGGTCGGGTATGGCCCGGAACTGGACCACATGCGCGCCGCCCCCGGCCCGGATGGAAACCTCGCCGTCGCCGGTGATCCTGTAGCGCGCGCGTTGCAGCCCGGCGGGCGGCGCGTCGCCCGCTTCGCCAGGCGCCGGCGTGAGGCCCGAGCCGGCGCTGACCGTCAGGTCGTCGCCCGCCGCCTGCACCACGAGGATGCTGTTGACGGGAACGCGCATGGGGCCGGTTGGCGCGGCCCCGGAAGCCAGGTCGAGCATGACCGGCGGCCGGCGGGTGTAACGCGGCGGATCGATCCAGCCGTCGAGCCGGCTGGCGTTCTGCACCGCCAGATCGAGGCTCCAGTTCCAGGTGAAGCCGGATGACAGGCGATTGCGCCAGTCCGGTCCGGCGACAAACGCGGCGGTGACCAGGGCGAGCACCGGAAGGGCGCGCAGGGCCCGCCGGTCCCGGTCGGCCATGCGCACCACCGGGGCGCGCAGGCGCAGCGCGGCCAGCCGCCGCTCCAGCATGGCCTGGTGACGGCGCCACAACGCCCGGGAGGCTGGATCGGCAAGACCGGTCGCCTGGGCGTCGGCGTAAGCGGAGGCGATGCGGGCGCGGGCCAGACCTGGGGCGGACCTGTCGAGCCGCGCCAGGGCCTCGTCGCGACCCGGCCAGCGCAGGCGGGTCAGGGGCCACAACGCCGCGACGGCGGCGACCAGGAAACCGGGGCGCAGGACGTGCGTCAGGGCGGGCGGCGCCATCTCCCACAGGCCGGCGAGGCTGGCGGCGAAGTAGAGCAGGATCACGCCGGTGAGCGGCCATAACGCCGGCCACAGCCGTTCCCAGAACAGCGCCGCCTGGGCAAGGCGCGTCAGGCGCCGCAGCCGCAGGTCGCTGCGTCTGGACGTGGCTGTCGCGCCGGGCGCGTCAGCGCGCTGCCCGGATGGCGGCGTTGCTGTCATCCATGCCTCCGCGCGACGTCGGGCGTCGCGCTCTGTCTGGTCCGGTCAGACCCCCACTGTCGGCGATGAACAGGGCGAGGCCATGACCGCTGGCGGAGCCGCAACAATCCGCGACGAAAGCCATCGTGGCAACGCCCCTGATCCGCCAGATTACTCCAGCCAGGCCGGCAGGCGGTCCATGGCGATGATCTGGTCGACGGTGACGCGCGGCCGCACCACGGCCCAGGCGTCGCCCTTCGCCAGCACCTCGGGCACCAGCGGCCGGGTGTTGTAGGTGGATGACTGCACCGCGCCATAGGCGCCAGCCGTCATCACCGCCAGCAGGTCGCCGGCCTTCAGTTGCGGCAACGAGCGGGCGAGGGCGAGATAATCGCCGGTCTCGCACACCGGGCCGACGATATCGGCCACCATGTGCGGCGCCTCCGCTGGGGCGGCGAGCACCGGGACGATGTCGTGATACGCCTCGTACAGGGTTGGGCGGATCAGGTCGTTCATCGCCGCATCGACGATGACGAAGGTCTTGCCCTCGCCGTGCTTCACATACAGCACCTCGGTCACCAGCACGCCGGCGTTGCCGACGATGAGGCGGCCTGGCTCGAACACCAGGGTCAGACCGAGATCGCGCGTTTCCTCACGGATGATGCGGGCGTATTCGGAGGGCAGGGGCGGCGGTTCGTTGTCGGTGCGGTAAGGAACGCCGAGGCCGCCGCCAAGGTCGACGTGATGCAGCTGATGGCCATCGGCCAGCAGGTCGCGGGCAAGGCCGGCGATCAGCCTGGCGGCGTTGGCGAAGGGGGTGAGATCGGTGATCTGGCTGCCGATGTGCATGTCGACGCCGCGGATCGTCACGCCGGGCAGCTGCGCGGCGCGGGCGTAGACCTCGCGCGCCAGCGAAATCGGAATGCCGAACTTGTTGTCGAACTTGCCGGTGGAGATCTTGGCGTGGGTCCTTGCATCGACATCCGGGTTGACGCGGATCGACACCGGGGCCTTGCGGCCCATGCTCACCGCCACCTCCGACAGGGTCTGGAGCTCGGGTTCGGACTCGACGTTGAAGCAGAGAATATCGGCTTCAAGCGCCATCGCCATTTCGGCCCGGGTCTTGCCGACGCCGGAAAAAACAATGCGCTCGCCTGGAATGCCCGCCGCCAGGGCGCGCCGCAGTTCGCCGCCGGAGACGATATCGACGCCGGCGCCGAGGCGGGCCAGCGTCTTCAGCACCGCCTGGTTGGAATTGGCCTTGACCGCGTAGCAGACCAGCGCCGGCCCGTCGCTGAACGCCTCGGCGAAGACGCGGTAGTGCCGTTCGATGGTGGCGAAGGCGTAGCAGTAAAACGGCGTGCCGACCTCCTGGGCCACATGGCGGAGATCGACGTCCTCGGCGTGCAGCACGCCATCGCGGTATTCAAAGTGACGCATGACAGGTCCAGGCGGTGGCAGGTTCCAGGCGACGCCAGTTCCGGGCGACGTAAGATCGCGGGTGACCGGCCAGGGAGAATGACGCAGGCGCTATAGCATTTCCGGTGAAAACCGTTTCACCGGAAATGCGCCGCCCTTTTTATCTGACGCATTTTGCACGCGGTCCGCGTGTTTCTTCCCGAAAATGCCGCGGCCGGCGTCAGAGCAGCGGATCGAGCACAAACGGCCGCTGGGGAATGGTGATGCCTTTGGCGCGCTTCTTCTGGCCGCCGGGGATTGGCGAGGTGACGACCGAATCGGCGCTGTCGTCTTCCTCGTCGCCGCCCACCACCGCGCCGGTGCGCTGGTTTTCGCCAGCCTGGGCCTGGGCGGCGGCGTTCGGCGGCGCTTCGAGCGCGCCGCGGCGGCCGCAACCGGCCAGCGCCAGCGCCAGCGCCAGGACGATGAAAGCGGAGCGCGTCGCGCCGGAGGCCGACAGGCCAGGGATTGCCGTATTGCGAGCCAAGGGCTGGGTCCCCACAGGTGTTGACTGATGGCGGCTCAGTCTAGAGCGCTTTCCCATCAGGCGGAAACGCCTGATGGGTCAGGTTTCGCTCGAAAACAAAGGAAACAGGAGCGCGTCCGGTCCATAGGTACCGGAAAATGCTCTATGCCACGAAATCCTGCGTTTGCGAAAACGGCGGCGCCAGGGCGCCTGACGGCAGGCGTCGCCGGAACAGTTTCAGGAAAGGCGGACCGCGCTTCTCCCGGAAAGTGCGTCAGTCCAGCAAGGCGGGGGTTTCCGGCCAACCGGATTTCACCCGAAACGCGCCTCGGGCCGCCGGCGCGCTCAGGCGCCGGCCCTGTCGTTGCGCTCCAGCTTGCGCAGCCAGCGGCGCGCCTCGCGGCGCACGTTGGCCGGCGCCGTGCCGCCGAAACTGACGCGGCTGCGCACGGATTTCTCCACGCCCAGCACGGTGAAAATCTCCTGGGTGATGCGCGGCTCCACCGACTGCATCGCCTCCAGCGACAGCTTCTCCAGCCCCACGCCCTTTTCCGAGGCGAGGCCGACGATGCGGCCGGTGACATGGTGCGCTTCGCGGAACGGCAGGCCGAGCACCCGCACCAGCCAGTCGGCCAGATCGGTGGCGGTGGCGTAGCCGCTGCCGGCGGCCTTGCGCATGGCCGGCAGGTTTGGCGTCAGGTCCTGCACCATGCCGGTCATGGCGGCGAGGCACAGGGACAGGGTCTGGATGGCGTCGAAGGCGCCTTCCTTGTCCTCCTGCATGTCCTTGGAATAGGTCAGTGGCAGGCCCTTCATGACGATCAGCAGGCCGTTGAGCGCGCCGATGACGCGCCCGGCCTTGCCGCGCACCAGCTCGGCCGCGTCCGGGTTGCGCTTCTGCGGCATGATCGAGGAGCCGGTGGAGAAGGCGTCCGACAGGCGCACGAAACCGAACTGCGGCGTCGCCCACAGCACGATCTCCTCAGCGAAGCGCGACAGGTGCACGGCGCAGATGGCGGCGGCCGACAGGGTTTCCAGCACGAAATCGCGGTCGGACACCGAATCCAGCGAATTGGCGGTGGGCCGGTCGAAGCCGAGCGCCGCCGCCGTCTGGTGGCGGTCGATGGGGAAGGAGGTGCCGGCCAGCGCCGCCGCGCCCAGCGGGCATTCGTTCATGCGGCGGCGGGCGTCGATGAAGCGGCTGCGGTCGCGGCCGAACATCTCCACATAGGCCAGCAGATGGTGGCCGAAGGTGACCGGCTGGGCCGATTGCAGATGGGTGAAACCGGGCATCACCGCGCCGGCGAATTCCAGCGCCCGGGTGGCCAGGGCGTGTTGCAGGGCGGCGAGCTGCCCATCAAGGTCGTCAACCGCGTCGCGCACCCACAGGCGCATGTCGGTGGCGACCTGGTCGTTGCGCGAACGGGCGGTGTGCAGGCGGCCGGCGGTGGGGCCGATCAGGTCGGCGAGGCGCGACTCCACGTTCATGTGGATGTCTTCCAGCGCGCGGGAGAACTGGAATTCGCCGTTTTCGATCTCGCCGGCGATCTGGCGCAGTCCCTCGGCGATCCTTGCCGCATCAGCCTTTTCAACGATGCCGGCCTCGGCCAGCATGGCCACATGCGCCAACGAGCCGCGCACGTCCTGGGGGCCAAGCCTCTTGTCGAACTCGATCGAGGCGTTGATCTCTTCCATGATAGCGGCTGGCGCGGAAGAGAACCGGCCGCCCCACATCTTGTTGCTCATTGTCCGCCCGATCCTGGATTCATGAACGTGTCAGATAACAAATCGCGCGCCCCGCGTATCACGGCTGTCGCCGTTCTCGCCGTCGCGCTCCTGGGCGCAGGGGTATATTGGCTTGCGCAAGATCGCAACGTTTCTGGTGGTCCAGGCGGACAGTGCCCGGCCCAGGACATGGCGCCGCTGGCGGGGCTGGCGAAGGGCGAGATGGCCGGCATGCGCATTCTCCCCCGGCCGGAGAAGCTGCCGGCATTCACCTTCGTGGACGGCGCTGGCGCGACAAAATCCATGGCGGACTTCAAAGGCAAGGTGACGCTGCTCAATTTGTGGGCCACCTGGTGCGCGCCGTGCAAGCTGGAAATGCCAGCGCTTAACGCCCTGCAGGGGGCGATGGGCGGCAAGGATTTCGCGGTGCTGGCCATCAACATGGACAGCCGCGACGCCGGCAAGCCGCGCGAATGGCTGAAGGACAACAAGATCGATCACCTGACCTATTACGCCGATACGCCCGGCAAGATTTTCCAGGCCCTGCGCGGCGCCGGCCGCGCCTCCGGCCTGCCGGTGACGCTGCTGATCAACCGCGACGGCTGCCTGGTCGGCGCCCTGGATGGCGCGGCGGAGTGGCATTCGGAAGATGCGAAGGCGCTCATCAAGGGGGCGGTTGGGGGGTGAGGGCGGACGCGCCAGTTTTATGGTCGCTTCGCCAATATTTGTTGTTTTGCGTTCCGTTTGACGTTCCGACACGGGGCGCGCGCTCAGGCGCCGGACGCCGGAGCGAAATTCATAACAGTCGTCCCCGTTGCTTTGGGGGCAGGGACACAGGCTGATGCCAAGGCGCTACCATGATGGCCCGCTGACCGATCACTTTGACGGGCGGCGGTTTTCCAACCCCGGGTATCCGCCGACCGACAAGAGACTGGGCGATCTGTGGCGCTGGTGGCGGTCCGGGCAGCGGGAGAAATGGCCGCGACAGGTGGCGGTAACCAAGGTGGCGCCGGCGCCGGATGCGGATGGCGTCTGCATCACCATGGTCGGCCACGCCACGCTGCTGATCCAGGCGGGCGGCTGCAACATTCTCACCGACCCCGTTTGGGGCGCGCGCGCCGGGCCGCTGTCGCTGCTGGGTCCACGGCGCGTCACCGCTCCGGCGGTTTGCTTTGATGATCTGCCGCGCATCGACGCCGTGCTCGTCAGTCATAATCATTATGATCATTTCGACGCGCAGACGCTGCGTCGCCTGCAGGAGCGCCACCAGCCAACATTTGTGACGCCCGTTGGCAATGAGCGCCTGTTGCAGAAGGTTGCGCCTGGCGCCCGGGTGCTGACTGGCGACTGGGGCGATGCGGTGGCGTTGCCGCGGGGTGTGACGACCCGCTTCACACCCGCCAATCACTGGTCGCGGCGGGCCTTGCGCGACACGCGCATGGCGCTGTGGAGCGGCTTCATGATCGATGCGCCGGCGGGGCGCATCTGGTTTGCGGGCGATACTGGCTATGGCGATGGCGGCGTCTTTCGCGATATCCGCGCGGCGTTCGGCGCGCCCGACGTGGCGCTGATCCCGATTGGCGCCTATGAGCCGCGCTGGTTCATGGCGGCGCAGCATGTGAACCCGGATGAGGCGGTGCAGGTGTTCCGGGATATCGGCGCGCGGCGGGCGCTGGGCATGCACTGGGGCACGTTCCAGCTGACCGACGAGGGACGCGAACGTCCGCGCGAGGCGCTGGAGGCGGCGCTGCGCGGCGGCGGCATCGACGCTGACCGCTTTGTGGCGGCGGAGCCAGGCGACGTCTTCAGGTTCTGAGGCAGACGTCGCGCCCGGCGGATGCGGCGGGGGAAGCAAAACGCCCGCGTTGGGGCGCGGGCGTCGCATGCAGTTTGCATCATGTCGGCGCAGGTGGGGCCGTTTTGCGGCCGTCCGCCTGTTCGCGCCAGGCGGCCCTCACGCCTCCTGTTTCACCGCGATGCCCTTGCCGTTGAACAGCTCCTGCAACTCGCCGGCCTGGAACATCTCGCGGACGATGTCGCAGCCGCCGATGAATTCGCCCTTGACGTAGAGCTGCGGGATGGTCGGCCAGTTGCTGTAGGCCTTGATGCCTTCGCGCACGGCGGCGTCGGCCAGCACGTTGACGCCCTTGTAGGTCACGCCGAGGTAGCCGAGGATCTGGGCGACCTGGCCGGAGAAGCCGCACTGCGGGAAGTCCGGCGTGCCTTTCATGAACAGCACGACGTCGTTCGACTTCACTTCGTTGTCGATCTGGGCGTTGATGTCGGTCATCTCGCGTTTCCTGCTATGGCCTGGCCGGGCGGGTTGCCTGCCGCCGCGTCCTGGTCCGTGTGATCCATGCCGGGCGGCGCCAGCGCGCCTTGCGCTGTCATGACCCGTTTCGCCTGCACTATAGGGCGTTTCGCCCCGGCGGAACATCGCCAGCAGGCTTTGCCTCTCATGTGTGGGGCGCGGGCTGCGAAGGCAAGCCGGGCCCCTGCGTTTTGCCGGCGCCGCCGGCAGCCTCACGCCGGATCGCGAAGATGCCGGGACATCGGCAACGCCCGGCGTCCGCGTGAGGCGCCTGGCGGGAGCATGCCTTGCGCCAGCAGGCTCGCGCCAGAACGCAATGGGTGGGGCTGTTGGCTCTGGCCTCAGTCCTGCGTCGGCGTCACCGTGGTCAGCGCCAAAGCGTGCAGCACGCCGCCCATGTTGCCCTGCAGGGCGGCGTAGACCATCTGGTGCTGGGCGACGCGGCTCTTGCCGCGAAACGCCTCCGAAATCACCGTGGCGGCGTAATGGTCGCCGTCGCCGGCCAGGTCCTGGATGCGGACGACGGCGTCCGGCAGCGCCTTGCGGATCATCTCTTCAATTTCACGGGCCTGCATGGCCATGGCGCATGTCTCCATGAAGCGGTTTCCAGCAAAGTGGCCTCCACTTTGCGTCCAGAAAACGCGTGAACTCAAAATGCCCTGGTGTTTCCGGCAAAAGGGGCGCCGCTTCGCGTCAGGAAAACGCAGGAACCCAAATTGCAGGAGCGTCTGGCGTCTTTGCGCAACGCTGGCCCAATCTCGCCCGCATACAGACAGGACCGCGCCAGTAACCAGGATCAGGGATGGTCGATTTCGCCGGCCATGTAGTTTGGCAGCCAGTTGTCGTGGCCGTCGCGCAGGTCGGCGACCCTGGCTGGCGTCTCGCCCGGGATGTTGATGGCGTCGCCGCCAGCCACGCCGAGCTTGCGGAACGGAATGCCGGCCGCCCTTGCTTCCGCCGCCACGGCCTCGATGGTCGCGGCGTCGGCGGCGATGACGTAGCGGGCCTGGTCCTCGCCGAACAGGAAGGCGTGGGCCGGGATATCTGCGGGCAGCGTATCGAACGAGACGCCGATATCGCCGGCCATGGCCATCTCCGCTACCGCCACGGCGAGGCCGCCGTCGGAGCAGTCGTGCACGGTCGTCACCCTGCCGGAACGGATCAGGCCGCGCACGAAGTCGCCGTTGCGACGCTCGACAGCCAGATCGACCGGCGGCGGCGCGCCTTCCTCACGGCCGCAGATGTCGCGCAGATAGACCGACTGGCCGATCCAGCCCGTGGTGTCGCCGATGACCGCAAGCACGTCGCCGGCCTGGCGCAACGCCACGGTGGCGTGCAGGGTGACGTCGTCAAGCAGGCCAACGCCGCCGATGGTCGGGGTCGGCAGGATCGAGCGGCCCTGGGTTTCGTTGTAGAGCGAGACGTTGCCGGAGACGACGGGGAAATCCAGCGCCACACAGGCCTCGCCAATGCCCTTCAGGCAGCCGACGAACTGGCCCATGACGTCGGGCTTTTCCGGGTTGCCGAAGTTCAGGTTGTCAGTGATGGCCAGCGGCAGGCCGCCAACGGCGGTGATGTTGCGCCACGCCTCGGCCACGGCCTGGCGGCCGCCCTGCACCGGATCGGCCTCGCAATAGCGCGGCGTCACGTCTGTCGTGAGCGCGACGCCCTTGGGGCCATCCTCGATGCGGACGATGGCGGCGTCGCCGCCGGGCTTCTGCACCGTGTTGCCAAGAATCAGGTGGTCGTACTGCTCCCAGACCCAGCGCTTCGAGCACAGGTCCGGCGTCGCCAGCAGGCGGGCCAGCGCCGTGGCGTTGTCCACCGGCGCCGCCACGGAGGCGGGATCGATGGTCGGCTGGAAGGTGTTGGCGATGTGGGGGCGGTCGTACAGCGGCGCCTCGTCGCCCAGCTCCTTGATCGGCAGGTCGGCGACAGTCTCGCCATGGTGCTTGACCACGAAGCGCAGGGTGTCGGTGGTGTAGCCGACGACGGCGAAGTCGAGCCCCCATTTGCGGAAGATCGCCTCGGCCTCTTCGCGCTTCTCGGGCTTCAACACCATGAGCATGCGCTCCTGGCTCTCCGAGAGCATCATCTCATAGGCGCTCATGCCCTCTTCGCGGCACGGCACGTTGTCGAGAATCAGCTCGACGCCAAGGTTGCCCTTGGCGCCCATTTCCACGGCGGAGCAGGTGAGGCCGGCGGCGCCCATGTCCTGGATGGCGATGACTGAATCGGTCTGCATCAGCTCGAGGCAGGCTTCCAGCAACAGCTTCTCGGCGAAGGGGTCGCCGACCTGCACCGTGGGGCGCTTCTCGTCCGAATTGGCGTCAAACTCGGCCGAGGCCATGGTGGCGCCGTGGATGCCGTCGCGGCCGGTCTTTGAGCCGAGATAGACGATCGGGTTGCCGACGCCGGCGGCGGCCGCATAGAAAATGCCATCGGTCTTCGCCAGGCCAACGGCCATGGCGTTGACGAGGATGTTGCCGTCATAGCGGGTGTGGAAGCCGACCGAGCCGCCGACCGTGGGCACGCCGAACGAATTGCCGTAGCCGCCGATGCCGGCGACGACGCCGGAAACCAGATGGCGGGTCTTCGGGTGATCCGGCGAACCGAAGCGCAGGGCGTTGAGCGCCGCGATCGGCCGGGCGCCCATGGTGAACACGTCGCGCAGGATGCCGCCGACGCCCGTGGTCGCGCCCTGGTAGGGCTCGATGTAGGACGGGTGGTTGTGGCTCTCCATCTTGAAGGCGATGGCGTCGCCGTCGCCAATATCGATGACGCCGGCGTTCTCGCCCGGGCCCTGGATCACCCATGGCGCGCTGGTCGGCAGCCCCTTCAGGTGCAGGCGCGAGGATTTGTACGAGCAGTGCTCGTTCCACATGGCCGAGACGATGCCAAGCTCGGTGATGGTCGGCTCGCGGCCGATCAGCTCAAGGAAGCGCGCGTATTCATCGGGCTTCAGGCCGTGCTCGGCGACGAGTTCCAGGGTAATCTTCGGGGCTGTGGCGGTCATCGGTCGGTCAGTGCTCTGTCAGGGGGGCGGGCCGGGCGGAGGGCGCGTTCAGGCGGCCATGCGGGTGGCGAGGCTCTCGAACAGGCCGCGCCCGTCGGTTCCGCCCACCAGCGCGTCGATCAGGTTTTCCGGATGCGGCATCATGCCGAGCACATTGCGCTTTTCCGAATAGATGCCGGCAATCGAATTGACCGAGCCGTTGCAGTTGGTTTCCGGCGAGACAACGCCATTGGCGTCGCAATAGCGGAAAGCCACCAGGCCTTCGCCCTCGATGCGGGCCACCGCGTCCGCGTCCGCCGTCCAGTTGCCTTCGCCATGGGCGATGCAGACGTCGATGACCTGGCCCTGCGCGTAACGGTGGGTGAAGGCGGTGTCGGCGCGCTCGACGCGCAGGTGCTGGCGCTTGCACATGAAGCGCAGGCGGTCGTTGCGCATCAGCACGCCTGGCAGCAGCTGGGCTTCGCACAGAATCTGGAAGCCGTTGCAGACGCCGAGCACGAGGCCGCCGCGCGCCGCGTGCGCCTGCACCGCGGCCATGATGTTGGAGCGGGCGGCGATGGCGCCGCAGCGCAGATAGTCGCCGTAGCTGAAGCCGCCGGGCAGGACCACCAGATCCGTGCCAGCGGGCAGGTCGGCGTCAGCGTGCCAGACCATGGCGGGGGCGACGCCGGAGGCGTGCTTCAGCGCCCGGGCGATGTCGCGCTCGCGGTTGGAGCCAGGGAAGGTGACGACGGCGGCTTTCATGATGCGTCCCGTGACGGTTGGGGGGCGAGGGCCCGGCTGAGCGCGCCGCCCATGATGTCGAGAGCGGCTTCGGCCGCCCTCACGACCTTCGACATGGTGATGAAGCCATGCATCTGGTCGCTCATATGCAGATAGGTGGCCCTTACGCCGGCTTTCTCAAGGGCGCGGGCATAGGCGGCGCCTTCATCCGCCAGCGGATCGTGGCCGGCGGTGAGGACGAAGGCCGGCGCCAGGCCGGCGTGCGTGGGCGCGTGCAGCGGCGAGGCGCGCCAGTCGGCCCGGTCCTGCCGCGATACGCCGTAATGATCGATGAACCAGCGCATGGTTTCGCCGGTGAGCGGAAAGCCGTCCAGGTTCATCGTGTGCGATGGCCAGGCGTCGCGCATGTCCACCGCCGGATAGATCAGCAGCTGGTAGAGCAGCGGCGGCAGATCGCCATCGCGGGCCATCAACGCCATCACCGCCGCCAGATTGCCGCCGGCGCTGTCGCCGCCCACGGCGACGCGCGCCGGGTCGACATGCAGGCGCCGGGCGTTGTCGATGACGAAGTTTACGGCGGCGACGCAATCCTCCACCGCGGCGGGGAAGACATGCTCGGGCGCCAGGCGGTAATCCACCGCGACCACGGCGCAGCCAGCGGCGTTGGCCAGCCGGCGGCAGACGTAGTCATGGGTTTCCAGGTCGCCGATGACCCAGCCGCCGCCGTGAAAATAGACAAGGCAGGGCAGGGGGGCGAGCTCGTCGGGGCCGGCGGGGCGATAGTAGCGCAGCGGCACCAGGCCGCCGGGGCCGGGCGCGGAAAAGTTCTCGACCAGCGCCACGTCCGGCGCGTCAGGACCCAGGGCCCGCCGTGAACTGCGGTAGGCCTCGCGCGCCTCCAGGGGGGACAGCGCCGTCATCACGGGCCGTCCGGCGGCTTTCATGAGATCGAGGACGGTCCGGGCGTCAGGGTCCAGCATCGCCTTGCTCCAGCGTCAGGAGAGAATCTCGACCCTGTAGTTTTCGATGACGGTGTTCGCGAGAAGACGCTCGCACGCATCCTTCAGGGCCGCTTGCGCCGCTTCAGGTTGGGTGTGGGCGAGTTCAATGTCAAAGACCTTGCCCTGGCGGACGCCGGTGACGCCTTCAACGCCGAGGGATGAAAGCGCGCCTTCGATTGCTTTCCCCTGCGGGTCGAGCACGCCGGTCTTGAGGGTTACGGTGACTCGGGCCTTCATGGATGCTCCGCACTGTCGGATTTCAGGAGTCTGCCTGGACAGGAGCTCGCCCCGACATATCGGGCGGCTGGTCCGGCGGTTCTGTCACGCCCCGTGGCGGCGAAGGTCCCGCCAGCATCCGGGCTGGCGGTGATCTTTTCCTGACAGGGCGAAAACGCCTCACCGGCTCCTGGCCGCCAAATTTCAGGCGGGCTCAAGGGGGGCTTAACCCGTCTTGCGCGTCCAGGCAATCACGCCGGGGCAACTCGGGGCCGACGGAGGGCCGTCCGATCGCCGCAGGGGACGCTTCCGGCCCGAAACGCGCTTTTTTTGTCGCCATTCCAGGACTACGGGGGCGGGTGTCCCAGCGCTGGGGCTCAACGCCGGGGCTCAGCGCCGGGTCTTGCGGGCGTGACCGTCGTGGGCGTCGTCATGATGCCCGTCGTCCGCCGTCCCGGATGGCGGCAGGGCGTCGCGGCCGCCCGCGGGGTCCGGCCGGCGCGCCGGCTCGCCGGTTGGCGTGGTGGTGACCAGGCCGCCGCCGCGCCAGACCAGCCAGGCGTAGCTGCCGATGGCGATCACCGACATCACCGGCATGATCACCCGCAGTGAATTGAACGGTTCGTGAAACAGCAGCGCCGCCACGGCGGTGCCGGCGAGGCCGCCGCCGATCTGCATGAAGCCGGTGACGGCCGAGGCGGCGCCGGCGATGCGCGGAAACGGCGCGAGGGCGGCCGTGGTGGCGCCTGGCATGATGAAGGCGTTGCCGAAGGCCCAGAGCGCGGTGGGCGCCATCACCGAAATGAATGACGGCGGCCAGATGCGCAGGCCGATGCAGAAGCCGAGCCCCGAAAGGGCCACCAGCGCCAGGCCGACGGGCACGAGCCGGGTGGCGTCCGTGCGGCGCAGCAGCACGCCGGCCAGCGCGGCGCCGGTCATGAACGAGCCGGTCTGGGCCAGCATGCCCATGCCGAACTGGGTTGGGGTCAGGCCCACCTTCTCGATCATGACGAACGGCAGGATCGCCGCCAGCGTATAAAGGCCGCCCGGCGACATGGCGATGAGCAAGGAGGTGGCGACAAAGGTGCGGTTGGCGAACAGGGTGCGATAGCTGGCGAGCACGGCGCTGGGTCTGGCCAGCGCCCGGTCGCGGTTGCGGTTGGTTTCGGGCGCGACAAACGCGATCAGCCAGATGGCGACCGAACCATAGAGCACCATGACGAAGAAGATCGCCTGCCAGCCGATGGTCGACAGGATGACGCCGCCGAGGGTCGGCGACACTGCCGGGCCGATGGCCAGCATCACGCCAATCAGATTGAGAATACGGGCGGCCTGCTGGCCGCTGTACTGGTCGCGCACCATGGCGCGCGACATGGAAATGCCCGCCGCCGCGCCAATGCCCTGGAGAATGCGGCCGGCCAACAGCCAGGACAGGGAGGGCGCCGCCGCCGCAATGACGCTGCCGGCGAGGTAAATGGTGAAAAAGCCGATGCCAACCGGCCGGCGGCCATAGGCGTCGGACATCGGGCCACAAACCAGCTGGGCCAGGGCGAAGCCAATGAAATAGACCGTGAGGGTCAGCTTGATGGCGGCTGGGGTCGTATCGAAGGCGTGCACCATCGCCGGCATGGCTGGCGTGTACAGCGACATGCTGATGGGGCCGAGCATGACCACGAGCGCGCCGATCACCGCCGTGCGCATCTCGCTCATGCGCGCCCCAGGGTCCTCGGAGGCGGGCGTCCGCAGGCGCAGCTTCACGATCTGGCCTCCGGCGCGGCGCGATCGCCGCGAGGGCTTCGGGCGACGCGCAGGGAGCCGGCGGCGGCGACCACGACAAGGGCCAGCGAAACCAGGACGTTCCAGCCGGCCATGGACAGGCCGAACAGCCGCCAGGCGGCGTCGGTGCAGCTGACGACGCGGATCGACTGCAACTGGTCGAGCAGGCTGGCGGCGTCAGCCGGCGCGCCCTGGCCGCTGCAGCCAGGGGGGCCTGGCCAGAATTTCCACTCCACGCCGGCATGGTAGGCGCCAAGGCCGGCGCTGATGAGGAAGACAAGGGCGAGCAGCAGCAGGCCGACGCCGCGCAGACGTTTTTGCGGCTCGGGCGTCGCGGCGATCAGCGCCGCGAGCGGCGCGCCGAAATACCACGGCAGGCGCTGTTGCAGGCAGAGCGGGCAGGGCTGGTAGCCGAAGACGTGCTCGAAAATGAGGAAAGTGGCGATGACCGCCAGGGCAACCACCATGACGATGAGGGCCGCGCATCGGGACAGGGACATGCGGGCCAGCATGATGGCCTCCTCAGACCAGGAACTTGGCGGCGGCGAAGCCGGCGATGATGAAGAAGACGATGGCGAAACCAATGACGCCGGCGTGGCGATCCATCAGGCGGCGGATCGGCTCGGCGAACAGCTGCATGGCGCCGGCGACGAGCGCGAAGCGCAGGCCGCGGGTGACGATGCACAGGGCCACGAACCACAACAGGTTGTATTCGGCGAAGCCGGACATGATGGTCACCAGCTTGAAGGGGATTGGCGTCAGCCCCTTCAGCAGGATGATCCAATGGCCATATTCGGCGTAGGATTCGCGGAACTTCGCCACGCCGTCCTGCATGCCGTAGAAATTGATGACCCACTGGCCCAGGGAATCAAACAGCAGGTAGCCAATGGCGTAGCCGACGAGCGCGCCAAGCACCGAGGCGACCGTGCAGACGAAGGCGTAAAACCAAGCCTTGCGCGGGCGCGCCAGCGCCATGGGGGCCAGCATCACGTCTGGCGGAATGGGAAAGAACGAGCTCTCTGCGAAAGCCACGAGGGCCAGCGCCCAGGTTGCCCCTGGCCGGTTGGCCAGGCTCAGGGTCCAGTCATAGAGCCGTTTGAACATGGAGCCCTTCTTATTGAGCGGCGGACCGGAGGTCTAATGCCCTTATGGCGGCCGCCGATATGCGGCCCGGCGTTTTTTGCATGGCCGCCGGATTTCCGGGCTTCCGGACAGCGGCACTTTGCCAGCGCAGGGTTTCCGGATGATGAATGCCCGTGGCGTGAGCAATCGCGCGATGGCGTCGCTCCGGCCTGTGGCCGCCTGCCGGATCCCTGGTCCCGAAACGAACCTGGTCCCCAAAACGAAAAACGGGCCCGGCGAACCGGGCCCGTTTCAACGGAATTTCTGTCGGGATTGGGGCGGAAATCGCCCCTCGCCGAAAAAAGCCTCCAAGCCGGGGCCCTCAGGCCCAGCGCCTCAGGGCTGGACCAGGCGCGGGCCGCCGGCCGTGACGTTCTCGGCCTCGCCGAGAATGCCGAGACGACGCGCCACTTCCTGGTAAGCCTCGACCAGGCCGCCCATGTCGCGGCGGAACCGGTCCTTGTCCAGCTTGTCGGCGGACTTGACGTCCCACAGACGGCAGGAGTCCGGTGAGATCTCGTCGGCGACGACGATGCGCATCATGTCGCCTTCCCAGATCCGCCCCGTCTCCATCTTGAAGTCGACCAGGCGGATGCCGGCGCCGAGGAACAGGCCGGAGAGGAAGTCGTTGACGCGGATGGCCAAGGCCATGATGTCATCGATTTCCTGCGGATTGGCCCAGCCAAAGGCGGTGATGTGCTCCTCGGAGACCATCGGATCGTCGAGCGCGTCGTTCTTGTAATAGAACTCGATGATCGAACGCGGCAGCTGGGTGCCTTCCTCAAGGCCGAGGCGCTTGGCCAGCGAGCCGGCCGCGACGTTCCGCACCACCACCTCGAGCGGGATGATCTCGACCTCACGGATCAGCTGCTCACGCATGTTGAGCCGCCGGATGAAGTGGGTCGGCACGCCGATGTCGTTGAGGTTCTGGAATATATATTCCGAGATGCGATTGTTCAGCACGCCCTTGCCGTCAATCACCTCATGCTTTTTGGCGTTGAAGGCGGTGGCGTCATCCTTGAAGTGCTGGATCAGCGTTCCAGGTTCAGGACCCTCATAGAGGACCTTCGCCTTGCCTTCGTAAATACGACGGCGACGATTCATCGGCGTATACCGTGTTTTAAGAAAATCCATAGGGGACCGCCGTCGCTCCTTGAAAAGGGATGAAGTCCGCGGCCAGCGGGCTTTCTGGGTATCCGACCCGCCGGGGCAACCTAGCCGATCGGGGGCAGAAGCACAATGAGTGAGTTAACGCGCTGGCCGGGCGCATTGTCCTGCTGACGAGCTCAATGCAGACACTTCCGGCTATTTCAAGGCGTTGTCCGGAAATATCTGGATTATATACAGTTTTCGTGATCCCTTATGTGGGGCGCCGGGGCGGGCGGTCAAGGGCGGCGGACGCCGCCGCCATCCGGCTTCAGCCCACGTGTTTTGCTGGCGGCCACTGGCAAACGCCGGGCCCGCCGCTTACATTGAGGGTTCGATCTTTTTGAAACACCAATCGGGGCCGCTACATGACGTCCTTTAACAAGCGCGAGGAAGCCTTCGAGCGCAAATTTGTTCTGGATGAAGAGCTGCGTTTCAAGGCGATGGCGCGCCGCAACCGCCTGCTGGGCGAGTGGGTCGCCGGCAAACTCGGCAAGTCGGGCCAGGACGCGACGGATTACGCCAAGTCCGTCATTCTGGCTGACTTCGAGGAAGCCGGCGATGAGGACGTATTCCGCAAGGTGAGCGGGGACCTGGCCGCCGCCGGCGTGTCCGTTGGCGAGCTGGAGATTCGCGAAACCATGGAGCGGCTGCTGGCTGTCGCCGTAGAGGAGGTTCAGGCCGGCAACTGACGCAGGGGCGCGCCGACGCCTGTCAGGGCCCAGCGCGCGCCATGATGCGCGTGCATGATGCGCGTGGCGGTGGACAGATCATCGGGACGGTCCCTTCGGGGCGTTGACCTGGTGCATGGCGTCGCTATGATCCGCGCCCAATGCCCCTGTGGTGGAATTGGTAGACGCGCTCGACTCAAAATCGAGTTCCGAAAGGAGTGCTGGTTCGAGCCCGGCCAGGGGCACCACCATTTCACGCCCGACGCTCAAGCGTCGGGCGTTTTTTGTGCGCGGGATTGCGGAGATGTCCGCCGCTTCAGGTCGCGGTGTTGTGAAACCGGCGGCCGTTACCGGGCGGCGGATCACAAATTGGCCGTTTGCGGCGACGCCGTATGCGTATATCTGCGCACTGAAGCGCGCCGGACGCCGATTCCGGCCCATGGCGCGTATATCCGGCAGCCCCGCAACCGGCCGCCGCCTGTTTTTGCAAGCGCAGCAAACGAGCTGCAGGGAGTTGGGCATGACCATTCGCCGCATCGAGAACGGCCCGCGCATGAGCCAGGCCGTGGTTCACAACCAGACCGTCTATCTCGCTGGCCAGGTTGCTGGCGGCGCCACCGTCGCTGAACAGACCCGGACCATTCTCGGCCAGATCGACGCGCTGCTGGCCGCCGCCGGCTCGGACAAGACGAAGATTCTCACGGCCACGATCTATCTCACCGACATCGCTACGTTCGGCGAGATGAACCAGGAGTGGGAAAAGTGGGTCGTGCCTGGTGAAACCCCGGCCCGCGCCACCGTTGAGGCCGGCCTCGCCGCGCCGGAATACAAGGTCGAGATCGCCGTCACCGCCGCGATCTGAGGCATTCTTGAGTCTGTCAGGTGTCGATGCGCGGGGGCTGCTCCCGCGCATTTTTTTGCCCGGCCGGCCCCGGTCAGCCGGTGGATGCGGCAGGCGTGCGGAGCGGCGCTCAGTTGGCGAGCACCAGGGCCCAGTAGGAGCCATAACCCTTGCCGGGCGAGGTGGCTTTGGCCAGGCCGATGCGGCGCATGTCCGGCAGCAGCATGTTGCGGTTGTGGCCGGAGGAACGCTTCCAGCGGTTGATGACGTCCGCCACATCGGACGAGCCGGCGCTGAGGTTTTCCGCGGCGGCGCCAGGGGCGCCATAACGTTCCATGCGCGCGCTGAAATTGCCGTGGGTGAGCTTGCCGTACTGGGCGACGGCGACGGCCTGCTCGGTGGCCGGGGCGTTCAGCGCCGTATCAACGCGCACCGGCGACAGGCCCTTTGAGACGCGATATGCGCTGATGAGGCTGGCGGCGCGGGCGGCGTCGGCGGTCGAGACGGAGATTTCCTCGCGGGGCACGCGCTTTTCCGGCTGCAGGGCGCAGGCGGCGAGAGCGGCGGCAAGGGCAGTGACGGCGCAGGCCGCCCGGATCGGGGAGAGGTTTGTCATGGCCATCTGCCATGGCGCTGAAATCAGGCGACAATTCAGCAGGACAACGGAAATTTTCACGGGCCGGCCGGCCACCCGTCATGCGCGCCGCGCGATTTTCCGTCCGGCGGCGGGCGCCCATTGGCAGGAGCGGCCTGGCGGGCCAGGCGTGAAGGCAGGCATGGGGCCGGGGCGGGAAGGAGCTCCGAGCCCGGGCCTCGAGCAAGACAGCTGGCGTTGACCTTGCTGGAAACGCTTCAGGCGCGGCCCCGAACGGCCATGTCCATCGTTATGACCTGATCCGCTCCGGTCATCGGTTGCGCGCCGCGCGCCTCCAGGTGACCATGGCGCGCCAGGGTCTGCGCGGCGCAGACGGCGCCTCCGCAACGCGCGCGGGCATGACGCGCCGGAGCGGGGCGGGACCTTGCGGCCCCGCCGGCGCCATCACACGTCGAGATTGGAGACGGTGAGGGCGTTGTCCTGGATGAAGGCGCGGCGCGGCTCCACCACGTCGCCCATCAGCTTCACCAGCAGGTCGTCGGCGTCCTGGACGTCCTTGACCTTCACCTGAAGCAGCGAGCGATTGTCGCGATCCAGGGTGGTTTCCCAGAGCTGGTCCGGGTTCATCTCGCCGAGGCCCTTGTAGCGCTGCAATGACAGGCCCTTGCGGCCGGCTCCGGTCACCGCCTCGAACAGTTCGTTGGGACTATGGATTGGCGTGACGTCGGCCCTGCGCAGCAGGGTGGCGGGCGCGGCGTAGACGTCGTGCAGCTGGGCCTGACGCTCCGACAGGCGCAGCGCCTCCCCGGAGGCCAGCAGGCCGGCGTCGAGTTCGACCGACTGCTTCACGCCGCGCACCATGCGGGTGAAATGGTAGCCGCCGTTGGCGACCGCGCCCGTCCAGCCGCGCTCGGTTTCTTCCGAGATCACGTCGAGCCGGGCGGCGATGGCGGTGGCGATCTGCGCTGCGGCCTCAGGCTCGTTATCGACGATGCCGGCGCGCAGGCCGCCGGCGATGGCCGCCTGCTCCACCACGGTGCGGTTGTAGCGGGTGTGCAGGGACGACAGCAGCGTGCGGACGGCGCGGGCCTCCTCCACCAGGGCGCGCAGGTCGAGGCCGCCGCGTTCCTCGCCGCTGGCGAGGCGCAGGGTGGCGCCGTCGAGGCCCGCGTCGATCAGATAGTCGTCCAGGGCGCGCTCGTCCTTCAGGTATTGCTGGGACTTGCCCTTGGTGACCTTGTAGAGCGGCGGCTGGGCGATATAGACGTGGCCGCGATCAATGATCTCGCGCATCTGGCGGAAGAAGAACGTCAACAGCAGCGTGCGGATGTGCGAGCCGTCGACGTCGGCGTCCGTCATGATGATGATCTTGTGGTAACGCAGCTTGTCCGCGTTGAAATCCTCGCGGCCAATGCCCGTGCCCAGCGCCAGGATCAGCGTGCCGATGGTCTCCGACGACAGCATCTTGTCGAACCTGGCGCGCTCGACGTTGAGGATCTTGCCGCGCAGCGGCAGCACCGCCTGATACTCGCGGGCGCGACCCTGCTTGGCGGAGCCGCCGGCCGAATCGCCCTCGACGATGAACAGTTCGGAGAGGGCCGGATCGCGCTCCTGACAGTCCGCCAGCTTGCCGGGCAGCGACGCGATGTCGAGCGCCCCCTTGCGGCGTGACAGCTCACGGGCGCGGCGCGCCGCCTCGCGGGCGGAGGAAGCTTCCACCACCTTGCCGACGATCACCTTCGCCTCGGCGGGGTTTTCCTCAAGCCACTGGCTGAGCGCCTCGTTCAGCGCGCCTTCCACGGCCGGGCGCACCTCGGACGAGACCAGCTTGTCCTTGGTCTGGGACGAGAATTTCGGGTCCGGCGCCTTCACCGAGAGCACGCAGGTCAGGCCCTCCCGGCAGTCGTCGCCGGTGAGGGAGACCTTCTCCTTCTTGCTGAGGCCGGTGGCTTCGGCGTAGCCGGTGATCTGGCGCGTCAGGGCGGCGCGGAAGCCGGCGAGATGGGTGCCGCCGTCACGCTGGGGAATGTTGTTGGTGAAGGCCAGCACGTTCTCGTGATAGGTGTCGTTCCACCACAGGGCGGCCTCGACGTCGATGCCGTCGCGGCTGGCGCGCACGACGATCGGCTTGCTGACCAGCGGCGTCTTGGCGCGGTCGAGATAGCGCACGAAGGCTTCGACGCCGCCCTCATACACCAGTTCCTCGCGCTTGTGCTCGGCGCCGCGGGCGTCAGTCAGAATGATGCGCACGCCCGAGTTCAGGAACGCCAGTTCGCGCAGGCGGTGCTCCAGCGTGGCGTAATCGAAGGTGATCTGGCTGAAAATTTCCGGCGACGGCAGGAACGACACCCTGGTGCCGCGATTGCCGTTGGAGGGGCCGGTCACCGCCAGGGCCTCCACCGCGTCGCCGCCGCGAAACTCCATGGCGTGCTCCTGGCCATTGCGCCAGATGGTCAGGCGCAGCCAGGTGGAGAGGGCGTTGACCACCGAGACGCCGACGCCGTGCAGGCCGCCGGAGACCTTGTAGGAGTTCTGGTCGAACTTACCGCCAGCGTGCAGCTGGGTCATGATGACCTCGGCCGCCGAAACGCCCTCTTCCGGGTGCAGGTCGGTGGGAATGCCGCGGCCGTTGTCGGTAACGGTGCAGGAGCCATCGGCGTTGAGGGTGACGGTGACCTCGGTGGCGTGGCCGGCAAGGGCCTCGTCGATGGCGTTGTCGACAACCTCGTACACCATATGGTGGAGGCCGGAGCCATCGTCCGTGTCGCCGATATACATGCCCGGACGCTTGCGGACCGCGTCCAGACCTTTCAGGACACGGATCGAATCGGCGCCATAGCTTTCGGCATCGGCGTTACGGGCTGCTTCTGACATCTGTTTCCCTGAATTGCTGACGGGCTTCATGCGCCTGACGGCTGGCGGGCGACGCGCCGGACCGGCGGCGCCGGCCCCCATGCTACCGGGAACGCGCGCGCGCGCGTACATTACGAATCCCGACCCCACCTATATAGGCTTTTCCCGGCCAGCGCGCCAGTCGCGGCTGCCCCGGTCGGCGGCGCTCCGGGTAAACGGGGCCGCCGGGGCGGCGCGGCCGGAAATTTCGCCATGACAAGGGGTTGGCGGAAGGGCGTTGGCCCGTCCAGCTTCAAAGCGGCGCGACGAAGGGCGCCGCCGTCCCCGGCGTGACCCGCAGCAGTTGCGCGCCGGCGGGCAATTCGCCGAACAGGGCCGGATCGGCGCCGGTCATCCAGACCTGGGCGCCAAGCTCCGTCAGCTCCAGATACAGCGCCCGGCGCCGGCCCGGGTCGAGGTGGGCGGCGATCTCGTCCAGCAGCACCAGCGGGGCCATGCCGCTCATGGCGGTGACCAGCCGGGCGTGGGCCAGGGCGAGGCCAATCAGCAACGCCTTCTGCTCGCCGGTGGAGCACAGTTCGGCCGGCATGTCGCGCGGGCCATGGCGCACGGCCAGGTTGGTGGTTTGCGGGCCGGAGAGGGTGCGCCCGGCGGCGCGGTCGCGGGCGCGGCCGTCGCGCAACAGGCGGCGGTAGTGATCTTCCACATCAAGGGCGGGGGCGCCGGCCACCATGTCCTCGATGGCCCCATCGAGGCGCAGGGCGGCCCACGGGAAGGCGGAGGGCGCGTCGCGGCGCGTGGCGGCGAGGGCGGCCAGGCGGTCGGCGGTTTCGCGGCGGGCGGAGGCGACGGCGACGCCCAGTTCCGCCACCTCGCGCTCCACCGCGTCAAGCCAGGCGCCGTCGGCGCGCGGGTCTTCCAGCAGGCGGTTGCGCGAGCGCAGGGCGCGCTCGAAGGCGTTGACGCGCGCGCCATGGCTGGCGTCAACCGCCAGCACTAGCCGGTCGAGGAACCGGCGCCGGTCGCCGGGCGGGCCGGCGAAGAGGCCGTCCTGGGCCGGGGTCAGCCAGACGATGCGGACATATTCGGCGAAGGCGGCGGGGGAGGAGACGGCTTCGCCGTCGATGCGGCTGCGCCGGGAGAGCGCGCCAGCCCGCTCCTCAAGCGCCGCGCCCAGCCGGGCGCCGCCGCTTTCCTCATCCAGGGTAATGGAGACGGCGAAGGTCGCGGCGTCAGCCGGCGCCTCGTCAGCCAGGGCCTCGCCAGCTGGCGCCCCGCCCTGAGCCATGTGACGCATGTCGCGCAGTTCAGCCCGGCGCAGGCCGCGGCCAGGGGAGAACAGCGAGATGGCTTCAAGGATATTGGTCTTGCCGGCGCCGTTGTCGCCGACCAGGGCGACCAGGGCGGCGCCGGCGCGCAGATCGAGCGCGCGATAGCTGCGAAAGTCGCGCAACATCAGGCGCGTGATGCGCGGTCGTAAGGTCATGACGCTGTTCCGGCGCCGCGAGGCCGGCAACCACATGGCCTGGCGGCGGGCGGCGTCCGCCCCGCCAGACCCTGCTTCCGGCTCCCGGCTTTCCTGAAAATCAGACGCGCATCGGCATCAGGACATAGAGGGCGGGGGCGCCTTCACGATCCTGGACGATGGTGGGCGAGCCGGCGTCCGCCAGCTTGAAGAAGGCGGTGTCGCCGTCGAGCTGGGCGGCGATGTCGAGCAGGTAGCGGGCGTTGAAGCCGACGTCGAGGGGCTCACCCTCATAGTCGACGCTGATTTCCTCCACCGCCGAGCCGGAGTCCGGGTTGGTCACCGACAGGGTCAGCTTGCCTTCCTGCAGCGACAGTTTCACGGCGCGACCCCGCTCGGACGAAATGGTCGAGACGCGGTCCACGGCCGGCGTGAACTCGGCCAACTCCACCACCATGACCTTGTCGTTGCCGGCCGGGATGACGCGCTGGTAATCGGGGAAGGCGCCGTCGATCAGCTTGGAGGTGAGCACCACCGGGCCAATGGACAGGCGGATCTTGCTGGCGGACAGCTCGATCACCGCCTCGCCGTCGACGCCGTCGAGCAGCTTCTGGATTTCGGCGACCGCCTTGCGCGGCACGATCACCCCCGGCATGCCCTCGCAGCCTGCCGGCGCCGCCACGTCGACCCGGGCGAGGCGGTGACCGTCGGTGGCCACGGCGCGCAGGGTGGTTTCGCCATTGCCAGCGGCGGCGTGCAGATAAATGCCGTTCAGATAATAACGCGTCTCCTCGGTGGAGATGGCGAACTGCGTCTTGTCGATAAGGCGCTTGATGTCGGCGGCCGGGGCGGTGAAGCGGTGCGGCAGATCGCCGGGGGCGATATCGGGGAAGTCGCTTTCCGGCAGGGCCTGCAGGGTAAACCGCGAGCGACCGGCGCGAATGAGCATCTGCGCGCCGTCGCCGGCGCTCTCCAGCGACACCTGCGAACCGTCGGGCAATTTGCGGACGATATCGTACAGCACATAGGCCGGCACGGTGGTGGCCCCCGCCTGGGCGGTTTCGGCGGCGACGGCTTCGGTGACCTCCAGATCGAGGTCGGTCGCCTTCAGGTTCAGCGCGCCGTCGGCCGCCCGCAGCAGCAGGTTCGACAGGATCGGAATGGTGTTGCGCCGCTCGACAACGCGATGGACATGGCCGAGCGCCCGGAGCAGAGCAGTTCTCTCGACAGTGACTTTCATGGCCTGACCCGTTGACGTTGTGGAGGGACCGTGGCGGCGGCGAGCCCGACGCCAGAAGAAGCGCCCGGCGGATCCGGTATGGACCCGCGCAGGGCTGGAGACAATGCAATCTTGCCGCCTCCGGCGCAAGCCCGGAAGCGGTCGCCCGGTCCCCGCCGGGCTCCTTCCACAGCCGCCGGCCTCCTTCCACAGCCGCCGCACGGCTTCCGCTTCCAGGCCCGGGGCTCTTTCCGCCGCCGGCAGGCTCGACAGCAGCGCCTTGCGCGCCGCATCATGGCGGCGATCCGGCGGCGGAAAGCCTGGCTGTTGCTGCTTCGCGCCGCCTTTGATGGACGCCGGGCGCGTGGATGGAGCCCGGCAGACGTGGAGAACCGGCCAGATGGGCGTGCAGAAAAACGTGCTCGACAGCATCACAGCCTTCCAGGACGACCTGGTCGCCTGGCGGCATGACCTGCATGCCTGGCCGGAGATCGGCTTCGAGGAAACGCGCACCGCCGCGCTGGTGGCGGACAAGCTGGAAAGCTGGGGTTACGAGGTGCATCGCGGCGTCGGCCGCACGGGCGTCGTTGGCGTGCTGCGCGGCCGGGCGGCGCGCGACGCGGCGGGCGCGGGCGGCAACCTGCGGCGCGTTGGCCTGCGCGCCGACATGGACGCCCTGCCGATGGATGAGGCGACCGGCCTGCCGTTCGCCTCGCGCAACCCGGGCCGCTTCCACGGCTGCGGCCATGACGGCCACACCGCCATGCTGTTGGGCGCGGCGCGTTATCTGGCCGAAACCCGCAATTTCGACGGCGTGGTCAA
This sequence comes from Camelimonas lactis, assembly GCF_004342915.1. Taxonomy (GTDB): domain Bacteria; phylum Pseudomonadota; class Alphaproteobacteria; order Rhizobiales; family Beijerinckiaceae; genus Camelimonas; species Camelimonas lactis. Next base: position 200,934 of record NZ_SLWL01000001.1, read on the forward strand.
CCTGATCTTCCAGCCGGCGGAGGAGGGGCTGGGCGGCGCCCGCGCCATGCTGGCGGACGGCCTGTTCGAGCGTTTTCCCTGCGACGAGATTTACGCCCTGCACAACGCCCCGGTCGGCCCCAGCGGGCATGTGGGCATTTGCCGGGGCGCGGCCATGGCCGGGGCGGACTTCTTTGATATCGAGATCACCGGCAAGGGCTCGCACGGGGCCATGCCCAACGCCGGCGTTGACCCGGTGATGGTGGCCACGGCGCTGGCCCAGGCCATGCAGACCATCGTCAGCCGCAATATCGATCCGCACCAGCCGGCGGTGGTGTCGGTTACCCGCATCCACGCCGGCTCGGCCTATAACGTGATCCCGGAAAAGGCGACGCTGGCGGGCACTGTCCGCGCCTTCGACGACCGGGTTCTGCGGAAGATTCGCGCGCGCATCGAAACCCTGGCCCAAGGCATCGCGGCCGCCTATGGCGCCACCGCCCGGGTGGATATCCGCAATATCTTCAACGTGCTGAACAACCACGACGACCAGTGCGACGCGATGGCGGAAGCGGCGACGGAACTGCTGGGCGCCGACCGGGTGCATCTGGACGAGACGCCGAAAATGGGCAGCGAGGATTTCGCCGACATGTTGCAACGGGCCCCCGGCGCCTATGTGTGGCTGACCGGCGACGTTTCCGCGCCACTGCACAACCCGGCGTTCGTGTTCGACGACAAGATCCTGCCGGTCGGCGCCGCCCTGCTGGCGCGCATCGCGGAAAAGCGGGCGACGGCGGCATAACCAGCGGGCGGGATGCGCCGCCTTGCGACGGCGCGCCTTTCCGGGCGCAGGCTGCGGCGCCATTATTCATAACAGATCAAAAGTCACGGCGCGCTTTCGCAAGTAAAGGCGCGCGCCTCCGCTTCCGCCTTCTGGTATTCGGCGCCCGTCCTGATGGCGGGCGCCGCCCTGCCGCATGGACAGGCGGCTGATGACGCGCTGGCCGGCGGCGTGCGGAACGCAAAAAGCCTCCGCTGTCGCCAGCGGAGGCTGATCCGGTTCAGCGAAACGTTGCGGCTCAGTCGAGCAGCATGCGCTTCAGCAGCTCCACCTCTTCCGACAGGGAGCGGTCCTCGCCGACCTGCTTCTCGATCTTGCGCACCGCGTGCAGCACGGTGGTGTGGTCGCGGCCGCCAAAGCGACGGCCGATTTCCGGCAGCGAGCGCAGGGTCAGCTGCTTCGACAGGTACATGGCGATCTGGCGCGGCTTGACCACCGCCGCGGTGCGGCGCTCGGACAGGATGTCGGCGCGCGAGACGTTGTAGCGCGTGGCGACCAGCTTCTGGATGTCCTCGATCTTGACGCGCTTCGGCTCGCGGGTGCGCACCAGGTCGCGGATGGCGTTCTCGGCGGTCTCCACCGTGATCTCGCCGCCCGACAGGGTGGTGTGGGCCAGCAGGCGATTGACGGCGCCGTCGAGGTCGCGGCCATTGGTGGTGATGACCGAAGCCACATAGGTCACCACTTCCGGCCCGACCTGGAAGGCCGGATGCTTGACCTGCATGGCGGCGATGCGCGCCTCCAGGATGCGCATGCGCAGGGCGTCGTCGAGGGGCCCCATCTCGACGACAAGGCCGCCGGCGAGACGCGAGCGGACGCGTTCGTCGAGCGTCTCAAGCTCGGCGGGCGGCCGGTCGGCGGCGACGACGATCTGGCGGCCGGCGTCGATGAGGGCGTTCACCGTGTGGCCGAACTCCTGCTGGATCGACTTGCCCTGGATGAACTGCACGTCGTCCAGCACCAGGAGGTCGATGGCGCGCAGCTTTTCCTTGAAAGCCAGGGCGGTCTGCGACTTCAGGGCGTTGACGAAGCCATACATGAAGCGGTCGGCGGTCAGGTAGATGACCCGGCGGCCGCGCCGCTCCATCTCCTGGGAGACAGCCTGCAGCAGGTGGGTTTTGCCAAGGCCGACGCCGGCGTGCAGGAAGAACGGGCTGTAGAGCGGGGCGCCGCCGTCATGGCTGGCGATGCGCTCGGCGGCGGCGTGGGCGAGGGCGTTGGACCGGCCGACGACGAAGTTCTCGAAGCACAGGCGCGCGTCCAGCGAGTTGCCGACAATGTCGGCGTCAGCGCTGGCGAGAGGCGCTGGCGTGGCCGGCGCCGTCGCGGCTGGGGCCGGCGCGCTGGCGGGCGTCGCGCTGCGCGCCGCCGGGGCGGCGAGGACATGACCCTGGTTCTGGGCCTGGTTCTGGACCTGCGGGGCCGGGCGCGGCGTCTCGTCCGGCATGCGCTGCGAAATCACCGCGCCGCCAGCCGAACGCACGCCAATGATCAACCGGGCGACGCCGGGAAAGCCTGTGCGGAAAATGCTGAGGACGCGATCGAGATAATTCGCCTCGATCCAGCTCTTGAGAAAGCGGGTGGGGACGGTGAGGCGGGCGGTCTCGCCCGCAATGGCGTCCAGCTCCAGCCGGCCGAACCAGCTCGAAAACACATCCTCGCCCAGTTCGGCGCGCAGGCGGCGACGCACGGCGCTCCAGGCGTCGGCGCGCTCCTCCGGCGACATGTCGCCGAGGCTGCCAAGGGCGTGATCTGCGGCGGCGGCGTCCCGGAGGTCGTGACCATTCCCAGCGGCGCTGATCTCACCCTTAAGCATACCTACGCACTCCGTTTCGGTTTTTGGCGCAAGACCGTTCCGTTTCCGGTCGCGGTCACGCGCGGTTCCAGTTGGCTGGGGCGGGCATGTCAGGTTCGTTACGGGGCCGGATATCCGTCCCGTGTGAACACAACATGGTCCAGGCAAAACGCCACCCCGTTCAGCAGGCGCCGGGCGCCGTACTGACGCTCACAAGTATTCCCACGCTTAAACTCACGCAGAACACAACAGCTTTGACCTGCGGTCGCCATGTGTTCCTGAAGGGCGGAAGAAACAAGCTTCCTCCCCCTTGTCCAAGGGTGGAATTACATAAAACATCTTGAGGAAAACCCGGGGTGACCCGAGTGAAGTGACCTTACATGCGGGGGGCGGCCCCCGCAACTCGCTTGTTGGAAACTTTCGCCTGGCGGACCGGCGGCGGCGGCCCGGCAGCGGAAACGGTTCTTCCGGCGCATTTTGCAAGCCATTGTGAGAACGTCAGTTTCCGGGCGAAAAGGGCGGGTGTGGCGACGGCGTGACATTCATATGATTGCGATACGACGGGTCTGTCATAAACGGCCAGCGGGCCGATGATTCGATTGGGTTTGGAGGCTTTGCAGCGTAACATGCTGATAATAAACAGATATTAATGATCGCTTGTGAGGCGGCGCGCCTGTCGCGGAGCTGTAATATCAGCGGCTGCGAGTCAATCCGCCCAACGGAAGAAAACGCCGCGGGCGCGATGTCGTGAAAGCAATAAAAAAGGCGCAACGACAGGGCGCTGCGCCTTTCAATACCTGAACGTCAGTAGGTCAGGCGCCGAGCGCCTTCACCCGGCTGGCCAGACGCGACACCTTGCGCGAGGCGGTGTTCTTGTGCAGCACGCCCTTCTGGGCGGCGCGCATCAACTCCGGCTGCGCGGCGCGCAGGGCGGCGGCGGCGGTAGCCTGGTCGCCGCCAGCGATCGCCTCTTCGACCTTGCGGATGAAGGTGCGCATGCGGCTCTTGCGGCTCTTGTTCACAGCCGTGCGAGCGAGGATTTTTCGGGTCGCCTTTTTGGCCGACGATGTGTTGGCCATCGCGCCGTCCTTGTGTTTGCCGGGGCCATCTCCTGCCTGGGGCCGGGATGACGCTGCGGGAGTGAAAACAAAGCGGACGGCGCCGGGCCGTCCTGTTGGGGGCGCTTATAGGATCAGGCGCGTCTGGCGTCAACGCGCGAGGGCGGAAAATCGGCAGATTTCCGCCAGCAGGGTTCGCCAGGGTCCCGCCGGATCGAGAAACAGGCGCAACGCCATGGCGCAGCAGGCGATGACCAGCAGCGGCCGGATCAGTTTCGCGCCATTGCGGATGGCCAGATGGGCGCCGATTCTGGCGCCGCTCCAGGCGCAGACCCCCATCAGCAGGCCCAGCGGCCAGGCGATGGGCTGGGTGAGGGCGAGAATCGCCAGGGCGCCGGCGTTGCTGGCGAAGTTCAGCGCCTTGGCCCGGCCGGTGGCGCGGGTGACGCCGAGGCCGAGCAGGCCGACGAAGGCCAGCATCAGCAGCGAGCCCGTGCCCGGGCCGAACACCCCGTCATAAAAGCCGATGAGCGGCGCGACGGCGCCGGTGAACACCGCCGGCGAAAGGCGGCGCTCTCGATCCTCGTCGCCAGGGCGCCCGGCAAAGCCCATGTACAGGGCGATGGCGACCAGCATGGGCGGCATGACCAGGCGCAGGAAGCCGGTGGGCAGCGCGCTGACCAGCAGGGCCCCGGCCACCGCGCCGGCGCCGGCGCAGGCAAACATCGGCGCCGTGGCCCGCCAGTCGATCAGCCGCGCCCGGGTGAAGGTGAAGGTGGCGGAGCCCGAGCCAAAGGCCGCCTGCAATTTGTTGACGGCGAGGGCGCTGGCCGGCTGGAACCCGGCGACCAGCAACGCCGGCAGCACCAGCAGGCCGCCGCCGCCGGCGATGGCGTCGATCAGACCGGCGATGAAGGCGACGAGGACCAGCAGGAGAACAGCGCCGAGGCTGAGACTGGCGCCGGGGACGAGGGCGCCGCCCCAGTCCAGCGGCGTGGCGAGCAGGGCGTGGGCGGCGGCGACAAGGTCAGACATGGCGATGGACCAACACGGCGGGGACCAAAAAACGGCCACGCCCCGGCGCGGCGCGCGTCGGGGCGTGGCTCCTGCAGGGCGCAATCCGGCCGGGCGGAGCCGGAATGCGGGTATACATCATTGATGTATGGCGCCTCTTCGCCTGCCCGGCGACCGGAGGCGGCGCGTCAGGAGTTGGTGAAGTTCGGCGGCCGCTTGGCGACGAAGGCCGACATGCCTTCCTTCTGGTCGGCGGTGGCGAACAGGGCGTGGAACACCCGGCGCTCGAAGCGCACGCCCTCGGACAGGGTGGTCTCGAAGGCGCGGTTCACGGTTTCCTTGGCCAGCATCACCGACGGCAGCGAGAACGAGGCGATGGTCTCGGCCGCCCTGAAGGCTTCCTCGAGCAGCCTGTCCGCCGGCACGACGCGGGCGACGAGGCCGGAGCGCTCGGCTTCCTCGGCGTCCATCATGCGGCCGGTCAGGCACAGGTCCATGGCCTTGGCCTTGCCCACGGCGCGGGTCAGGCGCTGGGTGCCGCCGATGCCCGGAATGACGCCGAGCTTGATTTCCGGCTGGCCGAATTTGGCGTTGTCAGCGGCGATGATGATGTCGCAGATCATCGCCAGTTCACAGCCGCCGCCGAGGGCGAAGCCGGCGACCGCCGCGACCATCGGCTTGCGGCGGGCGGCGATGCGGTCGCCGGTGATGAAGAAGTCCTCCAGATAGGTGGCCGGATAGGTCTTCTCTTCCATTTCCTTGATGTCGGCGCCGGCGGCGAAGGCGCGCTCGGAGCCGGTGAGCAGGATGCAGCCGATGTTGGCGTCCGACTCAAAGGCGTCGAGGGCGAGATTCAGCTCGTCCATGAGCTGGGCGTTCAGGGCGTTCAGCGCCTTGGGACGGTTCAGGGTGATGACGCCGACCTTGCCGCGGGTCTCGGCGATGATGGTTTCATAGCTCATGTGCAACTCCCTGCCCTGACGCCGGATGGCGGGCGTGGCCCGCGCGGCGTGTGTCATCCTGCGCCTTACCGCTCACGGCGGATGGCGCGCAATGATGCTCTAGCCTGGCCGGCCCGCCAGCGTCCATGGGCGTCTGGCGGCGCGGGATGTGCGCGAATGCCCTGGGTTCGGGCGCATTCCGGTCCATGAGCGCCGATAGAGCCCCTAACGCTGGCAGCTTTCACACCAGAAGGTGGAGCGGCCGGACTGGACCGCCCGCGCGATGACGCCGTTGCAGCCGGGCGCGGGGCAGGGGGCGCCGGCCCGGTCATAAACCCGGAAAGCATGCTGGAAATAGCCGAGCGCGCCGTCGGCGTGGTGAAAATCCTTCAGGGTGGAGCCGCCAGCCGCCACCGCCTCGGTCAGCACGTCGCGGATGGCGCCGGCGAGGCGCTCCGCTTCGACCTCGTCGAGCGTTCCCGCCTTACGCCAGGGCGACAGGCCGGCCCGGTGCAGCGCCTCGCTGACGTAGATATTGCCGAGGCCGGCAATCAGGCGCTGGTCGAGCAGCGCGGCCTTCAGCGGCGCGGCCTTGCCGGCGAACAGCTGGCGCAGCAGGCCGCCGCCCAGGGCGTTGCCCAGCGGCTCGACGCCGATATTGCGGAAAAGCGGGTGGGAATCGAGGCCCGCGCGGTCCACCAGCTCCATGAAGCCGAAGCGGCGGGCGTCGTTGTAGACAATGGTGGCGCCGCTCGCCAGGTGCAGCAGCACGTGATCGTGCGGCGATGGCGCGGCGGCGCCCTGGGGGGAGAGCACCTTGTTATAATAGAACGCGCCGGGGGAGGCGGCGATCCTTGACGCCTGAGCCGGCCCGCTGTCCGGCGCATGAATGGTGAAGCGGCCGGTCATGCCCAGGTGCATGGCCAGAACCTCGCCGGACGACAGATCGGCCAGCAGATATTTGGCCCGGCGGGCGAGGGAGATGATTGTCTGGCCGGTCAGCCGCCGGGCGAACCCTTCAGGAAACGGAAAACGCAGGTTTGGCCGGTTGACCTCGACCCGGGCGATGACGGCGCCGGTGAGCACGGGGGCAAGCCCGAGACGGACGGTTTCGACTTCGGGCAATTCGGGCATGGCGGCTCCTCGGGCGCTCCCTGTCCCCGGGGGGCTTGGGCGCGTCCCTTATATGGCCCGCCATAAAGTCGCAGCAAGGCGGACGCCCCGGAAACCACCAGCGGAAACCGCGCCGGCGGACATGGCGGCGCGGGCCAACTTTCGCTATGTTGCCGGCTGCGAAAGGATGGCCCCATGACAGCCCCGACCCATGACGCGACCGGCGGCGAGGCGAACGCGCGCACGCACTTCGGCTTCTCCACGGTGGATCTCGACAGCAAGCAGGGCCTTGTCGACGATGTGTTCCACAAGGTGGCGAAGCGCTACGACGTCATGAACGACCTGATGTCGGGCGGGCTGCACCGGGCGTGGAAGGCCGACATGGTGGCGGCGCTCAATCCCTCGCCGGCGCGGACGCTGAAAGTGCTGGACGTGGCTGGCGGCACCGGCGACGTGGCTTTTCGCACCCTGAAGGCCGGCGGCGAGAGCACGGAAGTCACCGTGCTCGACATCAATCGCGAGATGCTGGCGGTGGGCCGCGAGCGGGCCGGCGACCGGTTCGGCGACCGCATCGAATTCGTCCAGGGCAACGCCGAGGCGCTGCCGTTCCCGGATAATTCCTTCGACGCCTATACGATCGCCTTCGGCATCCGCAACGTGCCGCGCCTTGAGCTGGCGCTGGCGGAGGCGTATCGCGTGCTGCGGCGCGGCGGGCGTTTCCTGTGCCTGGAGTTCTCCAATGTGGACATGCCGGGCCTGGACAAGATCTATGACGCCTATTCGTTCCACCTGATCCCGGCCATGGGAAAGCTGGTGACCGGCGACGGCGAGCCCTACCGTTATCTGGTGGAATCCATCCGCAAATTCCCCAACGCCGCCCTGTTCTCGGCGATGATCATGGACGCGGGGTTCGCCCGGGTGAAGGCCCGGCCGATGACCGGCGGCGTCGTGGCCCTCCATTCAGGATGGAAGCTCTGAGACCGTGTTCAGCACCCTGATTTATGGCGTCCGGCTTGCCGGGGTGGGCTTTGTGTTCGCGCGCGAAGGCGCGCTGGCGCTGGTCGATCCTGCGGTTCTGCCGCCCGCTGGTCGCCTTGGCCTGCGTCTGGCGCGGCTGGTGGAGCGGCGCGGCGCCGACGCGAGCCATGGCGAGGGCCGGCTGGCGGCGGCGCTGACCCGGCTGGGGCCCAACTGGGTCAAGCTCGGCCAGTTCATGGCGACGCGGCCAGATGTGGTTGGCGTGCGCATCGCCCGTGAGCTGGAGCGTCTGCAGGACCGGATGCCGCCATTTCCCACGGAGGAGGCGCGGGCCATCATCGCCCAGTCGCTGGGCCGGCCGTTCGACCAGATGTTCACGGAGTTCAGCGAGCCGGTTGGCGCGGCGTCGATCGCCCAGGTGCATATGGCGCGCCTGGCGCCAGGCGCGCGGCGGCAGGCAGGCGAGGCCGCTGGCGAGATGCCGGGAGCGGAGACGGCGCTGGTGGCGGTGAAGGTGCTGCGCCCTGGCGTGCGCGCCCGGTTCCAGCGTGACCTCGGGGCCATGCGCTTCGCCGCGCGCGCGGCTGAAAAGCTCGCGCCGGCGGCGCGGCGATTGCGGCCGGTGGAGGTGGTGGAGACCCTGTCGCGCTCGGTCGCCATCGAGATGGATTTGCGGCTGGAGGCGGCGGCCCTGTCTGAGATGGCCGCCAACACCGCCGGAGATCCCGGCTTCCGCACGCCGCGCGTGGAATGGTCGTTCACCGAGCGCGACGTGATGACCAGCGAATGGGTCGACGGCATCAAGCTCACGGATCTGGCGGCGGTGGACGCGGCGGGGTTTGACCGCAAGGCGCTGGCGGCGAACATTATCCAGTCGTTCCTGCGCCACGCGCTGCGCGACGGCTTCTTCCACGCCGACATGCATCCGGGCAATCTGTTCATCGACCCCAGGGGAGAACTGGTTGCCGTCGATTTCGGCATCATGGGCCGGCTGGGGCGCAAGGAGCGCCGCTTCCTGGCGGAAATTCTCTACGGCTTTATCTCGCGGGACTACCGGCGGGTGGCGGAAGTGCACTTCGAAGCCGGCTATGTGCCGGCTTCGCACAGCGTCGATGATTTTGCCCAGGCCATCCGCGCCATCGGCGAGCCGATCCATAACCGTCGCGCCGACGAAATTTCCATGGGGCGGCTGCTCACCCTGCTGTTCGAGGTGACGGGTCTGTTCGAAATGCAGACCCGGCCCGAGCTGGTGATGCTGCAAAAGACCATGGTGGTGGTGGAGGGCGTGGCGCGCAGTCTCGATCCGCATCTCGACATGTGGAAAACCGCTGACCCGGTGGTGCGGGCGTGGATCACCCGCAACCTTGGGCCGGCGGGGCGCATCGAGGAAATCGGTCGCGGCGCGGCGGCGCTGGTTGCGCGCATCGGCAGCCTGCCGGAGACGCTGGAGCGGGGCGAGCGGGTGCTGGCCCGGCTGGAGAAGGCGGCCACCAGCACGGGTTTCGCCATCAACGCCGACAGCGCCGATCGCATCGGCCGCGCCGAGGGGCGGGGGCTACGCATGGCGACGCTGGCGCTGTGGGTGATCGCCGTGCTGCTGGCCGTGCTGGTCTGGCGCATGTGAGGCCGGCCGCCGCCGCATATTGCCATTGGCGCGCGCATGCGTCAGGCAAGGGCGCATAATGGCGGAGTCAGGTTTGGGGGCGCGCCCGCGCGTGGTCCCTGTCACCGTGATAAAATGCGAAGGAGACGTCCATGCTGTCAGGTCGCCGGGTCCTTCTGATTATTGGCGGCGGCGTCGCCGCTTACAAGGCGCTGGATCTGATCCGGCGGCTCAAGGAGCGCGGCGCCGTGGTGCGCTGCGTGATGACCGATGGGGCGCAGCAGTTCGTGACGCCCCTGTCGGCCGCGGCCCTGTCGCAGGAAAAGGTGTTCACCGACCTGTTCTCCCTCACCGATGAGGCGGACATTGGTCACATCAGCCTGTCGCGCGAGGCGGACCTGATCGTCGTGGCGCCAGCCACCGCCGACCTGATGGCCAAAGCGGCCAACGGGCTGGCCAACGATCTGGCGACCAACATCCTGCTGGCCACCGACAAGCCGGTGCTGATGGCGCCGGCGATGAACCCGCGCATGTGGGGGCATCCGGCGACGCGCCGCAACGCGGCGGCGCTGGCGGGCGACGGGGTGCTGTTCGTCGGCCCCAATTCCGGGACCATGGCCGAGCGCGGCGAATCCGGCGTGGGGCGCATGGCCGAGCCGCTGGAGATTGTCGCGGCGGTGGAGTCAGCCCTGGCCGGGCCGGGCGCCGCTCCCGCGGCCCAGGTGGGATACCAGAACGTCATCTACCAGGGCCAGGGCGCCGCGCCGCCGGCGCCGGGTTTTGGCCGGTTGCAGCCGCAGGGGCCGCTCACCGGCTTGCGGGTGCTCGTCACCTCCGGCCCCACCCATGAGCCGATTGATCCGGTGCGTTACATCGCCAACCGCTCCTCCGGCCGCCAGGGGCACGCCATCGCCCTGGCCGCCGCCCAGGCCGGCGCCCACGTCACCCTGGTCAGCGGGCCGGTGAACCTGCCAGCCCCCCCCGGCGTGCATGTGGTGCATGTGGAAAGCGCCCGCGAGATGCTGGCGGCGGTGGAGGTGGCGCTGCCGGCGGACGCGGCGGTGTTCACCGCCGCCGTCGCAGACTGGCGCGTGGCCGGCGCGGCGGAGGAGAAGATCAAGAAGCAGGGCGGAGGCGGCGCGCCGTCGCTCAACCTGGTGGAAAATCCGGATATCCTGGCAAGCGTGTCGCGGATGAAGGCGGGGCGACCGCAACTGGTGGTGGGTTTCGCCGCCGAGACGGAAAAGGTGCTGGCGCACGCGCAGGCCAAGCTGGCGCGCAAGGGCTGCGACTGGATCGTCGCCAACGACGTTTCGCCGGAAAGCGGCGTGATGGGCGGCGACCGCAACACGGTGCATCTGGTGACGGCGGAAGGCGTCGAGGACTGGCCGACCATGGGCAAGGACGAAGTGGCGCGCCGCCTCGTCGCCCGCATCGCCGACGCGCTCGCCAGGGGCGGCGTCAAGGCCGGGGGCAAGCGCGGGGGCGGCGGCCAATCCGGCGCGGCGTCATGAGCGTGGGGGAAATCCTGCTGCGCCGGCTGCCGCATGCGGCCGACCTGCCGCCGCCGGCCTACGCCACGGCCGGCGCCGCCGGCTTCGACCTGCGCGCCGCGATCGACGGGGAGATCACGCTGGCGCCAGGGACGCGGGTTCTGGCGCCGACCGGCTTCTGCTTCGCCGTGCCGGCGGGCTGGGAAATCCAGGTCCGTCCCCGGTCGGGACTGGCGGCGAAGCATGGGGTGACCCTGCTCAACACGCCTGGCACCATCGACAGTGACTATCGTGGCGAGGTGTTCGTCTGCCTGATCAATCTGGGGAAGGAGGCGTTCATTATCCGCCGTGGCGACCGCATCGCCCAGGCGGTGGCGGCGCCCGCGCCGCAATGGCGGCTCCGCGAAGTCGCGGCGCTTGACGACACCGCGCGCGGCGCCGGCGGCTTTGGCTCCACGGGTGTTGGATGATCGCCCGGCGGGCGCGCGGGTGGATGAACGTGCGTAATTTACACTTTATGGAGTGAAAAGCTTTTGTCGTACGGCATAGGCTGTTAAAAACTGCCCCGTCAGATGAAAGCGCGGTCCACTGCAAAGGGCGCGCGGGTAGGGGAGAGCGGGCCATGATGCTGTTGTCGCGACGGAGCGTGCTTGCCATTGCAGCGGTTGTCGACGTCGCGCTTCACGCACGTCCACTGCCGGTTGCGGCCAAACTGCTGGCGGCGCGCCACCGTTTGCCGCCGCGCCATCTGGAAACGGTGCTCCAGACCCTTGTGCGCGCCGGCATTCTCAAGGGCGTGCGCGGGCCGCGCGGCGGCTACGAGCTGGCGCGGGAGCGGCGGCGGATCAGCGCCGGACAGATCGTGCGCGCGGTGATGGCGGCGCAGGAAGACGAGGGGCTGCCGCCCCTGCCGGAATCAAAACTGGTGGAGCTGGTGATCGGACCATCGGTCAAGGAGGCGGGCGAGGCGTTTCTTGAGCGGCTTGATTCCGTCACCGTCGAGGATCTGTGCCGTGACGCCGAAGCCCGCAGCGTGTTTGGCGACACGGCGGCGCCCATGGATTTCACGATATGATTTGTGAAAAATTCATTTGCACATTTTCCTGCAGGTTATAACGTCAACCGGACCAGCGTCTGGCTGCGCGGTCCGGCCCTGCCGGATTCTTCCGGCAGGTCAGGGCGAACAGTCCGGCCCGAACTGGCGTCGCCGGCAAACGGATTTCTAAAGGGTTGCATTTTGTTCATGCGAGGCGTCGTCTTCGTCTGAACATGCCACAGGGGAGCAGGTCATGGCGGATCATTCGTCCAGCAGCGCAGGCGGCAAGAAGCCCGGTCGCGGGCTCATTTACGATTCCATTACCGCCACCATTGGCGATACGCCGCTGGTGCGCCTGTCCCGCCTGGCGGCGGAAAAGGGCGTGAAGGCCAACCTGTTGGCCAAGCTCGAATTCTTCAATCCCATCTCCAGCGTCAAGGACCGCATTGGCGTCAGCATGGTTGACACGCTGGAGGCCGAGGGGCGCATCGCGCCGGGCGCGACCCTGATTGAGCCGACGTCCGGCAACACCGGCATCGCGCTCGCCTTCGTCGCCGCAGCGCGCGGCTATCGCCTGATCCTGGTGATGCCGGAGACCATGTCGATCGAGCGCCGCAAGATGCTGCAACTGCTCGGCGCCCAGCTTGAACTGACGTCTGGCGCCCAGGGCATGCGCGGCGCCATTGCCCGCGCCCAGGAGCTGCACGCGCAGATCCCCGGCTCGATCATTCCGCAGCAGTTCGCCAACCCGGCCAATCCGGCGATCCATCGCGCCACCACGGCGGAGGAAATCTGGAACGACACCAACGGTGAGGTGGACTACGTGGTCTCCGGCGTCGGCACCGGCGGCACCATCACCGGCGTTGGCCAGGTGCTGAAGCAGCGTCGTCCTGGCGTGAAAATGGTGGCCGTGGAGCCGGAAGACAGCCCCGTGCTCTCCGGCGGCCAGCCGGGACCGCACAAGATCCAGGGCATCGGCGCCGGCTTCGTGCCGGACGTGCTGGACCGCGGCCTGATCGACGAGGTGATCACCGTCGGCAACCAGACCGCCTTCGACACCGCCCGCCGGCTCGCCCGCGTGGAAGGCATTCCGGCCGGCATCTCGTCTGGCGCCGCCGTGGCGGCCGCGCTGGAGCTCGGCGCGCGCCCGGAGGCGGCCGGCAAGAACATCGTCATCATCATCCCCTCCTTCGCCGAGCGTTACCTGTCGACGCCGCTGTTCGAAGGGCTGTGAGACGGGTTGCGCGGCTGGCCGGCTCGTCCGGCCGCGCCTGTGGGGCGGTCCCGGCGTCGCTGGCGTTTCCGGCGGGCCCTGGCCGGCGCCTGGGGCTGTGCGTTGCCCTTCGTGATTGGCGCCGCGCCAGCCAGGGCGGGCGAGACAGCAAAAAGGCGCGCCATCGTGGATGGCGCGCCTTTTCGTTACTGGTTGCCGCGGCCGATCAGTTGGTCGCCTTGAAATCGTCGGTCAGGATGGGTCCAAACAGCACCCAGCGCTTGCCGTCGAAGCGCATCATCTGGAACTGCTTGTTGATCTTGTAGTCGTCCTTCGTCTCAACGTTCATGCCGGGCAGCGCCAGGTCTGGCTTGAAGTTCCTGATGTTGGTGGCCTGCTTCATGAGGTTGGCGCGGGTCAGGTCGTCGCCGGCCTGCTTCAGGATCTGCTCCAGGAACTGGGCCGTCGAATAACCGTAGGTGGCGACGCCGCTGTCGCGATCCTCACTGGGCGCGTACTTGGCCATGAACTCCTTGTAACGCTTCATGCCGGGATCATCGGCCCACTGCGGATCCAGCGGATCCTTGCCGTAGTTGACCGAAATGATGCCTTTGGCGTTCTCCAGCCCGGCGGGAACCAGGGTCTGGCTCACCGGCGTGGCGTTGATGTCGAGGATATGCACCGGCTTCCAGCCCAGCTCGGCGGCCTTCTTGATGGCCTGGGCGCCGAAGCGCGGCGTCGACATGTTATAGAACAGGTCGGCGCCGGATGACTTCAGCTTGACCATCTGCGCGTCGATGGTCGGGTCGCTCAACTCATAGGACGCTTCGGCGACGATCATCGATTTCGCCTTGTCGCCCAGCCCATCCTTCAGGCCCTTCACATAGTCTTTCCCGAGGTCGTCGTTCTGGTAAAGGATGGCGATTTTGGCGTTCGGATGATTTTCCAGAATGTATTTGGCGTAGATGTGCGCTTCCGACTGGTAATTCGGGTTGTAGGCGAGGGTCCAGGGGAAGTTTTTCGGGTCAGTGAACCGGGTGGCGCCGGTGGAGGCCAGCAACTGCGGCACCTTTTTCTCGTTCAGGTATTTCTGAACGGCGGCGTTGGACGGTGTGCCGATGATCTGGAATGTAGTCAGCACGCCGTCGTTCTCGACCAGACGGCGCACCTGCTCCACCGCCTTGGGCGGGTTATAGGCGTCGTCGTACTGGATGAAATTGATCTTGCGACCGTTGATCCCGCCCTTCTCATTCAGCATGCGGAAATAGGCGGCCTGAACCCGCCCGATGCCGCCATAGGCGGACGCCGGCCCGCTGAGCGGCGTCGTCTGGCCGATCTTGATCTCCGTGTCTGTGGCGCCCTGATCGTATTTTTTCTGGGCGAGCGCGGGGCTCGCAAGTGTCACGCCGAGTGCGAGCGCGGCGAGTGCCGGCAACCTGAACCTGCTCATGCGTCTACCCTCCAGAGCGTGGCGCGATGCTTTGCCGCGCCCGCGTCAGCAAGTGTATGCACAAGTCAACACTCAGGAAAAGGCGTCTTCCGGCGGATGCCGGAGGGCAGGAGATGCGCATGGCGGAGCCTGAGGTGGCGGCGGCGGACAGGCGGCGCCCTGGCGCTTCACCTCGGGAGGACCTTGAGTTGCTGCCTCTCCGCTTGCAAGGGGGCCCTGGTTCACGGCGCGAGAAGCGCCCCGGGTCCACGGCGCGAGGCGCGCGCCTTGCCTGGCCGCGCGCACAAAAAACGGCGCCGGGAATCCCGGCGCCGTTGCAATCTTCGCCAGCCAGACGATGTCTGGCGCTGGCCTGGCTCAGGCTTCCTTGACCTTGCTGAGGCGCTTGCGCTCGTTCGGGTCCAGATAGCGCTTGCGCAGCCGGATCGACTTCGGCGTCACCTCCACCAGCTCGTCGTCCTGGATCCAGGCCAGCGAGCGCTCCAGCGTCATGCGCACCGGCGGCGTCAGCTTCACCGCCTCGTCCTTCGACGTGGTGCGGATGTTGGTGAGCTTCTTGCCCTTCAGAACATTGACCTCAAGGTCATTGTCGCGGGTATGAATGCCGACCAGCATGCCCTGGTAAACCTTGACGCCGGCGTCGATGATCATCGGGCCGCGATCTTCCAGGTTCCACAGGGCGTAAGCCACCGACTCGCCCTGGTCGTTGGAGATGAGCACGCCATTGTTGCGGCCGGCCAGCTCGCCCTTGTAGGGCTCGTAGCCGTGGAACAGGCGGTTCATGATCGCCGTGCCGCGCGTGTCGGTCAGCAGCTCCGACTGGTAGCCAATGAGGCCGCGCGTGGGCGCATGGAAGACGAGGCGCAGGCGGTTGCCGCCTGACGGCTTCATCTCGATCATGTCGGCCTTGCGCTCCGACATCTTCTGTACGACCGTGCCGGAATATTCCTCATCGACGTCGATGACGACTTCCTCGACCGGCTCCAGCGTATTGCCGTCATCGTCCTGCTTGAACACCACGCGCGGGCGCGACACGGCCAGCTCGAAGCCCTCGCGGCGCATCGTCTCGATCAGGATCGACAGCTGCAGCTCGCCACGGCCGGAGACGAAGAAGCTGTCCTTGTCGTCGGCTTCCTCGATGCGCAGCGTGACGTTGCCCTCGGCCTCCTTGAACAGGCGGTCGCGGATCATGCGGCTGGTGACCTTGTCGCCTTCCGTGCCGGCCAGCGGGCTGTCGTTGACGAGGAACGACATGGTCACGGTCGGCGGGTCGATCGGCTGGGCCTGGATCGCTTCGGTGACGGAGGGATCACAGAAGGTGTCGGCCACCGAGCCCTTGACCAGGCCGGCGATGGAAACGATGTCGCCCGCCTCGCCCAGTTCGATCGGCTGGCGCTCGATGCCGCGGAAGGCGAGAATCTTGGAGACGCGGCCGTTTTCCACCAGATTGCCGTCGCGGTCGATGACCTTGATGGTCTGGTTCGGCTTCACAGTGCCGGCGGCGATGCGGCCGGTGATGATGCGGCCGAGGAACGGGTTGGATTCCAGCAGCGTGCCCAGCATGCGGAACGGGCCGGGCTCGACCTTCGCTTCCGGCACGTGCTTCAGCACCAGGTCGAACAGCGGAGCAAGGCCGTCTTCCTGCGGGCCTTCCGGCGCTTCGGCCATCCAGCCGTCGCGGCCCGAACCATAGAGGATCGGGAAGTCGAGCTGCTCGTCGGTGGCGTCCAGCGCCGCGAACAGGTCGAACACCTCGTTGATGACCTCGTTGGCGCGGCCATCGGGACGGTCGATCTTGTTGATGGCGACGATGGGCTTCAGGCCGATCTTCAGGGCCTTGCCGACCACGAACTTGGTCTGCGGCATCGGGCCTTCGGCGGCGTCGACCAGCACGATGACGCCGTCGACCATCGACAGGATGCGCTCCACCTCGCCGCCGAAGTCGGCGTGGCCGGGGGTGTCGACGATGTTGATGCGGGTGTCCTTCCAGACGACCGAGGTCGCCTTGGCCAGGATGGTGATGCCGCGTTCTTTTTCGATGTCGCCGGAATCCATGACGCGCTCGGCGACGCGCTGGTTCTCACGGAACGAGCCGGACTGCTGCAGCATCTTGTCGACCAGAGTGGTCTTGCCATGGTCGACGTGCGCGATGATCGCGATATTGCGAAGTGACATATATGGGCGCCTGACTGTGTTTCAGCGCAATCTCGGCTGGGAGCGAACGGACAACGCCTGTTCGACTGGCCGATTCATTCAGGCTGAACGCGACCATGCAACGGCAACCGCCGGGTCCCCGGTGGGACCTGCGCCAATTTTGCTGATGCCCCCATATGCAAGCCGGCGGCCCAGGATGCAACCCCGGCGCCTGCTGTTTTTACACGGGGGCGGGACCCTATTGCGTGTAAAAACAACATGCTCCCGCATTCCGGGTGAGGCGCGGCCCCTGGCGCGCCCACCGGATCGCGCGATGGGACGCCGACGGGACGCCGCCCGGACCCCAGCCGGCTCTGGCCGCCGGCATGGGGTTGCGAAGCGCCCGGATTTCGCTTCCGGGCGCATTCCTGTCAGCGTTTCTGAAGCCTTCGGCCTCAGAGGCCGAGCTTCTTCCTGCGCTGGGCCAGGGTGCGCAGGCGCAGGGCGTTGAGCTTGATGAAGCCGGCGGCGTCGCGGTGGTCATAGGCCACGGCGCCTTCCTCGAAGGTCACCAACTCCTGATCATACAGCGTATAGGGGCTCTGGCGGCCGATGACGTGGACGCCGCCCTTGTAGATCATCAGGCGCACGTCGCCGGTGACCAGCTCCTGGCTCCTGTCGATCATCGCCTGCAGCATCTCGCGCTCGGGCGAGAACCAGAAGCCATTGTAGATCAGCTCGGCGTATTTCGGCATCAGCTCATCCTTCAGGTGAGCGGCGCCGCGGTCGAGGGTGATCGATTCGATGGCCCGGTGCGCGTCGAGCAGGATCGTGCCGCCGGGGGTTTCGTACATGCCGCGGCTCTTCATGCCGACGAAGCGGTTCTCGACCAGATCGAGGCGGCCGACGCCATTGTCGTGGCCGATTTTGTTCAGATGGGCCAGCAGGGTCGCCGGGCTCATCTTCTGGCCGTCGACGGCGACGGCGTCGCCCTTCTCGAAGGAGATGGTGATGATGGTCGGCTGGTCAGGCGCCTGCAGCGGCGAGATGGTGCGCGAGAAAACGTAATCCGGCACCTCGTCGTTGGGGTCTTCCAGCACCTTGCCCTCGGAGGACGAGTGCAGCAGGTTGGCGTCGACGGAGAACGGCGCCTCGCCGCGCTTGTCCCTGGCGATCGGAATCTGGTGCTTCTCGGCGAAGTCGAGCAGGGCGGTGCGGGAGGTCAGGTCCCACTCGCGCCACGGGGCGATGACGGTGACGTCGGGCTTCAGGGCGTAATAGCCCAGCTCGAAGCGCACCTGGTCGTTGCCCTTGCCGGTGGCGCCGTGGCAGACGGCGTCGGCGCCGACCTTCTCGGCGATTTCGATCTGCTTCTTTGCGATCAGCGGGCGGGCGATGGAGGTGCCGAGCAGATAGACGCCCTCATACTGGGCGTTGGCGCGGAACATCGGGAAGACGTAGTCGCGCACGAATTCCTCGCGCAGGTCTTCGATGTAGATGTTCTCGGGCTTGATGCCGAGCAGCAGCGCCTTCTCGCGCGCCGGCTCCAGCTCTTCGCCCTGGCCGAGGTCCGCCGTGAAGGTCACGACCTCGCAGCCATAGGTCGTTTGCAGCCACTTCAGGATGATCGAGGTGTCGAGCCCCCCCGAATAGGCCAGAACAACCTTGTTGACGCGCTTTGCCGTCATGATCTTTCCATCGCAAATGCCGGATGCGCGACCCTGACAGGGGCGGGCCCTGGCGGGAGAGGCCCTGATGGGACGCCCCGGCAGGGTTTGGGCTGCGCAATCCGCGGGTTAACCGGGAAGCTGGAGCGGCCCGCCCGGAAGCATTCCGGCCAGGCCATACGCGCGCGGACTATAGGGCGAAGCGCCGCGCGCGCAAGCCGCGCGCGGCCATCCGCGTCGCCAAAAGCGCGCCAGCGCCTTGACATTGCGGGCGCGACCCTGATGTTGCAGGGCGAAACCGGCGCGTTTGGGCGGGCCGGTTCAGAAGGCCAGGCAGGAAGCAGGGCGTCCGGCTTTTGAACCTTTGGTCACATTGGCGCAGGGCCGGGGGCCCTGTCGCGGAGATCCCGTCATGGCGCATATCGATATCGCCCGACGCGTGTATGACCACAGCTGGAAGCTGGACCCGATCGTCCGCAGCCTGCTGGACACCGATTTCTACAAGCTGCTGATGCTGCAGATGATCTGGGGGCTGCGCCGCGACGTGCGCGCCGATTTCACCCTGATCAACCGCTCGAAGGACATCCGCCTGGCGGACGACATCGACGAGCAGGAGCTGCGCGACCAGCTCGACCACGCCCGCACCCTGCGCTTCTCCAAGAAGGAGATGATCTGGCTCGCTGGCAACACCTTCTATGGCCGCAAGCAGATTTTCGAGCCGGACTTTCTCGACTGGCTGGCGGATTTCCAGTTGCCCGAATACGACCTGCGCCGCGAGGACGGGCAGTTCGTGCTCAATTTCACCGGCCTGTGGACCCACACCAGCATGTGGGAAATCCCGGCGCTGGCCATCGTCAACGAACTGCGCTCCCGCGCCGCCATGCGCAAGATGGGCCGGTTCGATCTCGACGTGCTCTACGCCCGCGCCAAGGCGCGCCTGTGGGAGAAGGTGGAGCGCCTGCGGCAACTGCCTGATCTGCGCATCTCCGATTTTGGCACCCGCCGGCGCCACGGCTTCCTGTGGCAGCGCTGGTGCGTGGAGGCCCTGAAGGAGGGGTTGGGCAAATCGCTGCTTGGCACCAGCAATGTGCTGCACGCCATGGAAACCGACCTGGAGGCCATCGGCACCAACGCCCATGAGCTGCCCATGGTGATGGCGGCGCTGGCTGACAGCGACGAAGCGCGGCTGATGGCGCCCTATACGGTGCTGGAGTCCTGGAAAAAGTACTATGGCGGCAATCTGCTGGTGGTGCTGCCGGACGCTTTCGGCACCACGGCCTTCCTCAGGCGCGCGCCGGACTGGGTGGCGGACTGGACGGGCTTCCGCCCGGATTCCAAGCCGCCGATCGAGGGCGGCGAGGAAATCATTGCCTGGTGGCGGCTGAGGGGGCGCGATCCGCGCGGGAAGCTGCTGGTGTTCTCCGACGCGCTCGACGTCGATTCCATCGAGAAGACCTATCGCCACTTCCATGGCCGCGTGCGCATGAGCTTCGGCTGGGGCACCAACCTCACCAATGATTTCGAGGGCTGCGCCACCCGGCCGGATCTCGATCTGCGCCCGGCCTCGCTGGTGTGCAAGGTGTCCTCGGCCAATGGCCGCCCGGCGGTGAAGCTGTCGGACAATCTGCAAAAGGCCACGGGAACGCCGGAGGCGATCGCCCATTATATGAAGGTGTTCGACTACGAAACGCCGTCGCCACGCGCTGTGGATGAGCAGGTCGCCTGAAGGCGGGGCGAGCGCCTCTCCGGGAAAAGCAGAGGGCGCGCGTTTTTTTGGCGGGTGAGGTTTGAGGAAAATACTTCAGCATGAGCGAAGGATGGAGCGAATCGGCGCCGGCGTGGATCGCCAGCATCGACGGTGATTTTTCGCGCCATGCGGTGCTGGATGCGCCCATGCTGGCCCGCGTCCGGGCGGGCGGCTACGGCCATGCCCTCGACGTCGGCTGCGGCGAGGGGCGTTTCTGCCGGATGATGCGCGCCGCCGGCGTCAACGCGGTGGGCGTTGACCCGATCCCGCTGATGGTGGAGACGGCGCAGGCGCGCGACCCCGGCGGCGATTACCGCGTCGGCCGGGCCGAAAAGCTTGATTTTCCAGACGCCAGTTTCGATCTGGCGGTCAGTTACCTCACCCTGATTGATATCGAAGGCCTGGAACAGGCGGTCGCTGAAATGGCGCGGGTGCTGCGCCCCGGCGGCGCCCTGCTGATCGCCAATCTCAATTCATTCTCGACGGCCGGCGGCTGGGAAGGCGAGGGCCCTGCCGAGCGCTATGCGATCGACGGTTATCTCGACAGCCGGGCCGAATGGGTGGCCTGGGCCGGCGTCCGGGTGCGCAACTGGCATCGGCCGCTGTCGCGCTACATGCAGGCGCTGCTGGGGCAGGGGCTGAGGCTCGCCTGCTTTGACGAGCCGGAGCCCGACCCCGCCTGGCCGGACGCCGCTCGCGTCGCCCGCTATCGCCGCGCCCCGTGGCTGCTGATGATGGAATGGCGCAAGCCATAGGGCGTTCGCCAGCGCCATGCCGGCTCTGGCGCCAGCCCTGATCCGTCCGGCATGGCGCGCGCGTATGATGGGACGCGCGTATGGCGGCGGCTCGCCCCCGGCGCGGAAACCTGCTAGAGCGCCCTCCAGATATCCAGCCGATAACCAACCGGCGGCCGCGCGCCGCCAGATCGCATTTCGATGAACGTCCAGACCTCGCCGGAAGCGCAGGCGGTCGAACGCCGCCGGACCTTCGCCATCATCTCCCACCCGGACGCGGGCAAGACCACGCTGACCGAGAAGCTGCTGCTGTTCGGCGGCGCCATCCAGCTTGCCGGCGCCGTGAAGGCCAAGCGCGGCGGCGCCGCGACGCGCTCGGACTGGATGGGCATCGAGAAGGAGCGCGGCATTTCCGTCGTCACCTCGGTGATGACCTTCGAATATGGCGACCACGTCTTCAACCTGCTCGACACGCCAGGCCACGAGGACTTCTCGGAAGACACCTACCGCACGCTGACGGCGGTGGACGCCGCCGTGATGGTCATCGACGCCGCCAAGGGCATCGAGGCGCGCACGCGCAAGCTGTTCGAGGTCTGCCGCCTGCGCGACATCCCGATTGTCACCTTCGTCAACAAGCTCGACCGCGAGGCCCGCGATCCGTTCGATCTGCTCGACGAGGTGGAGAAGACCCTCGCCCTCGACACCTCGCCGGTGACCTGGCCGATCGGCAGCGGCCGTTCCTTTGCCGGCACCTATGACCTGCGCAACCGGCGGGTGCGGCTGGTGGACAAGGACGACGCCGGCTTCACCGTCACGGGCGCCGACGATCCCAGGCTGCTCGGCCTGCTGCCGGAGCACGAGCGCGATGCGTTCCATGAGGAACTGTCGCTGGCGGAAGCGGCGCTGGAGCCGTTCGATCTGGACGCCTTCCGACAGGGGCATCTGACGCCGGTGTTCTTTGGCTCGGCCCTGCGCAATTTCGGCGTGCGCGACCTGATCGACGCCATGGCCGCCTTCGCGCCGCCGCCGCGCGGCCAGCAGGCGGCGACCCGTCTGGTCGAGCCGACCGAGAAGCGCATGACCGGCTTCGTGTTCAAGATCCAGGCCAACATGGATCCCAACCACCGCGACCGCATCGCCTTTATGCGCGTCTGCTCGGGCCGGCTGACACGCGGCATGAAGGCGCGGCTGGCCCGCACCGGCAAGCCGATGACCCTGTCGGCGCCGCAGTTCTTCTTCGCCCAGGACAGGTCGATCGCCGAGGAAGCCTTTGCTGGCGATGTGGTCGGCATTCCCAACCACGGCACCTTGCGCATCGGCGACACCCTGACCGAGGGTGAGGACCTGGTGTTCCGCGGCGTGCCGAGCTTCGCGCCGGAAATCATGCGGCGCATCAAGCTCACCGATCCGATGAAGGCCAAGAAGCTGAAGGAAGCCCTGCAGCAGATGGCCGAGGAGGGCGTGGTGCAGGTGTTCCAGCCGGTCGACGGCTCCGGCGCCATCGTCGGCGTGGTCGGGGCCCTGCAGCTCGACGTGCTGAAGGAGCGGCTGCAGGCGGAATATGGCCTGCCGATCGATTTCGAGCCGACGCGCTTTTCCATCTGCCGCTGGATTTCCAGCGACAGGGCAGGCGAGCTCGACAAATTCGTCAACGCCCACACCTCGTCGATCGCGCTCGATCTCGACCGCGAGCCGGTGTTCATGGCCACCACCGCCTTCTCGCTCAGCTATGAGCAGGAGCGCTGGCCGGACATCCGCGTCTCCGACGTCAAGGATTATCAGGCCGGCGTCGCCGGTTGACCCGCAGATACGCAAGGTAGTTTCGATGGCCCTTCCTCCGCTGCTTTCCCTCGCCGGCGTGCGGCTGCGTCTGGGCACGCAGCAACTGCTCGACGGCGCCGGGCTGTCGGTGGCGCGCGGCGACCGGGTGGTGCTGGTGGGCCGCAACGGCTCCGGCAAGTCGACCATGCTCAAGGTCGCCGCCGGCCTGATCGAGCCCGACGCGGGCGAACGGTTTTTGCAGCCGGACGCCACCTTGCGTTACCTGCCGCAGGAGCCGGACCTCTCGGGCCATGACACGGTGATGTCGTGGGTGATGGAGGGGCTGACCGAGGGCGACGACAGCTGGCGCGCCAGCATGTATCTGGAAAAACTCGGCCTGACCGGCGAGGAGCATCCCTCCAGCCTCTCCGGCGGCGAGGCCCGCCGCGCCGCGCTTGCCCGCACGCTGGCGCCGGCGCCGGATATCCTGCTGCTTGATGAGCCGACCAACCACCTCGATCTGCCGAGCATCGAATGGCTGGAGCAGGAGCTGGCGGGCCTGCGCACGGCGCTGGTGCTGATCAGTCACGACCGGCGTTTTCTGGAAAAGCTCGGCAAGTCGATCGTCTGGCTCGATCGCGGCCAGACCCGCCGGGCCGATATCGGCTTCGACCGTTTTGAAGCCTGGCGCGACGAGGTGCTGGAGCAGGAAGAGGTCGCCGCCCAGAAGCTCGACCGCAAGATCGCCGCCGAGGAGCACTGGGTGCGCTACGGCGTCACAGCGCGCCGCAAGCGCAATGTGCGGCGCATGGGTGAATTGTCGGCGTTGCGCCAGCAACGTCGCGAGGCCCGCAGCGCCGTCAACCAGGCCTCCGCCCAGGTCAGCATGGCGGCCTCCGAGGCTGAACTCTCCGGCAAGCAGGTGATCGAGGCGAAAGGCGTCAGCAAAAGCTTCGGCGAGCGGGTGATCGTGCGCGATCTGTCGCTGCGGCTGCTGCGCGGCGACCGGCTCGGAATTATCGGCCCCAACGGCGCCGGCAAGACCACGCTGATCAACCTGCTGACCGGGGCGCTGGCGCCGGACGCGGGCGTGATCCGCCTTGGCGCCAATCTGGAGCTGGCGACGCTGGACCAGCGCCGGGCCCTGCTCGATCCCGACGCGACCCTGGCCGAAACCCTGACCGGGGGGCGCGGCGACAACGTGTTTGTCGGCGGCCAGCCCCGGCATGTCGTCTCTTACATGGCGGACTTCCTGTTTCCGCCGGAAATGGCGCGCACGCCGGTGAAGGTGCTCTCTGGCGGTGAGCGGGCGCGGCTGATGCTGGCCCTCGCCATGGCGCGGCCCTCGAACCTGCTGGTGCTGGACGAGCCGACCAACGATCTCGATCTGGAGACGCTGGACGTGCTGGAGGAGATGCTGGGCGCCTATTCCGGCACGGTGATCCTCATCAGCCACGATCGTGACTTCCTCGATCGCATCGTTGACGCCGTGCTGGTTCCGGAAGGCGATGGCCGCTGGCAGGAATACGCCGGCGGCTACAGCGACATGCTGCGCCAGCGCGGCGTCGATATCGCCAGCGCCAAAACGGCGTCGAAGCCAGGCGTCGACAAGGCTGTCGTGAAGCCGGCGGAAAAGCCGGCTGAAAAGGCCGCTGCGAAGCGCATGAGCTTCAAGGACAAGCACGCCCTGGAGACGCTGCCCAAAGCCATCGCCGAACTGGAAGCGAAACAGCAGGCGGTGCAGGCGAAGCTGGCCGATCCGGACCTCTATGCCAAAGACCGGGCGGCGTTCGAAAAGTTCACCGCCGCCGCCAGCCAGCTTCAGGAGCAGCTTGCCGCCGCCGAGGATCGCTGGCTGGAGCTGGAGATGCTGCGGGCGGAGATCGAGGGGGAGTAACGCCATTCCTCTCTGGCGGACCGGTTCCGGACGCACGACCTTTGCTTTCGGTGGCGCGGCCGGGCGTCGTCGCCAACACTGGCGTCGAGGGAGGCGCCAATGAGGGGCTACACAGGGGAGGCGACGTCCGGATCGGCGTCGCGTCGGCACGAATGGCGGACACTCCGGGCAGATGAAGCGGGGTTCCGGGAAGATGGCAGCGCGTACCTCATGGCCATCGATGCGCCCATGCTCGAAGGCCTGCGCAGATGGGGCTTTCTCGACCCGGCCGACAGCGAGCGCGTTTACCAGTTTCTCGGGCCGCCGGTCCGGCCTCCCGACAGTCTGACAGCGTCTGGAAACCTGAAGACCAGACTGCCACTCGTCGTCAGTTGCGACGACTACGCCGCTTCCGGGCTGGCGCAGGCGCTGCGCTTCGATTTCGATACGCGCGACGCGCCGACGATATGGGTTGGTTTAAAACAGCCGCCGGAGGTGGTCTTTTCCGCTGGCGAAGTTCGTTTCACCCAGGCGCCGGTCCGGGGTCAGGATATCGTCAGGCTCTACATGGCGCCGGCTGACGCGCCTCATGTCGCCGGGATTCTGGAGGGTGATGAGAAGCTTCGGGACGCTGTCTGGCCCTTGCCTGGCAGTGCGCCAAAAGCTGGCCGCGCCGCCGACCGGGCAGCCCGGAAAGGCATTTCCGCCATTGTCGATGAGGCCCTGCCTTGACAGCTCTGTTGCTCGCTCAGGGCGCCAGCGCTTTCTCCAGGGTCGCGACATTGCTGCGCATCATGGCGATGTAGCTGGGGGCGGGGCCATCGGCGGGCGACAGGGAGTCGGTGTAAAGCTGGCCGCCGACCCTGACGCCGGTTTCGCGGGCGATGCGCGCCATCAGGCGGGGATCGGCGATGTTTTCCAGAAACACCGCCGGGGCTTTTTCGGCGCGGATCTGGCGCACCACCCGGGCGACGTCAGCGGCGGAGGCTTCGGTGTCGGTGGAGAGGCCCTGCGGCGCGATCAGCCCAAGGCCATAGGCGCGGCCGAAATAGCCGAAGGCGTCATGGGTGGTGATAATGCGCCGGCGGTCGGCCGGGATCGTCGCCATGCGGCGGCGGATGTCCGCGTCCAGCTCATCCAGCCGGGCGAGATAAGCGGCGGCGTTGCTTTCATAGACCTCGCGGCCGGCGGGATCGACGGCGATCAGGCCATCGCGGATATTGCGCACATAGGTTTTGACATTGGTCACATCCTGCCAGGCGTGCGGATCGAGGCCGCCATGGCCGTGTCCATGGCTGTGGTCTGGCGCGGCGTCATGGACGTGGCCAGGAGCGTTTTCGTCAAGGTGGGCGGCGTTGACGCCCTTGCTGGCGACGATGACCGGAGCTTTCGCGCCCGAGGCGCTGATGAGGCGCGGCAGCCAGCCTTCGAGGGCGAGGCCGTTGGTGACGATCAGCCGGGCGGCGGCGATGCGCTTCGCGTCGGCCGGCGCCGGAGAGAAGACATGCGCGTCGCCGCCCGGACCGACCAGCGCGGTGACCTCCACCCGCCCGCCGCCGACCTGGCGGACCAGATCGGCGAGGATGGAGAAGCTGGCGACAACCGGAAGCCTGTCGCCGTCGCTGGCGGCGG
The DNA here is from genome assembly GCF_004342915.1 of Camelimonas lactis. Lineage (GTDB taxonomy): Bacteria > Pseudomonadota > Alphaproteobacteria > Rhizobiales > Beijerinckiaceae > Camelimonas > Camelimonas lactis. The sequence continues at coordinate 226,995 of NZ_SLWL01000001.1, forward strand.
ATGCGCCGGTGACGGCGGGCGCGCCGCTGGCAAGCGCCAGCATCGCCGCCAGCACGGCTCTGCGGTTCATCCAGACGGCGCGGCCGGAACTGGCGGACATGGGTTGGCTCCCTCAAAACGGCTGTCGGCGAAACGGCGGCGCCTGCGGCAAAGGCGTGGGCTGGCGTTCTCCGGGACGTCATACCGTCGGGGAAAACCCGTCAAGCCAAAAGGATGGGTAAGGCCCCGCTTCGGAATGAACGGGTTTGCTCCAGGCAGGCGGAACCTGGGCTCGCGCCGCAGGTCCTGGCCGATGCGCTTTGCTATATATGCAATGAAATAACATTGCGATTATAATTCATCTTGGGTGACAGCGCCGGCCTTGCCGTGGTCATCCGTGCGTCGCGGCCTGTCCGGCGCCAGCGCAAGGGGTCAGGCGTCGGCGCGCTGGAAGATGATCTCCATGGTCCGCGTCATCGTCTCCAGGTCCTGGGGGTCGATGCCGGCGACGATTTCGGCCTGGTAGGCGTGGGCGAGGGGAACGATCTGCCGGTAAAGCTCCTGGCCCTCCTCACTCAACCACAGGTTGATCTCGCGCCGGTCGTGCGGGCTGACCTCGCTGCGCAGGAGGCTGCGGGCCTCCAGCGCCGTCACGGCGCGCGACACCTTGGTCTTGTGCATGCGGCTGTGCTGGCCAATGGCCTTGGCGGTGAGCGGCGAGAAGGCGCCCAGCGTCGCCAGCACCCGCCATTCGGGGATGGCGATGTGGAACCGGTTGAGGTGTTGTCTGGCCAGTCCCTGGGCAACGACCTCCGACAGCACGGCCATGCGGTAGGGCAGGTAAGACTGAAGATTGAGCTTCGGCTCGTCGCCGTCAGCGACCCCGTCAGTGACCCCGTCAGTGGACATGATGCTCATCGGATGTTGCGGCCAGAAGGTTACGGCAAGGGCCCATAGCATGGTTCTGCGGGAAGGCGTAAATGTTTTGAGAGAGGCGCTTCACGCGCGCCGCGCGGCGTGCTGTCCTGTGCCGGAAACAACGAAGAACTTCCGGCGCTGGCGGCCGGCGGAGCCGATGACGCATGACGCGCGGTTCTCAGGGAGATGGGCGATGATGGATCTGATGGTGCACCTTGATGGTTCGGCGGAGGATGAGGTCCGGCTCGCGCATGCGCGCACGGTCATCGCCAGCCTGGGAGCCCCCAGCGTGACGCGCCTGATCGGGCTGTTCACCAACGCGCTGCCCGAGTTCGCCACGGTGATGCCGATCGAGGCCGGCGCGGCGGCGGTTTCCGTCGTGGCCGACATCGAGGATCAGGTGCGGCGCGAGGGCGACAATATCGAAAAGGCGCTCAACGAACGGCTGGCCAGCTATGGCGTGCCCTATGAAGTGCGGCGCCTCGAAGCCCGCCCTGCCGGGCTTGCCCGGCTGGCGGCGCGCCAGGCGCGCTGGGCCGACCTGTTCATCGCCACCTGCCCCTATCGCGGCGACGCCGAGCAGGACTGGGGCGATCTGGTCGAGGCGGTGCTGACCGAGAGTGGCCGCGGCGTGCTGCTGGCCCCGCCCGGGGCGCACGCGCCGGAGAAGTTCGACCGCATCCTGATTGGCTGGCGCGACTGCCGCCAGGCGACCCGCGCCGTCGCCGAGGCGATGCCGCTGATCGCCAACGCCCGCCAGACCGACATCGTTTACGCCTTCACCAGGGAAGACGAGGCGACGGACCGGTCGGCCGAGGATCTGGCGGCCCATCTGCGTCGCCAGACGGCCCAGGGGCCCGGGCAGGTGGCGATCCATCCGGTGAAGCTGGACGCCGGCGTCGCCACCGAGGCGCTGCTGGATGAGAGCGAGCGCCTGGGCTCCAATCTGATGGTCATGGGCGGCTATGGCCAGTCGCGCTGGCTGGAGTGGTTCATGGGCGGCACGACGCGCGACGTCATCACCCAGACCGACCGGGCGCTGCTGCTGGCGCATTGAGAAGGGCCAGCGGGGCGCTCCCGTTCCGCCGGGAACCCCGCCATGCTCCACCGGCTCACCGGCTCACCGGGTCTGGATCACCACCCGGCCGATGGCCTTGCGGTCGCGGATCAGTTCGAATGCCTCGCGCCAGCGCTCCAGCGGCACGATATGGGAGATGTGCGGCTTCAGCCGGCCGCTGGCGGCCAGTTCGGCAAGGGCGGCTTTCGAACGCTGGCCGCTGGCCGGATCGTGCTTCGCCGACTCACCGGCGCGCACGCCGAGCACGCTGGCGCCCTTGATCAGCACCAGATTGGTCGCCGCCTTGCCGACCCCGCCGGTGAAGCCGATGATGAGCAGGCGGCAGCCCCAGTTCATGCAGCGCAGGCTCTGCTCGAAAATCTCGCCGCCGATCGGGTCGAACACCACGTCGGCCCCCTTGCCGCCGGTGAGGCGCTTGACCTCGTCCTTGAACGGGCCGGCGCCGTAGAGAATGGCGTGGTCGGCGCCGTTGGCGCGGATGACGTCGAGTTTCTCCGGCGATGAGGCGCAGCCGATCACCGTCGCCCCCATCATCTTGCCAATCTGCACGGCGGCGAGGCCAACGCCGCCGCCGGCGCCGTGCACCAGCAGCACCTCGCCGGCCTTGAGATGGGCGCGCTCATTGAGCGCGTACCAGGCGGTGAGGTAGGCGACGCGGAAGCAGGCGCCCTCGGCGAACGACAGGGCGTCCGGCAGCGGCTCCAGCTGCGTTTCCGCCGTCACGGCCTCTTCAGCGAAAGCGCCGGTCTTGCCGCCCATCATCACCCGGTCGCCGACCTTGAAGCGTGTGACGCCCGGCCCGGTCTCGCTCACCACGCCCGCCGCCTCCATGCCCGGAACGTAAGGCGTTTCGGGCTTGAACTGGTAGCCGCCGGTGGTCATCAGCAGATCGGGAAAATTGATGCCGGCGGCGTGGATCTCGACGCGGACCTGCCCGGGGCCGACCGGCGCGCGCGGCGTCTCCTGCAATGAAAGCCCGTCGAGACTTTCGAGGGCATGACAGATGACGGCGCGGGGCATGGGCGTTTCCTCAATGTCTGATGTCTGTTTTGTTGCCGGGCGCGACGGCGCGACGGCGCCTGGCGCGATGGGCTTTGGCGCGACGGGCTTTGGCGCGGCGGGATCGCTCCGCGCGGTCAGGCGGCGCGGGCGCGCAGGATGGCGTCGCGGATCAGCGGCATGCGGTCGTTGCCGAAATACATGTCGCCGCCATTGACGAAGATGGTTGGCGAGCCAAAGCCGCCGCGCGCCATCACCTCGTCGGTATTGGCGCGCAGGGCGTCCTTGATCTCCTGCTGGCCGATGGCGGCGAAGAAGGCGTCGCGATCGATGCCGAGGCGATCGAGAATCGGCGCGAGATGCCCGTCCTGGGAGATGTCGTTCTCATCGCGCCAGTAGCTCTCGAACACGGCGCGGGCGAACGGAACCATCTTGCCCTGGGGCAGCAGCCAGACGCAGCCGCGCATGGCCTTGACGCTGTTCACCGGGAACACCTTGGGCCAGTTGATCTCAATGCCGCAATGGCGGGCCCAGTCCTGCAGGTCCTTGCGCATGTAGTTGGCCTTCTGCGGCACCGGCTGCTGGCGCGAGGCGTAAACCGTGGGATTGATGGTGTTGAAAATGCCGCCCACCATGATCGGCTTCCAGGTGATGGTTTCACCCAGTTCGTCAGCCAGCTTGATGAGCGAATCGAAGCCCAGGTAGGTCCATGGGCTGGAGCAGTCGAAGAAGCATTCAATTGTGGTCATCGGGAAGCCCTGGATGCGGAAATGTCAGTTACCGGCTGGCGCGGCGCCGGCGGCGGTCTGGCCGAACAGCACCTTCTTCGCCTCATCGGTCATGGGCTTGCGCCAGTCCTTGCCCACGTCGAGGCCGGCCTGCAGCTTCGGCCGCTGGCGCAGTTCGGCGTACCACCGCGCGATATGCGGGTAGGCGTCCAGGGAGATTTCCTGGGCCTTGTGGGTCATGATCCACGGGAAAATCGCCATGTCGGCGATGGAGTAGTCGCCGGCGACGCAGGCGCCGGTCTGGCCGAGCTGGCGGTCGAGCACGCCATAGAGTCGCCGGGCTTCATCGCCGTAACGCCTGACGCCATAGGGCACCTGCTCCGGGGCGTAGAGCTTGAAATGGCCATGCTGGCCGAGCATCGGCCCGAGGCCGCCCATCTGCCACATCAGCCATTGCAGCACGCGATAGCGCCCGCGCACGTCCGTCGGCAGGAACTTGCCGGATTTCTCCGCCAGATATTCGAGGATGGCGCCGGATTCGAAGATCGACACCGGCTCGCCGCCGTCGGCCGGGGCCGTGTCGACGATGGCCGGCATGCGGCCGTTGGGGCTGATCGCCTGGAATTCCGGTTTGAACTGCTCGCCCGCGCCGATGTTCACGGGGACCACCCGGTACGGAATACCGGCTTCCTCCAGCATGATGGTGATTTTCCAGCCGTTCGGGGTCGGCCAGTAGTGCAGATCGATCATGGGCGTTTCTCTCCTCAGCCGGCTTCATGCGGCCGGTCTGGCGAACCAGGTCTGTCAGGGCGTGGGGACGCGTCCTGACAGGGGAACGCCCGGCGCGGCGCCAGCCACGCCAGGCGGTGATCGCCGCCTTTGGCGGGGCGCCGTCAGATCTTCGGATCGGCGTATTTGGCCGGGCGCTTTTCCAGGTTGGACATGATGGCCTCGACCTGGTTGGGGCTGCCGATCAGCACGCCCTGCTCGATCGACTCGTCAATCAGACCTTCCATCGGTGAAACGATGGCGGCGCGGTTGAGGATGCGCTTGCTGGCGCGGATGGCGTCCGGGCTCCTGTCGGCGATGAGACGGGCGGTTTCCATGGCCTCGGCGTAAGGATCGGCGCAGACGCGGGTGGCGAAGCCGTAATTCAGGGCTTCCTCGCCGTTGAAGATGCGGCCGGTGTAGGTCAACTCGCGCACCACGTCCTCGCGGGCGAGGTGGCGCATGATCTGGGTGCCGGCCATGTCCGGCACCAGGCCCCACTTGATCTCCATCACCGACATGCGCGTATCCGGCGTGACGTAGCGCATGTCCGCGCCGAGGGCGAGCTGGAAGCCGCCGCCGAAGGCGACGCCATGCACGGCGGCGATCACCGGCACGGGCAGTTCACGCCAGCCCCACACCGCATATTGCGGGCGGTTGGCGGCGCCGTGGGTGCGCGGCTCCAGCTTGCGCGGCACGGCGGCTTTCCCATCGTCCTGGCCGCTATCCGCGCCCTTGCCGGCCATCTTGCCGAAGTTGCCCATGTCGAGGCCGGCGCAGAAGGCCCGGCCTTCGCCAGACAGCACGACAACGCGCACGGCGGGGTTCCTGCCAAGGGTTTCGATCGCCTCGACCAGCGCGTCGAACATGGCGTGATCGAGCGCGTTCATCTTGTCGGCGCGCACAAGCTTCACGTCGGCGACGCCGCCAGTAATGTTGATCGCGATACGCCCCTGCATGGTCATCGTTCCTCTGGTTCTGCCGTCCGCAGCCTCATTCGCCGCGTAGCCTAACAAGCATTCGATTGAATTGGTCGCTGATGGTCAGGAGCGCGGGGCAATTGTCAAGCGCCGTTGCGTCAGCGGCCAGCCGCGCCCAGGCTTGCGGCGGGGAGCCAGGCGGCGCCGCGCACGCCGGAACTGTCGCCATGGGCGGCCCTGCGAACCGGCGTGTCAAATACGTCGGAGAACACGTGCGGCGCGATGGCCGCCGGCAGGTCGGCGTACAGTTCATCGACATTGGACATGCCGCCGCCCAGCACGATGACGTCCGGATCAAGCACGTTGACGACGGCGCCGACGCCGCGCGCCAGCCAGTCCAGATAGCGCCGGTAGGACGCCTGGGCGAGGCGGTCGCCGGCGCGCATGGCGGCGATGACCTGCTGCGCGCTCATCGCCTCCAGCGTCGGCCGGCCGTTTCGCCGGAGCGACGCCATGTGATCGCGGGTGAAGGCCGGGCCGCTGAGAAAGGTTTCAACGCAGCCGGTCCGCCCGCAATAGCACGCCCGGCCGGCGGCTTCCGCGTCGGTCATGGCCGGCAACGGCATATGGCCCCACTCGCCGGCGATGGCGTTGCGCCCGGTCAGGGGGCGACCGGCAATGGCAAGGCCGGAACCGACGCCGGTGCCGAGGATCAGCGCCCACACCACCGGCGCGCCGGCCCCGGCGCCATCGGTCGCCTCGGAGGCGGCGAGGCAATTGGCGTCGTTGGCGATGACCGCCGGGCGGCCAAGCGCCGCCTCCAGGTCGCGTTGCAGCGGCCGGCCGTTCAGCCAGGTGGAGTTGGCGTTGCGGATGAGGCCGGTGGCCGGGGAGGGGGAGCCGGGAATGCCGAAGCCCACCGGCGTCGTCAGGGGCGGCGAGCCGGCTTCGGCCTCCACCTGCGCCACCAGCGCGGCGATGGCCGCGACGCCGGCCTCATAATCGTGGCGCGGGGTGGCGACGCGCCGGCGCGCCAGCTGCCGGCCGTCGGCGGCAAGGGCGATTGCCTCGATCTTGGTGCCGCCGAGGTCGACGCCGAGCCGCACCGGCTGGCGGTCGTCTCCGCCGGAGGGCGCCATGGATGGACAGGCGGCGCCCGCGGGCGCCGCGCCCGTGGCGGCGGGCGTCCGCGGGCCGGCGCTCACCGGACCAGACGGTCGATGTGGGCGGCGAGCGCGTCGACATAGCCTTGCAGGAACTTGCGCGTTCCCTCATCGGTGATGGCGTCGTCGGCGTCGATCAGGCCGGGTCTGGCGCTGAAGTACAGTTCGGGCTGCGACATCAGCAGGGCGCCGGCGGCGCTGGCGGCCGTGCGCACATGGGCCTGGCCCGCCGCCGTGCCGATGGCGCCGGGGCTGGCGCCGGCGATGGCGGTCGGCTTGTGCATCCAGCTGCTCTTGCCATAGGGGCGGGAGCCCCAGTCGATGGCGTTTTTCAGCAGGGGCGAGGTGGAGCGGTTGTATTCCGGCGTCAGCAGCAGGGCGGCGTCGGCGGCCTCCAGCTCCCGCTTGAAGCGGGTGACCGCTTCCGGCGGATTTTTCCACAGGTCGTCATTGTACATGGGAAGATCGTCGATCTTCAGGAAGCGGAACGCCAGCTTCCCCGCCGCCAGCTTCGCCAGGGCGCGGCCAAGCTGCTGGTTGAGCGAACCTTCCCGGACGCTGCCAACGACGACTGCAACTGTTTTCATTTCGTTTACCTCGCTGTGGTCCGCCGGGCGATGGGTTCGTTCACGACGCGCGCAGCGCGCCGCCATTGCCAATTACGGGCCTGTCCGGCGTAATGTCCGGCAAATTATGCATTGGCCAGCCCGCCTGGAAGAGGCGCGCTGCGGGAGGACATGATGGCGACCTTGCGACCCGGCCTGGGGCACCCGTTCGCGGGCCAGGACATCCGCACCCTGGTAGACTACCGCGCACGGGCGAGCGCCGACAAACCGTTCATCATCTGGGAACCGTTCGAGGGGCCGGGGCTTGCCTGGTCCTACGCCCAGTTCGCCAACCGGCTGGCCCGTTTCGCCGCCGGTTTGCAGGCGCGGGGCGTGCGGCCCGGCGACCGGGTGCTGGTGCATCTCGACAACTGCCCGGAATCAATCGTGGCCTGGCTGGGCTGCGCCTATGCCGGCGCGGTGGCGGTGACCACCAACGCCCGCTCCAGCGCCGACGAGCTGACCTATTTCGCCGATCACAGCGGCGCCGTCGCCGGCATCACCCAGCCGAAATTCGCCGATCTGGTCGCGGGGGCGTGCAAGGGCCTGCGCTGGCTGGCGGTGACCGAGACCGACAATGGCGCCGACGCCGGGGCCAATCGCCCCGCGCCGGCCGACGCCTTCAGCGCCATCGACGGCGAGCCGGCGGCGCTGCTCGCCCGGGCGCACGATCCGATGGCGCCGTTCTCGCTCCAGTTCACCTCCGGCACCACCTCGCGACCCAAGGCGGTGTTGTGGACCCACGCCAACGCCCTGTGGGGCGCCAAGGTCAACGCGGTGCACGAGGAGCTGCGCTCCAGCGACACGCATCTGATGACCATGCCGCTGTTCCACACCAACGCCCAGGCCTACACGCTGCTGGCGAGCCTGTGGGCCGGGGCGACCTGCGTGGTGCAGCCGCGATTCTCGGCCTCGCGGTTCTGGCCGGTGTCGCTGAAGCATGGCTGCACCTGGGCGTCGATGATCCCGTTCTGCATCAAGGCGCTGATGGCGCATGACGTGCCGCCGCACAGCTACCGGGCCTGGGGCGTGGGCGTGTGCGACGCGCCGTGGGACGCCCACTTCGGCGTGCGCTCGCTGGGCTGGTGGGGCATGACCGAGACCATTACCCATGGCACGGTGGGCGAACTGCACAGCTACAGCCGGCCGATGTCGATGGGGCGTTGCGCGCCGGAATACGCGGTGCGCATCGTCGACGACCAGGGGGCCGAACTCGGCGCGGGGGAAACCGGCGACTTCCAGATCAGGGGCATTCCCGGCCTGTCGCTGTTCGCCGCCTATGATGGCAACGCGCAGGCGACGCGCGATTCGTTCACCGACGACGGCTGGTTCATCACTGGCGACCGGGTGTCGCTGATGGAGGACGGCTTTTTCGTTTTCGCCGATCGCAGCAAGGACATGCTGAAGGTGGGCGGCGAGAACGTCGCCGCTTCGGAGATCGAGCGGGTGGCGCTGCTGGTTCCGGGCATCTCCGAAGTCGCGGTGGTGGCGAAAAAGCATCCGATGCTGGATGAGGCGCCGGTAGCCTTCATCCTGCCGCTGGCCGGCCAGCAGCCGGCGCCGGATCTGGCCGACCAGGTGATGGCCGCGTGCAAGGCGCAGCTGGCCGGTTTCAAGGTTCCGCACGAGGTGCGGATCGTCGCCGAGCTGCCGCGATCGACGCTGGAGAAGATCAACAAGGCCACCTTGCGCAAGATGCTTGCTGACGAGCAGGCCTGAGCTGTTCAGGCAGAGCGGGCCGCGTGCGCCGGCGCACGGGCGGATCGCCAGGGGAGCGACAGGATGGGATGGTTGCGACGCTAAACCCTTTGCGGGCATCCCTGGAGCATCCGATGAGCACAGTATGGTCTGACGGCGTGGACGCCGGTTCACGCGCTGGCGGTTCAGTCGCCGCCGGTTTTTTGACGGCGGTTCTGCTGGCGGCTGGCCCTGCCTCGGCGCAACCGGCCGGCAAGGCGCCGGCGCCGCGGGTCGTCGATCGTTGCGTGCTGGTGGTCGATGTGGCCAGCGGCGCGCGCGTGCATCGCGACGGTGATTGCGGCGCCCGCCATGCGCCGGAATCGACCTTCAAGGTTCCGCTGGCGCTGATCGGTTTTGAGACGGGGCTGCTGAGTGGTCCCCATGATCCGCTATGGCGCTACGACGCATCGTTCAGGGCGCCGAAACGCGACCAGAAGGACGTGGACCCGGTGATCTGGGAGCGCGATTCGGTGGTCTGGTTCTCGCGCGAACTGGTGAAGCGGCTGGCGGCGCGGGACGGCGCCGGCGCTTTCGGCGCCTGGGTCGCCCGGCTCAATTACGGCAACCAGGATGTCTCTGGCGATCCGGGGAAGAACAATGGCCTGACCAACGCCTGGCTGTCGTCGTCGCTGAAAATTTCACCGGAGGAGCAGGCGGCGTTTGTCCGCCGGCTGCTGCGCGACGATTTGCCGGCTTCGGCGCAGGCCATCGGGAAAACGCGCGCGATCATTCCTGAGTTCGCCGCGGAGGGCGGCTGGACCCTGCATGGCAAGACCGGTTCATCGGCGGTCATGAAGGTCGCCGATGGCCGCCAGGATCACGGCTGGTTCGTGGGCTGGGCCCGGAAGGACGGCCGCACGCTGGCCTTCGCCATCCATGAGCGCACCCGCAATCCGCCGGCCAGCGAGGCCGCCGGGCCACGGCTGCGGGCCAGCGTCCTGCGCGATTTCCCGGGCTGGGTAGAGCAGGTTCGGGGCGACGCGGCCCCGAAATGACGCCGTCAGGTCGCCGGCGTGTTGCCCTTGCGCACATAACGCAGCACGCCGATGACCTGGCGGGCGACGTCGGCCGGCGACAGATGCGATGACGGGCGATACCAGATGACCGCGCTGTTGAGCGCGCCAAGCACGTGCAGGCGGAACAGGTTGCGGTTGACGTCTTCCGGCAGGTCCAGCGGCTCGATCAGGCTGTCGAACAGCCGGTCGTGCTCATCGCGCGACTGGATCAGGCGCGGGCGCACGCCAAGCAGGCTCGGCGGGAATTTTACATCCAGCACCGCCGTCCGGTCGCCGGTCAGCAGGGTTTCGCAGTGGGCGATGGCGGCGGCCTCCAGCCGCGCCCACGCGCCCTCGACGCCCTCGATCGCCTTCCGCACCGCCTCGGACACCATGCGGATATTGGCGTCGTAGACGGCGACGAACAGCTCTTCCTTCGAGGCGAAATGGTAGTACAGCGAGCCTGAGAGCAGACCGGTCGCGGCGGCGATCTCCCGCATGGAGGCGCCCTCGAAACCACGGGCGGCGAACAGTTTGCCGGCTTCCGTCAGAATCTGCTTGCGGCGCTCCGCCGCGCCGGCGTCCGAACCACGCTCGCTGTCCTTGCGCATACGTCCCGTCGATCTGGCCATACAACCTCCACTACGCGCCACGCCGCGCCCGGGAAAGGCGCGTCAGGGCGAAACCCGGCGCCAGAACAGGCGGGGCTTCGCGCTGTCTTTCTGTCCTGACGCGATTTCCCGGCGGAGCCGTTGCTCCGGCGCGCCTGAAAACGCCCTGGCCAGCAGCGTCCGGTCGCGGGGGGCGCGACGGTACCGCTGCGCCAGTCTAACAAACGATAGGTTGATGGGCTAGTGGAGCGGATTTGACATTTGCAACCACCCCTGAATCCCGGGGGACGCCGCCGCCAGATGCAAAAATTCCAGACAAAAATCAACAGATTGCCGGATGAGCTTCGGGCTGCGGTCGCCGCTTCAGGACGCCGGATGGCGGGGCGCCCGCCCCAGAATCAGGGCGCCGGCGGCGTTGACCAATATCGTTTCGCCTCTTGGTCTTCCACCTCACATCGGCTACAGGCCAGTGGAATGGAATAACGCGAAAGGCGCGTGCGCCAATCGCGCGACGGAGTAGACTGGCATGGATATCAACGGCGTTTCCGCAATCGTCACCGGCGGTGGTTCGGGCCTCGGCGAGGCGACGGCGCGCGCGTTGGCGGCGAAGGGCGCGAAGGTCGCCATCATCGACCTGCAGGACGACAGGGCCCGCGCCGTCGCCGCCGACATTGGCGGCATCGCCGTGCGCGCCGACGTGACCAGCGAAGCTGATGTCCGCGCCGCGCTCGCGGCGGCCGCGCAGGCCCACGGCGTCGTTCGCATCGCCGTCAACTGCGCTGGCGTGGCTCCGGCGGCCCGCGTGGTCGGCAAGAAGGGGCCGCACCCGCTTGAGCAGTTCCAGAAGGTGATCAACATCAACCTGGTTGGCACCTTCAACGTGATCCGCCTTGTGGCGGAAGGCCTGGTGGAGGCTGATCCGGTTGGCGAGGAGCGCGGCGTCATTGTCAACACCGCTTCGGTCGCGGCGTTCGACGGCCAGATCGGCCAGGCGGCCTACGCGGCGTCGAAGGCCGGCGTGGCTGGCATGACCCTGCCGGTCGCCCGTGATCTCGCCCAGTACGGCGTGCGCGTCTGCACCATCGCGCCAGGCCTGTTCCTGACGCCGATGCTGCTTGGTCTGCCGGAGGAAGCGCAGAAGAGCCTTGGCCAGCAGTCGCCGTTCCCGTCGCGCCTCGGCAATCCGTCCGAGTACGCCAGCCTGGCGGTGCAGATCGTTGAAAATCCGATGCTGAACGGCGAGACCATCCGCCTCGACGCCGCCATCCGCATGGCGCCGCGCTGAGGATATTCCGGCAGGGCGCCCGCCGGCCGGCGCCGGAAACTGGCGCCCGGACGACAGGGCAAAAGCCGGTTCAGTGAGAACGGATTTCGCCCTGCGCGGATTTTGCGTCCCTGGGGGCGCGGATATCAGGCGGGGCGCTCCAGCCGGGGCGCCCGCCATTATGGAAGGCGCGGTCCCCTGCGGCCGCGTCGCAGGGGAGGAAACATGACGCTCGAACGCATGAAGCTCACCATTGATGGCCCGGTCGCCATCCTGGCGTTCAACCATCAGGAAGTGCTGAACGCCCTGTCGCCGCAGCTGCTGGCGGATTTCGCCAAAGCGCTGGACACCATTGAAGACCCGGCCAGCGGCGTGCGTTGCCTGGTGCTCACCGGCGAGGGCCGCGCCTTCTGCGCCGGCGCCAACCTGCAGGGCGACATGGGCAAGCGCGAAGGCGGCAAGATCGACGCCGGCGCGGCGCTGGAAACCGTCTATCACCCGATCCTGCGCCGCCTGCGCAATCTGCCTTTCCCGATCATCACCGCCGTCAACGGTCCGGCCGCCGGCGCCGGCATGAGCTTCGCGGTGATGGGCGATCTGATCGTCGCCGCCCGCTCGGCCTACTTCATGCAGGCGTTCCGCCGCATTGGCCTGGTGCCGGACTGCGGCTCCACCTGGCTGCTGCCGCGCCTGATTGGCCGCGCCCGCTCGCTGGAACTGTCGCTGCTCGGCGACCGCCTGCCGGCCGAGAAGGCGCTGGAATGGGGCCTGATCAACCGCGTCGTCGATGACGGCGAGGCGCTGAACGAGGCCCTGAAGCTGGCGACCGAGCTGGCCAATGGCCCGACCGTGGCCCTCGGCCTGATCCGCAAGCTGTACATCGAATCGACCGACAACAGCTTCGAGGAGCAACTGGATCTGGAGCGCCAGTCCCAGCGCACCGCTGGCCGCGCCCAGGACTTCGCGGAAGGCGTGCAGGCGTTCCTCGAAAAGCGCCCGGCCCAGTTCAAAGGCCGCTGACGGCATGCGCGTCCGCAGCCATGCAATGTTGCGGCGCCTGAATGATCTGAAAGCCCTGGCGAAAGCCGGGGCTTTTTGTTTGACTGACGCATGCGGAAACAGGCCGGGCTGTCTGGCGCCTGACGTTTGTCCGGCGGAACCATCCCCGGATGGCGCGCAACGGCTGCGTGGAAAACGCGGCAAAATAAAAGACAAGGCGGCAATCCGGTCCACATGAACCGGTCCGCTCCCTGGGAGGATACATGGACTTCAAATACATGAAGCTGACCCTGGAGGGTCCTGTCGCCGTGCTGGCGTATAACCGGCCCGAGGTGCTCAACGCCATGTCGCCGGAATCACTCGCCGAATTCGGCGAGGCGCTCGACATCATCGATGATCCGGCCAATGGCGTGCGCTGCGTGGTGCTCACCGGCGAGGGCCGCGCTTTCTGCGCCGGCGCCAATCTGCGCGCGCGCGCCTCCGGGGACGCGCCGGAGGCAGGCGCGGTGCTGGACACGTCCTACCATCCCATCCTGCGCCGGCTGCGCGCCCTGCACTGTCCGCTGATCACGGCGGTCAACGGGCCGGCGGCGGGCGGCGGCATGGCGTTCGCGCTGATGGGCGATCTGATCGTCGCCGTCCGTTCGGCCTATTTCATGCAGGCGTTCCGCCGCATTGGCCTGGCGCCGGACTGCGGCTCCACCTGGCTGCTGCCGCGCCTCATCGGGCGCGCCCGCTCGCTGGAGCTTTCGCTGCTGGGCGAGCGCCTGCCGGCCGAAAAGGCGCTGGAATGGGGCCTGATCAACCGCGTCGTTGATGACGGCGAGGCGCTGAACGAGGCGATGAAGCTGGCGCGCGAACTGGCCAACGGCCCGACCGTGGCGCTGGGGCTGATCCGCCGGCTCTATGCGGAATCGAACGAGAACAGCTTCGAGGAGCAACTCGACCTGGAGCGGCAGTTCCAGCGCGCCGCCGGCCGCGCCAGCGACTTCGCCGAGGGCGTGCAGGCGTTTCTGGAGAAGCGGCCGGCGCGGTTTACCGGGCATTGATGGGCGTCGTTCCCTGACGGGACAGGATTCGCGGACATGAAAAAGGGCGCTCGCTGGAGCGCCCTTTGTCCGTTCAGGGTCCGTTCGGCTTCCGGCGGTTTACTCGGCCGCCACCTGCGCGCCTTCCGGCAGGGTGCGGGCGTCGAGCACGATTACGTCCGCATCCGGCTGCCTGGCGAACAGGCGCTGCACCAGATCGTTGCGACGCTCCAGCGTGGCGCGCTGGTTGATGTAACCCTTGTCGGTGATCTCGTTGCCGTCGACAGAGGGTGGCTCGGACATCAGCAGGGCGCGGGCGACGCGGGTGCTGGAGCCAGGATTGTCCGCATTGTAGGCCTTGAGGCCGTCGCGCACCGTGGCGATCACCGCCGGATGACGGATCAGCTCTTCGGCGCCGGCGTCCGGCAGCCCGGCGATCTGCCGGCAGGCCATGACGTTCGGGAACACCAGCAGGGCGATGTAGTCCTGATCCTGGCCGGCGACCACCGCGTCCTGCGCCGCGGGCGACATGGCGGCCACGGCGGCGACGCGCAGCGAGCCAACATGGACGAAGGTGCCGGTCATCAGCTTGAAGTCCTCGACCACGCGGCCGGCGAAGACCAGGCCTTCCTCCGGGCGGTTCTGGTCGACGAACACGCCGGCGTCGCCGATCTTGTAGAAACCTTCCTCGTCGAAAGCCTTTTCCGTCAGCTCCGGCTGGCGGTAGTAACCGGGGGTGACCGTGACGCCGCGCAGGCGCAGTTCGTATTTGTCGCCGACAGGAACCATCTTCAGCTCCATGCCGGCGAAGGGCAGGCCGATCAGGCCGACGCGCTCCGTCTCCCAATAGGTATAGGTGGCGGTCGGCGCCGTCTCGGTGCAGCCCCAGCCGGTGGAGAACACGTAGCGCTTGCCGGTGTATTTCACCGCCAGGTTCTGCATGCGGGTGTAGAGGTCGTCCGGCAGGGTGGCGCCGCCGTAGCCGAGCTGGCGCAGGTTCTTGAAGAACGCCTTGCACAGTTCGGGATCGCGCTCCATGGCCGACACCAGCGCGGCGAAGCCGGCCGGAACGCTGCCGTAGTAGGTGGGCGAGATCTCGCGCAGGTTGCGGATGGTTTCGTCGAACTGCCCGGGCAGCGGCCGGCCGTCGTCAATGTAGAACGAGCCGCCGTCCGCCAGCACCGAATGGAACGTCGAGTTGCCGCCCATGGTGTGGTTCCAGGGCAGCCAGTCCAGCACCGTGCGCCGGGTTTCGGCCGGGTCGCGCGGGCAGGCCTGCTGGCCCATGGCGACGTTGGCGGCCATCATTTCCTGGGTGTTGATGACGGCCTTCGGCATGCCGGTGGAGCCGGAGGTAAACAGTAGCTTGCCGACGGTCTGGGGCCTGATGGCGGCGATGGATTCCGCCACGGCGCCGGTCACCGGCGTCTTCTCCCAGTCGGCGTAGGCCACGCTGTCGACGCCAGGCGCCGGGCGCTCCACATGGACGATGGTGACGCCGGTGAGGTCCAGCGCCTTCAGCGCATGGGCGAAAGCCGGGCCGTCCTGCACCATGATGACGCCGGGCGTCAGCAGGTTGAACACATGCTTGAGCTTGGTGAAGTCCTGGCTCATCAGCGAATAGCCGGGCGACACGGGCGCCGCCGGCAGGCGCGCCTGCATCGCGGCCTGGGTCATCAGCGCGTGCTCGATCGAATTGCCGCTGAGGATCATCACCGGGCGGTCTTCGCCCAGGCCGAGGTTGAGCAGCGCCTGGGTCAGGGCGTCGACCCGCTGTTTCGCCGCGCCGTAGGTCACAGTGTCCCAGGCGCGATCGGGGCCGCGCCGCTGGGCCAGCCACACCGCGTCCGGCGTCTCGGCGGCCCACTGGGCGAGAAACGCCGGGATGTGCTTCTCGTAAGCCTTGAGCGGGATGCGCTGGCGCATGACCATGGAGCCGTCGGCGCGCCGCTCGAGCTCGATGTCGCGCGGCATGAAATTCAGTTTATGGAACGGCGGCAACTGGCTTCCGGCCATGGCGTCTCTCCTGCAGACCTTTGCTGGGCGCGCATCAACCGCCGCGCCGTGTTGAAGCGCGCCGCCGTGCCCAGTCATTGTGGTCGCCGACGATATATCTGAATGGCGGTACACGCCAGTACTTGGCTGGGAATGCTGGCGATAACGCCTATTCGCGGAGCGCGTGGCAGGGCGCGTTTTTGGGGTGGACAATAAAAAACGCCCGGGTTGCCCCGGGCGTTTCCATATCGCGCCACATCGCCGGATCAGGCGACAGCGGCCGGGCCTTTGGCCTCTTTCGGCCAGTAGCGGTCGCGCAGGATGCGCCTCATCAGCTTGCCGGTCGGGGCGCCCGGCAGTTCGGGGCCGAAATCAATGCTCTTCGGGCGCCTGATGGGCGACAGCTTCGTGCGGCAATACGCCATCAGCCCGGCGGCCAGTTCCGGCCCCGCCTGATAGCCGTCGCCCGCCTGCACGACAGCCTTCACTTCCTCGCCCATTTCCGCGTTCGGCGCGCCGAACGCGGCGGCGTCGGTGACGGCGGGGACGACAGGAGATGAACGGTCTGTTGCTGGTGTTATATGAAGTTTTGCAAGACGATATTTAGGTCAGTTTATAGCGGTGTATTATTTACCATTATAAATGATAATATATTGTGATGAATTATAATGTATTTTGTGTATTCATCTGAAAAGGCGTATTTATGGATTGGTTCTATGATATTTTCGAGGCGAGTTGGCCCAGGGATGCGGCAGCCGCAGTGCGGTCTGACAGGGTTGATGACGCCGCCGAAGTTCGTGGCGCCCTTCACGGTGGTGGGATGCGCGTTCAACGCAGTCCGCCGGCTAGCTCAGACCGGCTGCTTGTCCCGCAGAAGGGTGACAAGTATTACGATGTGCACAAGGCTATAGAGCAGAAACACGCCGCGCAGAACAGCTTCAGGGGCATTGTCAATGCTTCTGCCAAGAGGGTTCAGGCCAATGCCGCGCCGAACGCGATGTTTTTTCTGAGAAAAGACGTTGACGATGAAGTGCGTCCATACCGGATGGAGGAGTTGGCCTCGGGGCGACGCCACGTGCCGGATGGCCTCTATATATTTGCACTGCCTGAAGATGCTGTGGGAGAAGTTGTTTGCGGCGATTCTGGCCCGCACCAACACGTGGGCGGGCCGCCGAAGGTCGCGGGGCATGCGGGCCTGGCGCACCAGCAGCGGGTGATGTTCGCCGGCCATCTGTATTTTGCAGATGGCGTGCTAACTAGCTGGACCAATGAGAGCGGGCATTATCAGTTCTCGGCCGCTGCTGGAAAATCATCCGCGTTGCCGCCGCACATAAGAGAGCTGCTGCTGCCTCGCGAACTGTACGCTCCGCGCATTAACTTCACCAGTTATTCATACTGATACGGTTGCGCCCGGAGACGTGGTCTCCGGGCGTCCGTGTGGCGGTGTTGTCCAGACAAAATTCAGGCGACAGCGGCCGGGCCTTTGGCCTCTTTCGGCCAGTAGCGGTCGCGCAGGATGCGCTTCATCAGCTTGCCGGTCGGGGTGCGCGGCAGTTCTGGGTCGAAATCAATGCTCTTCGGGCATTTGATGGGCGACAGCTTCGTGCGGCAATACGCCATCAGCTCGGCGGCCAGTTCCGGCCCCGCCTCATAGCCGTCGGCCGGCTGCACGACAGCCTTCACTTCCTCGCCCATTTCCGCGTTCGGCACGCCGAACACGGCGGCGTCGGTGACGGCCGGGTGGCCGATCAGCGCGTCCTCGGTCTCCTGCGGATAGATGTTCACGCCGCCGGAAATGATCATGTAGGACTTGCGGTCAGTCAGGAACAGATAACCGTCCTTGTCCAGGTAGCCGACGTCGCCGAGCGAGGACCAGCCGTGCTCGTTGTAGGCGCCTTTCGTCTTCTCCGGATCGTTGTGATAGCTGAACTCAGGCGCGCCAGCGAAATAGATCTGGCCGATGTCGCCCGGGCCTTCCAGCTGGCCGTCCTCACCGACAATCTTGATCTCGCCGACCAGGGCGCGGCCGACGGAGCCGGGGCGCTCCAGCGCTTCCTGCGAGTTGATGATGGTGACGCCATTGCCCTCGGAGCCGGCGTAGTACTCCAGGATGATCGGCCCCCACCATGCGATCATCGCCTTCTTGACGTCGGCGGGGCAGGGCGCGGCGGCGTGCACGGCGCTCTTCAGCGAGGAGATGTCGTACTTCGTGCGGATGGCGTCGGGCAGCTTCAGCATGCGGATGAACATGGTGGGCACGAGCTGCGAGAAGGTCACCTTGTACTTCTCGACAAGGCGCAGATACTCCTCGGCGTCGAACTTCTCCATGATGATCGAGGTGCCGCCATAGCACATGATCATCATGTTGAAGCGCATCGGAGCCGCGTGATAGAGCGGCGCCGGCGACAGGTAGACCGTCTCGCTGTTGGCGCCGCACATCGTGCCGACGAGGGCGTTCAGGAACGGGTTCAGCTGGGTGATCGGCGTATTCTCGAACGGCTTCTTCACGCCCTTCGGCCGGCCGGTGGTGCCGGAGGAATAGAGCATGTCCGGGCCGGTCACCTCGTCGGCGACCGGCGTCTCCGGCATGGCCTTCACCGCGTCCTCGAAGGACTGGAAGCCAGGGATAACGCCGCCGATCATCAGGCACACGGTGTCGGGGCTGAGCTGCTTGCGCAGTTCTTCCGCGCGGTCGGCGAACCTGATGGAGGTGATGAAGACCTTGGCGCCGCAATCACCGACGATATAGGCGATCTCTTCCGGCTGAAGATGGGTGGAGATGGCCGTGTAGTACAGGCCGGCGCGCTGGGCGCCGAACGCCACCTCATAGAAGCGGGCGCTGTTCTCCAGCACGAACGCCATGTGATCCTGCGGCTTCAGGCCGAGGGAGCGGAAAAGCTGGGCCACCTGGTTAGAGCGGGCCTCAAGCTGGCCATAGGTCACGGTTTCGCCCGTGGCGGCCATGATGTAGGCCGGCTTGTCCGGGTTGGTCCTGGCGTGAATGGATGGATGCGTCACTTGGGCCCCCTCACGGTTCCGAAGGTCACGGGATTTGTTGGCGCGGGCTGCGCGTGATGGATCGGCGGCAACCGGGTGGCCGCCGCCTTCCGTCTGGGCGTTGACAAGCACGAACGCAGACATTGCGCAAGGCGTCATGCCGTCAGGGAAGTGATCCGCCATATTGGCGGATCGCCTGATGCCGTCGCGCTTACCTGATGAGCGGGCAACCGCCCTCGTTCACCGGCCGGATCATCTCGTCGCCCGGGATGCTGCGCACGACCTTCGCCAGGTCCCATTCGGACCTGACCTCGGACGGCGCCTTCACTTCCAGCAACAGCATGTCGCGGATGACGCGGCCGTCCTCGCGCAGCCTGCCGTTCTTCGTCATGAAGTCGTTGATCGGCAGTTCGCGCATTTTCGCCATGACGGCCTTCGCCTCATCCGTATTGCCGGCGTCGATGGCCTTCAGATAGTGCGAGACGGCGCTGTAAACCGCGGCCTGGGTGTGCGCCGGCGGGCGGCCCATTTTCGCTTCGTAGCGCTTCGCGAAGGCGCGGCTGGCGTCGTCGGCGTCCCAGTAGTAGCCGGCGAGGAACACGGCGCCCTGGGCCAGCTCGGAGCCGATGCCCTTGGCATTAATGATGGTGAAGATCGGCACGGCCAGCTTGACGCCCTTGCGGGTGACGCCAAATTCGGCCGCCTGCTTGATGGAGTTGGTGGTGTCGGCCCCGGCGTTGAGCAGGGCCAGCACCTGGGCGTCCGCGCCCATGGCCTGCATCAGGAACGATGAATAATCGTTGGTGGCGAGCGGCGCGCGCACGGCGCCGACGACCTTGCCGCCGTCCTGCTTCAGCGTGCGGGTCATGTCGTCCTGCATGGCGTGGCCGAACGCGTAGTCGGCGGTGAGCAGGAACCAGTTCTTGTGGGTGTCGTCCAGCAGCGCCTTGGCCAGACCCTTGGCCAGGGAATAGCTGTCATACAGCCACAGGGCGCCGTTGGGCGAGCAGGCCTTGCCGTAGAGATCGGCGTGGGCCGAGCCGACATGCAGGGCGATGCGGTTGGTGTCCTGGGCGAGCTTCTGGATTGCCAGCGACACGCCTGAATTGGCCATGTCGACGAAAGCGTCGACCTTGTCCTGGTCGATGAGCTTGCGGGCGTGGGCGAGGGCGACGTCAACCTTGAGCTGGTGATCGACGGAGATCAGCTCCACCGGCTTGCCGGCGGCCTTGCCGTTGTGATCATCAATGGCCAGCTGGGCGGCGACCACCGAGCCCTTGCCGGAGGTGTCGGAATAGGCCGACGACTGGTCGTTCATGACGACGATGCGGACGGCGTTATCAGAGATTTCGGCCTTAGCGGCCAGCGGCGCGGCGCAAGCCAGCACGGCGATAGCGCCGAGCAGGCGCTTTTTGAATTGGTTCATCAGTTCCCCCAGCGCGCCTTTTCCGGCGCGTATCGTGACGTCTCGCTTCCGCGACATGCCTTTGCTTCGGCGCATTTTTCCTTGCGAAAAGCAGCTTCGACTTTTCGGAAATGCGCTGGCGCGCGGAAACGGGCAGCGCGCCGCCGGTCTCCGTGGAACTGTTTCTTCCCTGTGCGCTTCTCCCTTCCGCCGCGGCTGATGTCGCTGGCGCCGGAGGCGCTTGTCGCAAAGGGCCGCCAGGGCTTGTGACAAGCCGCCGGCGATCCGGGCCGGCGCGGCGATCGACGCCGCGCCGGAAAAGCTGGCCGTCAGATATTGCGGCCGATCAGCTCTTTCATGATCTCGTTGGCGCCGCCGTAGATGCGCTGCACGCGGGCGTCGGTCCACATGCGGGAGATCGGGTATTCACGCATGTAGCCGTAGCCGCCGAACAGCTGCAGGCACTCGTCCATGACCTTGCCCTGGGTGTCGGTGGTCCACCACTTGGCCATGGCCACGGTCTCCACATCGAGCCTCTTCTCCAGCACCAGCGCGGTGCAGTGCTCGACGAAGGCGCGGGCGACGCGGGCGTGGGTCTTCACTTCCGCCAGCTTGAAACGGGTGTTCTGGAAGTCGGCGATGGTCTTGCCGAACGCCTTGCGGTCCTTGACATATTCGGCGGTCAGCTCATAGGCGCGCTCCATGGCGGCCACGGCCTGCACGGCGATGATCAGGCGCTCCTGCGGCAGCTGCTGCATCAGATGGATGAAACCCATGCCCTCGCGCTCGCCGAGGCGGTTGGAAACCGGCACGCGCACGTCGTCGAAGAACAGCTCGGAGGTATCGGCGGCGTGCTGGCCGATCTTGTCGAGGTTGCGGCCGCGACGGAAGCCCTGGACCTTGTCGACCTCGACCATGATCAGCGAGATGCCCTTGGCGCCCAGCGTCGGATCAGTCTTGGCGACGACACAGATCAGGTTGGCGGTCTGGCCATTGGTGATGAAGGTTTTCTGGCCGTTGATGACGTATTCGTCGCCCTCGCGGCGGGCGGTGGTCTTGACGCCCTGCAGGTCGGAGCCCGTGCCCGGCTCGGTCATGGCGATAGCGCCGACCAGTTCGCCCGAGGCCATGCCCGGCAGCCAGCGATGGCGCTGTTCCTCGTTGCCGTAACCATAAACATAATGGGCGAGGATGCCGGAGTGCACCGAGTTGCCCCAGCCGCCGACGCCGGCCTTCACCTGCTCTTCAACCAGCACCTTCTCGTGCAGGAAGTTGCCGCCGGCTCCGCCGTACTCCTCCGGGATCGAGGCGCAGAGCAGGCCATACTCGCCCGCCTTGTTCCAGATCTCGCGATCGACGATGCCCTGGTCTTCCCAGCGCTCCACATGCGGGACGCACTCGCGCTCGAAAAAGCGGCGGGCGGTCTCGCGGAACATCGCGACGTCTTCAGGCTCGTTGGCGAGGGCAAACTGGCTCATGGCGGCTTTTTCCTGTCTGGCGTTTCCAGCGCTGCGTCGTGACGGACGGAGCGCCCCGGCGCGCCCGTGGCGGGCCGGGTCTGGTCTGGAGGTTCTATATCTATCTAACACTTGCTTGACAATCGCGCCGGCGGTCCCGGAACAGCGACGTTTGCGCCAGGGCGCCCGGCAACGCCCGGCCTGGCGGCCACAAGCAAGGCCCGGCCCGCGGCCCCGGCGCCGCGTCAGCGCGCCGCCTGGCCTCACGCCTCAAGCTGGCGCGCGCCGATGGCGATGGTCGCCACGCCATGGGTGCGGTTGCGGATGGTGAACACCGCCGTGCCCGGCTCCAGGCCGCGCCGCACCTCGGACAGATCGAAGCCGCCGGCGAGGCGGGCGTGCAGGCCGGCGATGTCGGCGGCGCGCCAGGAGACGCCCCACAGCTCATCGTCCTGCTCCGCCTTTGCCGGGTCCTCGCGGCTTGCGACCTCGATCTTCATGTCGCCGCAGCGGAACAGGGTGACGCGCGCGCCCATCTGCGGGAACGTGCGGTCGAAGCGCAGGCTCAGACCCATCCGCGCGCCCCAGAAGGCCATGGCGCGGGTGGGATTGGCCGAACGCAGCACCAGATGGTCGACGCCGACGACGGCGCCCGCGCCGGTAAGCCCGGTTTCAGCCTCACGACGCGTGTCGCGGGCCGGAACCGGCTCCAGCGTCACTGGCGCGCCGTGGCTGGCGGCGCTGTCGAGGCGCAGGCGCGGCCCGTCCGGCCCGCTCTCCCGGGTCCAGGCCACGCCGCGATTGTCCAGCAGCCTGGCGGCGCGCTCCAGGTCGTCCACGCCAAACGCCATGCCGCAAAGTCCTTCTCCGCCAGAATGCGGGAGGATGGCGCCGGCGGCCTGCAACAACACGTCGGTGTTGGCGAGGCGGAACCTGGCGCTGTCAGCGGCGCGCGCGTGCGGCGCCACGCCGAACAGGTCGGCGTACGCGGCGCAGGCCCCGGGCAGATCGGTCACGGCGATATCGATGCGATTGAGCTGCTTGATCATGACGCTTCCTCTTTGTCTGGTAACGTCGTTGCTTCCGCGCCGGAGGACAAGCCGGGCGCGCGGGCAAAATTCACATTGCCCCAGGCGCGCCGCCGGGCGAAAAAGGCCTCAACAGCATCAACGATGAAACAATCTCTTCCGGGAAGAAACGCATGAGCTACCTGAACGCGCAGCCCACCATCGGCGCCCAGATCCTGCGCGCGCTGGGGCGGTATCCCGACCGCACCGCCTTTGTCACCGACGCGGGCGCCATCTCCTACGCCCATGTCATCGACATGCTGGGACGGATGCAGGCGGTGCTGGCCGGGCTGGGGCTGCCGCGCGGCGCCGGCGTCGCGGCGCTCACCTCCAACCGCTGGGAAACTTGGTGCCTCACCCAGGCGGCGCAGGCGTCCGCCCTGTGCACCACGCCGCTGCATCCGCTCGGTTCGCTGGAGGACCATCTGGACCAGCTGGCCGACGCGGAGATCCAGGTGCTGGTGGTGGACGCGGAAACCTACGCGGCGCGCGGCGCCGATCTGGCGCAGAAGGCCAGCGGCGTGCGCCATGTGCTGACCATCGGCAAGGCTGACTACGGCGTTGACCTGATGGCCGCCGCCGCGGCGACCGGCGCGACCACGCCGCGCGATCTGGCCCGCCCGGACGACGCCTGCGTCATCGGCTACACCGGTGGCACCACCGGCAAGTCCAAGGGCGTCTGGCGCGACCACCGCAGCGCCGCCGCCATCAGCCCGGCCATCCTCGCCGATTTCGAACTGCCGGATACGCCCCATTACCTGGCGGTCGCGCCCATCAGCCACGTGGCCGGCACCAAGGTGATGCCGACGCTGATGCGCGGCGGCTCGGTGACGCTGATGAAGAGCTTTGACCCGGAGCGGGTGCTACAGACCATCGAACGCCAGCGCATCAACTTCACCCTGCTGGTGCCGACGATGATCTATGTGCTACTCGATCATCCGGCGCTGGCCAAAACCGATCTGTCGTCGCTGGAGCTGCTGCTTTACGGCGCCTCGCCCATGTCGCCGACCCGGCTGGTGGAGGGGCTGGAGCGCATCGGTCCAGTGTTCTCGCAGCTCTACGGCCAGTCCGAGTGCTACCCGGTGTCGGTGCTGCGCAAGGCCGATCACGACCCGGCGCGGTCGGAACTGTTCGCCTCCTGCGGCTTCCCGCTCTCCAACTGCGACGTGGCGCTGCTCAACGAGGACGGCGAGCGCGTGGCCCCGGGCGAGGCGGGCGAAATCTGCGTGCGCGCGCCGCAGGTGATGGGCCGTTACTGGAAGCGTCCGGAGCAGACGGAAGAGGTGTTCCGTCACGGCTGGCTGCACACGGGCGACGTGGCCCGGGCTGACGAGCGCGGCTATCTGTACATCGTCGACCGCATGAAGGACATGATTGTCACCGGCGGCTTCAACGTTTATCCGCGCGAGGTGGAGGACGCCCTCACCAGCCATCCCGCCGTCGCCATGGCGGCGGTGATTGGCGTGCCGGACGCCAAGTGGGGCGAGGCGGTGAAGGCGCTGGTGGTGCGCAAGGCCGGCGGCGATGTGAGTGACGAAGAACTGATCGCCCTCGTGAAACAGAAGAAAGGCTCGACCCAGGCGCCCAAGTCGGTGGAGTTCATCGACGCGTTGCCGGTGACCCCCGTGGGCAAGGTCGACAAGAAAGTGCTGCGCGCCCGCTACTGGGCCGGCCAGCAGCGCATGGTGGGATAACGGAATGCTCGACAGCAAGATTCGTGGCCGGCTGCGTCTGCCGGTCATCGCAGCGCCGATGCTGCGCGTTTCGGGGCCGGACCTGGTGGTCGCCGCCTGCCGCAGCGGCGTGGTGGGCTCATTCCCCACCGCCAACGCCCGCACGGTGGAGGAGCTGGACCAGTGGCTCCAGGACATCGCCGCGCGCTCTGCCGCGGGCGGGGCTGCTTACGCGCCCTGGTGCCCCAACCTCATTATCCGCCAGCCGCGCATGCAGGACGATCTGGCCTGCCTGGTGCGCAACCGCGTGGAAATGGTCATCACCAGCGTTGGTTCGCCAGCGGCTGTGGTGAAGCCGCTGCACGACATCGGCGCGCTGGTGCTGGCTGACGTGGCGACGGTGAAGCATGCGGAGAAGGCGCTGGAGGCGGGGGCCGATGGCCTGGTGCTGCTGACCGCCGGCGCCGGCGGCCAGACCGGCTGGATGAACGGTTTCGCCTTCGTGCGGGCGGTGCGGGCCATGTTCGACGGACCGGTCGTGCTGGCCGGCGGCGTCACCGACGGCGCCTCGCTGCTGGCGGCGGAGGCGCTGGGCTGCGACCTTGCCTATATGGGCACCCGCTTCATCGCCACGCATGAAAGCATGGCGGCGGACGCCTACAAGCAGATGCTGGTGTCGTCCTCCATGGACGACGTGGTGCTGACGAAGGCTTTCACCGGCCTGCAGACCAACATGCTGCGCCCGTCCATCGTGGCCGCCGGGCTCGATCCGGAACGGCTCGACGAACAGGTCAGCGCCCAGACAGCGAAACAGATGTTTGGCGGCGGCTCGCAGGCGCCCGGCCCGAAGCGCTGGGTGGACATCCGCAGCGCCGGTCATTCGGTTTCCGGCGTCAGCCGGGTGGAGCCGGTTGCGGCGCTGGTGGACGAAATCGCCGCGCAATACGCTGCGGCGAAGGCAAGGATGCTGGCGGCGCTGGCCTCCTGAGCCAGGTGTCTTGGGCAAGATTTCCTGACCAGGGTGTCCTGACCAAGGTGTTCTGGGCAGGCCTGAAAAACAGAACGCCAGCCCGACGGGCTGGCGTTTTTGTTCTCCGTTCCGCGGCCGCGCCAGGCGCGCCCCGGTATCCTTCACTTCTCCACGAACGCCTTCTCGACCACGAACTGGCCGGCCTCGCCGTGGTTGCCCTCCACGAAGCCTGCCTCCAGCAGCATCGTCTTCAGGTCGGCGAGCATGTGCGGGCTGCCGCAGATCATGGCGCGGTCTTCCTCCGCCGAGAGCGGGGCGAGGCCAAGGTCGTCGTACAGCTTGCCGCTCTGCATCAGCTCGGTGAGTCGGCCGGTGTTGCGGAAGGCTTCGCGGGTCACCGTGGGGTAGTACAGCAGCTTCTCGCGGGCGTCCTCGCCGAGGAATTCATCCTCCAGCACGGATTGCACCAGCTTTTCGCCGTAGGCCAGCTCGGAAACGAAGCGGCAGCCGTGGGTGAGAATCACCCTGTCGTAGCGGCCGTAAATCTCCGGATCGCGAATCAGGCCGGCGAACGGCGCGAGGCCGGTGCCGGTGCTGAGCAGGTACAGGTTGCGGCCGTTTTCCAGATTGTCGAGCACGAGCGTGCCAGTCGGCTTGCGGCCGACGATGATCTCGTCGCCTTCCTTCAGGTGCTGGAGGCGCGAGGTGAGCGGGCCATCCTGAACCTTGATGGAATAGAATTCGAGCTCCGGGTCATAATTGGCGCTGGCGATGGAATAGGCGCGCAGCAGCGGCTTTCCGTTCACCGGCAGGCCGATCATGATGAATTCGCCATTGCGGAAGCGCAGGCCGTCGTTCCGGGTGGTGCGGAAGCTGAACAGCGTGTCGTTCCAGTGGCGAACGGCAAGGACTTTTTCCGTATAGAAATTGCTCATCTTTCATCCACGAACTGGCGGACACGGGCCGCGTCGCCACGCCCGGAACGTCCAGGCCCATGGCGGAGCAGGAGGGGTAACACAGGCAAGCCGCGCTGCTCAATAATTTCCCGATCACGTGTGGGAAAAGATTTTAAATTGGCGCATGGGCTGTGAAATAGAACGAATCCATTCTGCTTCAGGGCAGGGCGGCGAAAATTTTTTCTACCCTGCTTTGCCGGCCGGGGGAAACTCCGGCCCTGGAAACTCCGGCCCTGGAAATTCCGGTCTTGGAAATTCCTGCCTGGGAACCTCCGGCCTGGCGGGAGCCGCCGGTCCCGACGCCGCTGGCGCGTTTTTCACTTCTGTCAGCCGGTCAAGGCGCCCCAGCTCGGCGGCGACGCCGGCAACCAGCGCCGCGACCCCGGGATCGGTCGATGTCAGCCGGGCGGCGTCGGCCGGGCTGACCTGGCCGTCGATGGCGTCGGCAAGGCGCGCGACCGTGCGCGCGTCGCCATCGGCCAGCGGCGCCGGCTCCCGGGTGGACCAGATGGTGATGCCGTCGCAGATCCGCTCGGCGCAGGCGACCAGCGGCAGCCACGCCGCCGCTTCGCGGCCGGCCGGCGGCGGCTCGGCCATGGAGCGCTGGAGCTGGACCCGCAGGTTGGAAAGCGCCCCGTAGGCAGCCCGGCGCCGGCGGGCCACAACCGCCTGCTGGCGGCCCTGCGCCGAAATGGTGGCGCGCAGGCAGTCGGCGATGCCGGCGCGCGCCGCATGGAAGGCGTGCGCCACCTGCCGCTGCTGGCCCCTGCGCCAGGGGAAATAGCCGAAGGCCAGGACGATGGCGGAGCCAATGAGCGTGTCGACCACCCGCTGGAGGCCATAGTCAATGTTCTTCAGGCCAGGGTGGGCAAGGTCGATGAGAATGAGGACCAGCGGCGTCAGCACGACGGTTTGCACCGCGTAAGAACGCTGCTTGGCCCAGGGTAGCGTCGCGGCGAGGACGACCGTCAGCAGCGCCAGCAGCAGACCCTTGGGAATGAAAATCAGGGCGGCGGCGCCGATCAACACGCCGCCGACGGTGCCGACGCCGCGCAACACCGCGCGGGTGAACACGGAGCCGAAGTCAGGCTTCATGACAATGCCGACGGTCAGCGGAACCCAGTACCAGTGGCTGGCGTCATTGAACCAGCGTGTGGCGTAGGCGAGGCCAAGGCAAAGCGCCAGGGCGAGGGCGGACATGACCGTTTCCCGCCCGCAGGCCAGACGGTCGAGGATCACGCTGACGGTGAAGCGCCGCCCGGCCGTGGCGTTGGCGGGCGCGCCGCCAGGGGCGGCGGCGTTCTGGCCGCCCGCGCCCGCGGCCTGCCACGCGGCCTGCAACGCCGCCACCGCGCCCAAAAGCGGGCCGGCCGGCGCGCCGGAGCCGATGGCGGGCGGCGACGGCCTCCCGCTTGCCATGGCCGCGGCCAGGTCGGCAAGCTGGCCCGCGGCGGCGTTCAGCGCCTCGGGGCTGTCGCTGGACAATATGACGGTGAACAGCTGGTCGACGGCCTGCAGGATCGCGCCATGGGCGGCAGGTTCGCCGGCAGCGCCGCTGGACAGGCCATTGCTGTCGATCAGCGCCTCATACGCGGCGCCCAGCCCATCGGTGACAGCGCGCCGCGCCGCCTCGATCTCCGCCTCCGGCGCGGGCGCGGCGCGGGCGCGGGCCAGCCTGGCGGCGGCGTTGATCAGATCCGCCAGGATATGGCGCTGGCGCTGGCGACGCGCCAGCAGCGCCTCCACGCCCAGCAGGCAGGCGTAGGCGGCGGCGCCGCCAAGAAACATCAGGGAGCAGCGCCAGAATGGATCTATGGCCGGAATGCCGATGGCGATGCCGGCGGTGAGCAGGACCTGAAGGGCGCCAGCCGAGAAAGCCTGGCCATAGCTGCTGACGATCCCGGCCAAAAAACCAACGAGCATCATCGCGACGACAACGGCGGCCCAGGGCAGCGCGCCCAGGTAGCCAGCCAGATAGCCGGCGGCGCCGATGGGCGCGGATATCAGAACCTGCCTGAAGATCGTTCTGTAGGGCGCGCGACGCTCGCCAGAGGCAAGCATCAGCGCCCCCATGGCGATCCACATGCAGTCGCTGGTGGAATCCGTCGCCACGCCGACGATGAAGGGCGCGCCGATGGTGATCGCGGCGCGGATCGACAACCCGACCGGCCAGCGTGCGGGCTGCATGCGCGCCAGTTCCCGGATCCAGTTCGCCGGCGCCGCGTGGCCGTCCGGGACCGGCGGCATGTCTGTCAGGTTACCCGTCAAAACACTCTCCAACTGCCAGCCGCAGAAAACCGCCTGCAGCGCCCAACCGTCCGCAGCGTCCGACCAGGCGCAGGCCAGCACGGCATGCGCGGCCGGAGGAGCAGGGTCCCGACCGGCGCCGGCTGCATCTGGCCCTGCGCCGGGTCAGGCTACCCTGTTTGGCGCGTGGGATAAAACATGGGCGGCGCATGAGGCGATCGTGTCGCCGGCGCCGTCAGCGCCAGGCAGAGCCAGGCAGGCGTATTTCACCATGGCGACATCGTGAGTGGGGCGTCGCTTCACCGCTTTGCCAGCCGCCAGACGGCGCCCTGCTTCCGGCGGGGCCCGCCGGTCACACCGCCAGCAGCGCGTCGCGGACGGCGGGATCGGCGTCCAGTTCGGCCATGGTTCCCGAAAAGTGGGTTGCGCCGCCGGCGAGCACGTGCGCCCGGTCGGCCAGGAGACGGGCGAAATTCAGGTTCTGCTCGGCCACCAGCAGGCTGAGGCCCTCGCGTTTCAGGGTCAGCAGCGCCGCCGCCATGTCCTCGACGAGGCGCGGGGCGAGCCCCTCCGCCGGTTCGTCGAGCAACACCATGTATGGGTTGCCCATCAGCGTGCGGGCGATGGCCAGCATCTGCTGCTCGCCGCCGCTCATGGCGCCGCCGGGGCGCCCGCGCATGCGGCCGAGATTGGGAAACAGCTCGAACAGCCGCTCCGGCGTCCATTGCGGCGCGCCGGGCCGGGGCGGTTGCCGGCCGGCTTCCAGGTTTTCGTCCACGGTCAGGTCGGTGAAGATGCGCCGGTCCTCCGGCACATAGCCCAGACCGCGCCTGGCGATGGCGAAGGGCGGCATTGGGCCAATGTCCGCGCCGCGAAAGGCCAGCTGGCGGGCGCTGCGCCGGACCAGGCCCATGATGGCGCGCAGGGTCGTGGTCTTGCCGGCGCCGTTGCGGCCCAGCAGGGCGATGATTTCTCCCGGCCCGACGTCAAGGCTCACGCCATGCAGGATCTGGGCCTGGCCATACCAGGCGTTGAGCCCGTCGACGCGCAGCCCATCCGCATCCGGTTCGCTGGCGACCGGCGAACCGGATGGCATTTGTTGTGCGGCCATGCA
Organism: Camelimonas lactis; assembly: GCF_004342915.1. Classification (GTDB taxonomy): domain Bacteria; phylum Pseudomonadota; class Alphaproteobacteria; order Rhizobiales; family Beijerinckiaceae; genus Camelimonas; species Camelimonas lactis. The sequence goes on from NZ_SLWL01000001.1 coordinate 256,671, forward strand.
TGCTTCCTTGATATTCATCGAAGAGAAGCGGAGAGGGCTTCCCGGAACACTGGGTCATTACAGTTATATCAAAAAAATACTGTCATGAAGACTTGGGATCGCCCGGATGAGGGCCGCTGGTGGCGGCGAACAGCACGCCGTCGCCCAGATAGGCCGCGCGCACCGCCGCATTGTCGCGCACGTCCGCCGGCGCGCCGCTGGCGATCAGGCGGCCGCGATCCAGCACCAGTATCCGGTCGGCGTGGGCGAAAACCGCATCCATGTCGTGCTCGGTGAACAGCACGCCGATGTTTTGCTTCCTGGCGACGGCGACCGCCGTGCGCATCAGATCGGCGCGATCGGCCGGGGCCATGCCGGCGGTGGGCTCGTCCATCAGCAGCAGGCGCGGCGCGCCGGCGAGGGCGATGGCCAGCTCCAGCCGCTTGACGTCGCCATAGGCCAGCTCCGCCGCCGGCCGCTCCGCCTGGGCGGCCATGCCGGACAGCGCCAGCAGGCGCATGGCGTCATCGCGGGCGACGTTCCGGCCAGCGCCCCAGGGGCGCATGATCTGGCCGCGTCCGGCGGCGAGCGCCGTCTGCACGTTCTCGCGCACGGTCATGGAGGCGAAGGTGGCGGCGATCTGGAAGGTGCGGCCGACGCCGGCGCGAAAGGCGCGCGCTGGACCGGCGCCGGTGATGTCGCGACCGGAGAGCAGCACGCGCCCGGCGTCCGGCTGCAACTGGCCGTTGATGAGATTGAAGCAGGTGCTCTTGCCGGCGCCGTTGGGACCAATCAGCGCCACGATCTCGCCGGCGGCGACCGAGAAGCTGACGTCGTCCACGGCGCGCACGCCGCCCCAGGCCCTGGCGAGGCCGGTCGCCGTGAGCAGGGGAGGCGCGCTCATGGATGCTCTCCAGAACCAGGCGGCCGTTTCGCCCAGCGATCGCGCCACTGGTTGACGACGCCGACGAGGCCGCGCGGAAAGGCCAGCACCACGGCGAGGATCACCAGGCCGAGCGCCAGCTTCGACCATTGCGTCTGGCTGAGCAGCCAGATCGACAGCGCCTTGTAGGCGACGGCCCCGACTAGCGGCCCCAGCGTGGTCTGCACGCCGCCGAGCAACACCATGGCGAGGGAATCGACAGAAACCGGAATGGCCAGCGTATCGGGAAACACGCTGCCTTTCAGAAAAGCAAACAGGGCGCCCGCCACGGCCGCGCCGGTGCCGGCGATGGCGAAGGCGCACCAGCGCATCAGGCCCGGGCGGACGCCGATGCTGGCGGCCCGGCGCGCCTCATCGCGCACGCCGCGCAAGCCATAGCCAAAGGGGGAGAACATGATGACCCGGCTGGCGCCGATAACCAGCACGGCGACGCCCAGCGTGAGCCAGTAAAAGCCGGCGGGCTGCGCCGCGAAGCCGGTCGGCCACAGGCCCAGCACGCCATTGTCGCCGCCGGTGACCTCGACCCACTGGAAGGCGATGGACCAGAGGATCTGCGCGAAAGCCAGGGTGAGCATCGCCAGGTAAACGCCGGACAGGCGCGCCGCCGCCAGCGCGAACAGGCCGGCGCCGACGAGCCCGGCCAGCGGCGCCAGGGCCAGCGCCGCGCCCATGCCAAGGCCCAGTCCTTTCACGGCCAGCGCCACGCCATAGGCCCCAAGACCGAAGAACGCCGCATGGCCAAAAGAAGCGACGCCGGCGACGGACAGCAGCATGTGCAGGCTGACCGCCAGAATGGCGAAGATCAGCGTTTCGGTGGCGGCGATGACCAGATATTCGCCGCTGATGAAGGGCAGCGCCATCGCGGCGAGCGCCAGCGCCGCCATGGCGAGGCGTCCGGCGGCGCCGAGCGGCCGCCAGGGACGCGCCGACGTGGCGGCGGGCGGGCGCTGGGCGACGTCGGGACGCCCCAGCAGGCCCCAGGGGCGCACGGCCAGCACGGCCGCCATCACCAGGAAGATGATGACCAGGGAAATTTTCGGAAACAGCAGGATGCCGAAGGCGTTGAGCTGCGCCACCAGAAGGGCGGCGATGAAAGCGCCGGTGATGCTGCCGAGGCCGCCGATAACCACCACGACGAAGGCGTCGACGATAATGCGCAGATCCATGTGATGGTTGACGGATTCGCGCGGCAATTGCAGCGCGCCGGCCAATGCGGCGAGAAATACGCCAAGAGCGAACACGCCGGTGAACAGCCATTTCTCATTGACGCCGAGCGCCGCCGCCATCTCGCGATCCTGGGTTGCGGCGCGCACCAGCACGCCAAAGCGGGTGCGGTTGAACAGCAGCCACAACAGGCCGAGCGCCACGGGGCCCAGAACGATGAGGAACAGGTCCCACGCCGGGATCATCTGGTCGAACAGGGCGATGGAGCCGGTGAGGCCGGGCGCGCGGCGCCCCACCAGTTCGTCCGGCCCCCACAGCATCACCACCAGGTCGGCGGCGATGAGGGTGAGGCCGAAGGTGGCGAGCAGCTGGAACAGCTCTGGCGCCTGGTAGATGCGCCGCAGCACGAGGATTTCGGCGAGGGCGCCCAGCGCCGCCACCGCGGCGGCGGCGAGCAGCACGCCCCCCCACCAGCCAAAAGCGCCGGCGAGGCGCTCGGTGAGCGACCAGGCCACATAGGCGCCGATCATGTAAAAGGCGCCATGGGCGAAATTGACCACGCGCGTGACGCCGAAAATGATCGACAGGCCCGAGGCGACGAGAAACAGCGACGCCGCGCTGGCAAGGCCGGTCAGGAACTGGGCGATCCAGAAACTCATGTCCGCCAGGCCACTGTCACGCTCCAATCCACGGGCATGGTTCCGGGCAGGGTGGACGCCGCGTTGCCTCAAGGCAATGCGTCAGCCAGTCCCGCGCGTCATCCATTGGCGAAAAAGCTGGCTGCGCGGCCAGACCGGGCGGCTGCGGCCATGGCGCGTCTCAGTTGCCCGCCGGACGCATTTTGGCGGCCTCGGCTTCGGACGGCAGGTAGTCCTCGCCCTTGCGATAGGCCGGGTTCATCATCACGCCCTTGCCGTCGCGCACGCCGGTGACGCCGACGAAAGCGCCCATGGTCGACTGGTGATCGGCGGGGCGGAAGGTGATCGGTCCGAACGGCGTGGTCAGCGACAGGCCGCGCCCGGCTTCAATCAGCTTGTCGGCGTCGGTCGAGCCGGCCTTGCGCAGCATGGCTGCGGCGGCGTGCATGGCGCTGTAGCCAATGATCGAGCCAAGGCGCGGATAATCGTTGAAGCGCGCCTGATAGGCCTTCAGGAACGCCGCGTGCTCCGGCGTCTTGATGTCATACCAGGGATAGCCGGTGACGATCCAGCCGACGGGCGCCTCGTCCTTGAGCGGATCAAGATACTCCGGCTCGCCGGTGAGGAAGCTGACCACGGCGCGATCCCGGAACAGGCCGCGGGCGTTGCCCTCGCGCACCAGCTTGACCAGATCCGGGCCGAACATGACGTTCAGGATGGCGTCCGGCTTCGCCGCGGCGATGGCCTGGGCGACCGGGCCGGCGTCGATCTTGCCCTGGGGCGGCCATTGCTCGGCGACCCACTCGATATCCGGGCGCTTTTCTGACAGCAGCTTTTTGAATACGGCGACGGCCGACTGGCCATATTCGTAATTGGGCGCGATCACCGCCCAGCGCTTCGCCGGCAATTTCGCCGCTTCCTCGGCCAGCATGCGGGCCTGCATGTAATTGGAGGCGCGCAGGCGGAAGGTATAGGGGTTGCCGTTCGACCAGACCATGGCGTCGGTCAGCGGCTCGGCGGCGAGATAGACGATTTTCTTCTGCTTCGCGAAATCGCTGAGGGCGAGGCCGACATTGGAGAAAAAGGCGCCGACCAGCATGTCCGCCTTCTCACGCGAAAGCAGTTCGTTGGCGACGGTGAGCGCCTCGGCCGGCTTGCCGCCGTCGTCGCGGGAGATCACGGTGAGCTTCTTGCCATTGACGCCGCCGGTGGCGTTGATCTCTTCGACGGCCAGGCTCCAGCCCTTGCGGTACGGCTCCGTGAATGACGGCAGGGTTGAATAGGAGTTCAGTTCGCCAATGCGAACCTCGCCGGAAAGCTGGGCTTCCCCCGCCGTAGCCGCCGGCCCCGAAAGCGCAAGCGCGGCGAAGGCCAGCGCCATGGTCTTGCGAAACTTCATGCGTCTGCTCCCTGCGGCGGCAATGGGCCGGACCTGGACGGCGGACGTCCGGCAATGGTTCAGGCCGTCCGACAGCCTCTAGCAAGATGGGTCGCGCCCCGCAACAACAGCGGGCGCATCGGTCGCGCCCGCCAGAATGGCCGCCGCAGGGCGCGCCGGGCCGCCCGGTTGCGGCGCCCGGATGGCGCGGGGCGTCATGTACTTGAACGAAGGAAGTATTTGTAAGGTGATTACAGAAATAGTTCTTGAACCAGGTGTTTTTGCTTGCTATTGATTAGGTGTCGTCCAGCGTGATGGCGACGAAAATTGGCGACAAGATGCAGTGTGGGTCGGTTTTCCGGTTGCGGCCGATAGCTGCGTGTCCTGAAAGCTGTTGACCTGCATATGGATCGAAAGGACGACCCATGCAGACTGGCACTGTCAAATGGTACAACGAGCAGAAGGGTTACGGGTTTATTCAGCCTGATACTGGCGGCAAGGATGTATTTGTGCATGCGACGGCGCTTGAGCGGGCGGGCATGCGCGGGCTGATTGAGGGGCAAAAGGTTGGTTTTGAGGTTGAGATTGACCGGCGCACCGGCAAGCAGGCGGCCGGAAGTTTGCAGCCTGCCTGAGTGCTGCCGGGGCCGCTTTCGCGCAGGGGGGCGCTGAGCGTATTTCCCTGTCGCGAAAGCGCCGGCGCGATTGCAGCTGCGCGCAGCGGTCCTTCCTGGCCGTAGTCTTTCCCTGTCCCTGGCAGGCGGGCCTTCCCGGGCGCCCGGAGTATCCCGGCGCAAGGGGCGTTTCCGCAGGGGGGGGCTGTTTCCTTCCGTGGATGGCGGGGGCGTTTCGGGGCGGCGCGTATTTGGTCTGTCTGCGTGCAGGCGCGCGGTGGCGCGCGCGAAACTCGCGGGGATGGCGCGGCGGATTGGCGTTAGCTACTCCGGTGCGGGCGCGGGCGCGCCTTGACCAGGGTATTTCAGGTTTGGCCTTTGCGCGTCGGGTCGCGGCGCTTTCCAGCGTGATGATCGCGTCCGCCCGTTGATTGCTGTCATACCCCTCTGGCGTTTTCGTCCCTGACTGGGTGCAGCGCGAGCGCGCCAAAACTGTCAAATGCGCCAGTCGCGCGCGGCCGGCATGTTTGTGGCCTTGTGGTCGTGGCGCGCCAAATGGCGCTGGGTCAGGTGGCGCTGGCCGGGCTGAATTCTGACGCGGCAGCGCGCCGGCGCTGGTCTTTTTGGCCGGCGACGCGGAATTCTCGGGGGCGCGGGATACATGCGGGCCGTCTGATGGATTTCAGGAGCGGCGCGTCCGGCGGGAAATGGCGCATACCCGGGCGGCGGGCGTCTGCCCTGCGGTCTCTATTGGGCGCCCGAGGGAGCGCGTGGCCAAAGCGCCCGCCGGTCTGGCGCGCCTTCCTGCCGGCGATGGCCTGCTATTCTGCGCGCCTCCCGTAAATATTTGATACTGCGGATTGCTCAGGCACTTTATATTGTTGGCGATCTGCGCCATATAGGCGGGCAAGCAATCGGGCGTCCCTGCGCGCCCGCTCCACGCCTCGGGCTGACGTCGCCGGGCTTTTGCCTGTCCCGCCGTCCATTGCGTTGATCTGTAATTCACCTGCATGCGCTGGCAGGCCGTTTCCGGGCGGATGCAGGGGCGGGGGATTCCCCGCATGATGCGAGAAGAGACTGTATGGCCAAGGAAGAACTGATCGAATTTGACGGTCTCGTGACCGAGATCCTGCCGGACGCGCGTTTCCGCGTCCAGCTGGAAGGGGGCCATGAGGTGATCGCCTATACGGCGGGGCGCATGAAGCGCAACCGCATCAAGACGCTGGCCGGTGATCGGGTCACCGTCGAGATGTCGCCTTACGATCTGGACAAGGCCCGCCTGGTTTACCGTCACAAGGACGAGCGCCCCGGCGGCCCCGGCGGGCGCCCGCCACAGCGCGGCGGCTTCCGTCGCCGCTAATTCCTGGACCGGTTTTGCCGTCCAGGCGGCGTCAGGCGCAGGCGATCCGTTTCGGGTCGCCTTTTTTGTTGTCCGGAGCGTTGCGGGCCAGGCGCCCGGCGTCCTGCCGACATGCTGGCTTTTTCACCCTCCGGGTATCGGGGCAGTGAACCTGCGCCCCTGATCGAAGGCCCCTCCCGTCAACGCCACAGCCAGAATGCTTCCGCCGCTGGCGCCAGATTGCCGCTCTCCGCCGCTTGCGGAGCTGATTCGGCGGACAGCGGGCCGGCGCGCGGAAAGGGGGCGTTTGGCCTCGCCCGGGGACTGTCCGGCAGATTTGCCGGTCGCCATGCAGATCGCAACAACCCGCTCGCAGGAATGGCGAGCGGGTTTTTTCGTTGAAACTGTGTGGAACCGGCTGTGTTTCGTTCACGAAATCGTGAAAATTCGTCTTAACCTTAACGGCCAGTTAACTAATCCCGGGCACCCATTGGCGTAACGTTCGGCCTGGCGCGTATCTGCCGGGTTTTCCAGACGGGAAGCAGGCAGATGATATCCGGCAAGGTCGATCACGCGCGTTGTCTTGTTCCCGCGGTCCGGCGCGTCCTGCGTCTGGCCGGCGCGACGGTGGCCCTGACGACCCTGGCTGGCGCGGCCCAGGCGGCGGACTGGACGTCCGGATATGGTTCCGGTGGCAGCGCCCACCCGCCCGGATCGATCATCGCGATCGACACCTCGGTGACGGCCACCACCAGCAATTCCATATTCGCCAACACGTCGGTGACAGCGGCCCTGACCGGCGACCTCGACCAGACGTCCGGCTGGCGCGCCCGCGTGGAAGGGCAGGTCGGCTCGTTCGAATACCGCAGCGACGACACCAAGATCATCGGCAACCAGCAGTCCGGCTCCGCGCTGGTGGGTTATGAATGGGCCGAGCCCGACATCCATGTCGCGGCCTACATCGGGTTCAATTACCAGAACATCAAGCTGGACCCGGTGGACCCCAGCAATGGCACGCGCGGCCATGGCTATGGCCTGCGGGTGGTCGGCGAACTGTACGCCAACCCGACCCCCTACACGATGGTGTCGGCCTATGGTTCATACTCCACGCACGCCAACGCCTATTATACCCGCTTCAAGGCGGGCTACGCCCTGTACGACCGCACCTTCATCGGCCCCGAATTTTCCATGCTCGGCGATGATTTCTACAAGCAGTGGCGGATCGGCGCGCATATCAGCGGGCTCACTTTTGGCCGCTTCCAGTTCGGCATATCGGGCGGATATGTGCGCGACAGCCGGCGCGGTCCGGGCGGCTACGTCCTGGTTGACTCGCGCGTGACCTTCTGAGGGCGCGCGGGGGGCCTGGGCGTGAGCTGCTCGCCATATGGGCGGCAAGGCGCAGATGACGCGTTGCGGCGCTATCTCCTGTTGCAATCTGCGATAATTTGCTGCACTTCACATTTTTGTAATTCTCCGTGAGCCGCCAGTCGTGGCGGGAGGGGGGCAGGAAATGGTCGCAGCGCTCAGATGGCTTGCCTGGATTGCCCTGGGCCTCGTCACCTTTGTCTTCCTGACCCTGCCGGTGGGCGTGCCGATCCAGCTGGTTCTGGGGCTGGCCGTCATCTTTGGCATGCTTGCTGTCTGGCTGTTCATGACGGGGTTTCTGTCACGCCAGATTTTCCTCGCCCTCGGCACGCTGCTGGTCATCCGCTACGCCTTCTGGCGCATCACCAACACGCTGCCGCCCGCCACGGACGCGCCGGGTTTCGCGGCGGGTCTGATCCTGCTGATGGGCGAGCTGTACTGCGTTTTCTTCCTCGCCATGACCCTGGTGATCAACGCGGACCCGCTCAAGCGCCCGCGGGCGCGGCGCGGCGCCGACAGTGAGGCGCCCAGCGTCGACGTGTTCGTGCCGTCCTATAACGAGGATCCGGCGATGCTGGCGCTGACCCTGTCGGCGGCGCGGGCCATGGACTATCCCGAGGGCAAGCTGAACGTGTGGCTTCTTGACGACGGCGGCACCGACCAGAAGTGCGGCGACCGGGACCCGGAGAAGGCGCTGGCCGCCCGCCAGCGGCGCGCCACCCTGCAAACCCTGTGCGCCGAGCTGGGCGTCCGCTATCTGACGCGCGAGCGCAACGAGCGCGCCAAGGCCGGCAACATGAACAACGGCCTGCAACACTCGTCCGGCGACCTCATCCTTGTGCTCGACGCCGACCACGTGCCGTTCCGCGAGTTCCTGCAGGAAACGGTTGGCTATTTCGTCGAGGACCCGAAGCTGTTCCTCGTGCAGACGCCGCACGTGTTTCTCAATCCCGATCCCGTCGAGAAGAACCTGGGCACCTTCGGGCACATGCCCAGCGAGAACGAGATGTTCTATTCGGTCACGCAGCGTGGCCTCGACAAGTGGAACGCCGCCTTCTTCTGCGGCTCGGCCGCCGTGCTGCGGCGCGAGGCGCTCGAAACCGCGGGCGGCTTCCACGGCGTGACGATCACCGAGGATTGCGAAACGGCGTTCGAGCTGCATTCGCGCGGCTGGCACAGCGTGTACGTGGACAAGCCCATGGTGGCCGGGCTGCAACCGGACACCTTCGCCTCATTCATCGGCCAGCGCACGCGCTGGTGCCAGGGCATGTTCCAGATCCTGATGCTGAAGAACCCGGCCTTCAAGCGCGGGCTGTCGTTCATGCAGCGGGTGTCCTATCTGTCGAGCATGAGTTTCTGGTTTTTCCCGGTTCCGCGCCTGATCTTCCTGTTCATTCCGCTGCTCTACATCTTCTTCGACCTGCGTATTTTCGTCGCCACGGTCGATGAATCGATCGCATTCACGTTTACTTACATGATCGCGTCGCTGATGTTGCAGAACTACCTCTATGGCCGGGTGCGCTGGCCGTGGGTGTCGGAGATGTATGAGACGCTCCAGGGCATGTTCCTGGTGCGGGCGATCGGCGCGGTGCTCATGAACCCGCGCAAGCCGAGCTTCAATGTGACGGCGAAGAACGACGTTTCCTTCGACGATCACCTGTCCGAGCTGGCCTGGCCATTCTTCGTGCTGTTCGGCGTATTACTGCTGGCCATGGTGGTGGTCACCTACCGGTTCTTCACCGAGCCGGGCGTCTCGGCGGCGATGATCATCGTGGGATTGTGGAACGCCCTCAACCTCATGATCGCCGGCGCCTGCCTTGGCGCCGTGGCCGAGCGCCGGTCCGCCGCGCGCCAGCCGTCGCTGGACATCGAACGTCGCGGCGTGCTGATGGTCGGCGGTCACAAGATACCGGTGATGATCGACAATGTGTCGAGCGCCGATTGCGTCCTGCGGTTGATGGCCGAGGCCCCGCGTGATCTGCCGGCCGGGGAGCTGGCCGGGCGGCTGCTGATCCAGCCCGTGGGGGCGATGCCCGCCCGGGACAGCCTGCCGGTGGTTTTCTCCCGCCAGTACCGTGAGGGCGACCAGGGCGGATGGCTGGTTCCGTTCGGCCCGCTGGAGCCGCGTCACTACGCCGTGCTGGCCGATCTCATGTATGGGCAGCGCGAGGCCCTGAGCCGGTGGCTGGAAAGCCGGCGCAAGCATATGGACATCATCCGCGGCACCGGCCTGATGATGAAATGGGGCGTCACGGGCCCGGTCCGCGCCCTGAGCTATGCCCTGAAAACGCGCCAGCAGCCAGCGGCGGCCGAGCCAGCGGGCGCGCCCCAACCCATTGGCCCGCGCGACGAAGGGCAGCGGTTGCCGCCAGGTCTCGCGCCTGATCCGGCCTCTGTCCTGGCCGCGCGATGATGGAGGTGGCGACCGTGTCAGCGAAGCGCCCGGCTCCCTTCCGTATCTGGCGGTTCATGCGGCTGGCCGCGCCGATCCTCGCCCTCGCCGCCCTGGCGCCGCTGGCGACGGACCTGCGCGCCCAGGGATTGCTGGACGCCGCCGGCGCCCTGCAGTCGGGCGCCCGGAGCATTGCCCCCCAGGAGGCGGCCCCGCCGGTTGTTCCGCAGGAACGTCAGGCCGCGCCCGGCCAACCGTCGCAGTCCCCGCCGGAGCAGGCTGCGCCCTCCCAGCCTGGGGGGGCGGCCGCGCCAAGCCCCATGTTGCAGGGCAGGCGCATGGTGTTTGGCGCCCCGCCCGGCGGTTTGCCCCAGCGCATCCGGTCGTTCCTGCCGCGCGGCTCGGCGACGGATGACGGCCGCCCAACCCCCAATGTGCAGAGCGCGCCGGGCCAGGATGGCGAGGCGCTACGCGAGGCGGGCGTGGAATTGCGCCGCATGCCCGTCAATCTGCATGGCTACCGGTTGCGCGGCGAGATCGACGCCACCGAGTGGCCGGTCTATCTGACCGACAGCGACGCCCGCTCCCGCCTCAGGTTCCGCGTCAGCTACCTGACGGCGATTTCCGTGATGCCGGAAGCCTCCGTGCTGACATTGCTCGTCAACGACGTGGCGCTGGGCCAGACCAATCTGCAGGCGCCCAGCGGCACGCGTTACGTGGTGTTCGACATTCCGCCAGACCTGATGCGTCCGGGCTGGAACTCCATCCGCCTGACGGCGGACATGCGCCATCGCGTCGACTGCTCGCTGGGCGCCACCTATGAGCTGTGGACGCAGATCGACGCGGCCAATACCGGGCTGCTGGTGTCCGGCGCGCCAGCGCGGGTGCGCGACGCACAGGACATCGCGTCGCTGGCGCCGGACAGCTTCGGCGCCTTTCCGGTGCGCGCGGTAATCCCGGGGCGCACGACCATCGGCAGCATGGACCAGATCATGAAGGCGGTGCAGGGGGTGGCGTTGCGCGCGCGCTTCCTGCAACCGGTGGTCGACATGGGGCCGGCGGCCCAGGGCGACGCCGGCTTGAACCTTCTGGTCGGCGTCTATAAGGACATTGCCCGTCAACCTGGCGTCGAGGGGCTGGGCGCGGTCACCGGGCCGCGGGTGGCGCTGCTGCCGGCGGGCGCCGGCCGCCGGCCGATGCTGGTGGTGACCGGCCAGACCAGTCAGGACCTGGACGCGGCGCTGGAGAGTCTGGCGCGGCCCGAGGAGGCGCGCGGTTCGCCCTCGGGCCTGGCCGCGCTGGCGAACTACCGGGGCCTGCGCGTTTCGGGGGCCGGACGCATATCGCTGCGCCAGCTCAACATCCCCAGCGTCGAGTTCAATGGCCGGCTGTTCCGGGTCGGGTTCGATCTGGTGCTGCCGCCGGATTTCTACACGTCGGACTACGCCAAGGTGCGGTTGCGGCTCGATGGCGGTTATGTGGCCGGCCTGGGCCCCGAACCGCAGATTTCCATCAGCGTCAACGGCCGCGACGCCGCCACCACCGTGCTGTCGCGCCGCGATGGCGAAGTCTTCCGCAGCAACGAAATTCCGTTCCCGCTCGGGCGCCTGAAGCCCGGCTTCAACCGGGTGGAGATCCTGGCGCGCGTGCCGTCGCCCGCTGACAAGGCCTGTGATCCGGTCGCCGCCATTGGCGCGCCGAAGCGGTTCCTGCTGCTCGACACCAGCGAGCTGATCATCCCGACCCTGGCGCGCGTGGCGGACATGCCCAATCTGGCGCTGTATGCGTCGGCCGCGTTTCCGTTAACGCTGGGGGAGCGCACGCAACTCTTCCTGCCCTCGCCGGACAGGAGCGCCGTGGGCGCCGCTGCGACGCTCGCCGCGCAGATGGCGCTGGCGGCTGACAGGGTGGTCGATCTGGACGTGACGGTGACGCCGCCCGCCGACAGCACCCAGTCAACGCTCGTCGTCGCTCCGGCGGGCGCCCTTTCCGACGCCACGCTCGCGGCCGTCGGCGTCGATGCGGCCGCGCTGAAGTCGGCCTGGGCCAACCGGCAGAACCCTGCGCCCGCCGATCCGGCGGGGCTGTCGGCCTATGCGCAGCTGGCGCGTCAGCGCACGGCGCTGACCCGGAACCTGCCTGGCTATTGCATGATGCCGAAGGTCAGCGACACCGGCGTCGTCACGCCGCGTCAGGAAACGCCGGGGGCGGAGGCCGGCAAACCTGGCCTGGACACGACGGCGCTGCCCGAGCGCGATGTGCTGGCGCAATGGAATGAGAACATCTATGGCCGCACCAGCCTGCTGGCCCAGGTGCGGGGACTGTTCAACAATATCGTTTCCCTGGGGTCCGGCATGGCCAGCGGCGCGAAATCGCTGGTGCAGGACGCCAGCGGCAAGCGGCAGACCATCCAGGTGCCGGCGCCGACCTCCCTGATGATGGCCCAGAGCGTGCTCAGGGGCGGCCAGTCCGCCGCCCTGACCCTGGTGACAGCCCCCAACGGCGCGGATCTGTTCGACGCCACCGCCTGTTTGACGGATCCGCTGGTCTGGTCGCAGGTCAATGGCCAGAAAACCTTGCTCGACGCTGCCTCCGGAGAGGTGACGACCATTGCGCCGCGCGAAACGTATTTTATGCCGACGACCGTGTTTTCAGTTGTGAACGCGCGGCTGGTGGCGGCAAGCTGGCTGTCGCATAATCCGAGCGTCTACGTGGTGTCGTCCCTGCTCGTCGCCATATTTCTTGGCGGCACGACCACGTGGTTGTTGCGTAACATTGGACGGAAGCAGTGAAGAGCATCGGCCCGCGATCACGCCGCCTGAAAGACGGGCGTCTGTTTCAAGCCCTGCTGGCCGGCGCCGGCGCGATGGTCATGGCTTGTGGCGCGGCGCGGGCGCAGGCCCCGGCGCCGGATGCGCCAAACCGTCACCCACCGGGCCAGCAGGTTCAGGCGCAACCGGCTCCAGGGCAGGCCGGAAACGGCCAGGCGACGGGGGAGCTGCCGGAGTTGCGCCTGGATACCCGCGCCATTCCACTGGGCGGCGCGCTGAAGACGCCGGAGGTCTGGGCGGCTTTCAAGGCCCGTTTCGTCACCGATCAGGGGCGCGTGGTCGACACCGCCAACGGCATGATCAGCCACAGTGAAGGGCAGGGCTACGGCATGCTCGCCGCAGTCGCCGCCAATGACCGGGAAGGCTTTGAGCGCATCTGGGGCTGGACCCGCGCCAATCTCATGGTGCGCGACGACAAGCTGCTGGCCTGGCGCTGGGACCCCGACAAGCGCCCTGGCGTGGGCGACATGAACAACGCCACGGACGGCGATATTCTCGTGGCGTGGGCGCTCGCCGAGGCGGGGGAGCTGTGGAACAACGTCGCCTACCGGGTGGAAGCGCGCCGCATCGCGGTTGAGGTCGGGCGCAAGACGGTGCTGTTCAAGACCCGCTGGGGCGCCCTGCTGCTGCCGTCCATCTTCGGTTTCGGGGCTGAGCAACGCCCCGATGGTCCGGTGGTGAACGTGTCCTACTGGGTGTTTCCGGCTTTCCCGCGCCTGTATCTGGTCGCGCCGGAGATCGACTGGGCGGGCCTGAGCCGCTCGGGCATGGAGCTGCTGGCCAAGGGACGGTTTGGCCCGGCGCAGTTGCCGACGGAGTGGATGTCGGCCAGGGGCGCGACCCTCAGGCCGGCAGAGGGGTTTCCGCAGAACTTTGGCTATAACGCCATCCGCATTCCGCTCTACATGGCCTGGGCCGGTCTTGGCGACCGGGCTGACTACGCGCCGTTTGTGAAGCTGTGGTCGCCAGGGGGCAAGGGCACGGGCGTCGTGGACGCCAGGAGCGGCCGGTCGCAGGGCATGAACGAAAGCGGCTACGCCTCGATCGCGGCGTTGACGCTTTGCGCTGTCAATGGCGCGCCGGCGCCGGAGGATTTCCTGCGTCCGCGCGCCAACGAGAACTACTATCCCGCCATTTTGCATCTCATGTCGGTGATCGCCATGCAGATGCGTTATCCGAATTGTCTGCGGGGGGCCGGACGATGAGGGGCGACAGGCGCCTGGGATTGTCATCGAAAACGGGGAGGGCAGGCGAACGGTGGGGCCGCCGCGCCTTTCTGCTGGCCGCGTCAGGGGGCGTCCTGCTGGCGGGCCTGGCCAGTCCGCCCGTTCACGCCGAACCCGCGTCGTTGCAGCCGGTCGGCCAGCCTGCTGGCCAGCCCGCCAGCGCGACGTCGGCGGATGGGGCGCGCGGCGCCCAGGGGGCGCTGATCCAGATGGACGCCGCTGCGTCGCCGCAGCCGGTTGCCCAGGGCGTGGCCGGGCAGGGCGGCGGGCAGTTGCTCACCGAGCGGACGGCCGACGGCCGGCCGGTGGCGCGCCCAGGCGTCCAGCCCGACCTGTCGGCCCTGCGATATTACATTCTCAGCCGTCAGAAAGAGCGGGCGGACGCGGAACTGCGTCGCATCCAGAGGCTTTATCCTGGCTGGACGCCGCCGCCGGAGATCTATGACGCGGCGGAGAACACGTCTGGCGACGAGGAGCCTTTCTGGGCGCTGTTCGCGGCGGACCGCCTGGACGAGCTGAAGGCCGCGATCGAGGCCCGCCGCAAGAGCGAACCTGGCTGGCAGCCTTCGCGGGACCTGCGCAACAAGATCGCGCGCAAGATCCTGCGCACGGAGATCGAGAAGGCCTCGCGCGAAGGGCGCGAGAAGCTGGTGCTGTCGGCGCTGCGTGATTCCGGGCTCAACGAGCGCGACCTGGAGCTGGATCTGCTGTGGCTGGTGGCGGCGGCGGAGGCGCGCTCGGGCCAGCCGGAGAAGGCGCTGGACGCCTACAAGCTGATCCTGTCGACCAATAACAATCCGCAGGAGCGCATCGCCACCGTGCAGAAGGCGATGGCGGTCCTGCCGATGAACGACGTGGACCAGCTCGTCGCCATGGCGCGGACCGTTAACGGCGCCAGCGAGCTGGAGCCGATCGCCATCGACATTATCCGCGCCCGCATCAGCGCCTTTCTCAAGGAGGAGCGGACGCAGCCGGTGGACCCGGACGAACTGCGCCGTTTCGAGGAATACGCCAACAGCGTCGATGACGGCGCGCAAGCGGCGCTGGTAGCGTGGTACTTCTATAACCAGAAGGATTACCGGCAGGCCTTCGACTGGTTCAAGACCAGCATCAGCAAGGGCGGCGACGCCATGGTCGCCCATGGTCTGGCGCTGACGCTGGTCAACCTGACCATGTACAGGGAGGCCGAGGAGGTCGCCTACGCCTGGCGCAACGCGCTGATCAACAACATGATCCTCTATGTCGATATTCTGGAGCGGGATCTGACCAAGGCGATCCCGCCCTATATCGAGCCGGAGCGGCTGGCGCGTTACGGCCAGGTGGCGATGCAGCTTACCTCCGGGGAAGCGGCGCAAGGTCTGGCCTGGTACGCTTACAACTCCTGCCAGTACGATGTCGCGCTGCAATGGTTTTCGCGGGCGATGGCCTGGTATCCCAAGGAGGCGACGGCCTACGGCTACGCCCTGGCGCTGGACCGCATGAAAGACCGCCAGACCCTCGCCGATGTGATCAACCGCTATGACGGGCTGTTCTACAAGGTGGTCGAGCTGGTGTTCCCCGACGGGACCATCAAGCCGCCGACGCCGTGCGACCTGCAGGAGCGCCAGCAGGCCGAGCAGCGGCGGGGCAAGAACCGCCGCAAGGCCGCCGTGGAAGACGTTGCCGCCGCGCCCCAGGCGCAGGGCGGCGCCACCTACCTTGGCCAGAACTATCCCCAGCAGATCGCCCGGATGCAGGGCGGCGGCGCGGTGGAAAACCAGGGGCTGGCGGGCTCCGGCCTGCGCGGCTCGGTGCCGCGTGTTCCGGCGCCGGAAGCGGCGCTGGGCGGCGTTGATCTGCGTGGGCAGCCCTTGCAGGGCGCTCCGGCGCAGCCGAAGCTGACGGCGAAGGAGTTTCCGATCAGCGTCAATCCGGCCAATCCGCTGCGTTATGCGGGGATTGGTCCCGGCGCCGTTGTCGGCGCGCCTTACAGCGCCGCCGCCGGTTATCTGGCGGAGCCGGTAAAGGGGCCGTGGCCGCTCGTGGCGCGGCGGGTGCCGGGCGTCGGGCCAATGCCCTACGAGCGTTACGGGTTTTCGCTGCTGCCGGCGTGGAATGGCCTGACGACGGCGACCGAGCCGACCTACGCCACCCAGCCGGCGCCGGCGGGCACCCTGTGGGCCGAGCAGCGGCACGCGGACCAGTACATTGGCGGTCGCTAGCGGATTGCCGGTGAAACGGGCTTCCCCCGTGAGGAAAATGCGTCAGCACAGGGGTTGAGTCTTCTATAGTGAGCCGTTTCGCCGCGATTGCGGGCGGGCGGCCGACAGGGCGCCTGGCGCGCCGTCCGCGGCAAAGCGGGGCCAGGCGCGCGGCTTTGTGACGCTGGGGCGCTTTCATTAAGAAAAATGCGTCACATCGGGAGCGGGGCGCGCCGGTTCAGCCTGACGGCGTCCTGCTCCAGCGTATTCCGGACGAAGCCGGTGGGTTTTGCGGAAGGCGCCAGGCGCGTCGCCCTGACCTGGATGCCCCTGGATGACCGGGATGACCTGGATGACCTGGAGCTGGCTTCCCGGGATTGCGGGGAGTGACGCTGAAGCTGGCGGGCGATTGCGCCCCGGCGATTTTGTCGGGCGGTTATTGATGGAGTTGCTGGTGGGTATGCCGTTCATGGGCAAGGCGCGGCGCGGGTCCTGGGTGACCGTGACGCTGGCCAGCCGCCGGGTCGCGGCGGCCGCCGTGGCGCTGGGGCTGGCCAGCGCCGGCGCCCAGGCCATGCCCGCCGCCGCGGCGCTGGCTTCCCTGCCGCCTTCGGCCGGGCGCGTCATGGCGGTGGAGGAAAGCGACGCCGGGGCCGGCCTGCGCCAGCGCATCGTCCTGACGGGCGGGCATTTGGGCGCCAATGCGCTTGAGGTCGTGCTTGGCCGCGCGGCTGTCGCGCCCTCCGCCGCGCAACTGGCATCGGAACTGGAGCGCCAGTTTCCAGGGGTGACCATGACGCCGCTGCCAGGAAGGATGCTGAAGAGCCGCTACGGCGCCATGCACGTCTCCATTGGCGCGCCGCCAGGCGGCGGGCGCTGCCTGTTCGCCTGGCAACGGATCAGCGATTTTCCCGGGGCGGCCGGGCCGGGACGGGATGCGGCTCCGGCTCTTGTCCGCATCCGTCTGTGCAGCGCCCACGCCACCCTGGACCAGTTGGCGGAGATGAGCGAGCAGTTGATGCTGACAGCGCCGCCGGCGCCCGCCGCGGACGTGGCGGGGCTGAAGCTGTCGCCGATCGGGCCAGACGTCGCGGATGCGGATGAGACGCCGCGCGTGCAACTTGCCCAAGCTTCCAGCCGCAGGCGCGACAGGGGCGGGCCGATTCTGGATTCATCGCGCGGCAATCCCGGCGGGTTGATCGGCCTGTTACGTGGATACAGCCGGACGGACCCCATTGGCAGCACGCGCCGCTCCGGTCGCGCCCGCGCCGCGCCGGAGCGGGAAAGCCGTTTCGGTTATCGGCCGCTATTCGGCAATGACGATCTGGAGCCGCAATCTGGCCTTGTGGGCCGGTGGAGCGGCAGCGAGCGCCGACGGGTGCAGACGCCGCGCGCGCAGCGTTACGCGCCGCCGGCGCCCCGCCAGGCCGCGCCGCGCCAGGCCGCGCCGCGTCGGGCGCCCAGACCGGCGGTCGCACCGTCGCCCCAACGGCGCGCCGCTCCGGCGCCGGGGCGCGCGCAACCCCAGAACCGCCCGATCGAACAGCGCGCCCCGGCGCCCAATCCCGCGCCCGTTCCACCGCAGGGATACCAGACGCCCGGGGGCGCCCGTTATCTGGGGCCGGCGCCAGGCGCCGCGCCAGTTCAGCCGGTCCAGCCGGGGGCGTCGCCGTCCGGCGCGGGCGGGGGACCCCAGATTCCGCAGGTTCCAAGGCCCGCGCCGGATGGCGCCGCGCCTTCGGCGCCGCTGCCACGTCCCGCGGTCAATCCGGGCTCCCAGCCAGGGCCCATGGGCGGTCAACCTGTAACGCGGGGGCTTGATCCCTCGCTGCCAGGACGCGCCTATCGTGGCCCGGGGGGCTGAGCGCCTGGCGGGCGATGCTGGCGGGTCGATGGGGCGGTTCCTGTCGCCCCCGCGACGTCGACGCGCGCGCGCTTCAGTGGGCGCCGGCGGCGAGGCCCTGCCGGCCCGCACGGCCCTTTATGTAGAACATTCCTGGCGACCACCGGTCGCGGATCGTCCAGACAGGCTCCGGGATCCGGCGAAGATGCGGGTGATCGCCGCCAGGAGGGGCTAGGGAAGGCCGGCGAACGCAACGCTGGGGCGGAGCCAGACATTCGCTCCGCGGGTGCTAGCCGGCGTTGACCCTGTGTTCGTCAAGATAGGCGACAATCCGCTCCACGCTGGCGCGGATGTCGAGCGCCAGCGCCTTGCGGGCGGCCTCGGAGTCGCGTTTGCGCAGGGCGTCGATAATCATCAGGTGGGCGTGGCGCTGGCGCGGCGCGCGCGGCGGGTAGTCGAGAAAGGCGTTCATGGTCGGCCCGCACTGCAGCCAGAGATTCTCCACCATGTGATGCAGCACGGGCATGGCGGCGAGGTTGCAAAGCGCGTCGTGAAACCGCTCGTTCACCGCCATCAGGTCTTCCATCTTGCCCTGGTCATGGGCGACGCACAGGGCTTCGTGAATTTCTTCCAGCGCGGCGATTTCGCTGCCGGTCGCCAGTTGCGCGGCCCGGGCCGCCGCTTCGCCTTCCAGCAGAATGCGCACATCGCTGATATGGCGGTAGCGATCGGCGTCCATGATGGGCACGCGCACGGACCGGCGGTCGATCTGAAACAGGGCGTGCTCCGACACCAGGCGGCCCAGCGCCTCGCGAATGGGCGTGGCGCTGATCCCCAGTTCCTCGCTGACCTCTTTCAGTTTGATTTTCTGGCCTGGCTTGTACCGCCCCGCCATCAGCTGCCGGCGAAAGTGCCGGTAGGCCTGCAAGGCAAGACTTTCGGTGCGGACGCCTTCCCGATGGTTGGTTTCTGTTTCCATTCCCGCGCTTATTTTTTGGTTTTATATATATTTTATATGAGACGCAGATTTTGCGCCCGGGTTCAAGAGCGTCGCCGCTGTTTTCCCGTCGATTGAACGGGAATACCGTGAATATCAGTGGGACGAAGCGTTGCGGGACGGCGCGCGCAGGAAAAACAGAACGCCCGGATAATGACATCCGGGCGTCCGTCAGTGAAAGCCGCCGCCGTGCAAGAACCTGATGGCGGGATCTGAGGTTTTCCGGCGCCGCGTCGGGCGCCGGATCGTCACGTTGCTTCCGCAACACGGAACCATGTCCCGGTCCTGAAACATTGCCCGGCGGCCGGCGTCGCCGGGACAGGCGCTGGGCGGCTCAGAGCGAGCGCGATATCACCAGCTTCATGATTTCATTCGTGCCGCCATAGATGCGCTGGATGCGGGCGTCGATGTAGCGGCGGCTGATTTCGTATTCCTGCATGTAGCCGTAGCCGCCGTGCAATTGCAGGCATTCGTCGGCGGTCTGGCTCTGCTTGTCGGTGACCCAATGCTTGGCCATCGAGGCGGTGACGGTGTCGAGGTCGCCGGCAATCAGACGTTCGATGCAATGGTCGATGAACACCCGGCCGATGGTGGCCTCGGTCTTGCGCTCGGCCAGCTTGAACGCCGTGTTCTGGAAATCGAGCAGCGACTTGCCGAACGCCTTGCGCTCCTTGACGTATTCGGTGGTGATCGCGACGGAGCGCTCGATGGCGGCGATCGCCTGGATCGACAGGCCGAGACGCTCCTGCGGCAGCTGCTGCATCAGCTGGACGAAGCCCTGGCCTTCCCCGTCGCCAAGCAGGTTGGCGACCGGCACGCGCAGTTCATCGAAGAACAGTTCGGAGGTGTCGGACGCGTTCAGGCCGATCTTGTCGAGGTTGCGGCCGCGGCGGAAGCCCTCGGCGCCTTCAGTCTCGATAACCACCAGCGAAATGCCCTTCGAGCCCTTCGCCGGGTCGGTCTTGACCACGCAGACGATGATGTCGGCGAGCTGGCCATTGGTGATGAAGGTCTTGGCGCCATTGATGACGTAATGGTCGCCGTCCCGGCGGGCGGTGGTGCGCACGCCCTGCAGGTCGGAGCCGGCGCCTGGCTCGGTCATGGCGATGGCGCCGACCCATTCGCCCTTCGCCATTTTCGGCAGCCACTTCAGCTTCTGCTCGTGCGTGCCGTAGGCGTTGATGTAATGGGCGGTGATGACGGAATGCACGCTGACGCCGGTGGCCATTTCCGGCAACCAGGTCTCCAGTTCCTGCATCACGGCGGCGTCCCAGGCGAAGCTGAGGCCCATGCCGCCGTACTCTTCCGGCACCGAGCAGAGCAGGGCGCCCATGTCGCCAAGGCCGCGCCAGGCGGAGCGATCGACCATCTTCTCCTCGCGCCAGCGCATGGCGTGCGGCGCAAGCTCGGTTTGCAGATAGCGGCGGAACTGCTCGCTGAAGCTGGCGATGTCGTCGGTCATCCAGCTGGAACGGTAGGCCATGGGACTCTCCAATCAGTGATTTGCGCCGTCAATGCGTGATCCGGGCCGGTATCGCAAGAGGCGGCGGGGACGCATCCGGCGCGTGGCGGTTCTGGGCGACAGGTCCCGGTCCAGTGGCGTCACGAGGAGCATTTACGAGGTTCGGCATGGGCGGCGAGGCGCGCCAGGTGGTTTCAAAAGCACTGCCTGCCGCTGCGACGTCCGGTCGGGCTCCCCGGCGCGCCGCGGGCCGGGCGGGCATGCTGGACTGGCGCCGCCCTGGATGACGACTATCGCCGCTCCTGCCGGATCGCGGCGTCTCGCGTCGCGGGCGCCCGCAACGCGCCAATCAGAAAATCGGCCATCTGCTCCAGCTCCGGGCCATGGGCGAATGGTTCGTCGGCCAGCAGCGGATGGCAGAAGCGCAGCCAGCCGACCATCAGGCAGGCGCTGGCGGTGGTGGGGTCGGCGGCGGTAAAAACGCCCTCCGCGACGCCGTCGCGGATGATCTGCTCGCTCATCAGCCGCACCCGCTCCACGTGGTCATCAATGGCGGCCCAGCGCTCATTGATCGCCACCGCCACCATGTCGCGGATGCGGGAATCGCCAACGAAGTGCTGCATGCACAGCCGGTGGTTGGCTTCCAGGAAGGCGCGCAGGCGCTGTTCCGCCGCGCCGCCCGAACGGGCCGCCGCCGCGAGGTCCCGCTCCACCACGTCGAGCAGGTTGATGGCGACGGCCTCGAAGATGGCGCGCTTGGATTCGTAGAAGCGGTAGACATTGGCCGGGCTCATGCCGAGCGCCCGGGCGATGTCCGCTACGGTGGTCTTCTGGTAGCCGTACTCGCGAAACAGCCGTTCGGCGGTTTCCAGCACGCGCAGCCGGGCGGCGGCGTGGCTGTCGGCGATGGGCTCGACCGGGGCCGGCTGGCGATCATTCCGCGTCATGGATGGGGGCCCTCCGTCATGGCTCCGTTATTGGCGCCGGCAGGCTTTGTGTCCAGGGATTTGCGGAAGCTCAGGGCATAGAGCGCCGGCAGGAACAGCAAAGTCAGGAAGGTGGCGACGAACAGGCCGCCCATGATCGTCGTCGCCATCGGCCCCCAGAAGGCGGAGCGCGACAGCGGAATCATGGCGAGGATGGCGGCCAGCGCCGTCAGCACCACCGGGCGGGCGCGGCGCACCGTGGCCTCGATGATGCCCTGGCGACGCGTGGCGCCGTGGGCGACGTCGGTTTCGATCTGGTCCACCAGGATCACCGTGTTGCGCATGATCATGCCGGCGAGGGCGATGAGGCCGAGCAGCGCCACGAAGCCGAACGGCTGCCGGAACAGCAACAGCCCCAGCGTGGCGCCGATGATCCCAAGCGGCGCGGTCATGAAGGTGAGCGCCAGGCGCGAGAAGCTCTGCAACTGGATCATCAGCAGGGTAAGCATGATGATGACCATCAGCGGGATCAGGCCTACCAGCGAGGCGTTGCCCTTCTGCGATTCCTCGATGGCGCCGCCCATCTCGATGCGGTAGGCCGGCGGCATGGCGTCGCTGATCGCCTTCAGCTTCGGCCAGATCTGCATGGTCACGTCCGGCGCCTGGACGCCATCGACGATGTCGGCGCGCACCGTCATCACCATGTCGCGGTTACGCCGCCACATGATGGGCTCCTCGTGCAGGTATTCCAGCCGGGCGACCTGGGCGAGCGGCACGGAGGCGCCGCCCCGGGTCATCACCGACAGGTCGGCGATCTTGCCGAGGTCGAGACGCTCCGAGGGCAGGGTGCGGGCCACCACGTCGACCTTCTCGACGCCATCGCGCACGGTGGTGACGGTGACGCCGGAGAGCAGCGTCTGCAGCGACTGCGACAGGTCCTGCGGCGTCAGGCCAAGGGCGCGGGCGCGCTCCTGGTCCACCACCAGCCGCACCGAGGGGCTCTGCTCGTTCCAGTCCAGATGCGGATCGATGATATTGCGGTTGGCGCGCATCACGTCGCGCACCTGGTTGGCGTAGTCGCGCACCTTGCCGGTATCCGGGCCGATGACCCGGAACTGCACCGGAAAGCCGACAGGGGGGCCGAAGTTGAAGCGGTCGACGCGCACCCGGGCCTGTGTGAGGGCGCCGTCGGCGATCGCCTTGTCGAGCCGGGCCTTGACGCGCTCTCGTTCCTCGACCCCCCTGGTCAGAATGACGATCTCCGCGAAGGCCTCGTTCGGCAGCTGCGGGTTGAGGCCGAGCCAGAAGCGTGGGCTGCCCTGGCCGATGTAGGTGGTGTAGGTGGCGATGTCCCGGTCGTTGTGCAGCAGCTTTTCCGCCTGCTGCGCCGTCGTCGTGGTGGCGCCCATGCCGGCGCCTTCCGGCATGCGCATCTGCAGGAACAGCTCCGGACGCTCCGACAGCGGGAAGAACTGCTGCTCCACCTTCGTAAAGCCGACAAGGGCGAGCACGAACACGCCGGCGGTGGCGGCGACGACAGTCAACCTGTGGTCGACGCACCAGGTGATGACGGCGCGCAGGCCCCGGTACAGCCGCGTCTGGTAGATGGCGTTAGGGTCGTGATGGCCCTTGCTCATGTCCGGCAGCAGCTTGACGCCTAGATAGGGCGTGAAGATCACCGCCACGAACCAGGAGGCGACAAGGGCGATCGCCACCACCCAGAAAATGCCGCCGGCGTATTCGCCCGTGGCCGAATTGTTGAAGCCGATCGGCAGGAAGCCGGCGGCGGTGACCAGCGTGCCGGTGAGCATGGGGAAGGCGGTGGAGGTCCAGGCGAAGGCGGCCGCCTCCATCCGGTTCACGCCCTGCTCCATCTTCACCACCATCATTTCGATGGCGATGATGGCGTCGTCGACCAGCAGGCCGAGCGCGATGATCAGCGCGCCAAGCGTGATGCGGTGCAGGTCCAGCCCCATGGCGGCCATGACGATGAAGACGATGGCCAGCACCAGCGGCACCGACAGGGCGACGACAATGCCGGTGCGCCAGCCGAGCGACACGAAGCTGACCAGCAGCACGATGCCCAGCGCTTCGATGAACGAACGGACGAACTCGCCGACGGCGTGGTCGACCACCAGCGGCTGGTCGGCCACCTGGGTCAGCGACACGCCCTGGGGGGCGGCGGCCATGAACACGTCCCTGGCGGCGCTCACGTTCTTGCCGAAGTCGAGGATATTGCCGCCGCGCGCCATCACCACGCCGATGCCGATGGCGGGCTTGTCCTCCTGGCGGATGATATAATCCGGCGGGTCCTTGAAGCCGCGCGTCACGGTGGCGATGTCGCCGAGGCGGAAGACGCGGCCGTTGGCTTCCACCGGCGTCTCCTCAACCGCCCGGGCGCCGTCCAGCGCGCCGGTGACGCGCAGCGGCACGCGCTGGGCGTTGGTTTCGACCACGCCGGCGGGAACCACGGCGTTCTGGCGGGCGAGGCTGTCGAACAGCGACTGCACCGGAATGCCGAGGCTGGCGAGGCGGGCGTGCGAGAACTCGACGAAGATTTTCTCGTCCTGGGTTCCGTACAGATTGACCTTGGTGACGTCGGGCACGCGCAGCAGGGCCTGGCGCAGACCTTCCGCCACCTTCTTCATCTGGGCGTAACTGGCGCCGTCGCCGGTCATCATGTAGAGGATCGAGTCGACGTCGCCGTATTCGTCGTTGAAGTTCGGGCCGATCAGTCCTGAGGGCAGCGACGGCTTCAGGTCGCTCATTTTCTTCCGCAACTGGTAGAACAGCTGCGGCACTTCCTTCGGCGGCGTGGTGTCGCGGAACGCCACCTGCATGGCCGTGAACGACGGCTTCACATAGGTGATGACCTTGTCGAAGTACGGCAGTTCCTGCAGCTTCTTCTCGATCGGATCGGCCACCTGCTCCTGCATCTCGCGGGCGGTGGCGCCGGGCCAGATCGCGGTGACGATCACCACCTTGATGGTGAAGGAGGGGTCCTCGGCGCGGCCAAGCCGCAGATAGGAAATGAGGCCGCCGGCGCTGACGGCGATAATCAGGAACAGGATCAGGGCCGGATGGCGGACGGCCCAGGCGGAGAGATTGAAGCCCTTCATCGCGGCGCCTCAGAAGCTCAGGCTATCGATGACGCGGACTTTTTGCGCCGGATCGATGCTGTGGACGCCCATGGCGACGACCCGGTCGCCCTCATGGACGCCGCCGGTGATGACGACGTCGTGGCTGTCATAGGATTTGACCGTCACCGGCGTCAGGGCCACCGCGCCATCCGGTTTCACCACGTAGACCGAGGGGCCGGCGTTCTGGTTGAACAGCGCGGCGAGGGGCAGGCGGGCGACGCGATCCGACTTCGCCGCCTTTACTGACAGGGTTCCGGTCATGCCGATCTGCACGTCATCGTCGGCGTCGGGCAGGGAGAACCTGGCCTGATAGGTGCGGGTGACCGTGTCGGCCGAGGGCGACAGTTCGCGCAGGCGGGCCCGGAAGGTCTTGTCGGGACGCGCCCACAGGGTCAGCGTCGCCTCGCCCTTGCGGATGCGCTCCAGCATGGTTTCGGGGGCGGCGACGATCGCCTCCTTTTCACCGCTGCGGGCAATGCGGATGGCCGGCTGGCCGGCGGCGACCACCTGGCCTGGCTCGACCAGGGTGGCCGTCACCACGCCGTCGGCGTCGGCCTTCAGACGGGTGTAGGAGATGCTGTTACGCGTCAGTTCGACAGCGCGCTGGGCGCGGGCGATGCGGCCGCGCGCCTCTTCCGCCGCCGCCCGGCTGTTGTCGACGGCGACCTGGGTTGACCAGCCCTGCTGGCGCAGGTCGGCGGCGCGCTTTTCGGCGGCGGTGGCCTGGGCGAGGGCGCCGCTGGCGGCGCGCAGTTCGGCCTCCGCCTGTTCGGCCTGGAGCTTCAGGTCGACGTCGTCGAGCACGGCGAGGGTGTCACCGGAGCGCACGCGCTGCCCCACCTCCACGGCGCGGCGGGCGACCTTGCCGCCGACGCGAAAACCGTGGTCGCTCTCGATGCGCGGCCGGATGGAGGCAACGAGGGTGCGGGCCGGATCTTCTTCGCCGTAATGCACTGTCGCCACCAGCACCGGCCGCGCGGCGTCGCTCCTTGCGGGCGTCTTGTCGTTACAGGCGGCGAGGGCGGCGAGGCAGATGGCCGCCGCCATTGCGCCGGCGCCGCGCCGCCGTCGATCGCCGGAAGCGTTCTGGCGCGGTGGGAGACAGGCGCCAACGGAAAGGCGGATCGAGCGCGCAAATCTGGACAGGCGGGTCATGCGGGGTCTCATCAAACGGCCGCGACGCGGAGATTGTGAGACGGGTGTACCTGACGACTGACGAATGTCAACTTTCGTCAGACATTTATCTGACATGGGCGCGCCGTGGCCGTAACCACGGCGGGGGCAGGCGCGCGCAAGACGCCGGCAAGCGGCGCGTTAACCTGTTTCCGCGCCCTTTAGCGCAAAATTTACCATTCGCGACTGACAGTGCCGCCGAAGCTGACAATGCAGCTTGAAGAATTTTGGGGGCGGACGTGGGGGAGATCAGCCGCAGGGGCGTCGTCGGGGGAATTGCGGCCGCGGTTCTGGCCGGGGCCGCTGGCCCCGTCCTTGCGGCTCCACGGGACCGGGAGCGCTATTTCGCCGGCATGGCCAGCGATCACGGCCAGAACTACCGGCGCACCAATTTCAACGTGATTGATCCGCGCTGGCGCCGCCAGCTCGTCCAGTACTATTCGGATGAGCCGCAGGGCACGGTGGTGGTCGATACGCGCCACCATTTTCTCTATGTGATCTTCGAGAACCGGACGGCGCTGCGCTATGGCGTCGGCGTGGGCAAGGAAGGTTTCCAGTGGTTCGGCCGCGCCCAGGTTGACCGCAAGGCGATCTGGCCGCCGTGGTCACCGCCCGCCGACATGCTGAAGCGCCGGCCCAACCTGCCGCGCTACATGGCCGGCGGCCCGGACAATCCGCTGGGCCCCCGCGCCCTCTACCTGTATCGCGACGGCCAGGACACGGGCTACCGCCTGCACGGCACGACCGAGCCATGGTCGATCGGCGCCGACGCCTCCAGCGGCTGCATCCGCATGTTCCCTGAGGACGTCATCGACCTGTACCAGCGCTGCCCCCAGGGCACGCGCGTGCTGGTGCTCCGGCACATTGCCGCCAGGGCCGCCGCCGGCAACGATTCCAGATGAACCCCCGGGTGAAACCCGCCGGGGCGGCCTGTGCGGCCCTGACCCGGCTCGTGACGCGCAGGCCCCTTCCATGACCATGATCAGACCCGCCGCGACTTTCACGTTCACCGGCGTCGCCCTGGCGCTGATGTTGGGCGGCTGCGCCGCCGAGCGCTTCAGTTTCGCCCGGCTGACCGGGAAGCCGCCGGCCGCGCCGGCGGCGCAGGCGGAGGCGCCGGCTCCGGCTCCGGCTCCGGCGATGGCGCAGCCGGTCGCCGCCGCGCCGGCACAACTGGCGCCAGCACAACCGGCCGTGGCGCCCGCCGCCTGGGCGCCGGCGACGGCTCCCTCAGGCAGGGTCACGGACGCGCCGGCAGGGGCTGGCGTCAATGTTCAGCCAGGCAGCAACGAGGATTTCATCGTCAATGTGGGCCGGCGCGTGTTCTTCACCGAGGGCTCGGCGCAACTCACCAAAATCGCCCGCGACACCCTGGACGGCCAGGCGGCGTGGCTGAAGCGCTTTCCGAAATGGAGCGCCAAAATTCAGGGCTTCGCCGACGACCCCGGCACGGACGCCAGCAACAGGACGCTGGGCCAGCAACGGGCCGAGGTGGTGATGGTTTATCTGGTGTCAAAGGGGGTGGCGGCCAGCCGGCTCAGGGCCAAATCCTATGGCCGCGAGCAACAGCGGATCGTCCGCGCCTGCCCGGACGCCTCCTGCACCGCCCAGAACCGCCGCGTCATCACCAATCTGGAGGCGCCGCGCTGACCGGAAAATGGAGGTCGCGCCCGCCGGGGCGCGTCTCGCCTGTCCTGTCCCGGGTTCCCCGCGGCGCGTTATTGCCAGCGGCGTCAGTCGACGCCCTGGTCGGGGTCGCGCGGCGCGGGGATGGCGGCTTTCGGCTTCAGCTTCTTGATGACGCCGGAATAGTTGAGAATGATGCGCGCGCCCACCTTCAGCACGCCGCGCACGAACAGCACCGACCCGCCGGCCTTCAGCACGTCGCCGGTCGCCTCGACGACGTCGCCCTCATAGGCGGCGCCGATGAACTCGCTGTTCAGAGACACGGTGACCGAGGGGCCGCCGCGCAAATGGTCAAGGGCGAACATGAAGATGGCGTGGTCGGCGAAGGTCACCAGGCAGCCGCCGTGCGCCACGTCGATGCCATTGAGGTGGCGCTTCTCGACGAGGAAGGCGCAGCGCACCGAGCCGTCGGCGTCCCGCCGGTGGTAAAACGGCCCGGAGCGGGTGTCGAAGGTGTCGCGGTCGGGGCGCCGCCAGCCGGCCCATTCGCCGGTTTCAATCAGCACGGAGCGGGCGTTGCTCCCGGGAGCCCCGGTGGCGTCGCTTTTGGGCGCGTCGGTGGTCAAGAGGATGTCCTTTGCGGTCAGGAGGCGTTGGCGAGGCCGCCGTCGATGGTGAGAATCGTTCCGGTTGTATAGGCCGAGCAGTCGCTGGCGAGAAAGGCTGCGGCGGCGGCGATTTCCTCCGGCGCGCCTGGCCGGCCGAACGGCATGTCCGCCGTCAGTTCGCGCCAGCGCTCCGCGTCGCCGAACTGGCGCTGCGCATGGGCGCGCAGCCGGGTTTCCATGCGATCCGTGGCGATGGGGCCGGGGTTGATCCCGACAACGCGGACGCCGTCGCGCGGGCTGGCGCCGCCAAGGGCGCGGGTGAACGCCATCAGCGAGGCGTTGCCGGCGGCGCCGGTGATGTAATGGGCGTCCAGCCGTTCGCCGCCCATGCCAATGATATTGATGATGACGCCGGCCCGCCGCGCCGCCATGCGGGTGTAAAAGGCGCGGGTCACGCCGATGAAGCCGAACACCTTCAGGTCCCAGGCCTCGCGCCAGCGCTGCTGGTCGACTTCCTGCAAGGTTCCCTGGGGAATGGCGCCGGCGTTGTTGACGAGGATGTCCGCGTCGCCGTGGGCGTCAGCCAGCAGCGCCGCGCTGGCGTCATGGGCGACGTCGGCGGCGAGAATGGCGATGTCCGCGCCGGGCGCCTCCGCGCGGATGGCCGATCTGGCGGCCTCCAGCCGGCCTTCATCGCGCGAGATCAGCGCCAGGCGGCAACCTTCCGCCGCGAGGCGTCTGGCGATGGCGAAACCGATGCCCTTCGAGGCGCCGGTGACCAGCGCCTTGCGTCCTGTCAGATGCAGATCCACGACATTTCTCCTGTGACCGGGATGACGCTGGCGCCCTCAAGGCCCGCGGCGCGCCCGCTCAGCGCGGCCAGCCGCCCAGCAGGCCGCGCAGGGCCGAGACGAAAGCCAGGGGCTGGTCGACCATGATGTGATGGTGCGCCTCCGGGATCATCACGCATGGTGAGCCTGGCGGCGCCACCTCAAGCGCGTAGTCAATGACCTTCTCGGTCAGGAAAATGGACTTCTCGCCGAAGATCATGGCCACCGGGCACTGCGCCGTGGACATGTCGATGTGGGGGGCGCCGTCGTGGTAGCCCTTCCACATGAACGGATCGAATTTCCAGGTGAAGCCCGCCGGGGTATTCGCCGTGGCCGCGACCTGCTTCAGGGAGCCCCGGGCAATGAAGTCGGCGATATAAAGGTTGTCGCAAGGCTGGACGGGCTGGAAGCGGAAGCGGTTCATGGCTTCCTGCCAGGTCGGGTAGATGCGGTTGGGCTGCGGGGTTTTCAGCGGGCCGCGCCGCGAACGGCGCTCGCGCCGGCGTTCCGGCGACATCACGGGGGAATCGACGGTGATCGCCGCGGCGATCTCCCGGCCGTGGCGGGAGGCGCAGGCGGTTAGCGGCAGGCCGCCGAACGAATGGCCGACGAACACCGGCTTGCCCGCGTCGAACAGCCCGGCGGCGTGGGCCACCGCCATGATTTCCTCGACGAAGATATCGAGATCGTACTGTGCGCGGTGGTCCGAATTGCCCATGCCGGTCCACGACATGGCGGCCACCCGGTAGTCCGCCGCGAAGAATGGCGCGATGAAGCTCCACCAGTCGGCGTGGGCGCCGTTGCCGTGCAGAAACAGCAGCCCGGGCTTGCCGCGCGCGCCCCACGTCAGCATCTCGACGCGGGCGCCGCGCACCTCGACGAAATCACGCGCGGGCGCCTGACCGATGGCGTCGTCAAACCACGCGGGCGCCGGCGGCGGCGCGCCGTGGAAAGGGGCGAGCAGGGAGGGCGGCGCGGCGGCTTCAGTAACCCCGGCGGCGTCGGCGGTGGATTGGGCTGGCTGCTCCAGGATCGTTCTCCCCGAATATCTGATCAAATATTTTATTCCGGATTTTCAGAGGCGGGGGGCTGAGTCAAGCTGCACGGCGCGCCGGCGCATGATCGCGCGGCCGGGATCGGCCGCGGAAGGGCTGGCCTGGCGGGCAGGCCCGGCGGCAGCCATGCCGCCAGCGCCACGGTCGGGTTGACGCCCCCAGCGCGCGGGGCTGGCGTTCGCGCCGGATTCCGTGCAACGTGATTCCTGAATAAAAAATATCGGTTCTCAGGGCTGGATCCTGCTGGTAATTCTGGCCAGGCAGAAACAGGGACCAGGTCGCACGAAGGCCGGGCAGATCAAGGGAGAGGAAACGAGATGGATTTCACCATCACCGAGCGTGAGTCGTACTGGCGTGACCGCGTCCGCAAGTTCATTCAGGACAATGTGGTTCCGGCCGAAGCCGAATATGTCAGGGAAATGGACCTCGTCGGCAAGGATCGCTGGCGCGTCTCCCAGGTGCTGGAGGGCCTGAAGGCCAAGGCGAAGGCCGAAGGCCTGTGGAACCTGTTCCTCGCGCCCAACCCGGAGCATGACGAAGGCGAATATCGCGGCGCCGGGCTCACCAATCTCGAATACGCCATGTGCGCCGAGGAAATGGGCCGCTACGGCATCGCCTCGGAAGCCTTCAACTGCTCGGCGCCCGACACGGGCAACATGGAAGTGCTGCATCGCTACGGCACGAAGGCGCAGAAGGACAAGTGGCTGAAGCCGCTGATGAACGGCGAGATCCGCTCGGCCTTCCTGATGACCGAGCCGGAGGTCGCTTCCTCCGACGCCACCAATATCGAGACGGAAATCGTCCGCGACGGCGATCATTACGTCATCAACGGCCGCAAGTGGTGGTCGTCGGGCGTGGGTGATCCGCGCTGCAAGATCGCCATCGTCATGGGCAAGACCGACAAGTCCGCCCCGCGCCACCAGCAGCAGTCGCAGATCCTCGTGCCCATGGACACGCCCGGCATCGAGGTGGTCCGCATGCTGCCGGTGTTCGGCTATGACGACGCCCCGCACGGCCACGCCGAGGTCATCCTGCGCAATGTGCGCGTGCCGGCGGAAAATCTGATTCTCGGCGAGGGACGCGGCTTCGAGATCGCCCAGGGCCGCCTTGGTCCCGGCCGCATCCATCACTGCATGCGCACCATCGGCGTCGCCGAGGTCGGCCTCGAAAAGATGGTCAAGCGTCTGCAATCGCGCGTGGCGTTCGGCAAGAAGGTGTCCGAGCAGTCGATCTGGGAGCAGCGCGTCGCCGAGGCCCGCACCGATATCGAAATGACCCGTCTGCTTTGCCTGAAGGCGGCGGACATGATGGACAAGGTCGGCAACAAGGCCGCCGCGCTCGAGATCGCCATGATCAAGGTCGCCGGTCCGCGCATCGCCCTCAAGATTCTCGACGACGCCATCCAGGCCCACGGCGGCGGCGGCGTCACCACCGATTTCGGCCTGGCCTTCAAGTGGGCGCACATCCGCACCCTGCGCCTGGCCGACGGTCCGGACGAGGTGCACAACCGCGCCATCGCCCGCATCGAATTCGCACGTCATTCCAACGCAGGATAACACTGAAGTGCTGGATCAGAAGGAAGTCGCGGAGGAGGTTTTCTCCGGAACAAAGCCGGTTGAGGAGCGCCATCGTTTCGACGAGGCGCGTCTCGCCGCCTGGCTCGCCGACCACGTGGAGGGCTATCAGGGCCCGCTCACCGTCGAGCAGTTCAAGGGCGGGCAGTCGAACCCGACGTATTGCCTGATCACCCCGTCGCGCAAATACGTTCTGCGGCGCAAGCCGCCGGGCAAGCTGCTGCCCTCCGCCCACGCGGTGGACCGCGAATTCCGGGTGATCTCGGCGCTGAACACGGTCGATTTCCCGGTCGCCCGCGCCTACGCCCTCTGCACGGACGACAGCGTCATCGGCACGATGTTCTACGTCATGTCGATGGAAGAGGGCCGGGTGTTCTGGAACGGCACGCTGCCAAGCGTGCCGAAGGAACAGCGCGCGGTGATGTACCGCGACGAGATTGAAACCCTGGCGAAGCTGCACAACCTCGATCCGGTGGCCATTGGCCTGGCGGATTTCGGCAAGCCGGGCAATTACTTCTCGCGACAGATCGACCGCTGGACCAAGCAGTATCGCGCCTCGGAGACATCGCGCTTTGAGTCGATGGAAAAGCTGATCGAGTGGCTGCCCCGCACCGTGCCGGAGCAGACCCACACGTCGGTGGTGCATGGCGACTACCGCCTCGACAACATGATCTTCCACCCTACCGAACCGCGCGTGCGCGCGATCCTCGACTGGGAGCTGTCCACCCTGGGCGATCCGCTGGCTGACTTCACCTATGTCATCATGGGCTGGGTGATGCAGCACGACGGGCGCGCCTCGCTGGGCGGCGTCGACTTCAGGGAGCTGGGAATCCCCGACGTCGACGAAGTCATCGAGATCTATTGCAAGGCCACCGGCCGCGCCGGCATTCCGGACGTGAACTGGTATTTCGCCTACAACCTGTTCCGGCTGTCGGCGATTTCCCAGGGCATCGCCGGCCGCGTGCGCGACGGCACCGCCAACAGCCCGCGCGCCGCCGAGGCCGGCAAGCGCGCCGAGCCGCTGGCTGACATGGCGTGGTCCTACGCGGTCAAGGCCGGAGCCTGACGCCAGGGGGACGGCGGCTGTCTGTCGCCGTTCCTCTCCCGCCTTTTGCCGGCGAAGCGGCCGCCGCGTCGCCGCAAAGCGCGCCAATCAGAAAGACCCGATAAAACCCGGGCTTCGGTCCCCGGTTTTGCTCCGGTCCACAGACAATCCGGGCAGACGCACGGCAGCCGCGTCCCGCGCCGCTCCGGCGCGTCATGTCCAGGGAGACAGGAAGCGTCCATGACCACATTGTTTGATCTGACCGGCAAGGTCGCGCTCATTACCGGTTCGTCCCGCGGCATCGGCCGCGCCATCGCCGAGCGCATGGCCGAGCATGGCGCCAGGGTTGTCATTTCGTCCCGCAAGCCCGGGCCCTGCGAAGAGGTGGCGAAGGTCATCAACGACCGGCACGGCGAGGAGCGGGCGATCGCGGTTCCCGCCAACATCTCCGAGAAGGAAGACCTGCAGCGCCTGGTTGACGCCACCAACGCCAAATGGGGTCGCATCGACATCGTGGTGTGCAACGCCGCCTCCAACCCGTTCTACGGGCCGATGGAGAAGCTGCCGGACGACGCTTTCCGCAAGATTCTCGACAACAACATCGTCTCCAATCACTGGCTGATCCAGATGACGGCGCCGCAGATGCGCGCGCGCAAGGACGGTTGCATCATCATCGTCTCGTCGATCGGCGGCGTGCGCGCCTCGACGGTGATTGGCGCCTATTGCATCTCCAAGGCGGCCGACATGCAGCTGGCCCGCAATCTGGCGGCGGAATATGGCCCCGACAATATCCGCGTGAACTGCATCGCGCCGGGACTGATCAAGACCGACTTCGCCAAGGCGCTGTGGGAAGACCCGGACAATCTGGCGCGCACCACCTCGACGGCGCCGCTGCGCCGCATTGGCATTCCGGACGAGATCGCCGGCGCGGCGGTGTTCCTCGCCGGACCGGCCGGCAATTTCATGACCGGACAGTCCCTGATCATCGACGGCGGCGTCACCGTGGTCTGATCGGCGACCCGGCGTTTAACCCCTCAACGTGGCCCGGGCGGCCGCGACTGTTGCAAAGGGCGGCGACCGTGCATGGGCGCGGAGCCGCATGACAGCAAGGACGGAGCAGCACAGAATGAAGGCGATCCTCACCAAGGCCGTTGGCGGGCCGGAAACCCTGGTTCTTGAGGAGGTTCCGGATCCGGTTCCCGGTCCGAAGCAGGTGCTGCTCGCAGTCAAGGCCTGCGGCGTGAACTTCCCCGATACGCTGATGATCGAGGACAGGTACCAGTTCAAGCCGCAGCGTCCCTACTCGCCGGGCGGCGAAGTGGCCGGCGTGGTCGAGGCGGTCGGCGCCGAGGTCAAGGGCGTCAAGGTCGGCGACCGCATCATCGGTTCGACCGGGCACGGCGGCATGGCCGAAAAGGTGCTGGTGGATGGCTTCCGCTGCATCCCCATGGTCGACGAGATGCCGTTCGATGAAGCCTCGGCGTTCATCCTGACCTATGGCACCTCCCATTACGCGCTGAAGGATCGCGGCCAGCTCAAGGCGGGTGAAACGCTGCTGGTGCTGGGCGCGGCCGGCGGCGTCGGCCTCGCGGCGGTTGAGCTGGGCAAGGCGATGGGCGCGCGGGTGATCGGCGCCGTCTCCAGCCAGGACAAGGCGGATCTGGTCAAGGCGCACGGCGCCGACGACGTGGTGATCTATCCGCGGGGGCCGTTCGACAAGGACGGCAAGAAGAAGCTGGCGGAACTGTTCAAGAACGCCTGCGGCGAACACGGCGCCGACGTGATCTACGACGGCGTTGGCGGCGACTACGCCGAGGCCTCGCTGCGCGCCATCGCCTGGGAGGGCCGCTTCCTCGTCGTGGGCTTCCCGGCCGGCATTCCGTTGCTGCCGCTGAACCTGACCCTGCTCAAGTCCTGCCAGGTGATCGGCGTGTTCTGGGGCGCCTGGGTGGCCCGTAACAACAAGGGCTTCGCCGAAAGCGTCGCGGAACTGATGGACTTCTACAAGCGCGGCCTGGTCAAGCCGCACGTGTCGGAGCGGTTCCCGCTGGCGAAGGCCGGCGACGCCATCGCCCACCTTGCCGCCCGCAAGGCGATGGGCAAGGTCGTGGTGACCATGGACTGAGCGCGCGGGCGCCGCGGGAACTGCCCCGCGGCGCCTCCGGCAATCCGATGGGCGCCGCCAATGCCGCTCTGGACGCGGCGGCGCGCTGGCGGGCGTTTCCGGGGGCGGGCGCTGGCCCGGCTTCCGGGAAAGCCGCCAGTTCAGGACCATATGGCAAAATCCGCTCCGGTGTGAACGGGATTTGCCCCAACAGGCCGGAGCAGGGCTTCCGGCGCGCGGGCCTGGGTGGATGATGGAAGCTGGCGTGGCCAGCGACGCTGATCATCCCGCAGGGCCCGTTTTCATGACGAGGGCATGATGGCTGATCTTGAGACATTCCGCGCGGAAACCCGCGCATGGCTGGAGGCGAACTGCCCGGCCGAGATGCGCACGCCGACCGAGGACGAGGAAGACACCGTCTGGGGCGGGCGCAATCCGACATTCCGCAATGACGCGCAGCGCGTCTGGCTGGAGCGCATGGGCGCGAAGGGCTGGACCGCGCCGGAATGGCCGGCCGCGTACGGCGGTGGCGGCCTCACGCGCGAGGAAGCCAAAATCCTGGCCGCGGAGATGCGCGATCTCGGCTGTCGCTCGCCGCTGTCCTCGTTCGGCATCTGGATGCTCGGTCCGGCGTTGCTGAAGTACGGCTCGGAAGAACAGAAGAAGAAGTATCTGCCGCCGATCGTGCGTGGTGAAATCCGCTGGTGCCAAGGGTATTCCGAGCCCGGCGCCGGCTCCGATCTCGCCTCGTTGCAGACCCGCGCCGAGGACAGGGGCGACCATTTCCTCGTCA
Source organism: Camelimonas lactis (assembly GCF_004342915.1). Classification (GTDB taxonomy): domain Bacteria; phylum Pseudomonadota; class Alphaproteobacteria; order Rhizobiales; family Beijerinckiaceae; genus Camelimonas; species Camelimonas lactis. The sequence continues at coordinate 291,896 of NZ_SLWL01000001.1, forward strand.
ACGGCTCGAAGATCTGGACCAGCTACGCCAACAAGGCCGACTGGATTTTCTGCCTGGTGCGCACCGACCCCACGGCGCCCAAGCATGAAGGCATCTCCTTCCTGCTGTTCGACATGGCGTCGCCCGGCGTCAGCACCCAGCCGATCCTGCTGATTTCCGGCAGCTCCCCGTTCTGCCAGACCTTCTTCGACGACGTGAAGGTTCCGAAGGACCAGCTCGTCGGCATCCCGAACAAGGGCTGGGAGATCGCCAAATATCTGCTCACCCACGAGCGCAACTCCATCAGCTCGATGGGCGGTCGGGCGCATCGTCCTGTGCACGAGGTGGCGGCCCAGCATGTGGGCCTCGATGATCGGGGCGAGCTCGACGACAACCTGCTGCGCGCCCAGATCGCCCGCCTGGAGGTTGACGAAATCGCGTTTGAGCTGGCGATGGAGCGCGCCGGCGACATGGCGAAGCGCGGCGAAATCCACGGCGCCTATTCCTCGCTGCTCAAATATTATGGCTCGGAGCTGAACAAGCGCCGGCACGAAATCCTGATGTCGTCAGGCGGCTCCGATGCGCTGGAATGGGAGAGCGACCGTTCGGAGCATGGCGCCGCGCCGCGCGCCTGGCTGCGGACCAAGGCGAACTCGATCGAGGGCGGCACCTCCGAGGTGCAGCTCAACATTCTCGCCAAGCGCATCCTTGAGTTGCCGGGGGCGTAACGCGCCCCGCCAACCCTGCTGAACGGCGCGGCGGCGCACCGGCCGGGACGCCGCCGGGGCAGGCCCATCCATCTGGACCCGGGTTTTGCCCTGTCCAATTGATTTCACGCGTTTTCTCCATGCGGGCCCTCAGAACGCCCCGCCGGAAAACGCTTCAGGCAATCAGGAACAGAAGTCATGGCGCTTGTGCTGAATGACGAACAGACCATGCTGCGCGACACCGCCCGCAGCTTCCTTTCCGGCGAGGCGCCGGTAGCGGCCCTGCGCCAGCTGCGCGACGGCCACGTGGCGGAAGGTTTTTCGCGCGAGCTGTGGAAACAGTTCGCCGAAATGGGGTTTGCCGGCGTGCTGATCCCGGAGGATTTCGGCGGCGTGGGTCTTGGCCATGTGGAGGCGGGGGTCGTGGCCGAGGAGATCGGCCGTAACCTGACGGCGACGCCGTTCCTCTCCACCGCCGTCCTGACGGCGAGCGCCCTGCTGCACGGCGGCTCCGACGCCCAGAAGCAGGCGTGGCTGCCGAAAATCGCCGGCGGCGAGATCATCGGCGCCCTGGCCGTGGATGAGGGCGCCAAGCACCGGCCGGAGAAGACGGCGTTGCAGGCGACGCGCACCGGCAACGGCTTCACCCTCAACGGCGCCAAGACCTTTGTCGTCGACGGTCATGTGGCTGATCTGCTGGTGGTGGCGGCGCGCACGTCCGGCCAGCCTGGCGAAACCCAGGGTCTGACCCTGTTCCTCGTCGCCGGCGACGCCAGCGGCGTCAGCCGTGAGCGCACGGTGATGGTCGACGCCCATAACGCCGCCCGCATCAGCTTCGACAATGTCCAGGTCGACGCCGATGCGGCGCTGGGGCCGGTCGACGGCGGCCATGAGCTGCTGGAGCGGGTGCTGAATGTTGGCCGCGCCGTGCTGGCGGCGGAGCTGTCCGGCGTCGGCGGCCAGGCCTTCGACATCACCCAGGCTTATGTGAAGGAGCGCAGCCAGTTCGGCCGGATCATCGGCGAATTCCAGTCGTTGCAGCACCGTTCGGCGCATCTGTTCAGCGAACTGGAAGTGACCCGCGCCGCCGTCATCAAGGCGTTGCAGACGCTCGACGCGAACCCGGACAAGGCGGCGACCATCGTGGCGGTGGCCAAGGCGCGGGCCGGAGCGAGCACGGAGCTGGCGGTGCAGGAAGGCGTGCAGATGCATGGCGGCAACGGCATGACCGACGCCTTCGACATTGGCCTGTACATGAAGCGCGCGCGGGTGGCGCAGGAACTGCTCGGCGACAGCAACTTCCACGCCGACCGCCTGGCCCGCGCCAACGGTTACTGACGTCGCCTGGAGCCGTTTCCGGTCAATCCGGACCGGAAGCCGCTCCAGCCTGCTTTGTCTTGAGCGCATTCCGGCCGATCAGCCGGTTCTGGCTGATCGGAACGCGCTCTGTAAGGGCCGGCCCGGCGCGGCCGGATTTTCCTGGTTCTGGCGACCGGATGCGGCTGGCGCGCGCGGCGTGTTCGCCTTGCCGCGAAATGTTCCGGTCCAGACAACGCCCTGGGGCAAGCGGATGCACCTGCCCCAGGTATTCCTGATTTGATGCGGTTTCCGGCGGGCGGCCTTTCGCTTTTCCGGATCATGCGCGTGCGCGGAAGGGGTTTTCCATGAAGCTTGCCGACAAGGTAGTGGTGATCACGGGCGGGGCCGACGGCATTGGCAAGGGGCTGGCGGTGCGGTTCCTGAAGGAAAACCCGAAGGCCGTGGTGATTTGCGACATCAATGAAGCCAAGGTGAAAGCGGCCGCCGATGAAATTGGCGCCAGCGCGGCTTATGGCTGTGACGTCTCGAATGAAGCGCAACTCGTCGCCATGATCGACGACGTGGAAAAGCGTTTCGGTCCCATCGACCTGTTCTGCTCCAACGCCGGCATTGGCGATTTCAGCCGTTCCGACCCGAATTTCGTCGGCGCCGCCGGCAACGACATCTGGCAGAAGAGCTGGGATATCAACGTGATGGCCCATGTCTACGCGGCGCGGGCGCTGGTTCCGCGCATGACCCAGCGCGGCGGCGGCTATTTCCTCAACACCGCCTCGGCGGCCGGCCTGCTGTCGCAGATCGGCAGCGCGGTTTACGCCACCACCAAGCACGCCGCCGTGGGCTTCGGCGAGATTCTGGCCATCACCCATCGCGACGCGGGCATCCGCGTCTCGATGCTGTGCCCGCAGGCCGTTGATACGCCCATGTTGCGCGCTGGCGGCGAGGGGCCCCAACACGTGGACGGCGTGCTGACCCCGGCGCAGCTGGCCGACGTGGTGGTGGAAGGGCTGGATGAGGAGCGCTTCCTGATTCTGCCCCATTCCCAGGTGCTCGGTTACATGCGGAAGAAAACGGAAAACTATGACCGCTGGATTGGCGGCATGGCCAAGCTGCGACGCAGCATGGGCGGCAACTTCGGACCGGCCGGCAACTGACCGGCGCGCCCGGCCGCGGGCGTCTGGCGGGAAACCCAAGCAACCTGGAGAGCTACGGCTCTCCGGGTTTTTTTGTTGAAGGCAAGCTTCGTTGGATATGGGGGTGGGAGCAGGCTTCGCCGCGCCGGATCGCGAAGCGCTCCGGCAAGACCGCGTGGGCTACAGGGCCGCGCGGGTTCCAGGATGACGTAGGCCTCAGGATGGCGTGAACCCCAGGATGGCTTGGGCTTCGGGGCGGAACGGGCTCCTGGAGGGAGCAGCGGCTCCGCCGGCAACGGGCTGGCCGGAGCATGGCGGCGCGTCAGACGGGATCGGCGGCGCTGTCCAGGCTGGCGGCGGTGACGGCGTCGAGGGGCAATTCCATGCGACACGCCACGCCGGTCGGCGCGTAGGTCATTTCGACCTTGCCGCCCAGTTCGCGGCGCAGGCCGCGATCGAGCAGCCGGGAGCCGAGGCCCTGCCGGGTTGGCGGCGTCACCTCGGGGCCGCCGCTCTCCCGCCAGGTCAGCACGAGCATGGGCGGCGTTGAGCCGGCCGCCGGCGTGATGGACCACTCTACCTGAACGCGGCCGGCGTCAGTGGAGAGGGCGCCGTATTTGGCGGCGTTGGTCGCCAGTTCATGAAAGCACATGCACAGGGTGAGGGTGGCGCGCGGGCGCAGGCGAATGCGCGGGCCCTCGGTCATGATCCGGGTGTGGGCGGCGTTCTGATACGGCTTCAGCTCCGAGGCGAGCGCCTCGTCCAGCCAGGCGCCGCGCCAGTCGCTGGCGGTCAGCAGGTCATGGGTTTTCGCCAGGCCCACCAGCCGTTCCTCGAAGGCTTCCCAGGCCTGGTCGGCCGCCGTGGAGCGACGGGTCAGCAGGGCGATGGACTGTACCGTCGCCAGGGAGTTCTTCACCCGGTGGTTCAGTTCGCGCAACAGCATGCGCTGCCGGTCCGCGGCCGTTCGCCGTTCGGTGATCTCCTGCACCAGGCCCACCACCGTTGGCAGGCCGCTGGCCCGCATGACCGGCCGGCCGCGCACCTCAATCCAGTGCGTCGTGCTGTCCGGCCATTGCACGCAGATTTCCACGATGAACGGCTCGCGTCCCCCGATGCCGCTGGCGATCGCGTTGAAGTGCTCTTTCCGGTATTTGGGGTGCAGGGCGGCGTCGAGCGTGTGCAGGTCAAGGCGACCGACAGGAATGCCCATCAGCACGCGGCTGCGGTCCGAGCCGGTCAGTTCATTGGTTTCGGGGTCGAAGCTCCAGGCGCCAAGCTCGCTGGCCTCCATCGCCAGGCGCAGCCGCTGCTCGCTGGCGCGCAGCATGGCTTCAACCTGGTCCCGCTCCGCATTGCGCCGGGCCAACTGGTGCGAGGCGTCCCGGAGCGCCCGCTGGACCTCATCGAACTCCGTGACGCCGGTGCGGCGGCCAGGGATGATGTCGCCGCGCGCCAGCCGGCCGGCGGAGGCGGTGAGGCGGACCACCGGGCGCAAAAGCTGCCGGGAGAGGTAGATGACATGCAGCAGGCCGAGCACGGCCACCAGCGCCAGGGCCCCCAGCCACGCCAGCGAACGGTTGAACGCCGCCTCAAGCCGGTGCTGCGGATAGGCCAGGATAAAGTACCAGCCATAGCGCGGCGTCTTGCTGAACACGGCGGTTGAAGTCGCTTCGCCCGCCCGCTCAAGGTTGATGACGCCTTCGTCATGCTGACCCATCCTGACGCGCAGGGCGGGGGGAGCGAGCGGTTCGCTGAACAGGTTGTCGTTGCGGGTGCGGGCGACGATGTCGCCGAGAGGCCCGGCGGCGGCGCCGTTCCATTCGCTGGAGCCGAAACCGTTGCCGGCCAGGAAGCGCGCCAGAACCGAGGAGTTGACCTCGACGCTCATGATGCGCCGCTCGGGGCCATCGCCGGGCAACGGCGCGTCGATGACCACGACGCGGCCATCCACCGACGGCGAGGGATGGATGGAAATGACCGGTTTGCCGGTGAGCAGCGAGTCATGCAGGGCGCGCTGGCGGGCCGGGGAGCCCTGCAGGGCGTTCAGCGTCTCGCTCTCGGAAAAAATCAGCTCGCCGCTGGCGCGTTCAAGCGCGATCCGCACGCCTTCCAGCAAGGTCTGTTCATTGACGCGGCGGCGCAGCGCTTCCTGCTCGCCGGCGGCCGGCAGCGGTTGCTGCACGACAACCTGGACCGATGTTTCGAGTTTCCTGAGTTCACGGTCAAGGTGCAGCGCAAGGGTGCGCGCGGTCTGGAGCAGGATTTCTTCCGTGGCGCTCTTCTCGGCGTCATAGGCGGAATAAAGGCCGCCAGCGGCGATGGCGAGCGCGGGAACAATCAGGGAAATGACAAGCCACAGCAGGCGTTGGGCGAAGGGAAGGCTTTTGCGCTCCCCCCGTTCGGTAAACAGCCCCAAACCAGTCATCCCCGTCACGCCAGACGATCCCCTTCGCAACACGGCGCGCCCTGTCACTGGCCCCTCCGTGAGATCAGACGCCCGTCAGGATAGAGCTGTCAATAATATGGCTGGTTACATGGCGGGTAGAGTGTGCGCAAGTTCTGTCCGTTACGTCAATCCGGACGTCTGGACAAGCGTGGCTGCGTTCTGCGCGTAATTCGGCAGGACTTTACTGGGCGGCAGGCGGCGGCGGCGCGGGCGGGCGCCCCGCGAGGATCAGGGTGACGCTGCCCGAGAAACCCAGAATGGCGGCAAAAAGATAGGGCGGGCCGTAGCCGTTAAAGAGATCATGCAGCAGGCCCAGCACCATGGGGCCGCCCGCGACGCCGGCCATGGTGATCAGCGTGTGGGCCGAGTAAATCTGTCCGTATTCCCGTGTCCCGAACGCTTCCGCCACAAGTAGCGGCTGCATCATCAGCAGGTTGCCAACGGGCAACCCAAACAGAACCACCGCGGTCAACAGCAGGATGCGGTCCTGGCTGAAGGACACCAGCAACAGCGCCGCCGCCTGGAAAAACATGGAGATCAGCGTGAACGGCAGGCTGGGCGCGCGCAGCAGGATGACGCCGCCGCTGAGCCGGCCGGTGATGCTGGCGAAAGCGAGCAGCGAGACGCCGAGCGCCGCCGTTTCATGGCCGGCCCGCGAGGCGATCATGCTGAACAGATGCGAGATGCCGCCAACCTGCGCCGCCATGGTGAAGACATAGGCAAGGGAAATTCCCCAGAAAAACCGGCTGGCGCGCGCCTGCGGCCAGGTGAAGCCGGTGCGGACGAGGCCAGGCTTGTGGCCCGGCCGGACCGGGACGCCATCGGGATTGAGGCCCATGCTCTCCGGTGAGGGGCGCAGCACCAGCAAGGTCAGCGGCGCCACGCCAATAAAGAAAGCGGCGCCAAGCCAGGGGCCGGCGCCGGCGAGGCCGACGCGGCTGATGAGCCAGGCGGTGACAGGGGTGATGAGCGCGCCGCCCAGCGACAGGCCCGTCATGGCGATGGACAGGGCGGTGGCCCGTTTGGCGTCGAACCAGCGGGTCAGCACCGTCATGGCTGGCACAAGGCCACAACCGCCGTAGGCAAGGCCAAACAGCAGGTAGAACAGATAAAGCTGCCACGGCGTGCGCACCCAGCCGATGGCGGTGAGGGCGAGCGCGCTGAGCGTGGCGGAGCAGATCACGAAATAACGGGCGTCAATCCGGTCAATGAACCGGCCCGTCACGATGCCGGCGACGCCAGACGACAGGAAGAACAGGGCCGTCGCGTTGCTGGCCATGGAGACGGGAAAGCCGCGTTCCGCCACGAAGGCCTGCAACAGCACCGACAGGTTGTAGAAGGCCAGCCCGCCGATGGTGGTGAGCAGCACGGTCATCGCCGCGACAATCCACCAGCCATAAAACACACGGGAAACAGGACGCGACGTGGGGGCTGATGGCATGAAAATGGAATCCTGGTGCGAACCGGGCGCGGCGACGGCGCCTTGCCCGGGAGAATGCGTCAAGACGCCGGACTCCGGCTTTTTAGGTCGCGGCCCTGGCCGAAGGCGGCCCTGCCGGGCGCAGCGGGGATGCGCGCGCATCCCTGTTTCCCTTCTATACGCCAGCCGGAGGCCCTGGCCAGTGAGCCGGGCGCAGTCCGGCGCGGACCGTTACGCGCGCTGGACATGCCAGAGCGGAAAAATGCGCCCGCAAGCGCGCGGGAGCCCGGATGGCGGGCCGGCAAACGCGCCGGGCTCCGGCCCCGGACATGGACCATGGGGCCTGGGATGGGGCGCGCCGCCGTTTCAGCTTGCAAACAGAAAAGGGGAGCCCGAAGGCTCCCCTGGTTCCGGCGTGAGCTGGAATGCTCAGAAATCGCGCTGGATGCGGATGCGTCCCTGCCAGACATAGTCCGTGCCGGTGGTCTTGGCGTAGTTCACGCCATTGACGCGGTAGCTGACGTTCTTGTTCTGGTCAGTGACGCGACCGTTGGCGATGTTGACCTGCGCGAAGTTAACTTCGGCGCCGATATCGAGATCCTTGACCGGTGACCAGACAAGGTTGGTGCCGACGTTGAAGACGCTCCAGTCGCGCAGGGCGGAGCTGTTGTTGTAGTTGACGGTCTGCTGGGGCGTGAAAGCGAGGTTGGCCGGGATGAGCGAGCCGCCGAGACCGGCGTAGAGCGGGCCAACCGCGCTACGGGCGCCGCTGCCGTACTCAAGCTGGCCGTAGCTGGCGAACACGGCCTGGCGGACGGTGGGAGTCCAGTAGTGCAGGAAGGCCGCGGTGAGGGTCCAGCTGGTGCTCAGCTTGATGTCGCCGAAGGCGTTGACGTAGCCGTCAACCGTATTGACCGTGAAGCGGCCGAGGTTCTGGCCCGTGAAGGTGTCGCCGCCGAGCATGGCGCTGACGCCGGTGTAGGACATGGCGCCCTTGCCGTAGGCGGCCTGCAGCCAGAGCTGGTCGCCTTTGGCGATGAACGGCAGGTTGAACTTCACGCCGGCCTGAACGGCATAACCCCAGGCGGCGTCGAGACGGACCGGCGTGGCGTAGGCGCCGGCGGTTCCGATGGCGCCAAAGTTGCCGAGGCTGACCTGATGCAGGGCGCCCGAAAGCTGGGCGGAACCCCACGAACCGTCCTGACGCAGCACGCCGACGAAGTCGGGCACATTGAGGCGCTGGGAACTGTCAACCGAGGCGTAGCTGGTGGGCAGGCCGGTGACCGGGTCGAAGCTGGCGCCGACGTTGGCGTAGTACTTGCCGCCGGTGATGATCGGGCCGGTGTTGGTGGAGGCGTAGATCGGCTGGCGGCGGAAGGTCGGATCTTCTACCGAGACCGTGGCGCTGAAGCCGTTGCCGAGCTTGGCGGTGTAGGCGATGCCGTTGGTGCTCTGGACGTCGGAGCTGGTGGTGGAGCCGATCAGCTCAAGCTCGTGGCCATAAAAGTCGTAGAAAGAACCGAAGCGACCAGCGGTCAGGCCAGCGAACTGGATGAAGGCCTTGTCGACTTCCACATACTTCTGGGCGCGGCCAAAGGTATCGACGCCAGTGGCGAAAAACGCCTGGGCGGTGCGCTCGGCGGTACCGGAGCGCAGCGGCCAGCCGCCGGTGCGGCTTGCGATCTCGAAGCGGACAAAGGTGCGCAGCGCGCCCCATTCGGTGTTGGTGCGGGCGTCGACCTGGAGGCGGCCGAGAGCGCGGTAGCTGGACTTGTCAGCATTGGCCGATTTCAGCGGGCCCGAATACTGGTACTCAAACCGGGCGCGGCCGCCAACGCGGATGCAGGTGTCCGTGCCGGGAATGTAGAAGAAGCCGGGGCCGAAGGTGTTGCAGACCTTCACATACTCCACGGGGGCTGACTTCGTCATGGGAAGGTCGGCGGCGTTGGCGCCAACGACAGCGCCAAGGGACGCAACGGAACCGAGCAGAAGCGCTCTGACGATGCTCACGATGGAAACTCCAGAAGTATGGGCGCCCTCGGCCCAATGGCGAAAATGTGCGTTTCCGGACTTTTGGCGCCGGCTGTCGAGGGGATAGCGACGCAATATGACAGTCTTGCAACAAGAGGCAGGGCAATGCAAAGGCGGGAATGATCAGGTTTTTCGAGATAGATTTAAGTTATATCTGATATTTCGCGTCACAAAAATGTTATTTTCTGGAAAAATATTCTATATGAATAGAAGTGTATGATTTAAATTTGTCCACGACGAGTTTATATTGCCGGATCAATGACAGGCTCTGGCATGACATTGTTAATCGTGGTTCAGGAAGCGCCGCTGAAAATTTAAGGAACGCCGTATGCGCCGGGAACAGGTTTTTGCGGCGCCCGTCGTGCATTGTGGCGAAACCAGAGGACGGAAGCGTCGGCAATATGGCGAAGCTGCGCCGTGGCTGCACGGGTGTTGCGAACGCGCCACATTTTTGCCCCCGGAGTTGCTTGCAGCAACCGGCTGATTGGGGTCAACTCCCCTCAAATATGCAAATCAGAATACAGGTGAGGATACGTGATGGCAGAAGCAGCTTCGGCCACGTCCCAGGGATTCGCTGCTGGCGCGTTCGCCATGTCGCCGGAGGCGGCGATGGCGCAGCTCACCGCGCCCGGGGCGCCGTTCGAATTTGAGACGATCGACATACGCGGCCTGCCGACGCGCGTCTGGAAAAACACGCCGCCCAGTCTGCGCGCCATCATCGAGGCCAGCGCCGCGTTCGGCGACGCTGATTGCATCGTGTTCGAAGACGAGCGCCTGACCTATCGCCAGCACTTCAACGCCGTGTGCGCGCTGGCGACAGCGCTGGTCACGCGCTTTGGCGTGCGCAAGGGCGACCGGGTGGCCATCGCCATGCGCAATTACCCGGAATGGGTGATAACCTTCTGGGCGGCCACGGCCATTGGCGCCATTGCGACGCCGCTCAACGCCTGGATGACGGCGGAGGAGCTGGCCTATTGCCTGAACGATTCCGGCGCGGCGGTGCTGGTCGCCGACGGCGAGCGCATTGACCGCCTTGGCGACCGGCTCGCAACGCTGCCGATGCGGGCGGTGATCGGGACCCGGCCGGAAAAGCCGTTTGGCGCCGGGATCATTCCCTGGAGCGACGTGGTGAGCCTGGCCGACGGCGCCAGCCTGCCGGCGGCGGAGATCGCGCCGGACGACGACGCCACCATCTTCTATACGTCCGGCACCACCGGGATGCCGAAGGGCGTATTGGGCACGCACCGCAATATCTGCTCCAACCAGATCACTGTCGGCTATGGCAAGGCCAAATCGTTGCTGCTGGCGGGCGAGTCCCTGCCGGATCCGGCGACGGCGCCGAAGAAAGCCTTTCTGCTGCCGGTGCCGCTGTTTCATGTCACCGGCTGCCATTCGGCGATGGTTCCCACCATTCTCTCCGGCAACAAGCTGGTGCTGATGTACAAATGGGACGCGCGCCGCGGCATGGAGCTGATCCAGCGCGAGAAGGTCAACGGCTTCACCGGGGTGCCGGCCATCGCCTGGCAGATCATGGAGCATCCGGATTTCGACAAGTATGACCTGTCGAGTCTGGAGGCCGTGTCCTATGGCGGCGCGCCGGCGCCGGCGGAATTGCCGAAGCTGGTCAAGAAAACCTTTCCCACGGCCGGGGCCGGCAACGGCTATGGGCTCACCGAAACCTCGTCGGTCACCTCACAGAACCAGGGGCTGGAATATCTGCGCAAGCCCGACAGCGTCGGCATGCCCGTGCCGGTGTGCGAGGTGCGGGTGGTTGGCCCCGACGGCGCCGACGTTCCGCCCGGCGAGATCGGCGAATTGTGGATCAAGGGCCCCAATGTCGTGAAAGGCTACTGGAACAAGCCGGAAGAGACGGCGAAGAGCTTTTCTGACGGCTGGCTGCATTCCGGCGACCTGGTGCGCATCGACGATGAGGGGTTCATCTATATTCTTGACCGGGCCAAGGACATGGTGATCCGCGGCGGCGAGAACATCTATTGCACCGAAGTGGAGAGCGCGTTGTACAGCCACCCGGGGGTGATGGACGCGGCCGTGTTCGGACTGCCGCACCGGGTGCTGGGCGAGGAAGTGGGCGCGGTGGTGCAGCTCAAGCCGGGCTTCGATGTGAGCGAGCAGGAGCTGATCGCCCATGCGGCCAAACGGCTGGCGGCGTTCAAGACGCCGGTGCGCATCGACATCCGCACCGAGCCGCTGCCGCGCAACGCCAATGGCAAGGTGCTGAAGCGCGACCTGAAGGCGGAGCTGACCCGCTGACCGGCCCTGCGCGCGGCGCGAATGCATCAGGGCAAAACCCGGTTCTGCTGAACCGGGTTTTGCCTTTTTTATTGTCCCCGCCATTCGCCCGTCAGGCGGTGGGGTGGGGCTCCGGCATCAGGCTGACCAGCAGGGCCGAGAGCAGCCCGAGCACGCCAGCGATGGCGATGGGAACCGTATAGCTCTGGGTGAGGTCGAAGGCGTATCCCGCCAGCGGCGGGCCGAGCAGCGAGCCGAGAGCGGCGGCGGTGTAGCTGACGCCGATGACGCCGCTGGCGTTGCGCGGGCCGAATACATCGACCAGCAGGGCCGGGGCCAGCGCGACGTAGCCGCCGTAACACAGGCCAAACACCAGCGCGAACACGGCGAGGCCGATGGCGCTGCTGGCGAAAATCCACCAGCCCATCATCAGCCCCAGGCCAAGGAACATCAGCGCCAGCGAACGCCGGCGGCCCATGCGGTCGGCGACGCCGCCAATCAGGAAGCGGCCGGCGGTGGAGCCGATGCCGATGAGCGCGAACAGGGTCACGGCGGTGGATGGATCGACGCCGCGGTCCTGGGCGGAGGGCGTCAGGTGAACGAAGGGAATGAACAGGCCCACCGACGCCAGAACCGAGGCGAGATAGAAGATGCGGAACTGGGACGAACGCACGGTTTCGCCCAGACTCATGCCGGGCAGTTCGTTGCGCGAAGGCAGCGGGCCTTGCAGCAGCTTGCCGTCCGGCGCCATGCCGCGTTTTTCCGGGGCGTTGTCGACGAACAGCGCCGCAGCGCCGCCAGCCAGCACGACAAACAGGCCGAGGATGGTGTAGGCGCCGCGCCAGCCGAGGTGCGCCACCAGATATTCGGCGACCTTGGGCATGATCAGCGTGCCAAGGCCGATGCCGGAGACGGCGATGCCGGAGGCGAAGCCGCGCCGCGCCAGAAACCAGCGCTGCACGGCGCTGACCGCCGGCACGTAGGAAAAGCCGATGCCAAGCCCGACGCCAAGGCCGATGGCCAGCGCCACCATGGCGATGGAATTGGCCATGCCGGCGAAGATCAGGCTGAAGCCGACAAGGGCGATGCCGCCGAGCACCACCGGGCGGGCGCCCAGCCTGTCGGTCAGTGGGCCGCTGATGACGCCAATGGCGAAATACAGCGCCACCGCGCCGGAAAACACCCACGACAGGGCGGCGCGGCTGGCCGAGAAGTCCTGTTGCAGGGCGTTGAAGAAGGCCGGGAAGGCGTAGAGGCAGCCAAGGCCGCAGAACATGACGACGAAGGCGGCGGCCACCACGATCCAGCCGCGCCGCGCCGAGGCGGCCAGCAGGGCGGTTTCGGAGGTTTCTGTTGTGGACGTCATGGCCGGAACTCCCGGGACGCCGCGCCCGCGGACGCGGCCCCGTGCTGTCGCCGCGCGCCTCTGCGGTGTGATTGCTGTCGTGCGCTCATGACGCTCCCGTTCGTTGCCTCTTGAACCGGGCTTTGCCCCGTTTTTGCTTTGGCGTCGTCGTTTCAGGCGACGCCCCGGTTGTAGCAGAGCCTGCCGGCCGCGCCAGAGGCTGGAGGTTCCACAGGCTTCCAGCCCCCAAAAGCTTGCGGCCGCAAAGGCCGGGGCGTGCTCCGGACGCTCCGCCATCCCACGTGTCGCCCACTTCAGGCCCCAGGGCGATTACCCCACAGGTAACGTACGGCGCGGCCAGTTCCCTTCGCCATCAGTCCGCCGCCGCAGTGTCGCAGTTCACGCCACGCCGTGCTTCTTGAAGAACGCCAGCATCAGCTTCCAGCCCGCTTCGGCTGCTTCCTTGCGATATGTCGGCCGGTAATCAGCGTGGAAGGCGTGCGGCGCGTCGGGGAAGATCTCCAGCTCCACCGTTTTGCCGGCGGCCAGCGCCTTCTTCTTCAGCTCCCCGATGCTGGCGACCGGGATGCCGGTGTCGGCGCCGCCATACAGGCCGAGCACGGGGGCCTTCAGATCGCCGGCCACATCTAGCGCCGTCTTTGGCTGGATCGGCGATGTCTGGCCGCCCACCGGGCCATACCAGGCCACACCAGCTTTCAGCGCCGGATTGTGGGCGGCGTACAGCCAGACGGCGCGGCCGCCGCGACAGAAGCCGGTGACGCCCAGCCGCTGCGCGTCGCCCTTGTGCTGCGCCGCCCAGGCCGCCGTGGCGTCCAGGTCCGACATCACTTCCGCGTCCGGCGTCTTCGCGATGAAGTCGCGCAGCAACACCTGCACGTCGGTGACCCTGGAAATGTCGCCGCGCCGGGCGTACAGTTCCGGCGCCACCGCCAGATAGCCCGCTTTCGCCAGCCTGCGGCAGACGTCCTTGATATATTCGTGCACGCCGAAGATCTCTTCGATCACCAGCACGATAGGGAAGGGGCCGGCGCCTTCCGGCATGGCCCGGTAGGCCGGGATGTCGCCGTCCTTCACCGGAATTTTCACTTCGCCGGCCACCAGGCCGTCGGCGGGTGTTCTCACCGGCGGATTGGCCTGGGCGTGGGCCGTGGCCATGGTGAAGCCGCTCATCAGCGCCGTCATCACCACGAAACCCCGGCGGGAGAGTTGCTCCGGCAGCAGGCCGTCCAGGCCCAGCATGCCGGCTTTTGGCGACCGGTCGCCCGTCTCCGCGCTCATCTGCGTTCCTCCTGCGATTGTCCATGAACCAGCCATCGCCCCGTCGCCCTGTTATCCGGGCTTTCAGGGTACAGCAGTGCATGGCTGCCGGCAGGATGCAAAGGAAGAATGGCGCGCGGCGCCCATCTGGAGTGATTTCTGGCAGACGGGATCGCCTGGCCGACCGGAACCGGCTCAAAACCGTAAACGGGAGCGGCCTCCGGTCCATATGGCGGGGAAACCGCCGCGGGCGCGTCCTGCCAGCGCGGGCCGGCGCGGAATGCCGCCGCGATCGCGCCAAAACGCCGCCAGAACACCGCCCCCGCCTTGCGATCGGGGGGCGCGACCGTTAGATAGGCGGAAGCTTTCCCGAACCGCGCCGGCCGTGCGCCGGCCCAGTCCCTTCAGCGCCCCTTCTGGGGGGTGGAGCCGAGTTTATGTCACGTCAGTTCATCTATCACATGCGGGGCCTGACCAAGGCTTATTCGAACGGCAAGAAGGTGTTGGACAACATCAACCTGTCGTTCTACCCCGACGCCAAGATCGGCGTGCTGGGCGTCAACGGCGCCGGTAAATCGACCCTGCTCAAGATCATGGCGGGCATCGACAAGGACTGGTCGGGCGACGGCTGGGTGGCGGAGGGCGCCCGCGTTGGCTACCTCTCCCAGGAGCCGTGGCTCGATCCGGCGAAGACCGTGCGTGAAAACGTGCTCGACGGCGTGGCGGAAAAGAAGGCGATCCTTGATCGCTACAACGAACTCGCCATGAACTATTCGGACGAGACCGCCGACGAGATGACCGAGTTGCAGGACCAGATCGAGGCCCTCGGCCTGTGGGATCTGGACAGCCAGGTCGATCAGGCCATGGAAGCGCTCGGCTGTCCGCCCGACGACTGGAACGTGGAGAAGCTCTCCGGCGGCGAGCGTCGCCGCGTCGCCCTGTGCCGCCTTTTGCTGGAACAGCCCGAGCTGCTGCTGCTCGACGAGCCGACCAACCACCTCGACGCCGAGACGGTGAACTGGCTGGAAGGCCATCTGCGCACCTATCCAGGCGCCATCCTGATCGTCACCCACGACCGCTACTTCCTCGACAATGTCACCGGCTGGATTCTCGAGCTGGATCGCGGTCGCGGCATCCCTTACGAGGGCAACTATTCCTCCTGGCTGGAGCAGAAGCAGAAGCGCCTGAAGCAGGAAGGCCGTGAGGAAGAGTCGCGCCAGCGCGCCCTGGATCGTGAGCGCGAGTGGATCAGCGCCTCGCCGAAGGCCCGCCAGACCAAGAGCAAGGCGCGTATCCAGCGCTATGAAGAGCTGCTGGCCAAGCAGGATGAGAAGACGCCCTCGACCGCGCAGATCATCATTCCGGTGGCGGAGCGTCTCGGCAACAAGGTCATCGAATTCGAGGGCATCACCAAGGCGTTCGGCGACAAGCTGCTGATCGACGATCTGTCGTTCAAGCTGCCGCCGGGCGGCATCGTCGGCGTCATCGGCCCCAACGGCGCCGGCAAGTCGACCCTGTTCCGCATGATCGCCGGGATCGAGCAGCCCGACCAGGGCAAGATCACCATCGCCGACGCGGTGCAGCTTGGCTACGTCGACCAGTCGCGCGACGCGCTCGACGACAACAAGACGGTGTGGGAGGAAATCTCCGAGGGCAATGAGGTGATCTACCTCGGCAAGAAGGAGATCAACTCGCGCGCCTATTGCGGCGCCTTCAACTTCAAGGGCGGCGACCAGCAGAAGAAGGTCGGCATGCTCTCCGGCGGTGAGCGCAACCGCGTGCACCTCGCCCGCATCCTGAAGTCCGGCGCCAACGTGCTGCTGCTCGACGAGCCGACCAACGACCTCGACATCGACACACTGCGGGCGCTGGAAGAAGCGCTGGAAGATTACGCCGGCTGCGCCGTGGTCATCAGCCACGATCGCATGTTCCTCGATCGCATCGCCACCCACATGCTGGCCTTCGAGGGCGACAGCCACGTGGAGTGGTTCGAAGGCAACTTCCAGGACTACGAAAACGACAAGAAACGCCGCCTCGGCACCGACTCGGTGATACCGAAGCGCATCCAGTACAAGAAATTCTCGCGTTAAGCCGGGAGCTTTCATGGTGACGGAACGGGGCGCGGTTGCGCCCCGTTTTCATTTGCGGAACCGCTCAGGCCCTGTCTGGCAGGGGTGTCAGGCGGGCGCTGGCAGAGGCCTGGACCAGCAGGCGTCCATCGGCGCCGAACAGCCGGCCCTCCATGAAGGCGACGGTGCGCCCGCATGACAGGACGCGGGCTTCCGCCGCCATGGGGCCTGGCGCCGCCGGCGCCAGGTAATTGACCGCCATGCTGATGGTGGCGCCGAAGCTGGCGCCGCCCGTGTGGATGAGAATGGCTGGTCCCATGGCGTCGTCGAGCATGGCGGCGAGCATGCCGCCCTGAATCGTGCCGGCTGGATTGCGAAAGTCGTCCCGTCCGTCAAAGGCGACGCGGATGCGGCCGGCCGGTCCGTCGGCGCGGAGCAGCCGCCAGCCGAGCAGCAGGGCGCAGGGGGGCGCCGGCATGCGCGACACGATAGCGAGCGCAGCGCGGGTTGGCGCATCATCCGCCGGCTCCATTCCGCGCCATTCTTCTTCATCGCGCCAGTTTTCAACCGCTGACTTCCGGGACGCCGTTTCCATGTCACACTCCCTGCTGGCGCATTGTCGCCGTCAGGGGAGATGCATAAGCTCCGGCTGCTGACAGCGTGGCGTCAGGAGCTTTGCCAATGCGACGGGCCGACCGCCTGCTTGAACTGACCGGATATTTGCAGGAAGGCGGCGTGATCACCGCCGCGACGCTGGCGGCGCGCCTTGAGGTGTCGGTGCGCACCATCTACCGCGACATCGCCGCCCTGCAGGCGCAGGGCTACCCGGTCGATGGCGAAGCCGGCTCCGGTTATCTGTTGCGGGCGCCGGTGCGGCTGGCGCCGCTCGCCTTCAGCCATGACCAGCTTGAGGCCCTGGCGCTCGGCCTGGCCTATGTGGAGCAGGTGGGCGACGCCGCGTTGCGCCTGGCGGCGCGGGACGCCCGCGCCAAGATCGATATGACATGGAGCGGCGATGATCCGCGCCGGCGGCTGGCCGCCCGTCCCATCCGCGCCGTGCAGCGGCCAGAACGGCGGGCGCCGGCCTGGACGGAGAAGCTGCGCCGGGCGGTGAGGGAGCGGCGGATCGTGGAATTCGCCTATATCGCCGCCTCTGGCGCCGTCAGCCGCCGCGCCGTGCGGCCGCTGGCCATGAGCGCGTTCTCCGATGGCTGGCTGCTGGTGGCCTGGTGCGAGATGCGCCGCGCCCACCGGCTGTTCCGGCTCGACCGGATCAGCGCGCTGATCGTGGGCGAGCGGCAGTTCACGGACGAGGCCGACAAGAGCCTGTCGGCCTGGCTGGCCACAGATGGCCGCGTTGGGCCGGCTGCCTGAACAAATCTCCAACGGGTGAACCAGACCGGGCGCGCGGCGCCGGGCGCATGGTTGCTGTCGGTTCGAAGTCGCCGCCGGCCCAGGACGGCGGCCCCCGTCGCCAGTGGCTCCCGTCATTCGTATGGTTGCGACGGTGTATATTTTTTGCCAATATCTATGATTATTAATGAAATACAAAATATAATTGCAATTAATATTTGTTGTTACCAGTTTATTTTTAATGATTATTGATGGGCGGCCATATGACATCTCAAGGCGCAGACACACGTGCGGCGGCGCAGGCAAGCGCGGCTGACACGGCATTCTTTGGTCACCCCGCAGGGCTGTCCACGCTGTTCTTCACGGACATGTGGGAGCGATTTTCCTATTACGGCATCCGGCCGCTGCTGCTGCTGTTCATGACGGCGGCCGTGGGGCGGGGCGGGTTTGGCTTCAGCAACGCGGAATCCGCGGCCATTGTTGGCATTTATGCGGGCGCGGTCTATCTGCTGGCGCTGCCGGGCGGCTGGCTGGCTGACAACTGGCTGGGGGCGCGGCGGGCGGTGCTCGCGGGCTCCGTGCTGATCGCGCTGGGGCATCTGGCGATCGGCCTGTCGGCGGTTCTCGCCAAGCCGGCTTTTTTTGCCGGCCTCATGTTGATCCCGCTCGGAACCGGCCTGATGAAGCCAGCCATTTCCTCAATGGTCGGCGCCCTGTACGCCCATGATGACGTCAGGCGCGACAGTGGCTTTTCCATTTTTTACATGTCGGTCAATATCGGCGGGTTTTTTGGCGCCCTCACCACCGGGTTTCTCGGTGAACGCATCGGCTGGCACTGGGGCTTCGCGGCGGCCGGAGCGGCCATGCTGATCGGCCTTGCCGTCTATGCGGCGCGCGCGCCGAAAACCCTGATGGAGATCGGCGGCAAGCCGCCGGTTACCCGCGCCATGGCCCGCCGGATCCGGCTTGGGCTTCTGGCCTTCGTCACGCTGCTCGTGGCGCTCTATGTGGGCGCGGTGACTGGCCTGGTCGTTCTGCGACCAGAGGACATCGCCACCCGCATGGGTGAGGCGCTGGGGCTGATCACGGTGGGGTATCTCGGTTATCTTTTCTTCTTCGCCGGGTTCGGATCGGCTGACAGGCGGCGCGTGCTGATGATTGTTGTCCTGTTCGTCGTGGCTTCGGTGTTCTGGGCCGCGCTGGAGCAGTCGCCCACCTCCATGAACCTGTTCGCGCGGGATTTCACCGACAGGAACATCGGCGGGATGGAAGTTCCCGCCACGTGGCTCCAGTCGCTCAATCCGGTGTACATCATCCTGCTGACGCCGGTGCTTGGATATATCTGGACGTCCGTGCGCCGCCGCGGGATCGAGCTTGAAAAACCGGTGCAGTTCATGCTGGGGCTGGGCTTCGCCTGCGCGGGATTCGTGGTGCTGGCTCTGGGCGCAAGGGCGGCGCAATCCGGCCATCTGGTGTCGCCGTTCTGGTTGCTTGGCTCCGTTTTCCTTCAGGTTATCGGCGAGCTCTGCCTCAGCCCCGTTGGCCTCAACGCCTTCACCCAGCTGGCCCCGGAGGGTTGGAGCAACCGCATGCTGGGCGTCTGGTTCATGGCCTCGTCGATCGGCAACCTGCTGGCCGGGCTCGCTGGCGGGCATATAGCGGCGGGCGACGCCAGGGGCGCGGAAGTCCTGTTCCAGTTCAGCGCCGGCGTCCTGCTGGCCGCGGCGGTGGCGCTGGCGCTGCTGATCCGGCCATTGCGCAGGATGCTCCAGTCGTCGCCGGATGTGGCGGCGGCCGGGCCGGCGAGCGCCGCGTCAGGCGAGCGGTGACGCCAGGGCGCGAGGCTGCTGACGCCTCCGCGTCCAGAAAACCCGGGGCGCCGCCCCTGGCGCGCCCCTGCGCGATGTGTCATCGCCCAGGGGCGTCAATCCCGGCTGTCGCAAGCCGGGCCTGTCACGGGCGGGCGACCAGTTCGATGGCCGCCAGCCTGTCGGCCCTTTCACCGCAGCGCAGGGTTATTTTGACCCAGTCGCCGCTATTCCTCCGGCGCCCTTCGCCGGAAATCGCGAGCGTGCTGGTGACGGCGCGGGGGTCCGTGGCGCTGAACGCGCCCTGATGCGGCGCCGCGACGGCCGCGACAATGTCGTCGCGGGTAAAGCCGAGGCGATCGTACAGGCGGCCTTTCGCGGCGTAGTCATGGGCGGTGGCGATGCACCGCGCCACGGCTGCCGGCGCCTTCTGGTCTTCCACCAGCGTCCTGTAATTGCCGGCGAAGCTGTATGAGCGGGCGGGCAGCGGGTCGGCGTGGGCCAGGTTGGCGCCTGTCAGGCAGCAGGCAAGGAAGAGCGCTGGAAGGCATGTGGTCGCCTTGAGGTATATGGTCTCCGGAAGGCGCAGGTTCATTGGTCCAACCTTTCATGGGACGTCCGCCAGGGCGGCGGCATCAAGGGCATGGCGGTATTGTTGGCTCCAGGCGCACGCGCGCCGCGCGAGGCGCGCCGCCGCCATCCGCTGTTTCCCGCGCAGGGGCGCACCGTGGCCAGCGCGCTGCCTGTCCCGGGGCCGGAACTGGCCTGCCGGGCGGGACGCGCCCTGAGCGGAACACGGGGGCTGACGCGCCCGCCCTGGCGGCGCAGGCGCCCGCGCGCAGGGCGTGCGCGCGATCAAGCGTATGTAGATGAAAAGATTACGACAGAATCTGCCGCTGAATCCAGAAAATTATGCTTTATAAAACTTGCTATAAACAATCATTGTGCGTCTGGTTTGTAGGCCTGCCAGTATTCCTTGACAAAGCCACGTTTGTCGACGGAGCGCACGGCGCCTGAAACGATCGGCTCCGGGCCTTCGCAACGCCAGGCGAAAATGGTGTCCCGGCCGGTGGCCCAGCTGGGCACCTCCACGGCGCTGGGGTTGTCATGGCAGTATTTGCGGGCTTCAGGCGAGGGCACCACCTGGGTGTCGGCGCGGCCGCAAAAACGCCTGCCGCCCGCAATGCACACCATGACGGCGCCGTCCATGCAGCGCCAGACCGCGCGCGCCGGCTCGTTCGCGGGCAACGTCACCCCGAGCTTCTTCGCCGTCTGCTCCAGCATGTCTGGCGGAACGGCGTTGATCATGTTGTTGTCGCCGACGGAGCGGCAATAGGCGAGCGCGTCCTCAACCGGTCCGGCGGCGGCCGGGCCAGTCCAAAGTGCGCCGGCTCCGCTCACCGCGAAGAGCCCCGCAAGGCCGGCCAGCGCCTGTCTGGAAATGCCGGATACGCCGGCCCGGCGGGGGTTTCCCCCTCGCGCGGCGTCGGCAATCCCGCCAGCGCCAACAGGCGCTGGCGGCGTCTGCCGCCCGGCGGGACGCACATATCCCCCGGCCTCCCGTCGCCGAATTCCCAAACAGGGCGCCAGTCGCCATTCTGTTGAAAAGAAATGCTTCATCTGTCCGCGATCATATGCCGTCACCGGTAATATAGTCACTCCCTGGCGCCCAGTGCAGCGCTGGCGGACAGGGTTTTACGGAAAGGGTGAATGATGGCGCGCGGCGCGGGGTGGAGGCGTGGGGCAGGGGTGGCCATGCTGCTGGCGGCGGCGCTCGTCGGGGAAACCCGGGCCAGGGCCGCGGGCGGGGACGCTGGCGGCGATTTTGCCAGCTTTCTCGTCGCCATGCGGCCAAAGGCGCTGGCGCTCGGCGTTTCGGCGGCGACCTGGGAGCGGGAGATCGCGGGGCTGACGCCGGACCTGTCCCTGCCCAATCTCGATCGGGGTCCCCGCAAGCCCTCGCACGCGGGCCAGCGCGAGTTCAGCGCCACGCCGGCGCAGTATCTTTCGGACCGGGCCATGGCGGCGACGGCGGCGAAAGGCGCGAGCCTGGCGGCGCGTTACCGGCCGCAACTCGCAGCTATTGAACAGCGTTTCGGCGTGCCGGGCGAGGTGGCGCTGGCCATTTTCGGCCGCGAAACCGGCTATGGCGCCAACACCGGAAAATACGACGGGCTGCGCACCCTCGCGACCCAGGCCTGGACGGGTCGCCGGCGCGAAACGTTCGCCCAGGAATTCCTGTATGCGCTGAAGATGCTGGATGACGGCGTGGTCAGTCGCCCGGCGATGAAAAGCTCATGGGCCGGGGCCATGGGGCTGACCCAGATGTTGCCGTCGCAATATTACCGCTATGGCGTCGATCTGGATGGTAACGGCCGGGCCGATATCTGGACCTCGGTTCCCGACGCCCTGGCTTCCATCGCCAACCATCTGCGCGGCGAGGGCTGGCGGCCTGGAGAACGCTGGGCTTACGAGGTGGCGCCGCCGGCGCGGGCCGACTGCACCATGGCCGATCCGGATGCGCCGCGCCCGTGGACGCAATGGTCCGCCGCTGGCTACCGGCCGGAGAACGGCCCGGCGCCGGGGCGTGGGGCGCAACTGGCGCTGCTGCTGCCAGCTGGCGTGCATGGGCCCGGTTTTCTGGTTGGGGCGAATTATTTCGTGCTCAAGGCATACAATTTTTCTGATCTTTACGTGTTGTATGTGGGCCATCTGGCTGACCGCATCGCTGGCGGCGGGCCGTTCGCCACGCCCTGGGGCAAGGTTGCGCAGCCCTCCGCCGGGCAACTGGCCGCCATGCAGCGCGACCTGACCCGCCTTGGCCTGTATCGTGAGAAGATTGACGGCTTCGCCGGCATGAAGACCCGCCTTGCCGTCGGCGCCTTCCAGAAGGCCAGCGGCCTGCGCACGGACTGCTGGCCGACGCCGGAGACGCTGAAGGCCATTTCCGCCGCCGCAAAACAGGGAGCGACGCCGTGACCGCATGGAACCCCGCGCAATATCTGAAGTTCGAGGACGAGCGCACCCGGGCGGCGCGCGACCTGCTGGCGCGGGTTCCCGGGCACGGCTACGGTCCGGGCGGGGACGCGGCGCCGGCGCGTGTCTTCGACCTCGGTTGCGGGCCGGGAAATTCCACAGAATTGCTGGCCGACCGCTTCCCGGAAGCGCGGCTGGAAGGGCTGGATTCCTCGCCCGACATGCTGGAGGAGGCGCGCCGGCGCCTGCCGCAGGTCAACTTCGCCGGGGCTGATCTCGCCTCCTGGACGCCGCCGCAGGACGCCGACCTGCTGTTCGCCAACGCCGTGTTCCAGTGGGTGCCGGGGCATCTGGCCGCCATGGCGCGGATTCTCGCCGCCCTTTCCAGCGGCGCGGTGCTGGCGGTGCAGATGCCCGACAATCTGGAGCAGCCCTCGCACCGGCTGATGCGTGAAATCGCCCAGGAGGCGCCGTTCGCGAGCAAGCTCGCCGGGGCGATCATTCTGCGCCGGCCGCTGGAGCCGGTGGGCGTCTGTTACGACGCGCTCAGCGGCCTGTGCAGTGATCTCGATATCTGGGGCGTCACCTACCATCATCGCATGGCCAGCCCGGCCAGCATCACGCAATGGGTGATGGGCACGGGACTGCGCCCGTTCCTTGAGCCGCTGGACGCGGACGAGCGCGCCTGGTTCCTGGATACTTACACCCAGGCGGTGAGCGAGGCGTATCCGCCCCAGCGCGACGGAACCACGCTGTTGCCGTTTCCGCGCCGGTTTATCATTGCGCGGCGGGCCTGAGGCCAAAGCGCGCTGGTCAGGACATGGCGGCCAAAGCGCGATGGCCAAAGCGCGCTGGCTTGCCCCGGGCGATGTCTGGGCCCTCCACGCGCCACGTGGGGCAGCGCGCCTTCGCGCCCTGGTATGAGCGGAGCAACCCATGACGGACGGCGGCCATCGGCATCAACATGGTCTGGCGCGGCGCGTGATCCGCATCATCCGGGGGCGGGCGCGCACGTTCGCGGCGTTCCTGGTGATGGCCGCCACGTGGCTGGCGACCGGCTGGCTGCCCTGGGGCGAACCCCTGTCCGGCCCGGCGCGGCTGCTGGTGGCCTGGAACATCGGCGCGGTGCTCTGGCTGCTGCTGACGGCGGCGGTGATGCTGCGCTCCGACGCAGCCCGCATGCGCCGGCGCGCGGCCGAGCAGGACGAGGGCGCGGCCATTATCCTGCTGGTTTCGTGCATCGCCGCGAGCGCCTGCCTGGTGGCCATCGCTTCGGTGCTTGGCGCCGCGCCCCGGTTGCCGGCCGGCGTCCGCTCCTGGCATATCGGCCTCGGCGTCCTGACCATTTTCAGCGCCTGGATGTTCATGCACGTGGCGTTCACGCTGCATTACGCCCACGCCTGGTATGAAACGGGCGGCGGGCTGCTGTTTCCCGATCACGAGAAGGAGCCGGACTATTTCGACTTCGCCTATTTCGCCCTGACGATCGGCGTTGCATGCCAGACGTCCGACATCTGCGTGGCCGGGCGGCGGATGCGGCGGCTGGTCACCGGGCATTCGGTGCTGGCGTTCTTCTTCAACACCGCCGTGCTGGCGCTCGGGGTGAATGTGGCCGCCAGCATGGTGGGCAGCGGCTAGGGCAGGGCGCCGCTGTTTGCCAGGGCGCGGCGCCTTCCTTCCGGAAAACGCGCCGCGCCGTCTGGGGTCGGGCGTCAGGCAACCCGCGTCATGTCGCGAAGGCGCTCCCCCGATGACAGACGCGCCTCGATATCCTCCAGGGATGCGCCGGTGGTTTCCGGCACCAGGGCCCAGGTGAAGATCACGCCGACAAGGCAGGCGATGGCGAAACCGGCGAACACGCCAGTCAGGCCCACCATGCCGAGCAGGGCCGGAAAAGCGAACACCACCAGCGCGTTGAACGCCCAGTTGGCGATGGAGGCCAGCCCCATGCCGAGCGGGCGCACGTCAATCGGGAAAATTTCCGACATCATCAGCCACGGCAGCGGGCCGATGGAGATGGCGAAGGCGGCGATATAGGCCAGCAGGCTGGCGAAGGCCACGGCGTTGAGCCACGGGAGGTTGCTTGCCGCGGCGCCGGCGATCACGGCGAGGCTGAGGGCGGCGCCGGCAAAGCCGATGTAGAGCATGCGCCGCCGGCCGATCCGGTCGATCAGGGCCATGGAGACAAGCGTCATCGCCACATTGACCACGCCAATGCCGATGGTGGCCAGCAGCTGGGCGCCGTGACTGCCGAAACCGGCCTCGTGGAACACCAGGGGCGCATAATAAATCACCGCGTTGATGCCGCTCAGCTGCTGCAGGATGAACAGGCCGACAGCGACGGTGGTGGCGGGCAGGACGCGCCGGGAAAACAGCGCCGACCAGCGGACGGTTGCGGGCGTCGCGGCGATCGAGCGCCGGATACCCTCCAGCTCCGCCTCCGCCTGGGCGCCAAGGCCGTTGCGGATCAGGGCGCCATGGGCCTCCGTCTCGCGTCCACGCAGCATCAGCCAGCGGGGCGTGTCGTGCATGGTCGCCATGGCGATGGCGAGAATGACGCCGGGAACCATGCCGATGGCGAACATGGTGCGCCAGCTGCCCTCAAACCCATAGCCGGCGATGTAGGCCCCAAGGATGCCGAGGGTGATCGCCAGTTGGTAGAACGACACCAGCATGCCGCGATGGCGGGCTGGCGCATTCTCCGAAATGTAGAGCGGCGCGGCCACCGCCGCCAGACCGATGGCGAGGCCAATGGCCAGGCGCGCGGCCGTGAGCGAGGCGGCGTCCCAGGCCAGCGATGACACCACCGCGCCGATGGAAAACAGGGTTCCCGCAAGGATCAGCGCGCCGCGTCGCCCGCAGCGGTCGGCGAGCCACCCGCCGGCCAGCGAGCCGAACAGGGCGCCAAATGGCACGGCCGCGGTCATGCAGCCCTCCAGCCACGGGGAGAACGTGAACGCCTGGCGCAGGCTGCTGAGGGCGCCGGCAATAACGCCTTCGTCATATCCAAACAAAAATCCGGATAAGCCCGCAATAATCGCGACAATATATGGCATCTTGCGCCTCATATATAATAATTGTCACAGACAATTCATGAATAATATTATGAAAATATATGTAAATTCATACGCGCGGCGCGCGGGCCCGGTCAAGCGCTCAAGGCGGGCAGCCGGGCATGGCGGCTGGCGGGAAAGTACCGGGCATTGACCGCGCGGGAGCTGCGGGGCATGGGGAAGGAAACAGCAGACAAGGAAACGCCCGTGACCGAGCAGGAAATTCTCCAGACATTTCGCAAGAACGTGAATCCGTGCCTGCGCACCCTTGGCGGCGGCATCGCCGGTTACAACGTGGAAACTGAAACAACCACCATGGCCTGGACCGCTACCCAGGATCATTGCCATTCGGTGGTTGGCCACCCGCGCGGCGGCATTGTTCAGGGCGGCATTGTCACCGGCTGGATCGACGCCGCCATGGCGCACGCCTGCATCGCCAAATCCCGCTTCACCGTCATGGTGCCCAGCCTGGAGATCAAGGTGAGCTTCCTGCTCGCCGCCCATCCCGGCAAATACCGCTCCACCGGCTGGATCACCCGCTGGGGCAGGTCGATCGCCTTTCTGGAAGGTGAATTGCGTGACATGGAGGGCGAACTGATCGCCCGCGCCAGCTCCACCGCCGCGCTGCGCCCGCTGAAGCGCCCGGAGGCGTGATGTTCGCCGCCTTGCCTCTTGCACGTCATCGGCGGGTCTGCCCTGGCCATGACAATTGGGGGGGCGGGCGGGCTCCTGGCATGGCAGGCGTGCAAAATATTTCCTGTCACAGATCGGCGGGCGGCGTATACAGGCGGCCATGTCGACGATTCTGTCCATTTCCGATCTTTCGAAGACCTATGACGGCGGGTTCACCGCCCTGCATCCGCTCAATCTCGATATCGCGCGGGGCGAGATCTTCGCCCTGCTCGGGCCCAACGGCGCCGGCAAGACGACGCTGATCTCGATCATCTGCGGGCTGGTCAACGCCTCCACCGGGCGGGTGAGCGTCGACGGTCATGACAGCATCACCGGGTTCCGCAAGGCGCGCGCGCAGATCGGCCTGGTGCCGCAGGAACTGGCCACCGAGTCGTTCGAGACCGTGTGGGCCACGGTCAGCTTCAGCCGGGGCCTGTTCGGCAAGCCGCCCAATCCGGCGTTGATCGAAAAAATCCTGCGCGACCTGTCCCTGTGGGACAAGAAGGACAACAGGATCCTGACGCTGAGCGGCGGCATGAAGCGGCGCGTGATGATCGCCAAGGCGCTGTCGCACGAGCCGCGCATCCTGTTCCTTGACGAGCCGACCGCCGGCGTCGACGTTGACCTGCGCCGCGACATGTGGCGGCTGGTGCGACGGCTGAAGGACGCCGGCGTCACCATCATTCTCACCACCCATTACATCGAGGAAGCGGAAGAGATGGCCGACCGCATCGGCGTCATCAATCGCGGCCGGCTGATGCTGGTGGAGGAAAAGGACGCCCTGATGCGCAACCTCGGGCGCAAGCAGGTGACCGTTACCCTGGCCTCGCAGCTGGGGGCGCTGCCGGCGCGGCTGGCGGAGCGCGGCGTGCGGCTGGGCGACGATGGCCGGGCGCTCACCTGGATCTATGAGCCGGCGCGGGTGCGGGCCGGCATGCCCGGCCTGCTGGCCGATATCGCCGCCGAGGGGCTGACCGTGGCCGACATCGACACGCGGCGCAGTTCCCTTGAGGATATTTTTGTCGACCTGGTGAAGGGCGCCCAATGAACCTGCGCGCAATCGCGGCGATCTATCGCTATGAAATGGACCGGACGCGCCGCACCATCCTGCAAAGCGTGGTGGCGCCGGTGATTTCCACCGCGCTGTATTTCGTGGTGTTCGGCGCCGCCATCGGCGGCCACATGGGCGCGGTGGGCGGCGTGCCGTATGGCGCCTTCATCGTGCCGGGCCTGATGATGATGTCGCTGCTGACCCAGAGCATCTCCAACGCCTCGTTCGGCATCTATTTTCCGCGCTTCGTCGGCACCTTCTATGAGCAGCTCTCGGCCCCGATTTCGGTGGTGGAGATCGTCACCGCCTATGTGGGCGCGGCGGCGACAAAATCGGTGATGCTCGGCCTGATCATCCTGGCCACGGCCGCGCTGTTCACGCCGCTGAGCGTGCAGCACCCGTTCTGGATGCTGGGTTTCCTTGTGCTTACCGCCGTCACCTTCAGCCTGTTCGGCTTCGCCATCGGCATCTGGGCCGACAATTTCGAGAAGCTGCAACTGATGCCGATGCTGGTGGTGACGCCGCTGGCGTTCCTTGGCGGCAGTTTCTATTCCATCGACATGCTGCCGCCATTCTGGCGCTCGGTGTCGCTGTTCAATCCGGTGGTCTATCTGATCAGCGGCTTCCGCTGGAGTTTCTTTGGAACCTCGGACGTCAATATCGTCGTCAGCCTCGCCATGACGCTCGGCTTCATGGTCGCCTGTCTGGCGATCATCGGCTGGATGTTCCGCACCGGCTACCGCCTGAAGGCCTGAGCAGACCGGGGGTCAGGCTTCAGGCCGGCTCTCGTGCATCACGTCGATCATGCGGCGGAAGTGCTGCTGGGTGACAGCGCGGGCCTTGTGTTCGTCGCCGGCGAGAACGGCGCGGGCGATCACGGCGTAATCCTGGTGCCGCAGTTCATCGTAACGCGCCACCTGGACGCGGAACTGGATGCGCAGCAGGTGCGACTGCACGCGCGGCATGACCCGGGCCAGTTCGGCGTTGCCGGCAAGATCAACCAGCGCGCCATAGAAACGGTCGCGCGCCAGGGCGTAATCCGGCGTGAGCGCGGCGTGGTCGAAGGCGGCGAGCTGCTTCGCCGCCGCCTCCAGACGCGCGGCGCCGGCGGCGTCGCTGGCGGCGCGGCGCGCGGCTGCTGCTGCGGCGAGGCCGACCAGCGCCTCCAGCAATTCCAGCAGGTCAATGGCCTCCCGCCACCCCAGCTTGCGGATGGCGGCGCCGCGTCCCGGCGACAGGGTGACGATGCCCTCGGCGGCGAGGCGGCTGAGGGTTTCGCGCACAGGGCCGCGACTGACGCCATATTCCGCCGTCAGGTCAGCCTCCACCAGCCGCTGCCCCGGCGCGTAGCGGCCTTCATAGAGGCCGCGCACGATGGCGCTGAACAGGCTGTCACGGGAACTGGCGGCGGCAGGCGCGGCGATAGGTGACGGTGGGTTTGCCATGTAGGATATCAGCGTGCTGATGGAGGAGCCCGATGCTGGAGCTGCGCCCCAATTGCGAATGCTGCGACCGCGACCTGCCGCCGTCCAGCCCCGATGCGCGCATTTGTTCGTTCGAATGCACGTTTTGCGCCAGTTGCGCGGAGCAGACGCTGGGCGGCTTCTGCCCCAATTGCGGCGGCGCCCTCGTCGCCCGTCCCATCCGTCCGGCGCGCCTGCTGGCGCGGGCGCCGGCGTCGACACGGCGCGTTCTCAAGCCGGCGGGCTGCGCCCCCGCCGGACTATCGGGCGCGGCGCCCTGACCGGCCGCCCGGCGCACACGGCGCCGGGCGCTGTCGCGGTTTACTCGGTCCAGTCGGCCGGGCGCGGCCACAGGCCGGCGTCAGCGAACTCCTGGGCCTCCTGGCGGGTGAAGCCAAGGCCGCGACCGCCGGTGAAGTCCGGGTCGGTGTTGCGGTGGCGCTTCAGCTCCAGGCGGGCGATCTGGTTGCGATGCACCTCATCCGGGCCGTCGGCCAGGCGCAGGGCGCGGGCCAGCGAGTAGCAGACGGTGAGGAAGTGGTCGTTGTTGGTGCCGCCGCCGCCAAACACCTGGATGGCCCAGTCGACGATCTTGCAGGCCATGTTCGGAGCCGCCACCTTGATCATGGCGATTTCCTGCTTGGCTTCCTTGTTGCCGACCGTGTCCATCATGTACGCGGCCTTCATGGTGAGCAGGCGGCACTGCTCGATCATGATGCGCGCCTCGGCGATGCGCTCCAGGGTGACGGTCTGCTCGGAAACCGGCTTGCCGAAGGCGACGCGGGCGTCGGCGCGCCGGCACATGCGCTCCAGGATGCGCTCGCTCATGCCGATCAGGCGCATGCAGTGGTGAATGCGGCCCGGGCCAAGGCGTCCCTGGGCGATCTCGAAGCCGCGGCCCTCGCCAAGCAGCATGTTCGAAACCGGCACGCGGACATTGTCGAACCACACCTCGGAGGCGCGGTCGGGCACGCCATAGAAGCCAAACACCGGCAGCGGACGGATGACCTTCACGCCGGGGGTGTTCTTCGGCACGAGGATCTGTGACTGGATCGCGTGCGGGCTGGCGCCTGGCTCGAAGTTGCTGCGCCCCATGACGATGAGGATCTTGCAGCGCGGGTCGGTGCCGCCGGTGGTGTACCACTTGCGGCCGTTCAGCACGTATTCATCGCCGTCGCGGCGGATTTCGAGCTGCACGTTGGTGGCGTCGGAGGAGGCGACGTCGGCTTCGGTCATGCAGAAGGCGGAGCGGATCTCGCCCGCCAGCAACGGCTCCAGCCACTGCTTCTGCTGCTCCGGCGTGCCATAACGAACCAGCACTTCCATGTTGCCGGTGTCCGGGGCGGCGCAGTTGAACACCTCGGGAGCCATCACCGAGCGGCCCATGATCTCGCACAAGGTGGCGTACTGCTGGTTGTTGAGGCCGGCGCCGCGCGGATCGTCGGGCAGGAACAGGTTCCACAACCCTTCCGCCTTCGCGATCTTCTTCAGCTCCTCCACGACCGGGATCACCCGCCACGGGCCAAGCTTCTCGCCTTCCGTGTAGTAGCGCTGTTCGTTGGGATAAATGTGTTTCGCCATGAAGTCCTTCAGGCGGGCCTGAAGTTCAGCGAGCTGGGTTTCGGTCACGGCCACGGTGCTCTCCTCCTGTTTGCGGGGTTTTGTAGCGCACGATTGTCCTACAATTAAGTCGGGCAATTTGTCGCTCCACCGCTAGCCGGCGCGGCAGGCGCAAGGACGATCACGAAAATGTCATTCAAAGAGTGTGGCTCCGCAGCAATGGCGGGCGGGATCATGCGCGGACGCCCCGGCGGCCGGGGCGGGCAGCCGGCGCGTGGCGTCAATGGTTGATGAAAAGTAAATCGGCGCCGGGGGGAGCGGAAGCCGGCCTGGAAGGAGCGTCGTCAGGGTCGGCGACCCCCGATTCTCATGTGAGGGGGCGTGGAGCATATATGGCGACAATGCAGCTGAATCATGAAAATTGAGATTATATTTCGCCATGTTTGCGTATTTCAAAAAAATATTTACACGTTTCCATAAAAGATTTTGCTTTAACTGTTGGATCATTCCGTTAGCGGGCGTAAGCAAGGCTTGGACGTGGCTGTACTTCATATAAAGTAAAGCAAGCCTGTATTGACAAGCGCGTCGGGATATCGTTTGCGAAGGTATCGGTTATGTTTTTAACGGGGAAGCGCATGTCGTCATTTCGTTGGTCTCTCGCCGCCGCGGCCGTTGGCGTCGCCGCGATGCTCGCCGGTTGTCAGAGCGCCCAGGAATCGGCGGTGACCGCCGAGATGACCTGCCGCCAGACCGGTCTGCGTCCTGGCACGGCCACCTACGACCGCTGCGTCGCCGCCGCCTTTGACCAGAGCCGTCGCCAGTCCGACCAGGCCGCCACGGCCGTCGCCGTCGGCGCCGCCGCCGGCGTGGTGGGCGGCGCCATTCTCGGCGCCAACAGCGGTCCGCGCTACGGCTACTACGGCTACCGCCGCTGCAACGCCTGGGGCTGCTGGTAAGCGCCTCCCGCCGCCCGCCCGGGGCGGCCGGATTTGAAGGCCCCGCCCCGGATGGGAGCGGGGCTTTTTCATGTCAGGGTCTGTTCCATCGCCGCGATGACCGGCGGCGCGGCCAACCGCCGGGTTTCTGGCGGCGATAATGAAAAGGGCGGCCGGCGGGCCGCCCTTCCTGTTTGTCTGGCGCATGGCGCCAGGAACCACCAGATGCTGGAGGCGTGGGCCTGGCCCACGTGAGGCGGTGTGGCCGCGCGATTGGCGCGGCTGGTTCGTCCCGTCAGGCTGTCAGGCGGGGTCCGCGCCGGCCTGGCTGCGGGCGGCGGCCTTTTGCTTCGCCTGATCGTCCATCAGCTCGTACCACATGGCGTTCAGCACGGCGAAAGCCGCCGCGAGCGGAAGGCCAAGCATCCACGAAAAGTACCACATGCGATCGTCCTCCCTTTCTCAGTATGCGTGACTGTCGCCCGATTCGATGGCTTTGGCGTCGACCTTGCCCCACAGCACCCGGTAAACGAACGCGGTGTAGAGCAGGATGATCGGCAGGAACACCGCTGTCGCCACCAGCATGATGAACAGGGTGAGGTGGCTCGACGAGGCGTCCCACACGGTCAGCGACACGTTCGGATCGGCCGAGGACGGCAGGATGAACGGGAACATCGCGACGCCGACCGTGGCGATGACGCCGAAGATGGCGATGTTGCTGCACAACAGGGCGGAGACTTCGCCCCGGGCCCGCAAGGCGATGAAGGTCGCCAGCGCGCCGGCAACGCCGAGCACTGGCGCGATCAGCGTCCAGGGCGCCGCCTGATAGTTGGCGAACCAGGCCATCGGCGCCAGCGCCACCGTCTTGGCGTGCGGGTTGGAGGGACCGCCGCGCACGATCTCGCTGGTGATGTGATAGCCGTCGATCCCGTAATAGAGCCATACGCCGGCCAGCACGAACAGCGCGAGCGTGAGCAGCGCGGTGACCGAGCCGATGCTCCTCGCCCGATCGCTCACCGCGCCTTCGGTTTTCACCTCGAGCCAGGCCGCGCCATGGGTCAGCAGCATGCAGACCGACAGCACGCCGCAGAGCAGGGCGAAGGGATTGAGCAGGCCGAAGAAGGTTCCGTCGTAGAAGATGCGCATGGTGTCGTCGAGCCGGAAGGGCACGCCCTGCAACACATTGCCGACGGCGACGCCGAAGATCAGCGCCGGCACGAAGCCGCCGATGAACAGCGCCCAGTCCCAGCCATTGCGCCAGCGCGGGCTGTCAATCTTGGAGCGGTACTTGAAGCCCACCGGCCGCAGGATCAGCGCCATCAATATGGCGAACATCGCCAGATAGAACCCTGAGAACGACACGGCGTAGAGCTGGGGCCAGGCGGCGAAAATCGCGCCGCCGCCGAGGATCAGCCAGACCTGGTTGCCTTCCCACACGGGCCCGATGGAATTGATGGCGACGCGCCGCTCCACGTCGGTGCGCGCCACGAAAGGCAGCAGCGCGCCGATGCCAAGATCAAACCCGTCCGTCATGGCGAAGCCGATCAGCAACACGCCGAGCAGCACCCACCAGATCAGGCGCAGGTGTTCATAAGAGATCAGTTCGTGAAGGATCATGGCTTACTCCGCGGGCGCGAGGGCGGCGGGGACGAGGGCGACTTCCGGGTCATCATCCGGCTCGGGGCCCTTGCGGATGGCGCGCAGCATCAGCTTCATCTCGATGACGATGAGGACCAGATAAAGCGCCGTGAAGCCGATGATGGTCATCAGCACGGTGCGCGCGCCAAGGCTCGACACCCCGAGCGCCGTCGGCAGCACGCCTTCGATGACCCACGGCTGGCGCCCCAGCTCCGCGACCATCCAGCCCGCTTCAATCGCGATCCAGGGCAACGGAATGGCCAGCACCGCCAGCCACAGCAGCCAGCGCGGGCCTTCCAGACGCCGCCGGGCCGACTGCACGAAGAACACGGCGGTGAGCGGGATGAAGACCAGGCCGCAGGCGACCATGATGCGGAACAGCCAGAAGACCGGCGCCACCATGGGCACCGTGTCATTGGCGGCCTTGAGGATCTGCTCCGGCGTCGCCTGGCGCGGGTCGTCCACGTAGCGCTTCAGCAGCAGGGCGTAGCCAAGATCCTTGCCGTTGTCCTCGAAGGTCTTGCGCAGATCGGCGGGGATGGCGGAGCCACGCGGCAGGGCGCGGATCTTCTGCAGGGCGTCATAGGCGACGACGCCATTCCTGATGAAGCCTTCGGCGCGTTGCGTCAGTTCGTTGATGCCCATGATCGGGGTATCGAGCGAACGGGTGCCGATCAGGCCCATCACCCACGGGATGTGGACGGCGTAGTGAGTTTCGCGCGCCGCCTGGTCGGGGAAGCCGATGATGGTGAATGAGGCTGGCGGCGGCTCGGTCTCCCACATGGCCTCAATCGCGGCCATCTTCATCTTCTGGTGCTCGCTGGTGAGGTAGCCGCTTTCGTCGCCAAGCACCACGACCGAGAGCGAGGCGGCAAGGCCAAAGGAGGCCGCCACGGTCATCGAGCGCTTCGCCAGCTCCAGATGACGGCCCTTGAGCACGTACCAGGCTGAAACGCCGAGCACGAAAATGGCGCCGCACACGTAGCCGGCCGAGACCGTGTGGACGAACTTGGCCTGGGCCACCGGGTTCATCAGCACGTCGTAGAAGCTGGCGACTTCCATGCGCATGGTTTCGGGATTGAACACCGAGCCGACCGGGTTTTGCATCCAGCCATTGGCGATGAGAATCCACAGGGCCGAGAAATTGGTGCCAAGGGCCATCAGCCAGGTGACCATCAGGTGGCCAACGCGGGACATGCGGTCCCAGCCGAAGAAAAACAGGCCGACGAACGTCGCTTCCAGAAAGAAGGCCATCAGGCCCTCAATGGCCAGCGGCGCGCCAAAGATGTCGCCGACATAGTGGCTGTAGTAGCTCCAGTTCATGCCGAACTGGAACTCCATGACGATGCCGGTCGATACGCCGATGGCGAAGTTGATGCCGAACAGCACGCCCCAGAATTTGGTCATCTGCCGCCAGATCGGGCGGCCAGTCATCACATAGACCGTCTCCATGATGGCGACGAGGATGGAGAGTCCGAGCGTCAGCGGCACGAACAGAAAATGATACAGCGCCGTTAACGCGAACTGCAGTCGCGACAGGGCGACAATGTCCAGTTCCATCTGTTTCGCCAGGACATCCGTCCCGGCCCCCTGGTTGGTCCGCCCCATGGCGGGGGCGGACGTCAGCGCCTGACCGGGCGAACCCGGCTTGCGAGCAATGCGCTCCATGTCCCGCTGGAGCCCTGCACCGGCGTTGTCGCCAGCGCCGGCAAGGCTCCAGCCGGAGCATCGCTCCATGGTTCCCCAAGCTGTCGCCAGAACGCGGTCACGTTCGCGGCGTTCGCCCCCGCCGGGTTCAAGGCCCGGCGTTATCCGCGCCGGCGCGGCGACGGTCGCCCGTCGCCTCCGGCAATCCAGTCACGGCCAGCGTCTGCTGGCGCTCCGGGCATGGGCCCGGTCAAACTCAGTCCGGCCGCAAGCCGGCCAGCAAAACGTCGAACGCGGGCTCGCCGCGTCGGGCTTCCGCCGTCAGGCGGCCGTGGTCCATCACCAGCAGCCGGTCCGCCAGCCCGGCCTCACGGCGCAGATGGGTGGCGATGATCAGGGCGCGCCCTTCGGCCAGGCGCGCCGCGCACCCCAGCACCTCGCGGGCGGTGGCGGCGTCCAGCGCCTCGGTTGGTTCGTCAAGCAGCCAGAGCGGCGCGTCGCGGAGCAGCAGGCGGGCGAGGGCCAGCCGCCGGCCCTGACCGCCCGAAAGGCCGGCCCCGCCCTCGCCCAGCGGGGCGTCGAGCGGCGATTTCAACGCCCCGGCCGCCCGGTCCCGGACGACGTCATCCAGGCTCACCGCGGCCAGCGCCGCCATCAGCGCGGCGTCGTCGGCCCCGGGCGCCGCCAGTTGCAGGTTGCCGCGCCAGGTGTCCTGGAACAGTTCGGTGCGCTGGGTCAGCAGGCTGGCGGGGCAGTTGCGGACCTCCCCGGAGGTTGCCTCCAGTTCGCCCGCCAGCAACGCCAGCAGGGTGGACTTTCCGGCGCCGCTGGCGCCGATGACGGCGACGCGCTCGCCGGCCCCAACGTTCAGGTCGATGTCGACCAGCACGTGGCGGGCGGCGCCTGGGTGGCGCACGCAGACCCCGCGCAAGGTCGCGGCGGTTTTCCCGTCCCCGGGCCGCAGTCGCGCCGGCGCCGCGGGCTGGTCGGCGAGGCGCGGCGCCAGACGGCCCACCGCCAGCAGGGCGCGGCCCAGTTCCATGGCGCCGCGCCGCAAGGCGGCGAAGGGTTCGAGCGCCGCCAGCGCCACCAGCACCGCCATGGCGGCGACAGGCGCGCCGACGCCGCCGCTTTCGGCAAGGACCGCGACGGTCAAAAGCGCGGCCGCGAGCAGCGCCGCGGTCGCCACGCCGAACGCCGCCGTAACCCCGGCCTCGATGCGGTTCAGCGCATCGTCCGCGCGGGCGAGCCGCGCGTCGGCGTCGGCGATGCGCGCCTGCGCGGCGGCCATGCGCCCGGCCATGACCAGCTCCGTCTGGCCAGCCGAGAGCTCAATGATGCGTTGCCGCAAGGTTTCAAGGCCGCTGCTGCGCCGGCGTGACGGCGCCAGCGCCCGCCGGGCCGCCAGCGCCGGCGCGCCAAGGCCGGCGAGCAGCAACCAGAAGGCGGCGAGCAGGCCAAACCAGCCATTGATCAGCCCCAGGGCCACGCCAGCGGCCAGCGCCGCGCCCAGGGCGGCGGCGGCGGGAACCAGAATGCGCAAATAGAGCGAGTCCAGCGCGTCGATGTCGCTGGTCAGGCGGAACAGCAGGCGGGCCGGGCGGAGCAGCAACCGCCGGGCGGCCCCGGGCTGGGCCCAGCCGCGAAACGCCCGCTCGCGCAGCGCCGCCAGCACGGCGAAGGTGGCGTCATGGGTGACGAGGCGTTCACCATAACGGGAGGCGGTGCGGGTCAGGGCGAGCAGACGGATGCCGGCCGACGGCGCGAACACGTCGAAGGCAAGGGCCGTCGCCGCTGATGCGCCGGCGATGGCGGTGGCGGTGATGAACCAGCCGGAAAGTCCGAGCAGGGCGATGCCCGCCAGCACAGTGAAGGCGGCCAGCGCCGCGCCGAGCAGCAGGCGGTTGCGCTGGCCGGTCCAGAACAGTTTCAGCACCGCCGCAAGGGCGCGCCACAGGGCAGGATCGCGCGGCGGGGCGCGGTGCGGCGTGGCCGGCGCGGGCGCGGTCATGACCGTTCCTCCAGCGCGGTGGGTGACGGCAGATGAATGGTCCTGTCCATGCGGCGGGCCAGCTCCGGATCATGGGTGGCGACGATCAGCGTGCGTCCCTTCGCAAGCTCCAGCAGGCTTTCGGTGACAGCCCCGGCGGTGGCGCGATCGAGATGCGCCGTCGGCTCGTCGGCCAGCACCAGGCCGGCTTCCTGGTTGAAAGCGGCGCGGGCGAGGGCGAGGCGCAGCGCCTCACCGCCGGAAAGGCCAACGCCGCCCTCGCCGATAATGGCGCCGCCACGGCTGGCGGCCACGTCGGCGAGATTGGCCCAGCGCAGGGCCCGCCCGGCGCTGGCCCTGACGTTTGGCGCGGCGCGGCCAAGGCTGACATTGGCTTCCAGCCCGCCGGTGAAAACATGGGGCTGCTGGCCGATCCAGGCCATGCGCTGGCGAAGCCGGGCGGCAGACGCATCATCGAGCCGCTGCCCGCCAATGGTGATGACGCCGTGCTGTGGCGCGGCGAGGCCCGCCAGCAGCGCCAGCAGGGTGGATTTCCCGCCGCCGCTTGGGCCAAGCAGCGCCACGCGTTCGCCGGCGGCGATATTGACGCTGAAGCCATCCGGCAGGGCCGGGGTCGCTGCGCCAGGGTAGCGGAAACGCAGCCCATGCGCTGTCACCATCAGGGGACCTGTTGGCGGGGGGGCGACGGACAGGGATGAGGCTGGCGGCGTCGACCCGGACCGGGCGGGATCCGTCGCGGCCTCTCCCTGGCGTTCCGGCGCCTGAGCGCCGGGCAGGGGGATTGCCGCGGGCCCCTCGCCAGGCGCCGACAACCTGTCCAGCGCCGTCATGGCCGCCTCGCCGGCGGCCTTGTCATGCCAGACGGCGGAAAGCTCGCGCAGCGGCTCGAAGAACGCCGGCGCCAGCAGCAGGATGAACAGGCCCTGGGCGAGGGTCAGCTTGCCGCCCCAGGCGCCGAAGGGCAGATCGCCGAGCAGGTGAAAGCCGATGTACACGGCGACCAGCGCCACGCCGAGCGCGGAGAACAGCTCCAGCACCGCCGAGGACAGGAAGGCGATGCGCAGCACCGCCATGGTTTTGCGACGCACGGTTTCAGCGTTGGCGCGCAGGCGCGTGGCGGTGGTTTCCACCGCTCCAAGGGTGCGGATGGTGGCGAGGCCGCGCAGGCGGTCGAGCAAAAAGGCGTTCATGGCGCCCATTTCCACCAGTTGCGCCTCACTCGCCGCCTTCGCCCGCCAGCCGATCAGCGCCATGAACAGCGGAATGAGCGGCGCGGCGATGAGCAGGATCAGGCCCGCGACCCAGGACAGGGGCGCAACACAGGCGAGGATGACCAGCGGAACAATGCTGGCCTTCATGCGCGCCGGCTGGAAACGGGCGAGCCATGCCTGCACCGCCTCGGCCTGCTCTCCGATAATGGCGGCGGCTTCGCCGGAGGCGGCCCGGTTCATGTCGAGCGGCGAACGCGCCGCCATCGCCGCGCAGGCGTCGCGCCGGCGCGCGGTGAGGATTGGGCGGGCCCCCTGGAAAGCGCGGCGCACGCCCAACGCGTCGAGCGCGGCGCGCAACAGGCCGAGCGCCAGCACGCCCGCCGCCGGCGCGAGCATGGCGCTGGCCGGCGCGCCATGGGCGAGGCCGCCGATCGCCATGGCGATCAGCGCCGCCTGCGGCGCCCAGATCAGCGCCGCCGCCGCCTGGATGAGGGCGGCGTTGCGCGCGGCGACCTTGCCCTGGCCGGCGGGCGGGGGCTTGTGTGTGGTCTTGCGGGTGGGCGAGGTTGCGGGGATGAGCGGTTTCCTGGCGGCGGGCGCCGCGGGCGCTGCGTCACCCGCCGGCACGGCGGCCCGAACCGCCGCCGCGGCAGGCGAGGCGCCGCCGGATGCGGGCGGCCTGGCGCAGCTTCCGGCGACGGCGCGCGGGAGCATCGGCGCCTGTTCGCCGGTTTCCGGGAGAGGGGCGCCGCCACCTGCTTCCGCTGGCCAGGGATTGCCTCGCATGGTCTCAATCCCTTGTGGCTGGACGCCGTTTCCGGCCGAGGGACACGATCCGGTCTGTCGTTTCAAGCAGTTTGGTGACCCGCGAACCCAGGGTCAACAAGGATGCAAGCCTTTCCTGGTCAAGCTGCTTCACATCATCGTACCAGTTGGTTAGCCGCTCAATCATGCTGTGCATCTCGGCCATGCGTTGCTGGGCGTGCCGTTCGATGTCGCTGGCCGGTTGCTCGATGAGAATTTCACGCAAAACCGACAGGGTGGGATCGACTTCCCGTTTCTTGCGCTCTTCTGCGAGCGTGCGGAGAATGACCCAGATATCATCCGGCGTGGTGAAGAAATCGCGCCGGTCGCCGGGCAGGTGCTTCAGCAGCACCAGGCTCCATGCCTGCAATTCGCGCAGCCCCATGGAGACGTTGGAGCGGGAAATGCCGAGCGCGGCGACGATCTCGTCCGCGCACAGCGGCTCGGGCGAGACGTAGAGCAGGGCGTAGATCTGGCCGACCGTGCGATTGATGCCCCAGCGGCTGCCCATTTCACCGAAATGAAGCACGAAGGATTGTACGAGCGGCGGCAGATTCATGGACATGACGGTTCAGACGGTGATTTCAGAAATTTCTGAAATTACCATACATCCTGACGCCCGTTATTCAACAGCCCGCAGGCGTATAAAACGGCGCATGGCTGTGGCGGGTGGTCGCGCGAGCTGTTGACGGGCGCCGCAGCGGCGCGCGGCCGCCACGGCCTCGCCGTGTTTGGACGATTGCAATGAATGGCGGCCTGTGTATCCGCTTGCGCCGCATGTTCTGAAAAGGCGGCGAACGCGGCTTCCAGGCCCCGCGAGCCGGATCATATGATGGGGCTGCGTCTGTCCAGGTTCCGGGCGGACGTCCAGGTCTCAGGCAAGGGGAGCTTATATGTCGAGCGCCATCAGCCCGCGGGCGGGCAAACAGGTCGAGCCGTCGCAGCTGATCAATACGCCGCGGCTGGTCACCGACTATTTCGTCCTGAAGCCGGACGTGGACAATCCCGCCCAGCGCGTCGCTTTCGGCACCTCCGGCCATCGCGGCTCGGCGTTCGACGCCGCCTTCAACGAGGCGCACATTCTCGCCATTTCCCAGGCCATCTGCGAGCACCGCAAGGCGGCGGGCGTCGATGGGCCGCTGTTCATCGGCAAGGACACCCACGCCCTGTCGGAGCCAGCCTTCGCCAGCGCCATCGAGGTGTTCGCGGCCAATGGCGTGGACGTGCGCGTCGACGCCGATCTGGCCTGGACGCCGACGCCGGTCATCTCCCACGCCATCCTGTGCTGGAACCGGGGGCGCGACAGGGGCCTCGCCGATGGCGTGGTCATTACCCCCTCGCACAACCCGCCGGAGGATGGCGGCTTCAAATACAATCCGCCGCACGGCGGCCCGGCGGGCGCCGACATCACCGACCTGATCCAGAACCGCGCCAACGACATCATTCGCGGCGGCCTCGCCGATGTGCGGCGCATGCCGTTCGCCCGCGCCATGGCCAGCGGCTGCGTGCGGCGCCATGACTACATCACGCCCTATGTGGCCGACCTTGGCGCCATCATTGACCTGGAAGCGGTGCGTAATGCGGGCGTGCGCATTGGCGTTGATCCGCTGGGCGGGGCCGCCGTGCGTTATTGGGAGCCGATTTTCGAGCGCTATGGCCTCAACGGAACCGTGACCAACGACGCGGTCGACCCGACCTTCCGCTTCATGACCGTCGATCATGACGGCAAGGTGCGGATGGATTGCTCATCCCCCTGGGCCATGGCCCGGCTGATCGACCTGCGCGACCGCTTCGACGTCGCCTTCGCCAATGACACGGACGCGGATCGTCACGGCATTGTCGCGCCGTCGGCTGGCCTGCTCAATCCCAATCATTATCTTACCGTCGCCATCGCTTACCTGTTCGCCAACCGGCCGCAATGGGGCGCGCATGTGGGCGTTGGCAAGACGGTGGTGTCGAGCAGCGCCATCGACCGCGCCGTGGCGCGCCTCGGCCGCCGGCTCGTGGAGACGCCGGTGGGCTTCAAATGGTTCGTCGATGGGTTGATCGACGGCTCGCTCGGCTTCGTCGGTGAGGAGAGCGCCGGCGCCTCATTCCTGCGCCGCGACGGCGGCGTCTGGGCCACCGACAAGGACGGGCTGATCGCCGGCCTGCTGGCGGCGGAAATGACGGCGCGCTCCGGCAAGGACCCGGGCGAGCTGTATCGTGACCTGACCCGCGAGATCGGCGAGCCGGTGTACGCCCGTATCGACGCCCCCGCCAACGCCGCCCAGAAGGCGGTGCTGAAGGCGATCACTCCGGAGCAGATCACCCGCGATACGTTGGGCGGCGAGCCGATCACCGCCCGCCTGTCACGCGCGCCCGGCAACAATGAAGCGATCGGCGGCGTCAAGGTGACGACGGAAAACGGCTGGTTCGCCGCGCGCCCCTCCGGCACGGAGGACGTCTACAAGATCTACGCCGAGAGCTTCCTGGGCGAAGACCACCTGAAGCTGATCCAGGCCGAAGCCCAGGAGATCGTCTCCGCCTGCTTCAGGGCCGGCGGCGCGGCCTGAGGCGTAAGGCGCGCGCCAGGAAGGGGGCGGGGATCCTGACGCGCCCGGCGCCCGACATGGCGCGGGTTTGCGGGCGTCGCTTCTGCCGGAAACTCCCGCCAGAAATTCCAGTCAGGCCGAAACGGGAATGTCGTTCCGGCGCCGTGTGAACAGGCGGACGCCGCCTGTGCGCATCAGTCCCGGATAACAGCCATGATAGCCACGATCGTTGCGACAGCCATGGCGGGCAGGATTGTGATGGCGCTGGTCTTCGCCAGTCCGGACGCCCCGACGATGGCTATGGAAAGCCCCGCGACAATCGCCTGAACGAAGCCGAATATGGCTGACGCGGTTATCCTGTGCTGTTCCGATGCGCTTAACGCATCGCCGGAACAGGGCGGAATGATAAAGCCAAAGGCAGCCTGCACGACGATGGTGGCGGCAATCGCGCAACAGACCCCCAGCATACGACCGAAGAGCATCGTGACAGCGCCAGCCATCATGATCATCGCGCCGGTTTGCATCAGGGCTTTTCCTGGCCATCGCGGCGCCAGATAGCCGCTGACAAACAGGCCGCCAGCGACGGCGCTGGTCGATGCTGACAATACAAGGCCGACCATTGTCGGCGTCAGGCGCGCCTCATTGGCCAGAAGAAACGGCAGGCGGGCGCTGAGGGGGGAAAACGCGATCTGGAACGCGGCGGCGATCAGCGTTGGTTTGACGAACGCCGGCATGGTGAGAAGGGTTTTCCAGCCTGAATGGTCGGGGACGCAGGTTTTGGCGCGAACGGTCTTTTCTGGCTGTCTTCTGTCGATCAGTTCAATCGAGACGCCTGCCACGACGACGGGCGTGACAAGCGCTGTCATGGCCACCCGCCAACCGAAGGCGGCGCTCAGGGCGCCTGCGATGAGCGGCATGGCGATCTGCTTGATTTCAACTGCGCCAGTGGCCCAGGCATAGATCTTTTTGTACGCTGCGTCTGACGTTGCTTGCCGCAGCGCCACGCGGGTCGCGTTTGAACCCAT
This sequence comes from Camelimonas lactis, assembly GCF_004342915.1. Classification (GTDB taxonomy): domain Bacteria; phylum Pseudomonadota; class Alphaproteobacteria; order Rhizobiales; family Beijerinckiaceae; genus Camelimonas; species Camelimonas lactis. The sequence continues at coordinate 333,615 of NZ_SLWL01000001.1, forward strand.
GCTGTTGATGGCAAACATTGAGAGAAGGACGGCCCCAAAAACATGGCTGTTTTGTATGAGGCATAGCAAAATGGCGGCCAGGCCAAGATAGAGGCAGGACAGGGACGATGTGCGGCTGGGACCAACAAGGTTGATAATAAAAACAGAGATCAGCTGTGAAAAGGCAAAAGCAACATAGCTTGCCCCCAGCATGGCCTGGAATGTTCCGTCGGAAATATTATAGCTTTTTGCAATCTGCGGGAATAACGGAGCAAGGGAATCAAAAAAGAGGGCGACCGCCATGAAGCGGGCAACGATCGCCCAAACCAGCCCTTCAGGTTTGGTATTCACCTTATCGCGCCAGATCTGTCATCCAGACAAGCTGCCGCTCAGCCTGCGGCTGCAAGCCTGGGCGGCGTCAAGGCTCCGTTATTTCGGGTTTTGCCCGTAACACGCTTAGGAGCGCGCGATACTGCGGAGATTTCTCGACCAGGTCGCTCCTGGCAGTCTCCTGTTTGACCAGATCGGAGCAACATCCGGCCGGCGCCATGCTGAATAATATGGCGTAAATCTCCGGTCATCAAGTCCATGGGTCGGAATGACGGCTGATGGCGATTGTTTTCAGGTGTTCATGGAAATTATTATGTTTTGCATCGGCCATGAAACATATTCGCATGATCCGGAGTAGTTTGACATACGTTTGGGTTCCCAGCGAGATGCGTTCCGGCGGGGCCGCATTGCTGCCCGGACAGCTTCATGCCGCATGATTATTCGCCAACATGCGTTATATGCCGATCCAGATCGTGCCTGGCCTCGCCATATGTGTTCCAGGCCGGTCGCTGCCGGCGCCGTGTTCGTGGTTGGCGGGGACAGGCCCCGCCATGCCCGTTGAGACGGTGACGGCAAGCACTGGCCAAGGGCGCAGGGCGCCCCGCCGGGGCAGCACGCGTACCCCGAAGGATGCGGCCTGACGCCTGCCCGGCGCCCATCCGGCCAGCGTCTCAGCCGCCCGCTGCGGAAATCTGCCCCGCCAGTTCCCGCGGTCGGTCCAGTGGCCGGGACGCCGTCGCCGGCCCGGCTTCTTCGCTGGCCGCCGGCGGGATTGTGGCGGGGTCGGCGTCAACTGCCACCGGATGCGTCTGGGGTATCGGCGCAGCGTCATCGTTGCTCGCCAGGCCTGCAGGCTGCGGCGCCACGGGTTCGTCGATCGCAGGCGCCGGGCGCGGCGGCAGTGGGGCTGGCTGGGGGGTGGCGATGCCCTCGGGGAACAGCGGCAGGCGCTGTTCCGCCTCGAACATGTAGTCGCGGGTCAGGGGAACCGTGTCCACTTTCTTCGCCATCTGGATCTGGAACACCATGTGGCCGCCGTAGCGGAAGGTGACTTCCGAGCCGGCCAGATAGAATTCCCACATCCGGCAGAACTTTTCATCGTACAGGGCGCGGATGGCGTCGCGGTTGGCGTTGAAGCGTTCGCGCCACGCCTTCAGCGTCTCCGCATAGTGCAGGCGCAGGATTTCGATGTCCGTGGCGATCAGGCCGGCGCGCTCCAGCGCCGGCAGCACCTCTGACAGCGCCGGTGAGTAGCCGCCCGGGAAAATGTACTTCTGGATCCAGGCGTTGGTGGCGCCCGGGCCGTCCGAGCGGCCGATGGCGTGCACCACGGCGACGCCGTCATCGGTGAGCAGGTCCCGGACCTTGCGAAAAAACGCGTCGTAGTGGTTGATGCCCACGTGCTCGAACATGCCGACCGAGATGATGCGGTCGTAGCGTCCCCGCTCGTTGCGGTAATCGCAATGCCGGAAATCGACGCGGTCAGCGAGGCCGCTCCCGGCCGCCCGCTCGCGCGCCACCAGCAACTGCTCGTCGGAAAGGGTGATGCCGCTGACCGAAACATCGGCGGCGCGGGCGAGATAGAGCCCGAGGCCGCCCCAGCCGCAGCCAATGTCCAGCACCTTCTGGCCAGGCTCCAGCATCAGCTTGGCGGCGAGGTGGCGTTTCTTCTGCGCCTGGGCCAGCTCGATGCTGTCGTCGGGTTTGGCGAAGTAGGCGCAGGAATACTGGCGGTCCGGATCAAGGAAATTGTCGAACAGGGCGGCGGAGAGGTCGTAATGGTGCGCCACCTGACGGCGCGAGGCGCCGACGGGGTTGAACTGCTGGGCGCGACGGATCAGCCGGCGCCAGGTCTGGTTGAGGAGCTCGGTTGGCGGCGTGCGGCCGCTGGCCCACAGGTTCCTGGCCGCCAGTTCGAGCAGATCGTAGACGTCGCCCTCGACGATCTCCAGATCGCCATCCATGAACGCCTCGCCGATCAGCAGATCGGCGTTCAGCAACAGGCCGGGACGCGACAGCTTCTCGCTGACGCGGATGACGACTGGCTTGCCCTGGCCATCGCCCCAGGTTGTCTGGGCGCCGTCGGGGCCAATGACTTTCAATGAGCCCGTTTTCACAAGCGATTTGAGCAGAAACGCAACATAATCCATGAGACTGCCGCTCCACCTCGTCCTGAACTGGCGCAGGAGTGAAGCCTGTCGCCACGGCGCAGCGCCTGAAGCAGGGATGGGCGAAACCAGAACCGGCGTCGCGCCAGGATCATGCTCCAGGCTGGAGTAAGGCGATTCCAGACCCATGTCGCGACGTGAGCCCCCGACATGTGACGAAACCGGCTCCGGCGCGCCCGCGTCGTGGGCGCTGCTGTGACGCAGCCTAGGACCGCCGCGTGGCGTCGGCAATCCTTGTCGCCGGCATTTTTCCATCGCCAAATTGCGGCGGCGCATGCGCCAATGCCTGCGGCGGGCTGTCGCATGGGTATTGGGCGCGGGTCGGCAGGGGCTTGCCGCCGGCGCCGGGATTCGCCGCTGCTCGGGCAGGCGACGCGGGTGTTCTGCATTCTTGACGCATCATGTATCTGCACTCTAGCTTCCGCGCCGGCCGCTCCGCTGGCTGGTTGCGCTTTCAGGAAGGGCGAGCCGCCGGAGCGATATCTGGAGCAAATCCGTTCAACGTGGACCGGAGCTTGCTCCATCAGTTTGAAGTCACATGCTTTTCCCCGCCAGATCCGGTCTTCTCCGCGGGAAAACACGCCAGGACAGGTTGTAGGGATGACGCCTTTTTCGACGTTGATGGCGGGGATGACGCCCGCCAGCGAGGGGTCCTCGGTCTTTGTGAGCGAGGACTGGCTGCAGGGGCGCACGACCTATGGCGGCATGTCGGCCGCCCTGTGCGCCCAGGCCGCGGCGTTGATGGATCCGGAGCTGCCGCCGCTGCGTTCAGCCCAGTTCAGTTTCATTGGCCCGGCCAGCGGCGCCCTGAACGTCCGGCCGGCGCTGCTGCGCCGGGGCAAATCCGCGGCCTGCGTCGGCGTCGATCTGGTCAGCGAGCAGGGCGTCGCCACCCGCGCCGTGCTGACCTATGGCGCGGCGCGCGAGTCGCGGCTGAAATACCACGGCAAGCCTTTCCCCCGCGCCGCCGCGGTGGAGGATTCGCCGGACTTCTTTGGCGGACGTCAGGGGCCGGCGTTCGCCCGGCATTTCGAATTTCGCACCGCTGGCGGCGTCATGCCCATGTCCGGCTCGGCCGAGCCGGAATATCTGATCTGGCTGCGGCATCGCGATGAGGCCGCTGGCTCCTCCGCCGCGGCCCTGCTGGCGCTGGCCGACGCGCCGCCGCCCACGGCGATGGCGCTGCTGAGGGAGTTCGGGCCGATCAGCACCATGACGTGGATGGTTGATTTTACGCCCGAGGCGCATCAGGACGTCCATGAGTGGCGGCTGCTGCGCATGTTCGCCGAGGATATCGGCGAAGGCTACTCCACCCAGGAAACCGCGATCTGGTCGCCCTCCGGCAAACTGCTGGCGATCGCCCGGCAGACCATCGCCCTGTTCGTGTAACGCGCATACCCGTGGCGCCGGCGCAGCCATTGAACGCGCCGCTCCATGCGCCGGGCTGAACCGTTCCGGCTGAAGGCGGCGGCGTGACGTGACGCGCGCCTGGCGCCCGGTGGGCCGGCCTTGACCTGCGGCGCGCCTGGCGCCGCGCACGGTGCTGCGAACTGGGCCGCGTCGCGCGGGCGGCGGGGCCAGACAGCGCGGGAGCCTCCTTCGCCATTTGATTTGGCGCATGGCATCGCGTAAAGCGGCGATTGCTTCGCGGGATAATGCTCAGGATCATGAACGCGTGTGGCGCTGCGACCTGCACCCCGACCGGTCCATCGTTCCAGATCTGATCGCGGCGGCGGGCCAGCTGGCCGCGCGCGGCGAGACGGGGCTTGTCCTGCTCGACACCGTAACGCCGGACACGTCGACGCCGGATAGTGCGGAGGCGGCATTCGCGCGGGCGCGCTGGTCGTTTCTGGCGGCGGAGCCCTTCGGGATATTCCGGGTGCGGGCGGGCCGGGCGTTCTGGAGCGGCGCGCCGCTTGCCGATACGCCAGCTGCCGATGCGCCGCTTGCGGCGCTGCGCCGGCTGCTTGACCAGCATCGCCTGCCGCCGGATCCTGCTGACCCGACCCCATTCCGGGGCGGTTGCGCCGGTTACATCGCCTATGATTTCGGCCGGGCGCTCGAACGGCTGGCCGCGCCCGCGCTCCCATCCGGCGTCGATGACATGGCGCTGGGTTTTTATGATGTGGTTGTGGCGCTGGACCACGCGACAGGTCGGGCGACGATTTATTCCTCCGGTTTGCCCGAGGATGGCCCGGCCCGCCTGAGACGGGCGCGGGAGCGCGGCGAAAACATGCGCGCCCTGCTCATGCGCGCCCTCGCGACGGGCGCGGCGTCGCCAGAATCCGCTCCTGACGCGGCGCGTGACGCCCGCCAGGGCCCGCGCCTGTCCGCGTTTCACGCCAGCCACGACCGCGACGCGTGGAGCGCGGCTGTGCGGCGCGTCCAGGCCTATATCCGCGCAGGCGACATTTTCCAGGCCAATATTGCCCGCCGATTCAGCGCCAGCCTACCGCCAGGGTTTGACGCCTTCGCCTTCTACCGCGCCCTGCGGCGCGAAAATCCGGCGCCTTTCGCGGCGTTCGTCGACTTCGGCGACCTGGCCATCGCCTCCAGCTCGCCCGAGCGGTTTCTGGCCTTGCGCGACGGCCTGGTGGAAGCCCGGCCGATCAAGGGCACCGCCCGGCGCAGCCGCGACCCGGCCGCGGACGCCGCCGCCGCCCGCGCCCTTTTGGCTTCGGAAAAGGACCGGGCCGAGAACGTGATGATCGTTGACCTGCTGCGCAACGATCTCTCGCGGGTGTGCGCGCCGCACAGCGTCCAGGTTCCGGCGCTCTGCGCCCTGGAGAGCTACGCCAATGTCCACCATCTGGTTTCGGTGGTGCGCGGACGGCTGGCCCCGGGCCACGACGCTGTTGATCTGATTGGCGCGACCTTTCCTGGCGGCTCGATCACCGGCGCCCCCAAGATACGCGCCATGGACATCATCACGCAGATCGAGGGCGCGGCGCGCGGCGTGTATTGCGGGGCCATCGGCTACATCGGCTTCGATGGCGGCATGGACCTGAACATCGCGATCCGCACCGTGGCGTTTCATGGCGGCGAGGCGGTGTTTCAGGCGGGCGGGGGCATCACCCTGCTGTCCGATCCGCAGCAGGAGTACGATGAGACGGAGGCCAAGGCGGCGCGGCTGTTCTCCGCCTTCGCCCGCGCGGGGGGCGAGCCGTGCTCCTGATCATCGACAATTATGATTCCTTCGTGTTCAACATCGCCCGCTATTGCGAGGAACTGGGCGCGTCAACGCGGATCGTGCGAAACGACGCGGTGACGACGGACGAGATCGCCGCCATGGGCGCGGCCGGGGCCATTACCGGGATCATCCTGTCGCCGGGGCCGTGCACGCCGGACGAGGCGGGCGTTTCGCTGGCGGTGGCCCGCGAACTGTCGGGGCGCGCGCCGCTTCTCGGCGTCTGCCTCGGCCACCAGTGCATCGGCGCGGCGTTTGGCGGCGTGGTCGCGGCGGCGCATGAGCCGCTGCACGGGCGGGCGACCGCCATCCGGCACGACGGCGGGGGACTTTTCGCCGGGTTGCCGGCGCCGCTGACCGTGGGGCGTTATCATTCGCTGGTGGTGGAGGCGCGCCCTGAGATGGCCGCGCACCTGCGCATTGACGCGCGCAGCCCGCAGGGGGAAATCATGGCCCTGTCGCATCTGCGACATCCAACCTTCGGCGTGCAGTTTCATCCCGAATCCGTGCTGACGGCGCATGGTCATGCGCTGCTGGCGAATTTCATCCGCATCGCCGCCGCGTGGAGGCGCCATGATCTGGCTGAACGGCGAACCCGTTGACGGAACCCGCGCCGGGTTCGACCTGACCGACCGGGGCCTGCTGCTTGGCGATGGCGTATTCGACACCGCGCTGGTGATCGCTGGCGCGCCGGTCTGGCGCGAGGAGCATTTGCGGCGCCTGTGCGCGGCCTGCGACGCCATCGGGCTGGATGTGGCGCAATGCGGGCTGGGGCAGCGCATCGATCAGGCCATGGCGTTGGCCGCCGCCGGCCTGGCGGCGGGTTCCATCCGGGTGACGGTGACGCGCGGGGCGGGGCCGCGCGGCGTCGCGCCGCCGGCTCTTGCCGCGCCGACCGTGATCGCCTCGCGGGTGACGATGGCGACGTTGCCGGCGTTCCAGCCGCTGAGCCTGTGGCTGTCGCCGGTGCGCCGCAACGAAACCTCGGTAACGTCGCGGATCAAGAGTCTGGCCTATCTGGACAATGTTCTGGAAACCGGCCGGGCGCGGGCCGCCGGCTGCGACGAGCCGCTGTTTCTCAATACCTGCGGCGACGTGGCCTGCTGCGGCGTGGGCAATATTTTCGCGCTGGACGGCAGGCGGCTGCTGACGCCGCCGGTGGAGGCCGGGGCGCTGCCCGGCCTTGCCCGCGCCGCCCTGCTGCGGCTGGCGCCGCAGGCCGGCCTCGCCGCCGCGGCGCAGGCGCTCACGCTGGAGGACCTGCGCCGCGCCGACGCGGTGTTCGTCAGCAACAGCCTGCGCCTGCTGGCGCCGGCAACGCGGATCGGCGACGGGCAATTGCGCCAGTCTCCCGAGGTTTTTGCCCGCCTCCGCGCCATGCTGGCGACGGAGGCGGGCATTTAGTCCGGAGAGGGGAGGCCCCCTACGCCCAGGGCGCGAAGACGTTGAGGCATGCGCGCCCCGCCAGCCGTAACAAAGGGGGCATTTTTCTCCTGGGACTTTGGGCAGCTGTGGCCCGCCGACCTTTCGTCGGGCGGCTAGGGGTGACCTCAGTCCTCCGCCCGCTGCGACAGGCGGCAGACGGCCTGCTTGGGCCGGTCATCGACGATCAGCTGGAAAATATCCGGCCGGGCGTAATGGCCGGTGGCGTCGAAATCATACTTGCCCCTGGCGATCATGGCCGGGTCAATATCGGCGTACAGCAGGGTCTCGCTGTCGAAAACCGGGCCGGCCAGCACCTCGCCAAGCGGATCGACGATGCAACTGCCGCCGCGCAGCAGCACGGTTTCGGGCGCGTCGCCGAGGGCGCAGGGATAATCCTCGGGCCAGGCGTCACGGCGGATGTACTGGCAGGACGAAAGGACGAAACAGCGGCCCTCACGGGCGATGTGGCGCATGGAGGGCAGCCAGGTTTCCCGGTCGTCCGCCGTCGGCGCGCAATAGATGCTGACGCCCTGGCTGTACATGTGCATGCGCAGGGCGGGCATGTAGTTTTCCCAGCAGATCACCGCGCCGACGCGGCCAATGGGCGTCTCGAACACCGGCATGGTCGAGCCGTCGCCAAAACCCCAGATCAATCGTTCGGCGGCGGTGGGCATCAGCTTGCGATGCTTGCCAATAAGACCGCGCGCGCCGTCGAAAAACAGCGCCGTGCAATACAGGGTGCCCAGATCGCGCTCGATGCAGCCGATGACCACGAACATGCCGGTCGCCGCCGTCGCCTCGGCGATGATCGCCACTTCGTCGCCGTCCAGATCAATCGCCGCCTCATAGTATTTGCGGTAAGATTCGCGCCCCTCCGGCGTGCGCATGCCAACCGGCGCCCCGAAGGTGTTGCCCTTGGGGTAGCCGCCGAGAAACGCTTCAGGGAAAACCACGAGCCGCACCTCCTTGCCGGCGGCCTCGCGAATCAATGTGGCGGCCTTGCGGGCGGCGCCGACAGTGTCGTTGGGCAGGGACGCCGCCTGGGCGACCGCAACGCGAACCGGACCTGCTGAATTCCCTGACATGACGCTCCTCGCCTGATGCGTTTGCGTTGGTGATTTGTTTTCCCGTGCGCCAGCCGGCGTCGGCGTGGCCGACCGTTCGGCAAGGCGCAGCCGCCGCCCGCAGTCGCGCCATGGCGCGCCGGAGCAGAAGCGCTGGAAGAGTGGCCCGGCGGGCGATGACGATCAAGGCGGGCGCATAGCGTGAAGCGCCGGATGGGGTCGGCCGTATATTTATGTATTAAATATGGAAATTCATGTATATTTAAGTAATGATAATCTGAATCGCGATTGAATATTGCGTGGGGGATGGGATGAAGTTGACCGGTTATGTTCTGGAGGGGCAAACAGTCAGCATCCGGCCGGCGCCGCTGGAGCGGGCGTGGATGGACGCCACGCCACAGCGCTTTGCCTATCGCTGCCTGCCGCTCAACATCGCCAACTGCCATGGCTGGGAAGTGCTGTGCCGGCGCCGGTTCGTCGCCGTGTGGAATGGCGGCGCCGGAACGGACGCCATCCAGGTGCATGGCGATGGCGAGCGCATGGCGATCAGTCATTTCGGCAGCGGCGTGCTGACGTTTCACATCCCGGTGCTGTTCCGCACCGAGCCGGGGTACGACATCTTCGTCACCGGGCCGCTGAACCGGCCGAAGGACGGCATCGCGGCGCTGACCGGGGTGATCGAGGCCGACTGGGCGCCCTATACCTTCACCATGAACTGGCTGTTCACCCGGCCTGGCCATCCGGTGGTTTTCGAGGCGGGCGAGCCGGTGTGCCATTTCTTTCCCGTGGCGCGGGGCGCCCTGGAGGCGGTGCGTCCGTCGTTCGAGGCGATCCAGGATGATGGCGATCTCAACAGCGCCTACCGGCGCTGGTCGACCGAACGGGACGCTTTCAACAATGGGCTGAAGCAGCGGGACCCGGATGCGGTCCGGGTCGGCTGGCAGAAAACCTATTTCCGTGGCCACATGCCGGATGGCCGGAGCGGCGCCGGCGACCATCGCAGCAAATTGCGCCTGCGGGCCTTCACCGTCGGGCAGGGAGAACTGGTGCGCGAGCCTGAATGAGGTCGCATGGCCTGCGGATCGACGCCCACTGCGGCGGCCATGGCGCGCCATCATGAGCCGTGATGATCCGCAGGCTTCGCGCCGGCGTCGCGCCCGTCAGAAGCGACAACGGGCATATGGGTTGCCTGGACTGGCTCAGGAAGGGGCGCGCGAGCACCGCCATGGGGCTGAGGCCGTTTGGCGCGAAGGTGAAGGCAAAGCGCCGGGCGCGCCATGGCTGACAGGGCCTGACTGATCGCCCCGACCGCCGGGAGCCTGCGACGGGCCCGTTACATGGCGCTGGTGTCGACGTGGTCCTGCCAGGCGGCGCGGACGATTTCGTCGGCCAGCACCCTGGCCATGCAGGCGTAGCCGCGGTCGCTCATGTGGAACTCGTCCGACGCCAGCATGGCGCGCAGGGTGTCGGCGGAATCCTCGCCCCATTGCTGCATCAGGGCATAGCGGTTGAAGACGCAGGCGCGCTTTTTCAGGCCTGCGTCCTGGACCATGCGGACAAAGCGCTCGTAACGGGCCTTGTGGCGGATGGACGGGAAGAACTGCTGGTTCATCAAAATCAGGTCGGCCTGGGTGGCGTCTACCGAGGCGATGCCCTTCTCCAGCAGGGTTTTGAACGTCTCTTCGCCCACGTCCGAGAGGGCGTCGTTGGTGCCCACCTGCCAGATCACCAGGTCCGGATTGTGCGCCGCCAGCTCCCGCTCCAGCCGCGCCAGGGTCTGCACGGCGGTTTCACCGCCGACGCCAGAGACACGCAGGTCCACCCTGGCGTGCGGCAGCAGCCGCTCGATCTCTTTTTCAAGCTGGACCGGATAGGTCCGGTCCGGCGCCGTGGCGCCGACGCCTTCCGTCGTGGAGGAGCCTATGGCGAGAATGCGCAGCGGCTTGCCCTCGGCCAGCCGCTGGCCGGTGTGGCGCAACGCGCCGGAAGTGGCGAGCAGCGGGCGGGCCGAGACGCAGTCCGGCGCGCTCAGACGGGGGCGGATCATGGGGCGCGAAGGGGCGTCGCCGTGGGACATCTCCGGGATCTTTCGCTCAATGACGCGCCGCTTCCCCGGCTCGCCCGGGGCGAGGGCGTCGCCGCCAGGCGCGGACGGGGCAAGGGCCGCCGGCTTCGGGGGCGCCATCAGGGCGTCGCCCGCCGCAGCCATCATCACAGGGGGCGTCATGGCGGGCGTCACGGAGGCGATGGCGCTCACCACGGAGCCCCGCGCTTCGGGAGCGCGCGCCTCCTGGCCCGGCAGATCCCGGGCGCGCGCATGGGGCGGGCCGCCGGGAACCATCAGGCAACCGATGAAGAGGACATGAATCAGACCCCGGCGCCGTTGCGCTGGCTGGCCCGGCCGGGAACATGGGACTGACGGGCGCTGGCCCGTTGTGAGCGTGCGGTGGAGAACCATTCGAGACAACTTGCAAAGGCCACGAGCCCGACAATGCCCGCAACGACATAGACAACGCCCACAATGGGCGAACCATGGCTGACTGCAAGCAGAATCTGTCCAAGCGCGCTGGCCAGGGAGCCGGCGGCAAACACCGCAAGGCCATGACGCCCCATCAGGGTGAGCTTGTCGGCGCCAGGCAGGCGCAGGATGGCTTCGCCCACGCGCATCTGGGACAGCACATAGGCCAGCGCCAGGAAGTGGAACATGCGGCCGAGGCCGAGATCGGTCTTGCTGAGGTCGACAAAGGCGCGGGCCCCGTCATACAGGCCAGGGAACTGGCCGAAGCCATTGGTGACGATGACCAGGCTGGCCAGCAGCCACGCGACCGAGAGGCCAAACAGGGTGGGCGAGAACGGCAGCTTGCGGCCGCGCCAGACCACGCCGCAAACAATGCCAATGGTGAACAGCAACTGCCAGCCCAGCGGATCGAAAAACCAGCGCCCCTCGACCGGCCAGGTCGGCAGGCCAAAATCGGTCAGGCGCGACCAGGCGTAAATCGCGATCGAAATCGCCAGCGCCAGCGCCGGGCGCACCCACGCCAGCATCAGCAGTGGAATCGCCACCAGCATCAGCAGGATGTACAGCGGCAGGATGTTGAAATAGCCGATCTGATGGCTGAGCAGCACCAGCCCGGCCAGCGCCCGCGCCGGCTCCATGAAGCTGATGTCGCGGCCGTGGTTGGTGGCCAGTTCGGTGATGCCGGTGGCGAGGAACGCCTGGCCGAACATCACCAGCGCCGCCAGCGTGAGCAGCAGGTGCACGCCATACAGCTTGACGGCGCGCTTGACGCAGCGCCGCGCCGTGCCAAACCAGTCGCCGGCGTTGAGCTTGGGGAAGTAGGCGAGGGCGACTGCAAGCCCCGACACGAAGACGAAGGCTTCGGCGGAATCGGAGAAGCCGAAGTTCTTCATGGTCAGGTGTTCGAGCAGATTGCCAGGCACGTGGTTGATGAAAATCACCACCAGCACGAGGCCGCGCCACATGTCGATGGTTTCAACCCGCCGGGTCGCCGGGGGCGCGTCAGCCTGCAGGCGCGCTTCACCGGGCATTTCCGCCGGTGGGACGGCAGCCGCCAGTCCTCTTGCGCCCGTGACGTCTGACGTTTCCAGATGCATTGCTGGGTCCCTGTCATTCCGGCGTTGGCGCCAGGCCAAGGGCCAGGGCGTCGACCGATCCCGAAAAAAAGCGATCCGGCCAGAAGCGGAAAGCGCATCATCGCAACCTGACCCGGATTTGGGTCGGCAATTGGGCGCCTGTCTGTACAAACTGCATGCCAAAGCGCGCCGCGATGCGCAGCGCACATATCATTGGCCCGCAGCCATGCAAAATCATGCGATATATCCATTGGCCCATTGCCGGTTTCGGGCGCTGGGGATAGAGCCTGCCTGCCGTTTTCTCTCAACAAGATGTGACGACGCCGCGCGCGCGGAAGTCCGCGGAAGTCGTTGTCATGTGGCGATCGCCGCCAGGTCCTTTCCATGAACATCCGTGATTTTGTCCTTCTCGTGCTGATCTGTCTGGCGTGGGCGTTCAGCACCGTGCTCAGCAAGGTGGTGATCTCGGAGCTGAACGCGCCGCCGCTGTTCTATGCGGCGGCGCGCTTCACGGTGGTGGCGCTGGTGTGCGCGCCATGGCTGTTTCCGGCGCCGAAGCCGCTGTGGCGGGTGATGGTGGTTGGCCTGTGCATGGGGGCGGGCAGCTTCGCGCTGGTGTTCATCGGCCTGGAGACAGCGACGCCGTCGGCCACCGCCATCGTCAGCCAGCTTGGCGTGCCGATCACCACCATCCTGTCCGTGATCGTGCTCGGCGAGGTTATCGGCTGGCGGCGCAGGCTGGGCATTTTGCTGGCGTTCACCGGCACCATGCTGGTGATGTGGGATCCGCGCGGCGTCAGCGCCTCGACAGGCCTGGCCTTCGTGGCGGCGGCGGCCGTATGCTCCTCTGTCGGCGCCATCATGATGCGGCAGATGTCGAAGGTGCGGCCGTTGCAATTCCAGGCGTGGGTGGGGCTGGTGAGCGCCGTGCCGCTGGCGCTCGGCACGCTGCTGCTGGAGGAGCAGGTGCTGCCACGGGCGATCAATGGCGGCTGGATGCTGTTCTTCGCCGTGATGTTCGCCGCCCTGGTCGTCTCGGTCTGCGCCCACACCACCTATTACGGCCTCATCAAGAAATACGAGGCCAGCCTGATCGCCCCGCTCACCCTGATGTGCCCGCTGTTCACAATCGCCCTCGGCATGGCGATGACGGGCGACCGGCTGACGGTCGGCACGGTGCTGGGCTCGTCCATCGCCCTCGGCGGCGTGCTGCTGATCGCCGTGCGGCGCAACAGCAAGCTGCCGATTTCGCGCACGGCGGCGGCGACCCGGTAGGCGCCCGGCGGCGGTTTCCAGACACATTCGCCGCTTGACCATATAAAGATATGTTTATATCTATCTCGCAACGCTGGTTTCAGCGCCGGGGCGCCGCCGCGCGCCCCGGTTTCCTGCCATGGGGTTGCGCGTGTCCGCCGCTGACAACGTCTCTTTTGACGCCATTCTCGTCGCGCTGAAGGCGGCGGCGGAAGAAACGCGTCTGCGCATCCTGTATCTGCTGGCGCGGGGCGAGTTCAGCGTTTCCGACCTCACCGACATTCTCGGCCAGTCGCAGCCGCGCATTTCCCGCCATCTTCGCCTGTTGTGCGAGGCTGGCCTGGTGGAGCGGCGGCGCGAGGGGGCCTGGGCGTTTTTCCGCCTGGCTGGCGGCGGCGGCCTGCCTGCGCCGCTGCGGGCGCTGGTTGACGCCCTGCCGCAGGACGACGCGCTGCTGGCCCGTGATCTTGAGCGCCTGGCCCAGGTGCGTGAGGAACGCGCCCGCGCCGCCAGCGCCTGGTTCGCCCGCATCGCGCCGGAGTGGGACCAGCTGCGCTCGCTGCACGCGCCGGAAGCGGCGGTGGAGCAGGCGATCCGCGATCTGGTTGGCCCGGCGCCGGTGCGCGCCCTGCTTGATCTCGGCGCCGGCACCGGGCGCATGTTGCAGCTGCTGGCGCCGCAGGCGCAGCGCCTTGTCGGCGTCGACGCCAGCCCGGCCATGTTGCAGGTGGCGCGCGCCAATCTGGAGCGGGCGGGCATTACCCGCGCCGAATTGCGCCAGGGCGACATCAACGCCCTCGACGTGGAGCGCGGCGCCTTCGACCTGGTGGTGGTGCACCAGGTGCTGCACTTTCTTGACGATCCCGGCCGCGCCCTGCGCGAGGCCGCCTCGGCGCTGGCGCCGGGCGGGCGACTGCTGGCGGTCGATTTCGCCACGCACGAACACGAGTTTCTCCGCACCGGGCACCAGCACCGGCGCCTGGGGTTTGACGATGCGCAGATGGCGGCCTGGTTCACCGCCGCCGGGCTTGAGCCGCAACCGGGCGTGCGTTTGCCTGGCGGTGGAGCGGATGGTCTGGAGGGCGGCCTGACGGTCGTGCTGTGGCTGGCCCGCGATCCGCGCGTCATTACAGACTGGTCGCCGGGCGACCGGAATTCAGGGGTTGCATGATGATTGCCCAGGGAACACGGGACGGGACGCGCGCGGCGGCGCGCCAGGGCGGGCGTCCGAGCCGCGACAACCTGCGCGCGCCGCGCGCCTCATTCGAGTTCTTTCCGCCGAAAACGCCGGCCATGGAGGAGCAGCTGTGGAGCGCCATCCGCCGGCTGGAGCCGATGCGGCCGCATTTCGTCTCCGTCACCTACGGCGCTGGCGGCTCCACCCGCGAGCGCACCCACGCCACGGTGAAGCGCATTGTCGATGAAACGGCGCTGACGCCCGCCGCGCATCTCACCTGCGTCGCAGCCTCGCGCGATGAGGTGGATGAGGTGATCCGTGGTTACCACGCCGCTGGCGTGCGCCACATCGTGGCGTTGCGTGGCGACGCCATCGAGGGCCCCGGCCACGCCTTCCACGCCCACCCACAGGGTTATCAGTCATCAGCCGACCTGGTGGCCGGCATTCGCGCCATTGGCGATTTCGAGGTGTCGGTGTCCGCTTACCCGGAAAAGCACCCGGAAAGCCCCGATCTCGACGCCGACATCGACATGCTGAAACGCAAGATCGACGCCGGCGCCACCCGGGCCATCACCCAGTTCTTTTTCGATAACGACGTCTACTTCCGCTTCATCGACCGGGCGCAGGCGCGCGGCGTGGACATTCCGATCGTGCCGGGGCTGCTTCCCGTGCAGAATTTCACCCAGGCGGCCAGCTTCGCCGCCCGCACCGGCGCCAGTGTGCCGGGCTGGCTGGCGCAGCGCTTCGAGGGGCTGGACAATGACCCGGAAACCCGGCGGCTGATCGCCTCCGCCGTGGTGAGCGAGCAGGCGGCGGAGCTGATTGATCGCGGCGTGGAGGACATCCACTTCTACACCATGAACCGGGCCGACCTGGTCTATGCGGTGTGCCATCTGCTGGGCCTGCGCCCGGCCGCCGGAGCCTCCAGCCAGCCGGCGGGTTGACGCCAGCCCTGTCCTGATGCGGCCGCCGCATGGGACGATTCATGTTAAAACGGGCGCGCGGCGGAGCCCGGCAGTCTGCCGGCTCCCTCCGCAGCCCCAGCCGGCGCTTTTCGCGCAACCGGATCAAGCCATGACCCAGACCACGACCCAGCCGATCATCCCCACCGCCGCCAGCCCGGCCGACGGCGACGCCGCGCGCGCCGCCCTGAACGCCGCCGCCCGCGAGCGCATCCTGGTGCTCGACGGCGCCATGGGCACGATGATCCAGGGACGGAAGTTCTCGGAGGAGGATTTTCGCGGCGCGCGGTTCCGCGACCATGGCCACGACCTGCGCGGCAACAACGATCTGCTGATCCTGACCCAACCGGACGCCATCCGCGAGATTCACCTCGAATATTTCATGGCCGGCGCCGACATCGTCGAGACCAACACCTTCTCCGGCACGTCAATCGCCCAGGCTGACTACGGCCTTGAAGCCATTGTCTACGAGCTGAACCGCGAAGGCGCGCGGCTGGCGCGGGAGGCGGCGCAGGAGGCGGAGCGCCGCGATGGCCGCCCGCGCTTCGTCGCCGGCGCGGTGGGGCCAACCAACCGCACCCTGTCGATCTCGCCGGACGTCAATAATCCGGGCTACCGCGCCGTCAGCTTCGACCAGGTGCGCGATGCTTACGCAGAGCAGATTCGCGGCCTGGTCGACGGCGGGTCGCACATCATCCTGATCGAGACCATCTTCGACACCCTGAACGCCAAGGCGGCGGTCGTGGCGGCGGAGCAGGTGTTCGCGGAGAAGGGCGTGCGCCTGCCGCTGATGATCTCCGGCACCATCACCGACCTTTCCGGCCGCACCCTGTCGGGCCAGACGCCGGAAGCGTTCTGGAACTCGCTGCGCCACGCCCGGCCGTTCAGCATCGGCCTCAACTGCGCCCTCGGCGCCCGGGAAATGCGCGCCCACATCCAGGAGCTGTCGCGGGTCGCCGACACGCTGGTCTGCGCCTATCCCAACGCCGGCCTGCCCAACGAATTCGGCCTGTATGACGAGAGCCCGGAGGCCATGGCGGCGCTGGTGGGCGAATTCGCCGCCTCCGGCCTGGTCAACGTGGTGGGCGGCTGCTGCGGCACCACGCCGGCGCATATCGCCGCCATCGCCAGGGCGGTGGCCGGCAAGGCGCCGCGCATCGCGCCCGAAGTGGAGCCCCGCCTGCGGCTGTCGGGCCTGGAGCCATTCACCCTCACCGACGACATTCCGTTCGTGAATGTTGGCGAGCGCACCAACGTCACCGGCTCGGCGAAGTTCCGCAAGCTGATCACCGCCGGCGATTACGCCGCCGCGCTCGACGTGGCGCGCGATCAGGTGGCCAACGGCGCCCAGATCATCGACGTCAACATGGACGAGGGCCTGCTCGATTCAAAGCAGGTGATGACCGATTTCCTCAATCTGGTCGCCGCTGAACCGGACATCGCCCGTGTGCCGGTGATGGTCGACAGCTCGAAGTTCGAGGTGATCGAGGCCGGGCTGAAGTGTTTGCAAGGCAAGGGCATCGTCAACTCGATCTCGCTGAAGGAAGGCGAGGAGAAGTTCATTCACGAGGCGCGCATCGTCCGCGCCTATGGCGCCGCCGTGGTGGTGATGGCCTTCGACGAGCAGGGCCAGGCCGATACGGCGCAGCGCAAGGTGGAGATCACCGCGCGCGCCTACAAAATTCTCACCGAACAGGTCGGCTTTCCGCCCGAGGACATCATCTTCGATCCCAACATCTTCGCCGTGGCGACGGGCATCGAGGAGCACAACAATTACGGCGTCGACTTCATCCAGGCGACGCAGCGCATCCGCCAGACCCTGCCTTACGCCCATATTTCCGGCGGCGTTTCCAACCTGTCGTTCTCGTTCCGCGGCAATGAGCCGGTGCGTGAGGCGATGCACGCGGTGTTCCTGCTGCACGCCATCCGCGCCGGCATGGACATGGGCATCGTCAACGCCGGCCAGCTCGCCGTTTACGACGAGATCGACCCGGACCTGCGCGAAGCCTGCGAGGACGTGGTGCTGAACCGGCGTCCCGACGCCACCGAGCGGCTGATGGACGTGGCGGAGAAGTTCCGTGGCGGCGCCGGACGCCAGGCGCGCGAGGCCGATTTGACCTGGCGGACGTGGCCGGTGGAAAAACGGCTGGAGCACGCCCTGGTCAACGGCATTACCGAATACATCGACGCCGACACCGAGGAGGCGCGCCTCAGCGCCTTCCGCCCGCTCGACGTGATCGAGGGGCCGCTGATGGCCGGCATGGGCGTGGTTGGCGACCTGTTCGGCGCCGGCAAGATGTTCCTGCCCCAGGTGGTGAAGTCGGCCCGCGTCATGAAGCAGGCGGTGGCCTGGCTGATGCCGTTCATGGAGGCGGAGAAAGCTGCGGGCGGCGGCGGCCGCAGCAGCGCCGGCAAGGTGCTGATGGCCACCGTGAAGGGCGACGTGCACGACATCGGCAAAAACATTGTCGGCGTCGTGCTGGCCTGCAACAATTATGAAGTGATCGACCTCGGCGTCATGGTGCCGGCGGCGAAGATCCTCGATGTCGCCCGCAAGGAAAACGTGGACATCATTGGCCTCTCCGGCCTGATCACGCCCTCGCTCGACGAGATGGTGCACGTGGCCTCGGAGATGGAGCGCGAGGGCTTCGACATTCCGCTGCTGATTGGCGGGGCGACCACCAGCCGCGTGCATACGGCGGTGAAGATCCACCCCAATTATCACCGCAACCAGGCGGTTTATGTGGCTGACGCCAGCCGCGCCGTCGGCGTCGTCTCCAGCCTGCTCTCGGACATGCAGGCGGTGGACTACGTGGCCGGCGTGCGGGCCGAGTACGAGAAGGTGGCGGCCGGTCATGCCCGGGCCGAGGCGGACAAGCAGCGCTTGCCGCTGGCGAAGGCGCGCGACAACGCCATGAAGGTGGACTGGGCGACGCTGACGCCGCCGAAGCCGGCCTTCCTCGGCGAACGGGTGTTCCGCAGCTATGACGTGGCCGAGCTGGTTCCCTATATCGACTGGACGCCATTTTTCCAGACCTGGGAGCTGAAGGGGCGCTTCCCGGCGATTCTGGAGGACGCCAGGCAGGGCGAGGCTGCGCGTCAGCTCTACGCGGACGCCCAGGCCATGCTGAAGCGCATCGTCGATGAGCGCTGGTTCACGCCCCGGGCGGTGATCGGCTTCTGGCCGGCAAACGCGGTGGGCGACGACATCCGCCTCTATACCGGCGAGAGCCGTCAGGAGACGCTGGCGACCTTCTTCACCCTGCGTCAACAGCTCAGCAAGCGCGATGGCCGCCCCAATCTGGCGCTGGCTGATTTCGTTGCGCCGGAGGGCGTGGGCAAACCCGATTATATCGGCGGCTTCGTCGTCACCGCCGGGCCTGAAGAAGACCGCATCGCCAGACGCTTCGAGGGCGCCAACGACGATTACGCGTCGATCATGGTCAAGGCGCTGGCCGACCGCATCGCAGAAGCCTTCGCCGAGCGCATGCACCAGCGGGTGCGCGCCGAGTTCTGGGGCTATGCGCCGGGCGAGAACCTGAGCAACGACGAGCTGATCGCCGAGGCATACGACGGCATCCGGCCGGCGCCGGGTTATCCGGCCCAGCCGGACCATACGGAGAAAGCAACGCTGTTCGACCTGTTGCAGGCGGAAAAACGCATCGGCGTGAAGCTCACCGAGAGCTACGCCATGTGGCCGGGCGCTTCGGTGTCGGGCCTCTACCTGTCGTGCCCCGAGGCCTATTACTTCGGCGTCGCCAAGGTGGAGCGCGATCAGGTGGAGGACTACGCCCGCCGCAAGGGCATGCCGGTCACCGAGGTGGAGCGCTGGCTGGCGCCGGTGCTGAACTATGACCCGGCGAGCTATGGCAGGAGCGCGGCCTGAGGCCGTCGGGCCAAGGTGACGCCAGGTTGATGGCGGCGCGCTGCCGGCAGGCGCGCGCCGCTGTGGGCTTTCGCGGAAAATGGCCGCTGTCACGCGATGTGTAACAGCACGAGGATGTGCGGAAATTTCGGAAAGTGACCCCTTTTAGGACGAAGCGGGCTCAGCTTCCACGAACTTACGGCGTCAATTAGCTGTATAAGTGATTTTCGCCGATCTACCCTTGGGGGCGGGCGACGTGTCGTAAGCAATTGTGAATTCTGGTGTTGCCGTATTTTGACTTGCGGTGGCGGACAGATTGCACAGGCCGCTGCTCCAGACTGTTGGAGATGCGTAATCGACGCGTCTTGTATTCGAATTCAAAAATTTTGTGTCCCCTTGCAATTTTGTTGTATCAGGAAGCATATCGCAGGATGTTACATTGAATGTTTGCATTGATATTAGCGTGTATTTTGATAGAAAAATTTCCGAATCATATTGTGTCCATGGTGTGCCTTGGGCGCCAAAGCGTGGCGCTCCGCGGTACATGCCTTCTGCCAAGCCTTGCCCCGTATCGTTTGTCATGTAAAAATTGACCATATAATTTGGCCAGTTCGACGACCAGTCAAGTATAATAATGACATTCCCATTTATATTTGCAAACGCAGACCCTGTGCGCCAAGTAGGCGAAAATTGAGGCGCTTGCATGTTGAATGCCCAGAATTGGAGCCAGCCGTCATTTCCGTTTGTCATGCCGTCTGTCAGGAATATCGTCTGGCCTGATATGTTTTTTGGAATAGGATAAGGCGAGGGGGAGAAGCCAAGAGGCGGATACGTGAAGCGTGTCGTCATGTTAAGCGGCGCAGCGCTTTCATAAGAAATGACCAGGTCATGATTCCCGTTTGATGTATCCATCAAATCTGTCCCCTTATAGATTGAGCCGTCGCGGTTGTACCGGGGCAGCGTGCAAGCAGGGACGGGTTTGTAAGTACTATTATCTGGCTGCAGGATTCCTTGGGTCTCCGAGATGACAAAGCCAAGGCCAGGAATTTGATCGTTCGGACCTAAAAATATAACGCATTTGGAAGAAACATAAAGTCCGAAGGGTGTCGGCACGTAATCAGCCGGGATGTTTGTTGGCCTGACGGGGAAGCGCGCTTTCGCGCCCGGACTGGGCGCCGCCTCACTGGCGCCGGGCATGATGAGGGCGAGTGAAAGCAACGGGATGGCCAGTTTCGAAATCAGATTCCGCATGTTGTTCACCAGAGGTTGATGGAGTCCTTCCAGTCTGGCGGTATTGAAGTTTGTTGTCAGAATATGTTTAGTTCATATATTTTAGGGAGATTCTCAAAGAATCTGAGCTTATTTACAGGCGAGAAGATTTTTTGTGTGGTTCCGCGTGTTGTTGGAGCTTGTGTCCTGCCAAAATCGATCGTCTGGAGCCTATCTTGAAATCTATCCGACAGAGCCGATCCGGCGGTTCTTTGCACGTCTCCCATCGACCATTGTGCCGGCATTAACGGATGCCGGCGGCGTTTGCCTCCTCACGGGAATCCCCCGGCAGTTTCTGACCGCCGAATTCCCGGAGCGGGCTTTGATAAGGCTGTCGCGTCGGACTGCCGGGTGAGGGCGTTGGGGCGGTTTTGCCGCCTGTGCGGGACCAGCCCGAACGGGCGTGGGTGGCGCAGACGTGGGAGGCTGGCTGGCGCCGGCGCTGAACTATGACCCGAAGGCCTATGGCGTGAGCGCGCCTGAAACGACGTGCGCGTGCTCCCGGATGGGCGTCTGTCTGGCGAATAGGCAAAGGCGATGGGCCCTGGCGCAACGCTTTTGGGACACGACTGAGTGCGCGGCGCACGTTATCGGTAGTTGAAAGGGGAGGCTGATGTCCCGTCGCGCCCGGTCCAGGACGCGACGTTTGTCATGGCGCCCCTCAGTTGTCCTTAAAGGTAATGACAGCAGAGCGGGAGACGGGAGCAGGTTGGGCTCCAAAGACCAGGTCCATGTTCACGCTGTTGGTGTTGGTGGCTGGCCTGATATTTATATGTACATTGCACGACGCTGGGCTGTTGCTGACATTATTTGGATTCGTAATATATTTTTTTGTGTTGGGATATGTCCTGAAGACGTTCGGATCCATCAGGGCTGCCGTAACCGACAGGGGAATTGTGGTCATGCCATCGCATGGTGAGTCACCATAAATTTTAACGCCAGCGAGCACCGCTTCATGTAATATAGCTGGAGCGTCAAACACCATTTGACCGAGCGACCCTTTGTTTGTGCCATTAGACGTGGCGTACAATGACGCAGTTAGAGCGTCTTTATACGAAGCGCCATAAGCTGATCCAATATATGTGAAGCTCTGACCAGTTGTTGTTTTTGTGCTAATAAAGATAACATTGTTCTTGATATTAGGAATCATGGAGGCGGTGGCCCAGACGCCCTCAT
Organism: Camelimonas lactis; assembly: GCF_004342915.1. Classification (GTDB taxonomy): domain Bacteria; phylum Pseudomonadota; class Alphaproteobacteria; order Rhizobiales; family Beijerinckiaceae; genus Camelimonas; species Camelimonas lactis. Next base: position 355,065 of record NZ_SLWL01000001.1, read on the forward strand.
GGAATGGCATGTTCCATCCAAGTACGCTGTATAAACCGGAAGGGTTGAGCGTATATTGATAGTTGATCGCGCCCCCGGTTATCAGAAATAGAGTTTGGTTGGCGCCAAGCGTGGGCGTTGGAAGCGCGCCTTCAATAAGTACATTTGTGGAAAAAAAATTGTATGGGGAGCCTGTAAGTGGAGGTCCATCGGTAACAGATCGGACGATGGTTGTGTCCATGAGAGACACCAAGCTTGTTGAATTATCTATTATTCTGCCATAGTCAGTGTATCGTGGCTTTGTACAGCTCGGAATGTCCTCATATTTATCTGTCTTTGGATAATATATCTGTTCTTTGACAATTTGGGCGCCTGACGGCAGCCGGATATAGCAGGACGGGTCAACGAGGCCGAAGGGCGTCCGCAGATAGTTTGCCGGAATGTCCGTGACGCGGGTTTGCGGCGTCGCGCGATGCGCCCGCTCCGGTGTTGGTCGATCAGCTGCCTGGCTCGCAAGCGGTGACAATGCCGCGATAAATGTGGCGAGGATGGCAATTCGTGAAATATCGATGAACATCATTTTCCCCATACTCGATTGCATGATTCCGATTATGGGGAAATTATTTCGCCATGCGTTATTTGGCGTAGGTTTCCTGATTTTCAATATTTTTTGGATTGCAGATAAATCAGACCTTTTGGCCCGTTGGGTCATTTATCCCAGGCGTGGGCAATGGATGATGCAGCCTGGTGATCGCTCTTCCCCTTGCGAGCGCATGCGGCGAGGGGCAAAAGCGCGAGATCGTCATCTCTGCGCCGCGCTGCGTGGAGGGGTTCCTGCCGCTCGCCGGATTGCGACGGCATACGGGCGCGTCGGCGTGGCGTTGCGCGTGACTGTCTGGCCTGATCTGTCGTGAATATCGAAACGCCGCCCTCAAGCAACACGCGGGCGGCGTTTTCGCGGTTGGGTTTCGCCGCGCCGGGGAGGCGCAGGGAACAAATCCCGGATTTAGCGGTTGGACGTCTGGGCTTCGTTGGCGGCGGTGCGGACCACCGGCGTCACCACGACAGGCGCGACGCCGCCCATGCCGAGCGCGCGGGCTGCGGCGGCGGACAGGTCAATCACCCGGCCGTGCTTGAAAGGGCCGCGATCATTGATGCGAACCACGATGGACCGGCCGGAACGCTTGTCAGTGACGCGAACCATCGAGCCGAAGGGGAGGGTGCGATGCGCGGCGGTGAGGGCCTTGCCCGTGAAACGTTCGCCGCTGGCGGTCTTGCGACCGTAGAAGCCGGGTCCATACCAGCTGGCGACGCCGTGCTGGCCGGATTGGCGGGTTGAAGAATTATCTGCGAAAGCTGCTGACGTGGTGAACGCCGCGAACCCGACCAGGGTGGCGGCAAATACTTTCTTTCTGGATAGCAACGATCCGTCCTTTGTTGTTGCGGATCGCGCCAGAAAATGGCGGGGGGTGACCACAATGTGGCGTACGGTTTCATGCGTAACTATGAAACTGTGGCATCGATGCACACAACTTGACTATATTCCTCCTGCGTGGCGGTTCAGGCCGACGGAGACATTACCTGGATACGTTGCGGATTTACTTGGAAACGGAATAGAGAGGCGTCACGCGTCGTCCATCCCATGTTGAGGCCATGGTGTGCGCAAGCAAAACGGCCCGATCTGGGGTCGCGATAAAATGCGCTGTGGATACGGGAGTCCTGCGACAATCCGTCGTCGTGAAAAATCGCGCCGATTCATACGCGGGTAATGATTTGCGCGGTTGTGCGCGGGGAGGCGGAACCAGGGCCGGACGAATCGGGGCCTGTCCAGGCCTGGACCTGGCGCGTTATCCGCGCGAGCGTCAGCTCTCTCAGCTCTCAATCCCGGACGGCGCGCTGAAAAGCCGCTGAATGTATCCGCGAAGCCTCAGGCTCTTGCAGGCATATGGTGCTTCCCGGGTGCGGCGGGTCGGGGCGTGGCCCGATGTCCCGCGTCGCTCCCCGAAGACCGCGCTGACGCGCCGCGAGGAACCGTCAGGCGCTGCGACCGGTGAAGGCCAGCCACGCGGCGACGCGCGCTTCCGGGTCGGCGTTCATGGTGACGTCGCTGACCACGGCGATGGAGTCGGCGCCGGCGGCGAACACGTCCGGGGCCCGCTCCAGGGTGACGCCGCCGATGGCGATCAGCGGCGTCGGCCCGAGCCTGCGTTTCCACTCACTGATCCGCGCCAGCCCCTGTGGTGCAAAGCGCATGACCTTCAGGGTGGTCGGCCAGATCGGGCCGAGCGCCACATAGTCGGGGCTCGCCGCCAGCGCCGTCTCCAGCTCCGCTTCGTCATGGGTGGAGACGCCCAGCGTCAGCCCGGCCTTGCGGATGGCGGCGAGGTCGGCCTCAGCCAGGTCTTCCTGGCCCAGGTGCAGGTGACCGGCGCCAGCGTCGATGGCCGCCTGCCAGTAGTCGTTGACGATCAGCTGCACGTCGGCGGGCAGGGTGACCGCCAGGGCGGCGCGGATCATTGTCACGGCGCTGGCGTGATCCAGTTCCTTGGCGCGCAACTGCACCGTGCGCACGCCGCAGCGCACAAGGCGATCGACCCAGGCGACGCTGTCGACGATGGGATAAAAACGGTCAGGAGTTTGCAGCATGCCAGAACGGCGTCCCGGGAACAGGGGTTGAGGGAGAGGCAAAATCACGTGGGGGCATCAGGCCAGCTTCCCACGCGGTGCGGCCGGCCGCCACCGCCTGGCCGAAGGCGCGGGCCATGGCCACCGGATCGCCGGCCTTCGCCACGGCCGTGTTGAGCAGCACCGCGTCATAGCCCAGCTCCATGGCGTGGGCGGCGTGGGAGGGCGCGCCGAGGCCAGCGTCGACCACCAGGGCGATATCCGGAAAGCGGTTGCGCAGCAGGGTCAGCGGGCCCGGGTTGACGATGCCTTTAGCGCTGCCGATAGGCGCGGCCCAGGGCATCACCACCTGGCAGCCAGCGTCAACCAGCCGGGTCGCCACGGTCAGGTCCTCGGTGCAATAGGGAAACACCTGGAAACCGTCGCGGATCAGGATGTCGGCGGCCTCGACCAGCGCCACCACGTCCGGTTGCAGGGTGTCGTCGTCGCCGACAACCTCCAGCTTGATCCAGGGGGTGCCGAACAGTTCGCGGGCGAGCTGGGCGGTGGTGACCGCCTCGCGCACCGTGCGGCAGCCGGCGGTGTTGGGCAGAATCTTCAGTCCCAGTTCGCGGATCAGCGCCCAGAAACTGTCGCCGGTGGCCCCGCCGGCTGTCTCGCGCCGCACCGACACGGTGAGGATGCCGGCGCCCGAGGCGCGCACCGCCGCCTGCATGACGGCGGGGGAGGGATACAGCGCCGTGCCGATCATCAGTCGCGAGGCGATGTCCTCGCCATACAGTTTCAGCATGGCGTCATCCACCCTGTCGCGGCGAGACGATTTCGATGTCGTCGCCGTCGCGCAGCAGGTCCTCGCCCCAGCGTCCGCGCGAAACCACCGCCTGGTTGACGGCGACAGCGATGAACTCGCCGTCATAGCCGAGGGCGTCGAGCAGCGTCCGCACGCTGGCGGCGGCGACCTGCTGGCGTTCGCCATTGACGGTGAGCCCGAGGACGGGGGCGCCGGTCATATTGTCGGTCATGGCGTCGCCTCCTCAAGCGTCGGGGCCGTGGCCGCGCGGCCCGCCACATGAAACAGTTCGTCGTCGCGCACGCCATCGACAATCCAGCGGGTCACGGCTTCGGCGATGGCGGGGGCCATGAGGAAACCGTGCCGGTAGAGGCCGTTGACGCGGACGATGCGGCCTTCGACGGCGACGCGCGGCGCGTGGTCCGGAAAGGCCGGCCGGAGCCCCGCGCCCATCTCGACGATGCGGGCCTCGCCAAACGCCGGGTGAATGGCGAAGGCGGCGCTCATCAGTTCGAGCGCCGAGCGCACGGAGATGCGGTCGTCCTCGCTCTCGATGGTGGAAGCGCCGATGACGAAGCGGTTGTTGGGGCGCGGGATCACATAAAGCGGCCAGCGCGGATGCAGCAGGCGCACTGGCCGGGTCAGGCTGATCTCCGGCGTTTCGATGGTGACCACCTCGCCCTTGACGCCGCGCAGGGCCGGCAGGGCGTCGCGCGCCGCCATGCCCCGGCAATCGATCACCAGGCCGTCCAGGCTTTCTGGGTCCACCGGCGCGCCAAAACGCAGGCTGGCGCCCAGCGCCCGCAGCCGCGCATGGATCGCCGGCACGACCCGGCGCGGCTCCACATGCCCTTCGGCCGCGAAGAACAGGCCATCGCGAAACCGGCCTTCCAGCGCCGGCTCAAGCGTGGCGATCTGCGCCGCGTCAACCCGCTGGTGACCTGGCGTGATGCGGGCGAAGCGCTCGAAATCGGCGCGGTCGCGCGGGTGGGCGACAATCAGCGAGCCGTGGAACGCCGCATCGGGAAACGCCGCGCGCCACAAAGCGAGGGAACGGTGGCCAAGGCGCATCACCAGTGGCTCGGAAACCTCGGCCTCGCAATCGGGCGCCAGCATGCCGCCGGCCCAGTAGCTGGTGGTTCCGGCCAGATCGCCGGCCCCCTGGTCGTACAGGGTGACGGCGCAGCCCGCCTGCGCCAGCGCCAGCGCGCACCAGCTTCCGGCGACGCCGGCGCCGACCACCGAGACGGCGGGCGCGTCACGGGATGTGTCTGGAGGCTGGGTGTTCGCTGTGGTCATGCCGTCCCTCCGCCGATGCGGGACATTCCTGGACGCCGGGCAGCGTCCAGGAATGTCCCGTGCCTTGAGTCGGCGCCGGATCAGCCCGGAAAGCGGTCTCCACTTTCCGGCCCGGCGCCAGCCGGATCAGGTTCAAAGGATTTGGCGTCACGCCATCTCAGCCCTGCCATTGAGACAGGGCACTCCCCGGACTGTTGTGAGTTAGGGCTAACTCACGAAATGTAGATACGCCCCGGCCGCCGGCTCTGCAAGGCGGGCGGCCTTTTCAGGCCACCAGCGGGCCTTGCCGGCTGGCGAGGAGATCGCGCAGGGTGGTGATGGTGGAGGCGTCGGCGACGCCATCGACCAGTTCCGGCCGGAAATGCCGCTGGAAAGCGCGCACCGCCGCCTCGACGCCGGCGTCATAGTTGCCGCTCATGTCCACGCCATAGCCGTAGAGCGCCAGCATGGCCTGCAACGCCTCGACCGGCGGACCGCTTTCGCCGGGGCTGAGAAAGCGCCCGCCGCTGATGGGGGCCGGGCGAACCCAGTGGCCGACGCCAGCCTGGGCGAGGCGCTCCCAGGGAAACAGCTCGCCCGGGTCTTCCTTGCGCAGGGGGGCCACGTCCGAGTGGGCCAGCACGTTCTCGGGCCGGATGGCCCAGCGCTGGATGATGTCCTGGGCAAGGCGCGTCACCGCGGCGATCTGCGCATCCGGATAGGGCGGCAGGCCGCCAGGATGGCCGGCGTTGGCGATTTCTATGCCGATGGAAGCGGAGTTCACATCGGTCTCGCCATTCCAGAAGCTGGCGCCGGCGTGCCAGGCCCGGCGGGCTTCGGGAACCATCTGAACCACGTGGCCATTCTCGAACACGAAATAATGCGCCGAGACTTCCGACACCGGATTGCACAGCCGTTGCAGCGCCTCGCCGGCGTCCGGCATGCCGGTATAATGCAGCACCAGCAGGCGCGGCGCCTGGCCGCCCGCGCGTTCACCGTGGTTGGGCGAGGGGAACACCCTGGCGGCGACCGGGCTGTCAGGTTCCAGACGGGACATGAGCGCTCCTGAAAATCATGCGCGGCGACGCGCCGTAGGCGGCGGCGCATGCGGGCGCCGCGACGGGCGGACGTTTCGCCTGTTTCGCCCGCCGCCTGTTTCGCCCGAAGCGCGACAAAGCTCAAGCCATGGCCGGGTCGCCCAAGCGGCGTTCGCCTTCCCGGCCCTGTTGCCTGGTCATGCGGCCCGCGCCTTCCCGCCGCGCAGGGCGCGGATGCGGGCGAAGGCGTCGTTGATGGCGGCGGCGCGGTCGTTGGCGACGACGATCGCCTCCTGCGGCATGCCGGCGGCGATCAGCCGGTCCGGGTGGTGTTCGGCGATCTGCCGGCGATAGCATTGCAGAAGCTCGGCGTCGCTCATGTCGCGACGGGCGCCGAGAATGCGCCAGGGGTCATCCGGCATGGCCATGTGGTTGGCCTGGATGGCGACGAACTCGTCGTGGCTGAAACCGAAGATATCCGCCACCTCCTCCAGAAACGCCAGTTCCGCCTCGTGGATGGCGTGGTCGGCCCGGGCGATCTCGAACAGGGCGTCCAGCACGCTTTCCAGCAGCGGCCGGTTGTCGGCGAAATGGCTGGCGAGCTGGCGGGCGTAGGCGTCGAAGCCATGGATGGTCTGGCGGGCGAGGTCGAACAGGCGCTCGACGCGGGGCAGGTCCTCGGCCGGCACGTCGATGATGCGGCGAAACGCGGCGATTTCGTTGTGGGTCACCACGCCGTCGACCCGCGCCATCTTGGCGCATAGGGCGACAAGGCCGGTGGCGTAGACCACTTCCGGCGGCGGCGGCCCGAAAATGCCGCCGGGCGCGAACAGGCCGGTGCTTTCCAGAAAACGGCCGGTGGCGGCCCAGGCCTGGGCGCCGGGACTGTCGGCCCGGTCGAGCAGCACATGGCCGGTGGCGGCGCCGACCAGCGCGCCAAGCGGCCCGCCGAGCACCGCGCCAAGCCCCAGGCCGCCGAGTTTTCCCCAGACGCTCATGGCGCGCGGCCAGGGGCGTCCGCCAACCGGGAGCGGCGGGATATGAGGGAACGTGGGGCGGGAGGGCGCGAAAGGGAATCAGGCGTCATCAAGCGCGCATGGAAACATCAGAACGCGCATTTTTCGAGGCGACCCGGTCATCGCGCATGAAAAAAGCGACGCCGGAAACGGCGCCGCCGCATGTCGCCTCCCACCAGCCATTCCCGGCAAGGCCCGCCCGCATCACGGGCGGGCATCACGGGCGGCTTGCGCCACCGGTCCCGTTTGATGGGTTTTCCAGGCGCCAGGCAATGCCATTTGCTGGAAAACGCTTCACGCGAAGCTCAGTGGCGCGCCGATTTCAGTAGCATTCCTGCTTCAGTAGCACTCCTGGTAACGGCGGCCGCCATAGTAGTAGCTGCGGCAATTGGCGGTTCCGGCGCCGACAATCGCCCCCGCCCCGGCGCCGAGCGCCGCGCCGGCAAGTGCGCCGCCGCCAGTGCCCGTGGCCGCGCCGCCAACCGCCGCGCCGGCGAGACCGCCAATGGCGGCGCCGCCCACGGCGCGCTCGCCGGGGGTCTGGCAGGCTGCGAGCCCCATCGTCACCAGTCCGATAGCCAGCAGTTTTTTCATCGATCCTCTCCCTCGGAGTTGCAGCGTGACCTGTGCCGGGAATGCGCCCGGGCGCGAATTGGTTCCCGGCGATGGCGCCGGGAATGGGGCGGCTGGCGCCGCCGGCCGACGCCCGGGCGCTCACCAGGCTGGCCGTGAAGCGTGGCGCGGGAATGGCGAAATTGTCCCGGTCAACACCCCGTTCCAGGCGTGGAAAAACCAGGGCCCTATCCCAGATGAGACAAGGGTTTTCGCCCGGATCATCGGGGGCCAGAACGGGAAGTTGGTCGCGAAATCGTTGAAAAAATGCCGGTTTGCTGCAACAGTGCGGGAATTGGTAACCTTAAAACGCTGCGGCGATTGTATCGGCCCTTGCCTGATCCCTGCCGCAATTGGCGGAAAATTTGCGCCAGACATCTCCCGCGAGGCGAGGCCGCTTCGACAGGGATGATGCGCCAAAAATGAACGGGCCGGCGGACGGCGGCTGCAACCGCTCCGGGGCGGCCGTATCCGCACAGCGGATCGGCCGCGGCCCGGGCGCCGGCGACCTGGCGGGCGGTGGGTTTCGCCTCCCGTCGCCGGCCACGAATAACCCGTGTCGCGGTTCATGCGCCGCGCCGTTTCGTGGATGAAGGGCGCGGCGAACCGGAATTCGCCGTGTCCCGAACAGGACCTTGGGGTGAATTCCGGATATCCACGGCCGCGCCGCCCGGTTGCCGGGTCTGGCGTGGCTGGCGGGATATCAGGCCGCAGGTCGAGGCGCCGGGAGGCGCCGGTCCTGCTTCGGAAGTTCCAGCGCATTTCACGAAGAGTGGCTCCCACTTTTTGTGAGAACAGTGCGTCAAACCAAAAAGATGGGATGCTTCCGGTGAACCAGGTTTCACCTGGACGCGCCAGGTCCACCACCATCTGGGGGTAACGCGGTTTGAATTTGAAAACGACAACAGCCCTGTCGCTGGCGTGCTTCCTTGCTTGCGGAAGCGCTGCGGTGGCGCAGGCGCCGTCTGGCGATGTGGTGGCCCAGGGACCAGGGCCTCTCGGCGGCTTTGGCGGCCATGGATACTCCAAGGGTTCGCCCTGGGGTAAAACCGGCGATACGTCGGGCAACAAGGGGGAGGGCGCGCCCGCGGCCGCCCCAGGCGCCAGGCCTTCGGGCAAAAAGTCCGGTGGCAAAGCTCCCAAAAGCGGTTCCCAGAAGAGATCTGGACATGAAACCGGCGGCCCGGCGCATGCGGCGGCGGGTGGAGCCAGCGTGATGCAGGCGTCGCTGCATGTGGATGACGGCGCGGCGGAAGTCCAGGCTGGAGCGGCCGAACCGCAGGCGGCGGCAAGCGCGGCCCCTGACGCGGCCGTCGCGGCGCCGGCAAAACCGCGCCACGTGGTGATGCGCGCGCCATTGCCGCCGCAACGTCCGGTGGACCTGGACAGCGTGGCGCAGGCGGCGACCGCCCCGGCGACGCAGATGCAGGCAAACGCGCCGTCGCTGCCTGACTCACAAGGGAGCGGGCCGCAGGGGACTGGGCCGCAGGGGCTTCAGCCGCAGGGGCTTCAGCCGCAGGGGCTTCAGCCGCAGGCGGCGGAAGAACAGCCGGCGGCGGATGACGCGCCGTTGAAGGCGGATACGCGTCTTGCGGCGCGCGCGCCGCTGCCGCCAGCGCGGCCCGATGATCTCGACAGCAGCGTCTCCCAGGTGGCGATGGCGCCGCAGGCCCAGCCGGCCGAGGTCGCCAGTCAGGCGACCCAGGCGGCGTTGCAGGCGCCCGCCGCGCCGGCTCCGTCGTCCGGCGGCTTCGACCTGTTCAAGTTTCTGGCCGGCAAGCCACAGGGCGGGACGACCCAGACCGCCGGCGCGCCGGTCGAGGATGAACCCCGTCATGGTCGCCGTTATGCGCGCGGCGCGGCCCGGGACGCCGCGGCGCGCGCGCGCATCGCGCCGCTGATCGAGCGGCACGCCCGCGCCTACGGCATTCCGGTGGCGCTCGCCGACGCGGTCATCCGCGTCGAAAGCCGCTACAATCCTTCAGCCCGCAACGGACCCTATCTGGGTCTGTCGCAAATCCATCTCAACACGGCCCGCGCCGTGGGTTATGGCGGCGGCGCCCAGGGGTTGATGGATGCGGACACCAACCTGCGCTACGGCATGAAATACCTGGCCATAGCCTACCGGCTGGCCGGCGGCGACACCTGTCGCACCATCCTGAAATATCAGGCGGGGCACCGGGCCGAGCGCATGACCTCCCACGCCGCGCGCTATTGCTCGCGGGTGCGCACCATGATGGCGGCGTTCTGAGCCCGGCCTGAAGGGCGGTCGCCGGACCTGGCGCGCCTGGTTGCGGCGGCCTGGTCCGCGTGGCGATTGCAAGTTTCATGCGCTCCCCATTGCTGATGGGGAGCGTTTTTTATTGACTGGCCGCCCGTTCGGCGGCACACCACCCCCCGCCAGTTGGCCGGACGACCGCTGCCCCGCAGAGGAAAGTCCGGGCTCCACGGAAAAACGGCGCCGGATAACGTCCGGCGGGGGCGACCCCAGGGAAAGCGCCACAGAAAGCAAACCGCCGCCGGCCCGCCGGCGGTAAGGGTGAAAGGGTGCGGTAAGAGCGCACCGCGGATGCGGCGACGCAGACGGCATGGCAAGCCCCGCCGGGAGCAAAACCAAATAGGGGCGACGTGCGCGCAAGCGCGGGCTTTTCCGGCCAGATCGCCCGGGTTGGTTGCTTGAGGCGGCCGGTAACGGTCGTCCCAGAGGAATGGTCGTCACGTCCTGCGCCGCTTGCGGCGCGGGGCCTTACAGAACCCGGCTTACAGGCTGACTGGCGCTTTTTTCACTGACGTTCGCGGACGGCGAAGCTTCCGCCGGCGCATCGCGCGGGCGCCGCTGGCCTAGGCCCGCATCTTTGGCCCGGACCAGGCTGATCTCCGCCAATGCGGGCTGGCCGCGCGTTCATCAGGCGGATGTCGCCGGGGGCTGCCCCTGAGCGGCGATTTTTTGCGGCATGTGGGCGGGAGGCGAAAGAGCGGCCTGCGGACGCCAGTTCCCCCGCGTCGCAAGACCGGCTGCGATGATCTGGCCGCCAGGGCGGATGGTCAGGCAACGGCCAGCAAGCTCGTGATGTCCCGGACGCGCGTCCGGGCTTTTTTTTGTGCGGGGTTGGTCTGTTGGCTCATGCGCCTCCTTGGTCGGGCCACGTCGTCGTGCGCATCAAGCGCCAGCACTCAGCAAACCGGCGCGTCCCGCTTGCTGAGGATCCCGCCTGGCCATGGCCGGCCCGCCGCAGCGTTCCTGGTCCCAAGGTTTTCCCCTGCGGCGGCGGCCGGAAAACCACGCCCGGACCTGCGCCGCATAGCAGATTCATTAACCTTGTCAGGACGACAATGGCTGACGGGGCCGTGCGTTTCCGAATCGGCGACGCATGGCCCAGAAATCCTTGATTCCATTGACGCCCAAGATATCCCATGCTATCCCAAATCATCCCGCATGAAGACGTGACGCCATTGCGGGCGTCAGCCCTGCGGCTCTCCGGGGGAGAGGGCGCGGACATGCGTGGGACGACGCCCGCCGCCTGCTCCGGCGCGGGTTTCGGCGTTGAGGGGAGCTGCAAGGTCAGGGCGGCTGGCGGCGATGGACCGGTTCGTGTCCAACTTCACCAACCGGCTCGATTCCAAGGGCCGGGTTTCGATCCCGGCGCCGTTCCGGGCTGTGCTGGCGCGCGACGGTTTCGAGGGGCTCTATGTGCATCCGGGGCTGGACGCCCCGGCGCTGGATGCTGGCGGCAACGCCTTGCTGGCGGAAATCAACGCGTTGCTGGAGACGCTGTCGCCCTACTCGGAAGAGCGGGATTTCCTGTCGACGGCGCTGCTTGGCACGAGCGAAATCCTGAAGGTCGATCCGGAGGGCCGGGTGACTTTCTCAGAGGCGCTGAAGGCCCACGCGGGCATCACGGATACGGTGACCTTCGTGGGGCATGGACACAAGTTTCAGGCCTGGGAGCCGGGCCGTTTCCGGGCTCATCTGGACGAGGCGCGGGCGCGGGTGCGCGAGCTGAAGAAGAATCTGGGCCGGTCTGGGGCGAATGGCGCTTCTGTCCGGTCTGCGACGTCTCTCTCCCCAGGGGCGTCAGGCGCATGACGGGTCACGGCGACGGCAACGCCGACGCCGATGGCGGACCGGCCCGGCATGTTCCTGTGCTCCTGGGGGAGGTGCTCGAAGCCCTCCAGCCAGCGCGCGGCGGCGCATTCCTTGACGGCACCTTCGGCGCGGGCGGTTACGCCGCGGCAATCCTCAAATCCCATCCCGACGCGCGCCTGACGGCGCTCGACCGTGATCCCTCGGCGATCGCCGGCGGCCAGGCGCTGGTCGCCGCATCGGGCGGGCGGCTGCGACTGGTCGAGGCCTGCTTCGGCGACATGGAGCAGACCGCGCGCGATCTGGCGCTGCCGCCGCTGGACGGCATTGTGCTGGATATCGGCGTGTCGTCGATGCAGCTCGATCAGGCGGAGCGCGGATTTTCGTTCCGCTTCGACGGGCCGCTCGACATGCGCATGGCCGCGTCCGGCGAAAGCGCCGCCGACCTGGTGAATCACGAAAGCGAGGAACGCCTCGCCGACATCATCTATCATTTCGGTGAGGAGCGCCGCGCCCGCGCGGTGGCCCGCGCCATTGTCGCGGCGCGCAAGGAAGCGCCGATCCTGACCACACGCGCCCTGGCCGATCTGGTGGCGCGGGTGGTGCGCGCCGACCCCAACGGTCCGCATCCGGCGACCCGCACCTTTCAGGCGCTGCGCATCGCGGTGAACGACGAATTGGGAGAACTGGTCCGGGCGCTGCACGCGGCGGAGCGCCTGCTGGCGCCAGGCGGCCGCCTGGTGGTGGTGACGTTCCATTCGCTGGAAGATCGCATCGTCAAGCAGTTCTTCGCCCGCCGGCAGGGGCGGGGCGGCGGCGGCAACCGCTTCGCGCCCTCGCTGGCGCCGGTCGCGCCGGCCACCTTCACGGCGGTGACGCGCAACCCGGTGACGGCCTCGGAAAACGAGTTGCGCGCCAACCCCCGCGCCCGCTCGGCCAAGTTGCGCGCGGCGACGCGCACGGAAGCGCCGGCGCAGGACGAGGACAGCGCCGTGACCAGCCTGGCGGTATTGCCAGCCCCGACGGGACGGAGAGCGCGATGATCCTCCGCATTTTCCACATCGCCGCCATCGGCGCCCTGATCGCATCGGCCGTCTACGCCTATTCAATCAAATACGACACCATCTATCTGGCCGAGCAGGTCGCCAAGCTGAAGCACCAGATCAAGCGCGAAAAAGACATGAACGCGGTGCTCGCCGCCGAGTGGCAGCGCCTGACGCGGCCGGACCGCCTGCAGATCCTGGCCGAGCGGCATCTGGACCTGAAACCGATGGCGATCGACCAGCTGGCGCGCGCCAGCGACCTGCCGCAACGCCAGGAGAAAATTGACGCCATCGGGCGCAAGCTGGCGGACCTGGGGCTCTCGGAGCCCACCACCACGCCGTCGGCTGGCGCAGCAAGCGCGACAGCCGCGCCGGAACAGCGCGCCGCGCCGCGCACGCCGGCCGCCGCCCGCACGCCAGGGAGGTAATGTTGCAGGACCACTCCACGCCCCCCGGCGGCAAATCTCCTGAACGCGCCGGCCCCCGGTTGCCGGGGGCGTCGCCGCGCGCGCCGCTGGGCGCATCCGGCGGCAGCCAGCAGCCGTCGCCAGTCGCGCCATCGCACAAGCCAGCCACGCCCGCGGCGAAAGCCGGGCCGGCGGCGCGGCCCGCGCCGAAACCCGGCCATGGCCCAGGGCAGGGCGCTGGGTTGTGGCAGGGGCTACAGGCGTCGGCGGCGCGCATTTTCTCCAGGGGGGGCGCGTCTTCCGGCAAGGCGGCGCCAGATCAGATCGCGGCTGGGCGGGTCCCTTCCGGGCGGACACCGCCTGGCGCTGCTGGCGGAGGGGCCGCCCACGGGGCCGCCGGCCCGTCGCGTTTCAACGCGGCCGCCATGGGGGCCAGCGCCAGGGCGGTGCTGGTCGCAGGCGCCGGCCGGCTGAAAGCCGGGCTGACGCACGGCGGAGCCCTGACATGGCGGAGCTTTTTCCGCGCTGCCCGCGCCATGATCGGCGACATGTTCCGCATGCGCGCCGACAAGGCCAACAGCCGCATCGTTCTCGTTGGCGCGGGTTTCGTCCTCATCTTTGGCGCGGTGATCGTGCGCCTCGCGACGTTCGCCGTCATGCCGCCGCCGGCTTCCGAACGGTATGTGGCCGGCAATACGGTGGGCGTGGCGCGGCCCGATATCGTCGATCGCAATGGCCTGCTGCTCGCCACCGACATCAAGACCTATTCGGCGTTCGCCGAACCGCGCAACATTCTGGACGCCGATGAGGCGACAGAGCTGCTGACGGCGGTGCTGCCGGACCTCAACGCCCGCGAGTTGCGCGAGAAGCTCTCGACGAAAAAGGGCTTTGTCTGGATCAAGCGCGAGCTGACGCCGAAACAGCGCGCCGAGGTGCACCGGCTTGGCATTCCAGGCGTCGGCTTCCTGCCTGAAAACAAGCGGGTGTATCCCAACGGCCCGGTGGCGGCGCACGTGCTGGGCTTCGCCAACGTCGACAACCAGGGCATCGCCGGCATCGAGAAATATATCGACAGCCAGGGGCTGAGGGACCTGGCGGGCCTCGGTTTCGCCAACAACGCCGCCGACCTGAAGCCGGTGAAGCTGTCGCTGGACCTGCGCGCCACCCACGCGGTGCGCGACGAGCTGGTGAAGGGCATGGCCCACTTCAAGGCCAAGGCCGCCGCCGCCATGATCATGGACGTCAACACCGGCGAGGTGATCGCCCTGACGTCCCTGCCGGATTACGACCCCAACAACCCGGTCGATGCGCTGGACAAAGACCGCATCAACCGGATGATGGTCGGCGTCTATGAAATGGGCTCGACCTTCAAGGCGCTGACCACGGCGATGGCGCTTGATTCGGGCAAGGTGAACATCAACTCCAGCTTCGACGCGCGCGGCGGCCTGCATTACGGTCGCTTCACCATCCGCGACTATCACGGCACCAACCGCATCCTGACCGTGCCGGAAATCTTCCTGCACTCGTCCAACATCGGCACGGCGCGTATGGCGCTGGCGGTCGGCGTGGAAGGCCACAAGGCCTTCCTGCGCAAGATGGGCCAGCTGACCCGCATGCAGACCGAGCTGCCGGAAAGCGCCGCGCCGATCGTTCCCGCCCGCTGGGGCGAGCTGAACACCATGACCATCTCGTTCGGTCACGGCCTCGCCGTGGCGCCGATCCAGGCGACGGCGGCGGTGGCGGCGCTGGTGAACGGCGGCAAGCTGATGGCGCCAACCTTCCTGAAGCGCACGGAGGCGGAAGCCGCCAATGTGGGCAAGCAGGTGGTGTCGGCCCAGACCAGCGAGGCCATGCGCTACATCATGCGGCTTAACGGCTACAGGGGGTCGGCGAAGAAATCCCTGGTGCAGGGCTATTATGTGGGCGGCAAAACCGGCACGGCCGAAAAGGTGATCGGCGGGCGCTATGCGCGCAACCGCCTGTTCACCACCTTCATGTCGGTGGCGCCGGCCAACAAGCCAAAGTACCTGTTCCTTACCATCTATGACGAGCCGCAGGGGCTGCCGGAAACCTACGGCTACGCCACGGCGGCGTGGAACTCCGGCGTCACTACCGGCAAGATCATCGCCCGGGTCGCGCCGCTGCTGGGCTTGCCGCCGATTTTCGAGGAGCCGAAGAACCCGTTCCCCAACATGGTGCGGCTCGGCGCCTGGGGAACGCGGTGACATTGGGCCGGGGGCTGCCGCTTCCGGTCTTCCGCCCGGCGGGGTGATCGTGACGGCGCGCCCGTCGCGTCGTCTGCTTCGCGCCTTCCCTTTTGGCGCGCGGCGGTATCCACTTCACCTGAAAACGCTCTATGTTGTCGCCTTGATGCAGACGCGCCGGCTTGCGCCGGGCGGATCAGGAGCAGTTCTTCCATGACCGATACGCCAGTCGCCAGCGCCCCGCCGGTTCCGGCGGGGCTGGAGAAAGTTTTTCCCGGCCTGTTCACTGGCGAGATGGCGGCGCGCACGATCAGCGAGGTCACGGCGGACAGCCGGGCGGTCGTTCCCGGCGCGGTGTTCGTGGCCGTGGCCGGCGCACGGGACGATGGCCGGCGTTTCGTCGCGGACGCGGCGGCGCGCGGCGCCATCGCCATTGTCGGCGAGGGGCCGCGGCCAGATGATCTGCCGCAGGACGTCGCCTGGGGACAGGCGCCCAATGCGCGCCACGCCCTGGCGCTGGCGGCGGCGGCGCTCTATCCGGCCCAGCCGCCATGCATCGTCGCGGTGACCGGCACCGCCGGCAAGAGCTCCGTGGTGGATTTCGCCCGCCAGCTGTTCACCGCCTGCGGTCGCAAGGCGGCGTCGCTGGGCACGGTCGGTGTTATCGGTCCCTCTGGCGCCACGTATGGCTCGCTCACCACGCCCGATCCGGTGACGCTGCACCGCACTCTGGCGACCCTGGCGGCCGAGGGCGTCACGCACCTCGCCATGGAGGCTTCGTCGCACGGGCTCGACCAGCGCCGGCTTGACGGGGTGCGACTGCAGGCGGCGGCCTTCACCAATCTGGGGCGTGACCATCTCGATTATCACCCGGACGAGGAAAGCTATTTCGACGCCAAGGCGCGCCTGTTCTCTGAGGTGGCCCCGGCTTCGGCGGCGGCGGTGGTCAACGCCGATTCCAGCCATGGGCAGGAAATTCTGGTGATCGCCAGCACGCGCGGCATGCGCACCCTGACGGTGGGCGAGAGCGGGGCTGACATCCAGTTGCTGGGATGCGCGCCGGATGGTTTCGACCAGCAGCTGAGCGTCAGCGTCGAGGGCGCCGCCTATGATCTGCGTCTGCCGCTGTGCGGCGACTTTCAGGCGCAAAACGCCCTGATCGCCGCCGGCCTGTGCATCGCCACCGGCGAGGAGCCGGACGTGGTGATGCCGGCCCTGGCCAATTTGCAGGGCGTGCCGGGGCGCATGGAGCGGGTGGCTGAAGTCAATGGCGCCCTGGTCGTCGTCGATTACGCCCACAAGCCCGACGCCCTGCGTGAGGTGCTGAAGGCATTGCGCCCCTTCGCCAGCGGCCGGCTGGTCTGCGTGTTCGGCGCCGGCGGCGACCGCGATCCCGGCAAACGGAAAATCATGGGCGAGATCGCCGCGAAATACGCGGACCAGGCGATCGTCACCGATGACAACCCCCGCTCGGAGGACCCGGCGGCGATTCGCGCCGCCATTCTCGCCGGCGCCCCGGAGGCGCGCGAAATCGGCGACCGGGGCGAGGCGATCGCCACGGCCATCGCCGGGCTGCAGGCCGGCGACGTGCTGGTGATCGCCGGCAAGGGACACGAAACCGGGCAGACCTTTGGCCAGAACGTGCTGCCGTTTTCGGATCATGAGGCGGTGCGCGCCGCCATACGGAAAGCCTCCGCGTAACAGGTCATCGCCGCCCACAGGCGGATTTGTTAAGACCGCCGGACTATAAGTCCGGGCCGGAAGTCGCCGTGAATCATGCGCCGTTTCCTGGCGGACAGCGCGCGCCACATATCCGCTCCGCTTCACATCGCTTCCTTGGAGAATGCAGGGCATGACATCGAAGGCATCGCCGCTCTGGACCGGCGAGGAACTGCGTCAGGCGATGGGCGCCCGCGTGATCGGCGCGCTGCCCGACGCGATCGACGGCGCGTCGATCGACACGCGCACCCTCCAGCCGGGCGATGCGTTTTTCGCCATCACCGGCCTTGCGCGCGATGGGCATGAGTTTGTCGCCGCCGCGCTGGAGGCGGGCGCCGCCGCTGCGGTGATCGACGAGGCGCAGGCCGCGGCGCTGGCGCCGCTGGTCGCGGACCGGGGCGCGTTGCTGGTTGTGCCCGACGTGCTGGGCGGTCTGGAGGCGGCCGGGCGGGCCAGCCGGGCGCGTTCGCGGGCGCGCATCGTCGCCGTCACCGGCTCGGTGGGCAAAACCAGCACCAAGGAAGCGCTGCGGCTGGCGCTGGCGGGCCAGGGCCGGACCCATGCCTCGGTCGCCAGCTACAACAACCATTGGGGCGTGCCGCTGACCCTGACCCGCATGCCGCGCGAGACGGAATTTGGCGTGTTCGAAATCGGTATGAGCGCGCCCGGCGAAATCCGCGCCCTGACCGCCATGGTGCGGCCGCATGTGGCGATCGTCACCACCGTGGCGCCGGTGCATCTGGAATTCTTTCCCTCCGTCGAGGCCATCGCCGACGCCAAGGGTGAGATTTTTGAGGGGCTGGAGCCGGACGGCGCCGCCATCATCAACGCCGACAACCCGCACGCGCCGCGTCTGCGCGCCCTGGCGGAGCGG
This sequence comes from Camelimonas lactis, assembly GCF_004342915.1. Lineage (GTDB taxonomy): Bacteria > Pseudomonadota > Alphaproteobacteria > Rhizobiales > Beijerinckiaceae > Camelimonas > Camelimonas lactis. The sequence continues at coordinate 372,733 of NZ_SLWL01000001.1, forward strand.
GCTGGCGCGGCGCGCATCCTGACGTTTGGCGAGGCCGCCGGCGCGGACGTGCGCCTGACCCGGGAGATTCTCCAGCCGGACCTGTCCATTGTCGAGGCCAGCGTTTTTGGCGACCCGGCGACCTGGCGCGTCGGCGCGCCTGGCCACCATATGGTCGTCAACAGCCTCGGCGTGCTCGCGGCGGCGCAGGCGCTGGGCGCGGACGTCGCCCTGGCCGCCCTGGCGCTCGGCCAGATGAGCGCGCCGCAGGGGCGCGGCGAGCGCACGCGCCTTGCCGCCCACGGTGGTGATTTCCTGCTGATCGATGAAAGCTACAACGCCAATCCGGCGTCGATGCGCGCCGCCATCGCGGCGCTGGGCAAGGTGGAGCCGGGGCCGCGCGGGCGCCGCATCGCCGTGCTGGCCGACATGCTGGAGCTGGGCGCGCAGGGGGCGGCGCTGCACGCCGGCCTCGCCGCCGACCTTGAGGCGCATGACATTGATCTGGTCTATGCCGCCGGCCCGATGATGCAGGCGCTGTGGCAGGCGCTGCCGCCAGCGCGCCGGGCGCTGCATTGCGACGCGCCCGCCGGGCTGGAGGACGCCATTGTCGCAGCCGTTCACGCCGGCGACGTGGTGATGGTAAAGGGCTCCAACAGCACCCGGATTTCGCGCATCGTGACGGCGCTGAAGGCGCGGTTCCCGGCCGCTGGCTCCTCCAGGGACTGAACAGAAGAAAGCTTTACCCATGTTGTACTGGCTCGCCGACTTTTCGACGTCGTTCAGCGCCCTGAATGTGTTTCGTTACATCACCTTCCGCACCGGCGGGGCCATCGCCACCGGACTGTTTTTCGTGTTCATGTTTGGCCCGGCGATCATCGCCAGCCTGCGCATCCGCCAGGGCAAGGGGCAGCCGATCCGCACCGACGGGCCGCTGTCGCACCTGTCGAAGAAGGGCACGCCGACCATGGGCGGCCTGATGATCCTCTCCGGGGTCATCGTCTCCACGCTGCTGTGGGCGAACCTCGCCAATCCTTACGTCTGGATCGTGCTGCTGGTCACGGTCGGCTTCGGCGCCATCGGCTTCTATGACGACTACCTGAAGGTGACCAAGCAGAGCCACGCCGGGCTCTCCGGCAAGGCGCGCCTCGCCATTGAGTTCATTATCGCCGCCTCCGCCTGCTTCGCCATCGTCACGGTGGAGCGCAACGCCGGCGGCGGCGCGACGGCGCACATGGCGACCGCGCTGGCCATCCCCTTCACCAAGGACGTGATGCTGGACCTCGGCTGGTTCTTCATCGTTTTCGGCGCCTTCGTAGTCGTCGCCGCCGGCAACGCCGTCAATCTCACCGACGGCCTCGACGGTCTCGCCATCGTGCCGGTGATGATCGCCGCCGCCGCCTTCGGCCTGATCGTCTATCTGGTCGGCAACGTGAAGTTCGCCGATTACCTGCAGATCAATTTCGTGCCCGGCTCCGGCGAGATGGCGGTGATCTGCGGCGCGCTGATCGGCGCCGGCATCGGCTTCCTGTGGTTCAACGCCCCGCCGGCGCAGATATTCATGGGCGACACCGGTTCGCTGGCTCTCGGCGGCCTGCTCGGCGCCATGGCGGTGGCCGCCAAGCATGAGATCGTGCTGGCGATCATCGGCGGCCTGTTCGTGCTGGAGGCCCTGTCGGTCATCATCCAGGTGGCGTCGTTCAAGCTCACCGGCAAGCGCGTGTTCAAGATGGCGCCGATCCACCACCATTTCGAACAGCTGGGCTGGACGGAGCCGCAGGTGGTGATCCGCTTCTGGATCATCGCCGTGGTGCTGGCGCTGGTCGGCCTGTCTTCGCTCAAGCTGCGTTGAGGCGCATTCTTCCATGAACACGAACCAGGATGTGATGACGCCTGTCGCGACGTTCGCCGGCCGCGCCGTGGCGCTGTTCGGCCTCGGCGGCTCGGGGCTCGCCACCGCCCGCGCCCTGCTGGCCGGCGGGGCCGACGTCACCGCCTTCGACGACAACGCCGCCTCGCGCGAGCGGGCGGAGGCTGCGGGGGTTTCCGTCGCCGATCTGCGTGACGCCGACTGGAAAAACTTCGCCGCCCTGATCCTGTCGCCGGGCGTGCCGCTCACCCACCCGGAGCCACACTGGACGGTGAAGCTGGCGCAGGCGGCGGGCGTCCCCGTCATCGGCGACATCGAGCTGTTCTGCCGGGAGCGCGCGGCGCGCGCGCCTCAGGCGCCGTTCATCGCCATCACCGGCACCAACGGCAAATCCACCACCACGGCGCTGATCGCCCACCTGCTGACCCACGCCGGCCGCGAGGTGGCGCTCGGCGGCAATATCGGCACGGCGATCCTGTCGCTGCCGCCGCCGGACATGGGGCGCGTGCATGTGGTGGAGTGCTCCTCCTACCAGATCGATCTGGCGCCGTCGCTCAACCCGACGGTCGGCGTTTTCCTCAACGTGACGCCGGATCATCTCGACCGCCATGGCGACATGACCCGTTACGCGGCGGTGAAGGAACGCCTGGTCGCCGGCGCCGGCACGGCGGTGATCGCCGTGGAGGACGACTGGACCCGCGCCGTAGCCGCCAGGCTGGAGGCGGCCGGCAAGCCGGTCGAACGGGTGCGCAGCGACGCGCCGGAAGCGGACGGCTGGTCGTGCGAGGGGACGCAGCTGCTGCGCCATGGCGTGGTCTTCGCTGACCTCGCCGGATCGTCGTCGTTGCGCGGCCGCCACAACGCCCAGAACGCCCTGGCCGCCAGCGCCGCCGTCGCCGCCCTTGGCGTCGATCTGGCGGTGATCGCCGCCGGGCTCGCCACGTTCCCGGGGCTCGCCCACCGCATGGAGCAGCTGGCGCGGCGCGGCCATGTGGTGTTCATCAATGATTCCAAGGCCACCAACGCCGATTCGGTGGAAAAGGCGCTGGCGGCGTTTCCCTCCGGCGTGTTCTGGATCGCCGGCGGCAAGCCCAAGGTGGGCGGCATCGCTGCTCTTAACGGTTTGTTTGCCAGGATCAGCAAAGCCTATCTCATCGGCGAAGCAACCGAATCATTCGCCGCGACCCTCGACGGGAAAGTCGAATACGCCCGCTGCGGCGCCCTTGACCAGGCGCTTGCCGCGGCCGCGGACGACGCCGTCGCCTCCGGTTTGCCGGAGGCGGTGGTGCTGTTGTCGCCCGCCTGCGCGTCCTTCGACCAGTATCCGAATTTCGAGGCGCGGGGCGATCATTTCCGGCGCCTCGTCGCCGCGTGGCTGGCGGCCCATCCGGGCTGACGCCGTTCCCGGGCCGTGAGGCGCGGGGAGGGGGCCAGGGCGCGGTTTCGCATTGAGCGGCATGTGGCGCGGATGGCCGGGGCCGTCCGTCGCATGCGCCGGAACAGAAAGACACGTCCATGGCGTCGCGCGCCGAACGCACCTATCTGGGGCAGTGGTGGTGGACCGTCGACCGGGTTCTGCTGGTCGCGCTCGGAGCCGTCATGGTCAGCGGTCTGGTGCTGCTGATGGCCGGCGGCCCGCCGGTGGCCGAGCGGCTTGGTCTCAGCACCTTCCACTTCGTCAATCGCCAGGTGTTTTTTCTGGCGCCGGCGCTGATCGTGCTGGTGGCCACCTCATTCCTGTCGCCGCGCCATGTGCGGCGCCTGGCGCTGTTCATTTATCTGGTTTCGATGCTGCTGGTGTTCGCGGCGTTGCAGTTCGGGCCTGAGGTGAAGGGCGCGCACCGCTGGCTGAACATCGGCAGCGTCACGCTGCAGCCGTCCGAATTCGTCAAGCCGGCCTTCGTCATCCTCGCCGCCTGGGCCTTCTCGGAAGGTTCGCACCGGCGCGACGCTCCCGGCACGCTGCTGGCCATCCTGATCCTGCCGGCGACGATCATTCCGCTGATCCTGCAGCCGGATTTCGGCCAGACCATGCTGATCACCATCGTCTGGGCCGGGCTGTTCTTCGTCGCCGGCCTGCACATGATGTGGATGATCGGGCTTGCCGGCGTCGGCGGCCTCGGCATCATCATCGCTTACACCTTCGTGCCGCACGTACGCGCCCGCGTCGAACGCTTCATGGACAAGTCCTCCGGCGACACCTTCCAGGTGGATACAGCGCTGGAGTCGTTTTACCAGGGAGGCTGGTTCGGCAAGGGGCCAGGCGAGGGCACGGTGAAGCGCATCCTGCCCGACGCGCACACGGACTTCATCTTCGCGGTCACCGGCGAGGAGCTCGGCGTCATCGCCTGCATCGTGCTGGTGCTGCTGTTCATGCTGATCGTGCTGCGCGGCCTGGTGCTGGCGCGGCGGCTGGAGGATCCGTTCTGCCGTTTCGCGGCCGTGGGGCTGGTGCTGCTGTTCGGCATCCAGGCCTGCATCAACATGGCGGTGAACGTGCATCTGATGCCGGCGAAAGGCATGACCCTGCCGTTCATCAGCTATGGCGGCTCGTCGCTGATCTCGCTGGCGCTCGGCATGGGCTTCCTCATCGCCGTGACCCGCAAGCGCCCGACCGCGCCCCTGTACGACCGGATTTCCCCCCTCCACCGCAGTGACGCCTGACATGAGCGCCCGTCCCGTTATCCTTCTCGCCGCCGGCGGCACCGGCGGCCACCTGTTTCCCGCCGAGGCGCTGGCCCGCGAGCTGAACGCGCGCGGCCTCAGCGTGGCGCTGGCCACGGACAGCCGCGTCACTGGCCACGTGGCGGAATTTCCGGCGGAAAAGATCTATGAGATCCCTTCCGCCACCCCGTCGCGCAAATCCCTGCCGGTGATGGCCAAAGCGGCGCTGACCCTGGCGCGCGGTTTCTGGCGGGCGCGGGGGCTGATGCGCAAGGAGCTGCGGCCGGCCGTGGTGGTCGGCTTCGGCGGCTATCCCAGCGTGCCGCCGCTGATGGCGGCGGCCTCGGCGGGGGCACGTAGCATCATTCATGAGCAGAACGCCGTGCTGGGGCGCGCCAACAAATTTCTGGCCGGCCATGTGACGGCCCTGGCCACCGGCTTCGCCGAGGTGGGCGGCGTGCCGGACAGCGTGCGCGGACGCATGCACCATGTGGGCAACCCGGTGCGGCCGGCGGTGCTGGAGGCGGCGAAAACGCCGATGCCAGCCTTCGCAGCTGGCGGAACCTTGCGGCTGCTGGCTTTCGGCGGCAGCCAGGGCGCCCGGGTGATGAGCGATATTGTTCCGGCCGCCGTGGCGCTGCTGTCGCCGGCGCAGCGGGCGCGATTGCACGTGACCCAACAGGCGCGTCCGGAGGATCTGGAGCGCGTGCGCGCCCGTTACGCCGGCATGGACGTGGACGCCACGGTGGAGCCGTTCTTCAGCGACCTGCCGGCCAAGATCGCCGCCAGCCATCTGGTGGTGGCGCGCTCCGGCGCGTCCACGGTGGCGGAGCTTGGAGTGATTGGCCGGCCGTCGATCCTCGTGCCGTTGCCCGGTTCGCTGGACCAGGACCAGGCCGCCAACGCCGCCACCCTGTCGGCCATTGGCGCCGCCGTGGTCATACCCCAGCCCGAATTCACCGCCACGCGTCTGCACGACGAGATCGCCGCCCGGCTGGCCGATCCTTCGCTGCTGACGGCGGCGGCGGACGCGGCGCGTGGGGCCGGTATTCCCGACGCGGCCAGCCGGCTGGCCGATCTGGTGATGCAGGTCGGCGGCCTCACGGCCTGAAGCGCCGGCCCATAACAATTGGCAGGACGGGCGTCGCCGTTGAGGCGCCGGGTCCCAACTGGAGAGCACTGATGAAACTGCCGCGCGAGATCGGCCCCATCCACTTCATCGGCATCGGCGGCATCGGCATGTCCGGCATTGCTGAAGTGCTGCACAATCTCGGCTATCGCGTGCAGGGCTCGGACGCCAGCGAGAACGCCAATGTGAAGCGCCTCGCCGGGCTTGGTGTGCGCACCTTCGTCGGCCATGACGCGGCCCACGTGGGCGACGCCGGCGTCGTGGTGATCTCCACCGCCATCAAGCCGGATAACCCGGAGCTGAAGGCGGCGCGCGAGGCGCGCATTCCCGTGGTGCGCCGCGCCGAGATGCTGGCCGAGCTGATGCGGCTGAAGACCTGCGTCGCCATTGCCGGCACCCATGGCAAGACCACGACCACCTCGCTGGTGGCGACCCTGCTCGACGCCGCCAATTTCGATCCCACGGTGATCAATGGCGGCATCATCAACGCCTATGGCACCAACGCCCGGCTTGGCGCCGGCGACTGGATGGTGGTGGAGGCGGACGAGTCCGACGGCACCTTCCTCAAGCTGCCGGCCGACGTCGCCGTGGTGACCAATATCGACCCCGAGCACCTTGACCACTTCAAGACCTATGACGCGGTGAAGCAGGCGTTCCGCTCCTTCATCGACAATCTGCCGTTTTATGGTTTTGGCGTGATGTGCATCGACCATCCGGCGGTGCAGGATCTGGTTGGCCATGCCCTTGACCGGCGCGTCATCACCTATGGCGAGAACCCCCAGGCCGACGTGCGCCTGATCGACGTGGACCTGCGCGGCGGCCGCTGCCGCTTCTCGGTGCAGGTGCGCGGTCCCAAGGGTGGCGACGAGCTGCTGATCCCGGACCTCGACATGCCCATGCCGGGCCTGCACAACGCCCTGAACGCCACCGCGGCCATCGCCGTGGCGCTGGAGCTGGGCGTGACGCCGGACCTGATCCGCAAGGGCCTCGCCGGCTTTGGCGGCGTCAAGCGGCGCTTCACCCGCACCGGCGAATGGAACGGCGTCGCCGTGTTCGACGACTATGGCCACCATCCGGTGGAGATCGCCGCGGTGCTGCGCGCCGCCCGCGCCTCCACCGAGGGGCAGGTGATCGCCGTGGTGCAGCCGCACCGCTACACGCGGCTGGCGGCGCTGTTCAATGATTTCTGCACCTGCTTCAACGACGCCGACGCCGTGGTGGTCGCCCCCGTCTATGCGGCGGGCGAACAGCCGATTGCGGGCGCGGAGCAGCAGGATCTGGTCGACGGCCTGAAGGCGCGCGGCCACCGCAAGGTCGTCGCCATCGCCGGGCCGGAAGAACTGGCCGGCGTGGTGAAGGAGCTGGCGAAGCCGGGCGACTACGTGGTGTGCCTTGGCGCCGGCAGCATCAGCCAGTGGGCTTACGCCCTGCCGGAGCAACTGGGCGCGGGCTGACGCTTCCTGCGTGTGAGAAACGTCCTGCACGACAAATGACCTGCCAGGAGAAGGCAATGAGCGCCATCAGCGGCAATCCGGTTGCGGATATCGTCGCCGGCCTTGACGGCATTCGCGGCGACCTGGAGGCGAACGCGCCGATGGCGCCGCTGTCGTGGTTCCGCGCCGGTGGACCCGCCGACGTGCTGTTCACGCCGGCGGATGCGGATGACCTGGCCAGCTTCCTGCGCCAGCTGCCGGCGCCGGTTCCGGTGCTGGTGGTTGGGCTCGGCTCCAATCTGCTGGTGCGTGACGGCGGCTTTGGCGGCGTTGTCATCCGGCTGGGCAAACCGTTCGCCGCCATCGCGGCGCTGGATGGCCACCGCGTCAGCGCCGGCGCTGGCGCGCCCGACGTCAAGGTGGCCAATGTCGCCGCCAAAGCGGGTATTGCCGGCCTCAGTTTCATGCGCGGCATTCCCGGGGCCATCGGCGGCGCCTTGCGAATGAATGGCGGCGCCTATGGCGGGGAAACCGCCGACGTGCTGGTGGAGGCGCGCGGCGTCGACCGCAGCGGCGCGCTGCGCGTGTTCAGCCACGCCGACATGGGGTTCTCCTACCGCCACAGCGACGTTGCCGAAGATGTGATCTTCACCCAGGCGCTGTTTCAGGGACGCCCCGGCGATCCGGCGGAGATTGCGCGCGAAATGGCGCAGATCACCGACGCGCGCAGCGCCTCCCAGCCGGTGAACACCCGCACCGGCGGCTCAACCTTCAAGAACCCGCCCGGTCGCAAGGCCTGGGAACTTGTGGACGCCGCCGGCTGTCGCGGCCTGCGGCGCGGCGCCGCCCAGGTGTCGGAGCTGCACTGCAATTTCCTCGTCAATCACGGCGGCGCCAGCGCCGCGGATATCGAGGAGCTGGGCGAGGAGGTGCGCCGGCGCGTGCTGGAAAACTCCGGCGTGCGGCTCGAATGGGAAATCCGCCGCGTCGGCCGGGCGCTCCTGCCTGGCTGACCGCATTATCTGGGGTTACGCAGGCTCTTGCGGGAAAGCGGCGCCGCTTTCCTGAAGCCGCCTTGCGATCCCCTGCACCCGGGTTGTGGCGCTGCTGGCGCGTGCGCCACCTGCAAGACCCGGACATTTGGCGTCAGGACGCCGCGGCGTCCGGAAGGAACATGGACATGACAGCGCGGGACACGAGGCATGTGGCGGTTCTGATGGGCGGCTGGGCGGCCGAACGCGAGGTGTCGCTGCGCTCGGGCGCGGCGTGCGCGGCGGCGCTGGAAGGCGAGGGGTTCCGCGTCACCCGCGTCGACGTGGGCCATGATGTCGGCGCGCGGCTGGCGGATCTGAAGCCCGACGTGGCGCTGAACGCCCTGCACGGGCGCGGCGGCGAGGATGGCGTCATCCAGGGCGTTCTGGAGACCCTGCGCATTCCCTACACCCACTCCGGCGTGCTGGCGTCGGCGCTCGCCATGGACAAGGGCCGCGCCAAGACGGTGCTGGCCGCCGCCGGAATTCCGGTGGCCGAAGACCGGGTGGTGACCCGCCAGGAGGCCGCCGCCGGCCACCTGCTGCCGCCGCCCTACGTGGTGAAGCCGGTGGCTGAAGGCTCATCGTTCGGCGTGATCATCGTCCGCGAAGGCCAGTCGCATCCCTCCCAGGAGCTGCTGCGGCCGGACTGGCCCTATGGCGAGCGGGTGATGGTGGAAAAATACGTGGCGGGACGGGAGCTTACCTGCGCCGTGATGGGCGACAGGGCGCTCGATGTCATCGACATCCGCACCAGCGGCCAGGCCTTCTACGACTATGAGTCAAAGTACGCCAAAGGCGGCTCCACCCACATCCTGCCGGCGGACGTTAAACCAAATATTTACCGTCTTGTACAAGAGTTGTCCCTCAGGGCGCATCAGGCGCTCGGCTGCCGCGGCGTAAGCCGCGCGGACTTCCGGTGGGACGATACGCCCGGTGGAACCGGGGATCTGATCTGCCTGGAAGTCAACACGCAACCAGGCATGACCGAGACGTCCCTTGTTCCCGAGATGGCGGCTTACGCCGGGTTCTCTTTCGGTGAGTTGATGCGATGGATGGTGGAGGACGCCTCCTGCGATCGGTAACGTCGGGACTGCCCGGCGCCGGCATGTCGGCGATGGCGGTGAGCCACGACGGCCGCACGGTTCCGGTCGATCTCGACGCGCTGTCGGGCCTGCGTCGCAACCGCCTGCCATTCCTGCGCAAACTGACGCGCCGCGGCGTTTCGAAGCCGCTGGGCGCCCGCATCCCCCGCTTCTCGGGCACGGTGCTGCTGTTCGGCTTCATGACGCTGGTCGGCGTCGGCGGCTATTACATGGGCGGCAATGACGTCGCCTTCCGGGAAGCCTGGGGCGAACCGCGCGACGCCATTGCCCGCGCGGTGGGCCTCGGGGTCGACCGGGTGCAGATCTCCGGCCTGGTGGAGTTGCGCCAGGAGGAGGCGCTGAAGGCCGCCGGCGTCACCGATCGCACCTCGCTGCTGTTTCTTGACGTCACCGCCGTGCGCGAGGCGCTGGAAAAGCTGCCGCTGGTGAAGGAAGCAGCGGTGCGCAAGCTCTACCCGGACGAACTGTCGATCACCATCACCGAGCGCAAGCCGGCGGCCCTGTGGCAGAAGAACGGCGAGCTGTTCGTGGTCGCCGCTGACGGCACGCCGATCGACCGCGTCACCGACATGCGTTTCGCGCGCCTGCCGTTCGTGGTGGGGGAGGGCGCCAATCTGCGCGCCGGCGAATACGCCGCGCTGCTCGACGCCGCCGGCCCGTTGCGCGAGCGCATCCGCGCCGGCTCGCTGGAAGCCGGCGAAAACTGGACCCTGACCATGGACAACCGCGTGCGGGTGAAGCTGCCGTCGGGGGAAGCCGCCCGCGAGGCCCTGGCCCGGCTCGCCATTTTCGAGCGGGAAAGCCGGATTCTCGAAAAGGACATCCTGCTGGTGGACATGCGCGTTCCCGATCGCGTCATCGCCCGCCAGAGCGTGGAGGCCGCCGCCGCCCGGGCGGACATGTTGAAGAACAAGGCGAAACAGAAGGGGGGCGTCGTCCTGTGAACCACCATATCATCACCCCCCGGATGAAGCCGCTGTCGGCGCGTCGCAGCATGACCCTGTCGGTGCTGGACGTCGGCACCTCCAAGATCGTCTGCATCATCGCCGAGCTGAAGCCGGTGGCGGACGGCGAAGCGTTGCCAGGGCGCACCCATATCGCGCGTGTGCTCGGCATCGGCCACACACGCTCCGCTGGCCTGAAGGGCGGCGCCGTCGTCAACCTGGAGGCGGTCGAGCAGTCGATCCGCCATGCGGTGGACGCCGCCGAGCGCATGGCCCGCGTCGAGGTGCAGTCGGTCATCGTCAATCTCACGGGCGGCCGCCTCGGCTCGTTGAAGCAGAGCGCCGAAGTCGATGTGCGCGGCGGCTCCGTGGGGCTGCGCGACGTGGAGCGGGCGCTCTCGGCGGCGGCCCAGCAGGGCATGCGCCAGGGACGCGCCGTGCTGCACACCCTGCCGACGGGTTTCGCCGTTGACGGACAGGGCGGCGTCGTCGATCCGGGCGGGCTGCTCGGCCAGCGCCTCGGCGTCAACATGCACATCGTTTCGGCGGACGCCTCCGCTGCGCGCAACCTGATGCTCGCGGTTGAGCGCTGCCATCTGGACGTGGAGGCCGTGGTGTCCACGCCCTACGCCTCGGGGCTTTCCTGCCTGGTCGACGATGAGGCGGACATGGGGGTTGCGCTTATCGACATGGGCGGCTCCACCACCTCTTTCGCGGTGTTCGCGGGCGGCGCGATTGTCCACACGGACGCCATCGCGGTCGGCGGCCACCACGTCACCATGGACGTGGCGCGCGGCCTGTCCACCCGCATCGCCGCGGCCGAACGCCTGAAGACCCTGTACGGCTCCACGGTGATGACCCCGGCGGACGAGCGTGAACTGATCGCCGTGCCGCTGGTGGATGAATTCGAGCGCGACATTCCCAATCACGCGCCGAAATCGCAGCTGACGCGGATCATCCAGCCGCGCGTCGAGGAAATTCTCGAACTGGTGCGCGACCGCCTGCGTCATGCGGGGCTGGGGGCGGAAGCCTCGCGCCGCATCGTGCTCACCGGCGGCGCCAGCCAGCTCAACGGCATGCATGACGCGGCCCGGCGCATTCTCTCGGCCGGGGTCGCGCCGGCGCGGGTGCGCACCGGCCGTCCCCTCGGTGTGAAAGGTTTGCCAGAAGCAGCCAAGGGCCCGGCTTTCGCTGCGGCAGTGGGGCTGCTGGTTTATCCCCAGGTCGCGCATGTCGAACATTTCGAGCCGCGCGCCAGCCACAGTTACGCGAGAACGGGCTCGGATAACTATTTTGCGCGCGTGGGACGGTGGATCAAAGAGAGTTTCTGAAGCATGATTATGGTTACCAATCCTGCTTCGAGATTGAAAAAATAATCAAATCAGACACTTGCGGGCAAATCAGCTGATTCGCCCCCCGGTGTGGGATCTCAGGATGAATCCGTGTTTTCGGTGCGGCGGCCGAAGACCATTCACATTCCGAAGGGGGCGCGCAGCCGGCGCCGTTCTGGAAAGAGGCAATTTCAAATGGCGATCCAGCTGCAGGTTCCGGACATCCGCGAACTGAAGCCCCACATCACGGTGTTTGGCGTCGGCGGGGCCGGCGGCAACGCCGTCAACAACATGATCGAAGCAGGCCTTGAGGGCGTGGAGTTCGTTTGCGCCAACACCGACGCCCAGGCTCTGGCGTCGGCGCGGGCCGAACGCATCATCCAGATGGGCATCCAGGCGACCGAAGGGCTGGGCGCCGGCTCCCAGCCAGACGTTGGCCGGGCCGCCGCCGAGGAGGTGATCGACGAGATCCGTGACCAGCTCTCCGGCGCGCACATGGTGTTCATCACCGCCGGCATGGGCGGCGGCACCGGCACCGGCGCGGCGCCGGTCATCGCCCGCGCCGCCCGTGATCTGGGCATCCTGACCGTCGGCGTCGTCACCAAGCCGTTCCAGTTCGAGGGCTCGCGGCGCACCCGCGTCGCCGAGGCCGGCATCGCCGAGCTGCAGCAGGCCGTCGATACGCTGATCGTCATCCCCAACCAGAACCTGTTCCGCGTGGCCAATGAAAAGACCACGTTCGCCGACGCCTTCGCGATGGCCGACCAGGTGCTGTATTCCGGCGTGGCCTGCATCACCGACCTGATGGTGAAAGAGGGCCTGATCAACCTCGACTTCGCCGACGTGCGCTCGATCATGCGCGGCATGGGCAAGGCGATGATGGGCACCGGCGAGGCTTCCGGCGACAAGCGGGCGATCAACGCCGCAGAAGCCGCCATCGCCAACCCGCTGCTCGACGACGTTTCGATGAAGGGCGCGCGCGGTCTGCTGATTTCGATCACCGGCGGCCCCGACCTGACCCTGTATGAAGTTGACGAGGCGGCGACCCGCATCCGCGAGGAGGTCGATCCGGAAGCCAACATCATCCTGGGCGCCACCTTCGACCAGTCGATGGAAGGCCTGATCCGCGTCTCCGTCGTGGCCACCGGCATCGAGCCGGCCGCGATCTCCGAGGACGCCGACATCGTCGCCACCGAAAAGAAGATCGCCGAGGTCGCCGAGCGTCTGCGCACGGAAGCCCGCATGCGCGCCAACCAGGCGCCGCCGTCGATCCGCTCCACGGTCACTGCGCCGGCTCCGGCCTCCGAGGCCGCCGCAGCCTTCGCGCCGGTGCCGCCGGTCGCCGCTCCGGTCGCGCCGGTCGAGGCCGTCGCCCCGGCCGCGGACGTCGCCGCCCCGGCGCCGGTCCAGGCCGTCGCCGCGTCGCAGCCGGCTCCCGCCCCGGTTCAGGCGCCTGTCGCGGCGGCCCCGGCTCCGCAGCCGGCGCCCGTGGTTCGCCCGGCCGCGCCGGCGCCCAGGATGGCCCAGCCGCAGATGGCCCAGCCGCAGGCTCCGCAGCCGCAGCCGCAGATGGCGCAGCCGCACGCTCCCGAGGCCGAGCTGCACCAGAACCACTTCATCCCGCCACAGGCCGAACGCGTCGTTCGCCCGGCCCGCATGCCGCGCGTTGATGAACTGCCGCTGCCGGCCCAGAACCAGCTGCGCGCCAACCGCCCGGAGCATGAGTACGAGCCGGAGCACGAGACGCGCCGCATGTCGCTGCTGCAGCGCATCGCATCGGTCGGTCTTGGCCGTCGCGAAGAGCATCACGCCGCGCCGCACCACGCCGCGCCGCACGCCGCGCCGGCCCCCCAGGCTCCGCGCCATCCGGCCGCCGAGAACCCCTCGCCGGTGCACGCCGAATACGGTCGCCGTCCGGCTCCGGCGCCGCAGCATCGCCCGGAGCAGCCGGCCCCGGCGCCGCAGGGGCGTGGCTTCGAAGATGACCAGCTCGAGATTCCGGCCTTCCTGCGTCGTCAGGCGAACTGATTTGACCTGACGTGAGCACGGCTGTAACAGGCTGTTAACAATGATTGCGACCCCGGCCCTGGCCGGGGTCGCGGCGTTTTGAAAACCTTTTGTTAATCAATTGGATAGGCATCGTTCACATCCGATGTTTTTCGTAACAGAACGTAAGAAAGCGTGATTTGGCCGATGCAGGGCGCCGGACTATGTTCCTGCTCAGAAAACAGGGTTCCGGCAGCGCTGCTGCCCCAACGGCGCCCTGATGGCAGACAGCAACGGACAGACGCCGGCGCGGCGCCCCCGCAGCGACCGGAAGTCAGGAACGCCAGATGAAAGCCAGCCGGCAAACCACGCTTCGCTCCCCCATCGTCATCACCGGTAACGGCGTGCATGGCGGGCAGCCTGTCCGGATGACCCTGCATCCGGCCCCGGCCTTCAACGGCGTGACCTTCCTCCGCACCAACCTGGCCAACGGCCACGAGCGTCTTCTCGAGGCGCGGCACCTGGCTGTTTCGGCCACCGCGCTCTGCACCGTGATCGGGGATGAGGAAACTGGCTCCGTCGCCACCATCGAACATGTGATGTCCGCGCTCGCCGGTCTTGGCGTCGATAACGTGTGCATCGAGATCGACGGCCCAGAGGTTCCGATTCTCGACGGCAGCGCCGCCGAATATGTTGACGCGATCGAGCAGGTTGGCGTCGTCGAGCAGGCGGCTTTCCGCCGCGTCATCCGCGTGCTGCGTCCGGTGCGCGTCGAGATGGGCCGCGCCTTCGCCGAAATGCGCCCCTACGAGCGGGGTTTCCGCCTCGATGTCGAGATCGATTTCGACACGGCGGTCATTGGTCGCCAGCGCATGGTGTTCGATCTGTCGCCGGCCGCCTATCGCCGCGAGATTTCCCGCGCCCGCACGTTTGGCTTCATGCGCGACGTCGAAGCGCTGTGGAAAGCCGGTTTCGCGCGCGGCGCCTCGCTGGACAACACGGTGGCCCTTGGCGACGACGGCGTGCTCAACCCGGAAGGCACGCGCTGGCCGGACGAGTTCGTCCGTCACAAGATTCTCGACGCGGTGGGCGACCTGTCGCTGGCCGGCGGCCAGATTCTTGGCGCCTATCATTCGTTCTGCGGCGGTCACCGCCTCAACTTCATGATGCTGGAGGCGTTGTTCGCCGATCGCGCCAATTACGCGATCATCGACACCGCGCCGCGCCGTGAGGTGGGCCATGCGGAAGCAGCCGTCGCCGCCGCCGCCTTCGCGCCGACCATCAACTGACGCGCCGCAACCGGGGATTCTTCCGGTTGCCGGTTGCGCGGCGCATCTCTCAGAAGCGGCGCATCTCTCGGAAACAGTGGACTGTCGGGCGCTGGCCGGAGCGACGTTTCGCTGTCGGGGCTGGCCCGCATCGTCTGCGCCGTTCCGGGCGGGCTCGATCTGACCCGGTTTTTTTTTTGCGCTTGCCGGACATGTTCGGTCTGGCGCCCGGTTCCAACCTCGCTGGGGACGGCCGTTATTCCGGCCTGCCGCTGGCTGGCGGGGAGGGGCGGCGCGGCGCCGGCGCCACGTCGGCGCGTCATGTCCCGCGAATTCGCAATGGCGAGGGGCGCGCGGGGTTGGCGTGGCCAGCGAGTTCAGGATAAAAGCGTTGGCAGAACGCGTAGCCAGGCGGCTATGCCCATGTCGCCCAGCGGGCGTTGTACAGGTAACAGATGGCTCCGGCTGGTGATCGCCGGGCCAGACGCGCCGGGCCGGCGCGGAAAATGGCTGAAGGGAACGTCGCGGCATGCGTCTCGGATATTCGTTCAGGGCAGCTTCCATGGTGAGCGCTCGGGTCTTGCTCGCCGCCGTCGCCGTCACAAGCCTGGCTGCTTGCAGCGAGGGCCTCGACAAGTTCAACCCGTTCGCTGACGAGAAGTACAAGCCGGAGAAGGTGGTCGATACGCCGCCGGACCAGCTTTACAACGATGGCCTTGCCCGCGCGGCCAACGGCAATTTCGTTGGCGCGGCGAAGAAGTTCGATGAGGTCATCAAGATCCATCCGCATTCGGCCTACGCCAAGCAGGCGCTGCTGATGTCGGCCTACGCCAACTATGAAGCCGGCGCCTATGACGACGCCATCGGCTCGGCGAAACGCTACGTCACCCTGTATCCGTCCGACAAGGACGCCGCCTACGCCCAGTATCTTCTGGCCATGTCGCATTACTCCATGGCGCCGGATGTGTCGCGCGACCAGGAGCAGGCGGAGAAGGCCGGCCAGGCCCTCAACGATCTTGTGACCCGCTATCCGAACTCCGAGTACGTCAAGGACTCGAAGTGGAAGATCCAGGTCATCCGCGACCAGCTCGCCGGCAAGGAGATGGAAGTCGGCCGCTATTATCTGAACCGTCGCAACTACGGCGCGGCCATCAACCGCTTCCGCGTGGTGATCAGCCGTTACCAGACGACCCGCCACGTCGAAGAGGCGCTTGAGCGTCTGGTCGAGGCCTATATGGCCATGGGCATCGTCAACGAAGCGCAGACCGCCGCCGCCGTGCTGGGCCATAACTTCCCCGACAGCCCGTGGTACAAGGACGCCCACACCCTGCTGACCAAGGGCGGCCTTGCGCCGCGCGAGGACAAGGGCTCGTGGATCAGCCAGGCTTTCGGCAAGGCCATCAGCCTGAACTGACGCGTCATGCTCGCCCAGCTGTCGGTCCGAGACATTGTCCTGATCGACCGGCTTGACCTGACCTTCGCATCGGGTCTGAGCGTGCTGACGGGTGAGACGGGCGCTGGCAAGTCCATTCTGCTCGACGCCTTTTCGCTCGCCCTTGGCGGGCGGGGCGACGGCGGCCTCGTCCGGCACGGGCAGGCCCAGGGGCAGGTGACGGCGGCGTTCGATCTTCCCCTCGCGCATCCGGCGCGCGCCGCCGCAGCGGCGCAGCAGCTGGAGGTCGACGGTGATCTCATCCTGCGTCGCCTGCAAATGGCGGACGGGCGCACGCGCGCGTTCATCAATGACCAGCCGGTGAGCGTGCAGATCCTGCGTGCGGTCGGGCAGGAACTCGTCGAAATTCATGGACAGCACGACGACCGGGCGTTGATGGACCCGGCGTCGCATCGGGCGATTCTCGACGCCTTTGGTGGCCTCGCCAGCCAGGCGGCCCGGGTGGCCGACGCCGCGCGCCGGCTGCGCGCCGCCGAAGAGGAGCGCGCCGCGCGTCTCGCCGCCATCGAAGCGGCCCGCAAGGAGGCGGACTTCCTGCGCCATGCGGTGGAGGAACTGGGCAAGCTGGGGCCCGAGACGGGCGAGGAAGAACAGCTCGCCGCCCGGCGCCAGGCAATGATGCAGGCGGAAAAGGTGGTGGCGGAGCTGAACGAGGCGCATCAGGCGCTCTCCGGCCACGCCTCGCCGGTTCCCGTGCTCTCCGGCGCCATGCGGCGGCTTGAGCGGCGGGCTGACCAGGCGCCGCAGCTGGTCGAGCCGGGCATCCGCGCCCTCGACGCGGCGCTGGTGGCGCTGGAGGACGCGGCCGGCGTGCTGGAGCAGAGCCTGGCCGACGCCGAATTCGATCCGCGTGAGCTGGAGCAGACCGAGGAGCGGCTGTTCGCCCTGCGCGCCGCCAGCCGCAAGTATAATGTGGCGGCGGACGACCTGCCGGCGGTGCTGGCCCGTTTCGAGGCGGAGCTGGACAATCTCGACGCCGGCGAGAAGCATCTGGACGCGCTGGGCGCCGCGGTGGCCCAGGCCGAGGCCGACTATGTCGCCGCCGCGCGCAAGCTGTCCGATGGCCGCCGCAAGGCCGCGACGGCGCTGGACAAGGCGGTGTCGGCGGAGTTGCCGCCGCTGAAGCTGGAGCGGGCGAGGTTCATCACCGAGGTGGACAGCGACCCGGAGGCGCGCGGGCCCGACGGTTTCGACCGGGTGTCGTTCGTGGTGCAGACCAACCCCGGGGCGCGGCCCGGGCCGCTGATGAAGGTGGCGTCTGGCGGCGAGCTGTCGCGGTTCATGCTGGCCCTGAAGGTGGTGCTGGCCGACAGGGGCTCAGCGCCGACCCTGGTGTTCGACGAGATCGACACCGGCGTCGGCGGCGCCGTGGCCGACGCCATCGGCCAGCGGCTGGCGCGGCTGGCCGGCAAGGTGCAGGTTATCTGCGTCACCCATGCGCCGCAGGTCGCCGCCCGGGCGGGGCACCATTACCTGATCGCCAAGGAGCCGGTGGCGAAAACCGGCGCCATCGCCACCCGCGTGGCGGCGCTGGAGGCGCGCCGCCGCCAGGAGGAAATCGCCCGCATGCTGGCGGGCTCGACCATCACGGAAGAAGCCCGCGCCGCCGCCGCCCGCCTGCTCGACGGGGCGGGCTGAGGCAACGGGCAGGCGTTTCGGGCGCCTGTTTCCGGAGCTTGGGCATGGTTGGGCGCCGACGCTGGGGCGTTCAGACATGATGCGGCGTGGGGCGCTGCGCGGCGCGGGTTTTGCGATGGCTGGCTTCGCCGGGTACAAGGCGGCGGCTGGCGTGGAAGCGCGGAAGCGTGGAGACGCGCCGGCGGGGACGCCACAGACAATTTGCGCGAGGCAGGACATGGCCAGACAACCGACCGATGCGCGCCCTGCCGGCGCGCCGCCTGTGGACGGGCTCGATCTGATCGCGGCCGGCGAGGAGCACGCCGCGCTGGGGGCGGAGATCGCCCGCCACGACGCGCTGTACTATCGCAACGACGCACCGGAGATTTCCGACGCCGAATACGACGCCCTGCGTCGCCGTTATGAGGCGATCGAGGCGCGTTTTCCAGAGTTGCGCACGGCCGAAAGCCTGTCGGAGAAGGTTGGCGCCGCGCCGTCGGATACGTTCAGCAAGGTGCGCCACGCCGTGCCGATGCTGTCGCTGGGCAACGCTTTCAGCGACGCCGACGTGGAGGATTTCGTCGGCCGGGTGCGGCGGTTCCTTGGTCTTGCCGACGACGCGCCGCTGCATGTCACCGCCGAGCCGAAAATCGACGGCCTGTCGATCAACCTGCGTTACGAGCAGGGCGAACTGGTCAGCGCCGCCACGCGCGGCGACGGCGAGGAGGGCGAGGACGTCACCGCCAATGTGCGGACCATCGCCGGCATTCCCCATGGCATCACCGCTGACGACATGCCGGCGGTGTTCGAGGTGCGTGGCGAAATCTACATGCGTCACGCCGATTTCGCGGCGCTGAACGAACGGCAGCAGGCGGCGGGGCGGCCGGTGTTCGCCAATCCGCGCAACGCCGCCGCCGGTTCGCTGCGCCAGAAGGATCCGGCGATCACCGCCAGCCGGCCGCTGGCGTTTTTCGCCTATGCGTGGGGCGAGGCGCCCGTGCTGCCGGCGAGCACGCAGATGGGCGTGATCGACGCATTTGCGCGCTGGGGCCTGCCGGTCAATCCGTTGACCGTGGTTTGCGACGGCGCCGCCGACCTGCTGGCGCATTACCGCGATATCGAGGCGCAGCGCGCCACGCTCGGCTACGACATCGACGGCGTGGTCTACAAGGTCAACGATCTGGCGATGCAGCGCCGGCTTGGCTTCGTGGCCCGTTCGCCGCGCTGGGCCATCGCCCACAAGTTCCCGGCGGAACGGGCGACCACCGTGCTGCACGATATCGACATCCAGGTAGGCCGCACCGGGGCGCTGACGCCGGTGGCGAAATTGCAGCCGGTGACGGTGGGCGGCGTCGTGGTTTCCAACGCCACCCTGCACAATGAGGACGAGATCGTCCGCAAGGACGTGCGCATTGGCGATACGGTGGCGGTGCAGCGCGCCGGCGACGTGATTCCCCAAGTGGTCGGCGTGGTGCTGGACAAGCGGCCGGCCGGTGCGACGCCGTTCGTTTTCCCTGACCATTGCCCGGCCTGCGGCAGCCACGCGGTGCGGGAGATCAACCCGCGCACCGGCAGGCAGGACGTGGTGCGGCGCTGCACCGGCGGCCTGATCTGCCCGGCCCAGGCGCGGCAGCGGCTGAAACATTTCGTTTCGCGCAACGCCATGGATATCGATGGCCTCGGCGAGAAGCAGATCGACATGCTGTTCGACGAGGACATGGTCCACAGCCCGGCGGATATTTTCCGCCTCGACGGCGAGGCGGTGAAGGCGGCGGAGTTTCGCCGCCGCCAGGAGCTGTCGGCGAAGCGGAATGGCGATGAGGCCGATGCGGGGGAGGGCGACAGGCCCGCGGCGCGCAAGGCGAAAACCGCGCCTGAGTACAAATCCGTCGACAAATTGCTGGAGGCGATCGATGCGCGGCGCGCGCCGCCGCTCGACCGGTTCCTGTTCGCCCTTGGCGTCCGCCACATCGGCGAGGCGACCAGCCGGGCGCTGGCGCGCAAATATGGCTCCATGGCGGCGCTGCTCGCCCGCATCGATGAAGCCATCGCCGGCCGGCCGGGCCTGGCGCTGCACCGGTTGCAGGCGGTGGAAGGCGTTGGCCCGACTTCGCAGCAGCGGCTGTTGCAGATGGCGGGCGAGGGCGGCCTGCCCATGGAAGCCCTGCGCCGGGCGCCGGCCGGCAGCCTCAAGGCCGCCGGCCTGAACAAGAAGGCCGTGGACGCCATGCTGGCTGAATATGGCGATGGCGAAGCGCTTTACGCCGCGCTGCAGGAGGCGGCGGCGCACCAGCCCGGGCCGGCCTGGACGGAGATGGCCGGGTTGCAGGACGTGGGGCCGGTGGCGCTCGACGCGTTGCTCGACTTCTTCTCCGACGAACACAGCCGCGCCGCCGTCGAGGATCTGCTGACCCAGACAACGCCGAAGCCGCTGGAGATCGCCGCCGCCGCCAGCTCGTCCATCGCCGGCAAGACCCTGGTGTTCACCGGGACGCTGGAGCACATGACCCGATCAGAGGCCAAGGCCACCGCCGTGCGGCTTGGCGCCCGCGTCGCCAGCTCGGTCAGCCGCAGCACCGATCTGGTGGTGGCCGGGCCGGGCGCCGGCTCCAAGCTGGCCGAGGCGCAGAAGCTGGGCGTGGCGGTGATGAGCGAAGCCGAATGGCTGGCGACCCTGCCGCCGGATTTCGCGGGCAAAGGACAGGTTTGACGCCATGAAAGCCGTCGCCATCGACTTTGAAACCGCCAATGAGCGCCGGGACAGCGCCTGCGCCCTCGGCCTCGCCTGGATCGACGACGGGGCGGTGACGCGGCGTGAATACCGGCTGATCCGCCCGCCGGAGATGCGGTTTCAGCCGTTCAACATCCAGGTGCATGGCATCTGGCCGGAGGATGTGGCGGACGAGCCTGAGTTTCCCGACATCTGGCGCGGCTTTGCCGATGATGTCGGCGACCGGCTGTTCATCGCCCACAACGCCGCTTTTGACAGCGCCGTGCTGGCGGCGATGCTGGCGCGCTATCGCATGCCCTCGCCGCAGTTCCGCTTTGCCTGTTCGCTGCAAATGGCGCGGCGGGCCTGGCCTGAGCTGCCCGGCCATCGCCTGAACCTGGTCAGCGAATTTCTCGGCGTCAGCTTCCAGCATCATCACGCGGGGGAGGATGCGTTCGCCTGCGCCCAGATCGCCCTGGCGGCGCTGGACAAGGTCGGCGATGCGGCGTTTGAACCGGCGCGGGCGCGTTCGCCGCGTCGTGGGTCAGCCACGCCGGCCTTCACCCCGGGCCGCAAATCGCGCACCGACAGGCTGGCCGGCGGGCGCGGCCATCCGGTGATCACCGTGCGCGGCAGCCGTGGCGACGCCTGGCGGGTGCGGGTGGCCATGGAGGCGGGGGCGCGCACCTCCTGCGATTGCCCGGCCGGGCGGTTCGGCCGGCTGTGCCGCCATGTTCAGGCGCTGGCCGATGGGGTGGTCGATCATGTCATCACCTGCGAGAACGTGGAGCTTGCCGACGCCCTCCAGCGCATCAGCCGCCAGATCCGGCGGTGAGGGAGGCGAAGCACGCCGCCCCGAATCAGTCGCCGCTGAGGTGCAACACGATTTCGCGCCGGTGTGGGGCGCGGCGGTGTTCGAACAGATAGACGCCCTGCCAGGTTCCGAGCAGCATCCGCCCGTCCGCCACCGGGATCGACAGGTGCGTCTGGGTCAGCGCCGCGCGGATGTGGGCGGGCATGTCGTCCGGGCCTTCGCTGTCATGCACGTAAAGTCCGCGCCCTTCCGGCGCGATATGCCGGAAAAAAGTCAGCAGGTCGGTCTGCACGTCCGGGTCGGCGTTCTCCTGGATGAGCAGTGACGCCGAGGTGTGGCGGCAGAACAGGGTGAGCAGGCCGAAGGACAGGTTGCGGCTGGCCGATGTCTCGCGGACGAAAGCGGCGGCTTCGCCCGTGAATTCGTAAAAGCCCTGGCCTTTGGTGGCCAGGGTCAGGCGGTGCTGGACATGGGCCATGGCTGGCTCACGCTGTCGCCGTAATGACGCCGGCCACCCTGTCGACCAGCGCGGCGATGTCGTCTTCGCTGGCGATCAGCGGCGGCGACAGGGCGATGGTGTCGCCGCCGACGCGCAGCAGCACATCATGATCGTGGAAGCCGCTTTCGATGGCGGCGAGGCCGCGTTTGCCGGGCGCATCCTTGCCGGCGTCGTCCTTCGCCGGCGCCAGGTCGATGCCGGCCGCCAGGCCGATGTTGCGGATGTCCAGCACCCCCGGCAGCCCCTTCAGCGCCTGCACCGCGTCGCCAAACGCCTTCTCCATCTTCCGGGCGCGGGCGAACAGGTCCTCGTCGCGATACAGGTCGAGGGCGGCGAGGCCGGCGGCGCAGGCCAGCGGATGGGCGGAATAGGTGTAGCCATGGAACAGTTCGATCATGTGCGGCGGCCCCTGCATGAAGGCCTCGAACACGCCGGCGCGGGCGATGACGCCGCCCATGGGCACGGTTCCTGACGTGACGCCCTTGGCGAAGGTCAGCATGTCCGGAGTGACGCCGAACCGTTCAGCCGCGAAGGGCGCGCCGAGACGGCCGAAACCGGTGATGACCTCATCGAAGATCAGCAGGATGTCGTGGCGGTCGCACAGGGCGCGCAGGCGTTCCAGATAGCCCTGGGGCGGCGGCAGCACGCCGGTGGAGCCCGCCATGGGCTCGACAATGACGGCGGCGATGGTGGAGGCGTCGTGCAGGGCGACCAGCCGCTCCAGCTCGTCGGCCAGATGCGCGCCCCACGCCGGCTGGCCATGGGTGAAGGCCTGCTCGGCCCGGTTGTAGGTGTGCGGCAAATGATCGACGCCGGCCAGCAGCGTCCCGAAGCTCTTGCGGTTGCCGGAGATGCCGCCAACGGAAATGCCGCCGAAGCCGACGCCGTGATAGCCGCGCTCGCGACCGATCAGCCGCGTTTTGGTGGCCTTGCCCCGGGCCTGCCAGTAGGCGATGGCGATTTTCAGCGCCGTATCGGCCGCCTCCGAGCCGGAGTTGGCGAAGAACACGTGGTTGAGATCGCCAGGGGCCAGTTCGGCGAGGCGGCTGGCCAGGGTAAAGGCGGCGGGGTGGCCGTACTGGAAGGTGGGCGAGAAATCCAGTTGCGCCGCCTGGGCCTGGATGGCCCGGACGATGGGCTCGCGGCCATGGCCGGCGTTGCTGCACCACAGGCCGGCGGCGCCGTCGAGAATACGGCGGCCGTCCACCGTGACATAATGCATGCCTTCGGCGCCGGCGATGAGCCGGGGACGCGCCCGGAAGGCGCGGTTGGCGGTGAACGGCATCCAGAAGGCGTCGAGATCATTGGGCGCCTGGCTGGCGGCGTGACTGGCGGCCTGGGTTCGGGCGGCGTGCGGGGTATGCTCGTTCATGTCGCCTCCTGCGCGGCGGGGCCGGTTGCCTGGCAGGCCGCGTTGCTGACCGGATGATCGGCGGCACTATAGCGCGTCGTCGGGCGCGGCGTCTTGTTGTTGCGGCAATGCCTGGCCATAAGGGGCCGCGCCGGCCATGGGGCCGGTCCCGAATCCGGGCGTGTTCGGGCGGCCGATGGGCGCCGCCATCAGGAAAGGCATGCGGATGAACGCAACGCAGGGGTCGGCGGGCGCCGGCGTTCAACTGGTCAGGGGTCTGTCGGAGCTTGCTGTCGGCAAGGATCTGCTGGTCTGCGACATCTGGGGCGTCATTCACAATGGCGTTTCGGCCTTCGCTGATTCCTGCGCGGCGCTGGCCCGGTTCCGCGCGGGCGGCGGCATTGTGGTGCTGGTGTCCAACGCGCCGCGCCCGTTCCACCTGGTGCGCGACATGCTCGACCGGCTGGGCGCGCCCCGTGACGCCTGGGACGCCATCGTCACCTCGGGCGACATCACCCGCGGCGCCATCGCCGAACGGGCCAGCCTGCCGGTGTTTATGATCGGGCCGGGGCGGGATCGCCCGATCTTCGAGGGACTTGGCGCGAATTTCGTGTCCGTGGACGAGGCCGGTTATGTCGTCTGCACCGGCCTGTTCGATGATGAAACCGAGACAGCCGAAACCTATCGCGCCACCCTGGAAAGCCTGGTGGCGCGCGATGTGGAGATGATCTGCGCCAATCCCGACCTGGTGGTCGAACGCGGCGACCAGCTGATTCCCTGCGCCGGCGCCGTCGCCGCGCTGTATGAGCAGATGGGCGGCCGGGTGCTCTACGCCGGCAAGCCGCACGGTCCCATCTACGCAGCCGCCTTCGACATGGGCGAGCGCCTGAAGGACGCGACCATCGCGCACGACCGCATTCTCGCCATCGGCGATTCGATCCATACGGACGTGGCCGGCGCGGTCGCGGCCGGCATTGACGTGCTGTTCGTGGCGCGGGGCATTCACGCGCACGAAGTGATGACGCCCGGCAAGCTGACGCCGGCGTCCGTGAACGAATGGGCGTTGCGCCAGCGCGTGCGCCCCACGGCGCTCATCGACCACCTGCG
This sequence comes from Camelimonas lactis, assembly GCF_004342915.1. Classification (GTDB taxonomy): domain Bacteria; phylum Pseudomonadota; class Alphaproteobacteria; order Rhizobiales; family Beijerinckiaceae; genus Camelimonas; species Camelimonas lactis. Next base: position 397,025 of record NZ_SLWL01000001.1, read on the forward strand.
CTGGTGAGGGCGCCGGGTTTCCGGCAATTTTTCCTTGTGGTTGTGGGCCCAGGGTCGTTGCGGCGTGACCAAAGTCCAATTGGCCGCGCCGGGCTTCAACGGCACTCTGGCTGCCGGCCCTGGTCCTGGCTGGGGCGGCGGCCGCGGGCGGGCGTTATTTTACCGGCGCAAGATGGGCGGGGGACTGGAGGCGTCATGGGATCGGCATTGCAGGCCTATGCGTTTGACGACCTGCGACTGGGCATGCGCGAAACGCTGATGCGCACCATCATGGAGACGCACATCAGCGACTTCGCCGCCATTACCGGCGACCGCAACCCCCTGTTGCTGGACGAAGCCTTCGCGTCCCAGTCGCTGTTCGGCCAGCGCATCGCCCATGGCATGTTCACGGCCGGCATGATCTCGGCGCTGATCGGCACGCGGCTGCCGGGGCCGGGTTCCGTCTACCTGTCGCAGACCCTGCAATTCCTGGCGCCGGTGCGGATTGGCGACGTGGTGACCGCCGCCGTCGAGGTGGTGGAGCTGGTTCCGGCGCGCCAGCGCGTGCGGCTGTTTTGCGAATGTGTGGCCGATGGACGCGGGGTTCTGGAAGGCGAAGCATGGGTGGCCGTTCCCGAATCTGGAGGCGCGGCGCCCTGAGGCTGCCGCGGCCATGCCGGGCCAATCGGCAAGGCGATCTCCTGGCGTATGATGCGAATGGGCGGGCGCCGCCTGTTCGGGAAAAGCCATGCGATACCGTGAGGACAGGACGTTGATGCGTTTCACTCTGAACGCATCGGCTCCAGGTCAATGGCCCAGGATGACGGCGGCAGAAGCAGAATTATCCCCAAATCTGGCGGCGGCAGTTGGTCGGGATGAGGGACTGTTTGTTCAGCCGGTTGCCCGGGGATTGCATGCCGCCGTCGATCGGGTCGTTCAATTTTATTTTCGCATAGATTAGTTGTCGATCTACATGTTGTTGGGTGTTTTTCAATTTTACTTTTCGGACCAAGTTGACACAAAATTGCCAAAATTCGGTTTTGATAGTCATTCAACCAGATAAGCATGTGTGTTTATTTGGTTGTTTATAGCAATGAATACATGAAGGGATATGAACATGTTTGGGTCCCGGCATTTGTTTATAGCGGCGCTCGCAGGTGCGATGCTTGCCGGCTTCGGCGTTGCGAACGCCGCGACGACGCGGGGCGCGTCTTCTGGCGCGTCGTCTGGTGGGGAGCGCGCCAAGCGTCTGGTCTGTGGCGGAGACAAGGAGTGTCTGGATAAATGCACCCAGGGCTACAGGGTGCTCATCCCATTTTGTTTGTAGGCGAACTCTTGATGCGCCAGCGCATTATCGAGGAAAATTGACAGCTTTTTTGTGAATGGAATGCATTGAACCAAAGAGACAGGGCATTTCCGGTGCGTCTGGTTTGACCGGAAATGCTCCGCGCATGATGCGCGTAAATGGACGCCGTTTATTCGTGAACAACCATGCAGCATCAGGAAGTTAAAGCGGCGATGCGATTCAATTAAACGCATTGTTGAAACGTATTGCGCTCTGATGGCGTGAACGCGCCAGTCCGGCTTTGCGGATGACGGAACCGATGATGGGTCGCTGGCGCGGCCCGCAGGATTTGCGGCAGTGATTGCCTCCCGCCCCCTTTCCTGGTCCGCGCGGTTGCGCGCCCGCGCCCTTGACCTCAGCCGCCGAATGTTGGCAGGTTTCGCCGGCCGTCATGCGGGCCATGTCCCGTTGGCGGACAGCGCGTTTTCGAGCGACGTGGGGGCCATGTCGCGTGAAGAAAACACAACTTATCAAGGCGGCGGGGCAAAATCCGGCAACGGATCAGCACTGCCCTGCCGGCAAGTGTTGACGGTTTCATGGTGCAGGCGCCGCAATCCGGTTCACGACCGGCTCCCGATATCTTCCCGGCTCTGGAGCAGGCGCGCCCTTTTTTGGTGCAGCGCTGCATTGATAACGCCGCTGAGGCGGCGCTGGCAGGGCTGCCCTTGGGCTGTGGCGGCGACGCCCTGGCGCGGCCCGTCGTCGCCATCGGCAACTTCGACGGCGTGCACGCCGGCCACCGGGCGGTGATCGCCGCCTGCCGCGCCCTGGCCGATGAGCTGGGCCGGCCCGCCGCCATGCTGACCTTCGCGCCGCACCCGCGCTCGTTCTTCAACCCGGACAAGCCGGTGTTCCGCATCACCCCCGACGGGGTGGAGGAGACGCTGCTCGCCCGCCTGGGGCTCGACGGCATGATCGTCCTGCCGTTCAACGCCGCGCTCGCCGCCATGACGGCGCAGTCATTTTTCGACGACCTGCTGGTGCGGGGGCTCGGGGTTTCCGGCGTCGTCGTCGGTCATGACTTCCATTTCGGCAAGGGGCGGGAAGGCTCGCCCGCCTATCTGACGGCGCGCGGCGCCAGCAGCGGCGCGCCGGTGCGCATTGTCGCCAGGGTCAGCGACGGCGACGATGAAGCCGGGGCGGTGTCCTCAAGCCGGATTCGCGCCGCGCTGCGCCTGGGCGACATCGCCGCCGCCAACGCGCTGCTCGGTTATCGCTGGTTCGTGCGCGGCGAGGTGCGCCATGGCCAGAAGATCGGCCGCACGCTGAACTACCCGACCGCCAATATTCGCCTGCCAGACGACTGCCAGCTCGCCCACGGCATTTACGCGGTGCGGGTGCTGGTTGACGGCGTCGTGCATGGCGGCGTCGCCAGCTTCGGCCGCCGCCCCACCTTTGATAATGGCGCGCCGTTGCTGGAGAGCTTCCTGTTCGATTTCAGCGGCGATCTCTATGGCAAAACGCTGGACGTGGAGTTCCTTGCTTTCCTGCGCGGCGAAGCCAAATTCGACAGCATCGACGACCTGGTGCGGCAGATGGACCGCGACAGCGCCGAAGCGCGTCGCATTCTGGCCGCTGATCCGCCGCCGCCTTCCGTGCTTGGCTGAAGCGGCGACGTTGCGCCCGCAGCGACTTCCTTTCAGGCGGAAATGCTCTATGTTGCCGGCATGACGCGCCGGAGCAGCCTTTTCAGTTTGCGAATTACCGGCCCGGCTTCCGCGTAACCGGAGCGCGGACGCCGGGATGCGCGCCTTCGCGGCGGCCTGTCGCATCGCTGGCGGGCCATGGCGGCTGCCGTCGCCGCGCCCGGAGGGGCCTGTCGCTCCGGACCACCCAGATCAGCGAATGGTTCGCCGTGGACGACGCCGGGACGTTTTCCAGGGGCGCGGCGCGCGTTCTTTGCCAGTGGGGCGACGCGCGTTCTTTCCGGCCGCCGCATGTTTCCGTCGCTCTTGATTGATGGCGCGGGGCATGTCACGGCGTGATCTCCGGTTTTTCCATTCGCCAGTTTCAGGCAAGGTCCGCCCGCGGGCGGTAAGTTGCCGGTCCATGTTTTGACGCAGTTCCGCAGGTGGGCGCGACCGCGCCCTGCCGGAAACGCTCCAGGGGAATGAGCCAGTTCGATGAACGACAGCAGCAAGGCCGGGGCGGCCAATATCAGCCAGAAAAACGCCGCCGCCAAAGCCGGGGACAAGGCGGATTATTCGAAAACCCTGTTTCTGCCGCAGACGGATTTCCCCATGCGCGCCGGCCTGCCGGAACGCGAGCCGCTGCTGCTGGCGCGCTGGAACGACCTTGATCTCTACCGGCGGCTGCGCGAGCAGGCGAAGAGCGCGCCGCGCTTCACGCTGCATGACGGCCCGCCCTACGCCAATGGCAACATCCACATCGGCCACGCGCTGAACAAGATCCTGAAGGATCTGGTGACCCGCTCGCAGCAGATGCTTGGCTACGACAGCAATTACGTGCCGGGCTGGGACTGTCACGGCCTGCCGATCGAATGGAAAATCGAGGAGCAATACCGGGCGAAGGGCCTCGACAAGGACGACGTTCCGGTTCTGGAGTTCCGCGCCGAATGCCGCGCTTTCGCCGACAAATGGGTCGACGTGCAGCGCGAGGAGTTCAAGCGCCTCGGCGTCACCGGCGACTGGGACAACCCCTATCTCACCATGTCCTACCCGGCCGAGGCGCAGATCGCCCGCGAGCTGATGAAGTTCGCCATGAGCGGCCAGCTCTACCAGGGCTCCAAGCCGGTGATGTGGTCGATCGTCGAGCGCACGGCGCTGGCGGAGGCCGAGGTGGAGTACAAGGACCACGTCTCCAGCACCATCTTCGTCAAATTCCCGGTGGCCGCCTCAGACAATGCGGCGCTGGCCGGCGCCTCGGTGGTGATCTGGACCACCACGCCGTGGACCATTCCCGCCAACCGCGCCATCGCTTATTCGCCGGACATCGCCTATGGCCTCTATGAGGTGACGGAGGCGCCGGAGGGCAACTGGGCGAAGCCGGGCGACCGCTATCTGCTGGCCGACGCGCTGGCGGAGACGGTGCTGGGCGTGGCCAAGGTCACCAGTTTCCGGCGCGTCGCCGACGTTAACGGCGTCGATCTCGCCGGCGTGCTCGCCCACCATCCGTTGCACGGCCAGGGCTATGACTTCGGCGTGCCGCTGCTGCCGGCCGATTATGTCACCGCCGACGCCGGCACGGGCTTCGTGCACACCGCCCCCGGCCACGGCGCCGACGACTACATGACCTACGTGCGCCACCGGGCCGCCTTCGAGGCGGCTGGCACGCCGGAGGTGCCTCACACGGTGCAGCCGGACGGCAGCTATTTCCCGCACGTGCCGTTGTTCGCCGGCGCCCGGGTGCTGGACGACAACGGCAAGGAGGGCGACGCCAACGCCCGCGTCATCGCCGCCCTGGCCGACGCCGGCGCGCTGATCGCCCGTGGTCGCCTGCGCCACAGCTATCCGCACTCCTGGCGTTCGCGCGCGCCGCTGATCTTCCGCAATACGCCGCAATGGTTCATCGCCATGGACCGCGACATCGACGGGAGCGGCGACACCCTGCGCGCCCGTTCGCTGGCCGCCATCGCCGACACCCAGTGGGTGCCGGCCGCCGGTGAGAACCGCATCACCGCCATGGTCTCCGGCCGCCCGGACTGGGTGATCTCGCGCCAGCGCGCCTGGGGCGTGCCGATCACCGTGTTCGTTGATCGCGAGACCGGCGAGCTGCTGCGCGACGACAGGGTCAACGCCCGCATCGCCGACGCCTTCGAGGCCGAAGGCGCGGACGCCTGGTTCGCCGACGCCGATGGCGCGCGCTTCCTCGCGCCCGATCATGATCCGGCGCGTTTCGAGAAGGTGACCGACGTGCTCGACGTCTGGTTCGATTCCGGTTCAAGCCATGCCTTCACCCTGGAGCCGCGCGCCGATCTGCGCCCGCGCAAGCGCCGTCCCGAGGGGGAGAGGTTGCCGGCAGCGGGCAAGGCGCCGGACTTCGACACGGTCATGTATCTGGAAGGCTCGGACCAGCATCGCGGCTTCTTCCAGTCGTCGCTGCTGGAAGCTTGCGGCACGCGCGGCCGCGCGCCCTATGACGTGGTGGTGACGCACGGCTTCACGCTCGACGAGCAGGGCCGCAAGATGTCCAAGTCGCTGGGCAATACGCTTGCGCCGCAGGATGTCATCCGCCAGTCGGGCGCCGATATCCTGCGCCTGTGGACCGCTTCGGTCGACTATTGGGATGACCAGCGCATCGGCCCCGAAGTGCTGAAAGGCGTCACCGACCAGTATCGCAAGATCCGCAACACCCTGCGCTGGATGCTGGGTTCGCTGCATCACTTCTCCGGCGCGGAGCTGGTGGCGGCGGAGCGGATGCCGGAGCTGGAGCGGCTGATGCTGCACCGGCTGGTCGAGCTCGACCAGACCGTGCGCCAGGCCTACGCCGCCTACGATTACAAGCGCGTGCTGGCGGCGCTGGCGCCGTTCCTCACCACGGAGCTTTCGGCGTTCTACTTCGATATCCGCAAGGACACGCTGTATTGCGACCCGGCCTCCAGCCTGGCGCGCCGGTCGGCGCTGACGGTGATCGACCAGATTTTCCGGTGCGTGACGACGTGGCTGGCCCCTGTGCTCGCCTTCACGGCGGAAGAGGCGTGGCTGAGCCGCTTCCCCTCGGAGGCTGGCTCGGTGCATCTGGAGCGTTTCCCGGAATTGCCGCCGACCTGGCGGGACGACGCCCTGGCGGCGCGCTGGGCCAAAATCCGCAAGGTGCGCCGCGTGGTGACCGGCGCGCTGGAGCTGGAGCGGGCTCGCAAGAATATCGGCTCCAGCCTTGAGGCGGCGCCTGCGGTCTACGTGTCGGACGCCGACCTGCTCGGCGCCCTGAAGGGCGTGGACTTCGCCGAAGTCTGCATCACGTCCGCGATCAGCGTTCGTGATGGCGAGACTCACGAGGAGGCGTTCCGGCTCGACGACGTTCCTGGCGTCGCCGTGGTGTTCGCCCGGGCGGAAGGGCGCAAATGCGCCCGTTCGTGGAAGGTGCTGCCGGACGTCGGCGCGGACCCCGCGTGGCCGGATCTCAGCCCGCGCGACGCCGCCGCCATGCGCGAATGGACCAAGGCGCATCCGGGCGAACCGGCGCTGGGAGCCGCGTGATGGCGGCTGGCGATGGCCCGGTGAGCCAGACGCGCGACGGGCAACCCGAACCGGGCGAAATGCAGGGGCGGGCTGGCATGAGCCCGGCCCGCCTTGGCGTCGCGCTCGCCATCATCGTGCTGGCGCTGGACCAGGCCAGCAAGCTCTGGCTGATGTTCGGCGCCGACATCGCCAACCGGCCGCCGATGACGCTGGCGCCGTTCCTGGAGTTCGTACTGGTCTGGAACCGGGGCATCTCCTACGGCCTGTTCCAGATGCCCCACGCCGTGGGGCGCTGGGGGCTGGTGATTGGCTCGGTGATCGCCACGGTTCTGCTCAGCGTCTGGCTGGCGCGGGCCAGAACCCGCCTGCTCGCGGCGGGCCTTGGGCTGATCATCGGCGGGGCGGTCGGCAATCTGATCGACCGGATTTATTGGGGCGCGGTGGTCGATTTCGTCCACTTCCATGTGGGCGACTTCAGCTGGTACGTGTTCAACGTAGCCGACGCGGCCATCGTTTTTGGTGTGATCGCGCTGCTGTACGACTCGTTTTTTGGCGCTGGCGCCAGCCCGAAAGGGGCGGATTCACCCTGAGACGCCATGACCGGTGGCCATACTGGCGCCGCATATGTAGGCTTCAAAAAGCGCCGGATTTGCGTGCGCGCGCCGGGTCGGGGGGCAAAGTTTCGGTCAAACGGGTCGAAACTTTGCTGTGTATCCCTGATCTTGATATCGTTGATCTTGCGCGCTTTCCTGACGCAAGGCGACATTCGCTGCGCGGGGACGTGCGCTGCGGAAGCATCAATTATCGACCTGTCGGAGCGCCCGGACGGCCGGCGCGCCCCGGCGATCATGTTGTTGACGGCGGCGACCCAGGGGGGAGGCGGCCGCAGGGGGAAAGAGAACCAATGGCGCTCAAGTTTTCCAAACGCGTCGCGCGCCCGGCCAGGACCGTGGCCATGGCGCGCCGCGCGCCGCTGGCGTTCGGCTTCGCCGCCGCGATCGGTTTTTCGGCGCTCGCCGGCTCGGCCGCCCAGGCGGAAGAGGGCGTGTTCATGAAGAACCTGCTCGGCAAGATGGGCGTGATTGACGAAGAGCGCGACCCGATCAGCTATCACGAGCGCGCGCCGCTGGCGCTGCCGCCCTCCACCGGCAAGCTGCCGACGCCGCTGCCTCCGGCGGCCAAACGCGCTGAAAGCTGGCCGGATGACGCCGACCTGCAGCGCCGCCGCCGCGAGGCCGCCGAGCGGCAGAAGCCGGTGCCATTCCCCAGCGACAACCGCGTCCAGGACGGTGGGCGCCTCAGCGTTTACGAGATGGAGCGGATTTCGCGCAAACCGAAGCACGCGGCGGAAGACAACCAGCCGCGCAAGGTGCTGGGCGATGGCCGCGCGGCGACATGGGTCGATCCCGACGAGTTGCGCGCGACGGCCACGGACGGCGACGGCAAGAAACTTGATCCGAACTACGAGCCCAAGCGCGAAACCCTGCTGCAGCCGCCGACAGGCTATCGCAAGCCGGCCGGCACCGCGCCGATGCGCGCGACCCCGGATGACCCGGTTCCCTATAACAAGGACGGCACGCCGGAGCGTGACTTCCTGAAGCCCAGCGAAGACTGAGCCGGCGGGGGTCTGGCTGGACCTGTGGTGATGGACGTTTGACCGACGATTTCTGCCCGGCGGCCCTGTGGTTCGCCGGGCTTCGTTTTCCGGGAGTGGGCGCAACCTGGCAGGCGGGACCATGCTCCGCCGTCCATCCGCGGTCACGCCGCCGCTTTCATGGGAATGGAGCCATTGCCGGCGCGGTGGTCCGCCATGCCGCTTACAAAGCGCCGCGCCAGGGACTATGTTTCGGAAAAGCATACGCGTCGCGGCTGCGGCGCATGAAGGTCAGGAGCAAGCATGAGCAGCGCCACAGACGCCGCGCGTCGCGTTGAAGAGCAGGCGCAGGCCGGCGCGGACGGTTCGGTCGTGCACGCCAGCACGCTGGACAACGGACTGGACGTGGTGGTGATTCCGGACCGGCGCGCCCCGGTCGTCACGCATATGGTGTGGTATCGCAATGGCTCCGCCGACGATCCGGTCGGCAAGTCCGGCATCGCCCATTTCCTCGAACACCTGATGTTCAAGGGCACGACGCGGCACCCGGAAGGCGAATTCTCCGACGCGGTCGCCGCCATCGGCGGCCAGGAAAACGCCTTCACCTCCTATGATTACACCGCCTATTTCCAGCGCGTCGCCAAAGAGCATCTGGGAGAGATGATGCACTTCGAGGCGGACCGGATGACCAATCTGTCGTTCGATGAATCGGTCGTCGGGCCGGAGCGCGACGTGGTCATCGAGGAGCGGCGCATGCGCACCGACTCCGACCCGGACCAGCAGCTTTCCGAGGCGATGGATGCGGCGCTGTTCACGCATCACCCCTATGGATTGCCGATCATCGGCTGGATGCACGAGATCGAAGGGCTGAACCGCGACGACGCCTTCAATTATTACCAACGCTTCTACACCCCCTCCAACGCCATTCTGGTGGTGGCCGGCGACGTGGAGGCGGAAGCGGCGCAGGCCCTGGCGCAGGAGCACTATGGCCGCATCGCATCGGCGCCGCGGCCGCAACGGCTGCGTCCGCAGGAGCCGCCGCCGCGCGCGGCGCGCCGGGTGACGGTTTCTGACGCCCGTGTCGAGCAGCCGTTGCTGCGCCGGCTGTATCTGGCGCCGTCGACGCTGACCGGCGGCCATGAGGCGGCCTGCGCGCTCGACGTTCTCGCTGAAGTGCTCGGCGGCGGCGCGACCTCGGTGCTGTATCGCAAGCTGGTGCTGGAGAAGGCCAAAGCCGTCTCCGCCGGCGCGTGGTATTTCGGCTCGGCCGTCGACCAGACCCGATTTGGCATGACCGCCGCGCCGGCCCAGGACGTTTCCCTGGATGACCTGGAAAAGCACATCGACGACGCGGTGGCGGATTTCATCGCCAAAGGCGTCGACGAAGCGGATTTCCGCCGGGCGACAACGCGGCTGGTGGCCGACATGGTCTACGCCCAGGACAGCCAGGCGACGCTGGCCCGGGTCTACGGCTCGGCGCTGGCCATTGGCGAAAGCATCGCCGACGTGCAGCAATGGCCGGCGCGCATCGCCGCCGTGACGCCGGAAGGCGTGATGGACGCCGCCCGCGCCTGGCTGGACGCCCGCACGGCGGTGACGGGTCGTCTCGAGCCGCAATAGTTCGCATTTTCAGGCGCGGCGGCTCATCGTCGCCCTGAACCTGTTGTCCGCCCCGGCGCGTCCGCGCCCTACGGAATGACCATGACAGATACTCTCGACAGAGCCGCCGCCGGGGCGGATCGCAAGAAATCGCCCGCCAGCGTGCAGGTCGTCGCGTCGCCCGGCGGGGTTCACGCCTGGCTGGTGGAAGAGCACGCCGTGCCGTTGCTCGCGCTGGAATTCGCCTTCGTCGGCGGCGCCTCGCAGGATCCGGCCGGGCGGCCCGGCGTCGCCAACATGCTGTCCGGCATGCTGGACGAGGGCGCGGGGCCGTACGATTCCGACGCCTTCCAGACGCAGCTGGCCGACCACGCCATCGAACTGCGCTTCAGCGCCGATCGCGATACGTTTCGCGGTTCGCTGAAAACCCTGGTCAGCCATCTGCCCAAGGCGGTGGAGTTATTGCGCCTGGCGCTGAACGAAGCGCGTCTGGAGCCAGAGGCCATCGCCCGGGTGCGCGGCCAGATCGAGGCCGGACTGCGGCACGACGCCAGCAATCCGGACGTGCTGGCCATGCGCGCCTTCAACGAAACGGCTTTCGCCGGCCATCCGTACGGCCGGCCGGTGCGCGGCTCGCTCGACAGCGTCGCCGCGATCAACCGCGACGATCTCTCAGCCTTCCGGGCCGGGGTGCTGGCGCGCGACAATCTGCACGTGGCGGCGGTGGGCGCCGTCAACGCCGACGTGCTCGGCGCGCTGCTGGACGATGCGTTCGGTGATCTGCCGCAGGCCAGCGATCTGACGCAGGTGGCGCAGATCGAACTGCAGGGCCAGGGCGTACGCCGCGTGGTGGAGGTGGAGACGCCGCAATCGGTGGTGCGATTCGGCGCGCCCGGCGTCGCCCGGCATGATCCCGATTACATGGCCGCCCATATCGCCAACCACATTCTGGGCGGTGGGGTGTTCTCGGCCCGCCTGTTCAGGGAAGTGCGCGAGAAGCGCGGCCTGGCTTATGGCGTCTCCAGCGCGCTGTATCCGATGCGTCATGCGGCGATGTTCTTTGGCGGCACCGCCACCAAGAATGAGCGCGTGGCCGAATCAATAGAGGTCATCTCCGCCGAGATCGCCCGCATGGGCGCCGAGGGGCCGGATGAGGATGAGGTGCGGCTGGCGAAGCAATATCTCATCGGCTCCTACGCGTTGCACTTTGACACCTCGTCGAAGATCGCCGGTCAGTTGCTGCACCTGTCGCTGGAGAAGATGGGCGTGGATTACATCGACCGGCGCAACCATTTGGTCGCCTCGGTGACGCGCGAGGACGTGCGCCGCGCCGCCGCCCGCATTTTTGACGCCAGCAAATTGCTGGTGGTGACGGCGGGCAAGCCGGTCGGCCTGACGGGCTGACCGGCCGCGCCAGAGCCGCTAGACTGGCCCGGGATTCGACCCCACCTGCTTGCGAGGAGGCGTTTCGCGCCCGCGCGTTTGGGCCGGCGCTCTGCCGCCGCGCCCCGGTTGGCGCTTCTGGGGCAAGGCGTGAGGTTGGCGGGGTTTGGGGCCGCAAAAACGCCTGGGGCTCGAAATGCCTGGCGCTGACAGGAGTATCAGCTATGGCGGTTCGGCGCCTCGACCCGGTTCTGGTTGACCGCATCGCCGCCGGCGAGGTGGTGGAGCGCCCGGCCGCCGCCGTGAAGGAGCTGGTGGAGAACGCACTCGACGCCGGGGCGACGGCCATCGAGGTGGTGGTGGAGGCCGGTGGCCGCCGGCTGATCCGCGTCACCGACGATGGTTGCGGCATGGGGCCCGAGGATCTGGCCCTGGCGGTGGAGCGCCACGCCACCTCCAAAATTCCCGATGGCGACCTGTTCGCCATCGCCACCCTGGGGTTTCGCGGCGAGGCGTTGCCGTCGATTGGCGCCGTGTCGCGGCTCAGCATTGTCACGCGCACGCTGGATGCGGACGCCGCCTGCCAGATCGTGGTGGAGGCCGGCGTCAAGGGGCCGGTGCGGCCAGCCTCCGGGGTGCGCGGCTCGCGGGTGGAAATCGCCGATCTGTTCATGGCGACGCCGGCGCGGCTGAAGTTTCTCAAGACCGACCGGGCGGAAGCCCAGGCGGTGGCCGACGTGGTGAAACGGCTCGCCATGGCGCACCCGGAGGTGGCCTTCACCCTCGCCGGCGACCATCTCACCCCTATCACGCTGCCGCGCGAAACCGGCGACAATGCGCTGCTGGCGCGGCTGACCCGGCTGCTGGGCAGCGACTTTGCCCCCAACGCCATCGCCGTCGATGCGGCGCGCGAAGGCGTGGAGCTCAGCGGCTTCGCTGGCCTGCCCACATGGCATCGCGGCAGCCCGAGCCATATCCACGTGATGGTCAATGGCCGGCCCGTGCGCGACAAGCTGGTGCAGGGCGCGGTGCGCGCCGCCTACATGGACGTGCTGCCGGCCGGGCGCCATCCGGCGCTGGCGCTGCTGATTGCCTGCGATCCGCGCCATGTGGACGTCAACGTGCATCCGGCCAAGACGGAGGTGCGATTTCGTGACCCCGGCCTGGTGCGCGGCCTGATGATCGGCGCCCTGAAGGAGGCCATCCATCGCGCCGGCCACCGTTCGTCCACCACCGGCGGATCGCGCACCCTGGCGGCGTTGCAGGCCAGCCGGGCGACGGAGGGCGGGGGCTGGCCAGGGGCGGATGGCGCTTCCGGCCGCGTGACCTCCGGCGCGCAGCCAGCGGCCGCGCGCGCGGCGCACGGATGGGACCAGCGCTGGCGCGAAGCGCCGCGCCATGCGCCGCCGCCCGCCAACTGGCAAGCCCCTGTTGATGCTGGCGCGGGACCTGATCACACCGCCGCACGCAGCGGAGCATCGCACGCTGACCTTTCTTATGGGGCGGCTGGCCGGAACTGGGCGGCCGACGGAGCCGGAGCGGGTTTTGCTGAGGGCGCGCAGGGCGTGTTCAGCGATCTGGTCACGCCCTCCGCCGACGCGCGGGCGTCGACGCCGGCTGGCATGGATGGCGATGACGCGCATGCCCAGGGGCCGGCTTTCGACCAGGACCTGGCGCGGCAACAACAGCCGCTGGGGGCGGCCCGCGCCCAGGTGCATGGCACGTATGTGATCGCCCAGACCACCGACGGCGTGGTCATCGTCGACCAGCACGCGGCGCATGAACGGCTGGTGTATGAGCGGCTGAAGGCCCAGCGCGTCGTGCAGGGCGTCGCCCGGCAATTGCTGTTGGTCCCGGAAGTGGTCGAACTCGACCCGGTGGACGCCGACCGGGTGCTGGCGGCGGCGGAGCAGCTGGAAGCGCTGGGACTGGTGGTGGAAGGGTTTGGCGCCGGCGCCCTGTGCGTGCGCGAAACGCCGGCGCTGCTAGGCAAATGCGATCTGCGCCGGCTGGTGCGCGACTTGGCCGACGCCTTGGCCGAATGGGACCACGTGGGCGCGCTGGAAGAAAAGCTGGACCACGTGCTGGCGACCATGGCCTGCCACGGCTCAATCCGCGCCGGTCGCCGCCTGCGGCCGGAGGAGATGAACGCCCTGTTGCGCGAGATGGAGGCGACGCCGCTTTCCGGCCAGTGCAACCACGGCCGCCCCACCTGGGTGGAGCTGAAGCTGACCGATATCGAGAAGCTGTTCGGCCGGCGGTGAGGTGGCGGCCCGTTATGCCTGGCTGCCTTGCGGGCCGCCAAAATATACGGTGGTGTCGCCGTAGCTGCGTTGCTCATAGGCGGTGAAGCCGTCGGGCCAGGTGAAATTGGCGTCGCTGGCTTCCTCGACGACGACCAGCGCGTCGCTGGTCAGCCAGCCGCCCGCGCGGGCGCTGGCGAGCGCCTGTTCGGCCAGCCCCTTGCCGTAGGGCGGATCGCAGAAAACCATCGAGAATGGCGGCATGCCGCTGATCGGGCCGAGCCTGGTGGCGTCGCGGCGAAACAGCCGGCTGGTTCCGCCAAGACCGAGCGCATCGACATTGGCGCGGATCAGACCGCGCGCCTCGGCGGAATCATCGACGAACAGGGCGAAGGCGGCGCCGCGCGACAGCGCTTCGATCGCCAGCGCGCCCGTGCCGGCGAACAGGTCCAGCACGCGGGCGTCGCGCAGCGGATCATCATAGGCGTGGCTGAGCACGTTGAACACCGCTTCGCGCAGCCGGTCGGAGGTGGGACGCACCGCCTGGGTTTTGGGCGAGGCCAGCGCGCGCGCCCGAAACTTGCCAGCCACAATCCTCAAGGCGTCGTCCTTTATGCGAATATGGGCGTCTGGAACATGATGCGAATAAAGTGGACGCCGCTTGTTCGCAAATAATCATGCCAACGCCCTGGAAGCGATGGGTAGCCCGACGCACTGCGCCCATGCCGCCCCTGTCGTTTCCCGCCGTCATGGCCCGACCCGTTCCGCCGATCCACGCGGGGGCCGGGAGCGTTGTCGCTAGCGATTTGAGCTGGCGCATTTTCTTCAGGAAAAGTAGACGCCGCTTTTCGCGAAACGCGCCGGCGGGCGATTGATCCGGCGCCGAAGACGTGGATGCCCGCAACACGCGCGGGCATGAGGCTTTTCCAAGGGCGGCGCATCATCCGGGCTGGACGACGGCCGCTCTGTGGCCAGGCGCGCTGGCGGATCAGCGGCCAGGGCCGCGTCCACCGCCAGATCTGCCGCCGCCAGGCCTGCCACCGCCGGGTCTGCCACCGCCTGGCTTGCCGCCAAACGGTTTTCCGCCGCCTTTACCAAATGGCCTGCCGCCGGCCGGTCGCTCGCCAGAGGGCTTGCCGCCAAAGGACTTTCCGCCAAAGGATTTGCCGCCACACGACTTGCCGCCGGGTTTGCCAGCGAAGGGTTTTCCGGCAAACGCCCTGTCGCCCAAGCCCTGCCTGTCGCCCAAGCCCTGCCTGTCGCCAAAGCCTCTCCTGTCTCCGAAGCCTTGCCGATCTCCAGACCGGTTCTCCCCGAAGCTTTTCCGGGCGCCGAACTCTTTCCGGGCGCCGAACTCTTGCCTGGAGGCGAACTCTTGCCTGGCGCCGAAATCCTGACGGTCGCGGCCGGGCGCGCGATCGCCGCGCGGCGGCCTGTCGCCAAAGCCGCCGTCGCGGGCGCCGAAGCCGGGTTTGCCGCCGAAGGGTTTACCGCCGCCGCGGAAGGGGCGGTCGCCGCGCACGGGGGCTTCCGGCTTTTCGCGCACCACTTTTTCCACCAGCACGCGGCGGCCGCCGGGGCTGGCGACGGCGCCGGCGCGCACATGAGCGCGCTGGCCGCTTTCGGCGCGGGCTGCCAGCGGATCATCGCCACGACGCGGCTTGCGGCTGCCGGCGCCAGCGCGCGCGGCTTCCGTCTCGGCGTCGCGCCAGGTGCTGCGCTTCAGGCCGACGCGCGAGCCGACGGCCTTCTGCGGCGCCGGATCGTCGGGGGAGGGGCGCCAGGGGTCCGGGGTGCCGCGCGGCGCCGGAGGGGCAACTGGCGCTGGCCGGGCATAAGCGTCGCTGGCGGCGGCGCGCATCGCCGCCTTGCGGCCGCCAGGCTCGAACCAGCCGTCATCGTGGTCGAACGGCGACGTGTCCTTCCAGGGCTTGCCTTTGATGGCCTCGCGGAATTCTTCCTCCACGCCTTCGTCAAACGCGGCGTCGACCGCCTCTTCCTCGGGCAGGCGATGGGGAATGCGCGGCGGCAGCAGCGAGGCCGGGCGGCCTTCGCCAGGATCGCGCTCATGCGCCGGGGACTCAAAATCCGCGCCGGCGCGTCGGGCCAGATCGTCGCCGAGCTGGCTTTTCAGCACGGCGAGGCGCACCTCGTCGGCGGCGCCTTCCGGAATGTCGCCGAGCTGGAACGGGCCGAAGGAGATGCGGATCAGGCGGTTCACCCGGAGGCCAAGGTGCTCGAGGATGCGCTTGACCTCGCGGTTCTTGCCTTCACGCAGGCCAAGCATCAGCCACACATTGTGACCCTGCTGGCGCTGGATGCTGGCCTGGACCGGGCCGTAATGGATGCCATCGATGGTGACCCCGTCCTCCAGCGCCAGCAGCGCGTCGGGGGTGATCTGGCCATAGGCGCGGACGCGATAGCGACGCAGCCAGCCGGTTTCGGGATGCGACAGCACCCGCGCCAGACCGCCGTCATTGGTGAGCAGCAGCAGGCCTTCGGTGTTGATGTCGAGGCGGCCGACCGAGATCACATGCGGCAGGTCGCCCGGCAGCTGCTGGAACACCGTCGGACGGCCTTCGGGATCGAACTGCGTCGTCACCAGGCCGGCGGGCTTGTTGTAGAGCCACAGCCGGGTGCGCTCGCGCGCCGGCATCGGCTTGCCGTCGATGAGGATATGATCGGCCGGGCCGACGTTGATGGCCGGCGAATGGATCACCTGGCCGTTCACGCTGACGCGACCGGCGGTGATGATGATCTCGGCGTCGCGGCGCGAGGCCACGCCAGAACGGGCCATCACCTTGGCCAGGCGCTCGCGGCCATCGGGACGCTCGACGCGCTCGGTCTGGGGGCGAGGGCGGTTGCGATCAGGGCGATCGCGCTCCTGGCGTCCGGCCGGGCGGTCGCTGAAACGTTCGCTGTAGCTGCCGCGGGCGCTTTCCGGGCGGGGGCGACCGGAAAAGGCCGGCCTGGCGTCGCCATAGTGGCCAGCGTCGCGCCGGGGCGCGCCGTCGCGCTTGCCGAAGCCTCGCTTCTCAAAGCTTCTGTTTTCGCCGCCATGTCGGCCGAAATCGCGGTCGCCGCCGAAGCGCCGTTCGCCATCACGCCCGTCCTGACGGGGACGCTCCTGACGGGGGCGTTCGTGATATGGGCGATCCTGGCGCGGACGATCCTGATCGAAGCGCGGGCTGTCGGGACGCTCGCCACGGAACGGCCGGGGGCCGCGATCCGCACGGCCCGGGCCGCCTTCCGGCCGGCGCTCGCCGAAGGGGCGCTTTTCGCCGAAGGGGCGCTTTTCGCCGAAGGGGCGCTTCTCGCCGAAGGGGCGTTTCTCGCCAAAGGGGCGCTTCTCGCCGAAGCCCCGGTCACCGCGCGCGCCAAAGCCGCCGCCAGCGGGCTTGCCGCCAGCGGGCCTGTCGCCGCGCGCGTCGCGATCGCGACCGCCGCCGAAGCCGCCAGTTCTGGATCCGCGCGCGCCGCCGCCGTCACGGCTGCCGCCATTGCCGCCGCGATTGCCGTTGCCGCCGCGTCCCTGGCGGGGCGGGCGCCTGTTATCCGTTTTGTCCGTCATTGCGGCGTGATAGCAGAGGGCGGGCCGCTTAGCGAGGAGATCAATGCAGGATCATCGCATGGAAAATGCGCGCGGACGGCGCGGCGCGGGTTCAATGATGGACGTGGCGCTGGCGGAAGCGCGCGCCGCCGGGGCGCGCGGCGAGACGCCGATCGGCGCCGTGGTGGTGCGCGAGGGGGTGGTGATCGCCAGCGCCGGCAACCGGCCGCGCGAACTGAACGACCCCACGGCGCACGCCGAAATCCTTGCTATCCGGGCGGCGGCGGCGGTTCTCGGCAATGAGCGGCTGACCGGTTGTGATCTCTACGTCACGCTGGAGCCCTGCCCGATGTGCGCCGCGGCGATCTCCTTCGCCCGCGTCCGCCGGCTGTACTACGGCGCGGCGGATCCCAAGGGCGGGGCGGTTGACAGCGGCGTGCGCCTTTACGCCTCACCCACCTGTCACCATGCGCCGGAGGTTTATGGCGGCATGAGCGAGACAGCGTCGGCGACGTTGTTGCGGGATTTTTTCGCCGCGCGCCGCTGAGGCCGGGAGCGAATCAGTTCCGGCCGGCGTGATCGGGCCAGCGGGCGCCGGCCATAAACGGGAGCGCGGGCCTTGGGGCCGCGCGGGCGCTGGCGCGCGCTGGTCAGAGCCTGCTCGCCAGCACCTTGTCGACGCGCCGCCCATCCATGTCGATCACCTCGAAGCGCCAGCCCAGGGCCTCGGCGATGTCGCCGGTCTGCGGCAGACGGCGCATGGCGTCGATCACCAGACCGGCGACGGTGTCGTAGTCCCGCTCCTCGGGCAGATCGAGGCCGAGCAGGTCGCCCAGTTCGTCCACATACATGGAGCCGGACAGCAGCCAGGAGCCATCCTCGCGCTGCACGGCGTCCTCGTCGTCCGGCTCATCGGAAATGAAGGCGCCGACGATGGCTTCGAGCGCGTCGGCCGGGGTCACCACGCCTTCGAAATGGCCATACTCATCGTAAACCAGCGCCATGGGCACGGCTGATTTCTGCAGGGCTTCAAGCACGTCGAGCGCGCTGAGCGTATCGGGGGCCACGGGGGCCGCCCGCAAATGGCTGCGGATATCGAGCGGGTCACCGGCGCGCAGGCCGCGCAACAGGTCGCGGGCGACCACAACGCCGATAACATTGTCGGTGTCGCCCTCGATCACCGGGAAGCGCGAATGCGGGCTCTCGGCGATCTGGGCGTAGATGGCGGCGTCATCGTCATCGACATTGATCAGGTCCACCTCCATGCGGGGCGTCATCAGGCCGCGCACCGAGCGGTCGCCGAGGCGGAGCACGCCGCCAATCATGCGGTGCTCCGCCGGTTCGATCACGCCGGCCGTGCGCGCCTCGGCGACGATGGTGCGAATTTCGTCGTCGGTGATGGAGCTGCCGCCGTCATCACGGGCGCCGAGCAGCCACATCAGGCCGCGGGTGGTGACGTTGAGGAACCACACCAGGGGCGCCGCCAGCTTCGACAGCGCCGCCATGGGCGGGGCCATGACGCAGGCGATCGGCTCCGGGCGGCGCAGGGCGAACTGTTTGGGAACCAGCTCGCCAATGACCACGGACATGAAGGTGATGAGCGCGACGACGCCGCCATAGCCCAGAGCGTCGGACATCTGGCGACTGAAGCCAAACCCGGAAAGGACTTCGGAAAGCCGGCCGCCAAGCGCCGCGCCCGACACGGCGCCGGCCAGAATGCCAATGAGCGTGATGCCGATCTGCACCGTGGGCAGGAAGCGGCCCGGTTCCTCCGACAGGGCCAGCGCCGCGGCGGCGCCGCGCTGGCCGCGCTCCGCCATCACCCGCAGGCGGGAGGCGCGAGAGGAGACAATTGCAAGTTCGGAGAGCGCGAATAGGCCGTTGAGCACAATGAGCAGAAAAGCGATTAAAAGTTCAAGCACCAGCTACAGGCAAGCTTGCTCAGCCGCCTCTCCCTCAGAAGGCAAGCGAGGATGGGGGTTCTGCCCCGCCAAATCAATAGGCCAGGTCAACGGGCCATGGGGCGGGCCCGGAGAAGTGATGCGGCCAGGGGGGGCGGTCCACGACCCGTCAGGGCGGCGCGGGCAAGGCGCGCGCCCGGCCAGCGCCGGATTTTGTCTGGCGTCACTCCTTGGTCATAGTTCGGTAACAGACGGGTTTGATATGGTAAAAACCCGGCGGACCTGCTCTATGGTGCGCCAGTCGGCCGCCCAGTCACATGCGCCCTCAGGGCTTGTCGTTTTTGCCAAAAGCTGCGCAGGTTCCCGCCAGATGATCACGCAACCCTCCCTGGGGCGTCGATGGTTTCCAAATATTTGGGATATCGTCGCTTTCGGCCTCCTGGTCGCGATCATGGTCAGCATCGCCATGGGCGCGCGCGACGTCGCCGCGCCGCTGGAGGCGTTGCGCTCGCCGCCGGTCACCACCGACCCGGCGCATCTGCCCTATTATGCGTTGCGCACCACGCTGCGCATGCTCGCCGCCATGGCGGCGTCGCTGGCCTTCACCATGGCTTTTGGCGCCCTGTGCATCCGCAGCCGCAAGCTCTCGATGGTGCTGGAGCCGGCGGTCGACATCCTGCAATCGGTGCCGGTGCTGGGCTTCCTCACGTTCACCATCACGTTTTTCCTCGGGCTGTTTCCTGGCAAGATCATTGGCGCGGAGTTCGCGGCGATTTTCGCCATCTTCACCAGCCAGGCCTGGAACATGGCGCTGAGCTTCCTGCAGTCGGCGCGCAATACGCCGCGTGACCTGGAGGAGGCGGCGGCCAGCCTGCAACTGTCCGCCTGGCAGAAGTTCTGGCGCCTCACCGTGCCCTTCTCCATGCCGGGGCTGGTGTGGAACATGATGATGTCCATGTCCGGCGGCTGGTTCTTCATCGTCGCCTCCGAGGCGCTGACGGTCGGCGACCAGAACATCATCCTGCCCGGCGTCGGCTCCTATCTGGCCAGGGCGGTGAGCGAGGGCAATCTGCAGGCGGTCGGCTACGCCACGCTCACCATGACTGTCGTCATTCTCATCTACGACCAGGTTCTGTTCCGGCCGCTGACCGCCTGGGCCGACAAGTTCCGCATGACCGGCGATGGCGGCGACGCCGAAGCCGAAGCGCCCGACGCCTGGCTGCTGGACGCCTTTCGCCGCACGCGGGTGTTGCGGGCGGCGGTGGCGCCGGTGGGCGCCCTGCTGCGCCAGCTTGGACAATTGCGGCTGGACGGCGGGCCGGGCCGGCGCCGGCGCCGCATGTTCCGGCTGCCGCCACTGCTCGTTCGCGCGCTGGACCTGCTGTGGCTGGCCGTGGTGGTGGTCGGCTCACTGTGGGCGGCGTGGCTGATCATCTCCTTCATTCGCGCCACGCTGACCCCGGCGGACTTCATCGAGGCGGTGCGGCTTGGCTTCTTCACCTTCCTGCGGGTGATGGTGGTTGTGGTTCTGTCCAGCCTGTTCTGGACGCCGGTCGGCGTGTGGATCGGCATGCGGCCGGGGGTGGCGGTGCGGGCGCAGCCCATCGTGCAGTTCGCCGCCGCGTTTCCCGCCAATCTGCTGTTTCCCGTGGTGGTGGCGGGCATCATCGTCTTTCACGGCAATCCCAATATCTGGCTGACGGCGCTGATGGCGCTCGGCGCCCAGTGGTACATCCTGTTCAACGTGATCGCCGGGGCGAGCGCCATTCCGGGCGACCTGCGTGAAGCCGGCCGCAGCCTGAGCCTGAAGGGGGCGCTGCGCTGGCGCACGCTCATCCTGCCGGGGATTTTGCCTTATTATGTGACTGGCGCGCTCACCGCCGCCGGCGGCGCCTGGAACGCCAGCATCGTGGCGGAAATCGCCCAGTGGGGCGATACGAAGCTGGTCGCGGCCGGGCTTGGCTCCTACATCGCCCAGGCTTCGGAGGCGGGGGATCTGCCGCGCGTGGTGCTCGGCGTCACCGTCATGTCGTTGTTCGTGCTGGCGCTGAACCGGGTGCTGTGGCTGCCATTGCGCCGCTGGATCGAGCGCCGGTTCCGGCTGTGAAACCCCTTTGACGCATTTCTCCGGCGTCCGTTGTCCTTTCGCCGGAAAATGTCGCGGGAAAACCCTGAAGTGGACGCGCCTGGCTGCGGCGCGCAAGCGGAGTGCAAGCGGATGTCGCGCGAAACAGCCTGGCCGCAACAGGAGCGCACCGGTCGCCCAACCCTGCTGGAAGTGCGCCACGTCAAGCGAGACTTCGCCAAGGCGAGCGGCGAAGCCCTGGCTGTGCTCGACGGCGTAAATTTCGAGGTGCGCCAGGGCGAGATCATTGGCCTGCTCGGCCGCTCGGGCTCCGGCAAGTCGACGCTGCTGCGCATCGCCGCCGGCCTGCTGCAACCGACTTCGGGGGAGGTGCTGTTCCATGGCCAGCCGGTGGATGGCCCGCCGCGCGGCGTCTCCATGGTATTCCAGAGTTTCGCCCTGTTTCCCTGGCTGACGGTGCAGGAGAACGTCGAGCTGGGCCTGGAGGCGCTGGGCGTCGACACGCCAGAGCGGCGCCGGCGGGCCTTGCAGGCCATCGACCTCATCGGCCTTGACGGCTTCGAGAACGCCTATCCGCGCGAGCTCTCCGGCGGCATGCGCCAGCGCGTCGGTTTCGCCCGCGCCCTGGTGATGCACCCGGATCTGCTGTTGATGGACGAGCCATTCTCGGCCCTCGACGTGCTGACCGCCGAGACGCTGCGCACCGACCTCATCGACCTGTGGATGGAAGACCGCCTGCCGGTGGGCGCGGTGCTGATCGTCACCCACAACATCGAGGAAGCGGTGTTGCTGTGCGACCGCATCCTGATCTTCTCGTCCAATCCGGGCCGGGTTGCGGCGCAGGTGCGCATTACCCTGCCGCATCCACGCAACCGCCAGGATCCGCGCTTCCGCAAGGTGGTGGACGATGTTTACGCCCGCATGACCCGGCGGGCGCAGGCCCAGCCCGAGGGTGAGGGTGAGGGCGGGGCCTCGCCGCTGGCGCTGCAGCCCGTGTCCACCAACATCATGGCCGGCATGATGGAGGCGGTGGCCGGCGAGCCGTGGAACGGCCGCGCCGACCTGCCCGACCTGGCCCGCGACCACCAGCTGGAGGCGGATGAGATGGTGCAGCTGGGCGAGGCGCTGCAACTGCTCGGCTTCGCCGACATGAAGGACGGCGACCTGCATCTCACCGATGCGGGCCTTGCTTTCGCCGGCATGGAAACCGATGCGCGCAAGGATCTGTTCGCCCACCAGCTGATCGAGCGCGTGCCGCTGGTGCGGATGATCCGCCAGGAACTGGAGCAGCGGACCGACCACCGTGTTCCCGCCGCCCGGTTCCGCGCCGAGCTGGAGGACGCCATGTCTGAAAGCTATGCGGACCAGACGTTGAACACCGCCGTGTCGTGGGGACGTTACGCCGAACTGTTTTCTTATGATGAGCAGACAGAACAGTTCAGTCTCGATGATCCGGAGTAGAATTTATACTTGTTGACTCGTGTAATAATTTTTATATATACTTTCAATTGTCTGTTCTCTGGCGTCGGCGCGTTCTGGCGCGCATGGCGTCCAGGGGGCGGGTGGTCCGGTTGAGATTTTGTTGAGGTTTTCCCGATCCGGCGCAGGGAAAACCGGTGAGACTGAACCACCGGTTTTGCTCTGGGCCTGGAGGGCGACTGACTTTTTCAGTTCGCCGGTCCGTCAACATCTTCGCGATCTGGCCTGATATCGGCAACGTGTGCTGAATGGCAGTTGATTGGGGCGGGGAATGCTGCTGTTCTGTTCGCATTAACCAGGGATCAGACTGATGGCGTATCATATCTCCCGCACGAGATTTTCCGCATCGGCGGCGCATGCGCGCGCTTCCGCGCCGCTGCGCGCGTTGGCGCTTGGCGGTTTGGCCGCATTGGGCGCCAGCCTGCTGATGGGGGCTCCGGCGAGCGCCCTCACCATGCAGGAATGTAGCGCGAAGTATAAGGCGGCCCAGGCCGCCGGGACGCTCGGCGCGATGAAGTGGAATGATTTCCGCAAGGCCCAGTGTGGCGACGGCGCCGCGGCGGCGGCCGCGCCGGCGACGGGCCAGACAGCGCCGGTGCGCGCGGGGCAGCCGGCGGCCCCGGCCCAGCCGGGCCAGCCCGCCGCCGCCGGAACCGCCGTGTTTCCGCGCGCGATCTCGCCCAAGTATTCGGCTGAAAAGCCCGCGAAACAGCGCATGCACACCTGCCTGGACCAGTACAACGCCAACAAGGCCACGAATGGCAATGGCGGCCTCAAGTGGATCCAGAAGGGCGGCGGTTATTACAGCGAGTGCAACAAGCGCCTGAAAAGCTGACGGCGGCGCACAACGCCGACCTTGGGGCCGCGCGGTTTTCACCGCGCGGCCTTTTCCCTGAACGTCAATAGCCCACTGTAAAGCGCCGCCTGGCGTGGGCCGGCCGCTCAAGCTCATCGACCATGGCGACGGCGTAATCTTCCATGGAGATGGAAGATTTGCCGCTGGCGTCGCGCAGCAGGCTGTCGCCGCCGAGGCGGAAGCGCCCGGTGCGCTCGCCCGGGACAAGCAGGGCCGACGGCGACAGGAAGGTCCAGTCAATATCCGGGGTTTTCTGCAGGAGCGCGAGAAAGGCGCCGCCGGCTTTGGCTTCCGTCACCCATTCGGCGGGGAATTCGGGCGAGTCATACAGACGCAGGCCCGGCGCCGCATCGAGGCTGCCGGCGCCGCCCACCACCAGATAGCGTTCAACCCCGGCGCGACGCACGGCGCCGATCAGGATCGCCGGATCACTGGCGGTGAACCAGACGGAACTGATCACCGCGTCATGGCCGGTGATGGCCTGCGCCAGACCAATCTCATCAAATACATCCGCCTGGCGGGGCGTCACGCCCGGCATGACCGGAATCTTGTCCGGATTGCGGGCGATGGCCGTGACGGCGTGGCCGCGCCGCGACAGCTCCGCGAGAATGCGTGAGCCCACCGCGCCGCTGGCCCCAATCAATGCAACATTCATGCCCGGCCTCCTGTCTGTTCAGTACGGATGCGCCGCCGCGGCGCTCCAGCCCATTTTGAGGCGCGCTCCAGCCCGTTGAATGGCGGGACGAAACGGGTATGGCGCCCGGCAAGGCCACACCGGTTCAGGACATGGGAGGCGTTCTGGCGCAAACAAGCCCTGCGCGCCCGGGATGATCACCCCATCCGTCTCCGCCGCGCCTCGCCGGAGACGCCGCCTCCGCCGGCGCGGGCGGGCCGCCGGGAACTCCCTGGCGCCATGGCGCGAAGCCGGAGCCCGCGCGCGTCAGCCCGTCTGGCGTCGACATCCCGGGGCGCCAGACGCGGCCCCGGGATGGCGGCG
This sequence comes from Camelimonas lactis, assembly GCF_004342915.1. GTDB lineage: Bacteria > Pseudomonadota > Alphaproteobacteria > Rhizobiales > Beijerinckiaceae > Camelimonas > Camelimonas lactis. Next base: position 421,178 of record NZ_SLWL01000001.1, read on the forward strand.
CGCGGCGGACAAACTCGGACCTCCGGCGCGGAATTTTGCATTCAGCTTTTGAATTGACGCATTTTTTTTCACGCAAAATGGTATGAACTCCACCGGAAAACCTATCAGAACAGGCAGGAAACGAGAGAGAGCAATGGCTGAGGGCGAGCAGGCGATGGCCTGGAACCGGGTGCTAACATACGACGCAATCGTCAATTTTCGTGATTTTGGCGGCTACGCCACGGGGGCTGGCGGCCGCGTCGTCGCCGGGCGGCTGTTCCGTGCGGCGCACCAGAATCTGGCGACCGACGCGGACCTGGAGCGCATGGCGGCGCTCGATCTGGCGCTGGTGGTCGATCTGCGCCGGCCGACCGAGCGTCAGAACCAGCCCTCCCGCCGCCCGTCCAACTGGGGCGGTTCGGTTATCGACAACGACCTTGGCGACGAATCGGAAACGCCGCATCTGGCCTTCCTCCGTAAATCGGACGTGACGCCAGCCTCCATCGAGGCCTATCTGCAGGGATACTACAGCAAGGCGCTGCACGAGGAGCGCCACCAGGACCTGTTCAGCCGGGCGCTGCGGGCGCTGCCGGGGCTCGACGGCGGCGTGCTGGTGCATTGCACGGCCGGCAAGGACCGCACCGGCCTTCTGGTCGCGCTGATCCATTCCATTCTCGGCGTGCATCGCGACGATATCATCGCCGATTACCTGCTGACCAATGAACTGACGATGACCGAGGCCCGCCGCGAGCAGGTGCAGCAGAACCTTTCCGAAGCGCTCGGCCGACCGGTTCCCGAGGAAGCGGTGCAGGCCTTCCTTGGCGTCGCGGCGCACCATCTGGACATCGCCCTGACATCGGTCAGCGACGAATATGGCTCCGTCGAAGGCTATCTGCGCCATCTCGGCTTCACCGACGCCGACCGGGATGCGGTGATCGCCCGTTACACGGCCTGAGCGCCCGGCGCATGCGCCCGGGTTGAGCGCCGCCTCGCGCGGGAATTTCGTTCAGGCAAAGGGGCGAGGGCAGGGTTGGCGCTGATCCGGTCAGGCGCTCGTCCGGCGCCCGCTGGCGACGTACAGCGTCCGGGCTGCTTGCCCGGGCGCGTTTGCTGAACGCGAGCCGGGCCTTGTTCCTGGCGGCGTTGCCCCTGGTATTGTTTGATCGCCGCACCGGCGGCAATGTGTTGCGGATATAACCTCGATGTCGCTTCTGACCCGGAAAACGCTGTTCACCATCGCCACGGGCGTCTTTGTCGCTGGCATCGCCGCCATGGTCTTCATGCAGGACGCCGCGGATATTTTCTGGGTGGACAACAGCGTCGTTTCCGATACGCCAACCCGTGAGCTGTATCCCTCGGAAAAGGCGGCGCTGGCCAAATCCCTGTCGCCGGGGCTGAATGATCCCGACAGCGTGCAGTGGCGTTGGCTGCCGCTGAACATGCAGACATTCGAAAAGGGGCAGGGGCGCTATTGCGGCTATCTGAACGCCAGGGATGGGGGCGGCAATTATTTGGGCTTCCAGCCGTTCCTGGCGGCGGTGCGCACCGCGCGCAAGGAAATCCGCTCCGGCGAACTCGCCCTGGTGGCGACGGACGCGGAGGCCCTGCAGGTGGTGAAACGCATGTGCGCCCAGTCGGGCTACGCGCTTCCCTGAGGCGGGGCGCGGCCCAAAACGGGCGTCGTGTTCAGGCCCCGCCGCTTTTCGGCCCCCCGGGCGTCTTATCTGGCCCCCCCTTCATGGGGCGGCGGGGCGGTTGTCCTGACAATATGTCAGTTCGTGCGAATCACGTCCTGCAGCAGCGACAGCAGGTGCTGCGCCACTGGCTTGCTGATATTGCGCCGGTATTTGGAATGGACGAGCTGGCCGTTGTGATAGACGTCGCATTCCATATACAGCCGCACGCCGTCCCAGCGGACAATATTGTCGCTCTCGATGGTTTCCATGACCCCGAGACTTTCGAGAAAACGGCCTTCCTGCGGCTTGTCGTGCATATGGTGTCTCCTGAACCCCGTCGCGCGCGCCGGCCGGAACTGGCCGGATGGCCATTGTAGAGCCAATTCCGTCGCGGCTGGAATGCCCCAGGCCCAGGAAGTTACAGTCGTTCTACAAAAGTCGCAGGGCAGGCGCGGATTGCGCCCGCGCCATTTTGTTCAGAATACGCATTCTTCAAAGGTTGGCAGCACGGACTCGCGCCATTCCCCGTGGTAACGCGCCAGTAACCGGGCGGCGTTGCTGCGGCCTTCCGCCACGATGGTCTGGAGCGGCGCCAGCCAGATGCGCTCGTCGGCGCCGGCGGCGTTGACGCGGGCGCGGCGGGCCAGCCCCTGTTCCGACAGGGCGAGCACGTCGGCGGCCAGCTCCCGCATGCTGCGTCCATCAATGCGGGCCTCGAAACCCCGGGCGGGAACGTCGTCGCGCAATTGCTGGCGCTGCTCCGCCGTCCAGCCCTTCACCAGCCGCCAGGCGGCGTCGAGGGCGGCGCTGTCGTAGAGCAGGCCGGTCCAGAAGGCGGACAGGGCGACGATCATGTCGCGGTCACCCACGTCGGCGCCGCGCATTTCCAGGAAGCGCTTCAGCCGCACTTCGGGGAAGATGGTGGAGAGATGGTTGGCCCAGTCGGCCAGCGAGGCGGTTTCGCCCGGAAGGGCCGGCAATTTGCCGTCAAGAAAATCCCGGAACGAGGCGCCGGCGACGTCAATATAGGTTTCGCCGCGCTTGACGAAATACATCGGCACGTCGAGCGCATAATCCACGTAGCGCTGGAAGCCCATGCCGTCCTCGAAGGCAAAGGCCAGCATGCCGGTGCGGTCGCGGTCCGTATCGGTCCAGATATGCGAGCGCATGGACAGCAGGCCGTTCGGCTTGCCCTCCGTGAACGGTGAATTGGCGAACAAAGCGGTGGCGACGGGCTGCAGGGCCAGGGAAACGCGCAGCTTGCGCACCATGTCGGCTTCACTGCCGAAATCGAGGTTGACCTGCACCGTGGAGGTGCGGAGCATCATGTCGAGGCCGAGCGAGCCGACCTTCGGCATGTAACGCCGCATGATGTCGTACCGCTGCTTGGGCATCACCGGCGTTTCGGCGCGGCTCCACAGCGGGCTCATGCCCAGGGTCAGGAAGCGGACGCCCAGCGGCTCCGCCACGGCCTTCGCGTCGGCCAGGTGCGCGTCCAGCTCGGCGGCGGTGTCGTGCAGCGTGGCCAGCGGCGCGCCCGAAAGTTCGAACTGGCCGCCAGGCTCCAGCGAGATGGCGCCGCCATCCTCGCTGTACAGCCCGATGGGGTGGTCACCCTCCATGATCGGCGTCCAGCCGGTGCGGGCGGCCAGACCATCGAGCAGGGCGCGAATGCCTGCGGGATGGTCATACGGAACCGGGCTGTGATCGGCGACGTGGAACGGAATCTTCTCGTGCTCGGTGCCCAGGCGCCAGTCATTCGCCGGCCGGCAGCCGCTTTCCAGCCAGCCGACCAGCTCGTCACGGGAACCGATTGGCGTGGAATCGGAAACATCGCGCGCCATGTGTGTCTTTCCGGAAATCGCCAGGAGCATGTCGCGCCCGCATGGAGCCAGATGCTGGATCCGTGCCGGCGCGCCGCCAGACTCGTCGATGAGAGACAGTTCCGCCGTCGACGGCGCGCCATGGCGCATCCGTGTCAACGCAACCGGCTCCCGGACCGATCGCCGTGGGACCTTGTCCCGGCGGCGGGGGAGGCAACGCGGGGGACGCGCGACCATCTGCCCGCCATGTTCATAAGCGGCGGAAGGGCCGGCGGCAATCTCCGCCGTCGCGCCGCCGCCATGCGCGGGGCGGCGGGGCGGAAAAATCGTTCAGGGGGACCGCGCGCCCCAGTCGCCCAGGGTGGCCTGGATCACGGCCAGAGCGGCGACCGCGGCGGTGTCCGCCCGCAGGATGCGCGGGCCAAGCGAGATGCGCGTCACATGAGGACGACGGCCGATGAGGGCCCGCTCCGCATCGGAAAAGCCGCCTTCTGGGCCGATCAGCACCGCCAGCGGCTGACCAGGCGGCAGGCCGGACAACGCCGTCAACGGATTGGCGGAAGGCGCGTCCTCATCGCAGAAAATCAGCGTGCGGCCCGGCTCCAGCCGCTCCAGGGCCGGCGCGAGACGCTCTTCGGTCGCGATATCGGGGATCGACAGCAATTCGCACTGCTCCGCCGCTTCCACGGCGTTGGCGTGCATGCGGTCGAGGTTGACGCGGCGCGCCTCGGTGCGTTCGGTGATAACCGGCGCGAGGCGGCTGACACCCATCTCGACGGCTTTTTGCACCATGTAATCCAGCCGGGCGTGTTTCAGCGGGGCGAACAGATAGTGCAGATCAGGGCCCAGAACCTGCGGCCGGGTCTGGTCGTCGGGGGCCAGGGTGACGGCGCCGCGCGCGGCTTCAACAATGCGGGCGCTCCACTCGCCGTCCATGCCGTTGAACAGCAATACCCGCGCGCCCACCCCGAGCCGCAATACATGGCTGAGGTAGTGGGATTGCTGTTTTTCCAGCGTGACAGTCTCGACCGGCGTCTCGCCGGTCGCCAGGGACTGGCTGACGAACAGGCGCGGCGCGCGCCGGTCGCGCTGGCGGGGCGGGGGAGCATCGCTCTGCTGCAATTCGGCAATCCTCAATGGGGACGGTGAAGCCGCCAATGGCTGTCCGCCCATCATAAACCATATTGATAAACAGTTGTGGTTGGCGCTAGGTGTGTCGGCAGGGGCCTGCTCATGGAAGCGTGGTCCAACAGGGGACATAATTCACCGTCATATTGTCGCGTTCGATTTCCGGGTGGGGCGTGACGGCGGGCTGTTATTACGTTAGGCGCCATGGTCCTGGTTCTGCGGCGTGGCGTTCCGCAAGGCGACGGCAGCCAGTGTCCGGGAAAGCCCGTCAGGGCTGGACGGGCGGGCGCAGCGGACAGAAAACGGGGAATGTTAATGAATTTGCCAGTTCGGCGTATGTCACTCGCCATGTCGATTCGCGCCAGGTCGATCCGCGCCGTGTCGATCGCAACGGGGCTTGTCAGCCTGGGCGTTCTGGCTTCCGCGCCCGCGCTGGCGCAGACGCCGCCTCCCGGCTGCGAGAAGATGCAGACGTTGCTGTTGCAGCGCAAATCGCTTGTGGACGGCATCCAGAAGCTGAGCAAGGGCGGCAAGAAGATGGACGCCCGCGCGGCCTGCGGCGCTTTCGGCAAGCTGGTTTCCAACGGCGCCGAAACCGTCAAGTGGATGGAGTCCAACAAGGCCTGGTGCCAGATTCCAGACAATTTCCTGGCCGGCCTCAAATCCGACCATGAAAAGGCAATCGGCATCCGTGGCCAGGCCTGCAAGGTGGCGGCGCAAATCCAGCAGATGGAAAAACGCGCCCGCGCCCAGGCGGCCCAGGGCGGTGGCGGCGGCCCGCTGGGCGGTCCGGGCCTGACTGGGCAGCGCAGCATCCCGTCCGGCGCGCTCTGACGGCGGCGGGGAGGCCCACCCAGGGCCTCCCATGGCTTCGGGCAGATCAGGGGCCTGACGGCGACGGCCGTTCTCCAGCCCAGGGCGTGCGCGGAGGGCCGGAACACACCGGCCGTGAGCGAGGCTGGCCGCGCAGGGCGGCCCCGGGCCTGCGCCAGATGTTCGCGCAACGGCGCCGGAAGGCAAAGGTCACTGGGGCAGGCTGATGAACGATGCGATCGACAATGACGCGGTTGACCCGTTGACGTTGCCGGACGCGGATCGCGGCAATTGGGTGGACCGGCGCGCGCCGGCGGCCATGCGCCCCTTCCTGAAAATGGCCCGGGTCGACCGGCCGATCGGCTGGTGGCTGCTGTTGCTGCCCTGCTGGTGGTCCGCGACCCTGGCCGCGATCGCGGCGGATCGTCCGTGGCCAAACCTGGCCCATATGGCGCTGTTCTTTGTCGGCGCGGTGGCGATGCGCGGCGCCGGCTCCACCTGGAACGACATCACCGATCGCAATCTCGACGGCAAGGTGGCTCGCACCCGTATGCGGCCGCTGCCCTCCGGCCAGATCACCGTGCGTCAGGCGCTGGCGTCGATGGCGTTGCAATGCCTGATCGGCCTCGTGGTTCTGCTGTGCTTCAACGGCTTCACCATCTGGCTCGGCATCGGCTCCCTGGCGATCGTGGCCGTCTACCCGTTCATGAAGCGCATCACCCATATGCCGCAGCTGGTGCTGGGGCTGGCGTTTTCGTGGGGGGCGCTGGTGGGCTGGGCGGCGGCCTTCGGCGCGCTGGCCTGGCCGCCCGTGGTGATGTACGCGGCGGCGGTGCTGTGGACCATTGGCTATGACACCATCTACGCCATCCAGGATCTGGAAGACGACGAGATCGCCGGCATCAAGTCCTCCGCCCAGCTGTTCGGCGCCCATGTGCAGGCGGCGGTCGGGGCGCTTTACGCGGCCGTGGTGGCGCTGCTGGCGCTTGCGTTATGGGGCGTGGGGACCGGCTTCGCCGGCTGGCTGGGCCTCGCCGGTTTCGCCGGTCACCTGGCCTGGCAGACGTCCGGGATTTCCCGGGATGAGCCGGTCCGGTCGCTGGCGTTGTTCCGCTCCAACCGCGACGCGGGGCTGATTCTGCTCGCGGGTCTGCTTGCCGATGCGTTGACGGCGCTGCTCTGAAAGGAGGGGCGGACGCGGGAAACGCCTTGTGAGCCGGGCGGCGCAGGCGTATGTATCTGGCGTTCCGCGTTTTCTTCCCGCGTGGCGGTCCCCTGGGCTGGCGATGTCCTGCAGGATCGGCCGGGCGTGGAGCCGGATGCGGTCGAACTGAACCGCCGTTTGTTCCATCCTGTTGATTTGGCGCGTTTTCCTGTGGCGGAGCGGCGTTCGCTCCGCTGGAGCACGCGCCAGGGAGCCCGTCCGATCTCTGCGCGCATTCCCCCAGCCCGAACGTCCTCCGCCGGCACGGCCGGCAGCGGCGCCGACGCCCTGGCGCTGCGCGAGATCATGCGCCAGGCGGCGATCGCCGGCGGCGACATCGCCATGGCGTCGTTCCGTCCCGGCCAGCAGACCAGCGCCCGGGTGCGTTACAAGACCGGCAATTCGCCGGTGTCCGACGCCGATGAAGCGGTCGACGCCTTTCTGAAGGAGACGCTGACGGCGGCGTTGCCTTCCGCTGGCTGGCTTTCCGAGGAAACCCGCGACGACCGGGCCAGGCTGGATCACGACCTCTGCTGGGTTGTCGACCCGATTGACGGCACGCGCGCCTATTGCGCCGGCGACAGCAACTGGACCGTGGCGATCGCCCTGGTGGAAAAGGGCCGGCCGCTGGCGGGCGTGGTCCATGCGCCGGCGCTGGGCGAGCACTATAGCGCCGTGCGCGGCGCCGGCGCCGAGATGAATGGCGCGCCGATTCTGGCCTCGCCCCGGGAGCAGGCGCGGGGCGCCCGCGTCGCGGGTCCAGGGCCGATGGTCGACAAGCTGGAGCATTACACCGGCGCCCTGACAAAGATGCCGCGCCTGCCGTCGCTGGCCCTGCGGCTGGCGCGGGTGGCCAGCAATGATCTGGATATCGCGCTGGTCTCGGCCCATGCGCGCGACTGGGATATCGCCGCCGCCGATCTGCTCATAGAAGAGGCGGGAGGATTGCTGACGGGGCTGGACGGCTTCCGGCCAGTGTATAATTTGCGGGATCCGCAGCATGAGACTCTCATATCCTCCGGCGCGCCGCTGCATGGCGAGGTGCTGGAAGGCGTGCAGGATTTCATGCGCCGTAACGGCTGGACCTGACCGCGCCGCCTGGCGCAGCCGTCGTTCCGGCCGATAAACAGGGGTGGGGAAACGCCGCGGGCAGCGCAGACGCCCCGACGACCGGGGACCGGATTCTGCCTTCGATCTGACGTGTTTTTCGGCGAAGCGACGTCCGCGTCGCCGGATGGCCATGCAGCAGATCCGGGCGATCTGGCTGGTCGGGGGGGCGTCCTGCGGCTCCACAGATCGGGATCGCGCCCCTTTGGGCGCCCGATCGGGGCGCCCGATCGGGGCGTGCTTCGGAGGCGGGCGGCGTCGCGGCGGTTGAGCAGTCAGTTACAGAGGCTTTCATGGCAAACGGATCGTCCAAACAGCTCCTTCACCTTGTGTTTGGCGGAGAGCTCACCGACCTGGAGCACATCGAGTTCCGGGATCTCAGCAATCTCGACATCGTCGGCATGTATCCCGATTACGCCAGCGCCTACGCGGCGTGGAAGGGCAAGGCGCAGGGCAGCGTCGACAACGCCCTGATGCGTTACTTCATCGTGCACCTGCATCGTCTGATTGATCCTGAAGCGGCGGGTCGTTAAGGAGCCGGTTTTCGCGCCAGGCGCGCCGCCCGCCGCAAGGCCCCGGCTTCGGGGAAAGGCGCTCCGGGCGGTTTTCCCCGAAACCCGCAGGGCAAGGTTAACTGGCGGGCCAATGGCGCGGATTCGCGCAAAGTCCTTGCATTCCATGTCATTTTCAGTGATCTGAAGCCGCGCGCCTTCTCGGCGCGTGAGGGGCGGCGTTCGCGTCTGGACGCGGATGCCGCCGCGGTTCATTTCGGGGTGGTCGCCGGCACGGGCGTTCATGAACGTCGCCATGGCTGGTCGCGTTCGCCTGAATATCAGCCGGAACCGGGCAGGCGCCCCAGTTCCCTGACGTCTCGTGTTTGGGCGTGGCGAGGGTCGCGACGACCGATCATGCTGTACCATGGCGATTCGGCGCGGTTTCCGCGCCCGGCCCGGTAAAGCGTCGCGGCTTCGCCGGCGCGGACGCCAGCAGGGCCGCAACACGGCCGGAAATTTGCGGAATGGGTCTTGTCAAACGCATTGGGCGGTCGCGGGCGGTGCAGGAAACGCTTGGATTCCTGCTTGCGCGCTATCTCGACCTCGTCCAGGCGACGACCCGGTTCCAGATGGACCCGCCTGACATTTATGACCGGGTCGGTCCGCAGATGCCGGTGATCGCGGCCATGTGGCACGGGCAGCATTTCATGGTGACGTTCGCCAAACGCCGGCAGGACCCGGCGGCGGCGCTGGTGTCGCGCTCGGGCGACGGCGAGTTCAACGCCATCGCCCTGCGCCATCTTGGGGTGCGGGCCATTCGCGGCTCCGGCGCGCGCAAGGCCAGCCAGATCCGCGACAAGGGCGGCGTGCGGGCGCTGATCGCCATGAGCCGGGCGCTGGCCGGCGGCGAAATGGTGGTGATGACCGCCGACGTGCCCAAGGTTTCCCGCGTCTGCGGGCCAGGGATCGTGGCGCTGGCCCGCATGTCCGGCCGGCCGGTGTGCCCGGTGGCCGTGGTGAGCAGCCGTCGCATCGATTTCAACAGCTGGGACCACGCCTCGATTGGCCTGCCGTTCGGGCGCGGCGCCATCGTCATCGGCGAGCCGGTCCACGTGCCGCCAGACGCCGATGAGACCGCCATGGAGGCGGCGCGGCTCGCCGTCGAGCAGGGGCTGGATGCGGCCCACGCGCGCGCCTACGCCCTGGTGGGAACGCCAGACCCGGGCGCCAAAAAACCGCCGGGAGCCCAGCCGCCCGCGGGCGCCGACACCCGCGCAGGAGAGCCATCGTCATGACCGGTACGCCGCTGACCCTGCGCCTGTATCGCGCCGCCATGTCCCTTGCCGAGCCCTTCGCGCCCCTGCTGCTGGCGGCGCGCCGCCGGCGCGGCAAGGAGGACGGCGAACGCATCGCCGAGCGGCGCGGCGTGGCGAACGCGCCGCGTCCGGCGGGCCGCCTGGCCTGGCTGCATGGGGCCAGCGTAGGCGAAACCATCTCCATCCTGCCGATCATCGAGCGGCTGACCCAGCGCGGCTTCACCGTGCTGGTCACCTCCGGCACCGTGACCTCGGCCGGCGTGCTGGCCGAACGTTTGCCGCCGGGCGCTTTTCACCAGTTCGCGCCGCTGGACACGCCGCGCTACATCCGCCGTTTTCTCGATCACTGGCAGCCGGACCTGGCGCTGGTGGCGGAATCCGAGCTGTGGCCGAACATGATCGTGGCGCTGGAAAAGCGGGGGGTGCCGCTGATCCTCGTCAACGGTCGCATGTCGGAGCGGTCGTTCCGGCGCTGGCAGCGGGCGCCCAAAACCGCGCGGGCGCTGCTCGGCTGCATTGACGTCGCCCTGACCCAGACGCCGGCCGACGCCGAGCGTCTCGCCCGCCTTGGCGCGCCGCGCGTCACCATCGCCGGCAACCTGAAATTCGATGCGCCAGCCCCGCCCGCCGACACCCAGACGCTGGCGCTGATGCAGGGGCAGGTGAGCGGCCGGCCGGTCTGGCTCGCGGCCAGCACCCATGGCGTGGAAGATGAAATCGCCTGTTATGTGCACATGCAGCTGAAGGAGCGCTGGCCGGATCTGCTGACCTTCATCGCGCCCCGCCATCCGCATCGCGCCGAGGATGTGGCGCGCATGGCGGAGGAGGAGGGGCTGGAGGCGATGTTGCGCTCCGAGGGCTATGCGCCAGGCTCCGCCACAGAGATTTACATCGTCGACGTGATGGGGGAGCTCGGCCTGTATTTCCGCCTCGCCCAGGTCGCTTTCATCGGCGGTTCGCTGCTCAATCACGGCGGGCACAACCCCATCGAGCCGGCCAAGCTGCGCACGCCGATCCTGCATGGGCCGCACGTGCACAATTTCAACGACGTCTATGCGGCGTTCGACGGCGCCGGCGGGGCCATGCCGGTCACCGACGCCGATGAACTGGCGGAGGCCATCGCGACGCTGTTGCAGGACGCCGCCCGGGGACGCGAGATGACGCGGGCCGCCGCCGGCGTGGTTGATCGCTACGGCGGGGCGCTGGAGCGGACCTTGCAGGCGATCGAGCCTTACATCCTGCAAATGGAGCTGGAGCGGCTCTGATGCGCGCGCCGGGCTTCTGGCAGCAGCGCGATCCTGGCCTCACGGCGCGCCTCGCCATGGCGCTGCTGGCTCCGGCCGCCGCCGTCTATGGCGGCGTGACGGCGCGGCGCATGGCGCGGCCAGGCGCGCGCGTCGGCGCGCCGGTGATCTGCGTGGGCAATTTCGTCGCCGGCGGCGCGGGAAAAACCCCTGCCGCCATCAGCCTCGCCGCCCATCTGGCGCGGCGCGGCCTGCGCCCGGCCTTCGTCAGTCGCGGCTATGGCGGCGCGCTCTCCCGTCAGGGCGCGGTCACGCAGATTGATCCCGCCGTGCATGACGCGCGCCTTGCCGGCGATGAGCCGCTGCTGCTGGCGGCGGCGGCGCCAACTTTTGTCGCCCGCGACCGACTGGCGGGCGCCCGCGCCGCTGTCGGGGCGGGGGCTGATGTGATCATCCTTGATGACGGTTTGCAAAATCCGGCGTTGCACAAGGATCTGGCCCTCGCTGTCGTCGACGGCGCCGTCGGCGTGGGCAATGGCCGCGTTTTGCCAGCGGGACCGTTGCGGGCGCCGCTATCGGCGCAATGGCCGGCCGTGCATGCGGTGGTGGTGATCGGGGCCGGCGACGCGGGGCAGGCGATCGCCCGTGAGGCGCAGGCGCGCGGCAAGCCGGCGTTGCGGGCGTCGCTGCGGCCGGATGCGGCCGTCGCCGCGCGGTTGACCGGGCGGCGGGTGCTGGCGCTTGCGGGCATTGGCCGGCCAGAAAAATTCGTCGCCACCTTGAGGGAAATTGGAGCCGAGGTGGTCGATCTCGCCGCTTTTGGCGATCACCACCCTTACCGGCCGGCCGATCTGGCGCCGCTGGCGGCCCGCGCCGCCCGGGAGGGCCTGACGCTGGTCACCACCGCCAAGGACGCGGCGCGCATGGCCGGCGACGCCAGCCTGGCGCCGGTGCTGGCGCAGATGACGGTTCTGCCGGTGACGCTGACTTTCGCGGATGATGGCGCGCTGGACGCCTTGCTCGCCAAGGTGCTGGCCAGATAAGCGCCGGCGAGCCTGCCCAGCTTGTGTTGCAGGTCCAGCCCCGCGCGTCAGACCTGCTCACGCGCCTCTGGTCCTGCTCACCGCGCTTCCTGGTTCTCTTACGTCAGGCCCGCTCATGTTGCGGGCGCCCACGCACCGGCGCTGACGCGGCGCGCCGCTTTGCCAGCGCGCGGCTTTCGTGGAGGGTGGGGGCAAGCCAGGCCATGACGGGTGGGTGTGGGCGGCGCGGGAGGCTGGTTCTGGCAGATTGTCGGCAGAAGGCAACCCGCCGCCGGGCGTGTCCGCCCTGGAACGCAGGTCTGTTCTGGAACGCGCCTGTTCTGGAACGCGCCTCTGTCGTGGGGCAAGCGCCTTGCAGGAGGGGCGGTGCGCACGGGCGTGACGGGCGCCCAGCCGTCGGGCAGCCGCCGGAGTTCTGGCTTTATTGAGGGCCGAGCTTGAGCTTGTGCGCTTTCAGCACCTCGGCCGGCGACAGATAGGCCTCCTGGCGCTCGGCGCTCCAGTAATGCAGTTCATCCAGCGGAATTGGCGCGCCGGTCACGGCGCAGCGGACGAAATCGCCCGGGCGGATCACGCGATAATCGCCGGATTCATAATGCAGCTTCGCTTCGTTCTGGCCGGCGTTCAACCTGTCCATGTCCTGCTCCGTGCGGCTGGCCGCGTGAGAAAACGTTTGCGCCTTTCTTACAGGTCCAGCAGCGGCGTGTCATCGTCCGCCGCCTTGCGGGCGCGGCGGCGGCGTCCGGCCGGCGGAGCCCCGCCGCCATCAGGAACTGTCGCCTGCACGGCGCCGTCAACGAACTGCATCTCCAGCCGCGCGCCGGGCGGGGCGCCGCTGACGCTGCGCACCGGGGCGCCCTCCAGGGTGCGCACAAGGGCGAAGCCGCGCGCCAGCACGCCCTTGTAGCTGAGGCTGCGCAGCATCTGCTCCAGGTTTTCCAGCCTGGCGCGGCGCTGGCGCTCCACCACGGTCCAGGCCGGGGTGAGCCGGCCGGCGAAGGCGTCAAACCGCGCCCGCCGCGCCCGCAGCTCCGCCCATGGCGAATGGCGCGCCAGAGCGGTGGCGGCGCGGCCGAGCCTGCGGCTGGCGGCGTCGATCTGGCGGGCGCTGGCGGAGGTCAGCCGAGTCGCGGCCAGATCGAGCCGTTGCCGGGGCCCTTCCAGCGCCGCCTGGGGGCGCGGCAGGGCGCGGGCGAGGGCGCGCAGCGCGTCGTGGCGATGGCGCGACAGCCGGCTGGCGGCGGCGTGATGACGGCGGGTGAGGTCGCCGAGTTGCGCCAGCAGCTCCATGCGCACCGGCACCACCTTTTCGGCGGCGGCCGTAGGGGTGGGCGCGCGCAGGTCGGCGGCGTGGTCGATCAGCGTCCAGTCGGTTTCGTGGCCGACGGCCGAGACCAGCGGAATCATGCTGTCAGCGGCGGCGCGCACCACCGCCTCGTCGTTGAAGCCCCACAGATCTTCCAGCGAGCCGCCGCCGCGGGCGACGATCAGCACGTCCGGCCGTGGCAACGCCGCGTCCGGCGGCCCTTCCGGCAGGGCGTTGAAGCCATGGATGGCGGCGGCGACCCCGGCGGCGCTGCCGTCGCCCTGCACCCGCACGGGCCAGACGATGACGCGGCGGGGAAAGCGATCTTCCAGCCGGTGCAGGATGTCGCGGATCACCGCCCCGGTGGGCGAGGTGATGACGCCGATCACCCGGGGCAGGAATGGCGGAATCTGTTTGCGCGCTTCATCGAACAGCCCCTCCGCCGCCAGCTTGCGCCGCCGCTCTTCCAGCAGGGCCATGAGCGCGCCGACGCCGGCCGGCTCCAGATGCTCCACGACGATCTGGTATTTGGACTGGCCGGGGAAGGTGGTGACGCGCCCGGTGGCGATCACCTCCATGCCTTCCTCAGGGCGCACGCGCAGCCGCCCGAACACGCCCTTCCAGATCACCGCATCAATGCGGGCCCCATCGTCCTTCAGGCAGAAATAGCAATGGCCAGACGCATGCGGGCCGCGATAGCCGCTGACCTCGCCGCGCAGGCGCACATGACCGAACTGGTCCTCCAGCGTCCGCTTCATGGCGCCGGACAGGCTGGAGACGGTCCATTCGTGGGCGTTCGAGCCGCCATCCGCCGGGGGAGCAACGCTGAACAGGCTGTCGTCGGCCGACGGGCTGGAGCGGGGGGCGCGTGAGGAGGTTCTGGGGATGCGGGGCGGAGCCATGGCGGCCATTGTAGCTGGCCGGACGGCGCCCTGAACAGCCCGCAAACCGGGCGCGCGCCCGGCTATGGAAGGCGCCGGGCGCGCGCCGCGACAAAATTCCGGGAATTTTTGTCGCCAGGGTGCTATTCAGCCAACGCGCCCCCAATGGCGCGCCTTATTCTTGCGTCCCTCACGCATCGCCCAGGAGACGAGCCCATGTCCCGCCAGTTGTCCCTCGCCAAAGACAAGATTCGCGTCCTGTTGCTGGAGGGGATCAGCGACACGGCGGTCGATCTGATGCGCGCCGCCGGCTACACCAATCTGGAGCGGCTGACCACGGCGCTCGACGGCGAGGACCTGCGCAAGGCGCTGGAAGGCGTGCGCCTCGTCGGCGTCCGCTCACGCACCCAGCTCACCGCCGAGGTGATCGGCGCCGCCGACCGGCTCATCGCCATCGGCTGCTTCAGCGTCGGCACCAACCAGGTGAACCTGCCGGCCGCCGCGGCCCGGGGCGTGCCGGTGTTCAACGCGCCGTTCTCCAACACCCGCTCGGTGGCGGAACTGACCATCGGCGAGATCATCATGCTGATGCGCCGCATCCCGGAGCGCTCGACCGGCGCGCACGCCGGCAAATGGGACAAGTCGGCCACCGGCAGCTATGAGGTGCGCGGCAAGACCCTGGGCATCGTCGGTTACGGCAATATCGGCAGCCAGCTGTCGCACCTCGGCGAAGCGCTGGGCATGCGGGTGATCTACCACGACCAGACCGACCGCCTGCGCTACGGCAACACCGAGCCGGTGGAAACCCTGCAGGAACTGCTGGGGCAGAGCGACGTGGTTTCCCTGCACGTGCCCGACACGCCGGCCACCCGCAACATGATCGGCGAAGCGGAAATCCGCGCCATGAAGCCGGGCGCCTACCTCATCAACAACGCCCGCGGCAAGGTGGTGGACATCGACGCCCTGGCCGCCGCCCTCAGCGACGGGCATCTGGCCGGCGCAGCCATCGATGTGTTCCCGGTGGAGCCGGGCTCCAACAGGGAGGCGTTCGTCTCGCCATTGCAGGGGCTGCCCAACGTCATCCTGACGCCGCACATTGGCGGCTCGACCCAGGAGGCGCAGGAGCGCATTGGCGCCGAGGTGGCGCGCAAGTTGGTGGAGTATTCCGACGTGGGCTCGACGCTCGGCGCCGTGAACTTCCCCCAGGTGCAACTGCCGCCAACCCCGCGCGGCGCCCGCTTCATCCACGTGCACCGCAACGTTCCCGGCGTGATGCTGCGAATCAACGAGGTGTTCTCCAGCCACAAGCTGAATGTCTCGGCCCAGTATCTGCAGACCTCGGGCGATATCGGCTATGTGGTGCTCGACGCGGAAGGCGATGGCGATCACAAGACGGCGGCGCTGGGCGATCTGCGCGGCATCGACGGCACCATCCGGGCGCGTTTGCTGTACTGAGGTTGACGCGGAGCGTCTGGCCGCGAGCCGTCGCGACGTTGTGGTCGGCGCGCTCCGGCTGGAGCAGGCTGACCTGCCGCGCGGCAGATGCGCGGCGTGAAAAGGCGTGGATGGCCGGGGCAAGCCCGGCCATGACGTTTTGGGGCGGCGCCCCATGGCGGCGGGCGACGCGCTGACGGCAGCGTGAATACGTCCCGCTTTATCCAGGTTCGCTCAGCATGGCGAACAGGGGCAGCGCCGACAGGGGGTCTCCCGCTTTTTTGTCGCCGCGTTTTGGTTTGTCGCTGAAGCCTGCGCCTTCGTGGGTCAACAGCCAGCGTTTGCGGGCGAGGCCGCCGGCGTAGCCGGTGAGTGAACCATCGGCGCCGATCACCCGGTGGCAGGGCACGACGACGCCGATGGGGTTGGCGCCGTTGGCGAGGCCCACCGCCCGCACCGCCGTGGGCGGGGCGCCGATCATCGCCGCCAGCTGGCCATAACTGCGGGTTTCTCCGGCGGGAATCAGCCGTAGGCCCGCCCACACCCGGCGCTGGAACGGCGTGCCGTTGGTGGCGACGCGGATGGCGTCGATGGCCGCGATGTCGCCGCCGAAATAGGCGTCGAGCGCATGGGCGAGGTCCGGCGGCGTCGCGCCGGTTTCGGGTTCGATGGGGCCGTAATGGCGCGCCAGCAGCCGGCGCATGCGCCCGTCATAGCCTTCCCAGTCGAACACCCGCAGGGCGCCGGTTTCATCGCAGATCAGCAGCGCCATGCCGGCGGGCGTTGGCCACTGCGACAGAACCAGGCGTTGCGGCGCCGGCGCTGCGGACGGTGTTTCCACGACAGGCTGCATGGGACGTGTCTCCGGGTTGGCGCGCCTCCAGGTCAGGCGGGGACACAACAACAGACGCAGATGGCGGGAGCAAGTCGCGTCATCGCGCGGTGGGAGGGCTGCCGGCCGGGCCTGCGTCCCGCCGTTATGGGCGGCCGGCTTCCGGCAGTCGCTGGCGCCTCAGAATTTCGGCGCGCCAACATCCGGCGGGCCGCCAAAGCCGCCGAGTCCGCCTGGGGCGGCCGGAGCGCCTGGCGCGCCGGGAAGGCCGGGGGCGCCAGGGAGGCCCGGGGCGGGAGCGCCGCCGAGATTGCGGAACTGCTCCTCCACCGCCTTGTCGTCGATCTTCTTCACGTCCTCCAGCCAGTAGGTGACGGAATTGGGCCAGAAGATCACGATGGCCACCAGGATCAGCTGCATGATCACCCAGGGGATCGAGCCCCAGTAGATGTCAGAGCTTTTCACCGCCTTGGGCGCGATGCCGCGCAGGTAGAACAGGGCGAAGCCGAAGGGCGGGTGCATGAAGCTGGTTTGCATGTTGACGCAGATCAGCACGCCGAACCAGATCAGGTTGATGTCCAGCTTGGCCGCCACCGGCGCCAGCAGCGGAATGACGATGAAGGCGATCTCGAAGAAGTCGAGGAAGAACGCCAGGATGAAGATGAAGATGTTGACGAAGATCAGGAAGCCGATCTGACCGCCAGGCAGGTGCGACAGCATGTGCTCAATCCAGCGGCCGCCGTCCATGCCCTGGAAAACAAGGCTGAAGCAGGTGGAGCCGATCAGGATGAACACCACCATGGCGGTGAGGCGCATGGTGTTCTCCATGCCCTCCCAGCACAGTTTCCAGGTCAGCCGCCGGTGCAGCGCCGCCAGAACCAGCGCGCCGACCGCGCCCATTGCGCCGGCTTCCGTCGGCGTGGCGAGGCCGAGGAAGATGGTGCCCAGCACCAGGAAGATCAGCACGATCGAGGGGATCATGCCCCACAGCACCCGGAAGACCAGGGCGCGGTTCAGCTCGCCGCGCGCCTCCGGTGGCAGCGGCGGCATGGCGCCGGGACGCAGAAACGACAGCGCCACGATGTAGAGGATGAAAATCGCCACCTGGAGCAGCGAGGGGCCGATGGCGCCCAGATACATGTCGCCGACTGATTTGCCGAGCTGGTCGGCAAGGATCACCAGCACCAGCGACGGCGGGATCAGCTGGGTGATGGTGCCGGAGGCGGCGATGACGCCGGTGGCCACGCGCATGTCGTAGCCGTAGCGCATCATCACCGGCAGCGAGATGACCCCCATGGCGATCACCGAAGCGGCCACGGTGCCGGTGATGGCGCCGAGAATGGCGCCGACGACGATCACCGCATAGGCGAGGCCGCCAGGAATGGCCCCGAACAGCTTGCCTGTGCCCTCCAGCAAATCCTCCGCCAGGCCGCAGCGCTCCAGAATCGCGCCCATGAAGGTGAAGAACGGAATCGCCAGCAGCAGGTCGTTGGAGATGATGCCGAAGAAGCGCAGCGGCAGGGCGGTGAGGAAATCCGGCGTGAAATGCCCGGTGAAGATGCCCAGCACGCCAAACGCCAGCCCCACGGCCGACAACGAGAACGCCACCGGGAAACCAAGCAGCATGAAACAGATCATGCCGGCGAACATCAGCGGCGGCAGCACCCCGTATGCGAACATGGTTCGGACCTCCCTGACCCCGCCTTGCCGGCATCGGTTGCGCTGTTATTGCAGCGGTTTTTCGTAATTGGTGTCGATGTCCGTCAGGCCGCGCAGCGCCGCTGCGCGTTTGATCAGTTCGGAGACGCCCTGCAGCGTCAGCAGAAAGAAGCCGGCGGGCAAAACCAGCTTTGCCGGCCACAGGATCAGGCCGCCGGCGTTCAGCGAATATTCGCCCGAGAACCAGGAGGTGAGAAAAAAACGCCAGCAGATAATGGTGAGAAATATGGTGACCGGCAGCAGAAACACCGTCAGGCCGATGGCGTCGATCCACAGTCGCGCCCGCTGCGACACCGAGCCGTAAATCACGTCGACGCGCACATGCTCGTTGCAGGCGAGGGTCCATGATGCGCCAAACAGCACCATGGCGCCGAACATGTACCACTGGATTTCGAGCCAGCCGTTCGAGCTGTAGTGGAACAGGTAGCGCACCGTAGCGTTGCCGGCGCTGATGAGCACGCTGAGCAGCACCAGCCAGCTCGCCACATAGCCCAGCCAGCGGCTGAGCTGATCGATGCCCCTGCTCAGAACCAACAGGCCCTGCATGGTCGCCTCCCTGAACGAGGCTCCGGGCGGTTGCGCCGGAGACGGGCGTCAAGTTACTGTATTTATATGTTTTTCTACGGCAGGCGGCTGCCCGCTGTGTCGGAATCACGACCACGACGCCCCAAAAGGGGGGCCTGGTCGACGATTCTGGAGTAGCGGATTCCGTTGCGATCGCAACCAAGACTTTTGGCATAGGCGGCGCAGGCGGCAGGTATTGGGGTCGCGAATACGCAAGGTGCGGCGGCGAATACCTGGGGGCTGACGGCCAGCCTTTCGCTCTGGCGGCGCCCCGCCTGACAGCCCCGCCTGACAGCCCCGGCTGGCGAAGCGCCTGGCGACACGTCCTGGCAAAGCGTCCTGGTAAAGCGTCTTGGCAACGCGGGGTGCGACGCGCCATGGTTGGGCAGCCGGGCGCGCCCGGAAACAGCAGGGAGAAACGCCGTGAACTTCGCCGGATTGCCGTTCGACGCTGAAACCATGCTGCAGGGCCTGATTCCATGGGTCATGTGCGAAAGCCCCACCCACGACGCCGCCGCCGTCAACGCCATGCTGGACCTGGCCAGCATTGATCTGGCGGCGATGGGGGCGACCATCGAGCGAATTCCCGGCCGGATGGGTTTCGCCGGGTGTGTCCGGGCGCGGTTTCCGCATCCGCGCTTCGGCGAGCCTGGCGTTCTGATCGCCGGCCATTTCGATACGGTGCACCCGCTGGGGACGTTGCAGCGCCTGCCGGTGCGGCGCGAGGGCGACATCTGCTACGGCCCGGGCATCATGGACATGAAGAGCGGCAACTACCTGGCGCTGGAGGCGATTCGCCAGCTCGCCCGCGCCGGCTGGCAGACGCCGCTGCCGGTGACGGTGCTGTTCACGCCGGATGAGGAAGTGGGCACGCCCAGCGCCCGCGAACTGGTCGAGCAGGAGGCGGCGCGTAACCGCTATGTGCTCGTGCCGGAGCCGTCGCTGACCGATAATGGCGTGGTGACAGGGCGTTACGCCATCGCCCGCTTCAATCTGCACGCCGAGGGACGCCCCAGCCACGCCGGCGCCCAGCTCTCCGCCGGCCGCTCGGCGATTCGCGAAATGGCCCGGCGGATTCTCGACATCGAGGCGATGACCACGCGCGATTGCACCTTCAGCGTCGGCGTCATCAACGGTGGCGAATGGGTGAATTGCGTGCCGTCCGCCTGCACTGGCCAGGCGCTGAGCATGGCGCGCCGGCAGGCGGATCTGGACGCCGGCGTCGCCGCCATGCTGGCGATGAGCGGGGAGAGCGACGGCGCCCGTTTCACCGTGACTCGCGGCGTCACCCGGCCGGTGTGGGAGCCGGACGCCTGCGGCATGGCGCTGTACGAGCGGGCGAAAGCCATCGCCGCCGATCTTGGTTTCGACCTGCCGCACGCCAGCCAGGGCGGCGGCTCGGACGGCAATTTCACCGGCGCCATGGGCATTCCCACCCTCGACGGCCTCGGCGCCCTGGGCGCCAACGCCCATACGCTGAACGAACACATCGTGGTGAGTTCGCTGGCGACCCGGGGGAGACTGTTTGCCGGATTGCTGGCGACGCTGGACTGATCCCGTCGGCAGTAACAAGGAGCTTCAACGCGATCTCCGGTTGGACGCTGCGGCTCCCGGAGGGCAACGCGCCGGCAGGGCGTCGCCGCCGCGCCCGGCAGAATCCGGCGGGAATGGCGCTGGTCTTTGATGGCCTTGATCTTCAGGCGCTGATCTTCAGGCGCTGATCTTGGCCGCGTGGGCCGGCGCATATATGGGTCAGGGCGTGGCGGGGAGCCAGCTTCCGGTTCCGCGCCCGTCAGCCCTGCATTGAGGAAACGCGGCCATGACTGGCGAAGAACGCCTGACCGAGCTTGAAATCCGCATCGCCGAGCAGGAGAAAACCATCGAGGATCTGTCGTCGGTGCTGGCTGAGCAGTGGAAAACCATTGATCAGCTGGGCAAAAAGCTGAACGCGCTGACCAGCCGCTTCCTGCTGCTGGAAGAGCAGACCGCGCCGGATACGCCGGTAACGAAGCCGCCGCACTGGTAGGCGGCGGCGATCATCGGGTTGTGACAGCCGCGCCGGCGCGCGTTGCGCCGGTCAGGTCGCGGACCAGACGGCGAGTTCGGTTCCGCCGGGTTCGCGGAACTGGAAACGACGGCCGCCGGGGAAGTCAAAGATATCCGCGGTGACGACGCCGCCGGCGGCTTTTACCCGGGCCAGGGCGGCTTCGAGATCGTCGGTTTTCAGGATCACCAGCGGCGGCGCAAGGCTGGCCCGGGCGACGCCGCCGTCAAGTCCGGCGCCATCAAGCGCCTGATAATCCGGACCATAATCGACGAAATTCCAACCGAAGGCGTTGGTGAAGAAAGCCGTGGTGGCGGCGACGTCGGGCGAGGAAAACTCCACATAGTCGATGGCGAGTTTCGCTGGTGTGGCGTCTGGCATGGAAACCTCCAGAGTTTGGGCGGCGGCCGCCGCCTGTTGCGCAACTGAAAACCATGATGACCGGCCATGGTTGTGCGCGACACGACCACGCCGCATTGTCCTGTGCATAGACGTTTTGTGTATCGACCGGGCGATTGGGCGTGCTGGAAGGGTTTGACGTGATGATGTGGGTGAGCCGGCGGACAGCGTTGCTCGGGGGGCTGGGGGCGCTTTTCGCTGTAGGCGCGCGGGCCCAGGCAAGCGGCCAGACAAGCGGCCAGGGGGCGGATCACTGGTACGACCTGAAGGACCGGGACGGGGCGCCGTTGCCCAACATGCGGCTGCCGGTGGAGCTGACCTCTGAGATCGAGCGTCTGCCCGGGATGTTCTGGATGGGCGCCGCCCAGCCGGACGTCACCATCATTGAAGTTTACGATTATAACTGCCCGTGGTGCCACGCGACGGCGCGCGACCTGCATGCGTTGATGGCGGATGCGGACGATGTGCGCGTCGGCTTCATGAACAATCCGATCCTCTCGCCCGCCTCGGCCCAGGCCGCGAAAGTGGAGATGGCGCTGCTGCGAACCATGGGGCCGCAGGTTGCCTATGATTTTTACCGGGCAATGTTCTCGCGCAAGGGCCGCGCCGACGGCGCCGCGGCGCTGGCCGCCGCCCGGGTGGTGATGGACGGGCGGCGCAGCGAAACCACGGAAGGCAAGAAAAACGGCGCGACCTTCGCCAATGTCCAGCGCGCCGCCGATGACGAAAAGACCGTCCAGGCGTTGCAGGCGCAGATGAAACTCGCCGCGTCGCTGGGCATGTCGGCGACGCCGTCGTTCATCACCGGCGGCGTCGGCATTCAGGGATATCCCGGCCCCAAAACCCTGGGCCGCATCATCGCCGCCATGCGCGATTGCGAGGAGCCGGTCTGCAAGGGATGAGCGGGGAGCCAGGCGGCGTTTCCGCGCCCCTTTTCACGCCCTCTTTTCACGCCCTTTGGCCGCGCTCCTTGCCGCGCTCCTTGTCGTTCCACGGACGTGGCCCGGAACGGATGGGGCGGGAGCACCCTTCCTGATCGCTCTGCAATTCCTTCAGCATCAACGGGTTTCCAGCCCTATATCCTGGCCGCCACGATAATGGCGATGACGATCAGCGCCCAGCCAATCGGCGTTGCGAAGATGATGGAGCCGGCCGTCCTGATCACGTTCATGTCGTTCCCCGAAAGCAATCCTGCTTCCTGGGATGATGGACAGATGGTCCATATCCGTAGGTGTGGCCCGGCACATCGGCTCCGGGCCGGCGCATGCGACAAGGGGGAGGGATGTGCGGTCGCCGCCAGGACAAGAACCGCCATGGCATGAACCACCGCAGGGAACCATATGGGCCCTATGGGAATGAACCGCGTGGGCGCGGAGAATCGCGTGGGGCGGAGCGCGCGAGCGCTATTCATTATCCGGCAGTTTCTTTATAAGCGCGGCCATGAATATCCTGCTCATTGGCTCGGGCGGCCGCGAACATGCGCTGGCGTGGAAGTTGGCTGCATCCCCCTCATGCGACAAGCTTTTCATCGCGCCTGGCAATCCGGGCACGGCGACGCTTGGCGAGAACATCGCGCTCGACGTGAGCAACCATGCGGCGGTGACCGACTTCTGCCGCGCCCACGACGTCGGGCTGGTGGTTGTTGGCCCGGAAGCGCCGCTGGTCGCTGGCCTCGTCGATGATCTCGCCGCCGCGGGCATCAAGGCTTTCGGCCCGCGCAGCGCGGCCGCGCAGCTGGAAGGCTCCAAGGGCTTCACCAAGGAGCTGTGCGCGGAATACGCCATCCCCACCGCCGCGTTCGCCCGGTTCGAGGATCTGGCCGCGGCCCGCGCTTATGTGCGCAAGAAGGGCGCGCCGATCGTCATCAAGGCCGATGGCCTCGCGGCCGGCAAGGGCGTGGTGGTGGCCGAGACGCTCCCCCAGGCCGAGGATGCGCTGGACATGATGTTCGGCGGCGGGCTGGGCCAGGCGGGGGCGGCGGTCGTCGTCGAAGAGTTCATGAGCGGCGAGGAGGCCAGCGTCTTCGCCATCACTGACGGAAAATCCTTCATTCCCTTTGGCGACGCCCAGGATCACAAGCGGGTATTCGACGGCGATCGCGGCCCGAACACCGGCGGCATGGGCGCCTACTCGCCGGCGCCGGTGGTGACCGCGGAGGTTCACCAGCAGATCATGGACCGCATCATCGCGCCGACGGTGGCGGGCATGGCGGCGCGGGGAACGCCCTATGTGGGCGTGCTTTACGCCGGCGTGATCCTCACCGCCGAAGGGCCGAAGCTGATCGAATACAACGCGCGTTTCGGCGACCCGGAGTGTCAGGTGCTGATGCTACGTTTCCGCGGCGATCTGGTGCAGGTGATGCTGGCCGCCATCGACGGCCGCCTCGACGCGCTGCCGCCGGAGCAGCTTGCCTGGTCGGACGAAGCGGCGCTGACGGTGGTGATGGCGGCGGACGGCTATCCCGGCGCGGTCCAGGCCGGCTCGGTGATCCGTGGGGTTGACGCGGCCGGGGGCCCGGACGTGATGGTGTTCCACGCGGGCACGAAGACGGTCGACGGCGCCCTGACGGCCGCCGGCGGGCGCGTGCTGGCGGTGACGGCGCGCGGCGCCACGGTGACGGAAGCCCAGCGGCGCGCCTATGAGGCGGTGGACCGGATCGACTGGCCCCAGGGCTTTTGCCGTCGCGACATCGGCTATCGGGCGGTGGCGCGCGAGCGTCAGGCGGACTGACGGCAGGCGCAGCCGCCTGAGGCCCGCTGCGGATCATGGCCGCCCGGATGTTCCGGGCGGCCTTTTTTGGGTTTCCGGTTTTTCCCGGTTTGCTGAAAAAGCAACGCTGGCGTTCGCGGAGCGCGCGCGTCCTGGACGAGCCGGCCGACGCCATGCGGGGCGCCGGCCGCCGTCAGATCCCGAGGGAGCCCCGGGAGCCCAGCAGCGAGGGGTCGTCGCCAGCGCCCCAGTCGTCGTCGGCGTCGCTGGCGTCGAGGAGGCCCCGGGTTTCGGCGTTCAGCGCCCGCGAGCGCTTGCGCGGGCGCGACAGGGGCTCCGGCCGGATCGATGAACCGTGCAGCAGCTCCAGGCCGCTCATGAAACCCTGTTCGCTTTGCAGGACGAGGCGGGCGACGTCGCGTTTGCGCACGTCTTCCTCCACGGTTTCAGCCTGCTCGAAGTCCATCCCCAGGGTTTCCAGCGTCGCCCGGCCCAGGCTGAGCGCCGACTTGAACGTATCGCGGATCTGGTAGTCCACCGGCAGTTTCATCAGGGCGATGGCGTGCTCGCGGTCAATGGCGCGGACGATGGTGCGCGCGTGCGGGAATTCGGCGTGCGCCAGCTCGGCGATCAGCGTCGCCGTTTCGGCGTGATCGACGCAGATGCAGAGGACGGCCGCCCGCCCGGCGCCAGCGGCGTGCAGCACGTCGGTGCGGGCGCCGTCGCCATAGAACACCTTGAAGCCAAAGCTGCTGGCCTGGCGGATGCGCTCGACATTGTGGTCGATGACCGTCACGTCGGCGTTGCCGGCGAGCAGCACCTGATTGACCACCTGGCCGAAACGGCCGAAACCGATGACGATGACGCCGCCGCTGGCGGTTTCGCCATTGTCCAGATCGGAGGCGTCGACATCCCCGTCGGCGACGGGCCGGCGCAGCAGCGCCGCATCGATGGCCTTGGCGGCGATCGGCGCCAGCAGCATCGACAATGCGGCGAGTGAAATCAGCATCTGGGCGTGATCGGGGGTCAGCAGGCCAAGCCCCTGGGCGGTGGGAAACAGCACGAAGGCAAATTCGCCCGCCGTGGCCAGCAGGGCGCCGATGCGCAGCGAATCACGCCAGGGCGAACCGGAAGCGCGGGCCAGACCGGAGACGAGGCCGATCTTCACCGCTACCATGGCGATGGCGGCGAGGGCCAGCGGCAGGGCGTTCTCCCCCACCAGGCCAAGATTGATCGACATGCCGACGCTCATGAAGAACAGGCCGAGCAGCAGACCGCGGAACGGCTCGATATCGGCCTCGAGCTGGTGGCGGAAGTTCGATTCGGCCAGCAGCACGCCAGCCAGGAACGCGCCCATGGCCATGGAGAGGCCGACGTGCTCCATCAACACCGCCGCGCCCAGCGCCACCAGCAGGGCGGCGGCGGTCATCACCTCGCGGGCGCCGCTGGCGGCGAGGATGCGGAAGATCGGGTTCAGCAGGTAACGGCCCACCAGCACGATGAGCAGGATGCCCCCCAGGGCCATGCCGATGGACATCAGCTGCGCCGACATCGCATGGGTCTCGGGCGAGGTGACATTGGCCATCAGCGGCACGATGGCGAGGATGGGGACGATCGACAGGTCCTGGAACAGCAGCACGGCGAAGGTGCGCTGGCCATAGGGCGCGCGGGTTTCACCGCGCTCACCAAGAATGCCAAGGGCGATGGCGGTGGCGGAAAGACCAAGCGCCATGCCGGCGACGGTCGCCTCCTTCGGTCCGTAGCCGACGAACCAGGCGCCCGCCGCCAGGGCCGCGCCGCACAACAGCAGTTGCGCCGCGCCGAGGCCAAAGATGTCGCGCCGCATCGACCACAGGCTGGACACCTTCAGCTCCAGCCCGATGATGAACAGCAGGAGAACGACGCCGAATTCAGCGACGCCGCGAATGGCTTCCGGCTCGGACACCAGCTGCAGGCCCCAGGGACCGATGACGACGCCCGCCACCAGGTAGCCGATGATGGAGCCGAGGCCGATGCGCCGGAACAGCGGCACGGCGACGGCGGCGGCGCCACAGAAAACGAGGATGGGCTCGATGAAGCTGGTGTGGCTTGCGGGGTCGGTCATCAGGTCCGTTCTGTCGTCCGGGGCGCCTGGCGAAGCAGGGAGGCGGTTCAGCGGGTCCCTGTTTATGCCATCGCATGCCCATCGTCCCCAACACCAAAAGCATGGCGGCCCGCGCGTCGGCGCCGTTCTTGACAGGTCGCGACGGGGCGGCCACATCGCGTTGGGCAAGGGTGACCGCGCGCCGCCAATGGGCTAAAGCCTTTCAGCAGAACGGACGGGGCGGCGTTGTTTCCCGCCACGCCACGGCGCACGCACTTCAGGGACTGCACACATGACCGGCCCCAAACCGGACGACCACGCCGTTGCGGCGGCCAGCGCGGCGGCCAGGCCGCGCCTCGACGTGCTGATCTGCGCGCCGCGCGGCTTTTGCGCCGGCGTGGTGCGGGCCATCGACGCGGTGGAGAAGGCGCTGGCCGTCTACGGCCCGCCGGTTTATGTGCGGCACGAGATCGTCCACAACAAGTATGTGGTGGAGAGCCTGCGCCGCAAGGGCGCGATCTTCGTCGACGAGCTGTCCGAGATTCCCGACACCCGGGCGCCGGTGATCTTCTCCGCCCATGGCGTGCCGAAATCGGTGCCGGACGAGGCGGCGACGCGCAATTTCTTCGCTATCGACGCCACCTGTCCGCTGGTCACCAAGGTGCATCGCGAGGCCGAGGTGCACCGGCGGCGCGGCCGGCACATCATCCTGATCGGTCACGCCGGTCATCCGGAAGTCATCGGCACCATGGGGCAGTTGCCGCCCGGCAGCATCACCCTGGTGGAGACGGTGGAGGACGTGGCGCGGATTGATCCGGCCCTCGCCGCCAGCCTGGCCTACGTCACCCAGACGACGCTCTCCGTCGATGACACCCAGCAGATCGTCGAGGCGTTGAAGACGCGCTTCCCGGACGTGGTGGGGCCGCACAAGGAAGACATCTGCTACGCCACCACCAACCGCCAGGAGGCGGTGAAGCGCGTGGCGCCCCAGGTGGAGGCGATGATTGTCGTCGGCTCGCCCAATTCCTCCAACTCCCAGCGGTTGCGGGAGGTGGCGGAGCGCGCCGGCTGCCGCGTCTCGCGGCTGATCCTGCGGGCGGAGGACATCGACTGGGGGCTGTTCGGCAATATCGCCAGCCTTGGCGTCACCGCCGGCGCCTCGGCGCCGGAGGTGCTGGTCGAGGAGATTATCGACGCCTTCGCCGCGCGCTATGACGTGCATGTGGAAAGCGTCTCCACCGCCGATGAAAGCGTCTTCTTCCCGCTGCCGCGCGAGCTGCGCGCCGAACCCACGGAGTAATCGTGGCCGTTTACACCGAGATCGCCGATGAAGAACTCACGGACTTCATCGCTGGCTATGACATGGGCGCGGTGCTGTCGCTGAAGGGCATTGCCGAAGGCGTCGAGAACTCCAACTTCCTGCTGCGCGCCGAAGCCGGTTCATTCATCCTCACCCTTTACGAAAAGCGGGTGAACCCGGACGATCTGCCGTTCTTCATCGGATTGATGCAGCACCTGGCGGCGCGCGGCGTCAATTGCCCGCTGCCGGTGAAAAACCGCGCCGGCGAGGCTCTGGGCGAGCTGGCGGGACGTCCGGCCTGCATCGTCACGTTCCTCGACGGCGTTTCCGTGCGCAAACCCGGCGTCGGTCATTGCCGCGAGCTGGGCGTCGCCCTGGCCGGTCTGCACCAGGCGGCCGACGGCTTCGCCCTCAGCCGTCCTAACGCGCTGGGCGTCGCCGGCTGGCGGCCGCTGTTCGACGCGGCGGCCGGGCGCGCCGACGATATCGCGCCAGGCCTTGGGGCGCGTATCGGCGCGGCCCTGGCCGAGGCGGAGGCGAACTGGCCCCGGGGGCTGCCCACGGGCGTCATCCACGCTGACCTGTTCACCGACAACGTGTTCTTCATCGGCCCGAAGCTGTCCGGCGTCATCGACTTCTACTTCGCCTGCAACGACGCCCTGGCCTATGACGTGGCCATCTGCCTCAACGCCTGGTGTTTCGAGGCGGACGGCTCCTTCAACCTCACCAAGGGTCAGGCGCTGCTGGCCGGCTACCAGAGCGTGCGCCGGCTGACGCCGGAGGAGGTCGCCGCCCTGCCGCTGCTGTGCCGGGGCGCGGCGCTGCGCTTTCTGCTGACGCGGCTGGTCGACTGGCTCAACGTGCCGCCGGGCGTGCTGGTGAAGCCGAAAGACCCGCTGGAATATGACCGCAAGCTGGCCTTCCACCGTGGCGTGATTTCAGCGTCCGACTATGGGCTGGCGGCGTGAGCGGGCGGGTAACGATCTACACGGACGGCGCCTGCAGCGGCAACCCGGGCCCGGGCGGCTGGGGCGTGCTGCTGATGTTTCGCGGCGTGGAGAAGGAGTTGAGCGGCGGCGAGGCGCTCACCACCAACAACCGCATGGAGCTGATGGCCGCCATCATGGCGCTGGAGACGCTGAACCGGCCCTGCGCCGTCGATCTGTGGACCGACAGCCAGTATGTGCGCAACGGCATTACCTCGTGGCTGCGCGGCTGGAAGGCGAAGGGCTGGAAGACGGCGGACCGCAAGCCGGTGAAGAACGAGGATTTGTGGCGGCGGCTGGATGCGGCGCAGGAGCGGCACGACGTGGCCTGGCACTGGGTGAAAGGCCACGCCGGCCACGCGGAAAACGAGCGTGTCGACGCCCTGGCCCGTCAGGGCATGGCGCCCTACAAGGCGGCCTGAACCTGGGGTTCCAGGGCAGGCGCGCAGGACAGGCGAGGCAGCGCTCCGCCCCGCCTGGGAGCAGTCTTACAGGTTGTTGAGCAGATGCTCGGCGGTCGAGACGTCGGCCTTGCCGGAGACAGCCTCCACATTGAGCTGCTCGACCACGCCGTCCTTCACCACCATGGAATAACGCTGCGAGCGGACGCCGAGGCCGAAACCCGAGCCGTCCATGGTCAGGCCAATCGCCCTGGCGAAATCGGCGTTGCCGTCCGACAGGCCCTCGACCTTGCCTTCAGCGCCGCTGGCCTTCAGCCAGGCGTCCATGACGAACACGTCGTTGACGGCGGTGACATAAATGGCGTCCACGCCCTTGGCCCTGAGTTCAGCCGCGTGGGTGACGAAGCCGGGCATGTGGTTGCGGTGACAGGTGGGCGTGAAGGCGCCGGGAACGGCGAACAGGATGACCCGGCGGCCGGCGAACAGGTCATCCGTCGATTTGGCCGCCGGACCTTCGGCGGTCATGACGCGGAAGGTGGCTTGCGGAAGGCGGTCGCCGACTTGGATCGTCATGGTAACTCCCGGATAAGTCTTTATCGTCAGAGGTTTGTGTCGTTCTGGCGCATGCGCCGCAACAGTCGCGAACACGCGTCTCGCCACGCGAAACAATACGCAGCTTGTCTGAAAACGCTCCCGCGCGACGCGCGGGCCGCTGCAGGCGCAGTGCATGAATAGGACGGGACGCGCCCGATGTCATCCGCGCCCGGCCATGGCGGCGTCGCCCCGGCGGTTGCAGGGGTTGCAAAGGTCGCCTGACCGACCGCAATCCCCAGTAGGCGAAAGCGGCCATGCCCTTTACAATAGGGGCATGCCTATACCGTTCGCCCCATCGCCTGCTGATTCAGATGTCTGGCTTGACGGCCAGATGCTGGTGGCCATGCCTTCCATGGAGGATGAGCGCTTCGCCCGCTCGGTGATCTACATCTGCGCCCATTCGGAAGAAGGGGCGATGGGCATCATCATCAACAAGCCGGCGACGGACCTGTCGCTCGCTGATCTGCTGCTGCAACTCGACATCATCAAGGACACCAGCATCCGCCTGTCGTCCGCCTCGGAAAGGGTGCGGGTGGTGCGCGGCGGCCCCGTCGACGCCGGCCGGGGCTTCGTGCTGCACACCTCGGATTTCTCGATCGACAATTCAACCCTGCCAATTGATGACGACATCAGTCTGACGGCGACGGTGGATATCCTGCGCGCCATCGCGCGGGGCGACGGCCCTGGCAACGCGCTGGTGGCGCTCGGTTACGCCGGCTGGGCCGCCGGTCAGCTTGAAAATGAGATCCAGGCCAATGGCTGGCTCAACTGCCCGGCTGACCCGTCGCTGATCTTCGGCGGCGGCGAACACACCTATGAGCAGGCGCTGAAGCTGATCGGCGTCGACCCCGCGCGGCTGTCGGGAGACGCTGGCCACGCCTGAGGGGCAGGGGGCGTTGCAGCCGGCCGTGTTCCTTTTGGCGCTGGCGTCCCTGGCGGCGCAGAAGACCAGCCTGACCGCGAGATCGTGATCCTTTGATTCCGGGCGCCCGCGCCCCTTCAGGAGGCCCGCCCGTACGGCGTGGTCTGCTGGGGAGCCGCGTTCACCCGCAACCGGCGCGGCGGCGGGCAAGGTCTGCGACCGCCCGCTTTCCCATTCTGTCGGGTATCAGGCGGCCAGGGTTCAGGCCGCTTCCTGGGTCGAGCCGACCAGGCGGCGGGCGTCGTAGGCGCTCATGGGGTCGCCGAACACGCTGCCCTGGGCGAAGTCGAAGCCGAGCTGGGCGAGCTCCACCGAATCCGATTCGTCCTCGGCGCCTTCCGCGCAGATCTCGGCCCCGAGGTCGTGGGCAAAGGCGGCGATGGAGCGCAGGATGGCGACGCGGGCGGGCATGCCGCGCGCCTTCACCAGCGACGAATCGACCTTCACAAGATCGATGTCGGCGTGTTGCAGGCTGGTGAGCGGCGACTGGCTCGAACCGAAGCGCGACAGGCACAGGCCCACACCGGTTTCGCGCAGGCGCGGCAGCGTCCGCAGCATGAACTCCGGGTCTTCCTGCAGATGCCGCTCGGACAGTTCGATCAGCAGCGTGCCGGGCTTGACGCCGGAACGCTCGACCAGATTGCGCAACTGCGCCAGCAGGTCGGCGCGCAGCACGTGGACGCCGGTGAGCGCCACCGTGGCGAACAGGGGCGGATCGACGTCCAGGGCGTCCTGCCAGGCCGCCAGTTCACGGGCGCCGCGCTCGACGGCGAACAGGAACAGTTCGCCAAGCAGGCCGTTGGCCGAAGCGATCTCGCGGAAATCCTCATAGGCGAGCCGGCCCTGGCGCGGATGGTCCCAGCGCAGGATCGTCTCGAAACCGGCCACGGTGCGGTCTTCCAGGCGGACGATGGGGTGGAAGAACAGCTTGATCTCGCCGCGCTCCAGGGCGCCGCGCAGATCGGCGCCCAGCGCCAGCGGCACGCTACGCTCGTTGCGCATCATCGGCCGGAAAGCCTCGACCTGGTCGCCGCCCTGGCGTTTCGCCCAGGTCGCGGCGATTTCGGCGTTGGCCAGCATTTCCTCCGCGCCAGAGCGCACGGAGGGGTCGTAGAGGGCGATGCCGATCGAGCCGGTGAGATAGGCCTCAAGCTCGCCAAGCGGCGCCGGCGTGCCGAGCACGGCGCGCACCTGTTCGGTGAAGGCGCGGATCGCCTCCAGTTCGGGCTCGGAGAACAGCACCACGGCGAATTCGTCGCCGCCGAGCCGCGCCAGGGTGTCCTGCGGTTTCAGCAGGCGGGCGAGGCGGCGGGCGACCATTTGCAGCACCGCGTCGCCGGCGGCCGGCCCGGCCTCCTCATTGATGGTGCGGAAGCGGTCGATGTCGATGACCACGACGGTGGGCCGCACCGCCTCATCGCGCCGGGCGAGCAGGATGGCGGTGTTCAGGCGATCGACCAGCAGCTGCCGGTTGGGCAGGCCGGTGAGGCGGTCGTGGATCGAATCCTGCAACAGCCGTTCCTCGGCGGTCTTGCTGTCGGTGATGTCGGCGAGCGTGCCGACGATGCGGATGACCTCGCCATCGCTGCCGACGACGGGCCGGGCCTTGAGGCGTTGCCAGACGTAGTGGCCGCGCGCCGAGCGCAGGCGGAAGTCCAGGTTGATGCGGCCCCGGCGCTGCTCAAGGATCGAATCAAGCGTGACGCGGTAGCGGTCGCGGTCCAGCGGGTGCATCAGCGCCAGCCAGTCGGCGGCCCCGCCGCTGAGGGCGTCGCGTTTCAGGCCCAACTGCTGCTCCAGTTCGGGGCTGACGGCGATCCGGTCGGTCTGCACGTCCCAGTCGAACACCACGTCGCCGGAGCCGGCGAGGGCGAGGGCGCGGCGCTCGGTGTCGCTCACCAGCCCCTGGGCGATGGCGCCGCCCGCGAAGGCGTGTTGCAGCACGGTGAAGCCGATGAGCATCACCACAAGGACCAGGCCGCCGATCAGCACCGCGGGAACGATGTCCTTGTTCAGATAGCCGGTGACCGCCATGGCGGCGGCGCCGACCCAGGCCAGCAGCAAGGTCCAGGTGGGAATCAGCATCACCGCCCGGTCATAGCCATGCATGGCCAGGTTGAGCACCAGCACGAAGCCGATGGCGGCGATGGCGGCGATGGAGATGCGGGCGACGCCGGAAGCGACCGGCGGATCAATGACCGCGAGGCCGACGAGCGCCCCGAGGAACACCAGCCAGATGGCGGTGACGTGGCTGTAGCGCACGTGCCAGCGGTTGAGATTGAGATAAGCGAACAGGAACACCAGCAGCGTCGCCGCCAGCACGGTTTCCGCGCCGGCGCGATAGATGGCGTCGGCCCCGATGGTGAAGGGAAACAGCCGCTGGATGAAGCCGAAATCGATGCAGGCCCAGGCCAGCACCGCCCAGGCCAGCGCCGCCGCGGCCGGAAAGATCACCGCGCCCTTGACCACGAAAACGATGGTGAGGAACAGGGCCAGCAGGCCGCAAATGCCGAGGATGATGCCCTTGTAGAGCGTGAGGCCGTTGGTTTTCGCCTTGTACGTCTCCGGATCGAGCAGCAGCACCTGCGGCAGCCTGTCGGAGGTCAGCTCGGCGATGAAGGTCACCGTGGCGCCCGGATCAAGGGTGATGGCGAAGACGTCGGCGTCCGGGCTGTCCTCCCGTTCCGGCTTCATGCCCTGGCTGGCGGTGATGGCGGCGATGCGGTTGCTGCCAAGGTCAGGCCAGACGACGCCCGAGCCCACGAGCTTGTAATGCGGCGCCACCAGCAGCCGGTCGATCTGCTCATCGCCGGGATTGGTGAGGGCGAAAACGATCCATTCCGGCCGCGAGCCGCTTTCGCGCGCCTTGACGGCGATGCGGCGCACGATGCCGTCAGGGCCAGGGGCGGTGGAAATCTGGATGACGTCGCCCTGGGAGCGGTAGCGCTCGATGATCCGGGTCAGGTCCAGCGCCGGCCGCTCGGGGGTGACGCGCACGGCCTCGACCGCCAGCGCGCCCGACACGGACAGGCACAGGACGACCAGGGCCGCGAGGACGGCGCCGATGCGGGACAACAGGGCTGCTGGCTTGGCTGGCAAATCGAACTCTGCAAAGGCCGCCAAGCCCGAAGGCGCGGCGATGTTCCGGTGGCGAAGTGGTAACGGCGGCGGCCCGCCAGGGCAACCGTCTGATGGCGGGGGCGGCGTCAATTGGTAAACCCGCCAGAGCTTGCGCCAGCCGCCTGGCGCTCCGGGGCGTGCGGCGCTTCTTTCCACCGCCTGAACGTGGCGCCAATATGTTGGCGGCCGATGAGCATGGTCCGCCGGGGGGTCATCCGTCGCTGGCGAGGCGCGCATAGGTGACATGGTCCGCCCAGACGCCGGCGATGCACAGGTATTCCCGCGCCAGCCCCTCAAGCTGGAAACCGTTCTTTTCCAGCACCCGCCGCGAGCGGTGGTTGTGCGGCAGGCAGGCTGCCTCGATCCGGCGCAGGCGCAGCTGGGTGAAAGCATGGCGACAGATGGCGTCGACCGCGTCGGACATCAGCCCTTTTCCGGCCCATGGAGCCCCCATCCAGTATCCGAGCGTGCAGGTCTGGGCGACGCCACGCCGGACGAGGCCAAGCGTCAGGCCGCCGACCATGATGTCATGGGCGCGGCTGAAAATCAGATAGCCATAGGCGGCGTCCAGCCGGGCGTCGTTCCGGGCGGCCAGAACCTTGCGCCGCCAGGCGGTGCGATCGAACTCATCGCCCGTGCGCAACGGCTCCCAGGGCGCGAGAAACGCCTCGCTGGCGTGGCGCAGGGCGAGCCATTCGTCAAAATCGTCCATGCGCATGGGGCGCAGGTAGACCCGCGCGCCAACGACAGGCGCTGGCTCCGTCTGGCGCGGGGCAAACCGAAACAGGGCCATGGCGCGCCCTCCCGCATCATGTGTCTGACGTCGCGGCGCAGGGCGCCGCGACGATGCTCAAGTACGCCGGACAAAACCCGCCGGGTCAATCAAAACAGCCGGGTCAATCAAAACAGCAATGGCCGGGCGGGGCCGGCCATTGTCACCAGGTAGGTGGGGAGAGGCGTGCGGGCGTTTCAGCCCGTGCGGGCGTTGGCGCGGATGAAGGCGGCCACGGCGCCCTGGTCGTTGGCCATGACCGTGAAGCGTTCCTTGCGGTCGAACAGATCGGCCAGGTGGGCTGGCAGCGGCGGCCGCATGCCGGTGGCTTTCTCCACCGCGTCCGGGAACTTGGCTGGATGGGCGGTGGCGAGGGCGATGACCGGCGTCGCCGGGTCCTGCGCGATCTCGGCGCGGGCGCCGGCCACCGCCACCGCGGTGTGCGGGTCGATGATGTAACCGCATTCACGGTAAACGCGGGCGATCTCCGCCAGGGTGGCGTCCTCGCCGGCGGTGTGGGCGCTGAAGCCGGCGCGAATCGCCGCCAGCGACACCGGCTCGATCTCGAAGGCGCCCGACTGGCCGAGGGAGGCCATCATGGCGCGAATCTGGGCGGCGTCGCGGCCGCATGATTCGAACAGCAGGCGCTCGAAGTTCGACGAAATCTCGATGTCCATGGACGGGGATGAGGTGGCGGCGACGCCGCGCTTCTCATAGCGACCCGAGGCCAGGGTGCGGGCGAGAATATCGTTGGCGTTGGTGGCGATGGCCAGGTTGGCCACGGGCAGGCCCATGCGGCGGGCGATGTCGCCAGCGAGGATGTCGCCGAAATTGCCGGTGGGCACCGAGAAGGCGACCGGCCGGTGCGGCGCGCCGAGCGCCACGGCCGAGGTGAAGTAGTAGACCGTTTGCGCCGCGATACGGGCCCAGTTGATCGAATTGACGCCGGACAGGCCAAGCTCGTCGCGGAAGCGGTGGTCGTTGAACAGGCCCTTCACGATGGCCTGGCAGTCGTCAAACGTGCCTTCCACGGCGATGGCGTGGACATTGGGGGCGTCGACGCCGGTCATCTGGCGACGCTGCACCTCGGAGACGCGGCCGTGGGGATAAAGAATGAAGACATCGACCTGATCCAGCCCACGGAACGCCTCGATGGCGGCCGAGCCGGTGTCGCCGGAGGTGGCGCCGATAATGGTGGCGCGCTGGCCGCGCGCCCGCAGCGCATGGTTCATCAGCCGGCCGAGCAGCTGCATGGCCACGTCCTTGAACGCCAGGGTCGGGCCGTGAAACAGTTCGAGCACGAAAATGTTGTCGGCGACCTGGGTCAGGGGGCAGACGGCGGCGTGGCGGAAGACACTGTAGGCCTCGTCGATCATCGCGCCGAGGTCGGCGGCGGGGATATCGCCGTCAATCAGCGCGCCCAGCACCCGGCGGGCGACCTTTGCGTAGCTCTGGCCGGCCATGCCGGCGATATCCGTCCGCGACAGCTGCGGCCAGCCTTGCGGCACATACAGGCCACCATCGCGCGCCAGGCCCGCAAGCAGGACGTCCGTGAAGCCGATGGCGGGCGCTTCGCCCCTGGTAGACACGTGCAGCAAGGTTCTCTCCGGCTTGGGTCAATCCGTTTCCTGTCAGCGCGAAGGTCGGCTCGCGCGCAAAACGGAGGTTCGTCTTTTAACATATGGCGGGGCGCTGTTCATTCTGGATCACGGCGCCGGTTTCATCTCGCCGGATTCCCTTGCCGGATCCCCCGAAACTCCCGGGCGAACGCCTCGGCTCCCGCGCAAAATCGTCCACATGGGGCCCGGAAAGCGCGTTCGCTCCGGTGCGCCGCGTCGTCCCGCCGCGCGGGGAGGGGCGCCGTGAGGAAAGCCGCCTCAGGCCCGCCGCCGCTCGCGCAGCCGCCGCCAGACGAACACGCCGTAGACGCCCAGCAGGGTCGCCGCCAGGCCGAACCAGGTCAGGGCGTACTCCAGGTGCCGGTTGGGGAAGCTGATGACGGTCAGCCCGCCGCGCGGCCCTTCCGTGTAGCGGGCGGGCGCGTCGGCATCAATAATGAACGGCGCGACGCGCCTCAGTCCCTGCGCGGCGGCGATGGCGGCGATGTCGCGGGTGAACCATTCACCGCTGGCCGGGTCGTCAGCCGGCACGAACGGATCGCGAATCTGGGAGGCGCGCAGCAGCCCCGTGACGGTGGCGTCAGCAGGCGTGCGGGCGTCCACATCGGCGAGAGCGCCGCGCATTTCCATCGGCACGAAACCGCGATTGACCAGCACGACGCCGCCATCGGCCAGTACAAGCGGCGTGAGGACGACGTAGCCGGCCCGCACCGCGCCATTCTCCCTGGGCGCGTTGGCGTGCACCAGGGTCTGATGGGCGAAGTCATAACGTCCCGAGGCCGTGACGTGGCGATACTCCTCGGCATGAACGTCGAGGCGCGGCCAGGCGCTCTCCGCCGGGGCAGGCGTTGGCGGCGCGTCCACCCGCGCGTTGATCTTGCTGATCAGATCTTCTTTCCAGGCCAGACGGTCGAGTTGCCATTTGCCCAGCGCCAGCAGGACAGCCAGCGCCGTCAGGGTGCAGACCGTCAGCAGAATGAGGCCGCCGCCAGGCCGGGCTGCCTGCGGCGCGCCCCGCGGATGTTGTGGCGTGGACGGCGTCATGACGAAATCCGGCCTTCCTCGGCCTTGTTGGCGTATTGCAGGGCGATCATCAGCCCCTTGAGCGGCCGCAGCGGCGCCACGCACAGCAGGATGGCGAGGGGCAGGGTGGTCACCAAGTGCAGGAACAGCGCCGGCTCGAACGTCAGTTCGAGCCACAGGGCGAAACCGACGACGGCGAAGCCGCTGATCAGCATGATGAAGACGGCTGGCCCGTCGGCGGAGTCGGCGAAGCTGTAGTCGAGCCCGCAGTTCTCACAGCGCGGCGCCACCTTCAGGAAGCCGCTGAACAGCTTGCCCTCGCCGCAACGCGGGCACCGGCAACCCAGGCCCGTGGCGGCGGGCGACAGCGGCGGCCAGTAACCCTGCTGGTCATCGTTCTGGCTCATGACGCCTCCTGTCGCCGTAAGGCCGCTGAACCATGCGGGCCTGCCTGGCGGTCTTCCGGTTACAAAAAAAGAGGGCGGCCAGAAGGCCGCCCCCGATCACTGCGACTTCCGGGTCAGTGGAAGTAGCGGACGTTCGAACCCCAGACATAGATGGCGACGAACAGGAACAGCCACACCACGTCAACGAAGTGCCAGTACCAGGCGGAGAACTCGAAGCCGAGGTGCTGCTGGGGCGTGAAGTGGTTGCGATACACGCGCAGCAGAACCACGGCGAGGAAGATGGTGCCGACCAGCACGTGGAAGCCGTGGAAGCCCGTGGCCATGACGAAGGTCGAGCCGTAGATGTTGCCGCTGAAGGCAAAATGGGCGTGGGTGTATTCGTAAGCCTGCACAAAGCTGAACAGCGCGCCCAGGATGATGGTGAGCCACAGGCCCTGCTTCACGCCTTCGCGGTCGTTGTGCAGCATGGCGTGGTGCGCCCAGGTCAGCGTGGTGCCCGAGGTCAGCAGGATCAGGGTGTTGAGCAGCGGCAGGTGCCACGGATCAAGCGTTTCGATGCCCTTCGGCGGCCACTGACCACCGGTAAACTCCGTGCGGGTGTACTGGATGGCCTCGGCGGGGAACAGCGCCGCGTCGAAGTACGCCCAGAACCAGGCGACGAAGAACATCACCTCGGAGGCGATGAACAGCAGCATGCCGTAGCGATGGTGCAGCTGGACGACGCGGGTGTGATGTCCCTCGTGTTCAGCTTCGCGGATCACGTCCGCCCACCAGGAGATCATCACATAGATAATGCCGATGATGCCGGCGCCCAGCAGGTAGGGACCGACCTTCATGCCGCCCCAGCTCAGCCCCTTCATGGACATGACCAGGCCAACCGCCAGGACAAAGAAGGAGACCGAAGCGACAAGCGGCCACGGGCTTGGCTCCAGAAGGTGATAGTCGTGCTCGGGCTTCGCGTGCGCGTCGGCCATTGATCCAGTCTCCTGCCTCGGGGCGTGAGTCTTATAACGTCACAGGTTGTTCTTGTCCGCATTCACTGCGGTTGCTGCCACAGGGCTGCCATTCTTTGACCGAAAAACCGTGTACGACAAGGTGATGCTCGACAGGTCTTTCGTTTCCGGCTGCTTCAGCAGGTCCGGGTCCACATAAAAAACGACCGGGGCGTGGATCGTCTCGCCAGGCTTGAGGGTCTGCTCCTCAAAGCAGAAGCACTGGATCTTGACGAAGAACTGGCCGGCCAGGTCCGGCTGGACATTGAATGTGGCCACGCCGGTCGCCGGCGCATCGCCAACGTTGGTGATCTTGTAAAACACCGTTCTGGTTTCGCCGAGCCTGACGCTGACGCGCGGCTGCTCGGGCTCGAACTTCCAGGTGACGCCCGGCGCGACATTGGCGTCAAAGCGCACGTCGATGACGTGATCGACCACGTGGGCGTTCGCCTCCTGGCCGACGAGCGGCGTGCCGCCAAAGCCCGTGGTCTGGCAGAACAGGCGATACAGCGGCACGGCCGCGAACGAGGCGCCAACCATCAGCGCCACCACCGCCACGCAGGCGATCGCCACGCCGGCGCCGGATTTGCGGCGCGGCGCGGGGGGCGGAGCAGGTGCGTGATTGGGGCCGTTCCCGGACATCATGCCTCCCTCAGATCGGGCGCTTCAGGACGTTGACGCCAAGCTTGGCGACGGTGACCGCATAGATGATGGCGACGAAAGCCGCCAGCGCAACCGCGATGGCGATATTGCGCGTGCGCCGCATTTTTTTCTGCTCCGGCGTCAGTTCAACCCCGCCGTCGGCGTTCTTGTCGTCTAGCATGTCAGATAATTCCCGAAACAAGGCGGGGTCCCACGTCAAAGCCGCTGCCGAGGCCAAAGGCATGCTCGGCGAGCAGCGTGGCGAACAGCAGGAACAGGTAGAGGATGGAAAAGCCGAACAGCGCCTGTTCGGCCTTCGTGGCGGCCGCGCCCTCCCGGCGGCGGTAGACCTGCACGGCGAGGGCGATCATCAGCAGGCCGGAAATCACCGAGACGACGGCGTAGGTCCAGCCCCCCAGTCCCATGAAGAAGGGGACAACGCCGAGCGGCGCCAGCAGGAGGGTGTAGACGAGAATCTGCGTGCGGGTGGAATCAGGGCCCGCCACATTCGGCATCATCGGCACGCCGGCCTTCTCGTAGTCGCCCGACTTGCTCAGGGCCAGGGCCCAGAAGTGCGGCGGCGTCCACATGAAGATGATGAGAAACAGGATGAAGCTGTCCCAGCTGACCGAGCCGGTGACCACGGCCTCCGCCACCATGGGCGGGAACGCCCCCGCGGCGCCGCCGATGACGATGTTCTGGGCCGTCCAGCGCTTCAGCCACATCGAGTAGACGACGGCGTAAAAGAAAATGGTGAAAGCCAGGAAGCCGGCGGCGAACCAGTTGGCGATGAGGCCGAGGAACACCACCGAAGCGACGGAGAGGGAGAGTCCCAGCGACAGCGCCTCGCTGCCGGTCACCTGACCGGTCGGGATCGGCCGCTTCGCGGTGCGCGACATGCGCGCGTCAATGTCCTGGTCCCACCACATGTTGAGCGCGCCGGAGGCGCCGGCGCCAACGGCGATCAATCCCAGCGACACGGCGGCGATCACCGGATGCAGATGGCCTTTGGCGACAACCATTCCCACCAGGGCCGTGAAAATCACCAGCGACATGACGCGCGGCTTGAACAGCTCAAGGTAATCGCGGACCGAACCGCTGTACACGCGCGCGTCATCGCCGGACGGGGAGGCGTCTGGCTGTCCTGACATGTGGTCGCTGATCATGGACATCGGACTTCTGTCTTTCACCTGCCTGCGGGCCTTACGGACGTGAAGACCCCAGATGCTCGCCCCAGACGTTCTTGCCTGGCGACGCCGCCGGTTTGCTGAACTTTCGCCGTCCCTGCCCGCAGGATGCGCTGCGTGAGGCTCCGTCGCCAGACGGCTGCGGACGGACTTGGGCCAGTCTGAAACGATTCAGAACTGCCTGCCGTTCTTCTAGCGCCTCACCGCGTAAACTCAATAGGACGCCGCCAGCGCCGCATGTGGCGCATTGTCGTCAACAACGTGGCGGAGAGGCGGTCGCCGTCAAAACAAAACCGCCGGCCCATGGGCCGGCGGCTGATTTCAGGCGTGATCCGCGCGGCGGAACGGCGGACCGTTTCGCCAGGCCAGATCAGTGATCGGCGGAGCCGGTGATGCGCGGCAGCTTCTCGAACTGGTGGAACGGCGGAGGCGAGCTCAGCGTCCATTCGAGGGTCGGCGAACCCATGCCCCACGGGTCGTTGGCGGCGCGCTCCTTGCGGCGCCATGCGACGTAAACGCCGTAGAAGAACACCAGCAGGCTGAACGCGAAGATGTACGAACCGTACGAGGCGATGCGGTGCCAGCCGGCGAAGGCGTTGGGGTAATCCACATAGTGGCGCGGCATGCCGGCGAGGCCGAGGAAGTGCATCGGGAAGAACAGCACGTTGGCGCCGATGAAGGCCAGCCAGAAGTGCAGCTTGCCGATCCAGTCCGGCACGATGTAGCCGAACATCTTCGGGAACCAGTAGTACCAGCCGGCGAAGATGCCGAATACGGCGCCCAGCGACAGCACGTAGTGGAAGTGGGCGATCACGTAATAGGTGTTGTGCAGCTCACGGTCGATGCCGGCGTTGGCCAGCACGACGCCGGTGACGCCGCCCACCGTGAACAGGAACACGAAGCCCACGGCCCACAGCATCGGCGCGGTCATGCGGATGGAGCCGCCCCACATGGTGGCGATCCACGAGAAGATCTTGATGCCCGTCGGCACGGCGATGACCATCGTGGCGAACACGAAGTAGCGCTGCGTGTCGAGCGACAGGCCGACGGTGTACATGTGGTGGGCCCACACGATGAAGCCGACGGCGCCGATCGCGACCATGGCGTAGGCCATGCCCAGGTAGCCGAAGATCGGCTTGCGCGAGAAGGTCGAGATGATGTGGCTGATGATGCCGAAGGCCGGCAGGATCATGATGTACACTTCGGGGTGACCGAAGAACCAGAACAGGTGCTGGTAGAGCACCGGATCGCCGCCGCCGGCGGGGTCGAAGAAGGTCGTGCCGAAGTTGCGGTCGGTCAGCAGCATGGTGATCGCGCCGGCGAGGACCGGGAGCGAGATCAGCAGCAGGAAGGCGGTGACCAGCATGCCCCATGCGAACAGCGGCATCTTGTGCAGGGTCATGCCCGGCGCGCGCATGTTCAGGATGGTGGTGATGAAGTTGATCGCGCCAAGGATCGACGAGGCGCCGGCCGCGTGCAGGGCCAGGATGCCAAAGTCAAGCGCCGGCCCGGGGTGACCGGAGGTGGAGAGCGGCGGGTACACCGTCCAGCCGCCGCCAAAACCGGTTGAGCCGGGAGCGCCGCCGACGAACAGCGAAACGACCAGCAACAGGAAGGCGCAGATGGTCAGCCACAGCGAGATGTTGTTAAGGCGCGGAAACGCCATGTCCGGCGCGCCGATCATCAGCGGCACGAACCAGTTGCCGAAGCCGCCGATCAACGCCGGCATGACGACGAAGAACACCATGATCAGGCCGTGACCGGTGACGATCACGTTAAACATCTGGCCGTTGGAGAACAGCTGGAGCCCCGGCTCCTGCAGCTCGATGCGCATGAGAATCGACAGGAAGCCGCCTATCAGGCCCGCCATGAGGGCCGAGAACAGGTACATCGTGCCGATGTCTTTGTGGTTGGTGGAAAACAGCCAGCGACGCAGACCCGTGGGGTGATCCGCGTGATCAGCGTGGGCCGCCGTTGATGATGAAGCCATGACTCAGCTCCCGATACTGTTCGCCGGCCAGGCCGCATCCGGGATGCGGGCCAGGTCCGGCAGGAAATGACGATGCCGCGACGGGCGCGGGGGCGCCCGCCATGCGGCGCTGGGTCAGCGAACGGCGGCCTCGGTCGCCAGCTGGCCATTGTCATTGGCGGCGTAATGCTGGCCGGCGCCATTGGCGGCGAACTTCTTCTTCGCCTGCTCCAGCCAGGTCTTGTAGGCGTCCTTGCTGACGATGCGGATCGCGATCGGCATGTAAGCGTGGTTCTGGCCGCAAATCAGCGAGCACTGACCATAGAAGACGCCTTCTTTCTCCGCGTGGAACCAGGTCTCGTTCAGGCGGCCGGGAATGGCGTCGATCTTCAGGCCGAAAGACGGCATGGCGAAGGCGTGAATCACGTCGGACGCCGTCACCTGAACGCGGATGGTGGTGTCCACCGGCAGGACGACTTCGTTATCCACGGCCAGCAGGCGCGGCTCCTTGTCCTGGGCCAGGTTGCTGTCGAACGAGAAGCCGCCCTGGTCCTTCGGATATTCGTAGGACCAGTACCACTGGTGCGCGGTCGCCTTGATGACGATGTCGGCCTTGGGCAGCGTCAGCTGGTCCTTGATGAGGCGGAAGGACGGCACGGCGATGACCACGAGAATCAGCACCGGCACCAGTGTCCAGGCCACCTCGAGCAGGGAATTGTGCGTGGTCTTTGACGGCGTGGGATTGCGGCGCTCGCTGAAGCGGAAGACGACCCAGAGAATCAGCGCCAGAACCAGGATGACGATGGCCGTGATGATCCACAACAGCATGTCATGGAAGGCGTGCATCCGGTCGGCGATGGGCGTCACGGGCGTTTGCAGCGTCATCTGCCACGGGGAAGGCTGGCCTGTGCCGGCCATCACATTGCCTGTCGCGGCGGCCAGAACGCCGCTTGCCGCCACAAGCCTGAGGGGCAACGTTTTCATTAGCATCAGAGAATCGGAGCTCCCGTACTCGCTAGGCGTATTATTGCGGCGCAGCCCTTCGCTTCAGGCCTGACTTACGCCAAAACCCGGCCACAAGCCTGCCACGTTGCCTGTGAAAGACCACAATGTGGCGGAGGGCGCAACGTTCGGACCCCTGCCCCCTGTGCGGCATTTGTGCACAAGAATAGTTCCAGACTGCGCGGGCGTCACCTGGAAGGGGCGGCAACGTCCCGTCCCGGCTTCTTCCCGGCTTTTTCTTGACAGGGCCTTGCGGGCGTGGCCCAAACGCCAGCAGCCGTTGCCGGAAGCCGCCTGATGGTCGCCCTGGCGGCGGCGCGTGCGCCGGAAACTGAACCACACCAGCAAGTTATCGGGGCTGGCGTGGTTTGCGGATCTGAAATTGCTGCATGCCGATGCGTCGCAGGTGTGCGATGCTTCCGCCAGCAATTCCAGATCCGTAAACCATACTGGCGGCGGAACGAGAGGTTGAACATGACGGACGCCTTCGTCGGCAGAAGAAACATGGGCCTGCTGCGCGCGACTCCTGGCCGGGCCGGACGGGCGCTTTTCACCCGCGCGGCCATGGTGATCGCGACCGTGGCGGCGCTGGCCGCCGGGACCGGGCCGGTTCAGGCCCAGGGCGTGGTCAAGCAGAGTTTTGGCGACTGGCAGTTGCGCTGTGAGAAGCCGGCGGGCGCCAGCGCCGACCAGTGCGCCCTGGTGCAGAACGTGGCCGCATCCGACCGGCCTAATGTGACGTTGCTGGTGATCGTCCTCAACACGGCTGACGGCAAGGGCCGGCTGCTGCGCGTGCTGGCGCCCTTGGGGGTGCTGCTGCCGGCGGGGCTCGGCCTCAAGATCGACCAGAGCGACGTAGGGCGCGCGGGCTTTGTGCGCTGCCTGCCCACCGGTTGCGTGGCGGAGGTCGTGATGGACGACAATCTTGTCAACCGCCTCAAGGCGGGCAAGATCGGCACGTTCGTCGTCTTCCAGACGCCGGAAGAGGGGATTGGCGTTCCGGTGACGCTGGGTGGTCTGGACAAGGGGCTGGAAGCCCTGAAATGAGGGGTGGCATGACTACTGCGGGGGATAAAGCAGCGGGAACCACGGTCGCTGGCGCGCCAGCGCGCCGGCGCTGGTTGGGCGCCCTGGCGGCGACGATCGGCCTGGCCGCTGTTGCTGGCGCTTCGCCCGCGCGGGCGGATATGGTCAAGGATCTTCTGGGCGTCAATCCGTTTGCCAGCGAATCATCGCGGGATGGTCTGCGCCCTGGCGTATTTGTGGACGACTCGGGTGAGCCGA
Organism: Camelimonas lactis; assembly: GCF_004342915.1. Taxonomy (GTDB): domain Bacteria; phylum Pseudomonadota; class Alphaproteobacteria; order Rhizobiales; family Beijerinckiaceae; genus Camelimonas; species Camelimonas lactis. The sequence continues at coordinate 465,196 of NZ_SLWL01000001.1, forward strand.
TTTTCTGTCCGCGCGTCGACGTGCTGGAGGACGGCGCCACGGTGCGGCGCGGCGAAGGCGCGGGGCTGTCGTATCAGCTCACGATCGCCAATCTGGCGCGGGAGTGCCAGCGCGCCCAGGATGGCCGCCTCTCGGTCAATGTCGGCGTGGACGTTCGGGCCCTGCTTGGCCCCGCTGGCCGGCCCGGCCGCTTTTCATCGCCGGTGACCATACAGGTGCGCCAGGGCGACGCTGTGCTGTCGCGCGTGACCCGCCAGGTGTCGATCGCCATTCCGGCGGGCGAGGCCAACGCCATGGGGACGCTGGTGGAGCAGGGCATCCAGTTGCCCGAGAACACCAACAATGTGCTGATCGAGGTTGGTTTCGGCGGCGCCGCCCCGAAGGCGCGCAAGCGCAGGCGGTAACCACGGCAAGCGCAGGCGGTAACCGCGAAGGCGCGCCCGGCGTAATGCAGCGCTGTTCAGGCTGGCGCAGGTTTGCCGGCCTGGGCCGCGATCCGAAAGCCGCGCTTCACCATGAAAGTCGCTCTGGCCAACCGGTTGGAGCGACTTTTTTTTGGCCCCCGCGATCACGCTTTGGGCAGGGGGGCGCCCGCAGGCGATTGACAGGCGGCCAGCTGGCGTCGCACCCTTCTGGCAGCCGATGATCCCCGCGGGAGAGATCGGAGGGACGGGATCGCTGGTTTCGCGCCGCAGATCCGGTTCTGGCCCGACGCCGAAGGCGCAACCGCCCCGGAAACGCTCAGGCAAAAGGACCGCGCGGGAGCTGGCGATCTGGAAAGCGGATGGTTCGCCATCCCACCGAAGGGCGTAACCCGCGCCGGTCCACGCGTCGCAAGAACGCGGCCGCCGGCGCAGATCGTCGGCAAGCCACGCGGCGTCAAGCCACGCGGCGTCCGGCGGGGGGAAATCTCTCAGGTTCGGGGACAGAGGGGGCGCAATGGGTCCGTCGCTGGCGGAGCCGCGCCCTGTTGTCCGCAAGGAGCCTGATACACATGACGTCGGCGTCACCCGAAAATCCGGAATCCACACAGCCGCTTTCCACAGGCGCGGCGCCGCTGCGGCGCACGCCATTGCATCTGCGCCACCAGGCGCTGGGCGCGCGCATGGCGCCGTTCGCCGGCTACGCCCTGCCAATCCAGTATCCCGACGGCATCATCGCCGAGCACCTGCACGTGCGCGCCGCGGCCGGCCTGTTCGACGTCTCGCACATGGGGCAGGCATGGCTGGCGGGGCCGGACCACGAAACCACGGCGCGCGCCCTGGAGGCGCTGGTTCCCGCCGACATTCTCGGCCTGGCGCCTGGCCAGCAGCGTTATGCGTTGCTGCTCAACGCCCAGGGCGGCATTCGCGACGACCTGATGGTGGCGCGGCCCGCCGATCCCATGGCGGCCGGCAGGCTGTTCCTCGTGGTCAACGCCGCCTGCAAGGAACAGGACTGGCTGCATATCGCCAGCGCCATGCCCGGCGACGTGACCCTGGAGACAGAGGAGCGGGCGCTGCTGGCCCTGCAGGGGCCGCTGGCGGCGGAAGTCATGGCCCGTTTCGCGCCAGACGCCGTGGAGCTGCGCTTCATGGACGTGACGGCGACGCAGGTCGCCGGCATCGACGTCCGCGTCAGCCGCTCCGGTTACACTGGTGAGGACGGTTTCGAGATTTCCGTCGCCAATGATGACGCCGGCGCCCTGTGGGACCTGCTGCTGACGGCGCCGCAGGTGAAGCCCGCCGGGCTGGGCGCGCGCGATTCGCTGCGCCTGGAGGCGGGGCTTTGCCTTTACGGCCACGATATCAATCAGGAAACCTCGCCAGTCGAGGCGGCGCTGACCTGGTCGATCGCCAAGCGCCGCCGCATCGACATGGATTTTCCCGGCGCCATCCGCATCACGGAGGAGATCGCCGGTGGTCCGCTGCGCAGGCGCGTGGGGCTGCTGCCGGAGGGGCGGGCGCCGGTGCGCGAGGGCGCGCAGATTTTTGACGAAGCGGGCGAGCTGGTCGGCGAGGTGACTTCTGGCGGTTTCGGCCCCAGCGTCGGGGCGCCGGTGGCCATGGGCTATGTGGTGAGCGAGTTCGCGAAGCCCGGCGCGCGGGTGCAGGTGGCGCTGCGCGGGCGGCGCGTGCCGGCGGCGGTGACGCCGATGCCATTCACCCCGCACCGTTACCGGCGGTGATGGGGGCGCCGCCACGCGCCCCGCAGCTTCATTCTCCTGACGCGAGGCTGCGTCAGTTTGGCCTGAACACGACAGGACATGATTTTCGGGGGCGGGGCCTGAGCCGCCCCGGTCTGGCGCTACATCGGACGCCAGCATTTCCGGGCGCGGACGGCCTTGGGGAAATGCTGGCGGGGAACAATGCCTGAGGGAGCAGCAGCATGGCGGACACGCGCTACACGAAGGATCACGAATATATCCAGGTCACGGGCGATATCGGCGTCGTCGGCATTACCGATTACGCCCAGCAGCAGCTTGGCGACATCGTATTTGTCGAATTGCCCGAGGTTGGGCGCAGTTTCGGCAAGGGTGACGAGGCGGCGGTTGTGGAAAGCGTCAAGGCCGCCAGCGAAATCTACGCGCCGGTGGGCGGCGAGGTGATCGAGGTCAACGCCGCCATCGAAGGCGAACCGGCGGTGGTGAATGAAGATCCGACCGGCCGCGGCTGGTTCCTGAAGTTGCGCGTCGCCGACGCCGCCGAGCTCGGCGATCTGATGGATGAAGGCGCCTACCGGCAATATGTGGCGACCCTGGGCTGACAGCCAGGACGCGAACCGGAACAGGGTCATGGGTCGGGCCGGAAAGGACTGATGATGCGATATCTGCCGTTATCCGGGGCGGATCGGGCGATCATGCTGGAGCGCATCGGCGTCAGCGCGGTTGACGCGCTGTTCGCCGACGCGCCGCCGGAATGTCTGCGCGATCAGGCGCCAGATTTGCCGCGCCGCAAGGGCGAGATGGCGGTGGAGCGTGAGCTCGGCCGGCTCGCCGCGCGTAACGTCAGCGCCGGTTCGGTTCCATTTTTTCTCGGCGCCGGGGCGTATCGCCATCATGTGCCGGCGACCGTTGATCACCTGATCCAGCGATCGGAGTTCCTGACCAGCTACACGCCCTACCAGCCGGAAATCGCCCAGGGCACACTGCAATATCTGTTCGAGTTCCAGACCCAGGCAGCGGCGCTGACCGGCATGGAGGTGGCCAATGCCTCCATGTATGACGGCTCCACCGCCTGCGCCGAGGCGGTGCTGATGGCGCAGCGCATCACCCGGCGCAAGCGGGCGGTGCTTTCGGGCGGCCTGCATCCGCATTATGCGGAGGTCACGCGCACCGTCTGCGGTTTTGCGGGCGACAGCATCAGCAGCCTGCCGCCGGACGTCGCCGCCAGCGAGGACATCATCAGCCAGATTGGCCCGGACACGTCGTGCGTGGTGGTGCAGAGCCCGGACGTGTTCGGCAACCTGCGCGACCTGGCGCCGATCGCCGAAGCGGCGCGCCGGGCGGGGGCGCTGCTGGTCGCCGTCGTCACCGAGGCGGTGTCGTTCGGCCTGCTGACGTCGCCGGGCGCGCAGGGCGCCGATATCGTCGTCGCCGAGGGTCAGTCGATCGGCAATGCGCTGAACTTCGGCGGACCCTATGTGGGCCTGTTCGCCGCCCGGTCGAAGTTCGTGCGCCAGATGCCGGGGCGCCTGTGCGGCGAGACGGTGGACGCGGACGGCCGGCGTGGTTTCGTGCTGACCCTGTCGGCGCGCGAGCAGCATATCCGCCGCGACAAGGCGACCTCGAACATCTGCACCAATTCAGGACTGTGTTGCCTGGCCTTTACCATTCACATGACGCTGCTTGGCGGCCATGGCCTGCGCCAGCTCGCCCGCATCAATCACGCCAACGCCGTGGCGCTGGCCGACAGGCTGGCGGCGCTGCCAGGCGTGACGGTGCTGAACCACAGCTTCTTCAACGAATTCACAGTGAGGCTGGCGGGGCGCGACGCGGCGGACGTGGTGGAGCGGCTTGCGGCGCGCGGCGTGCTTGGCGGCGTCCCGGTTTCGCGCCTGCTGCCAGGCGCAGGACTTGACGACCTGCTGCTGGTCGCCAGCACGGAAGTGAACACGGACGAAGACCGCACTGCCTTCGTCGATGCGCTTGCCGCCGTCCTTGGGGAGATTGCCGCATGCTGAACCGTCAGGGACGTCCCACCATTACGGGCGACGCCGCGCCGGTCGCCGCCAGCGCGGCGGAGCATCGCACATTTACCGGCAATCGCGCCCTGCAACAGATCGAGCCGCTGCTGTTCGAGATCGGCTCGACCGAACGCTGCGGCGTCGATCTGGATGAGCCGGCGCCCTTCACCGCGCGGCTCGGCGCACTGGAGGCGGCCGCGCCGGTCGATTTGCCGGCGCTGTCCGAGCCGGAGACCATGCGCCATTTCGTACGCCTGTCGCAGAAGAACTACGGCATCGACACCGGCATGTTCCCGCTGGGCTCGTGCACCATGAAACACAATCCGCGCCTCAATGAGCGGATGGCGCGGCTGCCCGGCTTCGCCGACGTGCATCCGTTGCAACCGGTCGCCACGGTGCAGGGCGCGCTGGCGGTGATGGACCAGCTGGCGCACTGGCTGCTGACGCTGACCGGCATGCCGGCGGTGGCGCTGTCGCCCAAGGCGGGCGCCCATGGCGAACTGCTCGGGCTGATGGCGATCAAGGCCGCCATCGCGGCGCGGGGCGAGGGGGAAACGCGCAATGTGGTGCTGGTTCCCGAATCCGCCCATGGCACCAATCCGGCCACCGCCGCGCTGCTGGGGTTCAGGGTGAAGTCCGTGCCGGCGCGCGACGACGGCGCCGTGCATCTGGATGATGTCGTCGGCCTGTTGGGGCCGGACGTCGCCGCCATCATGCTGACCAACCCCAATACCTGCGGCCTGTTCGAGCCGCAGATTGTTGAGATCGCGGCGGCGCTGCACGCGGCGGGCGGCTACTTTTATTGCGACGGCGCCAATTTCAACGCCATCGTCGGCAAGGTGCGACCCGGCGATCTGGGCGTCGACGCCATGCACATCAATCTGCACAAGACCTTCTCCACGCCCCACGGCGGCGGCGGACCCGGAGCGGGGCCGGTGGTGCTGTCGGAGCGGCTGGCTCCATTCGCGCCGGTTCCGTTTGTTCGCAAGGGCGCTGATGGCCAGCTTTCGTTGGTGGAGCAGGCGGGAGAGGGGGAGGCGGCGCAGGCGTTTGGCCGCCTGACCGCATTCCATGGCCAGATGGGCATGTATGTGCGGGCGCTGTCGTTCATGCTGTCGCATGGCGGCGATGGGCTGCGCCAGGCGTCGGAGGACGCGGTGCTCAGCGCCAATTATGTACGCGCTTCGCTGGCCGATCTGCTGACGGCGCCCTTCGGTGACCGGCCGTGCATGCACGAGGCGCTGTTCGATGACGCCTGGCTGAAGGACACGGGACTGACGACCCTGGACATCGCCAAGGCGCTGATCGATGAGGGTTTCCACCCGATGACAGTGTATTTCCCGCTTGTCGTGCACGGGGCGATGCTGATCGAGCCGACGGAATCGGAATCGAAGGTTTCGCTCGACCTGTTCATCGCGGCGATGCGCGATCTGGCGATGGCGGCGAAGCGGGGCGACGCCGGGCGTTTCACCGGCGCGCCGCGCCATGCGCCGCTGCGGCGGCTGGACGAGACCCGCGCCGCGCGCCAGCCTGTCCTGCGCTGGACGCGGCCACAGCCGGTTGCCTGACGGCGCGCCCTGTCGGTAAGCAGCGGTGATACGCGGGGTTTTGCCCGTGCGGCGCTTTCATGACGCGGCGTATTGCGCCACATTGGCGCCGCCATGGGCGCGCCAGTGGGGCTGGCCGCCATTCCGGTGGCCGGCGACGGTAACAGCCGTCGCGACGAAAATTCCGGCGCAATCCCGGTGAGCGCACCGGCATTGCCCTGAAAGGGAGAGAAACCGATGACAGGCCAGTCAGCCGAATTGCTGGCGCGCGATTTCAGCCTGATTACCGATCTGGTCAGGGCGCATGCGCAGGAACGTCCGGAAGCCCGGGCGGTGGTTCACAAGGACCGCAGCCTGACCTACGCGCAGTTCGACGCCGAGATCGATCGCGTCGCCGCCACCCTGCAACAGGCCGGCCTGACGGTGGGTGACCGCATCGCCGTCTGCGCCATGTCGTCGATTCCCTATGCGGTGACATTCCTTGGCGCCCTGCGCGCCGGCGTGGTGGTGACGCCGCTGGCGCCGTCCTCCACCCGCGAGCAGCTGCAGGGCATGGTCGCCGACTCAGGCGCCAAAATCTTCTTCGTCGACACGCCGATCACCGAACAGCTCGGTCCGTTCGACTGGTTCGGCGGCCAGCTGGTCGCGCTGGACGACGCGGCTCCAGGCCAGCCCTGGTCGTCGTGGCTGGCGCCGGAAGGGGCGCGGCCGGCGCCGGTGGACATTCCGCCATCGGCTCCGTTCAACATCATCTATTCGTCCGGCACCACCGGCCTGCCCAAGGGCATCGTCCAGTCGCACCGCATGCGCTGGGCCCATGTGCAGCGCGGCGCCATTTTCGGTTATGGCCCGGACGCCATCACCATCGTCTCCACGCCGCTCTATTCCAACACCACGCTGGTAAGCTTCCTGCCGACCCTGACGCTGGGCGGAACCGTGGTGCTGATGGAGAAATTCGACGCGCACGGCCTGCTGGAGCTGGCGCAGCGCGAGCGCGTCACCCACGCCATGCTGGTGCCGGTGCAGTACAAGCGCATCATGGCGCTGCCTGATTTCGACAGCTTCGACCTGTCGTCGTTCGTGATGAAGTTCTGCACCAGCGCGCCGTTCCACGCCGACATCAAGGCCGATGTGCTGAAGCGCTGGCCCGGCGGTCTGGTTGAATTCTACGGCATGACCGAAGGCGGCGGCGGCTGCTCGCTGGCCGCGCACCTGTTCCCGGACAAGCTGCACACGGTTGGTCGCCCCAACGAGGGACACACCATTCTGCTGCTTGATGAGAACGGCAATGAAGTGGCGCCGGGCGAGATCGGCGAGATCGTCGGCCATTCGCCCACAGCGGTGATGAATGAATATCACAACCAGCCGGGCAAGACGCGCGAAACCGAGTGGATCCACCCGGACGGCCGCCGCTTCATCCGCACCGGCGACGTGGGCCGGTTCGACGAAGACGGCTTCCTGACGCTGATGGACCGCAAGAAGGACATGATCATCACTGGCGGTTTCAACGTCTATCCCAGTGATATCGAGGCGCTGCTGCATACCCACCCGGACCTGAACGACGTGGCCGTGGTCGGCGTGCCGTCGGACGCCTGGGGCGAGACGCCGGTGGCCTTCGTGGTGGCCGCGCCGGGCAAAAGTGTGCAGGGCGCCGACATCCGCGCCTGGGCCAACGAGCGGCTGGGCAAGGTGCAGCGCATCGCCGACGTGGTGGTGACGGACGCCCTGCCGCGCAGCGCCATTGGCAAGATCCTGAAGCGCGAGCTGCGCGACGGCTGGGTGGCGCAACAGCCGGCCGCCTGAGCCGGCCCGCTCTCCGGGGCGCCGGCCCATGGCTGGCGCAGCCGCCATGATTCCCGAAAAACCGCCGCCCGGACGCCGGACGGCGGTTTTTCGTTGCCCTGGCGTTCCTGAGCCGGTCCATACGAAAACGCTCCGGCGCCCAAACAGGAGGCGACGGCCCTCTTCACGGCGTCGACAATGGCCTTCCACTCCGGGGTTATCTCTCCGGGGCGGCGGGGGCGGCGGCCCTGGCGGCCTCGTTTTAGGGAATGATGCGGGTGCGTGGCCCCACATAGACCGGGCCGACGTTTTGCGTCGACATCACGCCCTGCACGCCCATGGAAACCGTGAGGTCGCCGATTTCGGTGGGCGTCACCACGTCCGCCTGAATGCGGCCATAGGTAAAGGCGCCTGACTGGCCCTTGCCGCCGATCTGCACGCCGGCGCCAACGCGCCCGCCCACATGAATGCAGGCGGCGGTTCCCTTGACGCGGTAAAAGCCGGGGCCGCGCTCCGGGCAGGGCTCGGCGCCCCACAAATCCGGAATGTAGGGCCTGCGCGGAAACGCGCCAGGGGCGTCATAGCTGGTGAGGCGCGGCAGGTCGGGCGTCGGCGGTCGCTGGCGGAAGAGATCCGGCGAACGGTCAAGGCCGAAAGCCTTCACCACATCCGGCGCGGCGCCAAGACGGGGTTCAGGCATGACCCCAGCCTGTCGGGAGAAGCTGAAAAAACTGGGTGGTTCAGGAGGGGTGGCGTGCGCTGGGGACAGGGCGGCGGCGGAAAGGGCGCAGGCTGCCAGGGTCGTGGCGGCAGGTTTGCGGGCCAGACACCGCAGGACAGCCGTGGCCAGAGAGATGTTGAGGATCGTCATCTGTTTTTCGATACCCGGTTGACCTGCCATTCCGATCAGCTTCCAGAAAACAGGGCGTCCTGCCCATCCCTGGACGGCGTCAGCATAGCCCTGCCGGCGCCCGCGCTCAAACAGGACGTCGTGGGGGGACGGTCCGAAGATGCAAGGTCCGGCAAAGGTGTGAAGGGGACACCGTCAAAGGGATGAAGCCGGCCGGGCGGACGATGGCGAGCCCGTTGACAGGCTGCCAGGTCAGGCAATGGACAGTTTTCCCAATGTCGCAAAGCGGGCATCGAAAAACGTCCAAAAAACATCTGGCGCCAAAAATAACATGTTGCGCGCGTCGGAACGTGATCGTATGAATCAGGTACGACGCAGTATCCCGATGGAATGGTCTTCTGGTTTTGAAGCTACGCCATCTGGTTTGCGCCTGGCGCAAAAAAGCCAAAAAAAAGGCCGCGTCAGGGACGCGGCCATAAAGTCTAGGGAGGAAACGCCCAAGGAGGGCTGCAGCATCGCTGCTGCAAAGTCTCTATATGGGTTTTTCTGATTCCTCGCAAGTGAATTGCGACAGGGACACTGTCCTTTTTTGCCGATGCCCCATGTGTCTGATGCATGGGGTGCGCCTTGGCGTTGGCGCATGTTTTTCTGTGACATTTCGCGCAGGTACAAAAGGCTGGCAGGCGCTGCAATTTGGCGGGCTGAACAGGCTTCGCGCGTTGGGGCCATGCCGCGCCTGTCCTGTCGACGGCTCCTGTAATCGTCACGCATTGTTTGATCCCCCGCCACCATCGGTCCTTGCCAGACTGGCTGCTGCTTCCGTTGTTAGCGGAGGTGTTGTCGCTGACGGACTTCATTGCGCCCGGGGCCGACGCTGCCGCAGGGGCGGCGGCCAATTCGCAGCGGCCTGAACAGGGACGGGGCGTCGTCGCCTGATAGGTGGCGCATATCATGGTTGGGAAGATTGTGCGGAGGGGCTCCGGGCGCTGGTTTCGGTTGGCGCGCGCTTCCGCTCGTCAAAGCCCATTCGTGTCCAGAGCCTCTCCAGGTTGAGCCCGCTCCTGTGGGAAAGCCGCCAGCGGCGCTTGCCGGCTGGCATTCATTTCATGGATTCCCGCGACCTGCCGCCGAAACTGACTGCCTTCCCGAAACTGGTCCCCGAAACAAGAAAAGCCGCCCCGGGGGGCGGCTTGCCGTTAACGGCCGGGTCTCCTTAACCTGATGCTTTCTGCTCAGGTAAAGTGGGCGCCGTCCGCGATAACGCCAGCGCGTCAGTGCGTGAAAGCGCCGCGAATCTGGTTGACGCCGTTGCGAACCAGCGCGTCGGCTGCCTCGCCCTGCGTGCGGTCACGCAGGATAACCTCGGCGGCTTGCAGGCCGGCGTTGGCGGCGGCGGCGCGAACCTCGGCGGTCGCCTGGGCCTCGGCCTGGGAAATCTTGGCCTCGGCGGCGGCGGTGCGGCCGGCCACGAACTCGGCGAGGCGGTTGTGCGCCTCCTGGGCGACGCGCGTGGCTTCCTCACGGGCCGCGGCGACGATCGCTTCGGCTTCCTTCTCGGCGGCCTGACGCTTGGCGACGTATTCGTCGCGCAGGGCGCGGGCTTCGGCCGACAGGCGACGGGCTTCCTCAAGCTCGGTGGCGATCCGCTGGCCGCGCTTGTCGAGCAGGTTGCCGATGGTCTTGAAGCCACCCATCCACGCCGCAATGCCGAGGAGGACGAAGAACGCGACGGCGACCCAGAATTCGGGCGTATTCCACATCGCTTTTACTCCTGAAAAGCGCCCGCCCAGCTGATCGGCTGCGAGCGCCCGAATTCCGGTAAATGTTGAAACCCGCTTCAGGCGAAGGGCGATGGCGCCCTTCGGCCATCGGGGGTCAGACCGCCGCGCGGTCCAGGGCGGCGTCGACTTCCGCGCGAGCCGGAGCGGCGCCGGTCAGACGCTCGACGATGGTCGCGGCGGCTTCCGCAGCGATGTCGCGCACATTGGCCATGGCGGCGGCGGCGTTGACGCGAATGGTCTCTTCGGCGGAAGCAATCTTCTGGTTCAGATCGGCTTCAAGCGCCTTGCGGCGGGCTTCGAACTCCGCGGCCATTTCCTCGCGGGCCTGATGGGCGATGGCCTGCGCGTTGGCGCGGGCGTCGGCGAGGGCCTTTTCATAAGCCGTAACGGCTTCCTCTGATTCGGCGCGCAGCCTCTGCGCTTCGGCCAGATCACCGGTAATCTTGTTGTGACGCTCGTCAAGCACCCTGGCAATGCGCGGCAAGGCGATGCGGGACATCAGGAAGTAGAGCACGGCGAAGGAGATCAGCACCCAGAAAATCTGCGACGCGAACGTCGCGCTTTCGAAGGGCGGAAATGCGATCGCGCCGTGGACCTCATTGGCCACTGCCGTCGAGGCGGAATGGGTAGGGCTAGCCATGCGACCTAATCCTCAGGCGGAACCGGCTGGTTCGCTGCCCGCACAGGCGGGATTGCTTCGTCGGCTCAGGATCGCCTTGTCGCCAGGGCGTCCTGTTCGCCAGGGCGTCTTGGCCGAAATCCTGTCCGTATATTGGCCAGAGCCTCCGCGCCGGGCGTCGCCGCCCGCATGGGAACCTCCAGCCTGTCCAACGCCTGGCGCCGTCGCCGCCCGGTGGCTCCGGACGGCGCATTGGCTCCAACGCGCCAGGTAGACTGGCCCGGGAATGGACGCCGGACGACCATTCCCGATGCGTCAATCAGACCGCGAACAGCAGCAGCAGCGCGATCAGCAGCGAAAAGATGCCCAGAGCTTCCGTCAGAGCGAAGCCGAGGAGCAGGGTGCCCTGCTGGCCGGCGGCGGCCGACGGATTGCGCAGCGCGCCCGACAGGAACTGGCCGAACAGGTTACCGAGGGCGAGAGCAGCGCCTGCCATGCCGAAGCAAGCGAGACCAGCGCCGATGTACTTGGCTGCAACGGGATCCATTTGAAAACTCCTGGTCGAAAAAGTTGGAGAGGCTGGGATCAATGATGGCCCGGATGGAGCGCATCGTTGAGGTAGATCGTTGTCAGGGTGGCGAACACATAGGCTTGCAGCGCCGCGACAAGGAACTCGAGGGCGGTCAGCGCGATGGCCAGCGCCAGCGGCAGCGGCGACAGCACCGCCCACGCGCCGGCCGTCAGCAGGGTCACCACGAAACCGGCGAAGATCTTCAGGGCGATGTGGCCGGCCAGCATGTTGGCGAAAAGACGCACGGACAGGCTGATCGGGCGCGACACGAACGAGACAATCTCAACAGCCACCAGCAGCGGCAGCAGCCAGCCCGGCACGCCCGACGGCACGAACAGCCTGAGGAAGCCAAAACCGTGACGGTAGAAGCCGTAAATGATGACGGTGCCGATCACCAGAGCCGCAAGGCAGAAGGTGACGATGATGTGGCTGGTGACGGTGAAGCCGTACGGCAGCATGCCGAGCATGTTGAGAACCAGCACGAACATGAACAGCGAGAACACGAAGGGGAAAAATTTCATCCCTTCCGTTCCGGCGCTATTTCGCACCGTTGTCGCCACAAATTCGTACAGACTTTCGACGATAGACTGCATGCGGCCGGGCACGACGGCGGCGCGACCGATGCCGCCGATCATCAGGATAGCGGTCAGAGCGACGGCGACCCACATGTAAATCGCCGAATTGGTCACAGCGATCTCATGGGCGCCGGCGTGGCCAAGCGTCACGATATTCTTGATCTGGAACTGATGGATCGGATCAGCCATGGCCCGTCAGGTCCCCTTCCTGTCGCCTCGCAACGCCCCGTCAGGCCAAAAACGCCCCACGGTCCGTTCACATTGTCAATCGGTCAGCGCTCGTTAGCCTATCCAGGTCACAAGCGCCAGACCGTGCGGTTCACACAATCGGTTTTTATTGCCCGGCGCCGTCTTTTTTATCTGACGGAACCTGCAGTTGCCCGGTTGCGCGCATAACGTTGTAGACGCCGGTCAAGAAGCCCAGCATCAGAAATACAATCAGCCCCCATGGGGACGCGCCCAAGACGCGGTCTATCGACCAGCCAATGAGCCCGCCGGCGGCGACGCCGGCGATGAACTCGGCGGAGAGACGAAACGCCCGCCCCATGGACGAGGCGCCGCTCGCCGCCTGTCTCGCCGTTTCCGCAGCCGTTTTACGCGCCTCCGCCTCATGAACGGCGTCGAGCTTCGCGCTGAGGCGCTTCATGCGGCCGGCAAGATCGGCTTCCGTCGCGGGCTGTTCGCCTGCGCCTTCATTCCGCCTGTCCGTTCCGTCTTTGCTCATGGAGAACCCGCCCTCTGTCCGCAAGGCCTGAGAGCAGAATTTCCCCAAAAGCCGGCGGCACCATAATTTTTGCACTTTCGGGTGTCAAGGCTCGGGAAAGTCGCGTAAGTTATTGTAAATGAATTAATAAATTTAGTTTGTGAATTGCGGCGGCGCGGCGCCCAGCGACTTTGCTGCGACTCTTTGCGCCGAGGCGTAATGTCGGGCGTAGCGGTGGATGGGCGGACATGTGGTGAAACAGATTCGGGTTTTCGCTGCATCCGGTTGATCTGAAGGGTGTTTTAACCTCCCTGTCGCAATGGAGCGATGACCAGGCGGCTGTCGCCCGCCGTTTCCCCAACAAAGCCCCGAATCTCCTGGTTTGGCGCGGCAAATGCGCTTTGTGGATGTAGAGTCGTCCGCAAAAAAGAAAGGCCGGCCCCCGAAGGCGCCGGCCATGTCGTCGCGCGCTGGCGCGCGCGACAGAATCAGAATCATCCGGGCTCACTCGCCGAGGAGGGGCTTCAGGGCCTTGTCGAGATCTTCCATGGAGAGGGCGCCGCGGTAGGTCTTGCCATTGATGAAGAAAGTCGGCGTCGAGTTCACGCCAAGCTTCGCGCCGCGATCACGCACGGCGTTCACCGCGTCCAGAATCTTCTGGTCCTTAAGGCAGTTTTCCACCTTCTCCTGGGTGAAGCCGGCCTGCTTCAGCAGGTTGGTCAGGCCTTCCAGCGGCTTTTGGGTGAACGCCCAGTCGTTCTGCCGGGAAAACAGCAGATCGGTCACCGGATAATATTTGTCGTTGCCTTCGCAGCGGGCGAGCATGAAACCGGCGGCGGCGAGGGGGTCGAGCGGGAATTCACGCAGGGTGAAGCGCACCTTGCCGGTGTCGATGTACTTCTTCCTGAACTCCGGGAAGGTGGTGTTGTGGAAATCGGCGCAATGGGAGCACGTCAGCGAGGCGTACTCGATGACATGGACCTTCGCGCCCTTGTCGCCCAGCGTCACGTCGCCGAGGGGGCCGGCCTCGCCGAGCTCCTGGGCGCTGACGGTTTGCGCCATCGCGGGCGCGAGGCCCAGGCCGCCGGCTACGGTGAGGGCTGCACCAATGGCCATGGTTTCCAGCAGGCGGCGACGTGTGATCATCTCATGCTCCTGGCCGGGGCAGCCGGCTTCAAAATATATCAACGGGGGACGGTGGCGGTCAGGTTCCCGCCGTGTTCCGTCCAGATGGCGACCATGCGCCCTGTGAACCGTGGGCATGGTCCCGGGTGATGTAATTCCCCCCGGAATTCGGGCGGAAGCATGTCTGAAGCGCCGTCCAGGATCAATTGCCGGCCGGGCTGGCAGGCAGCGGACCGCGCGGAACCTTGAGGGCATCGCGCTCCGTTGACCGCCGGGATTGGCGGCAGGCGGGGCCGGCCGCGCTACCCGGGGCCGGCTCAGCCGGCGGCGGGTCGGCTCAGCACGGCGGCGCCAAGACGGGTGAGGGCGCCGCGCAGGCGCTCGTCTTCGACGCGGGCGGTGAGCGATTCGGCCTGCCGCCGCGCCTGTGGATCAATGGCCGGAACGGGCGTCGGCGCGGCCGGGCGCGGCGGCGACCCCTGGCGGATGAGAATTTTGCCAATGCAGCGCCAGCCGAAATGGGCGTTGATGCGGTCAATGATCACCGGCGCCGTGTGCTGCAACTCCAGGGCGAAGGCGCTGCTGGCCAGGACTTCCAGCGTCGCCGGGGTTTTGGGCGCGTCGCCATGGCGGGGCTGGCGCGGCCAGTTGATGCGCAGCGGACGCGCGTACTGGGCCAGGCGCGGGCCGACGATATCCTCCCACGCCAGCAGGATGTCGCTGGCGGCGAACCCCTGGGACGCCAGGGCCTTGTCCAGACAGCGGTCGAGCAGATCGGCGAGGGGGACCGGACGGGAAGGGCGGGCGGGAGGCTTCATGACGTGATGCTCTGGGCGTTGTCGCGGACAGGGCGAGCCGGCCGCGCGCTACAGTATATATGTATATAGGCCTGCGACGGCGCGCCGGATAGCGTCGCCGGCGCGATTGGGCCAGACAGGGCGGCGGCGGTCTGGCAAGGCGGTCGCGGCGCCTCCGGTTGGCGCGGACGGCAAGGGGCATCGGAAGAGGGCATCGGATATTTTCATGACGGCGGGTTGTCAGTGAGGCGTACGCCTGGTTCATCTTTCCCGGGGCGCGGCGCCGCCGGCGCGCGGGCGTTTGCGGCCCGGCGACGCGGGGGCGCCAGGGCAACGCCAGCAGAAGCGGAGGCGCCACCGGAGCCGCCGGCGGCCCAGCGCAAGGCGCGGGACGGCGTGGCCGTGCGGAAATCAGGCGGCCCTGAACTTGCCGCGCTGCGCCCGCAGAGCCGGCCTGAGCCGGCGGCGTTGCTCGGGTGGTACGACGCTCACCGGCGCACCCTGCCATGGCGGGCGGCGTCTGGCGCGCAGGCTGATCCGTACCGGGTGTGGCTTTCCGAAATCATGCTGCAGCAGACCACCGTGACGGCGGTGCAGCCTTATTATGCGCGGTTTCTGGCGCGCTTTCCCGATGTGAACAGCCTGGCGTCGGCCCCGGCGGAGGCGGTGATGCAGGCCTGGGCCGGGCTTGGCTATTATTCCCGGGCGCGCAATCTGCACGCCTGCGCCCGCACCGTGGTAGCGGAGCACGGCGGCAGGTTTCCCGCCACGCTGGAGGGATTGCTGGCCCTGCCAGGCGTTGGCCCCTATACGGCGGCGGCGGTCGGGGCCATTGCCTTCGACCTGCCGGCGGCGGCGGTGGATGGCAATGTGGAGCGGGTAATCAGCCGTATTTACCGGGTGGAGGAACCGCTGCCGGGCGCCAAGCCGCGCATCCGCGCCCTGACCCAGGCGCTGGTTCCGGCCCGGCGCCCCGGCGACTTCGCCCAGGCGATGATGGATCTGGGCGCGATGATCTGCACGCCGCGCCGGCCGGCCTGCGGCGTTTGCCCGTGGATGGGGCCGTGCGCGGCGCGGGCGGCGGGCGATGCGGAGAGCTTTCCGCGCAAGGCGCCGAAAAAGGCGGTTCCGTCCCGCTTTGGGGCGGCGTTTGTCTGCGTGCGCGCAGATGGGGCGGTGCTGTTGCGGACCCGGCCGCCCGAGGGGCTGCTCGGCGGCATGGACGAACCGCCCGGCGGCGCCTGGCGGGAAAGCGACGCGATGCCGGCAACGGTGGAGTTGCTGCAGGAAGCGCCGTTTGACGCCCCCTGGCGGCTGGCGCCGGGCGGGGTGCGCCATGTGTTCACGCATTTCCGGCTGGAGCTTGCCGTGTTCGTGGCCATCGTCGCGCCGGATTTCGCCGCGCCGGCCGGCATACGCTGGGTCCGGCGGGCCGATCTGGCGGGCTCGGCCCTGCCCAATGTCATGCGCAAGGCCGTGGCGCACGGGCTGGCGTTTGCCGGCGGCGCGGAGCCTGGCGCGGCATGAGAAAAGCCGGCGCGCGGCCGGCTTTGTTTTTGCGATAATTTTCGGCGGTAAATCGTCCGTCGCCGCCGTTCAGGCGGCGGCGCGGTGGGTCTGGCGGTATTCGCCGCGCAAGGCGTCGATGGGCAGGCGCTGGCCGTCGCGCTCGATCATCCAGTAGGTCCAGCCGTTGCAGGACGGCAGGCCCTGGGACAGGGCGCCGATCTTGTGAATGGAGCCAACCGCCGGGCCAAGTTGCAAGGTTCCGTCGGCCCGCACCAGCGCCTTGTGGCGGCGGCGCTCGTCTTCCAGCATTTCGCCAGGGGCGATCAGGCCGGCCTCGATCAGCGACAGGAAGGCGACGCGCGGCTCGGAGCGCTTCGCCGGCGCGGCGGCGAACGCCTGCGGATCGATCGGGGTCACCGCGTCCACGCGCTGTTGCGCCGCTTTGGCGTAAACCGGATCGCGCTCGATGCCGATGAAGCGGCGGCCGAGCTTTTTGGCCACCGCCGCGCTGGTGCCGGAGCCAAGGAAGGGATCAAGCACCACGTCGCCCGGATTGGAGGATGACAGCAGCACGCGGGCCAGCAGCGCCTCGGGCTTCTGGGTCGGGTGCACCTTGCGCCCGTCGGCGTCCTTCAGGCGCTCGTCGCCGGTGCACAGGGGAATGAACCAGTCCGAGCGCATCTGCAGGTCGTCATTGCCGCCTTTCAGCGCCTCATAGTGGAAGGTATAGCGCTTCGAGCGGGTGGGCGTCGCCCAGATCAGGGTTTCGTGGGCGTTGGTGAAACGGCGGCCACGGAAGTTCGGCATCGGGTTGGCCTTGCGCCAGACGATGTCGTTGAGGATCCAGTAGCCGAGATCCTGAAGGATCGCGCCGACACGGAACACGTTATGGTAGGAGCCGATGACCCACAGGGCGCCGTCCGGTTTCAGCACGCGGCGGCACTCGGCCAGCCAGGCGCGGGTGAAGGCGTCGTATTCGGCGAAGCTGTCGAACTTGTCCCAGTCGTCGTCCACCGCATCCACCTGGGAGTGGTCGGGGCGGGTCAGGGCGCCTTCCAGCTGCAGATTGTAGGGCGGATCGGCGAAAACCAGATCGACGCTCTGCGACGGCAGCCGCTGCAGTTCGGCGAGGCAGTCGCCGGGAATGATCCGGTCCAGCGGCAACGCGCTGGCGGCATGCCTGCCTGAAAGAGACTCGCCTGGGGGTGAGCCCGGCAGGGCGGCTGACGCGGTCAGCCCGGTACGCACAACCTTGATCCGGGAATTGACGCCAGCGATCCTGGCTCGTGAAACTTCCATATCGCCCTGCCGGTTACGCAACTCACAGGACGGCATGGTGAACAGACGGGGTAAAGGCGACGTTTCCGGTTTCGGGGGCCTGTCCCGATCCGGCACAGATGGGACAGGCGCCGTGGATCAGCGCCGCGCGCTTAACCGTTGGCTAACCACGTGGACCTGCAAGTTATTTTATAGATCTTTTGAGTTATTTCATTATAATTAAAATAAATGCAGATGTTGTAAAATTTCTGATTATGCAAATTAATCCGCCGGAGATAAATATGCCGGAGCCAATTATTACTGAAATAGTACATAGTAGAGATAGTGCTATGTTTGTATGGTCTTATGGTGGTCAGAAAAATTATACGTTGCGCGCCAAAACTAAGCGTAACGGAATTGATAATACCTACAGTGGTGGACGCTGTTTGTTCGAGAAGTGGCCGCTTGAGGGTGGGGTTCCGCGACCTCCTGAATTTTATTCCAGGGATATAAGGGAGGGCGACGCGGGGCTTAATATGGTTGAGGTTTGTTTTGCGCGGTCGGGGGAGAAGCTGAAGGACGCGCGTTACGAAACTGTACCGTCGTATGTCGAGCGGATGTCATTGGATTTGCCGAACGTTACTGTCATTGGTTATTCGCGGAGGAGAGTGGACGCTTTTCCAGATGCTTTGGCTCGCGCACTGTACGATGGCGACGTATCTGGCCTGGGGGAGCTTGAGGCGTCGAACCCCAGCATCATCCGCTACAGAAACGGGGTTCCGCTGAGAGGCGCTTCGTCAGATGCCCGGGAATTCCAGCCGTATCACGTGCGGGTTGCGGAGGCGCGGGCCAGAAGCGCGCGGGCGGGGACATTGTCCATGCCCAGCGGCGCGCCCCACGCGTCAGGGGCGCGGGTCGGCGGGTTGGATGCTGGCGCGGAGCATGTGGGCGAGGAGGCGCTGGACAAGTGGTTGAGGGACCTTGGGATCTTTTCCTGACTTTGCTTTCCTTTCAGGAACCTGACTGAAATGTCGGGCGTTTTCCCGTGGGGTTCTCGCGCCCGGCGGCCATTTGCCGGGAACTGGATGTCGTTGGCGAAATACACTTTGCCAAAATAATCTTTGGTGGAACACCAGCCCTGATGGAGCGCCAGGCCTGGCCGGGCGCGCGAACGCGCCGCCGGGGTATGGTCGCTGGTGTTCCTGGCAGGTTATGAAAACATCACTGGTTGTAGAGACGTCACCGGTTGTACAGGCGTCGGAAGTCGCCTCCGCGTCCCCCCGGTTGCTCCTGCAGCGAGGCCCGATGGCGATGGCGTCTGGTCGCGATGAGGTTGGTCGCCCGGGGCGCGGCCCGGCTCCCAAGTCTTCAACTCCGTCCTGAGCGATGGGCCGTTATGCCCGGATCGCGGCGAACAGGCGGCGGGCGCCGTTGTGCCGGCGCGCCGGGCCGGACTTACGGTGACCAGGTCGACTGCCGGCGGCGCGCCAGTTCTCCGGCGTGCTCCGGCATCAGGCGGAAGGGCGCGAAGCTGAGGCGGTGCCAGGGGGAGGCGCCATGGGTTTCGATGGCGGCGCGGTGGGCGGCGCTGCCGTAGCCCATGTGTTTGCCGAAGCCGTACTGCGGGCAGATGGCGTCGAGCCGCGCCATCATCCGGTCGCGCGCCACCTTGGCGACGATGGAGGCGGCGGCGATGGAGGCGACCAGCGCGTCGCCGCCAATGATGGCGTCGGCGTCGCAGGGCACGGCGGGGCGGTCGCGGCCGTCTACCAGCACATGGGCCGGCGCGGCGGGCAGGGCGGCGACGGCGCGGCTCATGGCGGTGAGCGACGCCTTGCGGATGTCGGTGGCGTCGATCTCCCACACCGAGGCGCTGGCGACGCTGACATGCAGGGCGCGGGCCATGATTTCATCGTGCAGCCGATCGCGCGCCGCCCTGGTCAGCTTTTTGCTGTCGTTCAGACCGTCGGGCACGTCAGCAGGGTCGAGCACCACCGCCGCCGCCACCACCGGGCCGGCGAGGGGGCCGCGCCCGACCTCATCGATCCCGGCCACCGGCCAGACGCCGCGCGCCCGCAGTCGCTCCTCCCGGTCGAACACCGGGCCTTCCGGGAACAGGATCAGCGAATCAGTCAGGGCTTCAGCCGTCGGTTTGCGCGCCATGGCTTCCAGGTGAACCGGACGCGGCCGGGAATCAACCCCCGGGGCCAGGGCGTCGCGCTGGCGTTCTACGCGTGGGCGGCGTTGTCGAGGAAGGCGAGGCCATTGGCGTCCGCCCGCGTGCGGATAGGGCGCACGGGGTCGATGGGGCGCCGGGCCGGCCGGGCGGCGGGGGCGTCGTCGAGCCCGAACAGGGACAGCTGCCCCGCCGTCACGGCGCTGTTGGGGGCGCGGAACTGGCTGACGTCGAGCCGCCGCCGCTCCTTGTTGAAGCCGATGCGGGCGCAGGCGAGCTGGAAGCGGCGCCCGGTCATCCAGGCATAGGGGCCGGAGCCGACCATGCGGTCGCCCCAGGTCGCGTCGTAATCCTTGCCGCCACGCGACTGGCGCATCAGGGCGCGGGCGCGACGGGCCTTGTCCGGCCATTCATTCTCCAGCCAGGTCCACATGGCGTCGCGCACCTCATGGGGCAGGCGCAGCATCACATAGCCGGCCTCGCGGGCGCCGTGGGCGTGCGCCGCCTCAAGAATGCGTTCGATCTCGTCGTCGTTCACGGCGGGGATCACCGGCGCGACCATCACCGAGGCCGGCACGCCCGCGTCAGCCAGCTTGCGGATGGCGTCGAGGCGGCGCGAGGGGGTGGCGGCGCGCGGCTCCATGGAGCGCGCCAGCTTTGGATCAAGGGTGGTGATCGAAAGGGCGACCTTGGCGAGGTTCTTCGCCGCCATGCGCGACAGGATGTCGATGTCGCGGGTGATCAGCGCCGATTTGGTGACGATGCCGACGGGATGATTGAAGCGCTCCAGAACCTCAAGAATCTCACGGGTGATGCGGTAGCGCTGCTCGATGGGTTGATACGGGTCGGTGTTGGTTCCCATGGCGATGACGCGCGGCTCATAGCCCCGGGCTGACAGTTCCTTCTCCAGCAGCCGCGCCGCGTCCGGCTTGGCGAACAGCTTCGTTTCGAAGTCGAGCCCCGGCGACAGGCCCATATAGGCGTGGCTGGGGCGGGCGAAGCAGTAGACGCAGCCGTGCTCGCAGCCCCGGTAGGGATTGATGGAGCGATCGAACGAGATGTCGGGCGAGGCGTTGCGGGTGATGATGGTTTTCGGCTTCTCGACAGTCACTTCCGTGCGGAACGGCGGCAGGTCGTCCAGCGAGTTCCAGCCGTCGTCGATATCCTCGCGCGCATGCTTCTCGAAGCGGCCGGCGGGATTGATGAGCACGCCGCGGCCGCGCCGCCGCTCCGGCGCGATGAGCTGGCGCGCGCGCCAGGGCTCGCCGCCGCCGTGGGCCATGGCGGGCCGCGTGTCCGCGTCATCCCGGGCGACGGGGGATTGATTCTCCAGGGGATTGCGGGATGCTTCCCTCATGTCCGCGCCTCCTTGTGCGAGCCACTGGCCCGACTCGCCCCCCGACTCGCCGGACCTGTGGATATCATAAGAACAAATGCAGAACATTGGCAAGGGCGCGGGCGGGCGGCATCCGGTCAGTCGCGAGGACGGCAATTCACATTCCCGGCGTTTTGCATAAACAATGTGGCTCCAGCTGCGTTGTATGCAGGGGCTTGTTGAGCAGGGGACACGGCATGCGGTGGGAAGATTTCCGGACCTCGGAGAATGTCGACGACCGGCGCGGCGACGGCCCCTCGGGCGGCGGCATGCTGCCGGGAGGTCGCGGCGGCCTCGGGCTCGGCACGATCGTGGTGCTCGGGCTGGTCGGCTGGGCGCTGGGCATTGATCCGCGCCTGCTGATTTCTGGCGCCGAAATCCTGTCTGGCGGCGGTGGTCCCGCCTACGAACAGCAGGCGCCGCGTCCGCAACAGGGCAAGCCGTCGGCGCCGCCGCAGGACCAGACAGGGCGCTTCGCGGCGGCCGTGCTGGGCAATACGGAGGACGTCTGGAAGGTGGTGCTGCCGCAACAGCTCAATGTGCGTTACCAGGAGCCGCGCATGGTGCTGTTCTCCGGCGCCACCCGCTCCGCCTGCGGCGCCGCGCAGGCGGCCATGGGGCCGTTCTATTGTCCGCTGGACCGCACGGTGTACATCGACCTGGCGTTCTTCCAGGAGATGAAGCAGCGGTTCCGGGCTGGCGGTGATTTTGCTTACGCCTATGTGCTGGCCCACGAGGTGGGGCACCACGTGCAGAACCTGCTCGGCGTCCTGGACAAGGTGGAGGGGGCCAAACGCTCCATGTCGACCGCCGGGCGCAACGCCCTGTCCGTCAGGGTGGAGCTGATGGCCGATTGCCTGGCCGGCGTCTGGGCCAACAACAGCAACCAGAAATACAACTCGCTGGAGGAGGGCGACGTGGAGCAGGCGATGAACGCCGCCGCCGCCATCGGCGACGACCGGCTGCAGAAGCAGTCCCAGGGCTTCGCCGTCCCGGACAGCTTCACCCATGGCACGTCGGCCCAGCGCACCCGCTGGTTCATGACAGGGCTGAAATCGGGCAAGGTCCAGTCATGCAACACGCTTAGCCAGGACGCGCAGCTTTAACGGGTGCGCAGCCGTGATGATGGACGCGCAGGCGGGGGAGCCGCCAGGTTAGCCGTCCCGGTCAGTTGTCCCGGTCAGGCGTTGCCGCCGGTTGTCGCCGTGGTTCCCGCGCCTTCATCCAGCGCTGCGCGAATGGCGCGAAAATCGCGCCAGGCAAGGCGTTTCTGGAGCGGTGAGCGGAGCAGATAGGCCGGATGCAGGGTCGGCAGCGCCCGGATGCGGATGTCGCCCGCCTCGTAAGCGGACCAGCGGCCGCGCAGGCGCAGGATGCCTTCGCGGACGCCAAGCAGGGCCTGGGCCGAGGGGCCGCCCAGGCAAACCAGCACATCGGGCCCCACGAGGGCGATCTGCCGTTCGATGAACGGACGGCAGATGGCTGATTCCTGCGGCGTCGGCGTGCGGTTGCCCGGCGGCCGCCATGGCACCGTGTTGGCGATGTAGACCTTGCTGCGGTCAAGGCCGATGGCCGCCAGCATGCGGTCCAGCAACTGGCCGGAGCGACCCACGAACGGCCTGCCGATACGGTCCTCTTCCGCTCCAGGCGCCTCGCCAACGAACATGACCCGGGCGTCGGGGGCCCCGTCGCCGAACACCAGCTGGCGCGCCGTGCGTTTCAGCGAACAGCCGTCGAAGGCGGCCATGGCCTGCTGCAGGGCCTCAAGGCTCGTGGCGGCGCGGGCGATCTCGCCGGCCTGGAGCGCCACCTCATCCGCCGCGCTGGCGAAATTTGCCGGCGGCGTCGCGGCCGGCGTTGAAGGAGCGCGGGATGGGGCAGGCGGCGTGACGGGGGCCGGGGCCGAAGTCCGCCGACGCTCCGCCGGCGCGGCGCCAGAGGCGGCGCTCACCTGGGCGGTGTTCTGCGCCCAGGCGGGAGCAAAACGGGGGGGCGGCGCGTTGACTTCAGCGAACCGGTCATGCGGCGTCTCGTCCAGCACCCAGTCGGCCCCGGCCTCCATGTGAAACGCCAGCAGCGTTTCGAGGTCAGCAAGGCTGTAATCCGCAGGATCAGGAGGCGGCCCGTTCGCCGTATCGCCGTTCATGCCGCGACCTTACGACAGCGCGCGGCGCGGCGCGACAGGCGCGACGGCGGGGGCATGAGAAAGGTGGAGGTCCCCGGAATGGCGGTCGCGACGGGTCGCGCCACGGGACACGGCGTTGTCTCCAGGACGGGGCGCATGCGGCAGGTCGGCGGAATTGACGCAGGCAGGCGTGGAAAGGGGACGTTGATCCATATCAGTTCTTGTGAGACTGCCTCGAATGGTTCAAAAGTGAACGGTTTCTGGCCGCTCGCCCCATGGTCGCCGCCCATCCGGCTCGTGGCCGTGGCGAAACGCCGTTTACGTCATTTGCCCGGCTCCGCCCCAGCGGCGGCCGGAGCGCGCGTCGCCAGGCCGGCAAAGGCTGGCCGGGCGCGGCATATGTAGCAGGCTTTTTGGGTTTCGCCACGCGGACGCGCCCCCCGGCCCCGCACCGTGGTGAAACGCAACAGGGACGATGTCTGGAGGAGCAAGGGGATGGAACTGCCTGAACGCGAGGGTATGGACTACGATGTCGTGATCGTCGGCGGCGGACCCGCCGGCCTGTCGGCAGCGATCCGCCTGAAACAGCTCGCGAACGAGGCCGGAACGGACATCTCCGTCGTGCTGGTGGAGAAGGGCTCCGAGGTCGGCGCCCACATCCTCTCCGGCGCCGTGATCGACCCGATTGGCCTTGACCGCCTGCTGCCCGAATGGCGCGATGATCCGGAGCGCCCGCTGAAGACGCAGGTGACGGACGACCGCTTCTACTACCTTGGTCCGGCGGGCGGCATTCGCCTTCCCAACTTCGGCATGCCGAAGCTGATGAACAACCACGGTAATTTCATCGGCTCCCTTGGCAATGTGACGCGCTATCTGGCCGCTCAGGCCGAGGCGCTCGGGGTGGAGATCTATCCGGGCTTCCCGGCCGCCGAGGTGCTCTACAACGACGCTGGCGCCGTGATCGGCATCGCCACGGGCGACATGGGCGTCGGCCGTGACGGCGAGCCCAAGGGCGACTACACCCGCGGCATGGAGTTGCGCGGCAAGTACACCCTGTTCGCCGAGGGCGCGCGCGGCAGCCTGACCAAGGAAATCGCGAAGAAATTCAACCTGCGCGACAAGTCCGACTTCGACAAGTACGGTATTGGCCTGAAGGAGCTGTGGCAGATCGATCCGGCCAAGCACAAGCCGGGCCTGGTGCAGCACTCGTTTGGCTGGCCGCTGGACAACACCACGGGCGGCGGCTCGTTCCTCTACCACTTCGAGGACAATCTGGTCGCCGTCGGCTTCGTGGTGCACCTGAACTACCAGAACCCGACCCTGTCGCCGTTCGACGAGTTCCAGCGGATGAAGCAGCATCCGTTCATCCGTGAGACGCTGGAAGGCGGCAAGCGTCTGAGCTATGGCGCCCGCGCCATCACCGAGGGCGGCTGGCAGTCGGTGCCGAAGCTTTGCTTCCCCGGCGGCGCGCTGATCGGCTGCGCGGCCGGCTTCGTCAACGTGCCGCGCATCAAGGGCTCGCACAACGCCATGCTGTCCGGCATGCTGGCGGCTGAAAAGCTCGCCAGGGCGCTGGCCGCTGGCCGCGAACACGACGAACTGATCGAGTACGAGCAGGCGTGGCGTTCGTCCGACGTTGGTCAGGACCTGAAAAAGGTGCGCAACGTCAAGCCGCTGTGGTCGCGCTTCGGCACGCGCATCGGCGTGGTGCTCGGCGGTCTCGACAT
Source organism: Camelimonas lactis (assembly GCF_004342915.1). Taxonomy (GTDB): domain Bacteria; phylum Pseudomonadota; class Alphaproteobacteria; order Rhizobiales; family Beijerinckiaceae; genus Camelimonas; species Camelimonas lactis. The sequence goes on from NZ_SLWL01000001.1 coordinate 489,879, forward strand.
GTGGACCAACGAACTGTTCGGCTTCTCGTTCTTCGGCACGCTGAAGCATGGCAAGCCTGATTACGCCACGCTGAAGCCGATCGACCAGGTGAAGCAGCTGACCTATCCGAAGCCGGATGGCGTCATCTCCTTCGACAAGCTGTCGTCGGTGTTCCTCTCCAACACCAATCACGAGGAGGACCAGCCGGTCCACCTGAAGCTGAAGGATCCGTCGATCCCTGTGAAGGAGAACCTGCCGAAGTACGGCGAGCCGGCGCGGCTGTACTGCCCGGCGGGCGTGTACGAGGTGATGTATGACGACGAGGCGGCGAAAACCAATCCGCGCTTCGTGATCAACGCGCAGAACTGCGTGCACTGCAAGACTTGCGACATCAAGGACCCGGCCCAGAACATCAACTGGACCACGCCGGAAGGCGGCGGCGGCCCGAATTATCCCAACATGTAAGACAGCGCGGCGGCCCCTGGGCCGCCGTCCTGCTTTTGGGGGGTGCGTCGCGGCGGTTGGCGGCGCGGCGCAAGCTGGCGCGGATGCGGCCGGGCGGGCCAAGGGCGTCCCCTTCCGTAACGGACTGACCGGCGGCCGCTTGCCGCGATGGCCCAAAACGGCCATTGTCTGGAGCCATAACCTGCCTCCCGCCAGAGTCGGTTGCGACGTGGTGAATCGCGCCAGCGGTTTTCCGCGATCGTGAATGCCGGCTCCGGCGCCGGATGCGCCCGGTGGTTCAGTGTGACCGGGCGCCCTTCCATGGCCAGATATCAGCGAGAAGCCAGTGATACGTCTGTTTCGGCAACCATCGGGAATCGCGCGTTCTGTGGGCGTGATGGCCTTGGCCGTCGCGCTGGGCTGGACGGGCCCGGCGCTGGCCAGCCGCGACGCGGGGCAAGCCGGAGCCGATGAGCCTTCCGTCGCCGCGAGTCTCGAAGGAAATTATCTGGCGGCGGTTGTCGCCGGGGCATCGCGGGACGCCAGCGCGGCGGCGCGTTACTTTGGCGAGGCCCTGCGCAGCGACCCGCGTAACCGGGATCTGCAGGAGCGCGCCTTCATCGCTTTCCTCGCCAGCGGCGACATGAAGGCGGCCTTCCCCGCCGCCCAGAAGATTCTGGCCCGGGATTCCGGCAACGCCCTGGCGCGGCTGGCCCTCGGCGTGCGGGACCTGAAGGCGGGGCAATACGCGAAGGCGCGCGCCCAGTTCCAGCGCGGCGGCGGCGCGGCCGCCAGCGACGTCACCGCCACCCTGCTCACGGCGTGGAGCTGGGCCGGCTCCGGCAACACCAGAAAGGCGCTGGAAACGGCCGACAAGCTGCGCGGGGTGAACGCCTTCACCCTGTTCCGCGAATATCATGGCGGCCTGATCGCGGCGCTGGGCGGCCCCAAATTCCGCACCGAGGCCGACCGGCGGATGAATGCCGCCTACGCCATGGAACGCACGACGCTACGCGTGGTTGACGCCTACGGCCGCTATCTGTCCGGCGTGGGCGATCGCGACGCCGCGACCGCCGCTTACGACGCCTTTCTGAAGCTGGCCCCGCGCCAGCCGATCGCCGCGACATCGCTCAATGAACTCAAGGCCGGCAAGACCCTGCCGCCGCTGGTCGCCACCGCCCAGCAGGGCGCGGCGGAAGTGCTGTATGGCCTCGGCGCCGCCGGCAACCAGCAGGGCGATGAACTGGCCGCCATGATCTATCTCCAGCTTTCGCTCTATCTGGAGCCAAAGAACGAGATGGCCCTGATCACGCTGGCCGATATCTACGAGCGTCTGCGCAAGCCGCAGGACGCCATCGCCGTCTACCGGGCCATTCCGGCGACGTCGCCCATGCGCGCGTCCGCCGACATCCAGATTGGCGTTGGCCTGGAAGGGCTGGGGCGCGGCGATGAGGCGATCGCGCATCTCGAAAAGCTGGTGAAGGAACGCCCGGATGACGTGGACGCCGCCTCGGCCCTCGGCGCCCTGTATCGCAGCAAGAAGGAATGGCTGAAGGCGGCGGACGCCTACACCACCGCCATTGCCCGGGCCGGAAAGCCTGAGCCGCGTTTCTGGTCGCTATATTATTTCCGCGGCATGTCTTACGAGCGCGCCAGGCAATGGGCGAAGGCGGAAGCCGACCTGAAGCAGGCGCTGGAGCTGGCGCCGGACGGCGACGGGCGCGAGCGGGCCGTGGTGCTCAACTACCTCGGCTATTCCTGGGTGGATCAGGGGATCAACCTGAAGGAAGCCTTCGACATGCTGCACAAGGCCGTGGCCCTGCGCCCGCGCGACGGTTACATCGTCGATAGCCTGGGCTGGGCCTATTATCGCCTTGGCCGCTACGATGACGCGGTGCGCGAACTGGAGCGGGCTATTGCCCTGAAGCCCTCCGACCCGACGATCAATGATCACCTCGGCGACGCCTACTGGAAAACCGGCCGCAAGCTTGAGGCGCGCTTCCAGTGGAATCACGCTCGTGATCTGGAGCCGGAGCCGGATGACCTGCCAAAGATCCTCGCCAAGATCGCCAATGGCATGACCGCGGACGGCAAACCCGCGGACGGCAAAAGCGCCGAAGACAGGAACGCTGACAGGAACGCGGCGGACAGGCCGGCGGACCAGAAGGGCGAAGCCGCCCCCGGGCCGGCTCACAAGTCGCCAGCCGACAAGCCGCCAGCAGGCGACCAGCCCGCCGGCAAGCCGCAGCCTGGCGTTTCCACGCCCCCAGGCGGGAAAGATGGCGCGCCATCGGCGCCAAAGGACGCGCCGGGGGAAGGCGGGAAAGATGCGCCCGCCACGCCTGAACAGCACAAGCCAGGGCAGCCGGCCCCTGACCCTGGCCCATCGCCAGCGCCCGGCAAGGGCCTGACGCCGGATGACCGGGGCGAGGCGCCGGCGGATGGCGGCGGCGCCAGCGGCGCGGTTTCCGGCGAGGCGCATAACGGCTCTGGCAGCCAGACGCCGTCGCAGCAGCCGTCCCCTGCGTCGCAGCCGGCTGGGCAGAAGGCGAACTGAGGCGCCCGGCGCCCGGCGGGGCGCCGTCGCTGGCCCTCAGGCGCGCCCGCGTTCCGGCCGGCGCCGTGCGAAGCCCGCCATCGGGGCGTCGCTGGCGCCTGATCCGCCAGGCGGGCTCCGTCCGTTCCCTGGCCCCGGAAACAACCAGGCTTCCCGCCATGAGGCGCGCCAGGGTCGCGACGGCTTTCCGTTTTGCATCGCGCCAGCCGCCGCCCCATTGAACGCTGTGACTGGAAAAGCTGTGACGGATAGCGGATGGACCCGGCCAACCTGCCCCTGACATCGCGCCTGCCCCTGACAACGCGCGCGCCGGCCAAGGTCAATCTGACCCTGCGGGTCGTTGGCCGGCGGCCAGACGGCTATCATGAACTCGACAGCCTGACAGTTTTCGCCGGCGTGGCGGCAGGGTCCGTTACAGGGTCCTGCGCTGAATCCGGCGTCGCTGACGTGTTGTCGCTGGAGCCGGGCGACGGCCTCTCCCTGGCCGTGGCTGGCGACACGGCGGCCGAAGCGGGGCCTGACGACGACAATCTGGTGTTGCGCGCGGCGCGTCGCCTGGCGGACCTGTGCCCCGGATTGCGAATGGGGCGGTTTATCCTCGACAAGCGCCTTCCGGTCGCCGCCGGGCTGGGCGGCGGGTCATCGGACGCCGCCGCCGCGCTTCGCCTGCTGGCGCGGCTCAATCATCTGGCTGCCGACGACCCGCGCCTGCATCAGGCGGCGGCGACAACGGGCGCCGACGCGCCGGTCTGCCTTGGCGCCCGGGCGCGGGTGATGGCGGGGTTGGGAGAGATTCTCGGGCCGCAACTGTCCCTGCCGGCGTTGCCGGCGCTGCTGGTCAATCCGCGCGTCGCGGTTCCGACGCCGGCGGTGTTCCAGGCGTTGGCCGCATCGCCGCTGCAAGCGGGCTCCCCGCCCGCCAGGCTGACGCCCGACGTCGCCACCGTGGGGGGCTTGCGGCGTTACCTGCTGGCGGGCCGGAACGATCTGGAAGCGCCGGCGCGAAGCCTCTGCCCCCAGATCAGCGAGGCGCTGGCGCTGGTGCAGCAGATGCCCGGTTGCTGGCTGGCGCGCATGTCCGGTTCTGGCGCGACGGTTTTCGGGCTGTTCGACGATGAGGCGCAAGCCCGGGTAGCGGCGGGGCGCATACACGCGACCAGGCCGGCCTGGTGGGCGCGCCCGACCATGCTGGGCTGAGCGCTGGAGGAGCCGTCGCCCGCCTGGGCCATGCGTGATTTTCACGCCAGGTCGCAAAAGATGCGGACGCCACCGCAACCTGCAAGGCTCAAATCGGTTGACGTATATTCTGCGGGGCATGCCTTGCGCCGCGCGGGCTCCAACGCCATGAGCCTGGGCTCGTGGCGTTCTGACGTCGGTCAGTGCGCCCGCGAGATGCAGAAGTCCACCGTGTCGAGCAGGGCAGTCTTCAGCGGGCCGGCCGGGTAGCGGTCAAGCGCCGCGCGGGCGGCGTCGCCGTAGCTTTCGGCGCGGGCGATGGTTTCGCGCAAGGCGCCGTTGCCGCGCATCATGGCGACGGCGCGCTTGAGGGCGTCGTCGCCGGTGGCGCCTTCCTCCAGCGCCTGGCGCCAGAACTCCCGGTCGGCGGCGTCGCCGCGTTGCAGCGACAGCACCACCGGCAGGGTCAGCTTGCCCTCGCGAAAATCGTCGCCGATGTTCTTGCCGAGGGCGTCGGCGGTTCCGCCGTAATCGAGCGCATCGTCAATGAGCTGGAAGGCGACGCCGAGGTTCATGCCATAGGCGCGGCAGGCGGCGCGGTCGTCCGGGTTGTTGCCGGCGAGAATCGGGCCGACCTCACAGGCCGCCGCGAACAGGGTGGCGGTCTTGGCCTCAATGACGGCGAGGTATTCGTCTTCGGTGGTTGCGAGGCTGCGCGCGACCGACAGCTGCATCACCTCACCCTCGGCGATGACGGCGGCGGCGGTGGACAGCACGTCGAGCGCGTCGAGCGAACCGACCTCGACCATCATGCGGAAGGCCTGGCCGAGCAGGAAGTCGCCGACCAGCACGCTGGCCTCGTTGCCCCACACCTTGCGCGCCGCCGGCTTGCCGCGCCGCATGTCGCTTTCGTCGACCACGTCGTCGTGGAGCAGGGTGGCGGTGTGCATGAACTCGACGCTGGCCGCCAGCTTGACGTGACCTTCGCCCTGATAGCCGCACAGAGCGGCGGCCGAGAGGGTGAGCATGGGCCGCAGACGCTTGCCGCCGGACGAGATCAGATGATTGGCGACCTCAGGGATCATCAAAACGTCGGACCCCGTGCGCGACAGGATCATCTGGTTCACCCGCTCCATGTCGGCGGCGACCAGCTTCACCAGGCCTTCGATGCTGGCCTGCCTGCCCTTGTCCCTGTCCAGTGCGACGGCGATACCCAACCTGATCTCCTTCCGGTCCACGGTCCGGCGCGCTGCCCTGGCTGCACATGGAGCCAGCGCCCGCTGGCCCGACTTGTCCAATGTTTCCGCCGGATTTGCAAATGAAACCGCGCGCGCGTTCTGGCGGAAAGCAGCGGCGGATTGCCCCTGTGGGACGTTCGCCCCGGTCGCGGGCGCGGACGGGAATACGCCGGCAATACGCATGGTTGCGCCATTCCTGAGCGCCGGCAAATAGGCTATTCCTGAACGCATGGAAGAATTGCTGCGCACCAATGACGTCGTCGCCCTCGGCTACATGTCGGGCCTGCTGGACCAGGCCGGCATTCTCAACATGGTGGCCGACAACCAGGTCAGCGCCATCGAGGGCTCGATCGGCGCCTTTCCCCGCCGCCTGATGGTGGCTGGCGACGCGCTGGCGGCGGCGCGCGCGCTGCTGGCTGACGCTGGCATGGGGGAATATCTGCCCGAATTGCCGGATTGATCCGTGACCGCGGCGGAGCAGAGCCTTGACGCCTTCTTCAACGGCGGGCTGCGACTGGCGCAGTTCCGGCGCGGCCACCATCGCGGCGGCACCGACGGCGTGCTCGCCGCCATGGCTGGCGCGACGCTGGCGGCGGCGCTGGCGCGGCGGTTGCGGCGGACCGTTGACGTGCTCGATATGGGGGCGGGCAGCGGGCTGATCGGCCTGGGGGTGGCCCGGACCGCGCCCGCAACGCGGGTGACGCTGGCTGAACGCGATGGCGACCTTGCCGGATTGTGCGCCGGCAATATCGTCCTGAACGGACTGGACGGCCGCGCCCGCGTCGTCAACATCGATCTGCTGGACCGGCCGGAGGCGCTGGCGGCGGCGGGTCTTGTGGCGGAAAGCCAGGACCTGGTGGTGACCAATCCGCCCTGGTTCGCCCCGGAGGCGGTGCGCGCCTCCCCAGGCGCTGGCCGGCGGGCGGCGCACGTGTTCGATGCGCCCGTGGACGGAATGCGGGAGCCGGTGCGGGAGGATGCCCTGCAGGCCTGGTTGCGTTGCGCCTGCCGGCTGCTGCGGCCGGGCGGGGCGCTGCTGGTGATCCACCGGGCGGAAGCGCTACCGGAGATTCTCGCCGGCATGGCGCGGCGCTTCGGCGACGTGCGGGCGCGGCCGGTGGCGGCGCGGGCGGGCGCGCCGGCGATCCGGGTGATGGTGGGCGGGCTGCGCGGCCGGCGCGGGCCATTCGCCCTGGACGCGCCGCTCGTATTGCACGGGCCGGATGGGGCCTTCACCGCCGAAGCGGCCCGCGCGCATGCCGGCGAGAGCCTGCCATGGGGCGATTGACGGCCGGATACGGTTGCGCCCGGGCGATTTCCAACTGTGTCCGTTGGTTTTTCGTTGTATAGGAACCTGCGTCGGCGCGCCGCCGCAGCGACAGAAGCACGCGATATCAGAAGAATGCGATCATGACCGGCTCCGATCAGTCCAGCCCGAAGCGCTCCTTTCAGGGGCTTATCCTGACGCTCCATGAGTTCTGGGCGAAGCAGGGCTGCGTCATTCTCCAGCCCTATGACATGGAGGTGGGCGCCGGCACCTTTCACCCGGCCACCACCCTGAGGGCGCTGGGGCCGAAGCCGTGGAAAGCCGCCTACGTGCAGCCCTCGCGCCGCCCCACCGATGGGCGCTATGGCGAAAACCCCAACCGGTTGCAGCATTATTACCAGTATCAGGTGATCCTGAAGCCGAACCCGCCGAACCTGCAGGAGCTGTATCTGGCGTCGCTGGAGGCCATCGGCGTCGATCTGGCGCTGCATGACGTGCGCTTTGTCGAGGACGACTGGGAGAGCCCGACCCTGGGCGCCTGGGGTCTTGGCTGGGAATGCTGGTGCGACGGCATGGAAGTGTCGCAGTTCACCTATTTCCAGCAGGTGGCGGGCGTGGAATGCGCGCCGGTGGCCGGCGAACTGACCTATGGCCTTGAGCGCCTCGCCATGTATGTGCAGGGGGTGGAGCGCGTCTACGACCTCAATTTCAACGGCGGCGAAGGCGACGACAAGGTGACCTATGGCGACGTGTTCCTGCAGGCCGAGCAGGAATTTTCCGCCTTCAATTTCGAATACGCCGACACGGACATCCTGTTCCGCCACTTCGCTGACGCGGAGAACGAGTGCAAACGCCTGCTGGAGGCCGGCGCGCGCGCCGATGGCCGTCATGGCCTCGCCATGCCAGCCTATGACCAGTGCATCAAGGCCAGCCACGCCTTCAACCTGCTGGACGCGCGCGGCGTGATCTCGGTCACCGAGCGGCAGAGTTATATCCTGCGCGTGCGTGAACTGGCCAAGGCCTGCGGCGCCGCGTGGCTGCGCACCGAGGGCGGCGGCGCGGCCGCCTGAGGCTTCCGCAACTGTTTCGCCGCACGCCCGTTTGACGCTTTTCAGGCCCGCCGGGGCCGATGGAACCTCCGATGCCCGACCTTCTGCTCGAACTGTTCAGTGAAGAAATCCCCGCCCGCATGCAGCGCAAGGCGGCGCAGGACCTGCAGAGCCTGGTGACCAACGCCCTTGTCGAGCGCGGCCTGCTGTATGAAGGCGCCGGCGCCTGGGCAACCCCACGCCGCATCGCCCTGCACATCGCCGGTCTGCCGGCGGTTGGCCAGGACGTGCGCGAGGAACGCAAGGGGCCGCGCGTCGGCGCGCCGGATGGGGCGATCCAGGGCTTCCTGAAGGGCGCCGGCCTGAGCTCCATCGACCAGGCGCAGGTCGTATCCGATCCGAAAAAAGGCGAGTTCTATGTGGCGGTGATCGAGAAGCCCGGCCAGCCGACGCTGGACGTGCTGGCCGAGGTGCTGCCGCGCATCATCCAGAATTTCCCGTGGCCGAAGTCGATGCGCTGGGGCGCCGCTTCCGCCCAGCCCGGCGCCATGCGCTGGGTGCGGCCGCTGCACTCCATCGTCGCCACCTTCGGGCCCGAGACAGAGGAGCCGCAAGTCGTGCCGTTCAGCGTCGGCGGCGTGACGGCCGGCAACGAAACCCGCGGCCACCGCTTCATGGCGAAGGGCGCCGGTTTCCCTGGGCCGATCCAGGTGAAGCGCTTCGACGATTACGTCGCCGTGCTGGAGAAGGCGAAGGTGATCCTCGACACCGACCGCCGCAAGGACATCATCCTCGCCGAGGCGCGCAATCTCGCCTTCGCCCAGGGGCTGGAGCTGGTGGAGGACGAAGGTCTGCTGGAGGAGGTCGCCGGACTGGTGGAATGGCCGGTGGTGCTGATGGGCGCCTTCGAGGAGGAGTTCCTGGCGATACCGCCGGAGGTGATCCGCGCCACCATCCGCGCCAACCAGAAATGCTTCGTACTGAAGAAGGCTGACGGCGCGCTGGCCAACAGGTTCATCCTGGTGTCCAACATTGTCGCGCCGGATCGCGGCGCCGCCATCATCGCCGGCAATGAACGCGTGGTCCGCGCCCGCCTCTCCGACGCCCGCCACTTCTGGCAGACCGACCAGCGGCCGATGCCGGACTATCGCGAGCGCGCGGACACGAAGCACCTGAAGCCGCTGGAGCAGCGCCTGCAGAAGCTGATCGATTCCCGCTCCGTGTTCCACGAGAAGCTGGGAACCCAGGGCGAGCGCGTCGAGCGGCTGGTGGAGCTGGCCGGCAAGATCGCGCTGGCGATCGGCGCAGACGGCGGCCTGGCGACCCGCGCCGCCCGCCTGGCCAAGGCCGACCTCACCACCGAAATGGTGGGTGAATTCCCGGAATTGCAGGGCCTCATGGGTCGCTATTATGCGGCGGCCGAGGGCGAGGATCCGCGTGTGGCGGCGGCGCTCGAGGACCATTACAAGCCGCTCGGCCCGTCCGACCGCACGCCCACGGCGCCGGTTTCCGTCACCGTGGCGCTGGCCGACAAGCTGGACACCCTGGCCGGCTTCTGGGCGATCGACGAGAAGCCGACCGGCTCCAAGGATCCTTACGCCCTGCGCCGGGCGGCGCTCGGCGTCATCCGTCTGGTGCTGGAGAACGACCTGCGGCTGCCGCTGGTGGAAATCTGCCAGGAGGCGGAGCCGGAAGGGGCGAAACGCGCCGCGCCGCGCATGCCGGAAGAATTCGCCGGGCGCGTCGTGTCGTCGGACGCGGTGTCGCTGCTGGAATTCTTCCACGACCGCCTCAAGGTGTTCCTGCGCGATCAGGGCTACAGCCACGATCTGATCGACGCGGTGCTGTCGCTGGGCGATCAGGACGACCTGCTGCTGGTGGTGCGTCGGGTCGCGGCGCTGAAGCAGTTTCTCGATACGGCCGACGGCAAGTCGCTGCTGGCCGGCGTGAAGCGCGCCGCCAACATCCTGCGCATCGAGGAGAAGAAGGACGGCGCGTCATATGACGCCGCCGCCGACGCTTCTTTGTTGCAGGCCGATGAGGAAAAGGCGCTGTTCACGGCGCTGGGCGCCGCTCGCGAGGCGGCGGAAGCGGCGGTGAAGCGGGAGGATTATCAGGGCGCCATGACGGCGCTGGCGGCGCTGCGCGGCCCGGTTGACGCCTTCTTCGAGGCGGTGACGGTGAACGCCGACGACGCGGCCCTGCGCGCCAACCGGCTGCGCCTGCTCGCCGGCATTCGCGAGGCGACGCGCGCCATCGCCGATTTCTCGCGCATCGAGGGCTGAGCCCGGCGCGGGGGCCGATCAGAAAACGACCCGGCTGGCGCCGCTCGCCGGGTTTTTCTTGTCCAGATATGGTCAGTTCGAAGCGGATCTGGCGAGAGCGCCGGCGCGGTCGCCGCCGCCATTATCCGCGGGATCGCATCAATCCCCCGGCGCCCGCCATGCCTGCGCGTGTTGCGGGCATCCACGTCTTCGTCGTCTCCCGCGGGGGGCGTCTCTTGCGTCGTCGTCTCTTGCGTCGTCGTTTCTTGCGGCAACGGTGGGCGCGGCAGCGCGTGGATGGCCGGCGCAGATCCGGCCCTGACGGCGGCGCGGGGAAGGGCGGGAGGCTATCGTCCGGTCAGGTTCGCCATGATGAACGCAACCCGCTCCGCCACGGGGGCCTTCGGCAGCCAGACCAGGTCATAGCCAAGCGCCGGCCAGACCCTGGCCATGGCGGCGCAGGTGGCTCCGGCCTCGGCGAGGTCCTGCTTGCGTTCGGCGTCGTTGACATAGATTTCCGGCCAGAACGGCGCGATGAACACCCGGGAATGGTAACGACGCCCCTGCGCCGCCGCGCGGCAGCGTTGCGCCGCCGCGTCATGGGCAAGGCCAACCAGCTCCAGATAGCCCAGCACGTCGCCAATACCCCGGTCGAAGAATACCGGCCCCGGGGCGTCATCCGCCGCATCGAACGCCGCGACGGCGTGCGTCAGCATGGCGTCCGCGAAGCGCGCCGGGTTGCGCCATGGCAGGGCGTCGCCGCCGCTGGCCTGCTGTTGCAGGATCACGGCCCTTCCTGCTTCTGGCGCCGTCGTGTGGCCTTGGCCGGCGAGCGCTTCGAGCAAGGTGGTCTTTCCCGAACCGGGGCCGCCGGTCAGGACGATCCGCAGGGGAGAACAGTTCATGACTTGCTTTCGGGGAGAGCGGGCAGGTTACAGCCACTTCTTCCAGCGGAAGAAGAAATAGGGCGCGATGGCGGCGACAATCATGCCGAGCAGGGCGAGCGGGTAGCCAAGTTTCCAGTCCAGCTCCGGCATTGCCCGGAAGTTCATGCCGTAGATGGAGGCGATGAGGGTCGGCGGCATGAACACCACCGCCATAACCGAAAACAGCTTGATGATGTTGTTCTGCTCGATGTTGACGAGGCCGAGGGTGGCGTCGAGCAGGAACTGGATCTTGCCGCTCTGGAACGTGGCGTGCTCCTCCAGCGATTGCAGGTCGCGCAGGTTGGTGCGCACCTGTTCGCGCAGCTCCATGGGCACGCGGGCGGTGCGGTAGGCTACGGTGAGGAACAGCATGACCCGCTCGATCGACAGCAGGCTTTCGCGGCTTTTGGAGATCAGGTCGCCGTGATGGCCCAGGGTCTGGACGATGTCCTGGAACTCGGCGTTGCGCTTGCCGGGGTCGTGCTTGGTTTCGAACACCTGGCGGGAGAGGGTGTTGATGTCCTCGCCGATGTTCTGGAGCACCTCGGCGGCGCGGTCGATGATGGTTTCGATGAGGCCGGCCATCACCTGCTCGGCGGTGAGGCCGCCGCTGCCTGGCCGGCCGGCGCGGTGGGCGAACATGATGAACGCCTTCGGCTCGTCATAGCGCACGGTGATCAGCGTGTTACGGGCCAGGATGAAGCTGACGCTGGCGAGCTGGGCGTCGTGGGCGACGTTGAACAGCAGCTGCGTGGTCATGTAGCGGGCGCCGTTCTCGGTGTAGAGCAGTTCGGACGGCTCGATGTAGTCGGTGTCCTCGCGCGTCGGCACGCTGACGCCATAGTGGGCCTCCGCCAGGCGCGCCTCGGCGCGCGACGGCTCGATCAGATCGATCCAGATTGCGTCGGCCGGAAACAGCTCACCCGGAACGAGCATGCGCCGTTCCAGAAAAGCACCGCCCTCGGGCGTTGTCGCTGGCCGGTGAACAATGATCATGGTCTGGTCTCCCGCCGGGCAGCATTGCCACCGGGATCATGTCACTGGCGTGACGGCTGGACGTGTTCGGTTGCGCTGCTGGCGACGCGGACGGCCCTGGCCTCCTGCAAGGTCCAGGCCGGCGACGGATCGCTCACAGGCCATGGGTATGCGGTGTGTTCGGGAGCGCGCGCTCCAGGCATGATCCCGAACGATTACGCCTGAATCCGGGCCGTGAACAACCCCGTTATGGTTGGGATGCGCCGCAGGGCGCAGGCGCGGCCGCGTCCACCGCTTCCGCGCCGCCGTCCCGGCTCTGGCCAGGCGGGCGCCAATAGAGTTTTGTCTGTCTGAATTGTTGCGGCTACAGGCGCAATAAACCGCGTCCGCGGGTAGATGCTCTAGCGATTTTCGCTGGCGCTGACAACCAGCGATGCGTCGCCGGGTTCTGGCGGCGCTTCAGGCGATGTCAAAGCTGGCGTGATAATTGACCTCGCCGGCGGGAGGCGCGCCGCGGAACACGATGCGCTGGAAAGATCCAGGAGGGACATCGCCATAACGCAGGGCCGGATCGCTGATGAAGCCGAAGCGTGCATAATAGCGCGGATCGCCGAGGACCACGCATCCGGCGGCGCCCTGATCGCGCAACGTCGCCAGCCCGGCGCGGATCAGCGCCTGACCGACGCCGGCGCGCTGACGGTCGGGACGCACCGACACCGGTCCGAGCCCGAACCACCCCGGCGCGCCGTCGCTGGTCGTTACGGGCGAGAACGCCGCGTGGCCGACAAGGGCGCCGGCCTCTTCCGCAACGCAGGACAGGGCCAGCGCGCCAGCGGCGCGCAGTGCATCGACAATGGCCGCTTCCGTTCCCGAGCTGTGCGGCGCGCTGGCGAAAGCAGCGGCGGTCACCTGGCGGATGGCGGCGGCGTCGGCGGGGGTTTCAGGCCGGACAAGCAACATGCGCTGTTGTCCCACAAGCCATGACGGGAGTCATGGTCTGACGGGGCGCGCGCGGTTTGTCATCCAGCCGGCCGCGCCGCTTTGCCGGCGCAGCGGTCTGGCGGCCATGGAGGGCCACGGCGCCGCAGCCCCCTCCGCGGCGCCTGGACGTCAGGCGACCAGCGCGTCGCGCGCGTCGAGCACGGCGTCGGCGCCGCGCAGCACGATGTCCGCCAGCGCCGGGGCTTCCGGGGCAATGTTGCCGGCGAAGAAGCGGGCGATGTGTATGCGGCTGGCGTGCGCCGGGTTGGCGTCGCCGGCCTCGACAGCCTTCACGGCCGCGAGCGCGATATTCACGAGGGCGTCGAGACCCTCGGCGATGCCGAACAGACGCAGATAAGGCGCGGCGACGGCCAGCGCCACGTCGGGGGTGGCGCCGGCCTGCTGCTGCAACAGGAAGGCGGTGGCGCGATCCAGCGATTCGGCCGCGTCGCGCAGGCGGGCGGCGGCGTCGCCAAGGGCGTCGGCCTGGGCGTTGGCGGCCTTCGTCGCCGTCTGGCGCATGGCGGCGATGGCGGCCTGCACCACCGCGCCGCCGTTCATCGGCAGCTTGCGGGTGACCAGGTCGATGGCCTGGATGCCGTTGGTGCCTTCATAGATCGGGGCGATCCGGGCGTCGCGCAGGTGCTGGGCCGCGCCGGTCTCCTCGATGAAGCCCATGCCGCCGTGAATCTGCACGCCAATGGAGGCGGCCTCGACGCCGATATCGGTGGACCAGGCCTTGGCCACCGGGGTCAGCAGCGAGGCGTGCGCCGCGCCGCGCGCCCGCTCGGCCGGATCGGCGGCCAGATGGGCGCGATCGAGGGCGGCGGCGGTGCGGTAGCAGATGGCGCGGGCGGCGGCGGCCAGCGCCTTCATGGTCAGCAGTTTGCGCTGGATATTGGGGTGCTGGATGATCGGGCTCATCTCGCCGGCGGGCGCGCCGCTGGCGCGGCCCTGGCGGCGCTCATGGGCGTAGGCCAGCGCCTGCTGCCAGGCCCGGTCGGCGATGGCGACGCCCTGCAGGCCAACGGCGAGGCGCGCGGCGTTCATCATCGTGAACATGCAGTTGAGGCCGCGATTCTCCTCGCCGATCAGCCAGCCCGTGGCGCCGCCCTCATCGCCATAGACCATGACGCAGGTGGGCGAGCCGTGGATGCCAAGCTTGTGCTCGATGCTGGCGCAGCGCACATCGTTGCGCCGCCCCGGATTGCCGTTGGCGTCGGGAATGAACTTGGGCACGAGAAACAGCGAGATGCCGCGGGTGCCGGCTGGCGCGTCCGGCAGGCGGGCCAGCACGAGATGCACGATATTGTCCGTCATGTCGTGCTCGCCATAGGTGATGAAGATTTTCTGGCCGGTGATGCGATAGCTGCCGTCGCCGTTGGGAACCGCCTTCGTGCGCAGCGCCGCCAGGTCGGAGCCCGCCTGCGGTTCCGTCAGGTTCATGGTGCCGGTCCATTCACCGGCCACCAGTTTCGCCAGATAGGTCTGTTTCAGCTCTTCGGAGCCGTGGGCGATCAACGCTTCCACGGCGCCAGCGCTCAGCAGCGGCGCCAGCGCGAAGGACATGGCCGAGGCGTTCCACATCTCGGCGCAGGCCGCCTGTACCACTGCGGGCAGGCCCTGGCCGCCCCATTGCTCCGGCGCGGGCAAGGCGTTCCAGCCGGCCGCTGTCCAGTCGCGGTAGGTTTCCTTCCAGCCAGGCGGGGTGGTGACGGCGCCGTCGCTCCAGCGGGAGCCGATCTCGTCGCCGATGCGGTTCAGCGGCGCGATGCGCTCACTGGCGAAGCGCCCTGCTTCCTCCAGCACCGACGTCACCAGATCGAGCGACAGGTCGCCATAAATCCCGTCCGCAACAGCCTGTTCGAAGCCGGCGGCCGAGCGGATGGTCTCGACCATGTCGTTGACGGGAGCGGCGTAGGTCATGGTTACTATCTCCGGACTGCGCATCGCCCGGCGACCGTAACGCCGGCGCGTATCAGACGAAGGTTTAATGTCATCGCCGCCAATATGCCAGCGGCCAGTTATGCTCCGGCGGCGAATTTATGGAACAGCTTCCGTAACTTGTTGCGTCTGAGCCTTTCAGCGGGACATTTTGTCCGCGTCGCCACGCGGACCTTGCAGGGCGCCGCCCGCACGACAAAAGCGACAGGGGATACAAAAACCGTATACACAGGCGCGGGCGCCGGACGCCCGGAGACAGGAACGGATGATGACGCGGCGCACCTTGCGACTCGACGCCAGCGCGGATGGCCTCGCGGCCGCCGCGCAACTGCTGCGCGACGGCGGTCTCGTCGCTTTTCCCACCGAGACGGTTTACGGCCTGGGCGGCGACGCGACCAACGGGCGGGCGGTGGCCGGCATTTACGCCGCCAAGGGGCGCCCCTCGTTCAATCCGCTGATTTCGCACGTGCCGGA
Organism: Camelimonas lactis; assembly: GCF_004342915.1. Classification (GTDB taxonomy): domain Bacteria; phylum Pseudomonadota; class Alphaproteobacteria; order Rhizobiales; family Beijerinckiaceae; genus Camelimonas; species Camelimonas lactis. The sequence goes on from NZ_SLWL01000001.1 coordinate 505,154, forward strand.
CCTCGCCGCGGCCCGCCAGTTCGGCGTGTTCGACGCGGTGGCGTTGCGACTGGCGGAGCGGTTCTGGCCTGGCCCGCTGACCCTGGTGGTTCCGGCCGTGGCCGGATCCGGCGTCAGCGAGCTGGCGATGGCGGGGCTGCCAACCATCGCCTTGCGTGTGCCGGCGACGCAGACGGCGCGTGACCTGCTGCGCCAGGTGGGGCGGCCGGTGACGGCGCCTTCCGCCAACGTGTCCGGCCATGTCAGCCCGACCACGGCCGCGCATGTGCTGGCTGATCTCGATGGCCGCATCGACGCGGTGGTGGACGGTGGACCGACTGAGGTGGGGGTGGAATCGACGGTGGTGGCGGTGGTCGACGGCGTCGCCACGCTGCTGCGCCCGGGCGGCGTCACCCGCAACGCCCTGGAGGCCGTGCTGGGAGGCAGACTGGCTGAAAACGCCGCCGCCGATCCGGCGCGGCCGGTCTCGCCAGGCATGCTGGCCTCGCACTATGCGCCAAACGCGCGGGTGCGGCTGAATGTGGATGCGGTGGGGGACGGGGAAGCGCTGCTGACGTTCGGCGGCGCCCGGCCGCCCGGCGGCGAGCGCGCCGTCATGACGCTGGACCTGAGCGAAAGCGGCGACCTCGCGGAGGCCGCCGCCAATCTGTTTGGCGCCTTGCGCCGGCTCGACGCCGCCGGCGCGGCGACGATCGCCGTGGCGCCGGTGCCGGACAGGGATCTGGGCGAGGCGATCAACGACCGCCTGCGCCGCGCCGCCGCGCCGAAATAGGGCGGGGCGGGTTCATGTGAGGGCGGAGTTGCGCCGGCGCCTGGCGTTCTTTTCAGGCAAGGGCAGCGCCCGCCAGGGGCCGGAAGGTCGCGCGCCTGTCAGGAGGCCAGCTTCGCGGCGATTTTCGCCACATGCGCGCCCTGGTAGCGGGCGCCGGCAAGGTCGGCTTCGGACGGCTGGCGGCTGCCGTCGCCATCGGCGATGGTGCTGGCGCCGTAGGGCGAGCCGCCCTTGATCTCGTCCACGCCCATCTGGCCGGCGTAGGCGTAAGGCAGGCCGACCACCACCATGCCATGGTGCAGCAGCGTTGGATGGAAGGTGAGGATGGTCGATTCCTGGCCGCCATGCTGGGTGGCGCTGGAGGTGAAGGCGCTGCCGACCTTGCCAACGAGCTTGCCCTGGGCCCACAGGCCGCCGGTCTGGTCCAGGAAGGCGCGCATCTGCGAGGCGAAGACGCCGAAGCGGGTCGGCGCGCCGAAGATGATGGCGTCATATTCCGGCAACTCGGCGACGGTCGCCACCGGGGCAGCCTGATCGAGCTTGAAATGGGCGCCGCGCGCCACGTCTTCCGGAACCGTCTCCGGCACGCGCTTCACCGTCACGTCGGCGCCGGCGCTGCGCGCGCCTTCCGCAACGGCTTCGGCCATCTTCTCGATGTGGCCATAGCTGGAATAGTAAAGAACCAGAACCTTGGTCATTGTCATTCTCCGCGTCCTGCGCGCCAGCCCGGCGAATGGGTTCGCAGCGGTATGGCGCGGATAAAAAACCGGGATCAGAAACAGGCGCTCAAGGCATGGGCGGCGCTGGTCCCGCCAGCGCGCCGTCCTGCCGCCCCATCAAGTTGCCCATTCTTTTCGCGCAGAACCAGAGCTGATGACGCAATTGTTTTATTGCAAAATTGCAATCAGCAGCCATGTTTGTCGTCATGACTGACGCAACCGCCGCCAGCCGCGCCCGGACGCGGCTCACCAACGCCGCCGTGCCGCTGGATGATTTCCGCCTGGTGCGGGCTATCGCTTCCGCGCGGGGCCTGGCCGGGGCTGCCGCGACGCTCGGCGTCAACAATTCGACGGTTTTCCGCCGCCTGGCGCAGCTTGAGGCGACGCTGGACTGCACGTTGTTTGAACGGCGGCGCGGCGGCTATGTGCTGACCGCGGCCGGCGAGGAGATGGTCGCCGTGGCCGACGCCATGGAAGACGCGGCCAGCGGTTTCCTGCGCAAGGTCGAGGGTAAGGAACTGGCGCCCTCCGGCGAGTTGCGCGTCACCACCAATGACGGGCTGATGGGCATGCTGCTGACCCGGATCATTGGCAAATTCCGCCGCCGGCATCCGCAAATACGCCTGGACGTGGTGGTGGACAACGCCCAGCTCAACCTGTCGCGGCGCGACGCCGACATTGCCATACGGGCGACGGACAAGCCTGGCGAAACCCTTGTGGGGCGGCGCATCGGCCGCATCGCCTGGGCGATCTATGGCCGGCGGGCCGATTTTCCCGACAGCACCGGCGCGCATGCTCCCGAGCTTTGCGCCCGCGCAAGCTGGGTGGGGCTTGGCGGCGAACTGAGCGAGATTCGCGCCGCGCGCTTTGTGCGCGACCAGGCGGGCGGGCATGACCAGGTGGGGTTTCGCGTCAACACCGTGCGCTCACTGGCCGACGCGGTTATCGCCGGCCTCGGCGTCGGCCCGTTGCCGTGCATGGCGGCGGACATGAACAGGGAGCTGGTGCGGCTGTCGCCACCGCACAACGACATTTCCAGCAGCCTGTGGCTGCTGACCCATCAGGACCTGCGCCACGCGCCGCGCGTGCGCGCCTTCATGGATTTCGTTGGCGGCGAACTCAACCGCCACCGCCCGCTGATCGAGGGCGAGGCGCCCTGGACGCCGCAGGAGTGAACCGGAGCAGCCTGGAGAAAACCCGCTCATACGGGCGGATTTTCCCAGCCTTGCCGCCCTGGCGCACGTTCTCCCGCAAGGCGTCGTCCACCTGACCAAGGACGCCGCGTTTGCGGGAGATGGCGCTGGCGAGATCGCCCGGGCCTGCTTCAGCCGATCTCCACCACCAGGCGGCCGCGCACCTTGCCGGCGAGGATGTCGTGGGCGGCGCCCTGCACATCGTCGAGGCTGATGGTCGAGGTCATGTCGCCAAGCTTGCGCAGGTCCAGCTCCTTCGCCAGCCGCGTCCACGCCTCACGGCGGTCGGCGGCGGGGCACATGACGCTGTCGACGCCGAGCAGGGCCACGTTGCGCAGGATGAACGGCGCCACCGAGCCGGGAAGGTCCATGCCCTGGGCCAGGCCACAGGCGGCGACGGCGCCGCGATACTTCGTCGAGGCCAGCACATTGGCGAGGGTGTGGGAGCCGACCGAATCGATGGCCGCCGCCCAGCGCTCCTTGCCCAGCGGCTTGCCGGGGGCGGAAAGCTCGGCGCGGTTCATGATCGTGGTGGCGCCGAGACCCTGGAGATAGGCGGCTTCCTCAGGGCGCCCGGTGGAGGCGATGACCTCCCAGCCAGCCGCCGCCATCAGCGCCACCGCCACCGAGCCGACGCCGCCAGAGGCGCCGGTGACCAGCACCGGCCCCTGGTCTGGCGTGGCCCCGTGACGTTCCAGCGCCATGCGGCACAGCATCGCCGTATAGCCAGCGGTGCCGATGGCCATGGCCTGGGCCGCCGTCAGGCCAGCTGGCAGGGGCACGAGCCAGTCGCTTTTGACACGGGCGCGCTGGGCGTAGCCGCCCGGATGGCTTTCGCCAACGCCCCAGCCGTTGAGAACCACTTCGGAGCCAACGGGAAAGGCGGCGCTGTCCGACTGCTCGACGACGCCGGCGAAATCGATGCCGGGAATCATCGGCCAGCGGCGCAGGATCGGCGACCGGCCGGTGATGGCGAGGCCATCCTTGAAATTGACGGTGGAATGGGTGACCCGCACCGTAACGTCGCCCTCGCCGAGGATGGAATCATCGACTGTTTCAAGGCTGACATGCTGGGTCTTGTCGTCAGGATTGCCGGATTTGCGCGCCACCAGCGCGCGGAAACTGCCTGTCGCCATGGGTTTCTCCCTGCGGCGGTCCGGGAACGGCCCGGCGCCGCCATTGTGTCCGATATCTGGTTCAACCCGATTGTGCGCCGCCGGGCAACAGGGGAGCCATGTTTCAGGCCGCAGCTTCAACCCAAGGGGCTTTGGCGCCGCAGCCGCCCCGCGTCCGGTCCGCCCACATGGATCGCGTTCCCGCATGGATGAGGCGGGCTGGCGGACACATGCGACGGAACTGGCGTCTTTGGCCCGATATGGCGTGTTTTGCCTGACCTCATGACCGCATGACCGCCTGGGCGGCGCACGCCTGCAGCGTCGACGAGGCCGGCTGGCAGCAGGCGCGCCAGGCGGATGTTTCATTTCGGGAAGATATGGTTCGTTCACCCTTAAAGTATCTACAGGGATTATATCGAATTTTAAGTAATGAGTTTTGTATATTTGTTGTTGCCAAAAATATTATATTATTGTAATTCTTGTTCATCAGGTTGTTGTGCGATCTGATGGCGCCTGACCGGATGCAGGTGTGTCTGCGCCAGGGTTCATGCGTGGTGAATGGACATGACCTGGCGTTCTGGATATGCCCGCGAATTGGGGTTGTATCTGTTGTTGCGTCGGTAAAAATTGCCACATTTCGTCAGCTTTCTTGAGAGGAGAGCGGCTGTGTCAGATGACATCATCGAAGAGAATATTATCAATCTTACGACCAGTATTGTTTCGGCATATGTAAAAAATAACCAGATCGACAGCGAGCAGCTGTCAGATGTGATCAATTCAGTTCACAATTCCCTGACCCGGCTCAGTGGCGCCGCAACAGAGTCGGCGAACAAATTGAAGCCGGCCGTGCCCATCAAGCGGTCTGTTACGCCTGAATACATTATCTGTCTTGAAGATGGTAAGCGCTTCAAGTTCCTCAAGCGGCATCTGAGCGCGGCTTTCGGCATGACGCCGGCCGAATACCGGGCCAAGTGGAACCTGCCGCCAACCTATCCCATGATTGCGCCGAACTATGCTTCGCCGCGCACGCGTGGACCATATGGGTACAACGACGTATTCACCCCAGAAGGCGGGGAGCGGACGGCAGCCAGCGCCAGCGCTGGCGGGCGACGGCAGGCGCGCTCCTGAGATCCGCCTGTGGCTCCCCATGGCCGCGTTGACCTGACGCTTCCTGACGGCGGGGACCCGCCGTCAGGTTTTTTGCTTCAGGAACGGGAAATCTGAAGCAAAGTGAGCCCCTGGGATAAAATACAGGCGGTTGTACTTCGCTGATCCCACGGGGGGCTTTCCGCAAGGCGTTCAGCGACGTCGCGGCCGTTTCGCCGGAAAACGCGCCTGTCTGGCGCCTGCCGTCCGTCAGGGCGGATCGGGCAGGCGATTCCCCGCATGAAATCCCGTCGTGCGCGGCCAGGCCGCGCGAAGCTCAGGTCTGGCCGGGACGCAGCTGATAAAAGATATGGCGGCCGATGACGTCGTTCTTCTTGAGCTTTCGCGCCCAGCGCGGCCGCACATAATCAGCGTGATAGTGCGTGGCGCCTCCGACCTCTGCGACATAGGTCTGGCCTTCGTAAACCGCGCGGGCGATCTGCACGGCCTGGCGCCAGGCGACGGTTTCGTTGGTGACCAGGCGCTTGCCCTCGCAGGCGAACGAGAACTGACAGGCGTTGTGGCGGTGACGGTTCTGGTAGACCACGCCGCAGACGGTGGTGGGATACAGGCCGCTCTTGACCCGGTTCAGCACCACCTGGGCCACCGCGGCCTGGCCCGCGGCCGGCTCGCTCCGCGCCTCGAAATAAACCGCCTCGGCGAGGCAGCGCTGTTCGCGCGCCATGTGGTCGGGGCTGATGAGGCCGGCGTAGCTTTGCCGGCCCGGATTGAGCCTGGCCACGATCGAGGCCCCCTGGCCCGGCGCGACGATGACCGGAGCCGCGGCGATTTCCATGGGCGTGGCTTCCGGCGGCGCCGGCGTGGCGGAGGCGAGCGCCATGGCGCGCGGCGTCGCCGGCGTGCCGCCGTCGCGGGCGTCGCTGGGGCGGCGCCAGGAGAAGGTGGCGGCGCGACGGGCGCTGCCAAACAGCTTGCGCGCCTCCTCCGGCGTGGGGCCGTCCGCGAGGCCGGATGCGTCCGGCCCGTCGGTCGGGCCGGTGGCGATGGCCGAGGGGGCGACCGGTGACGACTCGGCGCTCTGCTGCGCGGTGGCGCCGTCGTTCTCGTCATCCATGGCTTCGAAGCGCAATACGTCCTCGAGCGCCGGCACTTCCACCGGGCCTTCCATCAGGATGGTGCGCGGCAACAGCCGGTCGTCGCGGGCAAACAGGAGCCGGCCGGCGTGGGTGGCGGGCCGTATCCAGGCGGCGTCGCGTCCGGTGCGGCTCAGGGTGGAGCGCAGCGCCGTCTGCGGGTCGCCCTTGCGCTGGCGCTGCACCTCCGGGAAACGCGGGTCGGAAAGGCGACGCACATGCTGTTTCAGATCGTCGCGCGGGGCCTGACCAACCTCGTCAGGGCCGGGGAACAGCCGCAGGTCCGCGTCGTTTGTGTATGAGGCAAGATGGATCCCCGCCGCCTGTCGCGGCGCGCCCAGGCTGGCGCCGGAAAGACCAAGCGTCGCCGCGACAAGGCCCGGCGCCTGCGGCACCAGATCGCCCTGATCGAGAATGGCATATTTTACCGGAGCCGGGCCAGTGCTGACGCCGACGCTGAGATCCTGCCCGGCGCTGGCCGTGAATGACACGAGCATGCCGACCCCGAGGGCCCAAGGCGCGGTCGTGGCGCAAAGCCATTTCATTCTGTTGCGACGCAAACGCATGGTTTCGCTGCCATATATCCGGTCGTGAGGCCGGGAGCCGGGGCCGGGGAATCTGATCCGGCGACAACGAAAGAATCACGCAACAGCGTTTAGAAACGGTAAAGCCGGCGGCCTGGATGTTCCGGTGTGGAACAAAGGGCGCGGCCGCGGCGCAAACGAAACAGGCCGGCGCGGGCGCCGGCCTGTCTGAGGATTTGCCGTATGAAAGGCGCGCCTTACCGCACGCCCTTTGCGCGGATGGCGGCCTGGGCGGCGGCGAGGCGGGCGATCGGCACGCGGTAGGGCGAGCAGGAGACGTAATCGAGGCCGGTTTCCTCGCAGAAGGCGACCGAGGCCGGGTCACCGCCGTGCTCGCCGCAGATGCCGACCTTCAGGCCGGCGCGCGTCTTGCGGCCGCGCTCGACGCCGATGCGCACCAGTTCGCCCACCCCTTCCTGATCAATGGTGACGAACGGATCAGCCGGCAGCAGGCCGGCGGCCGTGTAGGTTCCGAGGAACGAGCCGGCGTCGTCGCGGCTGATGCCGAGGGTGGTCTGGGTCAGGTCGTTGGTGCCGAAGGAGAAGAACTCCGCCGATTCGGCGATCTCGCCAGCGCGCAGGGCGGCGCGCGGCAGCTCGATCATGGTGCCGACCTGATACGTGAAGCTGGCGCCGGTTTCCTGCTGCACGGCGGCGGCCATGGCGTCGATGCGGGCCTTGACCAGGTCCAGCTCGGCGCGGGTCATGACCAGCGGCGCCATCACTTCCGGGATCACCGGCTGGCCGGTCTTCTTCGACGCCTCAACGGCGGCCTCGAAGATGGCCCGGGCCTGCATTTCGGCGATTTCCGGATAGGCGACCGCCAGGCGGCAGCCACGGAAGCCGAGCATCGGGTTGAACTCGTGCAGCTCCTGGGCGCGCCGGCGCACCTTCTCCGGCGAGGCGCCGATAGCTTTCGCCACCTCTTCGATATCTGCCTCGGTGTGCGGCAGGAACTCATGCAGCGGCGGGTCGAGCAGGCGGATGGTGACCGGCAGGCCGGCCATCAGGGTGAACAGCTCGGCGAAGTCCGAACGCTGCATGGGCAGCAGGCGGGCCAGCGCGGCGCGGCGACCATCCGCATCCTCGGCGAGAATCATCTCGCGCATGGTCATGATGCGGTCGGCGTCGAAGAACATGTGCTCGGTGCGGCACAGGCCGATGCCTTCGGCGCCGAAATTGCGCGCGGTGGTGGCGTCGCGCGGCGTGTCGGCGTTGGCGCGCACCTTGAGGCGGCGGCCGGCGTCGGCCCAGCCCATCAGGGTGGCGAACTCGCCCGACAGTTCCGGCTCGACCGTCGGCACCGCGCCGGCGAACACCTCGCCCGTGCCGCCATCGAGGGTGATGACATCGCCGCGATTGAAGACATGGCCGCCGACCGTCATGGTCTGGGCCTTGTAGTCGACGCGGATGGAGCCGGCGCCGGAGACGCAGGGTTTGCCCATGCCGCGGGCCACCACGGCGGCGTGCGAGGTCATGCCGCCGCGCGTCGTCAGGATGCCTTCGGCGGCGTGCATGCCGTGGATGTCTTCCGGGCTGGTTTCAATGCGCACCAGGATGACGCGGCGGCCGGCCTTGCGTGCGTCCTCGGCCTCATCGGACGAGAACACGATCTCGCCGCAGGCGGCGCCGGGGGAGGCCGGCAGGCCGCTGGCGACAAGGGTGCGGGCGGCCCTGGGGTCAAGCGTCGGGTGCAGCAGCTGGTCGAGCGCCTGGGGCTCGACGCGCAGCACCGCTTCTTCCTTCGTCAGCAGACCTTCGCTGGCCAGATCAACGGCGATGCGCAGGGCGGCGCGCGCCGTGCGCTTGCCGTTGCGGGTCTGCAGCATCCACAGCTTGCCTTCCTCGACCGTGAACTCCATGTCCTGCATGTCGCGATAGTGCTTTTCCAGCAGGCCATAGATGCGGACGAGTTCAGCGTAGACCGCCGGCATTTCCCGCTCGAGCGAGGGCCGGTCGGAGCCGGCCGCGATGCGGGCTTTCTCGGTGATGTCCTGCGGCGTGCGGATGCCGGCCACCACATCCTCGCCCTGGGCGTTGATGAGGTATTCGCCGTACAGCTCCTGCTCGCCCGTGGAGGGATTACGGGTGAAGGCGACGCCGGTGGCGGAGGTGGCGCCGCGATTGCCGAACACCATGGCCTGGATGTTGACCGCCGTGCCCCAGCTGGCCGGAATGCCGTGCAGTTCACGGTATTTGTTGGCGCGTGCGTTCATCCACGAGCCGAACACGGCGCCCATGGCGCCCCAGAGCTGCTCCCTCGCGTCCTGGGGGAAGGGGCGGCCGAGCTCGCGGCTGACGATATCCTTGTAGACGCCAACCAGACCCTTCCAGTCGTCGGCCGACAGGTCGGTGTCGAGGCCATAACCCTTGCGGTTCTTCACCTGGTCAAGGGCGTCCTCGAAATGGTGGTGCTCAACGCCCAGCACCACGTCGGAATACATGGTGATGAAGCGGCGGTAGCTGTCCCAGGCAAAACGCGGGTCGCCGGACAGGCGGGCGATGGTCTCGACGGTTTCGTCATTGAGGCCGAGATTGAGAACCGTGTCCATCATACCCGGCATCGAGGCGCGGGCGCCGGAGCGCACCGAAACCAGCAGCGGGTTTTCCCGGTCGCCGAAGGTCTTGCCGGTGATGGTGCCGACGTGGTCCAGCGCGGCGTTCACCTGCGCCTCCAGGTCGGCGGGATATGTCTTGCCGTTGGCGTAATACCAGGTGCAGACCTCGGTGGTCACGGTAAAACCGGGGGGCACGGGAAGGCCGAGATTGGCCATTTCGGCAAGGTTCGCGCCCTTGCCGCCCAGGAGGTTCTTCATGCCCGCTTCGCCTTCGGCGCGTCCGTCGCCAAAGGTGTAGACCCACTTCGTCATGATTGGCGCCACTCTCTTGAGTTAGAGGCAGCCCGTCTCCTTGAGGAAGCGCGAGGGCGTTTCCCCAAGGACCATCGGACTGTCCCTTTCATGGAGCCGGAGCGTGAGCCGCCCATTTGTCGGGAACCCTGAAGGTCCCGGATGGACGCCTCGCGCGCCAGCCTGCCAGGTTCGGGGAGGGTGTACGGATAGAATCGCAAAAGGCAATGCTGCTTGAGCCCAGGACAGCCAGATTTGCAGCCGCTGGCTGTATTTTGGCGGCACTTTTTTGTGTCATGGGGCCGCTGGACGCGGCTGGGCTGCCCATCCTCGCCGCTTTTCGCGTCAAATCGCATCATGCCCGCGACAGTCGCGGACATGATGGTCACTTGCGGGAAGAACTTGCCGGAGCTGGCCGCGGCGGCCTTACATCTTGCGACCGATCAGCAGCCCCACGAGAACGGCGGTGAGCGTGGCGTTGATGATCGTCTTGCGGGACACCGGCTGTTTGCGTTCGCCGGTCAGATCGGCGGAGAGCGCCTCGCCGATCGACCTGATTCTTTCACCGGCGGAACGGGCGGCCTCGAAGGCCTGGGTCGTTGCGGCGCCAGCGGCTTTCGCCCCCACGCCGGCAGCGGCGTCAACGGCGGCCGCGCCGAGGGTGGCTGCGTTGACCGCCGGAAGCGGCGCCGGTTTGCGACGCGGGCGGGCGAAAGCGTAGATCAGGGCGATGACGGCGACCAGCAGGGCGGCGCCCGCCACGATGAGATGCGCCGCGATCGGCCCCCAGTAAAACGCCACGGTGAGAAACAGCGCGCTGAGCAGCGCCGAGACCAGCATGATGACGGCCGCAACGGCCACCGTCACGCCAATCGCCAGCCGGACGATGTTCTGGCGTGTTTCCGCGATCCGCGCCGACGCTGCGGCCATCAGCGCGCCAAACATCAGCGGCTCCGGGTCATGAGGCCGATGAGGATGCCGACCCCGAGGGAGGTGAGAATGGCCCCCAGCGGATTGCGGCGCACGGTGTCTTCCACGTCGCCCGCAAACGAGGCGGCGTGTTGCCGGGCCGAGCCGGCGATGTCGGCGCCGGCGCTGCACGCGTCAGCCGCCGTGGCGAACACATTGTCCTTCACCGCGCGCATGCTGTCGCTGACGGCGGAGGCGGCCGCCGAGCCCCGGCTGGCGGCGATGGCGCTGACGGTTTCGCTCAGCCGGGCGATGTCCTCGCGCAGCTGGCGCAGGTCGTCGGCGATATCCTCGCCGGCCGCGCCGGCAGCCTGCCGGATTTCCTCGGCGCCCTTCTTTACCTCGTCAGCCACCTTGCCGCCGGCGCCGCCGCCTGACGGCGCATCGTCTTTCTGGGCCATACCAATCCGCTCCTGTTGCTGTGCGCGGCGCCATCTGGCGCAACAAACGGGTTTCCGGCGGGGCAGCCATCACGGCGAAACCGGACGCTTCGCAGGGACCAGGCCAGCCGGACAGGCAAGCCCAAGCTTGCGCCTGCCGGTTACGACGCGCAATCAACATCGCCCACAGTGGTAAATTCCGCCGCGGCGCGCGTCGCACTACAGGATAACGGCGGCGGCGCGCCGTTGTTCCCTCGCGGCGAGCGCGGGAGCAGTTTCGGCAGGGGAGCAGGGAAAATCGGGGCCCCATGGGGCCCCGGGGAGGGGCCCGTAAGGGCGTTAAAGCACCGCCCCGGGGTTCAGCAGCCCGTCCGGGTCGACGGCGCGCTTCACCGCCCGCATCAGGTCGAGGGCGACCGGATCCTTGAAACCGGGCAGCAGGTCGCGCTTCAGCCGGCCGACGCCGTGCTCGGCCGAGATCGAGCCGCCATGGCGGGCGACGATGGCGTGCACGGCGGCGTTCATGGCGTCCCACTGGTCAAGATAGGCCGCCTTTTCGGCCGGGTCGCCGCTGCCCGCCGGCTGGTTGACGTTGAAGTGGATATTGCCGTCGCCCATGTGGCCGAACGGCACCGGCCGGCAGCCAGGGACCATGGCGGTGACGCAGGCGATGGCTTCGTCGAGGAACTGCGGGATTAGCGCCACCGGCACCGAAACGTCGTGCTTGATCGAGCCGCCTTCGTGCTTCTGCACCTCGGACAGCGCCTCGCGCAGGGTCCAGAAGGCGGCGCGCTGGTCCAGGGAGGCGGCGATGGCGGCGTCGGTGACCAGGCCGCCCTCGATGGCGGCTTCCAGCAAACCTTCCATGATTTCGTCGAGGCCACTTTCCGCTGGCGATGACAGCTCCAGCAACACGTACCAGGGCGCGGCGTCGCTGAGCGGGTCACGGGCGCCGGGAATGTGCTTCACCACGAACTCCACGCCGATGCGCGGCACAAGTTCGAACGTGGTGAGGGCGGAGCCGGCCTGACGTTTGGCCAGCATCAGCAGGTCCAGCGCCGCCGCCGGCGTTGCCACGGCGCAGAAGGCAATGGCGCGGCTGCGCGGGCGCGGAAACAGCTTGAGCACCGCGGCGGTGACGATGCCCAGGGTGCCTTCCGATCCAACGAACAGGTCCTTCAGGTCGTAGCCGGTGTTGTCCTTGCGCAGCTTGTTGAGGCCATGCCAGACGCGGCCGTCGGCGAGCACAACCTCCAGCCCCAGGACCAGATCGCGGGTGTTGCCATAGGCCAGCACCGCCGTGCCGCCGGCGTTGGCGGCGATATTGCCGCCGATGGTGCAGGACCCTTCCGAGGCCAGCGACAGGGGGAACAGCCGGTCGGCCTGTTCGGCCAGTTCCTGCACCTTCAGCAGGGTGAGGCCGGCCTCCACGGTCATGGTGTCGGTGAGCGGGTCGATCTCGCGCACCCGGTCCATGCGGGTCAGCGACAGGACAATGGCGTCGATGTCGCCGCCGGGAATCTGGCCGCCGACGAGGCCGGTGTTGCCGCCCTGCGGCACCACGGCCAGACCCAGCTGGCGCGCATGACGCACCACGGCGGCGACCTCTTCCGTGGTCGCCGGCTTCACCACGGCGCGGGCGACGCCCTGATACAGGTCGCGGGCTTCGCGCAGGTGCGGCTCCATGTCGGCCGGGGCGGTGACGACGTGGCGGGCGCCGACGATGGCGGCGAAGCCGCCGAGATCGACGGCGGGGCGGGCGGTGGGCGTGGTGACTGCGACAGGCTTGCTCATCGTTTCGCCTTTGATGCGCGGGGGCGTTCGAAGACGCCGATCACTTCCGTGTGGGCGGAATAACGGAACTGGTCCACCGGCGTGACGCTCGCGAGCGTGAAGCCGCCGCCGGTGAGAATGGCGGCGTCGCGGGCGAAGGTGGCCGGATCACAGGACACATACGCCACCTTGCCGATCTGGGCGGCGGCGATCTGCTGCGCCAGCGCCTCGGCCCCGGCGCGCGGCGGATCGAGCACAAGGGCGTCGAAACGGTCGATCTCCTGCGGGAACAGCGGCCGGCGGAACAGGTCGCGTTTCTCGGTGGTTATGCGCTTCAGGCCCTGGGCCGCCCGAAACGCGCGGTCGAGCGCCGCCAGCGCCGGCGCTTCCAGCTCGATGGCGTGAACCTCGGCCTGCCGGGCGAGGCGCAGGGCGAAAGGGCCGCAGCCGGAAAAGCAGTCGGCGACGCGTTTCACCTTGCCGATGGCGGCGAGCATCAGATCGGCGAGGACCTGTTCGCCCGCCGCCGTGGCCTGGAGAAAGCCGCCAGGCGCCGGAACCACCTGGGCCTTGCCCATGGCGATCAGCGGCGGCCGGCGCTCCACCAGCACGTCGCCGTGCAGCGACAGGCGGGCAAGGTCAAGCTTTTCGGCCATTTCCACCAGGCGCAGGCGGGTGGCGTCCGCCTGCTTGCCAAGGTTTTTCTGGCCAAGGCCGCGAATGTCGACGTCGAGCCCGGCCTGGGTGGCGGTGAGCTGGATGTCGAGCGGCTTGCCGAAGCTGGCGAGCAGGCGGGTCAGGGCCGTGGCTACGGCGGGGGCCCGGTCAAGGCCCGGCTCCAGTTCAAGGCAGCGGTCAATGGCGATGAGATCGTGGCTGCGCGGGGCCATGAAGCCAGCGGCGGGCTTGCCGGGCGAAACCCGGCCGTGCAGGGTGACGCGCCGGCGACCCAGCCCGCGCGCGTCAACCATGGGCCGCAGGGCGTCGGCGACGCCGGCCCGTTGCAGGGCGGCGCGCACGGCGCCGGTCTTCCAGCCCGCATACAGGTCCGGGGCCATATGGCGGGCGACGCAGCCGCCGCACTGGGCTGGCGCGGCGTCGGCTTGCCATGCGCAATCCTGCGTCCGCCGCTGGGGCGAGGCCTGCGCCACCGACAGCAGCCGGCCGCGATTGCCGCTGATCTCGACGTCCACCACCTCGCCCGGCAAGGCGCGGTCGACATAGACGGGGCCATCCGGCGTCAGCGCCACGCCATCGCCGCGCGCGCCCAGATGATCAATGGTGAGTTGCTCCGCCACGCGCGGGACCTTTCTGACAGTCGGGCGAAAATCCGTTCAGGCCGACCGGATTGTCACCATATCTCTTTTATCTGGCGCGTTTCGCACGCTGCCCGCGCTTTTTTGCATCCGCCGCGCGGGAAAAGCTTTCAGGCGGCGCGGGTTGCCGCCACGAGGAATTCCTGGTTGCCGTCGCCGCCGGCGATGGGCGACGGAACGACGCCGTGGACCGCGAAGCCCAGTTGCGCCAGCAGCGTCGTGACGTCGTCGCAGGCGCGCAGGCGCGCCGCCGCGTCGCGCACCAGCCCCTTGTCGACCAGCGCCCGTCCAACCTCGAACTGCGGCTTGATCAGCGCCACAAGGCGCCCGCCAGCCTTGAGCAGCGGCGGAACCGCCGGCAGCACCAGGCGCAGCGAGATGAAGCTCAGATCCATCACCGCCATGTCGACGGGGCCGCCCAGCAGGTCCGGCGTCACCGTGCGGGCGTCCTGGCCTTCGAAGACGACGACCCGTGGATCAGCGGCGATGCGCGGGTGCAACTGGCCGTGGCCCACGTCCACCGCCAGCACCCGGGCAACGCCGCGCGCCAGCAAAACGTCGGTGAAACCACCAGTTGAAGCGCCCAGATCAACGCAGGTTTTCCCGGCCGGATCGAGGCCGAAATGGTCCAGCGCCGCCGCCAGCTTGACGCCGCCGCGCGAGGCCCAGGGGTAGGGCGCCCCGGCGACGATGGCCGCATTGGCGTCGATCTGCTCCGACGGTTTGGCAATGGTTTTGCCGTCGACCTGCACCAGGCCGGCGGCGATCGCCTCCTGCGCCTTGGCGCGGCTGTCGAAAAAACCACGCGCCGTCAGCACCCGGTCGGCGCGATCGCGCGCGGTTTCCGTATCGGCGCGTTCGCGCGCCATGATCCGTCAGCCCGCCCGGCGCGGCGCGGCGTGCGCGGCGGCGGTCGCCGGCCCGAGGGCCGACAGTGCTTTGCGCACGATGCCGGCGGCGTCAAGGCCCGCGTCGGCGTACATGCGCTCCGGCTTGTCGTGATCCTGGTACGCATCCGGCAGCGTCATGGCGCGCACCTTCAGGCCGCCGTCGAGCGCGCCGTGATCGGACAGCGCCTGCAAAACCCACGAGCCAAAACCGCCGACGGAGCCCTCTTCGATGGTGATGAGCACCTCGTGGGTGCGCGCCAGCCGCAGGATCAGCTCCAGATCCAGTGGCTTGGCGAAGCGGGCGTCGGCCACCGTCGTGGAGAGGCCGCGCGCCTCCAGATCTTCCGCCGCCTTCAGCGCCTCGGCGAGGCGCGTGCCCAGCGACAGCAGGGCGACGCGGGAGCCTTCGCGCACGATACGGCCCTTGCCGATGGGCAGCGGAACGCCGCGCTCGGGCATGTCGACGCCAACGCCCTCGCCACGCGGATAACGGAAGGCGATGGGGCCGTCGTCATGGGCCGCCGCGGTGGCGACCATGTGGACCAGCTCCGCCTCATCGGCGGCGGCCATCACCACCATGTTGGGCAGGCAGGCGAGATAGGCGATGTCGAAGGCGCCGGCGTGGGTCGGGCCATCGGCGCCGACGAGGCCGGCCCGGTCGAGGGCGAAGCGCACCGGCAGGTTCTGCAACGCCACGTCATGCACCACCTGGTCATAGGCGCGCTGCAGGAAGGTGGAGTAGATGGCGCAGAACGGCTTGTAGCCTTCCGTCGCCATGCCGGCGGCGAAGGTGACGGCGTGCTGCTCGGCGATGCCGACATCGAAGGTGCGGGTGGGAAATTCCTTGCCGAACAGGTCGAGCCCGGTGCCGGAGGGCATGGCGGCGGTGACGGCGACGACCCGGTCGTCGGCCCGCGCCTCGGCCATCAGCGCATCGGCGAACACCCGGGTATAGGCGGGGGCGTTGGCCTTGGGTTTGCTCTGGGCCCCGGTGACCACGTCGAAGCTGACGACGCCGTGGTATTTGTCGGCGGAAGCCTCCGCCGGCGGGTAGCCCTTGCCCTTCTGGGTCACCACGTGCACCAGCACCGGGCCGTTTTCCGCGTCGCGCACGTTTTTCAGCACTGGCAGCAGGTGCTCCAGATTGTGGCCGTCGATCGGGCCGACGTAAAAGAAGCCAAGCTCCTCGAAAAGGGTGCCGCCGGTGAGCATGCCGCGGGCGTATTCCTCGGCGCGCTGGGCGTTGCGGTAGAAGAAGCGCGGCAGTTTGCTGGCCAGCTGCTTGCCGATCTCGCGCAGGGAGCGGTAAGCGCCGCCCGAGACCAGCCGGGCCAGGTAGGCTGACATGGCGCCAACCGGCGGGGCGATCGACATGTCGTTGTCGTTGAGAATGACGATCAGCCGCTCGCCGCGCGCGCCGGCGTTGTTCATGGCCTCATAGGCCATGCCGGCGGACATGGCGCCGTCGCCGATGACGCAAACCACGTTGCGCCGCTCGCCCTTCAGTTCGCTGGCCACCGCCATGCCGAGGCCAGCGGAGATCGAGGTGGACGAGTGGGCGGCGCCGAAGGGGTCGTATTCGCTCTCGGCCCGTTTGGTGAAGCCGGAGAGGCCATTGGCCTGGCGCAGGGTGCGGATGCGGTCGCGGCGCCCGGTCAGGATCTTGTGCGGATAGGCCTGGTGGCCGACGTCCCAGATGATGCGGTCATCCGGCGTGTTGAAAACATAGTGCAGGGCGACGGTCAGCTCGACCACGCCGAGGCCGGCGCCGAGATGGCCGCCGGTGACCGAGACCGCGTCAATGGTTTCAGCGCGCAGCTCGGCGGCGATCTGCGGCAGATCGCTTTCAGGAAACGCCCGCAGGTCGGCGGGAATGCGCGCTTGATCGAGGAGCGGGGTCTCGACTGCCAAAGTAACGTACCTTCAACCGGTTGCCGCGCCACGAATTCTCCGGAAACGGGAGAGCCCGCGCGCCTGCTGGACATAAGCCTTCAGGGGCCGCAGGTCAAAGCCCGCGACACAGCGCCACGCGGGGGGACGCGGATTGGGAAGCGGATTTGCCGCCCTATTCCTGCGGATCCAGCGGGACCACGCCGGCCGGCGCGCCGTCCGGCCCGAGGGCGATTTTCTCGATACGGGCTTCCGCGTTGCGCAGCAGCATTTCGCAATGCCGCTTCAACGCCTCGCCGCGTTCGAAGATGGCGATCGATTCCTCCAGTTCGACGCGCCCTTCCTCCAGCCGGCGCACAATGGCCTCCAGCTCGGACATGGCGGCCTCGAACGGCAGCGCGGCGATGTCGCCGGGGTTTTTTCCGGCGGTCGTTCCGGGCGATGGACTGGTCATCTCGGGTCCGGTCATTCTGGCCTGTTTCCTTCGCGCCTTCCAAAGAGGGTCCTTTTACGCGGAAACGTCGCCGTCCGCACCCCCGTCCGCACTTTCGGCGGCGCTTCCGGCCGCACTCCCGTCGCGCGCCTGGCGCGCCGATGGCGGGTAGAGCAGCAGCTGGTAGGCGCGGGCGATGCCGATCAGCACCAGGCCAAGCCCGATAAACGACAGGGCGCGCCAGACGCCGTCGAGACTGGCCATGTCGAACAGGAAGGCCTTGAGCACCGCCGCGACAATGAACGGCGCCGAGGCGAGACGCGCCAGGCGGCGCTGGCGCGCCAGGCCCCAGGCCAGCAGGCCGACGCCAATGACCAGCAGCGCGGCGGTGTAGCACCACCATTCCGCCTCGCCGGCGCTCCGCCATATGGAGAGCACGGGCCCCTGAAAATAACGGCGGATGGCCAGCATCACCCAGGCCGTGAACAGGGCGAGGCCGAGCACGGCGGTCGCCAGGGTGCGCCAGCGCGGCCAGAATGCGCGGTTCAGCGTCGCCAGCCCCCCGGCAATGAGCGCCGGGACGAGGTAAGCGGGGATCAGCGAATTGAACAGGGCGCCGCCAATCACGACTTCACCCGTAAACAGCGGATTGACGAGCACGAACAGGCCCATGACGATCAGCGCCGTCGAAACGGCCATGAAAGCCAGGCTGGCGACGCGATAGACCGGATCGGCCCTTCGCCGGTTCATGCGCGACAGGGCCAGCGAGAACAGCAGGGAGCTGCTGGCCAGCAGCCCGGTTTCGAGGTGACCGGACGCGACGCGGAACGGATCGCCGCCGTTGAGGGCGTGGCGGATCTCGAACAGAACCAGCAGCGTCGAGAAGATGATGGCCAGGCTTTCGCACAGGCCGGTGATCCGGTCGCGGCGGTGGCGCGCCAGCAACGTGGATGCGGTCCAGAAGGCGAGGGCCGGGACGCCATAGCCCCAGAGCAGCCAGTTGAACACCGGCGTCGTTCCCATGGCGCCATGGGCGGCGATGGCCGGGTTCCAGACCAGGCGGCCGAGGATGATGAGGCCGAGGGCGCCCACCGCGTAGCGCAGGGCGGGAAGCTCAAGCCGCGCCGCCACCCAGGCCGCGCCCGCCGCCGCGAGGGCGAAGGCCACGGTCAGCATGCCCTTGTCGAGCGCGAAGGTGAGGCCGAGGGCCACGGCGGCGACAGCCCCGGAGGCAAGGGCGCCGACGGCAAGCTGGCGGTTGGGCGACGCACTTTCCGGCCCGGCGCGCAGCCGCGCCGTCAGCGCCACGCCGGCCAGCGCCAGCACGGCGGCGACGATGGCGAAGGGAATGCTGACGGCAAAACCGGCGATCTTCATCCACACCACGGTCATGACGCCAAGCGGCGTCAGCGTCGCGGCGGCGGCGTGGCTGGCGGCGGCGAACAGGGGCAGTTCGCGCCCGGCCAGCAGACGGCGCAGGGCGCCGGCGGCGATGGCGAAGCCGGCGATGAGGGCGAAGGCGAGATAGACCGCGAGGTTCTCCGGCATCGGATGGGCGCCGACGCCGCCAGGGGCGAGGGTTTGCGGCTCCTGCATGGCCAGCGCGACGACGCGCCAGTTCCACAGGGCGCCGGCGGTGATGGCGCCGGCCAGCACCGTGGCCGGCGCCACGGCGGCGATGCGCCAGCCCGCGGCGAACAGCAGCCCCGCCATGGCGCCGCCAGCGAGCATGCGCGCCGCCGGCGTCAGCGGCAGGTCGGATGCGGCGAAGCCGAGCACCGTGAACGCGGTGAGCGCCATGAGGGCGAACCAGTCTGGCCGCGCCTGCGCGTCCGGCGTGCGCCAGTGGGGCTCCGCCGCCAGCACGGCGGCTGCCAGCAACAACTGGATAATGATGTGCGCATTGACGGCGAGCGGCGCGTCATGGCCGGCGGAAACCAGCGCCAGTCCCCACAACCATGCGCCGACGGCGGCGGCGCCAGCCAGCCAGCGCCAGCGCCGGATGCGGGCGAGCGCGTAAGCGGCGCCGACCACGGCGGCAAGATAAAGCGTCAGCGCCCAGTAGTTGGGCTGGTTCGACGCAACCAGCAGGGGCGCGGCGAGCGCGGCCGGCAGACCAAGCGCGGCCAGCGCCGGGCCTTGCAGCGCCGCGCTGAACATGGCCAACACCGCGACGACGCCGAGAACGACGAAGGCCAGCGCCGGACCGATAAAGGCGTAGAGCGCATAAGCCGCGTAAACCGAGCCGAAGATGGTCGCGGCGCCGGCGGCGGTGAGGGCGGCGGGGGCGCCGGGCGCGGCGAAGGGGTGATCGGCGACGGCCGCCGCCCGGCCGGCGCGCAGGTCGCGGCGCCGCAGCCATTCGCCGGCGCCGGTCAGCCCAAGACCAAGCGCCAGCCCAAGCAGCACGCGCGCGGCAGGGCCGAAATAACCTTCCTCGATGCTGAAGCGAACCAGCATCAGGCCGCCAATGGCCAGGGCCAGGGCGCCGACCCAGACGCTCCAGCGCGCGCCCAGCTTTTCTTCGAGGCTGCGACCGTCGGCTTTTGCTTTGCGCGATGCAGGGGGTGCGGGGGTGGAGCCCTGGCCATGGGCTGTTGTCGCGGGCTTTGGCGGCGCGGAGGGAGGCGCGGCGGCGCCCGGGTCCATGGCCGGTTTCGGAGGACTGGCGGCGGCTGGAGCGGGAGATGCTTCAGCGGGCGGGGCGGTGGGCGCCTGTTGTGGGGTCGCCCGGGTTGCGGTGGTTTCGGACGCAGTTCTGAGCTGGGCGATGGTCTGCTCCAGCCGCATCACCCGGGCCTCCAGCAGGGAGGCGCGGTTGCGGGCGCCGACGCTCAGAAACAGGGCGACAATGGCGATGACCGGGATGGACAGCACGAGCAGGACGAGAAGTGTCAGTTCGCTGTCCAAGGTTGTCTCCCTTCGCGATCATCGCCCGGTTTGGCTGATTTCTTAGCCGCAAATGACCGGAATTGTGAAATCTGACCGGAGGTCCGCTTTTTGCCAGGTCCGTGACGGCGGCGGGCGTTGGCGGCGATCCGGCGGAAAACCTGATTCAGCAGGAGGGGATATGACGTTGGTCGTGCTGGACTTTTGCGGGTTCCTCTTGCCCGGCCTCGCCGCCTCGCGCCTCACCGGCGCCGGCCGCTCACAAAATGGTCAGGGACCGCGCCCAGCAACATACGGGGGGCAAGTCGCCAGGCCGGGGCGTATTGGCGATATCTTAACTCATTCCGGCCCAGATTCTCCGGAGCGATGGAACGCCGCGCCGGATCCGGCGCGGCCCGTTTGCGCGCAATTCCTCACGTTCTGATTCAGAATCGCTGTTCGCCGCCAGGTCATTGACGGCGACGGGAAAACGTCGTTCAGGCTCTGTCGCCCATGGCCCGGTTGCAACCGGGGAAAACGTTGAAATTCGTCAGGGAAGCCGGGTGGGCCGGGACGGCGTCCTGGGAAATGAATCGGGATATCCAGCTATCTCATTGACTGCATGCGCTTTCATGATGCGCCTTCATGGGGTGGCGCGGGCTCTGTCCTGTTGGCTGGCGTCGTGGATTTCGGCCTGGACCTCGGCCTCGCACAGACAGGCGAAGCGTTGCAGGAAGCGCTGGCTGGCGTCGTCGGCGCTCCAGGGCGCGAGGAAATCGTCGATGGCGAAGGACAGGGGCAGTGGCGGGCCGAACAGGGCGCTGGCCTCCTCCGCGTCGAAGCCTGCCAGCCGGACCGCTTCATGCCAGGCGGACTGACGGTCGGCCTGCTTGACGATGCGATGGATCAGCGGCGCGGTCCGCGCTGGCAGGCCGAAGCGACGATGCACCGCCTCCTGAAGCCGCAGTTCGACCCGGCCGTAGTCGTCGCCGAGCACCGCCTTGAACGGTGAGATCATGTCGCCGATAACGTATTCCGGCGCGTCGTGCAGCAGCACCGTCAGCCGGCCCTTGCGCGACAGGTGTGGGTGCAGGTCGGCGGCGATGGCCTCGACGAAGACGCAGTGCTGGGCGACCGAAAAAATCGCCGGCCCCAGGGTCTGGCCGTTCCAGCGCG
This sequence comes from Camelimonas lactis, assembly GCF_004342915.1. Classification (GTDB taxonomy): domain Bacteria; phylum Pseudomonadota; class Alphaproteobacteria; order Rhizobiales; family Beijerinckiaceae; genus Camelimonas; species Camelimonas lactis. Next base: position 526,321 of record NZ_SLWL01000001.1, read on the forward strand.
CCACCCGGGCCAGGCCATGGGCGATGTCGGCGATCTCAATATCCAGCGGCGAGGGATCGAGCAGATCGAGCCGGCGTCCCGACAGCATGCGTTGCCAGGCGCGGGGCGGAGCCTTGGTGTCTTTGCGCGTCAAGGGCAGTGTTCCTGAACAGCTTTTCCTGGACAAATTTGCTGAACCAGCGCTGGCGACGGTCATGACGCCCAGCGCCGCCCCTGCTGCTCCCGGAAACGCCCTATCCGGCGGCGGCTCCGTCATCGCAGCGCAGGGGCGCCGGGTTGGCGTGACTGGTGCAGGCGGCGCATGCGCCATGGCGGTAGCAGTCGACCAGATGGTCGTTGACCATGCCCACCGCCTGCATGAAGGCATAGGTGATGGTGGGGCCGCAAAACTTGAAGCCGCGCGCCTTCAGTTCCTTCGACATGCGCCGCGAGGCTTCGCTTTCGGTGGGCGCGTCGGCGCGGGAGCGCAGGCGGTTCTGCACCGGAGCGCCGTCGACAAAATCCCAGAGAAAACGGGAGAACCCCTGCTTTTCCTGGATATCGAGCCAGACACGGGCGCTGGCGATGGTCCCGACGATCTTGGCCCGGTTACGCACGATGTCCGCGTCGTTCATCAGCCGGGTGACGTCGTCGTCGCCAAAGTGGGCGATGGCCTCCGGTTCGAAACCGGCGAAGGCCCGGCGGAAGCCGTCGCGCTTGCGCAGGATGGTGATCCACGACAGGCCAGCCTGGAAGCCATCGAGAATCAGCTTCTCGAACAGGGCGCGGTCATCATGCTCCGGCACGCCCCATTCCTCATCGTGATACGCCACGTAGAGCGGATCGGTTCCCGGCCACCAGCAACGGGCGCGGCCATCGCCGTGGATGATCAGATCATTGCCGCTGAGGGCTCCGCCAGTTTCCGCCATGATCCGCTCCCCCCGCGCCACAATCTGTGGGCGCATTGAAGAACATATAAGGAACAAATGCAAGGCCAACGGTGACGTTGCTGTTCAGTTCCCCGCCATGTCGAAGGTCGCCCAGACTGGCCGCGTCAGGGTCACGGGGGCGCCGCCAACCGTCGGCGTTACATTGTTGGCGAGCGCGTCGGCGTAACGATCGAGCCGCACCATGGCGATGGCGTGCGCCCCGGCGCGGGCGCGGATGTCGCCAAGGCGTTTTTCGCCGGCCATGATGTCGTCGCCCTGGCTGGCGATGGCGTCTGCTTCAAGGCGGGCGGCAACCATGCGGGTGCGCGCCGTGCCGCGATGGTGCATGCGCGACACCACCTCCTGACCGATATAGCAGCCCTTGTCGAAAGCGACGGCGCCGAGCTGGTCGAGGTCCGCTTCATGGGGGAACACGTCGCCGAAAGCATAATCCGCCCCGCCTTCGGGCACGGCCAAAGCGATGCGGTGGGCGCGCCAGGCAGCCATATGGGCGGCATTCGCGTCGGCGTCCGCTGTGCCGGCGACGGCCGCCGCCGGCGCGACGGCGCGCTGGCCGAGGGCGCCGAGGCGGGGATCAACCCAGACCAGGCCCGGAAGCTGTGGCCCCTCGTCATTCCAGCGGACGGCGACGGCGAAATCATCGCCGTGGTTGCTGACAACCACTTTCGCGCGCAGCTTGTAGAAGTTCAGCCGTTTGGCGAGATCGGCGGCGCTGGCGGCGGCGACATCGAGCAGGAAGCCGCCGTTTTCCAGGCCGGGCAGGGTTCCCGCCGGGGCATGCACGATGAGAAAATCGAACAGGATCTTGCCCTGGGGGGTCAGCAGGGCGCCCAGGCTGGCCTCCCCCGGTTGCAGGCGGTCGATATCGCAGGTCACCAGCCCCTGCAGCAGGCTGGCGGCGTCGGCGCCTGTGACGGAAACGACTCCGCGATCTGACAGATGTGCGACCGGCATCGGCGTTCTCCTGGCGCGTTTTCCAGAGAAGCAGGCGACGCTTCCCGTTGGTAAAACGCATGAATTCAAAGTGATATAGCGAAAATCCGGCTCAACCTGAACGGATTTTGCCCTGGGTAAACGCGCGGCGCTTGCGCGCCTGTGCTGGCTGACATAATCCCACCTTGCGCCGGTTCCAACATGCCGGAATGGTGTGGTTTGAAAAGTGGGCGGACGGGGCGCAGGCAGGAGAACAGGCTGATGGCCGATATTTACGATCTCGTTCTCGCGGGCGGCAATGTCGTCAACCAGGATGGCGAGGGCGTGCGCGACGTCGCGGTGCGCGATGGCCGCATCGTGCATATCGGCGCGGTCGATCCGTCGAAGGCCGGGCGCGTCATTGATTGCCGCGGCCTCACCGTTCTGCCGGGGGTTATCGACACCCAGGTGCATTTTCGCGAGCCGGGGCTCGATCACAAGGAAGATCTGGAAACCGGCTCCCGCGCCGCCGTCATGGGCGGCGTCACGGCGGTGTTCGAAATGCCGAACACCAACCCGCAGACAGTGACGGCGGAGGCGCTGGCCGACAAGGTGCGGCGCGGCCATCACCGCATGCACTGCGATTTCGCCTTCTGGGTTGGCGGCACCCATGACAACGCCGCCGAGATTCCTGAACTGGAGCGTCTGCCTGGCGCCGCCGGCATCAAGGTGTTCATGGGTTCGTCCACCGGCGATCTGCTGGTGGAGGACGACGAGGGGGTTGGCCGCATCCTGCGTCAGACGCGCCGCCGCGCCGCTTTCCACTCCGAAGACGAGATGATGTTGCGGGAGCGCAAGGACCTGCGCGTCCCCGGCGATCCGTCGAGCCATCCGGTGTGGCGTTCGGCCGAAGTGGCGCTGCGCTGCACCGAGCGGCTGGTGCGCATCGCCCGCAACGAGGGCGCGGCGATCCACGTGCTGCACATTTCGACCGCCGATGAGATGCGGTTTCTCGCCGGTTGCAAGGACGTGGCCTCGTGCGAGGTGACGCCGCATCACCTGACGCTGGCCGGACCGGAGGCTTACGACAGGCTGGGAACCCTGGTGCAGATGAACCCGCCGGTGCGCGACGCCGCTCACCGCGCCGGCATCTGGGAGGGCGTGACCCAGGGCGTCGCCGACATTCTCGGCTCCGACCACGCCCCCCACACACTGGAAGAGAAGGCGAAAGCCTATCCGGATTCGCCCTCCGGCATGACCGGGGTGCAGACGCTGGTTCCCACCATGCTCAACCATGTGGCCGAGGGGCGCATGACCCTGGCGCGCTTCGTCGACATGACCAGCGCCGGCCCGGCCCGGCTGTTCGGCATCGCCCGCAAGGGGCGCATCGCCGTCGGCTATGACGCGGATTTCACCGTGGTCGATCTGAAGCGCACGGAAACCATCCGCAACAGCTGGATTGCCTCGCGCTGCGCCTGGACGCCCTATGACGGCGTCTCCGTCACCGGCTGGCCGGTGGGCGCGGTGGTGCGCGGGCACGTGGTGATGTGGGAAGGCGAACTGACCACGCCGTCCCAGGGCGAGACGGTGCGCTTCACCCAGGCGCTGCCGCGCGGGTGAGGCGCCTTTGAGAAAAGCGCCAGGCGCTTTCTCGAAGGCAGGCTGAAATGGCGCGCCAAAGCGCGTCAGGCAGCCGCACAGGGCGTTTCGTGATCGGGTTTCCAGGAAATGTTCAGGAACGGACATGTGCAGCTGGCCTCTGCTTTCGCGCCATCTCTTCAAGTGCGCTGTTGAATGAAGCAGCGCCTGGCGGCTGGAAGGCCAGGTCAACCGGCCTGCGCCCGCGGCTGCCGGGGACCGGCCTGGTCTGTCATTGTCGCTCCGAAAGAAAGGAGCCTGCGATGGGAAGTTCCAACGACGACGAGGATCAGGATCAGGATCAGCAACCGTCGAATTTCGGACCGCTTGCCCTGTTTGGCTTCATGTTCTGGAGCATGGCCGGCAGCAGTCATGGGGCGGAGCCAACAGCGCGTCCCCGCCCCAGGCCCGGCGGGGAGCTGAAGTCATTGCCACTTGCCCCACCCACTTCCCTGGAAGTGCGCCGGAAAGGTCCCGCTCTCGGTGATATCCAGGAGGCATTGCTGGAATACACGACGAAACCTGTGCGAGATCTGTTTTCGCGCTGGCGGCCCGCTGCATTCTGGCGTCGCGCGCCTGCGTCGGCGACCAGCGTTCCTCCGCCCGCACGGCAAGCGGGTCTGCTGGATGCAATGCAGAACGGCGGCGATGGAGTGGCGAGTCTTGGGCGGGAAGGCGACCGGGCGCCCTGGGACGTCATGGGTCCTGCAGGAGACATGGGCCCTGCAGGATATGGGGGCAGCGTCGGCGACGTGGGCGGAAGCATGGCTCCCTGGCGGTCGGCCAGCCAGGAAGGCGCGTTAACCGACATGCCGCGCGCGGCCTGCCCTGCAGCGGACCGCCTGGGCGCCGTGCGCGATGAAACGCCGATCCTGCATAGGGTTGACTCTGTGGGCTCCGTCGCGACAGAACGTGAACGCCGGCGGCTGTCAGCTGTTTTTGAGGCTATGTCAACAAGTTTATGATCAGTCGCCTGGACGCTGGGGCGCGGCCGGGCGCAGGACCTTGCTCGCGGGTAGAGCCGGCGTCACGCTTGCCTGCCGATTACCTTCGCCGGTTGCACACGGCCATATGGCTGAAAACATCGCTGTTGCGGACGCAGCCTGCCAGCCCCGGCGCAGCCGATCTCCACCGGCTCATTGGCCCCGCGCATGAGGTGCAGGGCGTCCATGCTGTTACAACGGACGTGCGGTCCGCGCCCCTGGCGCGTTGGTCACAACGCCCTGGCGCGGCGCTGCTTCACGCTTCTCTGGCGAGCCCCTGACAGATATTCAGGCCACCCGGCTTGCGCCGTTTGCCGCCGGGCCTGCCCAAGCTGTCATTATCGCCCTGAAAGAAAGGAGCGTGCGATGGGAAGTTCCAGCGATGACGAAGATCAGGATCAGCAACAATCGAGTTTCGTGCCGCTCGGCCTGTTTGGATTCATGTTCTGGAGCATGGCCGGCAACAGTCATGAGACGCCAACAGCGCGTCCCCGCCCCAAGTCCGGCGGGGGGATAAAACCATTGCCGGCGCGGACCCCGACGGCGCTGAAGCCTCCGACGTCCGTAGCGCCACTCCGTGACTCCAGCCTGGCCAGGCCGGTCGCCCATTCCATGCCAGAGCGCCAGCGTCGCGCGGAGACGGTGGAGATAGATTGGCGCGGGATACCGGGCGTCCCGCCAGAGGTAGAACCGCTGCTGTTTGATCCCGATGAGGTGGCATTCCTGGACATCAGCCGGCGCTTTTCCGACGCCGCCGCCGTGAGAACAGGCGCGCGGTCTGCCGGTTTCATGCCGGCGCTGAATGCTGATCAACTGGCGGGTGTAAACGAGGCCCTGCGGGCCGGCAATGAGGCGTTGCGGCGAGAGTTTGGACTGGAAGGCATCTCCGGATTGCCGGCCGGCGCCGGAGCGCATGTCCACAATGCCGGGGGTCGGGTGAGGCGGTCGGGCTCCGCGTCGTCCGTTGGCGGTGACGCCGCCGCTTCGCTGCCGCGTTCGGCGGTCCGGGCGGGCGTGGACGAGCGCGTGGAACGGCTGGCGATGCGGTGTGTGGAACCCTAGGATGACGGCGCTGCCCTTGGGCGCCTTTTGGCAAAGGCGGCGGCGTTTCGTCAAAAATCGCTTTATCTGACGATCACCTTCGCGCCGGTCTGCACGCGGTTATAGAGGTCGATGACGTCGATATTGCGCATGCGGATGCAGCCGGACGATTCGGCGCGGCCGATCTTCTCCGGCTCATTGGTGCCGTGGATGCGGTACAGGGTGTCCCTGCCGTTCTGGTAAAGGTACAGCGCCCGCGCGCCCAGCGGATTGCCAGGGCCGCCCTTCGTGTCGCGCACATGCGGCCAGCGCTGTTTCATCTCCGCCGGGGGATGCCAGTCCGGCCACTCGGCCTTGCGCTGCACCATGGCGGTTCCTGTCCAGCCAAAGGCTTCGTTGCCGACGGCGACGCCGTAGCGCATCATCTTGCCGCCGGGCAGCACGTAATAAAGCTGGCGGGCCCTGGTGTCGACGATGATGGTTCCCGGCTTCTCGCCGGTGTCGTCCTTCATCAGGTAGCGGGCGTAGATCGGGTCCTGTTCGGCTTTGGGAACCTGGGCCAGCCATTCGGCGTCGCGGCTGGAAACCTGCGGGTCCGGCGTCGTCGTATAGCAGCCGGCGAGCAAAACAGTGGTCGCGACGGCGACAACGACCCTCGAAAGATACGGCATTCCCAGTCCCTGAGCCGGCGGCGCCGGCGGGCCGGCGAATCGTCATTCAAAATCAGCGTCACCAGCGTTATCCGACCGGCGGTCTGCGTACAATCATCGGCAACCTCAACCAAATGAGAGCATGCCTTCCCTGGCCTGCGCCATGGACAAGCCAGCGCCGGCTTGCAAGACTGGCGCTTCACATATGGTTTAACAGGGCCTTCCATTGACGACGCTTTTTCTGTCGCATCCCGCCAGTCTCCTGCATGAGACATTTCCCGGCCATCCTGAATGTCCCGACCGCCTGCGCGCCGTCGAACGGGCCCTGGAAGACGAGAAATTCGCCCTGCTGGCGCGGGAGCAGGCGCCGTTGGGCACGGAGGCGGACGTCCTGCGCTGCCATGGGCGGCAATATGTGGAGCAGTTGCGCGCGCTTGCCCCCACCGACAGCCGTCTGGTCGAGGTCGATGGCGACACCACCATGAGCATGGGCACCTGGGAGGCGGCGCTGCGCGGCGTCGGCGGCGCCGTCAGGGCCGTGGACGAGGTTCTGGGCGGGCAGGTGACCAATGCTTTCGTCGCCACGCGCCCGCCAGGCCATCACGCCGAGCGTGACCGGGCGATGGGGTTCTGCTTCTTCAACAACGCCGCCATCGCCGCCCGGCACGCCATCGAGGCGCATGGGCTGGAGCGGGTCGCCATCATCGACTGGGACGTGCACCACGGCAACGGCACCCAGAACATCTTTTGGAATGATCCCACCGTACTTTATTGCTCAACGCATGAGGCGCCGCTGTTCCCCCACACCGGCGACATGGGCGAGCGCGGCGAGCACGGCAATATCGTCAATATTCCGCTGACGCCGGGCACCAATGGCCGCACCTATCGCGAGATTTTCGACCTGATGGTGCTGCCGCGCGTCGACTCGTTCAAGCCCGAACTGGTGATTATCTCGGCCGGCTTTGACGCCCACTGGCGCGATCCGCTGGCCAATATCAACCTCACCGAGAATGATTTCGCCTGGGCGACGCGCCGCCTGCTCGATCTGGCGGACAGGCGCAGCAGGCGCCGCGTGGTCTCGGTTCTGGAAGGCGGCTATGATCTGGACGCGCTACAGCGTTCGACAGCCGCGCATGTGGAAGCGCTGATGGCGGGCTGATCGCCGGCAGGAGCCACCATGTACACGCCGCCAGCTTTCCGTCAGGACGATCCCGCCTGGTGGCGCCAGTTCATCCGCGCGACGCGCCTGTGCACGCTGGTGACGGCGACGGCGGAGGGGCTTGAGGCGACGCCGCTGCCGATGATTCTGGATGCGCCGGAGGGCGGGGAGGCGACGCTGCTTGGCCACCTGTCGCGCGCCAACGACCAGTGGAAGCGCCCGCCGGTTGGCGAGGCGCTGGCGATTTTCACCGGCCCCGACGCCTATGTGACGCCGTCCTGGTATCCCTCGAAGCAGGAAACCGGCAAGGTGGTCCCCACCTGGAATTACCAGGCAGTGCATGTGCATGGCGAGGCGACGTTTTTCGACGACCCGGACGGGTTGCGCGCGGCGGTGACGCGGCTGACCGACCTGCACGAGGCGGAGCGGGCTGAAGCGGGAATGGAGACGTGGCGGGTGAGCGATGCGCCGGAGCCCTTCGTGGCGGCGCAATTGCGCGGCGTCGTCGGCGTGCGGCTGCGCATTACCCGCGTCGACGCCAAATCAAAGATGAGCCAGAACCGCAGCGCGGACGATCAGGCTGGCGTCGTCGCGGGCCTCTCGGAAAGCCCGCGTCCCGGCGATCAGATGGTCGCGGCCATCGTCGCCGGCCTGGGGAAGTCGTAAGACTATCCTTCCCCGTCCTCCAGCCTGGCGCGGTTGGTGTAGCGAGCATTGCCGAGGCCGGTGCCGATGGTCAGCACGCCCCAGTGGGTTACGTCCTGCATGAAGGGCGTCTGGCTCAGGCCCTGCACGACCGCATCGTTGTGCATCACCACCGCCGTTTCATGGCCGCCGATCTCCGGGATTGCCTCGCGCAGGCAGTGGGCCAGGTTGAAGCGTGAACTTTCCCAATTGCCCGGCAGGTTCTGGCCGCCCCGGGTGATGGCGCCGTCCGGGCCGATGACGCCTGGAACGCCAACGCCGATCAGCGGGCACAGGCGGCGGCCGTTGCTGTCGGCCATGGCGATCAGCTCCGCCAGCATGTCGGTGAGCCGCCTCACCGCCTCATCGCGTTTGGGGTCATCGTCGCGATGGCGCCAGAGGGTGGATTTCCAGACCCGGGCCTTCGACAGGTCCTTTTTCTTCTTCAGGTTCACGTCGATGACGCCGCAGCGGATGTTCGAGCCGCCCACGTCCACGGCCAGAATGGCGTCGTGGCCTTCATAAACCCACGCCGGGGCCAGATGGGCGCAACCAATCAGCCCGGCTTCGTCCGGGTGGTGGCGGATCATCTCCATGTCGATGTCGACGCCTTGGCTTTTCAGCAGCACCATCGCCCGGCCCACGGCCAGTTCGCCGACGCGGCTCTGTTTCAGCCCGCCGCCGACGACGATGCGCTCCGTGCCCTTCCAGGCTGTGTCATTGAGAAAGCGCCGCGCCACATGGGCCAGCTCCCCGGCAAAGTGCTCGATGGCGCCGAGCACGACGCCCGCCGCTTCCAGATCGCCTTTGGTGAGAAGCCGGTCGAGGGTGGATTTGCTGATGTCGGCGCTGGGGTTGTCGCCGAGGGGGTCGCCGTCGCGGTCGTTCTGGCGCAGCGCCTTGCGGATTTCATCAAGCGTGGCGCGAAACGCCCGGCCGCTGGCGCGATCGCCGACAAAGCCTTCCCTGTCGCGGATTTCCAGGTTGTAGCTGTCAACCAGAACGGATGACAGGGATTGGGCGCCGTGGACGGCGACACCGGCGGGCGACGGCGCATCGTCGCCTTTCGCCTGCTTCCGGCCCTTGCCGGCGGCGGATTTCTTGGGTTTTGCGGATTTTCCGGCCGCCGTTTTTTTGCCCGATCGGGCTGACGCTGATCTGGCCATTCATCCCCCGGTTCGGGACGCAATGGTTCATCGCGTCCGCCTTCTGACAAAATGGCCTGAAGCGCAAGGGCGCCTTCAGGCCTCTTCAGTCAGAAAACCGCCGGGGCGTGCTTTCGTTCCGCAGGCCAGGCGTCAGCCTTCAACCGGTTCGGTGCGGACGATTTCGATGCCGAAGCCGGCGAGGCCGACGAAGGCGCGGGGCGTCGAGGACAGGTTGACAATGGAGGAGACGCCGAGATCACGCAGGATTTGCGCGCCGAGGCCAATCTCGCGCCATTCGCGCACACGGCTTTCCTCGGCGCTGACCGGGTGCTTGCCCTCGTCCTGGCGGTGCAGGGGCACGCCGGCGGAGCCATCGCGCAGATAGATCAGCACGCCGCGGCCGTCGCGGGCAAACCTGGCCAGGGCCTGATCGACGGCGGAAGGGCCGAACAGGTCAGCCACCACGTCGGCGCGGTGAAGGCGGGCCGGCACAGCCTCGCCATTGCCGATGGGGCCCATGACGAAGGCGAAGTGCTGCACGGTGTCGAGATTGGTTTCGTAAGCGTAGCCGGTGAGGTCGCCGTATCGGGTATGCACCGGAAACGTTCCCACGCGCTCCACCAGCTTTTCGCGGGAGCGGCGGAAGGCGATCAGATCGGCCACCGAAATGCGCTTGAGATTGTGCGTGGCGGCGAAGGCGTCGATCTGCTCGCCCTTCATCACCGTGCCGTCATCATTGGCCAGTTCGCAGATCACCCCGACCGGCGGCAGGCCGGCGAGGCGGCACAGGTCCACCGCCGCTTCCGTATGGCCGGAGCGCATCAGCACGCCGCCGTCGCGGGCAATCAGCGGGAAAACGTGGCCCGGGCGGACAAAATCGTCCGGCCCCATGTTGCCATTGGCCAGGGCGCGCACGGTGTTGGCGCGCTGCTCGGCGGAAATGCCGGTGGTGAGGCCGTGGCGCACGTCGACGGTGACGGTGAAGGCGGTGCCGAGCGGCGCGTCATTGGCGGCCACCATCGGATCAAGCCGCAACCGCTGGGCTTCCTCGCGCGATGTCGGCGCGCAGACGATGCCGCAGGTATTGCGGATGATGAACGCCATCTTCTCCGTGGTGCACAAGGAGGCGGCGCAGATCAGATCGCCCTCGTTCTCGCGGTCGTCGTCATCGGTGACGATGATGATTTCGCCGCGGGCGATGGCTTCGATGGCTTCGTTGACGTTGTTCGACATGAGGTTTCCGTCCGGACGTTTTCATGGGGCGGTCTTGTCGGCGCCGCGCCAGCGCGACATCCGTTCACACTGAACCGGATATTGCTCCGCCGCTTTGATCAAACGCACTCTCCCCGGGAAAAATGGACCGCACCTTTCCCGAAAATGCTTCAGGCGCCCGGCCAGTGGCGGACGCCGCCGGTCTGGGCGCGATCGCGCAGGTAGTGATCGGCGATGGCGCAGGCGACCATGGCCTCGCCCACCGGCACGGCGCGCAGGCCGACGCAGGGGTCGTGGCGCCCCCTGGTCAGAATGTCGGCTTCGTGGCCGGCGCGGTCAATGGTCTGCCGCGGCGTCAGGATCGACGAGGTCGGCTTCACCGCGAACCGGGCGATGACCGCCTGGCCGGTGGAAATGCCGCCGACAACGCCGCCGGCGTGATTGGACAGGAACAGCGGCCGCCCGTCGTTACCCATGCGCAGTTCGTCGGCGTTCTGCTCGCCGGTCAGCTCCGCAGCGGCGAAGCCGTCGCCGATCTCGACGCCCTTCACCGCGTTGATGCTCATCAGATTGGCGGCGATGTCCGTGTCGAGCTTGCCGTAGACCGGCGCGCCAAGGCCTGCCGGAACGCCCTCCGCCACCACCTCGATAACCGCGCCGATGGAGGAGCCGCTCTTGCGGACGCCGTCCAGATAGGCGGCGAACACGTCGACCATGGCCGCGTCGGGGCAGAAGAACGGGTTATCGTTGATGATCGACCAGTCCCAGTTGGCGCGGTTGATCCTGTGCGGACCAATCTGCACGACAGCGCCGCGCACCACGAGGCCCGGGACCACCTTGCGGGCGATGGCGCCGGCGGCGACGCGCATGGCGGTTTCGCGCGCCGACGAGCGGCCGCCGCCGCGATAGTCGCGCACGCCATATTTCACGTCATAGGCGAAGTCGGCGTGGCCGGGACGGTACTTGTCCTTGATGTCGCCGTAGTCCTTCGAGCGCTGGTCGGTGTTCTCGATCAGCAGGCCGATGGACGTACCCGTCGTGATCTGCTCGCCGCTTTCCGGGTGGGGGAACACGCCGGAGAGGATTTTGACCTCATCGGCCTCGCGGCGCTGGGTGGTGAAGCGCGACTGGCCGGGTTTGCGCCGGTCGAGGTCATGCTGGATGTCGGCTTCCGTCAGCGGAAGGCCTGGAGGGCAGCCGTCGACCACGCAGCCAATGGCCGGGCCGTGGCTTTCGCCAAAGGTGGTGACGCGGAACAGGTGGCCGAATGAGTTGTGCGACATGGACTTCCTCTGCCGTCTGCATAGGGCTGGCGTCGCGTCCGGTCAAACCGCGCTCCACATTTTCCGGCGCCGGGAGCAGCGGCGCATGCAAAAGGGCCGGCGTTGCCGCCGGCCCCCTGCGTTGTCCGCGCGCTTCGCTCAGGCCGCGATGCGCAGGGCGGCGCCCTTCGTCCGGGCGGCTGCGTCGCCCTGGGGGCGGCGCACCGGCTGGGCCGGGGCGCCAGCCCATTCGGAATGCGCCGGGAGGCTCTCGCCCTTCATCACCACCGTGGTCTGGCCGATGCGGGCGAAGTCGCCGACATGGGTGTCGTAGAGCACCGTGGAGCCGGCGCCGACCGTGACGCCCTTGCCGAGCTCCACCCGGCCCACCTTCATCACCCGGTCCTCATACAGGTGGGTTTGCAGGGTCGAGGTCATGTTGATGGCGCAGTAGTCGCCAATTTTGACGCAGTCGAACTCGGTCAGGTCGGTCCAGTCCATCCACACGCCCTTGCCGATCTTCGTTCCATACAGGCGCAGCAGCCAGGGCAGGAAGGGCGTGCCGCGGAAGAACTCCAGCGACGCCTTGCCAACGAGGCCGCCATAGATCACCGCGACGGCCTCGGTGCGCATGGCCCACCACGACCACATGGGATGGGCGGTGGGTTTGTAGGCGCCCATCATCAGCCATTTGACGATGGCGGCGAAGGCCACCAGCGCCAGGGCGATAACCACGCCGGCGGCGAGGAAGACGCCGGTGGCGGTCAGCCAGTCGCCACGGCCGATCGGGTTGGCGATGACGTCGGCGGTCATGTAGCCGCAGGTGATGAACAGGGCGGTGGGCAGCGAGGTGTGGAACGCCTCGAACAGGCCGCGCCCCAGCAGCTTCAGCTTCGGCGGCTGGTAGGTGAAGTTGGCCGCCACGTCGAACTTCTGCCGCACCGGCAGCCTGATGGCCGGGCTGCCGAACCAGGTCTCGTTCTCGCCGATATGCAGGTCTTCCGGCATGCGCGACTTGATGCCGAGCAGCGCGCCGTCTTCGATCACCGAGCCGCCGGGGACGATGGCGTCATTGCCGAGGAACACCCGGTCGCCGGTCTTCACCGTGCGCAGCTCCATGTAGCCGCGGCGGATCTCCTCGTCGCCGAAGATCACCTCGTCGCCAAGGAAGTTGCCGGCGCCGATGTCGACCAGGTCGTAGCGGCCGGCGAGGTTGGTGGAAATCTCCGAGCCCTTGCCGATCTTCGCGCCCATCAGGCGATACCAGATGCGCATGAACAGCGTGGCGTAGAGCGAGTTCAGCGTCTCCAGCGTCACCTCGGTGGCGAGGCCCATCAGCCATTTGCGCACATAAGTCCAGGAGTGGATCGAATAAACGCCAGGGCGGACGCGCGGCAGGATGACCCAGCGGCAGACGATGATCACCGCCATGGAAACGAGGATCAGCGCCAGCGCCGTCGGGATGGTGAGCAGCGGCAGCATCGACCAGGACACTTCATGGTCGTTCACGCCGCTGAACAGCCGGTCAAGGTTGTAGAGAATGTAGAAGGCCGGGAAGATCGGCAGCAGGCCAAGCATCAGCATGACGATATAACCGACGCCATAGACCGCCCCCTGCGCGGCACGGCGGGCCGGGCCAGCTTCCGCCTGGGGCGGCAGGGCGGCGAGATCGACCATGCCGGTCTTGCGGGCGGGGGAGCCCTCCCATTTCTCGCCGTCGCCGACGACGCCGTTCTCCGGGATCGCGGTCAGGTCGGCGAGTTCGGCGCCGCGGCCGACGCGGCTGTTGGGGCCGAACGAGCAGGTGTTGCCGGTATAGGCGTCGGCGCCGATGTCGATCGCGCCGATAACCAGTTCATTGCCCACCACCTGGACGTTGGCGAAGCGGTTCTTGGCGCCCGTGGAGGCGCCGTCGCCGATGGTGATCAGGTCGATGGCGCCAGCCTCGAAATCGCCGATGATGGCGTCGCGGCCGATTTTCGCGCCCAGCATGCGCAGATAGACGCGCATCAGCGGCGAGTTTTGCAGGAACTTCAGCGACGTGGCCTGGATCATGCGCTGCACGAACCAGACGCGGAAGTAATAGACGCCCCACAGCGGATAGCGGCCGGGTTTCGTGCGGCCGAGCACCGCCCATTTCAGGCCGGCGATCAGCAGCTTGGCGCCGATGTTGAGCGCGACATAGACGGTGAACAGCGCCGCCATTTCGGCCCAGATCGAGGCGTCCTCGCGCAGCAGGGCGATGGAGGCCAGAAACAGGCCAAGCCACTGGATGGTCACCACGCCGAGAATCAGCGGCAAGGCGACAGCTTGGGCAAGGCCGCACCAGAAGCGTCGCAGCAGCGGCGGCGGCTCAAACGACAGGTCCAGGGCTTCGCCGCCGCCATTGGCCTCCACCAGCGCCGCCATGGCGCGCAGGGTGCGGGCGGCGTAGACGTCCTGCATGGTCAAGGTGGCGTAGGCCGGATGCCGGCGCACCTCCGAGACGAAGCGGGCCGCCAACAGCGAATGGCCGCCGAGATCGAGGAAGAAGTCGGCGTCGAACGGGATGGCCTGGCCGGGGAAGACATGCTTCGCCGCCGCCAGCAGCACCGCCTCGGCGTCGCTCTGCGGCGCTTCGTCCTCAGCCGCTTCGCGGGCGGTGAGCGCAACCCCCTTCAGCGTTTTGCGGTCGATCTTGCCGGAGGTGAGGCGGGGCAGGGTCGTCGCCAGCTCGAAATGCGACGGGCACATGTAGGACGGCAGGCGCTCACGCAGGCCAGCGCGCAGGGCCATGCGGTCGATGCTCTGGCCCGGCTGGGCGACGAGGAAGGCGACCAGCCGGTCGACGCCCTCATCCTGGCGCACCACCACGGCGGCCTGGGCGACGTTGGGGAAATCGGCAAGCGCCGCTTCGATCTCGCCCAGCTCGACGCGAAAACCGCGGATCTTGACCTGGTCGTCGATGCGGCCGTGGAAAACGATGTTGCCTGTGGCGTCGAGGCTGACGGCGTCGCCGGAGCGGTACAGCACCGGGTCGACCGGCTTTTTGTCCGTGGCGAAGGGATTGGCGATGAACTTCTCCGCCGTCAGCTCCGGACGGCGCAGATAGCCCTGGGCGACGCCGGGGCCGCCGATCAGCAGTTCGCCTTCCGCGCCGGGGGCGACCGGGTTCAGCTGCTCGTCCACCACATAGCAGGTGTAATTGGGGATCGGCTTGCCGATGGTGACGGTTTCGCCGGGCACAACTTCAGCCACGGTGGCGACCACGGTCACTTCCGTCGGGCCATAGGTGTTGAAAATGCGCCGGTCCTGACGGGCCCAGCGGGCGATCAGTGGCGCCGGCAGCGCCTCGCCGCCAAGCAGGATCACCCGCAGCCCACGCACGTCGCGCGGCAGCAGGGCCAGCAGGGTCGGCACGGTGTCGAGCACGGTGACGCCAGCGGCCTCCAGCACGTCGGGCAGGCGCTCGATGTCGCTCATCACCTCCGGCGTCGCCACCGTCAGGGTCGCGCCAACCAGGTATGGAACCCAGATTTCCTCCATCGACAGGTCGAAGGCGACGGAGGCGCCCTGAAACACCACGTCGTCGGAGGTCAGGCCGTAGACGTCATTGGCGGCGCGCAGGAAGTGGCAGATGTTGCGCTGGCTGATGACGATGCCCTTGGGCGCGCCCGTGGAGCCCGAGGTATAGATCATATAGGCGGGGCTGTCGGCGCTCTGGCCGCGCGCGCGCGGGTCGGGGAGGTCCGGCAGGTCGCCGGCGGCGGCTTCCGCCTGCAGCGCCTCGACGCTCCAGACCGCGAATTTGGCGCCGCGCGCCCGGGCGGCGAAGCTGTCGCAGGTCAGCAGGCCCCTGGCGCCGGCGTCGGCGAGGCAGACGGCGATGCGATCAACCGGAGCGTCGGCGTCGAACGGCAGCCAGGCGGCGCCGGTGCGGGTGACGGCGATCTGGGCCATCAGCAGGGCGACGCCGCGCGGCGCCCACAGGCCAACCACGTCGCCAGGGCCGATGCCCTTCGCCGCCAGCGCCCGGGCCATCTGGCCGGTCAGTTCGTTGACCTGGGCGTAGGTCCAGACCTGGTCGCCACTGGCGTAGGCAATGCGATAGCCGCGCAGGCGCACGGTCGCGGCGAAAATCTCGGCCAGGGTTTCATCACGCGCGAACTCCGGCCGCACGGGACCGGACAGCATGAATTGCGACGCCACATGGCCGGCGGTAGCCCCCACATTCACGTCTTCGCCTGGTGTTCTCATCTTGCCCTCGCCTGGACGGCCTTCCGTCCATGGATGCTGCGGCAGACCCAGGATTCCACAGGGAAAGGGCCTGCATGGGCGGATGATTGCGCCTGGCTGCCTGAACCGCGCATGAACGAAAATGAACGGAATGATGAACGCGACCAGGCGGGGCCGGGGAGCGTTCAGGCAGGGTTGGAGCGGGGGAGCCGCGACGGCGCGGGGGATAGCCGGAGCCGCCGGGATATCAAGGCTTTTCAGGCGCCCACAGGCCAGTGGAAGCCCCTCCGGATGTCTGGGCGGCCACCCACAGCTCATGACCGGGCTCGCGCAGGTCATGACGCAAATGTGGCGTTTCAGCCACACATGGGGACGTCAGATATGGGAACGTCACACATGGGAGGGCCACGGGAGAGGATGGGGCGCCGGCGCGAGGGCGCCCGGGCGTTCCGGTCCGCAAGGCGGACATGCGAAAGGCGCCCGAAACCTCAGCCGTGGCCCGGCGGAGCGTCTTCGGGCAGCCAGCGCCAGCCGTGGGCGTCGATGCGGAGCACGCGGCCCTGCCAGACCGGGAAATGGACGGCCTCAAGCGGATCAATGGCGCAGGTGAGAGCCAGCAGCGCCCGGGCGACGCCGCCGTGGGAGACGATGACCGCATCGCCGTCCAGCGCCGCGATGGCGGGGGCGAGGCGGGCGGCCACGTCGGCGTAACTTTCGCCGTCCGGCGGCGTGTACGTCCACGGCGACGCCTTGCGGGCGGCGTGGGCGGCCGGATGGCGCGCCTTGATGTCTTTCCAGGGATGGCCTTCCCAGCGGCCAAAGGAGATTTCGGCCAGCCGTTCGTCGGCCTGGTAGCCGGCCGGCTCGAGCCCCATGGTCTGGCGCAGGATTTCCATGGTGCGGGCGGCGCGGGCCAGGGGACTGGCCAGCCAGAGGGGGCGGGCTGGATCAGGAAGCAGCCCGCCGAGAAGCCGGCCGGCGACCGCCGCCTGGCGTTTGCCGGTGCGGTTCAGCTGCGTGTCGCGCCGGCCTTGCAGGCGTCCGGCGGCGTTCCAGTCGGTCTCGCCGTGGCGGATGAACCAGATGACGCCGCGCGGCCGGACCCCACAAACGACGGGCGCCTCGGCAGGGAGGGCCTCCTGGCGCCCCGCGTCCGGTTGTCCGGCGTTTTCGGCCTGCGTCCGTATGGCGTCCACGGGCCGGGTTATTCCTTGTTGAGAACGATGTCGGGCGCGTCGGGGTTCTTCATGCCGACCACATGGTAGCCCGCGTCCACATGGTGCACCTCGCCGGTGACGCCCTTCGACATGTCGGAGAGGAAATAGGCGGCGCTCTCGCCGACGTCCTCGACGGTCACCGAGCGACGCATGGGCGAGTTGTATTCGTTCCACTTCAGGATGTAGCGGAAATCGCCGATGCCGGAGGCGGCGAGGGTCTTGATCGGACCGGCGGAAATGGCGTTGACGCGGATGCGCTGCGGGCCCAGATCCGCGGCGAGGTAGCGCACGCTGGCTTCCAGGGCCGCCTTGGCGACGCCCATCACGTTATAATGGGGCATCCATTTTTCGGCGCCGTAATAGGTCAGGGTCAGGATCGAACCCCCATCGGTCATCAGCTTCTCGGCCCGCTGGGCGATCGCGGTCAGCGAGTAGCACGAAATCAGCATCGACTTGCTGAAATTGGCCTCGCTGGTGTCGAGATAGCGACCGGTCAGCTCGTCCTTGTCGGAAAAGGCGATGGCGTGGACGAGGAAGTCGATCTTGCCCCAGAGCTTCTCCACCTCGGCGAACACCGCGTCGATGGTGCTGGCGTCGGTGACGTCGCAATGGCCGACGACGGCGGCGCCAAGTTCGGCTGCCAGCGGCTCAACGCGCTTCTTGAGCGCGTCGCCCTGATAGGTCAGGGCGATTTCAGCGCCGTGCTGGCGCGCCGCTTTGGCAATGCCCCAGGCAATCGATTTGTTGTTGGCCAACCCCATGATAACGCCGCGCTTGCCGGCCATGAGGGAACTGATTTGCGCAACGTTGCCTGCCATGGTGAAACTGGGACCCTGGTGCTCGCCGGAACCGCCGACGCTTCTTCCGTTGCATCATTAGCCGACGCGGGCGGGGGACGGAAGCCCGGATTGTTCCACTGTTTCACAAGCGCGGGCGGCCGGACCATCACGCCAGCGGGCTCCCATGGCTGAGCTTGCGTCAGATGCTGGATGGTTTATACCGCCGCCCGCTATGTGCGCCGTGCGTTCAGGGCGCAGGCGCAGCGTCGATCGGCTCTCCGGAAGTTGTCGCCGAACTTTGACAAGCTGGTGAGAGAATGACGTCCGGCCATTGCGCAAAACTGATTTGCACGCCTCAATGATGGCGGTTGTCTGACAACGCAATGGCAATCTGCGAAACGCTGGCGAACGGATCGCGCGATCATTGCCGGCGCCGCCGCATAACGGGCGTTGCATCCAGGGGCGGAATTTTGATGTCAGCAATGCAAGGCCGGGAAGAAACAGGCGGCGCGGCCGGTTTACAGGCGGGTGGCGCGGCCGGTTCTCCAGACGGCGCCGTCCCCGGCGGGCATGATCCCAAGACCGGCTTCTGGACCCTGGTGGTTGGCGCCGCCGGCGTTGTATTCGGCGATATCGGCACCAGCCCGCTGTATGCTTTCCGTGAAGCCGCCAAGGTGGGCATGGAGGGCGGTCTCGACGCTCGCGCCTCCGTCATCGGCGTGCTGTCACTGATTCTCTGGGCGCTGATGCTCGTGGTGACGGTGAAATACGTCTTCATCCTGCTGCGCGCCGACAACAACGGCGAAGGCGGCATTCTCTCGCTGATGGCGCTGGCGCAGCGGGCGATGGGGCACGCCAACAGCCGCCTCATTATTTTTCTCGGCATGCTGGGCGCGGCGCTGTTCTACGGCGACGCCATCATTTCTCCGGCCATCTCGGTGCTGTCGGCGGTCGAAGGCCTGAAGCTGGTGACGCCGGCCCTCGACGATTACGTGCCGCAGATCACCACGGCCATCCTGCTGCTGCTGTTCCTCGTGCAGAGCCGGGGCACGGCCCAGGTGGCGCGCCTGTTCGGCCCCATCATGATGCTGTGGTTCTTCCTGATGGCGGTGGGCGGCCTCTATCACATCAAGGATGACCTCGGCGTGTTCTGGGCTCTCAATCCCAAATACGCGGTGGATTTCATCATCCACAACGGGGCCATCGGCATGGCGATCCTGGGCGCCGTGTTCCTGGCTGTCACGGGCGCCGAAGCCCTCTACGCCGATCTTGGCCATTTCGGCCGCAGCCCGATCCGCTTCACCTGGTTCATGGCGCTGCCGGCGCTGGCGCTGAACTATCTTGGCCAGGGCGCGCTGGTGTTGGCGCATCCCGAAAAGATCGAGAACCCCTTCTTCCTGCTGTTCCCGGAATGGGCGCTGGCGCCCATGGTGGGCATGGCGACGCTGGCGACCATCATCGCCGGTCAGGCGGTGATTACCGGCGCCTACTCCCTCAGCCGCCAGGCCATCCAGCTCGGCCTGCTGCCGCGCCTTGAAATCCGCTACACGTCGGACGTGCACGCAGGGCAGATCTACATGCCCCGCATCAATTATTTGCTGCTGGCCGGCGTTCTGCTGTCGGTGGGCCTGTTCCGCAATTCCAGCAATCTGGCGGCGGCCTATGGCGTGGCGGTGACCGGCACCATGGTGGTGACCGCCATCCTCGCCTTCGTGGTGATCTGGAAAGACTGGAAGCGGCCGCTGTGGCTGGCCGCCGCCATCATGCTGCCGTTCCTGATCATCGACAGCACCTTCCTGCTCGCCAACCTGCTGAAGGCGTTGCACGGCGGCCTGTTCCCCATCATCGTCGCGGCGATCATCATGACCATGATGCTGGTGTGGCGGCGCGGCACCCGAATCGTGCTGGAGAAGACCCGCAAGGCCGAAATGCCGATGGAGGAGCTGGTCGACATCCTGGCCAAGAGCAACCCGCACCGGGTGCGCGGCACGGCGGTGTTCCTCACCAGCGACCCGGATTTCGCCCCGGCGGCCCTGTTGCACAACGTGAAGCACAACAAGGTGCTGCACGAAAAGAACGTCATGCTGACGGTGATCACCGACGACAGGCCGCGGGTGCCGGACAGCGAGCGGGTGTCCATCGAGCCGATCCGCGACGGCTTCAGCCGCGTCACCATGGCGTTCGGCTATGCGGAGACGCCCAACGTGCCGCGTGGCCTCGCCATCGCCCGCAGCCAGGGCTGGCGTTTCGACATCATGTCCACGTCGTTCTTCGTGTCGCGCCGCTCGATCCGCATCGGCGCCAATCCACGCATGCGTCTGTGGCAATCGAAGATGTACATGTTCCTGGCGCGAAACGCCTCGGACGCCACGGACTTCTTCCAGATTCCCACCGGCCGCGTCGTCGAGGTTGGCACCCAGGTTACCCTGTAAGCCAACACTCCAGGGCGGGGGCGCCGGCCTGTCCTCCGGGCCTTCCCAATGCGGCCGGCGACGCCGGCCCATTAGGAAGCGGTTAGCCATGTCAATGAAAATTCAACAAAATCAGCCAGAAAATGCCTAATTGTTGACGCGCTTGGCAGGCCCCATGGGAGGCTGCCACGCGCCATGGGGGCGCGTTTCGGGAGCTTCAGGGCAAGGACGATGAGCGAAAGAGCGCAAGGCGGCGGCGCGGGTGGCGTCGCAAGCAACCATCAGGATCGACGCGGCGACGCGGGTTTGACATTCCGGGCAGTGGGCATACCGGCCCTGGCCGGGGCGCTGGCCTCGGCCCCGCGCAAGCCGGCCCCAGGCCGGGACCACGGGCGGTCGGCGTCTGCGACGGCGGCGCGGCAGGACGTGGACACGGACGACATGGTGGCGCTGCGCTCCCGCAACTGATCTGGCGTCCAGTTGATCTGGCGCTCGCCTGGCGACCAATCCGCCTGGCGTTAACGGGCAAGCCCTGGCCGGATGTTCCGAACCCGGCGGGCAGACGGCGTTGCATCCTGCAACCCGCCGCAGCCCGGTATATGGGATGTCGGCCGTGGTGCATGGCGCGCGCCTGCAAGGTTTTGCGCCCTGCATGGTTTGACGCCACGAGGCGGCGGCTCCCGGAAAAACTCGCAACCGGCAGTTTCACATGGGGTGGGCCTGAGGCAGCCTGACGTTTTGAATGCGTGAGGCTTTTCAGCGAAACCAGTTCACGGAAAAGCGCTCCAGCCTCACAAATTACTGCTGCCGCTTTTGGCCCGCCGCATTTTGCGGGCTGCGGATTTGGCGCACTGTTCAGGCGCGCGCCTTCACGAAAGCTGGCTCACTTTTCAATGCGCCCCGCGCTGTCCTGAAGGTCAGCGCTGATGTCACGGCGCCGATGTTCTGGCGTCCCAAGTCCTCTGGGTCCAAATCCTCTGGCGCCCAGGTCCTCTGGGTCCAAATCCTCTGGCGCCCGGGTCCTCTGGCTTCCAGGTTTTGGCGCCAATGTCGGCGCGCGGCGTCCTAGTGCCGGCGGCCCGTGGAAAAGCCGCCGCTGCGCACGCGGGCGGGAAGGCTTTCGGCGAAGGTGGCGACGGCCTCCTCGCCATAGGCGTCAACAAGCTCGCGGAAGGCCGTGAACAGCGCCGCGTGGGCGACGCAATCACCGTCCAGCCCGTCAAGCTGGGCCTCGGCGAAGGCTTCCGAAAGATAGCTCAGCGCCGCCCGCTTCTCTTCACTGGTTTCGCCAAGATCGTAGTCAAAATTTGAGTCGTTCATCAATCGCGCCTGAATGCCGGGGGCTGGACGTGAAACAGGAGACGTCAACTGGGCCATGGGCGAAACCGTCCATTCCTGAACACGATCGCCCGGACGTCTGTTGGGTTTTCTGGCGCGTGGTCACGCGCTTCGCATGCGAAGCGGCGACCTGTTCGCCCGATGTATCCTCTGATGGAGGCAGAATAGCGCTTGGGGACCGCAGCGCCACGAAGTTCTTGCCAAACAGTTAACATGTCCGCGCAGCCCGGTAAATTTCTCCAGTGGCGGCAAATGCAGGCAATTTGACGGCGTCGGGCCCAAAGGGGGGCGTTTTAACGGGCGATGCGGGCGGACAGGGCGCGGGAGAGGGCGGCGCCTTCGGCCACATAACGCTGGATGGCCAGCTCGGCGGAAGGGGTGCAGCGCTTGTAGGACAGGCTCCAGGCGCGATAGCTGTCGTTCCACGCCGCGGCCAGACGTTGCCTGCGTTCGGGCGGCGTCGACTCCGCCTCGATCAGCGCGGTCATGCGGTCGCGCCACAACCGCCCGTCATTGGCGCCGCACAGGTTTCGCAGCCAGGCCAGCGAGCCCATGATTTCGGCCAGGCGCAGCATGCTCTGCTCGGTGGTGGGGGCGGCGCCGCGCGGGCCGCGCGGCGCGAGGGAAGGCGGGGGCGGCGGCCCGGCCCCTGGCGCCGCCGGCTGGGCCAAAGCAACCGGGCTCAAGGCAATCGAAGCCAGGGCAATCTGGGCAAAGGCAATCTGGGCAACCGCCAGGCGCGCAGCAAGGCCAGACGCGCGCGCCATTGCCCGGCGCGCGATGCGGGAGGCGGCGCCGGCGGCCGGTTGTCGCGCCAGGTGGCTGTGGTGATTTTCGGTGAACCGGGTGCGCAACATTCCCTGCCCATCTGTTCGGGAGACCGTCAGGCCGGAGGCGTCGCCGCCTGCTGGTGAGACGCCATGTGAAACGCCTGATCGAGAATGGTCAGCAAATTGTCGGTGACTGGCAGACAGCCAGCCTCACTCCGCGTCGCCCACGCCAGGTCAGGCGCTTCGGCGCTTACCGTCCCTTCGCCGCCGGTCCAGATAGCGGCGAAGCACATGATAACATAATGGCGCAGCACACGGTCAGCGGAATCCGCCGGGATGCGACCGCCGCGGGCGAAAGCGATGTGCTCCAGATGGCCGGCAAGGCCAATGATGCGGGCGGACACGCCGGTTTCCTCGGCCAGCTCGCGCAGGGCCGCGGCCTCCAGGGTTTCGCCGGCCTCCACCACGCCGCCGGGAAAACTCCAGACCAGCGGCGGCGCGGCGCGCCGCGCCAGCAGAACGCGGCCGTCGCGAATGACCGCGCAACTGGCGGCGACGAACGGCCGGACCGGGAAGCGCCGCCCGGGCGCTTCCTGTGATTCACACTCCACTTCCCGGGCCATTTCCGCCACCTCCTGTCGCCTTATGGGAACAGGCGCAGTCGCGACCACGGGGTAGCTTCGTCCGGGCGGGTGAACGCCACCCGGTCATGCAGACGGAAGGGGCGGTCATGCCAGAATTCGATCGCGAGCGGCGTCAGCCGGTAGCCGGTCCAGTGGGGCGGGCGCGGCAGGTCGGAGCCTTCCGGGTGGCGCTTTTCCACCTCGGCGACGCGGGCGACCAGTTCGTCGCGGGAGGCGAGGGGCTGCGACTGGTCGCTGGCCCAGGCGCCGACGCGGCTGCCCCAGGGGCGACTGAGGTAATAGGCGTCCGCCTCGGCGTCGGAAACGCGGGAGATCAGCCCCCGGGCGCGCACCTGCCGGGCAAGGCTCTTCCAGTGGAAAACGATGGCGGCCTTGCCGGCGCCGTCGAGTTCGCGGCCCTTGGCGCTGCGGGTGTTGGTGAAGAAGCAGAAGCCCCGTTCATCAAAGCTCTTGAGCAGGACGATGCGGGCGTTGGGCAGGCCATCGGCGTCCACGGTGGCGAGGGTCATGGCGTTCGGGTCATTGGGCTCGGAGGCCGAGGCGTCGGCCATCCAGGCGCGGAACAGCGCAAACGGGTCGGACGCCTGCGTGAAGTCACCGGTAATTAACGGTTCCAAGGCCAATCTCCTTCAGCCATCCTGGCGGCGTGAAATCTGATGTCTGAAGCCCCGGTTTACGTCGGGAGGCGATTCAGGCGCCAGATCCCCGCTCCGCCGGAACTCCAGTTTTACGACGATCGGGTCCGCCAATGCTCCGGCAAGGGACGGGATCCTGATCCCTGACGCAAAATCCGGCCAGAGTGCACCGGTGTCTTATGCGCCAGGCCACTGAACAAAACGCCTTTTCCAGGCGCCGGCCGGTCCCGGCCGCTGGAAGCCACCCCTGTTGGAGACCACGCGTTGCAGTCTTCCGCGACATCCAGAACGCCAGCGTCCGCCCTGGCGCTTTATATGCGCCATCTGGCGTTTCGCGAAGGGCGCGCGCGCTGCGAAATGGGACGAAACGGAAGCGCCCGCCGCCCGCGGCTGTTTTTATCCGCCCGCTGTGGGGCGGCCGTCGCCGTTTGCCTGGCGTTGTCCGGCTGTGGTTTCAGCATCCCCATCAAGCCGTTGGCGGGCGATGACGTCGTGACCGGCTCCATCACTCCGGCTGAAAGTGAAATCCGGCTGGCTCCGGGTCTGACGGATGAGGACTGGCGGCGCGCCAGCAACGCCATGTCGGTGGCGCTCGATCCGCTCGGCAATGGCGAGCGCGCCGGATGGGACAATCCGGAAACCGGCCATTCCGGCGCCTTCCGCCCGGCGGGCCTGCCGTTCGTTCGCGCGGGAGAGGTTTGCCGGGCGTGGGTCGCCGACGTGAAGACCAAAGTGGTCAGCCGCCACCAGGAGGGCACGTCCTGTCGCGCCCCGGGCGAGGACTGGCGCATCGCCGCCAACCAGAAGGTCGCCGAGGCGCGCTAGGCGCGCGCGCGCCGCCGCCAACCGGGGCGCCGCGCGCGGAATTTCGCGTTTTGCCGACGTTGTCGCCGTTGCATAATGGCAACAGGCGCCCATATGCCAGGGAGCCTTCCATGGCGCGCCCCGTGGTTTTCTACAGTTTCCATCCAGAAGCCGGGAACCGGCGCACGCCGGCGCCGGTCGCCGGGTGAACCGCGCGGGCCCATTAAATCCAGGCGGAATGGAAATCCGGGCGGGATGAATGGTGCGACGGGTTGACGGCGTGCGCGTCTATGGGGATTGCTTTTGGGGACATTAACGCCCTGCCGGGCGCGGGAGCAGACAGGTAATGCGTGATCCTTATCAGGTTCTTGGCGTAGCGCGGGATGCCAGCGAGGCGGACGTCAAGAAGGCGTTCCGCAAGGCCGCCAAGACATGGCATCCGGACCAGAACAAGGACCCGAAGGCCAAGGAGCGCTTCGCGGAAATCAACGCCGCCTATGAAATCGTCGGCGACAAGGAAAAGCGCGGTCAGTTCGATCGCGGCGAGATTGACGCCGAGGGCAAGCCGAAGTTTCAGGGCTTCGAGGGCTTTCACCCGGGCGCCGGCGGGCGCGGCGGTTTCGGCGGCGGCCAGGGATTCGAGGGTTTTTCCTTTGGCTTCGGTCAGGACGGCCGGGTCGATCCCTCGGACATTTTCGGCGACGCTTTTCGTGACGCCATGGGCGGGCGGGCGCGGGCCCGCCGGGCGCCGCCGCGCGGCGCCGACATCGAAGCCGAAATCGTCATCAGCCTGCGCGACGCCGCCGAAGGCGGGCAGAAGCGCCTGCACCTGCCCAGTGGCAGGGACGTCAACATGAATATTCCTGCCGGCATTCGCGACGGCAAGGTGATGCGCCTGAAGGGCCAGGGCGATCCGAGCCCGTTCGGCGGCGAACATGGCGACGCCCTGCTCACCGTGCGCATTGCCCCGGACGAGCGCTTCACGCTGGACGGCGACACCCTGCGCGCCCGTCTGCCGGTGGACCTGGAGGACGCGGTGCTGGGCGGCAAGGTGCGCGTGCCGACCCTGGACGGCGAAGTGGCGATGACCATTCCGCCGATGACCAGCAGCGGCCGCAGCCTGCGCCTGCGTGGCAAGGGCTTTCCGACCGGCAAGGGTGACACACGCGGCGATCTGATCGTCACCGTGGAGGTGCGCCTGCCGGACGGGGCGGACGACGAACTCACAGCGCTGATGCAGAAACGCCGCGACGCCCGCGTCTGAGACGCAGCGGTCAGGCCACGTCTGAACGCCTTCACGCCAGACAGCGTGAAGGCGTTTTCCTTTATTTCAGCGTGCTGTTCACCCAGACCGTGGTGCGATCGAGGGCGATGGCGAGGCGCGCGAACAGCAGATCGATCTCCGACTCCGTGATGATCAGCGGCGGGCACAGGGCCATGGAATCGCCAAGGCTGCGGGCGATCAGCCCTTCCTCCGCCGCATAGCGCGTGAACATGGCGCCGACGCCGGCCTTTGCCGGGAAAGCGGTTTTCGTCGCCCGGTCCGCCACCAGCTCCAGGGCCCCCATGAGCCCCATGCCCCGGGCTTCGCCGACGAGGGGATGCTCGGTGAATTCGCGCAGGCGCTGCTGGAACAGGGGCGCGACCTTGCGCACATGGCCGACGATGTCGTCGCGCTCATAAATCTCGATGGTTTTCAGCGCCACGGCGGCCGCCACCGGATGCCCGGAATAGGTGAAGCCGTGGTAGAAGGCGCCGTTCTTGCGGCTTTCGTCAACCATCGCCTGATACATGCGTTCGGGGATCAGCACGGCGCTGATCGGCATGTAGGCGGCGGAAAGCGCCTTGGCCAGCGACATGCTGACCGGCCGCATGCCCAGCGCCTGCGAGCCGAACATCTCGCCAAGGCGCCCGAAGCCGCAGATCACCTCATCGGCGATCATGTAAACGTCATGGCGGTCGAGCACCGCCTGGATTTTCTCGAAATAGCCGGCGGGCGGAACGATCACGCCGCCGGCCCCCATCACCGGTTCGGCGATGAAGGCGGCCACGGTGTCCGGCCCCTCGCGCAGGATCATCTCCTCCAGCTCATTGGCCAGGCGGGTGGCGAAATCTTCCTCGCTCTCGCCTTCAAGGGCGTAGCGGTAATGGTGCGGGCAGGCGGTGTGCAGGATGCCGGCGATGGGCAGGTCGAAATCGGCGTGGTTGCCGGGCAGGCCGGTCAGCGAGGCGCTGGCGATGGTGACGCCGTGGTAGGCGCGCTGACGGCTGATGATCTTCTTCTTGTTGGGGCGGCCAAGCGCATTGTTCATGTACCAGACCAGCTTGATCTGGGTGTCGTTGGCTTCTGAGCCGGAATTGCAGAAAAACACCCGCGAAACCGGGATCGGCGCCATGTCCTTGAGTTTTTCCGCCAGAGCGATGGCCGGGTCGTGGCTGCGGCCGGCGAACAGGTGATTGAACGGCAGGCGCGCCATCTGCTCGCGCGCCGCTTCGACCAGTTCGGCGTTGCTGAAGCCCAGAGAGGCGCACCACAGGCCGGACATGCCTTCCAGATAGGGCTTGCCGGCGCTGTCATAGACATAGACGCCATCGCCGCGCTCCATCACCACCGGCCCCTGGTCGGGCAAGGTCGCCAGATTGGCGTAAGGGTGGGCGATGGTCGCCAGATCGCGGGCGGCGTAATTGTCGGTCATGCGGCTCCCTTCCCTGTATGGACTGGCCACCGGCTGCAGGGCCAGACTTTGTTGCAGTCTGCCACAGTTCTTGCCGGAGGCCATGATCCCTGGACGCGCGGATGATCGCGCCGTTTCCGTTCGGGACCGCCGGGACGGAGGCGGGAGCGGAAGAAGCCCTTGGGTCGGGAGGCGCGCCCTGGTTTCTCCCGGGTGCGTCATGCCCGCGCCAGCCGCGCCCATCCACGCGCCTGCCGCCGGGCCAGGCGCGGCCCATTGCAACGCGGGCGTTTTCGCGGATGGCGGGAGCGCCCAGCCATGACGGATGGGCGGAGGCGGGCAGGGAAGCCGCCGTGATGGACGCGGCGTGGTTTTTCTGACGCCTTCAGGCGCGTTTCACCACGCCATGGGCGGCGCGCGAAAACCACCGTTCAGCTGTTCCAGCATGCCGGCGACGGCGATAGTGGTGCGGTCGGCGCCCTCCGCGCCGACAATCTGCACGCCGGCGGGCAACGCCCCGTCGCCCTGGGGGATGGGCGCGACCGTCGCCGGCAGATGGGCCACGGTGGCGAGGGCCGCCCAGTGCAACAGGTTGAAGTAGGGCGCCTGGACGCCGTCGCCCATGTCGATGCGGCGGCCGTGAATGTCCTTGCCGTGGTCGTGGGCGATGGCGGTGACCGAGGCCGGCGGCATCAGCACGACGTCATAATTCTCGAAGAAGCGGCTCCAGGCCTGCTTCAGCTTCTCGCGACGGGCCACAAGCTCCTGCCATTCGGCGGCGCCGAGGCCGGCGGCCCGGCATTGCTGGGCCTGGTGGCTGTGATCGTCAGCGGCAAACGCGGCGGCGTTGTCGGCGAGGCGCTGGCGCGCCTTTTCCGGCACGGCGGAGAGGGCGATGGCGTGGTTCATCAGCGCGTAGACCTCGAACGCCTCGAAGAAGCTGAAATCCGGCCGGGCGTTTTCATCAACGATTGCCCCTGCGTCAGCGAGGCTGCGGGCGGCGCTCGCC
The DNA here is from genome assembly GCF_004342915.1 of Camelimonas lactis. Lineage (GTDB taxonomy): Bacteria > Pseudomonadota > Alphaproteobacteria > Rhizobiales > Beijerinckiaceae > Camelimonas > Camelimonas lactis. The sequence goes on from NZ_SLWL01000001.1 coordinate 554,436, forward strand.
ACCGCTCCCGCCACCGCGGCGGACACCGGCGCTTCGGCCTCATTCAGCCACACGGCGACGCGCAGGCCCTCGGGCGTGGCGCGGCGCGGCGGCTCCAGCCGGGCCAGCGCGCCATCGGGTGAATCAGAGCCGGCGGTCAGCGACAGGATCAGGTCGAGGTCGGCGGCCGAGCGGGCGATGGGGCCGCCGACGCCAAGGTCCGGGTTATGGTTGGTGGTCCCGGGCGCCGGCGGAATGTGGCCGCGCATGGGGACGAGGTCCCAGGTGGATTTGTGGCCGAACAGGCCGCAGCAATGGGCCGGCCAGCGGATCGAGCCGCCAATGTCCGAGCCCCACTCAAACGACGACATGCCGGTGGCGGTGGCCGCCGCGGCGCCGCCCGACGAACCGCCGGGGCTGCGGGCGACGTCCCACGGGTTGTTGGTGGTTCCGTAGACGGCGTTGAAGGCCTGCCAGTCGCTGGTGAAGGCCGGGACGTTGCTCTTGCCGAAAATCACCGCGCCGGCATTGCGCAACCGGGCGATGGCGGCGGCGTCTTCCTGCGGCACGTAATCCTTCAGCGGCGGCGCGCCCGCGGTGGCGGGCATGCCTTTGACAGCGAACGAATCCTTGATGGTGACCGGCAGCCCATCGAGCGGCAGCGCCTTGCCGGCGGCGCGGCGGGCGTCGCTGGCGCGGGCGGCGGCGCGGGCGCCTTCCACATCCATGGCGACCACGGCGTTGAGCGCCGGGTTGAGCGCGGTCACGCGCGCCAGGGCCTGTTCGAGCAGGTCAACCGCCGTGATCTCGCCACGCGCCAGCGCCGCGAGCTGGTCACTGGCGGATTGTGTCAGCAGATCCATGGCGTATTCCCCCTTGCCGCATCGTTCACTACTGCCCGCGCGCTGGCAGGCGGCGCTATCGATACATTCATGGGGAATTTGCGCAACTGTTTGCGACGCCGGCCCCGGAGCGCGCGGCGCCTTCAGAAGGCGCGCGCCATGAACAGGTCCGCAGGCGGTTTACGGGGCCGCGTCGCCGTCAAGCGCGGCGCGCCAGGCGCGCTGGATGCGATCAAGGGCGGCGATGTCGGCTGCGGGGAGGCGGCCGAGGGTGCGGTTTACATAAGCGCGCTGGATGGCGAGGCCGCGGGCGACCACGTCGCGCCCGCTGTCCGTGAGGTAAAGGGCGTGGCTGCGCCGGTCGCCAGGCAGGGGGCGCCGCTCGGCGAAGCCGCCGCGCACCAGGCGGTCGACCAGGCCGGAGACGTTGCCCTTGGTGACGTACAGGCGGTCGGCCAGTTCCTGCTGGCTGAGCCCCTCGCACTCCGACAGGGTGGAGAGCACGTCGAACTGCGGCACCGACAGGGCGATGTCGCGCAACTCCGCCGTGATCGCGGCGTACAGCCGCCGGTTCAGCCGGACGAAGCGCAGCCAGACCTTCATGACGTCCGCCGTCTCGTCCGGGCCCGCCGCGCCGGGAAGCGGTTCGATTGACGCGTTCAATATCGCCTCCAGGTCCTGCCATGCGACAACGCCGCGACCGGCGCTGTCCGCCGGCTTCTTATCAGCACACAGGTTCAGATATAAACCATTGCAATCGGGCGCGCCTGAACGATGATCGGCGCTGGCGAACGCGAACGGAACCTGTGGCGGGCGCGCGACCGGAAGAATGGGAACGGGAGGACGAACGTGCTGGGTCTGATGCAGGATTGGCCGCTGTTGATACACCGGATCATCGATCATGCGGCGATACAACATGCGAACCGGGAGGTGATCACGCGTTCCATCGAGGGGCCGTTTCATACGACGACCTATGCGGACATGCGCGCCCGCTCGCTGAAGGTGGCGAAGCGCCTCGCGAAGGAGGGCGTGAACCAGGGCGACCGCATCGCCACCCTTGCCTGGAACACCTGGCGGCACATGGAGGTGTGGTACGGCGTGACCGGGGTCGGCGCGGTTTATCACACGCTCAACCCGCGTCTGTTCGAGGACCAGCTCATCTATATCGCCAATCACGCCGAAGACCGGCTGATGTTTCTCGATCTTACCTTCGTCGATCTGATGGAGAAGTTGCAGGACCGCCTGCCGACCGTGCAGCGCTATATCGTGCTGACCGACGCCGCCCACATGCCGCAGACCAGCCTGCGCGGCGCGGTCGCCTATGAGGACTGGATCAACGAAGTTGATGACGACTTCGCCTGGGTCACCGTCGACGAAAACGCGGCGGCCGGCATGTGCTACACCTCCGGCACCACCGGCAACCCCAAGGGCGTGGTGTACTCCCACCGCTCCAACGTGCTGCACGCCATGATGTGCGTGGCGCCGGACGCCATTGGCCTGTCTTCGCGCGATACGGTGCTGCCGATCGTGCCGATGTTCCACGCCAACAGCTGGTCGCTGGCGTTCTCCGGCCCGATGTCCGGCGCGCGCATGGTGATGCCGGGCATGAAGCTGGACGGCGCCTCGGTGTATGAGTTGCTGGAGCACGGCAAGGTGACCATCACCGCCGCGGTGCCAACGGTCTGGCTGATGCTGCTGCAATACATGGAGGCGAATGACCTGCGGCCCACCACCCTGGAGCGGGTGGTGATTGGCGGCTCTGCCTGCCCGCGCTCGATGATCGCGGCGTTCGAGAGCCGCTACGGGATCTCGGTCCGTCATGCCTGGGGCATGACCGAGATGAGCCCGATTGGCAGCAGCGGCGTGGTCAAGCCGGATTATGGCGACCTCGACCAGGAGGCGCTGTTCGACCTGAAGGTGAAACAGGGCGCGGCGCCGTTTGGCGTGGAGATGAAGATCACCAACGACGCCGGCGAGGCGTTGCCCTGGGACGGCAAGACCTTCGGCCGGCTGAAGACCCGTGGCCCGGCGGTGGCCCGCGCCTACTTCCGCAACGAGGGCGGCGAGATTCTCGACGCGGACGGGTTTTTCGACACCGGCGACGTGGCGACCATCGATCCTTATGGCGCCATGCAGATCACCGACAGGGCCAAGGACGTCATCAAGTCTGGCGGCGAGTGGATTTCTTCCATCGACATCGAAAACCTGGCGGTCGGCCACCCTGACGTCGCCGAGGCGGCGGTGATTGGCGTCGCCCATCCCAAATGGGATGAGCGGCCGCTGCTGGTGATCGTGCGCAAGGAAGGGCGGACGCCGGACAAGGCCGGCATCCTGGCCTGGATGGACGGCAAGATCGCCAAATGGTGGATGCCTGACGACGTGGTGTTCGTGGAGCAGATCCCACACACCGCCACCGGCAAGATCCAGAAAATGGAGTTGCGCGAGCAGTTCGCCAACTATCGCCTGCCCACGGCCTGACAACAGCGCGCGCCGGCGTAACCGGATCGGGCCGCGCGCGCGACCCGTCGCGGATTGGCGCGGGGCGGCGTTGCCCCGCGCTGGCTGTTGACAGGCGCCGGGCGGCGCGGTCACCCTGCAGGATGCTTCGTGAGCCGGCATTTCGCGGAGCGCCTCCCGGCTGCCTCATGTGTCCCAGGCGCTGGCGTAAAAATGGCGCGGCCTGGGCTGGACCGGCGTGGGCGGATGTTCGTGGCAATGGAGAGAGCAGCTTGAAGCGGATGCGTCTGACGGAATCGCGGACGCGCGCGGGCGGGTTTTCGCCAAAACTCGCCTGGTTTGGCCTGTTCGTCACGATTGGCGGTGTTCTCACGGCGCAATTTGGCGAGGTGGGGCCGTGGCCGGTGATCGCCGTGATCTGCGCCGGCTGGGCGTTGTCGGCCATCGCCCTGCTGCTGGCGATCATCGGGCTGGTCGTGGTGTGGCGGCAGGGTTTGCGGGGCGGCGTCGCGGCAATGCACGGCCTCGTCGTCAGCTGCCTGGCGCTGGCCTGGCCAGCGATTCTGGCGGGGCAGATTTGGCGCGCGCCCGATCAGACGGACATTTCAACCGATACATTCTCGCCGCCTGCCTTCGCCACGACGGCCGGGGCCGTGGCCGGTCGCGGCGGCCTGATCCCGCCCCTGGCCCCGCCAGTTCAACGCCCTTCGCAGGATCAGGCGCGTCTGATGGCCCTGCCGCTGTTCCTGGACCAGCAGCCGGCCGAGGCGCTGAAGGCGGCGGAAACGGCGGCGCGCACACTCGGCTGGACGCTGACGGACATTGCCGGGGCGCCGGATGGCGGCGGCCAGTTCGAGGCTGTCGCCAGAAGCGACCTGCTGCGGTTTCCCCAGTACGTGGCCGTGCGGGTGCGGCCGACGGCGGATGGCGCGCAGCTGGATGTGCGGGTGCTGTCGGTGTTCGGTCGCTACAGCCCAGGCTCCGGGGTGCAGCGGATACTGAATCTGCATGAGGCGGTGCAGGCCGTCGATGAGGGATAGCGCCAGACCGCGAAGATGCGCGAAGGTGCGGCGGACTTCCGGCGACATGCAAAATTGCGGCAAGCCCGGGTTCATTGGCCAGAACGCCGCCACGCCAGTTGCGGGAGTGGGCCTGCGGCTGGCCAGGTGGGGTCGCTGGGCGAGCGTGGCGGATCTGCGCGGGCCGGCGCGGCTTTTGGCAAGGCGCGGCTTGGCGTGAAGCGCGATCCTGGGAGGAGGATGCGCCTTCTGGAGGCGCGCCCTGCTGAAGATATGCGGCCCGGGGCGGGCGCCGGTCAGGGGGCCGGGCGATAGCGGCCCTTGAGCTTCGGCGGCCCGTTGGTGACGACCTTGCCGCGGTTGGTCAGGTCTTCCAGGTGGGCGAACACCGACAGACCAGCGGCGCCGACCAGTTCCGGCGGCAGCCCATCGTAAAGGCGCGGGACGATCTGGTCGATGGTTTCATCCCCTTCGGTCAACCGCGCCAGGATGGCGTTTTCCCGCTGGCGGCGGTGGACGAGCAGGCCACGGACCAGCCGCTGCGGATCGGCGATCGGCGCGCCATGCCCTGGCCAGTAGACACTCTCCGTGCGTCCGCGCAATTTCTCCAGCGAGGCCATGTAGTCGGACATGGAGCCGTCGGGCGGCGCCACGATGGTGGTTGACCAGCCCATGACGTGGTCCCCGGAAAACAGGCCATTCTCTTCCGGCAGGGCGAAGGCCAGATGGTTGAGACAGTGGCCGGGGGTTTCAACTGCGGTCAGTGTCCAGCCTGGTCCTGAAATGGAATCGCCTTCGGCCAGAATGATATCCGGCGCGTAATCCAGATCAGCGCTGGCGTCGAGGCTGGCGCCTTCACCCTCGCCCAGGGGGCGGGAAGGGCGGTGGGGGCCGCAGCCGGCCAGACGGGCGCCAGTGGCCGCAACCAGCGGCGCAGCGCCCGGCGAATGATCCTTGTGCGTATGGGTGATCACCACATCGGTAATGGTCTCACCCTGGGTTGCGCCAAGAATGGCCTGAAGGTGCGCATCGTTCACCGGGCCTGGATCAATGACAGCGACGCGCCCACGCCCGACGATATAGGTGTTGGTGCCCCGGAAGGTGTATGGGCCCGGGTTGTCCACGAGAATGCGCCGGACCAGCGGGCTGAGTTCCATGGCGACGCCCGCAGGAACATCGAATTCCTTGATGAAAGGCGCTTCCCCTGACGTCTGTTGAGCCATCTCGCTGTCTCTCCCGGAGCACGTCGCCAGATATGGCTGGCGACGCGCCTTGTCCTTGTGTTTTGTCGCGCCTTCTCCGGCAGTCTCGCGCGGTCTTCGCCGGAGCCGGGCGGGCTGCCCTATCAAGTAGCGCAGCCTCGCGACGATCACCAGAGCCGTGAGGGCAGGGGAGGGGCGAGTTGCCGGAGCCTGTCGCCACGGCCATCCGGGCGCGCCGTAATGCGCACGCCCCGTGGCGCGGAAGTGGGATGGCTCGTGAGCCGACAAGGGTAGCGAAAGGCTTTGCGGCGCGCGCGGCGGGCGTCATGCGGCGCGTTGGACGCCGTTTGAACCCATACCGGTTGGGGCGATCCGGCGGCTGGTTTCATCCCTGTGGCGCCAGTGATCTTGTAAGTATGGACAGATACTGACGGAAATGACGCCTGACAAAGCGAAATTTTGCAAGAGTAACACTGGATATGACGCCAGGAAGCAATGTTTGATGTGGGCTGTTGTTTTTTTTCCGGGTGGCAGGCGTCAGATTTACGAGAAGGATGCTTGGTTCCTGCGAAAGTATGACGCATAATTTTCAATTTGTATTGAGGTATATTAAAATTGAAAGCGAATTTTCTAATCATGACGCACTGGGTAATGAATTGCGAAAAACTGCTATGGCTTGCAATTCGGCTGGCTGGGCAATTGCTTAGCCGCTCCGGCCCGCGAGATGCACGTTCGGGACAGTCAGCGCGTCATGATCTTCATCTCATTTCAGCGCCCGGTTTCCATCCGCTCCGGGAACGGAGGCGTCAGGATCAGGCCCGGCGCCCGTCGCGATGTTCTTTCTGCATGGGGGCCTGGGTAGCGTTCAACTGGGGCGGACAATAACCGGCAGGCCATGTTCTCGCGCAAGGGCGCGGCCCCTGGCCCGCGTTCCTGCCTTGAGATTATGAATCACGGCAGAGTGACGCTGCTTTTCCCGGGCGTATTCGGATCGGGATTTGGCGTAATTTGGCGCGACCATCGGATAATCAGGCGGCAGGTTCCATTTCCGCCGGTATTCGGTCGGCGTCATACCATAAACCGTCGTGAGGTGACGTTTCATGATTTTGAATTTTTTACCGTCTTCGAGGCAAATAATATAATCTGGCGTTATGGAGTGCCGAATGGGAACGGCGGGCTTTTGCGTTTCGGTAGCTTCGGGTTTGGCGCCAGATATTTTGTTTAGCGATGCATGAACGGAGTTTATAATCTCCGTAACCTGCGTGCGCTCAATTGCATTATTTTGAATATAAGCCGCTACGATGCGCGCGGTGAGATTGATAAGACTTGTTACTGTTTCAGGTTGTGACATCAGTCTGCTCCAAAAAATACAAGCGCCCATAAACGATCTGGAGCCGTGCCAGCAATCGGCTCAAGCGGACTTTAATGATTTATTTGTTGCAACCTTTTCAAAGCTAAGAGGGTTTTATATTTGGGGCAACAGTTTTTTCCGAAAAAATCGGATTTGGATAATTTTTTTTGCATTTTCACATCAACATATTTCCATTCTATTGACGTGCGTAAGGTATATTACGCGCGTAATGTCGACGAATGTTGTATTCATGGGCGTGATATTCTCTTTTGCCTGTGGGAAGGGGCGCCCGTTCCAGCCCGCGCGCGCCATCGGGCGATGGCGTTCTGGCCGCGCAGCGTCCACGGTCGATTTCAATCCTCACGGCGGACGGCTTGTGTTTAATATTCGTGGGCGGACGCCATCAGGCGTCGCGCGCAGGCGGGGGAAACGCAAGAACACATAAGCCGGCGTTTCCGTCCGATGGGGAGGAATGACGATGAACCAGTGGTTACGCGCGGGCATGCTGTCCGCTGTCGCAGGATTTGCCGTATCTTTTCTGTTTTCCGGAACCACGCTCGCCGGCTCCGGCAAATTTACCGGGCCAGGCGTAACGGAAACCGAAATTCGCATTGGCAACACCATGCCCTATAGCGGGCCGGCGTCGGCGTTGGGCAATACGGGCAAGGTTATTTCCGCATACTTCAGGATGATCAATGATGCGGGCGGCATAAATGGCCGCAAGATTGACCTGCGCTCCATGGACGATGCTTTCTCGCCGCCGAAAACGGTGGAGCAGACGCGAAAGCTGGTGGAAGATGATCAGGTTGCGTTCATGTTCGCGACCATGGGCACGGCGCCCAGCTCCGCCATCCAGCGTTATCTCAGCGGCAAGGGCGTGCCGCTGATCTTCCTGATCAGTTCGGCGGGCAAATGGAATGATCCAAAGAACTTCCCGCTGACCATGGCCTTCCCGTGGCAGCCGCCATACAGCACCGAGGGCCGGATCTATCTGGATCATATGCGCAAGAATAACCCGGACGCACGGGTAGCGGTGCTTTACCAGAACGATGACAGCGGCAAGGAATACATGCGCGGCCTGCGCGAGGCGCTGGGCGCCGACGCCGACAGGGTGATCGCCGCGGCCATGCCGTTCGAGGTGACCGACCCAACCGTCGACTCCCAGGTGCTGGCGCTCGCCGCGACGAAGGCCGACGCGTTCATGATCCTCGGCGTCACGCCGCGCGCCTGCTCGCAGGCCATTCGCAAGGCCTGGGAAATCGGCTGGCGGCCCATGCGTTTTCTCGCCAGCAGTTGCATCAATCCCGACCAGATCCTGAAGCCGGCGGGGCTGGAGAAGGCGGAAGGCATCATCACCATGCTGGCGTTCAAGACGGTGGGCGCCGACCAGCAGGGCGACAGCGGCGTTTCCGAATATCTCGCCTTCATGAAGAAATATGCGCCTGGCATCGATCCCACCGACTTTTACGCGGTTTATGGCTACACGGTCGCGGGGGCCATGAACGAGGTGCTGAAGGCGGCGGGCGATAACCTGTCGCGGCAAAACATCATGAAGCAGGCGGCGACGATGAAAGGCGTGGCGCTGCCGATGCTGCTGGACGGCATTACCCTCAACACGACGCCTGACGACTACCGTCCCTTGCGCTCCGGCTATCTGGCGCGCTTCACCAATGGCCAGTGGAAGCCGTTCGGGCCATTGCTCTCAGGGCAGTAAGATCTGCGCCCCCAGGGTCCCGGGCGCGGGAGGCAAGGCCAACAGGGGGGGCGTAGGCGAGCCGGAGCCGGTGATCACCGTGTTCGCCGTGTCCCGGGTCGCTGCCTGCTGGCGCGCCAGTTTCCTGCGCGCCAGTTTCCGGCCCGCCAATTCCTGGCTCATCATGTCCCCTGGGGGGCGGGTCCCATGGCCCGTGCCCGCCAGCGCTGACGCGGGCTCGCGCCTTTGTGAGTGGGGGGCGTGACGTTCACCTTGCGTGAACCATAAGTCGAACGTGTTGGCCTGGCGGCGGACAATTCTGCTGCCAGCGACCAGAAAATAAACCTCCCGCTCACACCTCCATTTCCATGGTGGAAACGTGCAATATCAGAACTGTTGCGCATGGGACGCTGCAGGACGGCGGCAAAAATGGCAGGAAGACAGCAGGCCAGTTTGCCGCCGCCGGTCAGGATCCTTTGTGGGTCTGCCACTCCGCCTGATGGGCGGGGTGCTGCAGGCCCGGGCGGCGCCTGAGCTTTTCAGGACGCGGGTGCGCCAGCATCCCCGCGTCCTGGCGTCATGCCGCGCCGATGCGGACTGAAACTTCTGTGACGCCGTTCACAGGCCGGAGATATGTATGACGAGGCGGTCGCGGGGTGGATGGCGTGCCCCCCGGTGTAAGGAACTGGTTTTTGGCGCGGCGCTGGCTTCGGTCGCCGCGCCGGTCGCGACCCTCGGCCTGACCGCTGCGGCCACGGATGCGCGCGCCTTCGATTTCTTTGGCCTGTTTGGCGACAAAAAGCCGGAGCCGTCCGCCGACGCCGTGACCTATGAGGTCAGCTTCGAGGCGGATGGCCACAGGTCGCTGGCCAGCGCCATGCAAAATGCCTCAACGCTTTACCGTTTGCGCAAGGATGCGCCGCCAGACGGCATGGCGCTGGCGCAGCGCGCCGCCATCGACCTGGCGCCGCTGGTCGACGCCATGTGGGCGGAAGGCTTTTACGACGCCGCCGTCAGCATTGACGTGGCCGGAGTGCGGATGCAGTTGCCGGTGAGCGAGGCGACGTTGCAGGCGGCCGGCCGGGCCGCCAGCGCCATGCGCGGCCGTCAGGTCGTTCCCGTGACCGTCAGCGTCGATCCAGGCGAGCAGTACACCCTGTCGTCCGTGGCGGTGAAGGACGCCCAGGGGCGGATGCTGACCGGCGCCGAACTGCCGCCAAATGTTTTGAAGATCGGTGATGGCGACCCGGCGCGCGCCGGTGATCTGCGCGCCGCCAGCGCCCGCGCCGTCGACTGGTATCGCGCCCAGTCCTATCCGCTGGCCAAAGGCGTCGATATCGGCGCCACCGTCAATCATGACACGCGCACCATGGCGGCGACCATCGTCGTTTCACCGGGGCAGATGGCGCCGATCGGCGAGGTGGAGGTGCGCAATGCGGGCGGCGCCAGGCCAGGCGCCGGCCCCACCGTCGATCCGCGCGTCATCCGTTCGTTCATCTATCTGGAGCCTGGCGAGCCCTATTCGCCAAAGAAGCTGGCGGACACGCGCCGTTCGCTCACCCAGCTTCCCATTCTCGGCGGCGTGCGCGTCACCACGCCGGACCGGCTCGACGCCGAGGGGCGCATCCCGGTTTTCGTCGACGTGACGGAGCGGCTGCCGCGCGTCATCGGCTTTTCCGCCGGTTACTCCACGGTGGATGGTCCCAACGTGCGCGCCTATTGGGAGCATCGCAACCTGTTCGGCGGCGCCGAGCAACTGCGGCTCGAAGGCAGCATCTTCGTTGCGCCGCGCAACGACGGCACCCGTCGCAAGGGCGTGGCGGATCTCAATGAGGGCGACTTTGGCGGGCGTTTTCGCGCCACCTTCATCAAGCCGGCGCTGGGCGGCACGCGCAACGACCTGATCGTTGAGGCCATGGCCGAGCGCGACCGCACCGGCGGCGACCGCTATGGCGGCTATACCGTGCGCGACGTGCAGGCGACGGCGTCGATCCGGCATCGCATCAGCGATGTGTTTTCCGTTCAGGGCGGCCTGAAAGTCGAGCGTGGCCAGACCAGCGACGTGCTGTCGTCGATCGACTACACCCTGGTTGGAACGCCGGTTTCGGTGACCTATGATTCCACCGACAATCCGCTGGACGCCACCCGGGGCTTCAAGGTCGTGGCCTCGGCGACGCCCTATCCGTCGTTCCTCGGATCGACAGTGAATTTCACCGAAGGAAAGCTGACGGCGTCCACCTATTACGCGGTGGATGAGGACGCGCGCATCGTGCTGGCCGGGCGGGTGACGCTCGGCATGCTTGGGGGGCCGAAGCTCAGCGATATCCCGGCCAATCACCGCTTCTATGCCGGCGGCGCCGCGTCGGTGCGCGGCTACCGGCTGAATTCGCTTGGTCCCCAGGACGGCAGGTTCGGTTTCGTTGTCGGCGGGCGCAGCCTCCTGACGGTGAACCTGGAGGCGCGCATCAAGATCACCGACACCATTGGCGTCGTGCCATTCTTCGACGCGGGCAACGCCTTCGAAAGCACCACGCCGCACCTGAAGGACAAGCTGTACAAAGCGGCGGGCATTGGCTTGCGTTATTATACGCCCATCGGCCCGATCCGCGCGGATTTCGCCTTCCCGCTGGACCGGCGCAAGGGTGACAGGCCGGTGAGCATGTATATCAGCATAGGGCAGTCGTTCTGATGATCCGGCTTTTCAAAAACCGGTCGCTTTGGCAGGCCCTTGTTCTGGCTCCGCTGGTGCTGCTGGCGCTGGGCGCGCTGGCGTGGGTGCTGGCGCCGGAGGATGTCCGCTCGGACGATTCCGAGCGCACCGTGCTGGGCGACCTGATTTCCCGGGTGCTGTCGACCGACAACGCCACCGTGTCGGTGGGGGCGGTGGACGGCGCGCTGTCGTCTGACGCCACCATCCGCAATGTGGTGATTTCCGACCGCCAGGGGCCGTGGCTGCGCCTGAACGAGGCGCGGCTGATCTGGCGGCGGCTGGCGCTGTTGTCGGGGCGGCTGGAGATCGACCGGCTGGAGATCGGCACGCTGGAGCTGATCCGCCGGCCGGTTCCGCCGGAGCGCGAGGTGACGCCGCCAGGCGACGAGCCGCTGCTGCCGCAACTGCCGGTGGAAGTGATTGTGCGGGCGTTCCAGCTCAAGGACCTGTCGCTTGGCGAGGCCTTTGCCGGCGTCGCCGCGCAGATTGGCGCCAATGGCGAGGCGCGGCTGGGCGATCCGGCCCAGGGGCTGAATTTCCGGCTGGAAGCGAAACGTCTCGACGCGCCGGGGCAGTTCAATGTGCAGGTGGCGTTCACGCCGGCCGACAAGCACCTGAAGGTGCAGTTGCACGCCAACGAGCCGGCGGGCGGCCTGGTGGCGCGGCTGGCGTCAATTCCCGGGCTGCCGCCGATGAAGCTGGACGTGGACGGCGCGGGACCGCTGGATGATTTCACCGCCAACCTGAACTTTGACGGCGGCCCGGATCTTTCCGCGCGCGGCTCGGCCCGGCTGACGCAGCAGGATCAGGCCCAGCAACAGGTTTCCGGCGGCGGCCGGGTGATGGCGCTGGATATGGCCGCGCGTGTCTCCGGGGTGCTTCCCGCCCCCGTGGCGCCGGTGTTCGCCGGCGACACCCGGCTTGGCGGCCGCATTTTCTTCAACAGCGACGGCGCCTTCTGGCTTGATGACGTGGCGGTGCAGGCCGAGGCGGCGCGCCTTGCCATCAGCGGCGGCATGACCTCCGGCAAGCAGCTCGACGTCAGGATCATGGCCGGGGCCGTGCCCAATGACGGCGGCGTGCTGCGCACGGGCAACGCCGAGATCGGCAAGCTGAATTTCGACGCGCGCGTCACCGGCCAGCCGTCGATGCCGACCGTGAAGGCCAGCCTTGAACTGGCCAGGGCCAAATTGCCGACCGGCAGCATCGCCGCCGCCACAGCGACGCTGGACGCGGAGCCCACCGGCGTGATCGGTGAGCGCGGCACCCGCCTCAATGTGCGGGCGGACGCCGCGGCCTCGGGTATCGCCCTGGCCGACAAGGGCCTCGACGCGGCGATCGGCGACAAGGTCACCCTGACGCTGCGGGCGGCGCTTGGGCGTTATGGCACGGCCCACGTGGACGTTTTCAACCTGGCCACCGCCTCCGGCGCGGTCGATTTCAAGGGCGTCGCCGGCAACCGCCGGCTGGATGGCGTGCTGTCGGCGAAAATTCCGGATCTGGCTCGTCTGCGCCTGCTCACCGGCATGCGGATCAGCGGCGCGCTTGACCTTGGCGCCAAACTCACCGGCGAGCCGCGTTTCAACCGCATCCGCGCCGAACTGAATGGCGGCGCGCGCGATCTGGGCACGGGCATCGAAGCCGTCGATGGGCTGAGCGGCGGCCGGGTGACCCTGACTGGCGCGGTGGACATGGCGCCGCGCGGCGGCTTCGGCTTCGACAATCTGACGCTCGCCGGCGCGCACGCCACCATGCGCGTCAATGGGCAGGCGCGGGAGGACCAGTCCGCCATCGAGGCGCTGGCGAGCATCGCCGACCTGCGCTACGCCGACCGGCGCATGACCGGCAGGGGGGAGCTTCAGGCCAGCCTGACCGGGCCGCTGACCCGGCCGGACGCCGCCGCGACGCTCAGCATCCGCGACGGCTCCATGCTGGGCCGGCCGGCGCCGCTGCTGCAACTGGCGGTGAAGGCCACGGACCTCACCGGCAATCTGGTCGCCAACGCCAGCCTCACGGGCGAGCTTGATCGCAAACCGGTGAAAGGCGTCGTCGAGGCGGCGCGCCTTGCCGCCGGCGGCTGGGACATCCGGGGGCTGGACTTCGCCATGGGCTCCGTCACCGCCCGGGGCGCGCTCGCCATCGACGCGGCCAATCTGGCGAAGGGGCAGCTTACGGTGCGGGCCGGCAGTCTGGATGATATTTCGGCCCTGGCCCTGCGCCAGCTCGCCGGGCAGCTGAACGCTGACCTGACGCTTGAAAGCGTTGATGGCGGCCAGAATGTCGCCGTGCGGGCGGATGGGACGCGCATGCGCTTTGGCGAGATCAGGGCGGATCGCCTCAACGCCGACTTGCGGGCCAGTGACGTTCTGCGTCGCCCTTCGGCGGATGGCTTCGTCAATATCGACAACGCCGTTGTCGGCGGCCAGCCCCTGACCCGCGCCCGGCTGGAGGCGCGGGGCGCTGGCGCCGCCACCGACATCACGCTGGCGGCGGCAGCGGCCGGGTTCGATCTGGACGCGAAGGCGCGGTTGACGCCCGGGGACCAGACGCGGGTCGACGTCTCCAGCTTCACGGCGCGTCGCGGCTCCCACCGCATTGGCCTCGCCGGGCCGGCCAGCCTGGTCATTGTCGACGGCGGCGTCGATATCCGGCAGCTGGCGGTGGCGCTGGGCAGCGGGCGGCTGACCGCCCAGGGCAGGCTGGGCAAAACGCTGGACCTCAACGTTGGCGCCAGCGCCGTGCCGCTGTCCGTCGCCGAGATTTTCGCGCCCGGCCTTGGCCTGACCGGCGTGCTGAACGGCGAGGCGACCGTGCGCGGTTCGTCGCTGGTTCCGTCGGGCCAATGGCGGCTCAACCTGAGCGGGGTTTCCGCCGCCGCCGTGCGCGCCGCCGGCCTCCCGCCGGCAACGGTCGCGGCCAGCGGCGCGCTGGACGGCGCAGGGCGCACCTCGCTGAATGCAACGGTGACCGCCGGCCGGATCGCCGATCTGCGTATTACCGGCAGCGCGCCGCTCGATCCTGGCGGGCGCCTCGACATCGGCGCCCGGGGACGGATTGATCTGGGCGTGGCCAATGTCCAGCTCGCGCCGGCGGGCCGGCGTCTCACGGGTGCCGCCAATCTGGACGTGCGCGTGGGCGGTTCGGTGACGCACCCGCAGATCACCGGCGGCGGCGCGCTGTCTGGCGGGGCGTTTTCCGACGCTGTCACCGGCGTGCGCCTGACCAATATCAATGGCCAGATCATCGCGCGCGGCCAGGAAATAGTGGTGCAGCGCATCGCCGCCTCCACGCCCAACGGCGGCTCCCTTGCCGTCACGGGCAATGTGCGCGTCGATCCGGCGGCTGGTTTCCCGGGTTCGTTCCGCATCACCGGCTCCAACGCCCTGCTGATGAACGATGGCATGGCGCGCGCGGCTGCAGACCTGAATCTTGCCGCGGCGGGGCCGCTGGCCTCCCGGCCGCGCATCAGCGGAACCATCAGCATCCGTTCGCTCAATATCAGCGTCCCCAACCAGTTGCCGGGCTCGCTGCGTCCGCTGGCCAACGTCCGGCAGATCGCGCCGACGCCACAGGCGAAGGCGCGCCTCGCGCTCGAACAGCGCGCCCGCGTCCAGGGGGCCCGCTCCACCCCGTTTGACGCGGTTCTCGATCTGATTGTGACGTCACAGAACACGATCCAGGTGAGTGGGCGCGGCATCAACGCGGTGCTGGGCGGCCAGTTGCGCATCGCCGGAACCCTGTCGGCGCCGGCGCCAACAGGCGGCTTCACCATGCGCAGCGGCAGCTTCGATCTCGGCTCGCAGACGCTGGATTTCACGCGCGGCCAGGTCACCTTCAGCGGCACCCTCAGCCCGGAGCTGGATTTCATCGCCGAAACCATCGCCGGCGGCGTGACGGCGCGAATCCAGATCTCCGGCCCGGCCAGCGATCCGGCGTTTGATTTCAGCTCCAGCCCGGCGATGTCGCGGGAAGAGGTGATCTCGCGCATCCTGTTTGGCCAGTCGGCCGGCGAGCTCTCCGGCCTTGAGGCGCTGCAACTGGCGCAGATCGCCGCCCAGTTCTCCGGCGACGGCGACAGCGCGTTTGACAGCCTGCGCCGCACGCTCGGGCTTGGCGGCTCCGACATGGACGGGGACAGCAATCAGGGCTTTCTGGCGCGGGTCAGCCGGGCGCTTGGCAAGCGCATCCGGTTCAGCGTCAAGCCCGGCACCTCACCGGAAACCACCGGCCTTGGCGTCAATGTCAACGTGACGCGCCATATCCGGGTCCAGGGGCTGGTGGGGGCCACCGGCAACACGTCGGTGAATATCGGCGCCGAATGGGAGTACTGACCGCAAACCCGGAGCAGCGCTCCGGAGCGCGGGCGTCCAAAGGGCCAGCAAACTCATGGCGTGGGGCCGGCCAGGGCGCCCATTCGTTTATTTTTCGTTTGGAAAGCGCCGGTTGCCGGCAATAGCTGTTGCCGCCCCATCGCCGCCCTACTATTGTCCCCAGGTTTTCACGTTTTGGTGAGGCCGCTGATTTGTTCGCCGTGTGATCGCGGGGTGTTCCTTCTGGGGATGGACATGTCGGGAGGCGCTGGCGACGTTGTCGCCAGCGGCCCGGTTTTCCCTCCACGGTCCGGAGCCTCACGCTTTCACGGGGCCGTGAGCAAGGCGCGATGTTGGGGGGCGGCGGATGAAGCGTTGGGCCATCTTCTGTGCGATAGCGGGCATGACGGTTTCGGCTGCTTCGGTGGCGTCGGCGCAGTCGCTTCCCGCATACCAGGCGAATGCGACCTGGGCGTTTCCGGGCGCGACCAACCGGTACAATGATCCGCTTGGCGCGCCGCGCAATGTCTGTTTCAACGCCGCGGCCCTGCACCGCTGGTGCCGCGTGTTCGTCACCGCTTCTGGCGGGCCATGCGTTTGCGGCGCGGGGGCGGATGGGGCCGGGGTTTTCGCCGGCACGCTGATCACCGACGCGCAGCTCTATGAGCTGATTGGCGAGGATGTGAAGCAGGCCGAGGTGGGAGCCAATGGGCGTCGCCTGGCCAATTCCCGGAATTACAACGGCTTCTGACGCTTTTTCGGGCGGCGGATATCGCTCTGCCTGCCGGCGGTTTTGATGGTCAACGCGAGACGTGCGCCTGCGGCGCGGTCGCCGCCGTTGGTGCGTGAGGCTCCTGTCATTGCGCGGATGGTCGCGACGCATCCAGCCACGGTGGCGGGGGCGTGCAGTAACGGCGGCGTGGCGTCACGGCGGCCGGAAGACGCCCGGAGGCGGCAGCGGAGGCCGGATAACGGGCCCGCAAGGGTATGCGCGCGAGGGCGGGCGGGGCCGGCCCACGCCAGGAGGGAAGCGCCCTCAGGTGACCGCCTGGGGGGCCTGTTCTGGCGTCGCCGGGAAGGTCGGCAGCGCCGTGTGGATGACGCCGTAGACCTTGGATTTTTCGCCGCGCGTCACCGCGCCGGCGAGGGCGTCGAGGCAACGCTCCAGCTCGTTGATGTCCGGGAAGCTCGGGTCGGCGGCGATAATGCCGGGCAGGTTGACGTCGCGCGTGGCCTCGCCGTCGTCGAGCACGATTTCCTCAAGCCGCTCGCCCGGGCGCATGCCGCTGAAGACGATGTCGATGTCGACGTTGGGGCGCAGGCCGGCCATCTCGATCATGCGGGTGGCGAGATCGAGAATCTTCACCGGCCGGCCCATGTTGAGCACATAGATCGAGGTGCCCTTGTCCGGGTCGTCGATGGCGTGGAACGACGCCACCACCACCAGATCGCAGGCCTCCGGTATGGTCATGAAGAAGCGCACCATGTCCGGGTGGGTGACGGTGACCGGGCCGCCCTTGTCGATCTGCTCGCGGAACTTGGGCACCACCGAACCGTTTGAGCCCAGCACGTTGCCGAAGCGCACCACGACGAGGCGCGTCAGGCGCGGCGCTTCCGCATCGCCCGTCGCGCCGTTGCGCGCCGCCAGCTCGGCGTCCTTGGCCTGCACGTACATTTCCGCCAGGCGCTTGGTGGCGCCGAGGATCGACACCGGCTTCACCGCCTTGTCGGTGGAAATCATCACGAAGGCTTCGGCGCCGCAGGCAATGGCGGCGTCGGCGGCGTTCATGGCGCCGAAGACGTTGGTGCGCACGCCCTCGCTCCAGTCCTTCTCCAGATAGTGGACATGTTTGAGCGCGGCGGCGTGATAAACGATCTGCGGCCGGTAATCGCCGAGAATGGCGAACAGCCGGTCGCGATCGCGCACGTCGCAGATGCGGCCGACCGGGTTGCAGCCAGGGACCCGGCCGAGGTCCTCGAGAATGGCGTGCAGCGCCGGCTCCGAGTTTTCCAGAATCAGGATGTCCGTCGCGCCGAAGCGGGCGAGGCGGCGGGCCAGCTCGCCGCCGATGGAGCCGCCGCCGCCGGTGATGGCGATGCGCCGGTGCGCCGCCAGCGTGGTGATGGTGGCCTCATCGATGCTGATCGCCGGGCGCAGCAGCAGGTCTTCCATGGAGATTGGCGCGAGCCGGGCGGAGACGTTCTGCGCGCCTTCGTCCAGCCCCTGGGTGCGCAGCACTTCCACGCCAAAGCGGCGGGCGGTGGTGAGGATGGTTCCAGGGTTGACCTCGTCAGCGAGCGCGGAGGGGGCCATGACGACGATGGCGGGGGCCTGGTCGCGGGCGGCGAGGCCCTGCATGACGCTGGCCAGGTCGTTGAAACCGCCGAGCACCCGGATGTCGCGGATTGACTGGCCGGCGTCCGCGCCATGGCGACTGAGGGCGCCGACCGGGCGCAGCCGCGACAGGGCGCCCTGCTCGATGCCGCGCAGGATCGCTTCGATCTCGATGCCGGTTCCCAGAATCAGCGCGGCGTCACGCTTGCTGGCCGGGGAGGCGGAGGTGAGCTGTCGCTGCTTCAGGGCGCGGTAAGCGACGCGCGGCGCCGCCAGCAGCAGCATTTCCAGCAGGCAGAACAGCAGAATCCAGGCGCGGCCGAAGTAATTGCGGCCCAGCAGGTCCGGGTGCGAAATCACCGTGTCGAAGGCCAGCAGCAGCAGCGACAGGATCAGCGAGGCCTTGGCGATTTTCAGAATGTCGGGCAGCGACGTGAAGCGCCACTTCGACTGGGGCAGGCGCACGATCAGGAACACGATCGCCGCCAGCGGCAGCACGCCAGCCAGAATCAGCGGCAGATCATGCAGGTAGACGCCAAGACGCTGGTCCTGAAACCGCAGAAAGAAGGCGAGCGCCGTTGCGCCAGCGGTGACGACGAGATCCGCCGTCAGGTTCAGCAGGATGGTCCTGATCGCGCGTCGCGACGCCATGGTGCTCCCCGGATGCGCCGACGAACGGCGAAACTGTGCTGTACGACATAGAACATGATGCGCGCGCACGAAACCGGCGATGGGACACGGCGCACGTCAAATCATGCAGCTGGCCGTGGAGAGAGACGGATTTCGCGGCCATACCAGGGCGGTTGAGCCGGGCGGGACGGCTGGCCGCGGCGGCTCATACGCCGCGCCAGCGGCGAAACCAGTTCACGAAACGGGCGACGCCCGTTTCCAGCGGCGTCGCCGGCACGTAGCCGATCGCCGCCTGCAGGGCGTCGGTGTCGGCCCAGGTGGCGGGCACGTCGCCTGGCTGCATCGGCTCCAGCACGATCCGGGCCTTGCGGCCCAGGCCCTCTTCCAGCAGCGCGATCAGACGCGGCACCGGCGTCGGGCTGTTGGCGCCAATATTGTAGACGCGCCAGGGGGCGGAGGAACTGCCAGGCGTGGGCGCCGCGCCGCTCCACTGCGGATCAGGCCGGGCGGGCCGGTCGAGCAGGCGCACGACGCCTTCAACGATGTCGTCGACATAGGTGAAGTCGCGGCTGAGATCGCCATTGTTGAACAGGCGCAGCGGCTGGCCGGCGGCGATGGCCTCGGCGAACAGCCAGGTCGCCATGTCCGGGCGGCCCCACGGCCCGTAAACGGTAAAAAACCGCAGCCCCGTGGTCGGCAGCCCGAACAGGTGACTGTAGGCGTGGGCGGAAAGCTCGTTGGCCTTCTTGGTGGCCGCGTACAGGCTGAGCGGATGATCGACGTTCTGGCTGACCGAGAACGGCATTGTGCGGTTGGCGCCGTAAACCGAGCTGGACGAGGCGTAAACCAGATGGCGCACGCCGCCATGCCGGCAGCACTCCAGGAGATTCTGGAAGCCCACGAGGTTAGATCTGGTGTAGGCGTCGGGATTGACCAGCGAGTAGCGCACGCCCGGTTGCGCCGCCAGATTGACGACGATGGCCGGTTTTCCCAGGCGGAACACATCGGCAAGCGCCGCCGCGTCGGCGATATCGGTCTGGCTGAAGCTGAAATTGCCGGACGTCAGTTGCTCCAGCCGGGCCCGCTTCAGCGCCGGGTCATAGTAATCATTGAGCGTATCCAGTCCGACCACGCGCCGGCCTTCCGCCAGCAGGCGCCGGCACAGGTGAAAGCCGATAAAGCCGGCGGCTCCGGTGACCAGAACCGTTTCCTGGCTGTCCATGTTCCAGCGCTCCATTGCGGATGCGCGCGCCCCATGCCGCGCGCTGTTGTGATGCCATCGCCGGCGCGGGTTGGCCAGCCCCCGGGCGCGCCAGCGCGGCGGTGGCGCGGGGGCTGCCCGTTGCGGGCTGGTTGACGCCGGCGCGACCCCCGGCGACATTCAACCTGTGGTTTTGGAGCATGGGCGTCGGAAACCGGCCTGATCAATACGCGATGCGCGAAGCTGTCGCCTGTCAGTCAGGTTCCGGCTGCGCCGGGTTTTCGAGACGCGGATGCGCCGGCATCGTCGGGTTCTCGCGGCGGAAAATATGTGGCGCGCAGGCGATGCGACGGCTCGCGAATCTGGCTTTCTTCCCGGAAATCCAGCGGCATGAGAATCCGGCGTCATGAAATCCGGCGTCATGGCGGGCGGGCGACGGGTCAGCCCTTGCTTGTGGTCCGGCTCGGCGAAGGACGGTTACGGAGGCCATGTTGTCAAAATCTGCGGGAAACCTGTTGAGCCGTCGGGAGGTGTCCCTGGGGGCGCTTGCCGCCGGGGTGGCGCTGTGGACTGGAGCGGCGTCGGCCGCCCCGCTCACCCTGCGCGGCGAGGTGGTTTATCGCGAGCGCATGGCGTTGCCGCGCGGCGCCCGTGTGGAGGTGCAGCTGGTGGACATGTCGCTGGCCGATGCGCCGGCGCGCGTTCTGGCCACGGCCCAGGTCGGCAAGTTCACCGGCAGCCCGATACCTTTCACCCTGCGCATCGACAGCCGCAAGCTGCGGCGCGGGCGGCGTTACGCCCTGCAGGCGCGCATCAGCGACAATCGGGGCAAGCTGATGTTCATCAACGATACGGTTCACGCCTGGAAATCTGGCGACGCGGGGCCTTTCACCATCCAGGTCGTGCGCGCAGGAGGGACGGGCAAGCCCGGGACAGGCAAGCCGCGCGCGCCGGCGGAGCCCTGGGGCCGTTGGGTCGCGGAGGATATTCTTGGCGGCGGCGTGGCGGAGCGCGTGCAATCCGTGCTGGACATCAGGCCGGACGGTCACGTTTCCGGGCATGGGGGCTGCAACGGCATGAGCGGCGCGGTGCGGGTGAAGGGCAAACGCATTGTGTTTGGCCGCATGGCGTCGACCATGATGGCCTGTCCGTCGCCACAGATGAACCAGGAGCGCCGTTTCCACGAGGCGCTTCGTCTGGTCCGCGGTTTCCGCGTTGAAGAAGAGCCCAGAAAGCTGCTGCTGCTCGATGGCTCCAACCGCGTGGTGATGCGGCTGGCGGCGGGTTAAGGTCCATGCGCGATGCGCCGCAGGCATCGTGGCAGGTCTGGTAGAGTGGGCGCAGGCGCCCCCGGCAGGGGATGACCTGGGCCCGGGCATGTCAGGACGCGTGTCCGTCGGAAGCTTCGCGCCCTGATGCGGGATGGGTTCTCAGACGACCACGACGCCGCAGTGCTTGGCCTTGTGCTCGGGTTCGATGTGGATGGTGATCTGCGCTCCGGGCACTTCGTCTTTCAGCGCGGCTTCGATCCGGTCGCAGATGCAGTGGGCGGCTTCCACGGTTGAGTCGCCTGGCACCACCAGATGAAAATCGATGAAGGTGACGCGCCCGGCGACCCGGGTGCGCACGTCGTGGGCTTCCAGCGCGCCGATCGCCTCGCGGGAGATCACGCCGCGAATGGTGGCCAGCATGTGGTCGGGCGCGGCTTCATCCATGAGGCCACTCATGGATTCCTTCGTCACCTTCCACCCCGACCACAGGATGTTGAGCGCCACCAGGGCGGCGAGCAGTGGATCGAGCACCAGCCAGCCGGTGACCACCGCCAGCGCCACGCCCACGATCACGCCAAGGGATGAAACCACGTCGGTGAACAGGTGGCGGCCATCGGCCTCCAGCGCCGGTGAGCGCAGCTTGCGGCCCTGGCGGATCAGCACCCAGCACCAGAGGGCGTTGAGCACGCTGGCGGCGGCGTTGATCGCCAGACCTTCCACGGGAGCGTCGAGCGGCTGGGGCGCGAGGAAGCCCTGCCAGGCCTTGTGCAGGATGAGCAGGGCGGCGACGACAATCATCACCCCCTCCATCACGGCGCTGAAATATTCCGCCTTGTGGTGCCCGTAAGGGTGGTTGGCGTCCGCTGGCCGCAAAGCGATGCGCACGGCGACGAGGGCCGCCAGCGCCGTCGCCACGTTGACGATGCTTTCCATCGCGTCGGAATACAGCGCCACGGAGCCGGTCATGCGCCAGGCGAGCAGCTTCAGGGCCAGAACCACGAGGCCGAGCATCAGGCTGCCGATCGCGATCTGCAGGGTTCTGTTCATGTTCATCCTGAGGGATTGCTGGAGCTCCGGGGTTTAGGCGATCGGCTGGCCGGCGGCAACTCTCTGGTATTTAAATGCAAATTGCTTGCAGTTGCGGGATGTGGACAGGAGCGCTGGAAACCGCCGGAAGCCGGGGTATGCTGGTGTTTTCCAGGTTGTCCCGCTGTTGAGGGAGATGGCCATGTCGCCGGATATCCGGGTCAAACGCATCTATGAACCCGCCGATGAGGCGGACGGCGCCCGCATCCTGATCGACCGTTTGTGGCCGCGCGGGGTGCGCAAGGAAGACGCGCATCTCACCGTGTGGATGAAGGAGATCGCCCCCAGCCCGGAACTGCGCAAGTGGTTTGACCACGATCCGGCGCGGTTCGAAGAATTCACCTTCCGCTATCAGGCTGAACTCGACGCCAACCATGCGGCGATGGCGCGCATTGATGATTATCTGAAGCATGGACCGGTGACGCTGCTCTACGCGGCGCATGATCCGGTTCACAATCATGCGGTGGTGCTGGCGGATTACCTGCGCACGGCGGGCGGGTCGCGGCGCGGGGCACGCTAAAGCGCTGTTCCGCCAAATATACATGCACGCAGTTTCTTTAACGCATGTTTCACGCGGCTGCCTCACGCCCAACGGCCTTGCCGTGGACGCGGCGGCGGCATGGGGGCTGTCGTCCGGATTGGCCGGCTGCTGCATGCGAGCGTTTCACAACCATGTGACGACGTCGCTCTGGCGCGCGTGAAATGTCCGGCTGAAGACGTGCTGGAAAGAGCCTGGGAGAGATGCGGGAGCATATCCGGTGAGAACCGGTTCACTGGATATGTCCGCTTTCCTGGGCCAGACGCATTTTCGCACTTTCGCGCGCGTCCCTTTACGTAATGCTGGCTCCGCTCTTCCCAAAATACTTCAGGCAGGAATGTTCAGGCGATAGAAAGCGCTGGCGGCGCCGGCGTAAAGGGCCTGCTTTTCCGTGGACGATGCGCCAGCGGTGATGCGCTTGTAGGCGTTCCAGAGGGTGGCGTAACTGGCGCCCCAGCGGTCGACCGGGAAATTGCTTTCAAACATGCTGCGCTGTGGCCCAAAGGCTTCGATGCAGGTTTCGATCCACGGTCGCCAGAGCGCCGCCAGCTGCTGCGAGGATGGCCGCTCATCCGGTCCCATGGTCGCGAAGCCCAGGAAGGGCATGGCGAGGCCGCCGAGCTTGACATGAACATTTGGCAACGCGGCGAGGCGGCGGATGCTGTCGCGCCAGATGGGAAAACGTTCTTCCCGCTTGCCGGCGTAGCGGCCGACGCCCAGGGGCGTGCCGACGTGATTGAGCACGATCGCCGTTTCGGGGCAGGCCTGCGCCAGGTCGGCGATCTCGGGCAGCTGCGGCTCCAGCGCCCAGGCGTCGAACGACAGGTTGCGGGCGCCAAGGCGGCGCACGGCGTTCCGCACGGCGCTGTCGCCGGCGAGGCCGGCGGGCATGGCGGCGAGGGGGCCGAGCACGGCTGGATCGTCATCGTGCGCCAGCATGTGGCGGACGCCGCGAAAGCGGCCGCCACCGGCGGCTTCATGCGCTTCAAGCACCGCGTCAACGTTGTTCCCGAGGCGCAGGTCGGCGAACCCCACCATGCCGGCGCAGGCGCGGACCGGCCCGTAAAGACCACTGGCCGACATGGCGGCGACGCCGTTGATGAATTCGGTTTCGCCCACGGGGCGCAATTCTTCCGGCCCATCGGCGCGATAGAAGGCGCCGCACTGGACATGCACCGTGGCGATGACGTTGTGGCCCGTGTTCAGGTCGGCCAGCAACTGGTCGAGCAGGTACAGCGGCGTGAGCTGGATGGTTTTCTCGAAGGCATGCAGCGGCGGGCGCATGTCCGCCACCCGCTGGCGCCGGTCCCACAGGTGATGATGGGGATCGACGATTGGCAGGTCGGGCTCAAGGATGGGTTCGTTCATTCTGGCGTTTCTCCCGTGCGGCGACGCGACCCGGCTGCTGCCGGCGTTATGGCGCCGGCGCGCAGCATAGGGTTTTCAGGCTTCACCGGGAAACCTTCTGGCGCATGTTTCGCCGCGCGCCGGCGCGATCCGGCTCAGCCGTCCAGGGCCAGCGCCCGGGCATAGTGGCGTGGGGCAAGGCGGACGGTGAGCGCCGCGACGATGACGGCGCTCGCCGCGTGCATCAGCCAGCCGGCGGCGTAACCGCCGGTCAGGTCGTGCAGGTTGGCGATGATCCATGGCGGCAGCGCCGCCAGCAGGAAGCCGCCGCCCTGCATCAGCGCAGACAGGGCCCCGGCCTGGAGCGGGTCCGGCGCATGATCGAGCGCAGTCACCATGGCGAGCGCGAACCAGCCGCCGAGCCCCGCGCCGACAATGATCGTCCATCCGGCCGGCGCGGCGGTCGGCCACAGGGCGAGGCCAGTGAACCCCACGACCTGCAAGGCCAGCGTCAGCCAGAGCCAGGGGCGGCGGTCGCCTTGGCCGCTGGCGAGAACCGGGAGCAGCAGCGCGGCCAGCGCCTGGCTGGCGGCCATCAGCGCCAGCAGGCTGCCGCTGGCGGCGCTGCCCCAGCCCAGCTCCTGCCAGGATGGCGACAGCCACGCCACGATCGAGGAATAGCCGCCGTTGACCAGGCCAAAGCACGCCATCAGCAGCCAGATGCGCGGACGTTTGATGAGACGCCAGGCCGGATTGGCGCGCGCGGACGGGCCCGCGCCGTTGGCCGGCAAGGTCACCGCCGCCAGGGCCACGGCCGCCAGGGCCGGCAGGGCTAGGACGGCCAGACCGACGCGCCAGCTTCCGGCCAGTGTCGTCGCCAGCGGGGAAAGTTGCGCGCCGAGCGCCCCGCCGCACATCAGCATGGAGGCGTAGAGCCCGGTGACGGCGCCGACCCGATGCGGGAACTGCTGTTTGATGACGCCGGGAAACACCGCCTGGACGACGGCGACGCCAAGCCCGATCAGCGCGGCGGTGGCGACCAGCAGCCAGCCCGGCCCGGGGATCAGGCGCAGCAGCGAGCCGGCGCCAATGACCACGAGGGAGGCGATGACAGTGCGGCGGGCGCCGACGCTTGCCTGCAAACCGGGCCCCGCGAAGGCGATGAGGCCCATCAGCAGCATCGGCGCCAGGGTGAGCAGGGACATGCCTTGCAGGCTGAGGCCCGCGTCAGCCTGAATGGCCGGCGCCAGCGGGCCAACGCCAGTGATGAATGGGCGGAGGTTGAGCCCGATGAGCGCCACGGCGGCGACCAGCAACGTTCGGCGGCCGGATTTCGCCTGAGACGGGCGCGCGGCCCCAGCATCGCCGCCGGCGCCATTGTGGCCCTGGATGGCTGCGTCGGTCAGCGGCGCGCTGGCGATGGCGCGGGGGCTCACGGGTCCGACCTGGCGACGGGAGGCTGGCGTTTTTTCCAGGTCGCGTAGGGCTCCGGTTCCGCGCCCGGCGCCAGCATGGGCTGGTGGCGGATGGTCATGGACTGTTCGGCGTGCGGCAGGAAAAGCTCCGCCTGTAGCGCCGCGGTCGACAGGCCGAACGGCGCCCCATCGTCGTTGGAAAAGGCGTAGACGATCTGGCTGACGTTGGCGAGGCGCATCGCCGCCATGCACATGGGGCAGGGCTGGCCGCTGGCGTAGACCACGCAACCGGACAGATCCGGCGAACCCAGTTTCTGGCTCGCCGCCCGCACGGCGAGCAGTTCCGCGTGGGCGGTGGGATCGTGACTCTGGATGATCTCGTTGACGCCGCTGGCGATGACGGCGCCGTCGCGCACGATGACGGCGCCGAACGGCCGGCCGCCGTGGGCGACGTTGGCGCGCGCCAGTTCAATCGCTTCGCACAGGAAATGGCGGTCCTGCCCCCTGTCATTATCGGTCATGGTTCTGTCCCGGGTTATCGGGCGCCGGCCGCCGTGAGGATTTGCGCGATGGCGTGATAGCCGCGCCGCCGGGCGTGGGCGAGAGGCGTGACGCCGTCGTGGTCGGCCAGATTAACGCTGGCCCCCGCGTCGACCAGCAGGCGGACGATCTGCTGATGCGCCGGCCCGCCGTCGCTGAGGATGATGGCCTCCAGCAAGGCGGTCCAGCCCAGCCGGTTGACGTGGTCGACAGCGACGCCGGCCTTTATCAGCTGGCGCACCGTCTCCACATGGCCGCGCTCCGCCGCCGGAATCAGGGCCGTGCCGCCGAAACGGTTGACGCTCTTCAGGTCCGCGCCGTGCGCCAGGGTCAGCTTCAGGATGTCGAGCCGCCCCCGGGCGCCGGCATGGAGGTAGGGGCTGTCCTGGATGTTGTCCCTGGCGTTCACATCGGCGCCAGCCGCGATGAGCGCTGCTGCGGCGGCGATGCTGTTGGCGTGGGTCGCGACCAGCAGGGGCGTTGCGCCGGCGGCGTTGCGCCCATCAACGGGCGCGCCGGCGGCGAGCAGCCCGCAGACAGCGACGACATCGTTCTTCGCCGCGGCGTCGTGCAGGTTATTGACCATCCTGGCTGCTCCTGGAGTGGTTGCCGGGGCGGCGCGGGGGGTGGTCGCGCCGGTGATCGCAACCAGCGCCAGAGCGGCGCAGGCGACCGTCAGGGGCAGTTTCGGCATGGAACCCTCCCACGACGCAGGCGATGGCCGCGTCGCAAGGGATATTGCCGTGCACGGGCGCTATTTGGAAATTAAATGATTTTATCATTATTATTATAAATTCGAATACAAAACCATGGAGCGGCGCATGTTCGATCCACGCCTGCTGCGGGCGTTCGTCGCCGTTGTTGATGCTGGCGGTTTCACCCAGGCGGCCGTCCGGCTCAATGTCACCCAGTCCACCATCAGCCAGCAGCTGGCCCGGCTGGAGGAGGCTGTGGGCCAGTCGCTGGTTGATCGCTCCGGGAGGCCGGTCACGCCCAGCCCCGCCGGCGAGCGGCTGCTGGGACATGCGCGGCGCATCCTGGCCTTGCAGGAGGAGGCCGGGCGGCTTCTGGCGGACCCCGCAGGCGTCATGGCGATCCGCATCGGCATGGCCGAGGACCTCATCACGGCGCCGATGATGGCGCTGTTCGCACGCTTCGCCGCCCGGCGTCGCGAAGCGCGCCTCGACGTCGCCTCCGGGCTGAGCCGTGATCTGGCGCGCCGCTATCGCGACGGCGAGTTCGATATCGTGGCGATCAAGGAGGCGGAGGCAAGGCCCGGCTGCCGCGCCAGTTTTCCCGAGCCCATGGCCTGGTTCGAAGGCGCCGGTTGCGCGGGAGACTGGCCCGATCCGCTGCCTCTGGTGACGTTTCCGGCCGGCGGCCTGTATCGCGACGCCATGTTCGCGCGCGCCGGACGGGAAGGGCTTGGCTGGTACGTCGCCTTTTCTGGCAGCAGCCTGCACAACGTGCTGGTGGCGGTGGAAGCGGGGCTTGGCGTCTCGCTGCTGCCCGTCAACGCGACGCGGGGGCGGCGGTTGCGCCGCCACGCCCTGGGCAGCGAGCCGGGCATGGTCGCCAATATTTACGTTGGGGAGCCGGCCGGGCCGGTTTCTGAACTGGCGGACGGCATGGTCGCGGTGCTGGCGGCGCGGGCGCACGCCGGAGCCGGCGACGGACCGCAGGACGGCCCGCCAACCTGAAGGGCAGGCGCCGCGCGGGGCGCCATGGGTCAGTGCGTGGAAATCGGCTTGCCGATGGCGCGCCACACGGTCCCGTCGAACTCCTGCAACTGCATCCTGTCGTACATGCTGTAATTGTCAGGTGTGATGGTCAGGCTGACGTCGGGCAGCATCATCGGCGGGCGGTAGTCGCGCACCTGTCTGGCGGTGGCCATCAGGCGCTCCTGGGTGATGTCCTTGCCGGTTTTCTCGACGATGTGGCGGATCAGGTCGCCGATGACGTAGCCGAAGACGTTGCTGCCGTTGGTCTGGTCGCCGCGCGGATAGTATTTGTCCATCCAGGCCTTCCACGCCAGGGTTTCCGGGTCATCCTTCCAGCGCGCGTCGGTCGGGTCCTTCAGCACCGCCGCCGTCACCACGCCTTTGGCGTTTTCCAGGCCAGCGTTCTTGAAGGTGGGGTTCACCGAGGCGGCGATATAGCTCAGGTAAATCTTGGGCTTCCAGCCCATGACGCCCATTTTCTGCAAGGCCTGGCTGGTCTGCTTGGAATAGGAGCCCATGATCAGCGTGTCGGCGCCGGAGGCCTTCAGCGCCAGAATTTTTGAATCCACTGTTGGGTCGGTCAGTTCGTAGCTTTCCTTCGCCACGATCATCTTGTCGGCCCTGTCGCCAAGGCCGATCTGCACGCCGCGCAGGTAGTCCTTGCCGAAGTCGTCGTTCTGGTAAAACACGCCGATTTTCGCGTTCGGATTGGCCTGCAGGATCGCCTTCGCATACAGCCTCGCCTCGCCGTAATAGGTGGGCAGGCCAGGCATGCTCAGCGGCGCGCTCTTCGGCTCCTGGAAGACGTGCGAGCCGGACATGACGAACAGCTGCGGAATGCCCTTCACGTGCAGGTATTTCTGGATGGCCATGCCGGTTGGGGCGCCGCTCTGGCCGAACAGGGCGAAGATGTCGTCCTGCTCCACCAGCTTGCGGGTCTGTTCCACGGCCTTGGGCGGGCTGAGGGCGTCGTCGCGCAGCAGCACCCTGATCTTGCGGCCGTTCACGCCGCCTTCGTCGTTCACTTTGGCGAAATAGGCCTCGAAGGCATAGCCGAGAACGCCGTAGGCCGAGGCCGGACCGCTCAGGGGCTGCAGGGTTCCCAAACGGATTTCCGTGTCCGAAACGCCTGGAACGCTGGCGGCGACGGCCGCGCCGCCGCCAACAACGCCGAACGCCGCCGACAGACTCATGACGCCCGCACAAAACCTGCGCGTGATTCTCATCGTGTTTCCTCACCTTGCGCTGGCTGCTGTTGTGATGGATGCGCCGGCTTGGGGGGACGTTAGGCGCAGGCCTGGCGGAAGGTCAATTTGGGGGCTTGTCGCGGCTGTGGGCGACGTTCGGGCGTCGTCCGCGACCTTGCCGGCGCGCTGACGTTTGCGTGAATCTTGGGAACAAAGCCCGTTGCCCGGCGCTTTCCGGCAATGTCGGCGGGATGCGCCCTGACGGGCTCCCGGACGGAAACCGGACGCACAACCTGGGAGCCTGCATGAGCGACGTGCTGGCGGCGTTGACCGCAGATCTCGACATTGTGCTGCGGCTGCTGTGCGGCGCGCTGGCCGGCATCGTGGTGGGGTGGGAGCGCACCGTCAAACAGAGCTACGCCGGTATCCGCACATTCGGGCTGGTCGGCCTTGGCACGGCGACGGCGGCGGCCATTTTCTCCGCCGGCACAGAAGGCGATGAGGCCAGCCGCGTGGTCCAGGGCATTCTCACCGGCGTCGGCTTCCTGGGCGCGGGGGTGATCACCATTGCCCGCAAGACGGCTGAAATCAAAGCGGAGGAGCGCGGCGGAGCGCAGAAAGAAGACCGGGAAATGCACGCCAGGGGGCCATCGGGCCTCACCACGGCGGCGGCCGTCTGGGTCACCGCCGCCTTGGGATGCGCCGCCGGGCTCGGCGATTATCACCTCGCAATCATTGGCGCTGGCCTGGCGCTGCTGCTGCTGGTGGTCGACCACTCCATCGAGCGCCTTGCCGGGCGCCGGCGCGGAACCTGAGGCGACGCCGGAGCGCCGGCGGGATCAGGCCGGCGTTTGAACAAAAGCGGCCCTTGCAACGTTATTCAGTACACAGGCCCTCACAATGGAGGAAATGCGATGGACTGGAACCGCGTTGAAGGAAACTGGAAGCAAATCAAGGGCAAGGTCAAGGAACAGTGGGGCAAGCTTACGGACGATGATCTGGACGTGATCAACGGAAAGCGCGACCAGCTCGAAGGAAAAATTCAGGAGCGCTATGGTCTGGCGAAGGACAAGGCTGAAGCTGACATCAACAGCTGGTATGATCGCCAGACCTGGCAGTGATCCAGCACGCCCTGGACCCGCAAAGCCCGCCGGCCTTTCCGGCGGGCTTTGACGTAGGGGCGTGAAGCGCCTTCAAGGCAGCGACCCGCCGGCGCCCATGGCCCCCGCCGTCGCTGTTCGCGACCGGACGGGTCAGCGTGGGCTGGCTGGCGCGCGGTTTTGCTGCGACGCGCCGTCCTGCTTCGTCTCCTGTTTCGTTTCCTGCTTCGCTTCTTGCGGCCTGTCGCCGGCCTGATTGTTGTTGCCCTGATTGATGTACACGGTGGCGGTCATGCCCGCGACGAGGTTCACGCCGTCCGGCGCCGGGTCAAGCCTGATGCGCACGGGGATGCGCTGGGCAAGGCGCACCCAGCTGAAGGTAGGGTTGATATTGGCCAGCAGTCCGGAGCCGATGGTGCGTTCGCGATCCTCGATGCCGGCGGCGATGCTTTCCACATGACCATGAAGGGGCGTCGGCTGGCCCATCAGCCAGATGGTGGCGCTATCGCCCACATGAACGCGGTTGAGCTTGGTTTCTTCCAGATAGGCTTCCACGCGCAGGGAATCGGTGTCGATCAGGGCGACCTTCGCCGCGCCGGCGGCGACATAGTCGCCAGGGCGCACGGTGAAATTGGTAATGACGCCGGTGACCGGGGCGCGAACTTCCGAACGCTCCAGATTGAGCTTCGCCAGATCGCGGGCGGCGGTCGCCTGTTGCACCGCCGCGGCGGCGCTGTCCAGCGCCAGCTGCGCCTGCTCGGTTTTCTGCTGCGAAACCACGTCCCCCAGCTTTTCATAACGCTTCAGCTCGCGCGCCGCCTGCTCCAGCGTCGCCCGGCCGCCGGCCAGCGCGGCCTCCGACTGGCGCAGGGCGATGGCGAAACGGGCGGGATCGATGCGAAACAGCACCTCGCCGGCTTTCACGGGCTGGTTGTCCTGCACCAGCACCTCGCTCACCAGGCCGGAGACATCGGGCGCCACGCCGACGATATCAGCGCGCACCTTGGCGTCGCGGGTCCAGGGATCGCTCATGTAATGGCTCCACAGGGCGCGCCCGGCGAAAAACGCCGCGACGCACATGAGGAGGGTGACAAGGACGCGCGCCAGGCCGCGCAACGAAAAGCTCATGACAGCCACCACCGTGACAGATTGAAAACACCCAGAAGCAGGACAACGTAAAGCGCGATGTCGAACAGGCCCCGATGCCAGACCAGGGCGTAGAAGCCCGCCCAGGCGAGCGCCCGGCGCACCAGCAGGCTGACGGCGAGCGTCGCCAGCATCAGCACCAGCAGCGTCGGCACATAGACGCCGTAAATGTCGATTTCTCCGGTCATACGGCGCCCACTTCCTGAGGCAGTTCGGTTTTCTGGCGCAAATCCCCGGTCGCGGCGGCGCCCGCCGCATCCGTCGCGAACACCGCCAGCGGCGGCGGCGCCTGCGGGCACACGATGCGGCGCAGGCCGACCAGCGCGTCCAGCGCGCGGCGCGCGGCGGCGTCGCGATCGGCCCGGGTCATCATCATGGCATGGTCGATGGCCTGAACCAGGGCGTCGGGCGCCGGGACCAGCCGGTCCCTCGCCTCGCGGGCGCGGTAGAGCGCCGCAACGCCCTGGAGCACGGCGTCATAGGCGGCGACCCTGGCCGGGGATTGCTGGCGGCGGGCCTTTTGCAGTTCGATGATGTTGAAGCCGACGCGCACCTCGGAATAGCCGTCAACTTTCGCCAGTTCGCGGTCGCCCAGCGTCGCAAGACGCGGCACCAGCTGGCCGAGCCTGTCCAGCATGCGGCCGGCGAGCCGCTGCGGATCATCCCGCCGGTAGCCGGCGGCCGCGTCGGCGAGATCGCGCCAGCCGGCGCGCACCAGCCGCCAGGCGGCGATCTCCGCCCCGAAGGGGCGGGTGGCGACGTACCAGAGATACGCGAACAGCAGGCCAGCGACGGCGGCGGCGCTCTGGTTGATGAAACTGGCGAAGTCCGCCTCATAGCGGTTCTCCATGGCGACGAATGACGCGGTGTTGGTGGCCAGCATCAGCCCCAGCATGGTGTATTGCGGCCGCGACATCAGCAGGCCGATCACCAGGAAAGGCGGGGCGAACACCAGCGCCAGCATCTCAAAATCATGGATCGCCGGCAGGATCGCGAACAGGTAGACCGCCGCCACCAGCACGCTCACGCTGGTCCAGATGGTCATGAAGCGGGCCTGGGCCGCCGGTTGGTCCAGGGCGCCGAAAAAGCAGCAGGCCACCGCCGTCATCATCACCGCGCCGCCGCCGGCGGACCAGCCGGTGGCGATCCAGAAGGCGGAGGCGAGCAGCGTCGCCGCCACACAGGTGACGGCGTAAAACAGCATCATGCCGTAGTCGTAGTGGCGCACCGTGCGCACCACCTGGCGATGGCGGAAGCGCGGACGCCACGGGCCCTGCCCGCCGATATCCTGCATCAGGGCGAGGCAGTCGCTCCACAAAGCGACAATCTCCCCCAGCCGGTCCAGGGCGCTGCCCTGGACGAGGTCGCGCCAGGTTTGCGGAACGTCGCGGCGCAGGGCGCGAATGTCGGCGAGGATGGCGTCCGCGGCGTCGGGGTCGCCATTGCGACCGCCAGCGAACCAGGCCGTTGCCCGCGCCAGCAGCGCCGACAGGTCCGGGGGCAGGGCGGGCGCCTGGTCTTCCGGCATCGCCGCCGGACTGGCCTCCGCCATCGTCTCCGGCGTCGCCACATCGTCCGTCCGCAGCGCATGCAGCCGGTCCGCGAGGGAGGAGAGCAGGGGCAGCAGCATCATGAGCCGGCCGCGCAACTCGCGCGCGGGACGCGCGAGATCGCGGGTCGTGGCGTCGAAGGCGAGCTGGGTGATCAGCATGTCGAGCCCGCCAATGTCGGCGGCCAGCTTCTGCCGGCGCAGGGGCGTCATCGGCAACGCGCCCTCGCCCCGCAGGATCTCCGTCGCCCAGGAGGCGGCGTCGTCGATCCAGCTGCTGACGGAACTGGAGAGCACGCCGCGCATGCTGGTGGGAAAGACGAGGGTTCCCACCATCGTGGCGCAGGTGATGCCAAGAATGATCTCCTCGCTGCGGGCCACGGCCACGTCAAAGATGGTCTGCGGCGCGCTGACGGCGGGCAAAGCGATGATCGGCAGGCTGTAGCCGGCAAGCATGAAGATGTAGCTGCGCGGCGTGCGAATCATCAGCGAGATGTAAAGCAGCGCGCCGGTCCACAGGGCGACGACCAGGCTCAGCAGTTCCGGCGAGTCGACGAGCAATGGCACGAAGAACACCGAGGCGCTGGCGCCGATCAGGGTGCCGAGCGCCCGGTAGAGGCCTTTGGCCGCGGTGGCGCCCGACAGGGGGTTGGAGACGATGTAAACCGCCGCCATGGCCCAGTAGGGACGCGACAGGTCGAACGCCAGCGCGATGTAAAGCGCCAGCATGGCGGCGAGAAAGGCCTTGCCGGAGAAAAGCCACTCCCGGAGGGTGGGCATGTCAGCCGTCACGGGCGGCTCCGTTCTGGCTCGCGGCGGTTTCGATGGCCTTCAGCACGCGCATGGTCGCTTCCAGATCGCTGGCGGGCATGCCCGCCAGCGTCGCGGCGCGGGCGCCGTTCAGCGCCGCTTCGATCTTGCCGGCCAGTTGCTCGCCATCGCCCGTCAGCCAGATGGCGTTGGCGCGGCGGTCTTCCGGGTGGGGACGCCGCTCGACAAGGCCGGCGTCGGCAAGCTGGTCGAGCAGACGGACCAGCGAGGCGCCTTCGATGCCAATGCGGGCGGCCAGGGTGATCTGGCGGACGCCGCCGCCAAGCCGGCTGACCCAGATCAGCGGCGTGGCCAGCGCTTCCGACAGGCCCAGCGACTTCAGCTCCGCCTCGGCGATGCGCCGCCACTGCCGCCCGCTCTGGAGCAGTTGCGAGGTTAATGCGCGTCGGAGGGCGTCGTCACGGGTCATGCCCACCAGTTAGTAGCCAAACTATCAGCAGGCAAACCAATTCAGCCATGCGAAAAACGCATGTGAATGGCAGCTGATCCCGCCGCGCCATGCGTGCGGCGCGGCGCGCCGTTCGATATGTCAGTTCCGGCCGCTAGGACGGTAGCTATGTCCGCGCCTGGCGGGCATCGGAGCGCGCGACGGCGAAGGCGGGCGGCCGCCAGCGCTTCCGCCCGCCCGGCCGCCTATTCCGGCGCGCCGGGGGCGATTTTCGCCAGCGACACCAGCAGCCGCTCGCGCAGGTCGCGCAATTCGGCGTAGCGCTCGAAATGGGGCGTGTTGTCGAGCAGGGCCCGGGTGACGTCGCCTGGATCGTTGTTGAACTGCACCAGGATGGCGCGATTGTTCTCCCGGATTTTGTCCCGGGTTTCCTGAAGCTCCTGGTCAATATCCCTGAGCTCGGCCCTGAGCGCCTCTTCATCGATCATGGTCTGCCTCCCTGTCGCCGCCGTCATTGCTGGCTGGACATGCGCGACGGCGGCGCATGCTTCAGGCGGGGCATGCCTGCCTCCACCTGACGGTTCTCTGGCGGGCCGCTGTCCCGGCAGATCGCTTCCTGACAGGTCAGAGCGTGGGATGGCGCCTGTGCCAGTCCGTATGGCTCTGGAAAGCATGGCCGGCGGCGACAAGCCTGGCCTCATCGAAATGCCGGCCCACCAGCTGGAAGCCGATGCAGCCGCCATTGGCCGCCGCGCCGGCGGGCAGGGTGATGGTCGGGCTGCCGGTCATGTCGAACGGGCAGTTGAAACGCAGCACCCCCTGGAGAACCGAAGGATCGCTGACAATGCTGGCCATTTTCGCCAGCGTCGGCGCCGCGAAAGCGAGCGTTGGCATGGCGATCAGGTCGGTATCTCCGAACAGGGCGCGGAGCTGGCCGCGAAAAGCCTCCCGCCGCAGCACGATCTTCTGGTAATCGACCGCCGACAGCTTCAGCCCCAGCTCGATGAAGCCGGCGAGGCCAGGGCCGTAAGCCGCCTTGTGGGTCGGATACAGGTTCTCATGGGCCACCGCCGTTTCAATACCGCAAAGGGGCGTCCAGTCGTCGACCACCGGCGTGGGGTCTGGAAAGCCGATCTCGCGGATTTCCGCCCCAAGCCGGGCCAGCGTTCGCAGCGCCTCATCGAAGGTCGCGCCGGTTTCTTCATCGACGCCCTGGCTGACGAGGCGGTGGTCGACGCCAATGGTCATGCCGCGCAGATCGTCGCGGAGACCGGCGAGATAATCCGGCACGGGTTCGGGCGCGGCGGTCGGATCCTTCGGATCGGCGCCGGCGATGGCGCCGAGCATGGCCCCGCAATCGACGGCGCTGCGGGCCATCGGCCCGATGTGATCAAGGGTGGCCGCCAGTTCAAACGCGCCGTAACGGCTGACCCGGCCCCAGGTCGGCTTGAGACCCGTGACGCCGTTGCACGAGGAAGGGAGACGGATGGAACCGCCCGTATCGGTGCCAATGGCGCCGTAACAGAGGCCAGCCGCCGTCGCCACGCCCGAGCCACTGGAGGAAACGCCGGTCCAGAGGTCGGGGTTCCACGGGTTGACCGGCGGATCGATGTCAGGATGGTGCAGGCCAAGCGCGCCTTCGGTCTGTTGCAGCTTGCCGAGGATCACCGCCCCGGCCGCGCGCAGCCGCGCCACTACGGTTCCATCTTCTGACGGCCGGTTCTCCCGCAGCAGGGGCATGCCGTGGGCGGTCGGCGTATCTTTCATCCAGCACAAATCTTTCACGGCCACCGGAACGCCGTGCAACGGGCCGCGCCACCTGCCTTCCGCAATTTCCTGTCCGGCGATCCGCGCGGCGGCCAGCGCCGCCTCCGCCGTGACGGTGGAGAAACTTTTCAACGCGCCGTCCAGGCGGCTGATGCGATCGAGCGCCGCGTTGGTGACCTCCACCGGCGAAAGGCGCCGCGCGCGGATCTGTTCGCCAAGCTCAACCAGTCCCAGAAATTGTGGATCGTTGTCAGCCATGTCTCCCCCCGAACCAGTTATCAGGGACCGAGCCTGACACACCGTCACGGCGTGGACAAACCCCACCATGTTCACAGAGACGCGGTCTGGAGGCGCGGTCTGGAGGCGCGGTCTGCGGCGGGATTTTCCTTGCCCGCAGCGATGGGGCGAAAGAAGATGCGCCCCTCACAAGGACAACCAACGGGCGGGGCAACGTTCATGACAGGGCAATTTGGCGCGCAATCCACGACCGATGACGTGCTCGCGGGCATCGATCTGACGGGCAAACGTTTTCTCATCACCGGCGTATCGGCGGGCCTGGGGGTGGAAACCGCCCGGTCGCTCGTGGCGCGCGGCGCCGACGTGGTTGGCGCGGCGCGCGATCTGGACAAGGCGGAGCGCGCCACGGCGGACGTGCGCGCGGCCGCCGGAAAGAGCGGCGGCAGTCTCGAACTCGCCGAACTGGATCTGGCTTCGCTGGCCAGCGTCCGCGCCTGCGCCGACCGGCTGCTGGCGGACGGTCGGCGGTTCGACGTGGTGATCGCCAACGCCGGCGTGATGACCACGCCTTTCGGCCATACGGCGGATGGCTTCGAAACCCAGTTTGGCGTCAATCACCTGGGCCATTTTGTTTTCGTCAATCGCGTGGCCCCGCTGATCCGCGATGGCGGACGCTTCGTCAGCCTGTCGTCGTCGGCGCACCGCCTGTCGGACGTGGATCTGGATGATCCGAATTTTGAGCGCACCGAATACGACCGCTGGGGCGCCTATGGCCGCTCAAAAACCGCCAACGCCCTGTTCGCGGTGGAGTTTGACCGTCGCCACCGAGATCGCGGTGTCCGCGCCTGTTCGTTAATGCCGGGCATGATCCAGACGGAGCTGGGCCGGCACATGCGCCCCGAAGATCGGGAAGCCCTGAAAGTCCGCGCCAACGCCGCGGCGGAAGCCGGCGGGCCAGCGCCGGTCTACAAGACAGTTCCGCAGGGAGCGGCGACCTCGGTCTGGGCGGCCGTTGTTGCGGACGCCGGGCAGATTGGCGGACGATACTGTGAAAATTGCCAGGTGGCCGAAGTTGTCGATGACAGTCGCCGCCGTGACGGCGTGCGCTCCTGGGCGCTTGACGCCGAGAGCGCCAGGCAGCTGTGGGCGAAAAGCGAAGAAATGACAGGCGAGCGTTTCTGAAACAGAAGGCTGTTGCCCCCCGGCGCCGCCCTCCGTAGCTGCGGTTGCCAGAAGCTGCTGGCCACGGGGCTCTGGCCAGTACAGGTCGCCAAAGCAGACGGACGAGGCAGATAGGCGGCCTCGTCCGGGGTCAATTACGTTCAGCCCCGCCAAGAAGACCGTTTGCGGTCGCCCGTGATTGAAGCAGGGGCTTCGCGCCTGTTGAACGGCGCCGCGAATTCCTGTCGGACTGGAAGACGCCTTCCCTGGGCTGGCCGACCATTTCAGGTCCTGCCGATCTGCGTGGAGTTTTTTGTCCGGGATTTAAAGAAGCGGGGGCGCCTGTACGCCCCCGCGCGGCCGGTCAGCGTTGCCCGCCGCGATCGTGCGCGCCGCGGCCGCCCCCGTGGCTATGTTCGCCGCCCTTGCGGCCGGCCTGCGAGGCAAGCTCCCGGTCCCTGGAGAAGCTCCGCTCCCCGGCCGGGACGCTCGCTCCGCCCTTCGCGGAAATTTCGCGCTGTTTCTGATCATCCATGCCGGCAAAGCCGCGGCCCTCGCCGCCGCCTTGTTTACCGCCCTGTTGGTTGGCCATGTCATCCTCCTTTAAAACTGGCAGGTGAACTGACTGAACAAGACGCGGCGGCCGATGTTCCCATGTGAAATCGGGTCATTGTGCAACAAACAACAGGAGATTCTTGTTATTTCTGGTCGCAGCTGACGCAATTTTATAGCCGCGAACGAACCGGCGCGGGGCGTCGTATTTTCCATGGCCAACGCTGAATACCTGGTGGCAATTTCGGGGACTATTTCAAGTCGTCGGGACTTGCCCGCCGCGCCGGACGGGGTTCCACGACTTCAAACGGGCAGGCGTCGGCTTGTTTCTCGCGGGTGTGCAGTCTCGGCCAAAGGTCTGCGCGAACTCTGGCGCTACGGACAACCGCGAGGGAAGGAACGCGCCGCCGAGGTTGAAGGGCGGGGCTGTAACCCAGGCCGACGGAAACGCCTGGACCACCGGGGTCATCTCCGACGCCCGCCCGCAACGCGGCTTGCGGGGCCGGCAATCAAAGGACACGGGTCCCCTGACGCGTCTGAAAACGACACGTCGCCATCGCCACCCGGTCTATCATCCGGGAGCGTGCACGGTGTTTACAAGAGGGGCGAGAGTTTGGCCGGTAATCAACCAGCCTCGGCTCCGCATGCGGCGCCGTTCCGTTCCGGGGCTCTGGCTAACCCCTTGATATAATGGTCGGAGTGAGAGGATTTGAACCTCCGACCCCCTCGTCCCGAACGAGGTGCGCTACCAGGCTGCGCTACACTCCGACTTGTCAGCGTCGCCGCCAACGTGGCTGCCTTATAGCGACGCCCGCGGGTCCCTGCAAGCGGGGCGCGGCAGGTTTTCGACAGCCGTGCGCCGGCGTTCCGCCATCACCCGAAAAACATTGATATTTGCGCCGCGCAGCATCCCATGGCGGCTGGGGATATCTGCGGTCGCTGCGGTGGCTTCGGCCGGCGTGGTCCAGCCCGCTTGATTGGCGAGGCGCTTGGAGGCGCCCCCGCTGCTGGCGTGGACAAAAACAGGCGTGTGCGCTGCCGCACCAACAGCAGGGCCACCGGGCGGCATTGTCGGTGCGCCACCTTAATGACGGCGCAACACCCTGATGCTGTTAACAAACCGTTAGGCATTTGGGTCGAAGGAATGTCAGCGCTGGTGGGAACAAGGAGACAGGCCGGGGCGTTGCGCCCCTGTCTTGCGCACATCGCCGCCGCTCTTTCCGGGCGGCGAGCCGTTGGCGGGAAGTTGTGGAGGTTGAACCGTGTCAGCAACGGTTTTGGGCAGTTTCATGGTTGTGGCCGCGAGCATTGGCGTTGTCGCCCTGCTGATTTTCCTGCTTCCCTTTCCCCGCGTGGCGCGCGCCAGCATGTGCGCCTTGACGGTGATGTGCGGCCTGATCTGGGGCGCCGATCAGGTGCGCCTGGCGTCGCTGGCCGAGCCAGCGCAACTGGCGATGGTGCGGCTGGCGCCCGGCGCGCGCCTGTAACCATTGTGGCCTGACGCCGGATGCGCCGTCGGCGGCGGCCGGCCGATGGCGCCATCGTGGGCAGACCGCGCTTCCCGCCCGGGGCCACTTATCGCTGGGCTGCCCGGCGCGTGGCGTTATACACAGCCGCCCTAAATTGCCCGCCGTCCCAGATTGCCAGGATAACAACCCCGGCTTATGTTTCGCGCCAGTTGGGGCGTAGCCAAGTGGTAAGGCAGCGGTTTTTGGTACCGCCATTCCCAGGTTCGAATCCTGGCGCCCCAGCCAGTGAATTTTCATTACATATTAGTGAATTAAATCAGAACCTTAGGTGGGGCGCTTTTGGCTCTGGTAGCACTGGAAGTAGCACCGCTGGTAGCACTGACAGAGTCGCTTCTTCCTTCCGCAAAAAAGACAGATCGATTTTTTGGAAGGGGGACTGGAGCGCTGATGCGCAATTTCTGTCAGTTCTTCCCGACAATCGGCGCGGCAAACACAAGGCGTCGAAGCTCTGGCCCCGGCAGCCATGCGCAAGGCAGAGCCGAGCGCTACCCCAAGAACTTCCCTAGGGCAGCGACAAGCTTGGTGAGATTGGCTTGAAGGGGAAGCCACGTGTTGGCAACAACCCCAACAACGGCAATGCCCGCAGTCTTGCCAACCATTTTCGCGAGTTCTTCAGCAGCTGTGTCAGCCTTGCCTGCGATCCACCTAGCGACTTTGCCCGCCACGCGCGCGATTGCGTGCCCGGCAGAACGCAGTCTGCTGGTAGAGGGAGACGCGCTTACTGCTTCCTGACGGACCACCGCAATTGCAGCCAGCGTCTCCGCCCGATCATCCTCCGTGATGGCGAACTCAGCAGGTGGTTGATTGTGGCCGATCCCTCCAGCGCCAGCACTGGGGTAGCGCTGTTCAGTTGGCACAGCCTCCAGTGCGCGTTCAGCGTCTGCGGCGGCGGTGAGAAGTTGATCGACCAGCGCCTGCCTATCGTCAAACGTAGACGCAAACGGCGAGAAGTCGGTCGTGTGATCCGTCTGGATCGCAAAGCGGAGGCGCATGGTGTTGCCCGATGGCGCACTTGAATATTTGATTTCGAGGGGCTGGAGCGCCGCGTAGAAGCCCACTGTGTTCCGAAGAAGCGCAACCTGTCCGACCTTGGGCGTTCTGTTCCTGGTGGTAAAGTCGGCGGCAGAAACCACATCAGGCGTTACCTGGCTAATTGCTGCTGCCCCCTCCGCAATCGCCACGCCATCAATGCCCGGTGGATCGTTATAGAGGTGGGCCGACCCTGAGGCGTTGGCGCTCCAATGTGTCTCAAACGCCCACCGGCTTGCACCTATGACAAACCGGCCATCATGGCTCGCGTAGTTGAACGTGACTTCGCCAAATGACCGCTCGTCCTTTGGAGGCTCAACGCTATTCAAACTCGGCAATTGTGTCCCCGCCCATTCGCATGCCAGGACCGATCAACGATCCCACATCGGCATGCTTTCTGATCTTGATGACGGGCGTCAAGCGACATCAGCTTAATCGACGGGGCTGTTCGCCATGGTCCTTTCGGTTGATGGAACAGAAGGGCATAGAGGCCCATTGAGTCCCACCAGTGCGCCCCTTGAAGATGACTGCTGGTGGGACTGGATCGGCCTCCCAGGGGCTCGCTATGAGCCTCTGAGGGTTAGTCGGGGTTACCGTGAGGGCTCGGGGAGCAGGATCGGGTTCCACCATGCGGGTGGAGGGGCGCCGGGATATGTTAACCTTTGCCTGTTAAACCACGGCTATGAAGCGCGCCCTGATTGTCCCACGCGCCGTCGGCGCAAGCATGTCGCTGATGTTGCTCGCCAACATCGCCATCGCCAGTGAACTGGCGGAGGCGGGACGCTCAATCGCCGAGGCGAAGTGCGCCCGGTGTCATGCTACGGGCAGCGTCGGGGCCAGTCCGCACAAGGAAGCTCCGCCTTTCCGCGAGTTGGCCAGGCGTTATCCGATAGACAATCTGGCGGAAGCCTTTGCTGAAGGCCTGAGCGTGGGCCATGCCGACATGCCGGAGTTCAGGCTGTCGGTGGGGCAGACCAACGCGCTTCTGGCATACCTTCACTCCATCCAGACCAGTAACCCGCGGTAGACGGCGGCCAGGACGTCTTCGGGGGCGCCGTGAAGTTCCGGTGCGGCGCCGCCAGGATCCGCGCGGCGGATATGCCGATTGTCAGGTGGTCCTGTCTCAATCCTGTCGTGGCTGGTCGTGGCCTTGAGGCGCGAAGCTGGGGCGTGCGCTGTCGCTTCCAGGCCCCTGGCGGACACAGGGAAAGAGCATCGCTGTCCCATGGGGGCGGGCGGATATCTGGATGTTGACGGGCTGGCGCGCCGTTGCCATTCGGGCGGCGGCTGTCCAGCGTTCAGTCGCGCATTCGCTCAGTCGCGCGTTTCAAGCTGCCTTGCCAGCCATCGGGAGCCGCCTTCGCCGACGGCGAGCGCTACAACTCCGGCGATGAAAAGCAACGGCAGGCGGGGACCAAGAATCTCCCGGAAGGCGAAAAGACCGATGAACGCGGTCAGCAGGACCAGCCCACCCGACAGCGACAACAGCTTAAGAACCAGCATCAGGGCGACTGTCTTCATTCCAGCTCCGCCTGGTTCCGCCGGCACCTGAGGCGATCGGCAAGCGCAAGGCCAAAGCGGGTGGCCTCGCAAGAGCCAGACGCTTCCGGCGGAAGAGTTCTGATCCTAAAGCAAAACGCCATCGCGCCAAGGGGAGCGTTATCCATTTTTTGATCTGGCGCGTCTTCCTTTTCGGGAACGCCACATCTGGCGCGCGGTAAACAGGCGTTGGCAAGAGTATCCGGCTCGTGCTGCCGCAGATGGATGGGCTTCTCATTGCTCCTGAGAACCTGCTTTGCAGGGCGTGACAAGTCTCCCGGTTTCGTGGCGTTCAGGAACATTACGACTTTGAAAGTGTTTTCTGAGAACAGGAGGATACTGGCCATGAATTTCCGCACTTTGCTTGTTGCATCCGTGGTGACCGTCGCGCCCTGCGTGATGGCGCTGCCGGGCTCGTCAGCCATGGCGCAATGGAGCGGGCCTTCTGACACAAAACAGGCTGCGCAGCCGGCTTACGGCAAGACGACTGTCTCCGCGATCAAAGCGCAGCCAAAGGACGATCAGAAGGTGACGCTGGAAGGTACGATTGTTCGCAAGACGGGCAAGGAACGCTACCAGTTCACGGATGGGACGGGCGAAATTTCCGTCGAGATTGATGATGAGGATTTCCCGAACGAGCCGGTTGGCCCCACCACCCGGATCCGGATTGAGGGGGAGGTCGACACCCATCTGATGAAGGAGCCGGATATTGACGCCGAGCGGGTCATTGTTCTGAAGTAATTCCTGACTGGCCGGCCCCTCAGGGGAGACAAGCTGCAAGGGCGGGGGAATTCTGCAAGAACAGGGGAATACAGGTTGTCCGCAGCGGCGCGACCTGCATGCCTCTCCCGCCGGGTTTGCTCCAGGTTGTTGGCGCAGGCTGGAGCCTGCGCTGCGGTCGCCCCGTCCGGAGGCTTCCTCCGGGCGGGCGTTATTCTGCCTGGTTTCCGGGCGATGGGCGGATCTGGTTGTCGTCAGGGCGTGACAAAACATTGAGATGAAAACGAACGCCGTCTGGCCAGGCGACTCCACTTTTCCCGACAATACGTTTACGTGACTTCCCGTGTGACGCGCGCCTCGGCGCGTGGCGGAGGTTTTCGCCCGCGCCGCCGCGCGGTGTGGCGGGAAGCCGCGAAAGTCATTGGGATGGGCGCATTTTCCCCCGGCGGAGCGGATGACGTTTCGCGGCCGAATGCGCCCGGAGGGAACCGGCTCCGCGCCGGACGAGGGAGATGGGATATGGCCGGACAGGTCAGGGAACCGGATGCGCTGGATGGTGAAGCAGGGCGTGACGCCCTGCGCAATTTCCTCGAAGGATATTTCGGCGAGCAGCCGGAGCGTTTCGAGGTCGCGAAAATTTCCGGCGGCCAGTCCAATCCTACCTATTTCGTTGATTTCGGCGAGCGCCGCATGGTGTTGCGCAAGCAGCCCACCGGGGAGTTGCTGCCTGGCGCCCACGCCATCGATCGTGAATTCCGCGCGCTTGAGGCGCTGAATCCCGTTGATGTGCCAACCCCGCGCGCCGTGCTGCACTACCGGGAGCGGGACGTGGTCGGCACGCCGTTCTATATGATGGAGCGGCTGGACGGGCGCGTGTTTCATGATTGCGCCCTGCCGGGCCTGTCGCCGGAGGAGCGCCGCGCCATTTATCTTGGCCTGGCCGAAGCCATGGCGAAACTGCACGCGGTGCAGCCGGAGAAGATCGGTCTTGGCGATTTCGGCAAGCCTGGAAACTATTTCCAGCGCCAGATCGCCCGCTGGACGCGCGCCTACAACGAAAGTCCGAGCGAGCGGGTTCCGGCGCTCGACAGGCTGGTTGAATGGCTGCCGGCCAACATGCCGGCGGACGACGGGCGCGTGGCCATCGCCCACGGCGATTTCCGCCTCGGCAACATGCTCTATCATCCCACGGAGCCACGGGTGATCGGCATTCTCGACTGGGAACTGTCGACCCTCGGCCATCCGCTGGCGGATCTGGCGTTCGCCTGCATTCCGTGGCGCACGACGCCGGCGCAGTACGGCGGCATTCTGGGGCTGGATCACGCGGCCCTCGGTATTCCGACCGAGGCGGAATTCGTGGCGCATTACTATGAGCACGCTGTGCCGACGGCGGAACTGCAGCCGTTCCACGTGGCGTTCGCCCTGTTCCGGTTCTCGGTGATTTTCATGGGCATCAATGACCGGGTGCGCGCCGGCAACGCCGCCGGTGAGGACGCCGCCAGGCTGGAGCCGCTGGCCCGGGAGATGGCGGAGCGCGCCGTCGAGGCCATCAGCTGAGGCGCGCCCCAGGCGTCCATTCTTCG
Organism: Camelimonas lactis; assembly: GCF_004342915.1. Taxonomy (GTDB): domain Bacteria; phylum Pseudomonadota; class Alphaproteobacteria; order Rhizobiales; family Beijerinckiaceae; genus Camelimonas; species Camelimonas lactis. The sequence continues at coordinate 598,401 of NZ_SLWL01000001.1, forward strand.
GGCGCCGGGTTCAGGGCGGGTCCGCGTCGCAGGATTGCGGCGGCGCTGGCGCGGTCCGCGCCAGGTTGTGGGCGTCGCCGCTCTGGCGTCATCCGCCCGCGAGCAGGCGCTCGAATGCAACGCCGCCGAGCAGCCGGGCGAGCGCGTCGGCGGTGAGCCAGGCGGCCAGCAGCAGCGTCGCCATGATCAGGCAGGAACGCATGGGCCGCCGGGCGCGGCCGGCGTCGTCCCAGGGGCCATCGGGCAGGCGTCGGGCGGGTTCGGGGGCGTCTGGCGGGTGTCGGCGGGTCGCCGGCAGAAACTCTTGGTCGGTCGCCCGGTCAGCGCCCGGGGCCCTCAGGCGTCTGCGCCGCCAGCACCGCAAGGTGACGTAAAGATGCGCCCGCCACCGGGCGCTTTCCGTCGCCAGCGCCAGTTCGATCGTGCGTGACGGTTCCGGTGGGGTCGGAAGGTTCTGATCCATGACGCCAGCCCGTTTCTGGGCAGACATCGTAGCTGTAGCGGGGGAGTTTTTCTGTCGCTCCGCAGGGCTTGCCGGAAGTCATCCGCTTTCCGGCAAGTATTTTGATGTTTCTGAACGACATTTATCCGCGTTCACAGGCGCCCGGAGATTTTGTGCATGATTTGCGTCAGCCCCCCGGGGTCGCGCCGGCTGGCCGCGCCGCTGGCCGTACCGCCTGGGAGCGCCCAGGCGGCGGCGTGGAGCCGGCGCTCGCGGCGGCCGTGTCCGCCGTTCAGGCCGCCTCGCCGTCAGCCCTCGGAAAGTCGGTGTACCCGCGTATGTCGCCGCCGTAGAAGGTGGGGCGATCGTAGGGCGCCAGCGGCGCGCCGGTCCGCAGGCGGTCCGGCAGGTCGGGGTTCGAGGTGAAATGACGGCCGAAGGCGATGACGTCGGCGTTGCCGGCGGCGATGGTTTCCTCGGCCATGTCGCCGGTGTAATTGCCGGCGGAAATCAGCACGCCTGGCCACAGCGGCCGGAACAGCTCCGCCGCCGACGGCACGCCCTGGTGATCGACCTCGCGCTGGCCGGCGCCGCTGGCGCGCGGCTCGATCAGATGCAGATAAGCCAGGCCCATGGGGGCGAGCTGCCCCACCACATGGCTGTACAACGGCATCGGCTCGTCCTCGCCCGAGCCATTGGCCACGCCGAAGGGCGACAGCCGCACGGCGACGCGCTCCGCCCCGCAGGCGGCGACCAGGCTCCTGGTCACCTCAAGCAGCAGGCGGGCGCGGTTCTCGATGGAGCCGCCCCAGTGATCGTCGCGCTGGTTGCTGCGGCTTTGCAGGAACTGCTCAAGCAGATAGCCGTTGGCGCCATGGATCTCGACGCCATCGAAGCCAGCCTCAAGGGCGTTGAGGCCAGCCTGACGGTAGACGCCGATCAGTTCGTGAATTTCCGCGTCGGTGAGGGCGCGCGGCGTTGGCATCGGCTCTGGCGTTCCGCTGGCCGTCATCACCTTGATGTCGGCGGCGATGGGCGAGGGGGCGACGGGCAGGGCGCCGCCGGGCTGGTAAGACGGATGCGACACCCGGCCCATGTGCCACAATTGCAGGAAGATTTGCCCGCCCCGCGCATGCACCGCTTCCGTGATGGCTTTCCAGCCGGCGATCTGTTCGGGCGTATGGATGCCCGGCGTATTGAGCGCGCCGCGACCGGTGGGATGCACCTGGGACGCCTCGGCGATGATCAGGCCGCCGGCGCTGGCGCGCTGGCCATAGTAGGTGGCGTTGAGCGGGCGCGGGGTTTCGCCCGGGCCGGCGCGCATGCGCGTGAGCGGGGCCATGGCCACGCGGTGGGACAGGTCAAGGACGCCGGCGCGCAGGGGGGAGAACAGGTGCGGCCTGCGCGTGGCCTCAGCGGGTTGCCGGATGGTCTGCGTCGACACGTTCAATTTCCTCCTGATCAGTCACGCTGGCGCGCCGCCAGGTGGGCGGCGGCGCTGCGCCTGGTTGTTCCGGCGCGCGTTTGCGATGCAAATTCATAACCGCCTTGCCTGAAAAGGCCAGGGAGAGGGCCATGTCAAACAATGGGTGAGATGGGAGATGATGCGGTCGCGGGCCCGGGCCCGGCGCTGCGCATACTGGTCGACGCCGACGCCTGCCCGGTGAAGGATGAGATTTACCGGGTCGCCGCCCGCCATGGCGCGCCGTGTTTCGTGGTCGCCAACAGTTTCATCCGCACGCCGCGCGACCAGCAGGTTACGTTCATCCGCGTCGGCGACGGTTTCGACGCCGCCGACAACTGGATCGCCGACCGGTCCGGCCCCGGCGCGGTGGTGGTGACGGCGGACGTGCCGCTGGCCAGCCGCTGCGTCGCCGCCGGCGCCGTGGTGCTGGGGCCGGACGGGCGCGGCTTCACGGAAAACTCCGTCGGCATGGCGCTGGCCATGCGCAACCTGATGCAGGACCTGCGCGAAGCCGGCGCCGTCACAGGCGGGCCCAGGCCATTTTCGGCGCGTGACCGCTCCGCGTTCCTCTCGGCGCTGGACCTGGCCATCGTGCGGCTGAAGCGGTCCGGCTTCGCGCCATAGGCGGGAATGCTCGCCTGCGATTGGCGCCGGCGTCCCACGGTGGGGGCGCCCTCCGCCCGCGCCGCCGGCCGCAATCGTCCAATCCCGGCCTCCCTTCCCGCGCCGGTTATCCACATCACCGGAACGTCAGGCGCTGCACGCGGGTTTCCGTCACATGGGCGCCCTGATCCATCACCACATCTGCGTCACGTCGCGATGAGCCGGCGCCGGGTTTCCACGGCGTTGTTCCGGGCGGCGGCATTTTCGGCGGCGGCGATCCCGGCGGCCGCATTTTCAGCGCGCGGGCGAAAATGCGCTGGCCCGGTCTATTGTCAGCGCGTCCGCCTCACGGAACACTGGATGCGAATCGTCGGCGAACTGGCTTTTTCAGATACGAATGGGGGCAGGGCGTGAGCACATACCGTCTCGACAGATTGTTCCGGCCCGCCTCCGTCGGCGTCGTCGGCGTCAGCCGCAGGGCGGGCTCACTGGGCCGGGTGCTGCTCAACAATTTGCTGGCCGGCGGTTTCGAGGGCACGGTTTACGCCATCAATCCGGCGTTTGCCTCCGCCAGCAACCATATTGACCTGCCTGGCGTCACGTTCGCGGCGAGCCTCGAGGACCTGCGTGAGACGCCGCCGGACCTGGTGGTGATCGTCTCCCCCTCCCTGACCATTGTTGAAAACGTCGCGGCGGCGGGGCGCATCGGCTGTTCGGCGGCGATTCTCGTGCCGCCCTCCCATGGCGTCAGCCCGCCGGAAATTCTCAGCGCCGTACGGGCCGAAGCGCGCAAGCATGGCCTGCGGCTGATCGGGCCTGGCGGCGTCGGGGTGATCTCCCCCCGCGCCCGGCTGAACGCCTCGCTCGGCGCGCGCATGCCCGGCTCCGGCGACATGGCGCTGATCTCCCAGTCCGGCGCCATCGCCAACGGCCTGGTCGAATGGGGCCGCCAGCATCAGATCGGCTTTTCCGGCGTCATTTCGATCGGCGAGCAGGTCGATGTCGACGTGGCCGACTGCCTTGACTATTTCGCGGCCGACGACCGCACCCGCGCCATTCTCGTCTATGTGGAGGATATCGCCGCCGCGCCCAAGTTCATGTCCGCGGCGCGGGCGGCGGCGCGGGCCAAGCCGGTGGTGGTGCTGCGGCCGGGGCGGCATGAAAAGCGCCCGCCGAGCGCGGACATGACCAGCGTCGCCGCTTTGGCGACGCGGGACGCGGTGTATGACGCCGCCTTCCGCCGCGCCGGCCTGCTGCGGGTGTTCGATCTCGACGAGATGTTCTCCGCCGCCGAAACCCTGGGCCGTCAGCGCCCGTTCTACGGCCGCCGCCTCGCCATCATGGTCAACGACCGGGGCGTGGGCGCGGTGGCGGTCGACCGGCTGCTCGATCTGCAGGGCGAACTGGCGGAGCTGTCGGCCGAAACCCGCGCCAGGCTGGACACGCTGATGCCGGAGCGGGCGCCGGTGGCCAATCCGGTGGACACCACCGGCTACACGGATCCGCAATCCCTCGACGCGCTGGCGCGGACGCTGCTGCTCGACAAAACGGCCGACGCCCTGCTGGTCATCAATATTCCCAGCGCGCTGTCCGACTCCAACGAAGGCGCCCGCGCGCTGGTGGAGGCGGTGAAGACGCACCGCAAGGGGCGGGCCCTGCACAAGCCGGTGCTGGCGGTGTGGGTGTCGTCGGACGCCGAGGCGGGCCGGATTTTCGACGAAGCCGGCATTCCGCACTTCACTACCGAGGCCGAGGCGCTGGCGGGCTACATGCACCTGGTGCGCTACCGGGCGGCGCTCGATCTCCTGATGGAAACGCCGGACGCGCTGCCGCATGATTTCGCGCCGGACGCGGCGACGGCGCGCGCCCTGATCGCCGGAGCGATCGCCGATGGCCGCGAGTGGCTCGACCCGGTCGAGATCCAGCAGTTGTTGCGCGCCTATGAGATACCGGTGGTGCCGGCGACCTTCGTGGCCGACGCCAGGGAGGTCGTGGCGGCCGCCCGGCCGTTGCTGGCGCAGGGCGACCAGGTCGTGGTGAAAATCGTTTCGCCGGAGGTGCCGCACCGCACGCGCATCGGCGGCGTGCGCCTGAACCTGCGCTCCGAGGCCGCGGTGCAGGCGGCGGTCGATGAGCTGCTGGAGATCACCAGGGAGCGCCAGCTCAGCGGCTTCGTGGTGCAGCCGATGGTCGACGAGCGGGATTCGCGCGCCCTGATCGCGGGCATCACCGATGACCCGCAGTTTGGGCCGGTGATGGTGTTCGGGCGCGGCGGGTCGGCCGTGTCGGTCATCAATGACATCTCGCTGGCGCTGCCGCCGCTCGATCTGAAACTGGCCGAGGTGATGATCGCCCGCACCCGCGTTTCCCTGCGTCTCAAGGGCTATCGCGACACCGAGCCGGCGGACGAGCACGCCATTCGCCTTACCCTGGTGAAGCTGTCCCAGATCGCCGTGGACCTGCCGGAGGTTCGCGAGCTGGAAATCAACCCGCTGCTTTCCGACAGCCTCGGCGTGGCGGCGCTCAACGCCCGGGTGCGGGTGGCGCCGGCGCCCGTGGGCGAGCGCCACGGCTCCGGTCATCCGCGCCTGTCGGTGCGGCCCTATCCCCGGGCCTGGGAGCGCACGATCACCGGCCGCAGCGGCAAGGTCTATTTCGTGCGTCCGGTGCGCCCCGAGGACGAACAGATGTTCGTCGACTTCATGAGCCAGGCTTCCGAGGACGATCTGCGCCTGCGCTTCTTCGCGCCGGTGCGCGATTTCAACCACGCCTTCGTCGCCCGGCTGGTGCAGGTGGACTACGCCCGGGCCATCGCCTTCGTGGCCATCGAGGCGGCGACGGGCCAGATGATGGGGGTGGTGCGCCTGCATGCCGATTCCAACCACGAGAAAGGTGAATACGCCATCATGGTCCGCTCCGAGCTCAAGGGCACCGGCCTTGGCATGGAGCTGATGCGGCTGATCATCGAATGGGCGCGCGCCGACGGCATCCGCGTCGTTGAAGGTCAGGTGCTGCGCGATAATCAGGCGATGCTTGGCGTCTGTCGCAAGCTCGGATTCTCGATCCGCGCCGATCGCGAGGACCCCTCGGTGATGATCGCCACGCTGCCGCTGGAGCGGGCGGCGGAAGCCTGAGCGGCTCCAGCCGCCGGAGTCGGCGCCGCTGATGCTGAAACGGTGATTTGCGCCAGCTTTTCGATCTGGGGCATCTTCCGGCGAGGCGGCGTTCGCCCCGGAGGCAAACGCGGCGGCAAGTGCGGTGGAAAGCGCGGCGGAAAGCGGCGGGCGGCGCGGCCGGGCTTCGCCTGGCCCGCGATGTCTTCAAACTGGCCGGACTTCGTCCGGTCCGGGACGACTTCAGGAGGAGAACCCCATGACCGATCGCACCGCGGCCGGAGCCGGCGACACGTCCCCCGCGGCGTCCGGGAATGGCTCTCCCATGGGCTGGCGGCTCCCCGCCGCAGCCGACATCGGCCTGCGCCGCATCGCGGCGGGGCCGCTCAGCGCCGGCCTGCTGCCGAACGGCGCGCTGTACGACCTGGTTCACGCGGCCCCGCAGGGCGAGGTGATGATCAACCAGATCGCCGGCTCCGGCGTCGCCTGGGGCATTGGCCGGATCGTGCTGCGCGCCGGCGATGGCCCCCCGGTGGACCTGCTGGGGCCGGGCTTCGACGGGAGGTTCGCGGCGGAGGGCGACAGCGCCGTCTGGGAGGGCGAGGCCCGGGGCAGGGGCGGCGCCCTCGCCTGGCGGGTCACGCTGAAGCTGCACGCCGACGCCCTGTGGACCTGGCGGGTTGACCTGCGCAACACGGCCGGTGGGGCGCAGGAGGTTGACGTCATCCTCATCCAGGACCTGGGGCTCGGCGATCGCGGCTTCCTGATGAACAACGAGGCTTATGCGTCGCAATATATCGACCACACGGTGATCGACGACGCGGAGCGGGGTCCGGTGACGCTGAGCCGGCAGGCGCTGGATCAGGGCGGGCGCCGGCCGTGGGTCGCCCACGGGGGGCTTGAGCGCATCGCCGGCTTCGCCACCGACGCCGCTGATATCTTCGGACCGGCGTTCCGGGGCGCGGGCGTGCTGGCCGGACATGATCTGCCGTCGCGCCGGTTACAGCGGGAGGTCGCCTGCATCGGCCTGCAATCCGCCCGGCTTGACCTGGCGCCGGGCGCGGCGCAGGGCGTCGGGTTTTTCGGCCTGTTCCAGCCGGACCATCCGCAGGCCTCGGGACCCGATGATCTGGCCATCGTCAATGCGGCGCTGGCGAAGCTGACGCCGGAGGCGACGGGGGCCGGCGACCTGAAGCCGGCGCCCGTGCGCCGATCCATCCTCCAGGCGGCTCCGGCGCTGATGGGAAGCCGGCCTGACGCGAGCGTTATCGACACCCTGTATCCGCAACGGCTGGCGGAGGAGGCGATCGACGGCGACGTCGCTTCGTTCTTCGTGGCGGAAGGGGCGCACAACCGCCATGTGGCGCTGCGCGACAAGGAACTGACGATGCAGCGCCGGCATGGGGCGCTGATCCGCAGCGGGGCCGGCGTGTTGCCGGCGGACGACATTTTCTGCGCCACCTGCTGGATGCACGGCGTGTTCGGCGCCCAGCTCACCCTCGGCAACACCTCGTTCCACAAGCTGTTTTCCGTCGCGCGCGATCCGTTCAACATCACCCGTGGCAGCGGCCTGCGGATTCTGGTCGATCAGGGCGAGGGCTGGCGATTGCTGACGACGCCGTCGCTGTTCGAGAACGGCCTCAATGATTGCCGCTGGATCTATGAGACAGAGGCGGGCGGCAAGCCGGGGCGCATCGTCGTGCAGGCTTTCGCCAGCGTGCGGGAGCCGGCGCTGCGCTGGCGGGTGAAGATCGATGGGCCGCCCGCCCGTCTGCTGATCGCCGGCCACTGCGTCATGGGCGAGCGCGAGCTTGGCCAGAGCGCCGCGGTGGTGGTCGACGCGCCGGCCGGCCGGGCCATGTTGCGGCCCGACCCTGCCTCCCTGTGGGGCCAGCATTATCCGGAAAGTGTCTATGTCTGGCAGGCGGAACAGCCGGAACTGACGCGGCGCATTGGCGGGTCCGAACTGCTGTTCGCCGATGGGGAGGCCGCCAAGGATGGCGCCGGGCTGGAGCCATGGCTGGTCGTCGGGACGGAGCCGGTGAACAGCTTCGCCTTCGCCATCACCGGCAGCCTCAGCGACGCCGCAGCCGCCCTGACGCTGGCCGATGAGGCCGCCGGCTGGGACGCCATGGCCGAGGCCCAGGCGGCGCGCGCGCACTGGAGCAGGCTGACCCGTGGGCTCGGCGTCGCCGGCGGCGGGCGGGCCGAAGGACTTTCCCTGGCGCTGCCGTGGCTGGTGCAGAACGCCATCATTCACGTCTCCGTTCCGCACGGGCTGGAGCAGTACACCGGCGGCGCCTGGGGCACGCGCGATGTCTGCCAGGGGCCGATCGAAATGCTGCTGGCGCTCGGTCATGACGCTGCGGCGCGGCAAATCATGCTGACGGTGTTCGCCGAGCAGTACGCCGGGCGGGGCGACTGGTCGCAATGGTTCATGCTGCCGCCCTATTCGTTCATTCGCGACCGCTCCAGCCACGGCGACGTCATCATCTGGCCGCTGAAAATGGTCTGCGATTACATCGAGGCCACTGGCGACGTCGCCTGCCTCGACGCGCAGGTCCCCTGGCGCACCTATGACGACGCCACGGCGTCAACGCGCACGGACAGCCTGTCGGCCCACATCGACGCGCTGCTGCACACCGTGCGAAGCCAGTATCTGCCGGGCACGCATCTGATCAGGCTGGGCGAGGGCGACTGGAACGACTCGCTACAACCGGCGGACGCCAGCCTGAAAGAGCGGATGGTCAGCGCCTGGACGGTGGCGCTGCTGTTCCAGCAGCTGAACCGCTACGCAGCCATTCTGGAGCGCATTGGCGAGGCCGGCCGGGCGGCGCCGCTGCGCGCCGACGCGGCGGCGATGCAGGCGGAGGTCAACGCCCTGCTGATCCGCGACGGCGTCATCGCCGGTTATGGCCTGTTTCCTGAGGAGGGCGACGGCGCCCTGCCGGAGCTGCTGCTGCACCCATCCGACAGCCGCACCGGCGTGCGCTACTCCATGTTGCCGATGGTGCGGGCCATCGCCGGCGGCCTGTTCACGCCCGAGCAGGCGGCGCGGCATCTGGACATTATCCGCGATCATCTGGCCGATCCGGACGGCGTGCGCCTGATGGACCGGCCGCTGCCATATCGCGGCGGCGTCGAGACCATCTTCCGCCGGGCCGAGTCCGCCGCCTGTTTCGGCCGCGAGATCGGCCTGATGTACACCCACAGCCACCTGCAATACGCCCAGGCGCTGGCCGCCCGGCTGGAGCAGGCGCGCGACGACCAGAGCCGCGCCGCCTTGCAAGAAGCGTTGCTGGCGGCGCTGGCGCTGGTTAATCCGGTGGATGTGGGCGCGGTGGTGGGCAACGCCAGCCCGCGCCAGCGCAACGCCTATTTCAGCAGTAGCGACGCGGCCTTCGACAACCGGGCCGAGGCCGACGCGGAATGGGGCCGGGTGCGGGCCGGAACCATCGCCGCTGACGGCGGCTGGCGAATTTATTCCAGCGGTCCTGGCCTGTTCACCAACCTGGTGGTGCGCGATCTGCTGGGCCTGCGCCGGGATTTCGGCGCCTGGCGCGGCCGCAACGCCGCCCCGCCGGCGCTGGTCGCCACCCTGGAGCGCGATCCGGAAGGCTGGGAGCCCGTGCTGGCGTGAAGGCTCCCGCCGTAGGGCCGGGATTGGTCGTTGACCGGAAGGCGGGGCGCGGGTGTCCGCAACAAGCGGACGCCCATGCAAGTTCCGGTTCTGCGGCTTCGCCCCTGATCAGGCGGGGGCTGCGAAAGCCTTCAGGCGCGCGGCGCGCGGGTGAAGCCGAGCAGGGCGAGGCCGGTTTTGATCTCGGGGCAGCTCATGAACAGCTCCCAGAGCAGGCCGCTGCGATAATTTTCGATCATGCAGATGATCGGCCCCTGATCGATGGCTATGTGGGTGGGCGAGGCCCAGCCCCGCGCGTCGCTGAATGACGAGACGAAGCCGAGATCGGTCCAGATGCGGTCGCCCTTCTCCTCGTAGAAGCAGCGCAGCGCCGCCAGGGATTCGTCGGGCGTGTAAGGCATGGAGCTGATGGCGGCGGTGGGGGAGATGACGCCCATGTCTTCGGTCGGCGACAGCGCCCGGTAGCCGGCGTCGGTTTCGGTGGCGGTGAGGCCCCAGCAGTTGGGGCCATAGCCGGCGAAGCCGAGCGGGTTGCGCATGCACCAGGCCCGGTTGATCTGGGTGTGACGGACGTTCTGCGTCCAGTAATCGGCGTATTGATCGGAGAGGCCGCGTGGGTCCAGGCCCATGAAGGTGTAATGGGCGAAGAACAGCGGCCCGCCCCAGTCCGGTCCCAGCGGCAGCTCCAGCCCTTCGTAGCTCCGGCGGTTGTCGAACACCCGCGCCTCGGCGTAGCCGCGATGGTAGACGCGCGGCGGGGCGGGATAGCGCGGCGCCGAGGCGGCGAGAACGTAGGTGATCAGACATTCGTTCCAGCCGCGAATCTCATGATCCAGCACCCAGCCGTGATTGGGGCTCCAGTGCCAGAACAGCACGGCCTGGTTGTTCTGGGTAAACCAGCTCCACTCGGTTTCGCCCCACAGAATGTCGGCCCAGTGGCGGATTTCCGCCTCCACCGCGTCGTCGCGGTGGAAATACTGGCGCACGCACAGCAGGCCCATCATCAGGTAGGACGTTTCGACGATGTCGGCGCCGTCGTCCTTGCGGCTGAAGGGAATGGTGGCGCCGGTGGCGCCGTTGATCCAGTGCGCGAAGGCGCCGTGGTAGGTCGGCGCATTGATCAGGAAGCGGACAATTTTCAGCACCCGCCCAGCCGCCTCCGCCCGGGTGACGAAGCCGCGCTCGACGCCGACCAGAATGGCCATCAGGCCAAAGCCGCTGCCGCCGATCGCCGCCGTGTCGGGCCGGCTGTGGTAGAAATCGGTGCGCTCATAGGCGAGGCCGCTGACCGGGTGGGCGAAATCCCAGAAGTAACGGAAGGTGTTGCGCTGCGTTTCGTCGAGCAGGGCGTTGTCGCCCAGACCGCGCCGCACAGGCGCCATTTGGAAAAGCCCACTGGCCATTTACGCGCTCTCCTGCTGTTTTTTCCGGGCTTCTGGCTGTTCGGGGGCGTCGCCGGCGGTGTTGGCGGCGGCGGCAAGGTCGTCGCGCTCCTGGCGCTCCAGCCGGACGATCCTGGTGAACATGGCCGGGTTCTCCACCTCCGGCCCCGTGTAGATCAGCCCGACGTCCGCCAGGTCCTCGCGGAAAATGTCCAGTATGGTCTGGCGGGACGCCGGATCCACCTGGTGCAGGGCCTCATCCATGATGATCCAGCGGGGGTGCTGCAGAATCGCGCGGACGAGCGCGATGCGCTGTTGCTGGTCCACCGGCAGTTCGCGGTCCCAGGTGGCGGCGCGGTCGAGCTGGTTCTCCAGCTTGTCGAGGCCGACCCGCTCCAGCGCCGTGATGATGTCGTCGTCCGCCACCTTGCCGCTGCAGGCGTAGAGAATGGAATCGCGCAGGGGGCCGACGGGCAGGAAGGGCGAACGGGGCAGGAAGACGATTTCCTCGCGCGGCGGCGTGATGATGTCGCCGGAGCCGCGCGTCCAGAGGCCGGCGATCGCCCGGAACATGGTGCTTTTGCCGACGCCTGTCTCGCCGGTGATCAGCAGCCGTTCGCCAGGGTGAACAGTCACGTCCTCGCCCAGCCTGGCGATGTGGCTGTTGCAGTACAGCTCCACGTGACGCAGCGACAGCTCCCCGGCCGCGCCGGTTTCGCGATGGATGCGCGGCCGGCTGTCCACCGGCGGATTGTCCAGCTCGATCAGCGCCTGACGGAAGGAGACGACGCGGATCAGCGTTGCCTGCCAGTCGGCGATGACGGCGAAATTGTCGACAAACCAGCGCAGCGCCTGCTGCACCTGGTTGAAGGCGCCCACCGCCATCATCAGCGCGCCGAAGCTGAGCTTGCCGCTGAAATAGGCCGGCGCGGCGACGATGATGGGCGCGACAAGGGCGAACCAGCCATAGCCGGAGGTGATCCAGGTCAGGCGCGTCAGCGCCGACACCAGATTGCGCATGGCGGCCAGCACATTGTTGAGCGGCTGTTCCAGCGTGTTGCGTTCGTGCGCCTCGCCGCCCTCCAGGGTCATGGCGTCCACATGCTGGTTGGTGCGCACCATGGCGACGCGCAGGTCGGCCTCGCGGGCGTAACGCTCGCTGTTGTAGGCGATGAGCCTGTGGCCGAAGATCCAGCTGAGCCAGGAGGCCGCGCCGGAATAGAACAGCGCCGCCCAGACCATGTAGCCGGGAATGAAGAATTCCTGGCCATCCCAGGTGAACACCACCGAGCGCGACAGCATCCACAGCACGCCGACGAAACTGAACAGCAGCAGCGTCGACTGGAACAGGCCAATGGCGAGCTGCGCCGACAGCTCGGTGAGATGGCGCACGTCCTCGGCCATGCGCTGGTCCGGGTTGACCCCAATATCGCCGGCGCGGCTGATGCGGTAGGCGCGGCCGGGCGTCAGCCACTGGTCGAGCAGGTCGCGCGTCGCCTGTTTGCGCAACACCAGCTTCAGCATTTCCTGAAGCCAGGTCTGGGCCACCACGAGGCACAAAAGAATGCCGGCGATGAAGGCGAACTGGGTGAGCTGGTTCAGGAAGGCGTTGAAATTGCGCGCCGACAGCGCGTCATAGAACGGCTGGTTCCAGGCGTTGAGGCGGATCTGCATGTAAGCGACGCCGCTGACCACGACGACGACGCCAAGGATCAGCAGGCCGAGCTGGTTGCGCTCGGGCGAGACCAGCGCCGAGCGCAGCAACAGCATGACGTCCGCGATCAGAACGCGCGTGCTGTCCTCCGGCCGCCCCGCTTCCCCACCGGCATGCGGGGCTTTCGGGTCGGCGGCTTTCTCGCTGGCCTTCGCCATCCATTGCTCCCACGCCGCCAGGGCTGGTTCCATTTGTCCGCGATCAGGCGCGGCTCCAGATCAGGGGCGGGCGCCTGCCCACCGTATCAAGCCCCGTGGCAAGAACCGGTTCCACGCCAGATCGCCGTTCGCGTGTTTGCGCCCGGGCTCCCAGATTCAGACCTCACCAGATGCGGACTTTACCAGATGCAGATCTGGCCACTCTGGTTCGCCAGCTGCGCCGCGCCATTGATTCGGACACAGGATACCGCGCGTCCGTTAACCCGCCCATTATGGCGTCAACCGGGCGTCCTGCGCCGCCCCGGGAGGCGACGGGTGGCGCCGCGGCGCCATTGCCTGGCCGGCGGGGTGCGGGCATGCTGTCGGGCGCAGGCTGAAACGGCCCTCCCGATGGGCGTTCCGCCACAATACGGGAGCCGCCATGCCGCACAAGCCGGGCCGTTCAGCATCTCCTCTGGCTGGCCTCGCGCCGGAGGACATTCTGACGCGCATGACGCTGGACGAAAAAATCGGCCAGTTGCACATGGTCAGCGCCGACGCGGTGATTACCGGCCCCTCCGGCCCGCCGGGTGGTTTGCGTGATCTCGATCAGGGGCGCATCGGGTCGGTGCTCAATGTTTGGGGCGACGCGGCGGCGGGCCTGCAACGCAAGGCCGTGGAGCAGACCCGGCTCGGCCTGCCGTTGCTGTTTTGCCTCGATGTGGTGCACGGGTTTCGCACGGTGTTTCCCATTCCGCTTGCCGAGGCGGCGAGCTTCAGTGACGGGATCTGGCGGGAGACGGCGGCGGCCGCGGCGCGCGAAGCCGCGGAGGCCGGCGTGGCGCTGACCTTCGCGCCCATGGCCGACGTATCGCGTGACCCGCGCTGGGGGCGCATCTGTGAGGGCGGCGGCGAGGACCCGCTGGTCAACGCCCGCATGGCGCAGGCGAAAATCGCCGGTTTTCAGGGCGACGACCTGCGCGATGAGGCCCGGCTCGCCGCCACGGTCAAGCACTTCGCCGCCTATGGCGCCGGCGTCGGCGGGCGCGAGTACGATTCCGCCGATGTGTCGGACTACGCCATGGCGGCTGACTATCTGCCGCCGTTCCGCGCCGCCGTCGCGGCGGGCGTGGCGGCGCTGATGCCGGCGTTCCTGGATATCGCTGGCGCGCCGATGACCGCCAACCGCGCCCTGCTGACGGATGTGCTGCGCAAGACCTGGGGTTTCGGCGGCGTCACCATCACCGATTATAACGCCGTGGCCGAGCTGATCGCCCACGGCGCGGCGGAGGATGGCCTGGCGGCGGCGACGCTTGCCTTCAACGCCGGCAATGACGTGGACATGGTCTCCGGCCTCTACCATCGCCATCTCGCCGAAGCGGCGGCGCTGGGTCTGGTGGCGCTGGCCGATATCGACGCGGCGGCGCTGCGGGTGCTGCGGCTGAAGCAGGCGTTGGGGCTGTTTGAAAATCCCTGGCGCGTCTGCCCGCCGGCGACGCCGGTCCAGGTTGCCTCCCGGCGTGAGGCGGCGCGGCGGGCGGCGCGGGAATCGCTGACGTTGCTGCGTGATCCGCAAGGCGCGCTGCCACTGCCCCGCCAGCTGGCGCGCCTCGCGGTGATCGGCGCGCTGGCCACGTCCGCCGCCGACATGCGCGGCGCCTGGGCCGAAACTGGCGACGTCGAGGCCATTGTCACCATTGCCGATGGCGTGCGCGCCGCCTGGCCGCAAGCGGACGTCGCCGTTTGCGGCGATGACCCGCAGGAGGCGGCGGCCGCCGCCCGCGCCGCCGGCGTCGCCATTCTCTGCCTTGGCGAAACGGCGGCGATGAGCGGCGAGGCGGCGGCGCGGGCCAATCCGGTTTTGCCGGATGGGCAGCAGGCCTTGCTGGACGCGGTGCTGGCCACCGGCGCGCGGGTGATCGTGCTGCTGGCCTGCGGCCGGCCGCTGGTGGCGCCGCAACTGTTCGTGGCCGATTGCGCCGTGCTGGTGATCTGGGGGCTGGGCAGCGAGGCGGGGCGCGCCATCGCCGACGTGCTCAGCGGCGACGCCAGTCCTTCCGGCCGCCTGCCTGTGAGCTGGCCGCGCGCCATCGGGCAGATTCCGGTGTTCTATGCCCGCCGTCCCACCGGCCGGCCGCACGAAGCTGGCGCCCGTTATTCCAACGGTTACGCCGATCTGCCGATCGCGCCGCAATTCCCCTTCGGGCACGGCCTTGGCTATGCGACATTTTCCTGGAGCGATCTTCAGGTCAGCGCCATGGACCGGGCCGGAGCGACGTCGCCGCTGACCATCAGCCTGGCGGTGCGCCATGAGACGGGCGCCGGCGGCTGGCCGCAGGACGGGCGGACAGCGGCGATCGAGACGGTGTTTCTGTTCGCCCGCGTCCGGGTTCCAGGGCGGACGCGGCCGCTGCTGCTGCTGCGCGATTTCACCAGGGTCGCCCTGCGGCCGGGCGAGACGCGGCGGGTTTCGTTCGAGGTCAGCCGTGACTGGCTGACCCGCGAGGGGCTGGCGCCGGCGCCGGCGGCTGTATCCTTCCTGGAAATCATCGTCGCGGCGTCGGCGGAGCCAGAGGTCGACCCGGCGCGCTGCCTGCGGCGGGTTCTGGTGGCCCAGAAAGGAGCTGAACATGGACGGGCAGCCGGCTGAACCCCTGACCGACTGGCTCGATCGCCAGCAGCAATGCGCGGCCGAACGGCTGTTCGGCGCTGTTTCCGCCACCCATCTCATCAAACAGCGTCCAGGCTTCGGCCAGGTCATCACGCCGGCCCCCGGCTCGGTGCTGGCCTCGCCAGCCGACGCCAACTGGGACCCGGAGCCGGACTATTTCTTCCATTGGTTGCGCGACGGCGCGCTGGCCATGGAGGCGGTGCGGCTGCTGCGGGCGTCGCCGCAGTTTGGCCAGCTGGCGGAATGGGAACTGGAGCAATACGTGAACTTCAGCCTGCGGCTGGCGGAGCTGGACGGGGCGGCGCGGCTGGCGGAAACGCCGCTGTGGCATGGGGTCGCCACGGCGTTTCTCCAGTATGTCCGTGACCCCGACGAGGTGCTGGGCCTCAGGGGCGACGCCGTGCGCGGCGACGTGCGCTTCAACCCTGATGGAACCCTCGACATCACCCGCTGGTCGCGACCGCAATATGACGGGGTGGCCCTGCGCGCGCTGGGGCTGCTGCGCTGCGTCGACCGCCGCCAGACGCCGGAATGGGCGGAGCTGATCGCCGATGATCTGGATTGCGTGGCGCGCAACGCCGGCCGGCCCTGCGTCGATCTGTGGGAGGAGGAGGAAGGCTTTCACTGCCACACCATGCTGACGCAATACGCCGCCCTGCGCGCCGGCGCGGCCGTGGCGGGGACGTCTTCACCCATGGCGGCGACGGCAAGGCGCCAGGCGTCGCTGATGGGCCGGGCGCGGTTGTGGGAAGCCGCCGCTGAGGAGCTGTGGCGGCGCCTGGACGGGCTGCGCAGGCCGGAAGGCGCGGGCGGCTGGATCATCAGTCGCGTCGCGGCGGCTGGCGGCGCGCCCGTATCAGAGGGCAAACTGCTCGACGCTTCGGTGATCCTTGGCGTGATCCACGCCGGCCTGGAGGATGGGCCGTTCAGCCTCAGCGATCCGCTCGTTCATGGAACGCTGCTGCGGCTGGAGGCGCACTACGCCGCCGCCTTTGCGCTCAACCGGCGGCTTTCGCCCCACTGCGCCCCGCATCTCGGCCGCAATCCGGCTGATGTCTATTTCGACGGCGGGGCCTGGCCGCTGATTACCCTGGCGGCGGCGGAGCTGCGCTACCGGCTGGCCGCCGCTGTCGCGCGGGGCCGGGCGCCGGAGCGGATCGCGCCGGCGTTGTGGTTTGGCGAGGCGGCGGAGCAGGAGCCGGGCGCGGTCGCGCGCCTGCTGCTGCGGGCCGGCGATATGGGGCTGGCGTCGGTGCGGGCGGTGACGCCGGCCGATGGAGCCATGGCCGAGCAGGCGGACCGCGAGACCGGCGCGCCCCGCTCCGCCCGCAATCTCACCTGGAGCTACGCCGCCTTCCTGACAGCGGCGGCGGCGCGCGGCGAGGCGCTGGACGCCATGGGCAGTGACGCCCCTGGCGGCGACGTCGACTGAAAAGGCGGCAACGGATGATTCACACTTTCACGGCATGATTCCTGGCAGGGCATGAGCGGATTTGGCCGTGGCGTCGACCGGCCGTCTGGCGCCCCGGGGAAAACGGAATCGCCTCCAGGCGATGCGCCGGATTGTTGATGCTCCGCTCCAGGCGCATCCGGCGTCGCCAGGGCCGGTCCTGAAGTTCTGGTGAAGATTCAGGCGCGGGAAAAAGCGCGAGTCATGTCAGCGCGTTGCGCCGGTGATCTGGCGAACTGATTCAGGCGGGTGATTATCCGGTCGCCGCCATGGGTGGCTTTTGCTGTCAGGATGATTCCGGTTTGTGGCGCAAGTCTTTATTATCAAAATCATTTTGCCGGGAGGGGGGTTGCCTGCTCCGGGTTGAGGTCCTGATTCCGCTTTTGCCGGCAAGTTCCTGGCGTCAGACTCGATTTGCCGTCTGGTCGCCCGGGTGATGGCCAGTGGCGCCGTCGCGGCTTTTTGGGCTGTCCCGGCTTGCCCTGACAGGGCGGGCGGTGAAACGGGCGCCGGCGCAGCACGGCCGGGCGGATGATTCCAGACGTTCCGCTATTTGTCTGAAGAGTAAGGGGTTTGTTGTCGCGGACGATGCGGCTGCCGCGGTTACTCGCCGTGTTGGCCGGGCCGCGTGGATATCGGGAGCATGTCCGGTCATGACGGGTGGGGGCGTGGCGGCGGGCGGCGTGAGTGGTGGATGACTGGCGCAAGCCGCCTGACATGCGCCCAGCAAAAAGGGGCCCGCGGGCCCCTCGTGCGCGGATCGTGTCCGCCATGTCGTGGCGCCGGCAAATCCCGGCGCTGGCGCGTCAGCCCTTGGCGCGCTCCACATAGGAGCCGTCGGCGGTCATGACGACGATCTTCGTGCCGGTTTCGATGTGCGGCGGCACGGTGGTGCGGGCGCCGTTGGAGAGGATGGCCGGCTTGTAGGACGAGGAGGCGGTCTGGCCCTTGGTGGTGGGCTCGGTCTCGACCACTTCCAGCACCACGCGCTGCGGCAGGGTGATGGCGACGGCGTTGCCCTCGAACATGGACAGCTGCACGACCATGCCCTCGATCAGGTAGATGGCCTGGTCGCCGATCACGTCGGACGGCACTTCCACCTGGTCGTAATTTTCCTGGTTCATGAAAATGTAGCGATCGCCTTCCTGGTACAGGTAGCTGTGATCGCGATCCTCAACGAAGGCGCGCTCCACCTGCTCGGTGGTCTTGTAGCGCTGGCTGGTCTTCACGCCGTCGGAAATGCGGCGCATGTCGATCTGCGTCGTCGGCGTGCCCTTGCCGGGGAAGAAACTCTCGGCGGAAATGACCGTATAGAGCTGACCCTCAACCTCAAGGACGTTGCCCTTGCGGACGGAACTGGCGATGACCCTCACGTGTGACCTCGTATGACATTGTCGCCATGCAGCCGCGATGACGGCCATGACGTCTGATAAACCGGCGGACGCCCAGGTCTGGCGATGTCACCCGGACAGCGTCTGGCGGGCGTCGCCGCCCGGGCGCGCGCCCCGCGGACCTGGTTGCGAAAAACTCCGTGTCGACGCGGCCCGGGCCTGATGACGGCCTGACGGCGGCCGGGACAGAAGCGCGCCGGTGATGTAAACACCAGGCGAAACCTGCCGCCGGATGACGGGCAACACAGGGTTATCGATGCGAATGAAAAGCCTGTACATTGTTTTGCGCCGGATGGCGAGACGCCGGAGCGGCGCGCGATGAGCAGCCAGGCCCTCTGGCGGCTGCCGGGCCGCCACGCCGCCCGCCGCCCGCGCCTGCTGGCGCGCGGCCAGATCGTTTCCGCCATGCGGCGGTATTTCGATGACCAGGGCTTCATTGAGGTGGACCCCAACGCCTTGCAGGTGTCGCCCGGCAATGAAACGCATCTGCACGGCTTTCAGGTCAGCGACGGGGCCGGCGGTCCGCAACCGCCGCTGTATCTGCACACTTCGCCCGAATTCGCCATGAAGAAGCTGCTGTCGGCGGGGGAGGAGCAGATTTACGCCTTCGCCCATGTGTTCCGGGCCCGCGAGGTCAGCCCGCTGCACCATCCCGAGTTCACCATGGTGGAGTGGTATCGCGCCGGCGAGCCGCCTTCGGCGCTGATGACCGACTGCGCCCGGTTGCTGGCCATCGCCGCCGCCACGGCCCGCGCCGCCGGTTGCGGGCGCCAGGATGGCGTCTGGCGGTTTCGCGGCCGCAGCGCCGACCCGACGTTGCCGCCCGAGCGCCTGACCCTGGTGGAGGCGTTTGGCCGCCACGCCGGGCTTGATCTCGTCGCGTTCCTTCCTGCCGCCGGCGCGACGGCGGACGCCGCGCTGACCACCAGCTTCCGCGCCGCCGCTGAAGCCATTGGCGTGCGCACCGTGGCGGACGACGGCTGGTCGGATGTGTTCTCCCGCGTGCTGTCGGAGCGTATCGAACCGCATCTGGGCCAGGGCCGGGCGACGCTGCTGTGCGATTATCCGGCCAGCGAGGCGGCGCTGGCGCGGCGCCGGGCCGATGATCCGCGTTTCGCCGAACGCTTCGAGCTGTACGCCTGCGGCGTGGAACTGGCCAACGGCTTCGGCGAACTCACCGACGCCGACGAGCAGCGCCGCCGTTTTGCGGCGGACATGGACGAGAAGGCGCGCGTCTATGGCGAGCGTTATCCGCTCGATGAGGACTTCCTGGCGGCGCTGCCGCATATGCCGGTGGCCAGCGGCGTCGCCCTGGGCCTTGACCGGCTGGTGATGCTGGCGACGGGCGCCGAACGCGTCGATGACGTGATCTGGACGCCGGTGGCGCAGGACCCATAAGCATGCGCAAGAGCCTGACCCGCGTCGATGAACTGGTCGCGGCCGGCCTGGCCGATGATGGCGCGCGCGTGGAGCTGGAGCAGGTGGCGGCGCGCTATGCGGTGGCGGTGACGCCCGCCATGGCGGACCTCATTCCACCCCATGCGCCGGATGACCCCATGGCGCTGCAATTCATCCCCCGGACCGAAGAGCTGACGACCCTGGCCGTGGAGCGCGCCGATCCCATCGGCGACGACGTTCACAGCCCGACGCCTGGTCTGGTGCACCGCTACAGGGATCGGGCGCTGCTCAAGCTGGCCTCGGTCTGCCCGGTCTACTGCCGGTTCTGCTTCCGCCGCGAAATGGTCGGGCAGGGCGGCGAGGCCATGCTGACGCCAGACGAACTGGACGCCGCCTTCGCCTGTATCGCCAGCCGCCCGGAGATCTGGGAGGTGGTGATCAGCGGCGGCGATCCGCTGATCCTCAGCCCGCGACGGCTGGCCGGGGTGATGCGGCGGCTGGCGGCCATCGATCACGTGCGCGTCGTGCGTTTTCATTCCCGGGTGCCGCTGGTGGCGCCGGAGCGGATCACGCCCGAACTGGTCCAGACCCTGCGCGGCGCCGGCAAGGCGGCGTGGGTGGTGCTGCACGTCAACCACGCCCGGGAGTTCACGCCGGCGGGGCGGGCGGCGCTGGCGTTGCTGGCGGATGGCGGCGTGCCGCTGCTGTCGCAGAGCGTGCTGCTGCGCGGCGTCAACGACAACGCGGCGGCGCTGGAGGCCCTGCTGCGCGCCTGCGTCGAGAACCGGGTGAAGCCGTATTATCTGCACCAGGGCGATCTGGCGCCAGGCTCCAGCCATTTGCGCACGACCATCGCCGAAGGCCAGGGGCTGATGCGCGATCTGCGCGGCCGCCTCTCCGGCGTCGCCCAGCCAACCTATGTGCTGGATATTCCAGGCGGTTTCGGCAAATCGCCAATCGGGCCGAACTATATCTGCGACGACCCGGACCATGCTGGCGGCGCGCTGGTGACCGACCCTTCGGGGCGAACCCACCGTTATCCGCCTGCCGGCGACGGCGAGGCGTGAGCCGCCCGGGCTTCCCGGACATGGCAGGGCGGCGGGACAGCCTCTGGCGCGGCGCCGCGCCCTCCGGCATATCTGGACCAGATCAAACGCGATAACGCGCTTCAGGAGGAAACATGGCCCGCATTCCCTATTTCGACCGCGCCGAAGCCGATGCCGAAGTCGAGAAGATTTACGCCAAATTGCCGCCGCTGAACCTGTTCCGGATGATGGGCCATTCCGGCCGGCTGATGGGGCAGTTCGTCAAGTTCGGCAACCAGTTGCTGATCCATTCCGATCTTGATCCGGTGCTGCGCGAGATCGCCATCGTGCGGGTTGGCGTGCTGAGCAGGGCCTCCTACGAGGTTTACCAGCACGAAGCCATCTGCCGCAGCTATGGCATGCCGGAAGAGAAAATTCGCGCCATCCACGAAGGGCCGGACGCGGCGGCGTTCAATGAACTGGAAAAGCAGGTGATGCGTCTGACCGACGACATCGTCCACAACGTCCGCGCCTCCGACGCCACCTTCAATCCGGTGCTGGAAAAGCTTGGGCCGAAGCACACCCAGCACCTGGTGTTCTCCATTGGCTTCTACATGATGGTGAGCCGCTTCCTGGAGAATTTCGACGTCGATATCGAGGACGACGGCCGCCCCGCCGGGCTGGATCTGCCGGGGATGGAGAAGCGCTGAAGGCGCGCGTGGATGGCGGGCCGCGCGCAGGGTGCGCCTGAGCCAGCGTCCCGCATCTGGTCTGTTCTCATTTGACTTTTGCCGGCCGGCGGCTTATCCCGCCGGCCATGTCATGCACGATCGCACGGGGCCTTCCGCGCTCCGCCGTCAACTTCGGTCGCTATTATCCGCTGTTCACATAACAGCGGCCTGCATTCTCATGTTCAACCGCTGCGACGCCGGCGGTTGAACCATTTCTTTCCAGCTTACCGGCGCGCAGCCCGCACAAGGGCCTTGTCATGTTCGCGCCTTCGGCTGTTTCCGATTTCAGTTTTGGTTCTGACGCATCCGGCTGCGCCGATGCGACGTCTGCTGCGCCTGACGTTGCTGTTGCGTCGCCGGCGGATTTTTCCCGCATTGGGCTCATCGGCTTCGGCGCCTTCGGCCGCCTGATCGCGCGTTATGCGCCAGCGGGCGTGCGCCTGCTTGCCCATGACGCGGCGCCGGAGGCGGCCGACGCATATCCGCCGGCGTCCTGCAGCCTGTCCCGGGTAAGCCTGGCGGAGGCTGCCTCATGCCCCCTGGTGGTGCTGGCCGCGCCGGTGGCGGCGACGGCCACGATCTGTCGGCAGATCGCCCCCTGGCTGCGCCCCGGGACGCTCGTTGTCGACGTGGGCTCGGTGAAGGTGCAGCCGGTGGCCGACATGGTGGCCAATCTGCCGGCGCACGTGGAGATCGCCGGGCTGCACCCGCTGTTCGGGCCGCAGAGCGCCGCCGACGGGCTGGCCGGGCTGCGGCTGGTGGTTTGCCCGGTGCGCGGGCGCCGGGTGTTCCGGCTGGCGGCGCTGCTGAAGGCCGGTTTTGGCCTGGAGACGCAATTCGCCACCCCGGATGAGCACGACCGCGAGATGGCCATGGTGCAGGGCGTCACCCACATGGTGGCGCGGCTGGTGGCGTCGCTCGATGAACGCCCGACGCGCATGGCCACCCGCAGCTACGCGCTGCTGATGCAGGCGGTGGACATGGTGCGGCGCGACAATCCGGCGGTGTTCGACGCCATCGCCCTGCGCAATCCCTTTGTCGCCGGCGTGCAGGAACAGTTCTTTGAAGCCGCCGTTGCGCTGCGCGACGATCTGGCGGCGCGGCGCGCGGCGTTGACGGATGTGGAGCCGCAGCCGTGCGCGAGGGTGGCGGCGGCGTCCTGAGGCGGGAATGGAGCGCCGGTTTCCCTGGCGCTCCAGCCCTGACGATCAGGACAGCACCTTGATGCCGGTCCAGTCGTCATTCTCATAGCGTGACAGCTCATAATTCCTGAGCGGCGCGTAATCCTCTGGCGTCGTGCTGAAATTGACGCCGGGCAGGTTGATGGGCGCGGTCATGTCGGTGAGGTTGGTGGCCACCTTCAGCAGGTTATCCCGGGTGAGGTTGTCGCCGCACCGCTCCAGCATCTGGTGCAGCACGTTGGCCATGGAATAGCCGGCGAAGCCAAGGTTGTCGGTCCGGTCCAGATTGGGCAGATGGGCGTCCAGCAGGCTGAAATAGTCGATCACCGCCGGGTCGTTCTTCCAGCGTGGGCTGGAAATGCTGCGCACCGAGCGCAGCGCCAGCGCGCCTTCGCCGCCCTTTCCGGCGGGCTTGAGCAGCGAGATCGTTGCCGAGCCGCTGAGCAGGTACTGGTCCGGCCGCCAGCCGGTTTCCTGCACCTTGCGCAGCGACTGCGAGACGAATTTCCCGACGGTGAGATTGAGAAATACGCTGGCGTTCGTGCTCGCCAGCTTCAGCACCTGGGAGTCGGCGGTGGGGTCGGCGACTTCATAGCTGGCTTCCGCCACGATCATGGTTTTCGCCCTGTCGCCCAGCTCCTCCCTGAAGGCGGTCAGGTAATCCCGCCCCAGCTCGTCTACCTGGTGGAGAATGGCGATCCTGGCGTCGGGCTTGGTGGCCAGCAGGTGGCGCGCCAGCACCCGCGCCTCCGTGGAGTAAAGGGCGCTGCCAGGCGTCGTCCACGGGAATTCCCTGGGGTTGTTGAAGCGGGCGGCGCCAGTGCCGATCATCAGTTGCGGGATCTTGCGGCTGTTCATGTAGCGCTGCACGGCGGCCTGGCAGGCGGTGCCGATGGAGCCGAAAGTGCCCAGCACGTGCTCGCTCTCGATCAGCCGCCGCGTCGCCTCCACCGTCTTGGGCGGGCTGTAGGCGTCGTCGAGGGCGATCAGCCGCACCTGGCGGCCATTCACGCCGCCCTTTTTGTTGAGCCGTTCGAAGTAGGCAAGCTGGACGCGGCCGGAGACGCCGATGTAGGAGGCGGGGCCGCTGAAGGGCAGGGTCTGGCCGATCCGCACCTCCCTGTCATCGGCGCCCGTATCATACTGGCCCTTTTGGGCGAGGGCGGGGGCGGCCAGGCCGCCAATGCCCGCGGCGGCGGCGACGCCGCCCAGGGCGGTGAGCCCGCCAAGGCGCAGCATGTCGCGGCGGGACGGTGTGGCGAACGTGTCCTTGTTCATCTGTTCCTCCTGGATGGACGCTCTTTGATCCGGGGCCCGGATTCGTCGTCTCGACAGGCAGGATAGGTGGCGGTGGCCAGCAGCGGCAATGAATTTGTTATAACAAATTTGAGGGCCGCGCCGGGGCAGGCCGCGCGGGCAAAGAAAAAGCCGGGTCGTCCTGGTGGACGGCCCGGCTGGTTACTGGTGGCCAGCGTGCGGATCAGGCGTTCGCCGCTTCCTTCAGCAGGTTGCGGGCAATGATGAGCTGCTGCACCTGGCTGGTGCCCTCATAGAGGCGGAAGATGCGGACATCGCGATAGAAACGCTCCACCGCGTAGTCGCGGATGTAGCCGGAGCCGCCATGGATCTGCACGGCGCGATCGGCGACGCGGCCGACCATTTCCGAGGCGAACAGCTTGCAGCACGAAGCCTCGGTGGCGACCGGCTCGCCGGCGTCGCGCTTCCTCGCTGCGTCGCGCACCATGCACAGGGCGGCGTAGGCTTCGGCCTTGCTGTCGGCGAGCATGGCCTGGATCAGCTGGAATTCGCCGATGGCCTGGCCGAACTGCTTGCGCTCGGAGGCGTAGCGGACGCTCTCCTCGATCAGGCGGCTGGCGACGCCGCAGCACAGGGCGGCGATGTGCAGGCGGCCCTTCTCAAGGGTTTTCATGGCGGTCTTGAAACCCTGGCCTTCCTTGCCGCCGATGATGTTGGCGGCCGGCACGCGGCAGTCCTCGAAGATCACATCATGGATGTGGGCGCCCTGCTGGCCCATCTTCTTCTCGGACTTGCCGATCTTGATGCCAGGCAGGTCAGCCGGAACGATGAAGGCCGAGATGCCGCCGGCGCCGGGGCCGCCGGTGCGGGCCATCAGCGTGAACATGCCGGCGCGGGCCGCATTGGTGATGAAGCGCTTGGAGCCGTTGACGACGTAATGATCGCCATCCTTGCGGGCGAGCGTGCGCACCGAGGCGGAGTCCGAACCGGCCTCTGGCTCGGTGAGGGCGAAGGAGGCCACGACCTCGCCGCTGGCGATCCTGGGCAGCCACTCTTTCTTCTGCTCCTCGGTGCCGTCGAGCACGATGCCCTGCGAGCCAATGCCCACATTGGTGCCGATGGCCGAGCGGAACGCCGGCGAGGCGTGGCCAAGCAGGTAAACCACCTCGGCTTCCTCGGCCATGGTCAGGCCAAGCCCGCCGAACTCTTCCGGCGCGGACAGGCCATAGAGGCCAAGCTCACGCATTTCGGCGAGGATGTCTTCGGGAATCTCGTCGGTTTCGGCGACGCGCTCTTCGTTGGGGATCAGGCGCTCGCGGACGAAACGCTCAACAGTGTCAAGCAGTTGCCTGAAGGTTTCCGGTTCGAGCGCCATAATGTCCCCTCTTCGTCGCGCGGCGGATCTGGTCGGTGGCTTCGCACAGGTTGCGAAAGCCATTTTCGCATCCCGTCCAGATAGCGCATTCCGGGGCATCGGCAAACGGGTTTTCTGACGGCCGGGGCTTTCGCAAACGCCCGCGGGCGGAGCGCGCCGGTCCGGCCACCGCCGGCGGCCTGCCATATGGTGAACCTGGACGAAAGCGCGCAGTTCGAAGCCGGTGGTAGGCATAAATTCGTTTCGGGACCAAAGGCGGGTCCATAAGAAAATTTCATATTTTCTTATGGGTTGTTTTCAAAATTACATGAGGTTGTGATGAGAATTTTGAATGCCTTTGTGGTGCTCCTTGTGACTTTCTGCGCTGTCGCCGCCACGGCGCCCGCGCGCGCCTGCGCGCTTTCCGCCGTATCCGGCGATTGCGATGAGGCGTGCAGCACGATCGCGCCTGGCTGGCGGCATACGCTCTGCATCCTTGGCGCCACGCCGCCTGCCGCAGATGCGCCGGCGCGCTGAAGCCGGCGATCTGTTCCCCCCGATGTCCAGAAGGCGCGGCCACGTGGCGCGCCGCCTTGCGCTGGCGATACGACTCCCCGGCGATATTTTATGGAGAGACACATGAAGAAGCTGATGCGCGCGACGATGGTCGTGCTGACAATGGGGTGCGTCGCGGCTCCCTGGACCAGCGCCCAGGCCTGCATGATCCGCGGCGGCAGTAACATCGAATGCATTGAAGCTTGCTATAAGGTCAGGAACTTCTGGGAGCAGATGCTTTGCTCGCTGGGGGCCGCGCCAGCTCCCCGGCCAGATCCGGAGGCAATGCGCTGACTCCTGACGCAATATCCGTTGATGCTGATCTGATATTACTCCGCGGAGCGACGCCGCAAGCCGTGCGCCGCTCCGCATCCACACCAGCCGGGCCGGCGCGGGTGGCAGGCGGCCGGCAGGTCGCCGCTGTTATTTTTCTGTTTTTTCTCCACCTTCCGCGCGCTCCCATGGGCCGAAATCAGCCAGGCCGCCGGCTTTTGGCGCGCCTTTGAAGTTTCCCCGGTTCGACCTGAAAATCGGGCGTCTCAAGCGTCGCCGGCGCGATGTCGTGGGGATCGACGACGAAGGATGCGGCTGGGGATGCAAAAGGCTTTTTCCAGCACGGCGGCGCTCACCGGAGCCAGGAACCTGCTGCACATAAAGGCCGGTCCCGGCGGGGCGGGCCGGTTGCGGACCCGTTTCCTGTCGCGATCGCCAGCTTCAGGAACGCATCGACCGCTTCTGGCTGGGCGCGCATGAAGGCGCCGGTGGCGTAGACGACGCCTGGCGCGTTCGGCAGGTCACGACGCAGGCCGCGTCCACATTTAGCGATCGTCAAAGTTCAGTTGTTGGGGCAATTAAAACAAGTGCGAAGAGGTACACGCATTTCCGCATAAAGTTAATTATGGGAGGGTTTGATGAAATTCCCCGCTATTCTTTCGGCAATTCTGGCGATGACCAGCTTCGTCTTCGCGACAGCGCCTGCGCAGGCCTGCGCCGTCTCTGGCATGTCCGGCGATTGCGCGGCGGCGTGCAGTCATATCGAGCCCGGCTGGATGCACACGACCTGCATCATCAGCGCCAGGCCGCCGGCTGCGCATAAATCCGGGCGTTGAAGTCAGGCAGGTAGTCCCCTCGCAGATGGAGAAACACATGAACAAGCTGATCCGCGCAGGCGTGGCCGCGCTTGCGATGACCCTCGCCTTCTCGCCCTGGGCCGGCGCCCAGGCCTGCGCGTTCACTGGCGGCAACCAGGCCCAATGCGCCGTGCGTTGCCATAATGTGAGTAATTTCTGGGAACAGGCCGCATGCGCGCTTGGGGCAACGGCGCCTGCGGAGTGACGCGCTGAATGCCAGGCGGCTCCGCGCGTTGCGGGGCCGCGCGATTGGTCGTCGTCCGTCCCTGCGGGTGCGGGCGGCGGGGCGCAGCGGCGTCGCAAAGGCTGCGGCGCCGCTGCACGTCATGTCCGGCTGGGCGAGGCGGCGGCTCGGGGGGGCGCTATTTTTTCCCGGCGCCGCCCTGCACGCGCTCCCACGGGCCGAAATCAAACAGGCCATCGGTTTTCGGCGCGCTTTTGAAGTCGCCGAGTTCGACCTGAAAATCGAGCATCTCGCGCGTGGTCGGCACGATGTCGTGGGGATCGACGACGAAGGACACGGCGGGGGAAGCAAGGGCTTTTTCCAGCACGGTGGTGCTCACCAGGCCAGAGCCAAGGACCTGTTGCACATAAGGGGCCGCCTCGGCTGGCCGGTTGCGCACCAGTTCCGTGGCGCGGATCGCCAGCTTCAGGAGCGCATCGACCGCTGCTGGCTGGGCGCGCATGAAGGCGCCGGTGGCGGCGTAGACCACACCCGGCGCGTTTGGCAGCATCTGTGGCGCCGTGGCGATGACCCGGGCGGCGGGGATGCGCTGCTGCACGATGGTTGCCGCCGGCTCCAGCACCTGGCCGCCGTCAATGGCGTTGGCCAGCAACGCCTGCTGCGTCGCCTCGATGCCCATGGTGATGATCTCGAGATCGGTCGGGTCGACCCGGTTCTGCTTCAGCCAGTAGCGGAAGGCGGTGGTTGGCACGGCGCCGGGCGGCAGCGCGCCGATGCGGGCCGGTTTGCCGTTGGCCTTGCGGAAAGCCGCGAAAGCCTGAGCCGGATTGCCCTGGGCGTCCGCGAAAGCCTTCGCCAGCGGGCCGCCGGCGAGGAACAGGGAGCCGCCGATGCCGCCGGCGGCGATGATCCGCACGTCGATGCCGCGCGAGAAGGCGACGGCCACCGGCGCGACGCCAATCGCCAGCACGTCGAGCGTGCCGGAGGCGAGGGCTGAAATGGCGGCGGGACCAGAATCGAATTTGGTGGCGGTGATGGCCAGCCCCGCGTCTTTGGCCCAGCCGGCCCTGTCGAGCACATAAAAGGCGGAGGCGCCGATCACCGGCACATAGCCGACCCGCACCGGGACAGGCGCGGCGGCGCGGGCCGGGGCCGCGAACGGCAGGGCGGCGGCGCCGGCCAGGGCGCCAAGCGCCTGGCGGCGGGAAAAGCGGAGGGCGGAAATTCTGGCGCCTTCAGACATGATGTCTCCTTTCCCTCAGGGATAAATGGCCCGCAAGGGACACATGGCAATTCGCGGCCGCCGTCGCCGGCGCGCCCCTGGTCACAACGCGGCGGAATCCGCCGCCAGGTCGGAGCGCAGCCGGCGGATGATCGCCTGCAATTCCGGATCGCTGCGGCGGCGCGGGCGCGGCGCCGTCACCTCGATCGACGAGCGCACCTCACCGGGCGCGCCGACAATGGCGATGACCCGGTCGGCCAGATAGACCGCCTCGTCCATGTCGTGGGTGACGAACAGGATGGTGCGCTCGGTCGCCTGCCACACCCGCAGCAGTTCGTTCTGCAAATTCTCGCGGGTGATGGCGTCGAGGGCGGAGAATGGCTCATCCATCAGCAGGATGTCCGAGCCGGCCGCCAGCGCGCGGGCGAGGGCGACGCGCTGGCGCTGACCGCCGGACAGCTGGTGCGGCCAGCGTTCGGCCAGATTGTCGAGGCCGACGAATTCCAGCGCCTCATGGGCGCGTTTGCGCCGCTCGGCCCGCGAGACGCCGGGATGCTCCAGACCGAAGGCGACATTGCTGACCACCTTGCGCCACGGCAGCAGCCGCGCGTCCTGGAACACCAGCGCCGCCGGCACGGGGCCTGGCCGCGTGTTGAGCTTCACCGAACCGCTGCTGGCCTTGGCGAGGCCGATCATGACGCGCAGCAGGGTCGATTTGCCGACGCCGGAGGGGCCGACGATGGCGACAAACTCGCCCCGGCGCACCTGCAGGTCGAGCCCGCGCAGCACTTCCGTCTTGCGGCCGTTCTGCTCGAATGTCAGGCCGAGGCCGCGGATGTCGATTATGGTTTCCATCGCAGCAGCCAGTTCTGGAGACGCATGAAGCCGGTGTCGATCAGGCCATAGAGCACGGCCATGGTCAGCATGTAGACCACCACGATATCGGTGGCGAGCAGGCTGGAGGCCTGCATCATGCGCTGGCCGAGGCCGAAGACGCCGAAAATTTCCGCCGCGACCACGGCCATCCAGGCCTGGCCGAGGGCGGTGCGCAGGCCGACGAAAATGCCGGGAATGGCGGCGGGCAGGATGATCTTGACGAGGCGGGACCAGGCGGAGCGGAAGCCGAAGGCGTCGGCCACTTCCAGCAGGTCGCGATCCACCGAGCGCACGGCGCCGAAGGTGGCGAAATAGACGATCCAGAACACGCCCATGGCGATAATGAAGATCGCCGCCGGGGCGTTGACGCCAAACCAGATGATGGCGAACGGCACCCAGGCGAGACCTGGAATCGGCCGCAGCAGCCGCACCACCCAGGCCACGGACTCCTCGGCCACGCGGAACATGCCGGTGGCGACGCCGAGCGCCACGCCGCAGGCGGAGCCGATGGCAAGACCCATCAGGTAATGGCCGATGGAACTGGCCATGGCTTCCTGCCACATGCCGGAGGCGATCTCGCCGCGCAACGCCGCCGGAATGGCGCTGGGCGCCGGCAGCAGCATCGGATTGACGAGGCCGAGGCGCGGCGCAAGCTCCCACAGCCCCAGAAAGGCGACCAGCCCGGCAAGACCGAGGATGTATGGCCTGGAATTTTTCAACGATATCACTCCAGGTCCACAGGAACGGACTGGCGTCCGCGCCGGGACCAGCTGGCGGGATACGCCCGGGCAGGAGACCGGGCTTTCGGGGCGCGGCGGCCGCGCCTGCCGATGTTATTTGCCAGCTTTTGCCTTCTCATAGAAGGAGGGGTCGAACAGGCCGTCCAGGGCTGCGGCTTCCGGCACCGTGCCCAGCTCCACCTGGTAGGCCTGCATCTTCGCCGTCGGCTCGATGATGATCTTCGGATCGGCCTCCAGCTTCGTGGCCGGGGAGGCCAGCGCTTTCTGCACGACCGCGTCCGGTATCAGACCCTTGCCGAGCACCTGGCCGATGTGCGGCGACGCCTTCGCCGGCTCGTCCTTGATGAATTTGATCGCCCGCACGCTGGCGTTGACCAGCGACTGCACCGCCTCCGGGTGCGCCTTCAGGAAGGCGCCGGAAACGGCGATGACCGTGCCGGGCTGGGTGGGGAACATGTCGCCACCGAGCGCGACGATCTTGATGGCCGGATTGCGGGCGGCGATGATCGAGTCGGCAGGTTCGCGCACGGTGGCGCCGTCGACCGCGCCGGCCAGCAGCGCCTGCTGGGTGGCGTCGATGCCCATGGGCACGATCTGGTAATCGGCCTTGTCCACCTTGTTCACCCGGTCAAGCCAGTGGCGCAGGGTGGTGTCCGGCACCGAGCCCGGCGGCTGGGTGGCGAGGCGGGCCGGCTTGCCTTCTTTTGCACGGAACGCCCTGAAGGCTTCCGCGGCAGGCTTGCCGCCCTCGAAATACGGGGCCAGCTTCGGCCCGGCCATCACCGTCATTTCCTCAATGGCCGTGGCGGCGACAACCTTGACGTCGATGCCCTTGGACCGGGCGACGGCCAGCGGCGCGATGCCGGCGACATAGACGTCGATGGTGCCGGAGGCGAGGGCCTGGATCATGTTCGGGCCGGACTCGAACACGGTGAAGGTCGGCTTGACGCCATCGGCCTTCAGCCAGCCTTCCTTGTCGGCGACGACGACCGGCGCGGCGCCGATAATCGGGATATAGCCAATGCGCACCGGCGTCTCAGCCTGGGCGGAGGCGAGCATGACCGGCGTCAGCGCCGCAGCGATGGCCACGCCGCGCCCGACCGCAGCCCCGGCCCGGAAAAAGCCGGCCAGCCGGTGACCGATTGAAGTAAAATGCTGCGAAGCCTGTGGCATGGCGACCGTTCCTCCATGGGATGCACCGGGCTAGCATATTTTAGCGTCCGTGTAAGGGGAAATATATAAATCACAATCGTTGATGTGAATAATGCGTGGCTATTCACGCCACCGCTGGCGAGACAACCGGTCCCGCCGTCGTGGACGTACGGTTTCCCCGCGTGGTCAGAAAGTCGGGCGTGCGTCCGCTGCAAAATGTAATAACAATTTTCAGCCCGCGCATGTTTCATGCGCGGCGTGGCGGTCGCGGGGAAGAGCGTTCCAGAAGGTCGGCCGGCAAAGCAGCAGAAGCACAGGGAGAACATTCATGGGACGTCTTGAGGGCAAACGCGCCATTGTCACCGGCGCCGGCAGCGGCATCGGCCGGGCCAGCGCCCGCCTGTTCGCCAGTGAAGGCGCGCAGGTGGTGGCGGTGGACCGCAACGCCGCCGGAGTGAGCGAAACGGCTGAGCTGGCCCGCAAGGAAGGTTTCGAGATTCTTGCCCTTTCCGCCGACGGCGGCTCCGAAAATGAGGTTGTCGACTTCATCGGTAAAGCGGTCGCGCATCTGGGCGGGCTCGACGTGCTGTTCGCCAACGCCGGCATCAGCGGCGGGCTTGTGCCCCTGTTCGAGCAGACAGTGGAGCACTGGCAGGAGGTGCTGCGGGTCAATCTGATCGGGCCGTTTCTCGCCATCAAGCATGGCGCGCCGCACATGGTGAAGGCGGGCGCCGGCTCGATCATCTGCACCGCGTCGGTGGCCGGCCTGCGCGCCAACGCCGGCGGCAATCCCTACAGCGCCTCGAAGGCGGGGGTGATTTCCCTGGTGCAGACAACGGCGGCGTCGTTGTATGGCACGGGCGTGCGCGTCAACGCCATTTGCCCTGGCCTGATCGAAACCGGCATGACCAAACCGATCTTCGATGGGGCGAAGGAACGCGGCACCGAGGACAAGATCGGCCAGCTCAACCCGCTGCGCCGCCCTGGCCAGCCGCATGAAATCGCGGCGATGGCGCTGTTCCTCGCCAGCGATGACGCTTCTTACGTCAATGGCCAGGCTTTCCCGGTCGATGGCGGCCTGTCCAGTTCGCTGCCCTACGCCGGCAAGATGCGGGTGGGCTAAACCGGGGACATCATACCCCGGTCCGGCCATCCAGCAGGGCGTCGATGGCGGCGGCGAAACCGTCCTCATTGTTGCTGCGGGTGACCATGTCGGCGGCGGCCAGCGCCGCCGGCGAGCCGTTGCCCATGGCGATGGCGAAACCGGCCTTGCGAAACATGGCCACGTCGTTGTCCATGTCGCCGATGACGGCGATGGAGGAGGCGGGAATGGCGAAGGCCTCGCTGACAAAATCGACAGCCGAACCCTTGTCGACGCCAGGCGGCGTCACGTCGAGGTAGTATTTCTGCGACAGGCCGCTGTTGGCGCTGTCTGCGAGCAGAACGCCCATGCGGCGGGCGACGTCGGCCAGGTGATCGTAATCGTCGCTGGCGCCGACGATCTTGCAGCCCTGGCAGACCCATGGCGCGAAATCCGGGACCACCGCCGGATCGGATTTGATGGTTCGCCGTTCATGGGCCACATGCGGCCCCTCCGGGTCCAGAATCAGCCACATGCTGTCGGTGAACAGCCACGCGCTGATCTTTTCCGCGGCCAGCAGATCAAGGGCGGCGCGGGCCGCCTCGGCCGGAATGCGGGTTTCGCGCAGCGCCTTGCCGTCGCTGCCGACCACCACGCCGCCGTTGAAGCCGGCGATCGGGCCGTCGATCTGCAGCGCGTCCGCCACATGTCGCATGCCCCACGGCGGGCGGCTGCTGGCGATGGTGAGGCCGACGCCGGCGGCGCGCAGGCGTTGGGCCGCGCGGCGGCTGGCCTCCGTCACCTCCTTGTCCCGGTTGACGATGGTGCCGTCCACATCTGACACCACCCATTTCAACTGGTCGGGCGGGGCGCGGCGCTGGCCTTCAGTCGTCATGTCATGCCTCCATGGAGCGCTTTCCGACCGGACGGATGCATCTGGTCAGAATTCGGCTAAACGGGTCCGCATTCCGGGAAACAGGTCGGCGAGGATGCGGTCGACGATTGCCTCCGGCGTGGCGTCGACGTCCACCCGGGGGATGTTTTCGCCCGGCGCGGGCGGCTCCAGCGTCGCCAGCTGGCTGTCGAGCATGGCCGCCGTCATGAAATGCCCCTGGCGCGCGCCCATCCGGCGACGGATCAGTTCCGGCGCGCCGGTAAGCCAGACCATGCGCACATCGGCCGCGCCGCCGCCGATCGCCTGCCGATAACATCGCTTCAGCGCCGAGCAGGCGATCACCAGCTGGCGACCGTCGCGCCGGGCGTCGCAGATGGCGGCGCGCACCCGCGCCAGCCACGGCGCGCGGTCGGCGTCGGTGAGCGGCAGCCCGGCGGCCATGCGCGCCACGTTGGCCGGCGGATGCAGATCGTCGGCGTCAATGAACGCCATGTCCAGCCGCCGCGCCAGCGCCCTGCCGATGGTGGTCTTGCCGGCGCCGGACACGCCCATGACGACGATGGCCGTCACGGGCTGGGGGAAGGAAGGGCGCGCCGCCATCGCGCGGATCAGCCGGCGGCGGGGCCCGGGCGCGGCAGGGAGGCGGGCGCCGCCGCCTCGTCCAGCAGCCAGGTCAGGCTGTCGTGGGCCGTGATGCGGCCGGCCGGGAGGTCATCGCCGGCGAAAATACGGGTCAGAATGTCCCGCTTGTCGGCGCCGGCGGCGAGCACCGCCGTGGCGCGGCTGTCGTTGAGCGCCCGGAAGGTCAGGCTGATGCGCGGGACGAAAGGCGCCTGGCCGGCTTCGGGCACGGCGACGGCCAGCCGGTCGTCCACCGCCAGCGCCGGCTTCCCCGGAAACAGCGACGCCGTATGCCCGTCGAGGCCAACGCCGCAGATCACCGCGTCGAACAGGGGCGCGCCAGCGTCCCCGGCATGCGCCGCGCGCAGCAGGGAATCGTAGGCCCGGGCGCAAACCTCGATATCCGGGCCATAGGGAATGACATTGACGTCGGTGTCCGGCGTATGGGCGAACAGCGCGGCGTCGGCCATCCGGGCGTTGCTGTCCGGGTGGTCATGGGGCACGAAGCGGTCGTCGCCGAAGTACCAGGCGATGCGGTCCCACGGCAGGCGTTCGGCCCAGTGCGGCGTGGCCAGCAGTTCATAGAGACGTTTCGGCGTCGATCCGCCCGACAGGCAGACGCGCAACTGCTGGTCCGGCCCACGCCTGGCCTCGGCCGCTGTCAACGCATTTTCCAGCCAGCGCGCGGCGGTGTGGCTGAGGGCGTCGGCGTTGGCGGCAACCCTGGTCTTCACGGCAGGCATGCGGATCTCCGGTCGGCTCCATCAGGAGGTGAAGCTGGTCGCGGCCGGCCTGGCCGGTCGCGGGAATGCACTGGGCTGCGCCGTCGCCATGACGGCGCCCTGTCGCGCTGGCCGTCTGACATGCGGACGCTGGCGGATGCGCCGCTGGCGCATTCACAACAGTGGGCGCCAGGCGCGGCCATCCCGGGAGATCAGCTTGTCGGCCTCCTCCGGTCCATCGGTGCCGGCGGGGTAAGTCGCCAGATCCTTGCCGCCATCCCTGTCGTTGGCTTTCGCCCAGGCCTTCTGGAACGGCTCCACCGCCGCCCAGCCGGCCTCCACCGCGTCGGCGCGCTGGAACAGCATGCCGTCGCCGGCCATGCAGTCATAGATCAGCGTTTCGTAGCCGGTGGTCGGCGCGGCGTCGAAGAAGTCGTCGTAACGGAACGTCATGTCGACGCCGCCGATCTCCAGTTCCGGCCCCGGCGCCTTGGCGTTGAAGTGGAGCTTGATGGTTTCGTCAGGCTGGATGCCGAGCACGAGGAAGTTCTGGGCGAGGCGATCGACCGGCGTATTGCGGAACATGCTGAACGGCGCTTCCTTGAACTTGATCGCTACCTCGGATTTGCGCGCGCCGAGCGCCTTGCCGGTGCGCAGGTAGAACGGCACGCCGGCCCAGCGCCAGGTGTCGACCATCAGTTTCAACGCCACATAGGTTTCGGTGGCGCTGTCGGCCAGAACATCCGGCGTTTCGCGGTAGGCGGTCACCTTCTGGCCGCGCACCACGCCGCCCTCATAGGCGGCGCGCACGGAGTTCTTCATCGCCTCGGCGGGCGTGTACTGGCTGATCGCTTGCAGCACCTCGGCCTTGGCGGCGCGCACCGCCGGCGCGTCGAAGCGGGCGGGCGCCTCCATCGCCACCAGCGACAGCAGCTGGAACATGTGGTTGGGCACCATGTCGCGCAGGGCCCCGGTGGCGTCATAGAACTTGCCGCGCCGGCCGACGTCGACCGTCTCGGCCACGGTGATCTGCACATGGTCGATGTGATTGCGGTTCCACAACGGCTCGAACAGGCCGTTGGCGAAGCGCAGGATCATGATGTTCTGGACCGTCTCCTTGCCGAGGTAGTGGTCCATGCGGAAAATCTGGTCCTCCTGAAGGATTTCCAGAAGGGATTCATTCAGCTTGCGGGCCGATTCGAGATCCGTGCCGAACGGTTTCTCGACGATCACCCGCCGCCAGGCGTCGCGGCTCTGCTTCACCAGCCCGGCCTGACCCAGCGCCGTGACGATGGGCGCGAAGCCCGAGGGCGGCGTCGCCAGGTAGAAAATACGGTTGCCGCCGGTTCCGACGTCCGTTTCGACTTTTTCGATATGGGCCTTGAGGCGTTCGAAGCTGCCTTCCTGCTCCGGGTCAGCCTGGACATAGCTGACGTTTTTCAGGATCCGCGCCACGGTCTTGCGGGTGAGCGGTCGGGTGGAGAACTCCCGCAGCGCCTCCTCCAGCCTGGCGCGGAAACTGTCGTCCGTGTCCTCGCCGCGCGCCACGCCGACAAGGGCGAAACGCTCCGGCATCAGGTCGCTGGCGGCCAGATTGTAGAGCGCCGGCAGCAGCAGGCGGCGGGTCAGATCGCCGGATGCGCCGAAAATGACGAAGCAGCAGGGATCGGGGTGGGCCTGCTCGGCGGGATCGGCGTTCATGCGTTGCCTCCCTCGCCGCGCGCCACGGCGGCGTTGTCGGAGGCGCTGGGTTTGCCTGGCGCTTCAACATGCCCGCCGAAGCCCTTGCGCATGGCCGACAGCATCTTCTCCGCGAAGGTATGCTCCTGGCGGGAGCGGAAGCGGGTGTAGAGCGCCGCGGTCAGCACCTCGGCCGGGGTCGCCTGCTCGATCGCCGCCTGAATGGTCCAGCGGCCCTCGCCGGAATCGTCCACATAGCCCGAGAAGCCGTCGAGCTTGCCGTCGCTGGCGAGGGCGTCGGCGGTGAGATCGAGCAGCCAGGAGCTGACGACGCTGCCCCGGCGCCAGACCTCGGCGATGTCGGCGAGATCGAAACTGAAGCGCTCGTTGTCCGGCCGCACAGGCGCATCGGCCGATTTCAGGATGTCGAAGCCTTCGGCGTAGGCCTGCATCATGCCGTATTCGATGCCGTTGTGGATCATCTTGACGAAATGGCCGGCGCCGTTGGGGCCGGCGTGCAGGTAACCCTGCTCGACGCGCGGGTCACGGCCGTCGCGGCCCGGCGTGCGGGGAATGTCGCCGAGACCCGGGGCGAGGGCGGCGAAGATCGGGTCGAGCCGGTCAACCGCCTCCCTGTCGCCGCCGATCATCATGCAATAGCCGCGCTCCAGCCCCCAGACGCCGCCGCTGGTGCCCACGTCCACGTAGTGGACGCCTTTTTCGCGCAATACGCCGGCGCGGCGGACATCGTCGCGCCAGAAGCTGTTGCCGCCATCAATGATGACGTCGCCGGGCGACAGCAGGTCGCCAAGCTGCATCACCGTGTCTTCGGTGGCGGCGCCTGCCGGCAGCATCACCCAGACGGCGCGCGGCGCCTGCAACTTCTGCACCAGATCAGCGAGGGAGGCGGCGCCGACAGCGCCTTCAGCAGCCAGCATCGCCACCGCCGCTTCAGCGCGGTCATGGACGACGGCCTGATGACCGCGTTGCATGAGCCGGCGGACGATATTGCCGCCCATGCGGCCGAGCCCGATCATTCCAAGCTGCATTAGACGTCGCCTTTCTCCGAAGCGTTCTCCAGCGAAGTGGATATCCGTTCGCGTGAAGAAAACGCGTCCATTCAAATTCTGGCTTCCGGGATGTGATTCGCCGGATCGGAAACTGCTTCAGGCGCGGAACCGGCGGCATCCCCATCCGGGGAGGCGGGCGCGGGGGCGCCCGCCGTTTTTTTTAGCCGACTGCCCCGGCGATCTGCCGCAACCCTTCCGCGACGTCGCCGCTGACGTGGACCCGCAGGAAGCGCCGGCCGCGTTCCTCCAGCACCGCCAGATCGCCGGCAGCCTGCGCCGCCTCGACCTGGCCGAAGCTGAGCTTGCGGCCGGGCACCGGCAGGTCGGCGGCGTGATCAGCGGTGATCTGCAGGAACACGCCGGTGTTGGGGCCGCCCTTGTAGGCCTGGCCGGTGGAGTGCAGGAAGCGCGGCCCGAAGCCGAGGCAGGTGGCGACGCGGCGGCGCTCCAGTAACGCCTTGCGGGCGCCCTGCAACACCTCGGTGTTCGCCTCGTTGCGGTTCAGATACGCCAGCAGCGCCACGTAATCGCCGGGGACAAGCCGGTTGAAATGGGCGTTGAGCGCCCCGGCAAGACCGCCGGAGCGGGCCGCCTCGGCGATGGC
Source organism: Camelimonas lactis (assembly GCF_004342915.1). Lineage (GTDB taxonomy): Bacteria > Pseudomonadota > Alphaproteobacteria > Rhizobiales > Beijerinckiaceae > Camelimonas > Camelimonas lactis. The sequence continues at coordinate 635,887 of NZ_SLWL01000001.1, forward strand.
GCCGGCGCCGGCGGGGTCGGCGTAGAGCGTGAACGGCCCCACCTGCGCCGCCGGTTGCTGGGCGGGCAGGGCGCCGGTCTGCTCGATGGCGGCGCTCAGCTCGCGGGTCCTGACCTTGCTGGCCTCCACGTCGGGCTGGTCGAACGGGTTGATGCCGATGACCGAGCCAGCGACCGCCGTGGCGATCTCGAAGCGGAAGAACTCCTGGACGATGCGATCGGGCGAGGCGATGTCGATGCGCGCCACCGGGTGGCCGGCGCGCTCCAGCGCCGCCACGAACTCATCCTGCGCCAGGTTCGACGCCTTGCGCAGCCGCAGGTAGATGAAGACGCGGTCAGGGCCATAGGCCGCCAGATCCGCCGCCGGCTCATTGTCGACCGGAATCAGGCCCTTGCCCTGCTTGCCGGTGGATTCGGCGATGAGCTGTTCCGCCCAGGCGCCGAAGGTGCGGATGGCGGGGGAGGCGATCAGCGTGACCTTGTCGCGGCCGGCCCGGGCGGCGGCGCCCAGCGTCAGGCCGAGCTGCACGCCCGGATTGTCGGCCGGCGGCGCATCCGGCCCGCACGTCCAGGCCATGGCCTGGGCGTTCTGCAGGAACATGCGCAGGTTCATGCCGGTGACAGCGGCGGGGGCGAGGCCGAAGCGCGACAGCACCGCATAGCGGCCGCCGATGGTCGGCTCGCCATGGAACGTGCGCCAGAAGGAGGCGGCCTTCGCCGCTTCTTCCATGGAAGAGCCCGGATCGGTGATGGCGACGAAACGGCTGCCCACCTCGCCGCGCCCCAGGGCGGCGGCGACCTTCTCGTAGAAATAATCCTTGAGAATATTCGGTTCGAGCGTGCCGCCGGACTTGCTGGCGACGATGAACAGGGTGCGTTTCAGGTTGATGCGCGACTCGATCGCCGCGATCTGTTCCGGGTCGGTGGAGTCGATGACATGCAGGCGCGCGGCGCGTCCTGGCGCCCCAAAGGTTTCGGCCAGAACCTCCGGCCCGAGGCTTGAGCCGCCCATGCCGATCAGCAGGGCGTCGGCAAACTCCAGTTCGGCCACGTCGCGCTGGAATTTGATCAGCTCGTCGACGCGGCTGGTTTCGGTTTCAACCACGCGCAGCCAACCGAGCCATTTGTCCTCGCCGGCGTTGGTCCAGAGGCTGGCGTCGCCAGCCCACAGGCGGCGGATGGCGCCAGAGGCGCGCCAGTCTTCAGTGAGGCGGGCAACGGCGTCGGTCAGGTCCTGCGGCAGCACGAGGCTCTGGGCGTTGACCTTGTCGCCAAGGGCGGCAAGACGCTTGCGCGCCACCGAGCCCAGCAGTTTGTCGGCGGCGTCGGCGAACAGGCGCACGCCGTCAACCACCAGCTCATGGGCCACCGCCTCGATATCGACGCCAAGGTCCGCGACGGACCGCATGACCGCGTCCGCCTCATCGACGTCGGCCTCAAGGGTGTAGCCGACGTGGCCGTGGTCGCGGAAGGCGTCCATGGTGGCCGGCGGCATGGTGTTCACCGTGTCCGGGCCGATCAGCTCATCGATGTAGAGAACGTCGCTGTAAGCCTTGTTCTTCGTGCCGGTGGAGGCCCAGAGCAGGCGCTGCGCCCGGGCGCCGGCGGCGCGCAAATCGTCGAAGTCCTCGCCGAACAGGCGCTTGTAGCGCTGGTAGGCCTGCTTGCCGTTGGCGATCGCCACCTTGCCGCGCAGGGCGCCGATGCGCTCCGCCTCCGCCGGCGCGGCGCCGGCCATTTTCGCCTCGAGCAGCTTGTCCACCGCCACGTCGATGCGGCTGATGAAGAAGCTGGCGACGCTGCTGATGCGGCTGATGTCGCCGCCATTGCGCAGCCGTTCGCGCAGGCCGTCGATATAGGCCCGGGCCACCTGCTCGTAGGCGGTCTGCGAGAACAGCAGGGTGACGTTGATGTTGAGGCCCTCGCTGGTCAGCGTGCGGATCGCCGGCACGCCCGCATCGGTGGCCGGAACCTTCACCATCAGGTTGGGACGGTCCACCTCGGCCCAGAAGCGGCGCGCCTCGGCAATGGTGCCTTCCGTATCGTTGGCGAGATAGGGCGAGACTTCGAGGCTGACATAGCCGTCCGCGCCCCGGGTCGATTCATACACCGGCCGCAGCACGTCCGCCGCCCGGCGGATGTCCTGCATGGCGAGGTGGTCATAAAGTGTGGAAACCGACGCGTCGTTGCCGGCGAGGAAGCTGGCGACCGCCGCGTCATATTCGTCCGTGTCGGCGATGGCCTTCTCGAAAATCGCCGGATTTGAGGTCACGCCGCGCAGATCATCCTGGTCGACGAGCCGTTTGAGGTCGCCTTTCTCGATGAAGCTGCGGGCGAGAAAATCCAGCCATGCAGCCTGCCCGAAATCCGACAGCGTTTTGAGTGGGTTCATGCGATCGCTTTCTTTCCGGTCTTTTTCCGGGCGCGTGAGCCGCTCCCGCCAGAGCAGGCAGGTGGACGCGCCGTCAGGGCATCGTTCAGGTCGCGCGATGCCCATCCCATCCGATTCATGGCGCCAAAACATGACAATGGGAGGGCCAGGCCCACATGTCGAGGGCGCCGGGACGATCAAATTGTCATGGCCGCCCCAGCTCCTCCGGGAAACGGCGCGGAGCGACGCAAGTTCCCCGAATGGATGACTCCGTCGCGGCCGGACGACGTGGCTTACAACGATGGTTTACATTGACCACCATTCAGCTCTGCGACAGTTTGAGAAAAAAGAGGGGCGTTGGCAGTCGGACCGCATGTATTTCGCGCCACTGTTTTCTCAGGCTCCCGGGAAATCTGGACAATGGATGACGAAAGCTGGCGTCAGGACATGACGATCCTGGGGCCCCCATGCTTTCCGGCATTGCCGGTGATGCGACGCCAGGAGGGAGTGCTGTCGTGAATAAAGAGCGGAATAATTCGGATCAGTCGTGGAAACGTCCCCGGGCTTCGCGCCGCGCCGTGCTGGCGGCGGCGTTGCTGGGCGCTGTGTCCCTGTCCGCCGTAGGCGCCGGGGCGGCCAGCGCGCAGGGGACGATCCCCATCAAGATCGGCGTGCTCAACGATCGGTCCGGCCTGTACGCGGACGTGACCGGCGAGGGCTCCGCCGTGGCCGCCCGCATGGCGGTGGAAGATTTCAAGGCGGCCGACAAGGGCCTCAAGGTCGAGGTTCTGACCGGCGACCACCAGAACAAGCCGGACGTCGGCTCGACGATCGCCCGCCAGTGGATCGACCAGGACGGCGTTGACGTCATCGCCGACGTGCCGACGTCGTCCGTCGGCCTCGCGGTGAACGAGGTGGTGCGCGAGAAAAACAAGGTCTACCTGAATTCAGGGACCGGTTCGTCAGACCTGACCGGCAAGAACTGCTCGCCCAACACGGTGCACTGGACCTATGACACCGCCGCCCTGTCCAATGGCACCGCGAAGGCGATGATCAAGCGCGGCGGCGACACCTGGTTCTTCATCACCGCTGATTACGCTTTTGGCCACGCCCTTGAGCGTGACGCCTCGAATGTCATCAAGAGCTCTGGCGGCAAGGTGCTGGGTTCGGTGAAGCATCCGCTCAGCAATGCTGATTTCTCCTCCCAGCTTCTGCAGGCCCAGGCCTCGAAGGCCAAGGTAGTGGCGCTGGCCAATGCCGGCGGCGACACCATCAACGCCATCAAGCAGGCGGGCGAGTTTGGCCTGACCAAGGGCGGCCAGTCGCTTGCAGGCCTGCTGATCTTTTCGTCGGACATCCACTCGCTGGGGACCAAAGCCGCGCAGGGTCTGGTGCTGACCGAGGCGTTCTACTGGGATCTCAATGACAAGACCCGTGACTTCTCGAAGCGCTTCGCGGCGAAATTTGGCGGCAAGATGCCGACCAGCGTGCATGCCGGCGTCTATGGCTCGGTGCTGCACTACCTGAAGGCGGTCGAGGCGCTGAAGAGCAAGGACCCCAAGGCCGTCATGGCCAGGATGAAGGAAATGCCGATCGACGACCCGCTGGTCGGCAAGGGCCATATCCGTCCCGATGGCCGGGCCATTCACGACATGTATCTGTTTGAAGTGAAGACGCCCGAGGAATCAAAGGGCGAGTGGGATCTCTACAAGGTGCTGGCCACCATTCCAGGCGACCAAGCCTTCCGCCCGCTCGCGGACGGCGGCTGCCCGATGGTGGCGAAGAAGTAAGCGCCGACGGCGTTTCCAGATGTGAATTAACGGCGGCGGCGTGGCCGCCGTTATCATTTGCGCGGCGCCATGCAGGGGCGGGGGCGCGCTCATCAACAGGCGGCGGCGGGCGGGAGCCTGGTCTTTGGACGAAGGACCGGCCCTGGCCGGTTTTTTCGTCGCGCGCGCTCAGGTATGCCAGTCAGGCGCGTCAGGAACGCGTCCCGCGTCGCAGTCGGTTGCAGCCCGCCTGCTGGACCTGGGATTTGGTATATTCTATGCAGGATTGAGGCGGCGGATCCATCGGGGCGCGCCTTGCCCGGCAGGGCGCCCGTTCTGGCAGGAGCAGGCTTCGCGCCGGCAGGGGGACGCCCGGCGTCAACGCACGCGTCCCTCCAGGGCCGCCGGATATAAATCTGCAAGGGGGGCGCCGCGATGCCCCGGGGAAGGAAACGACATGAGCAATGCAGCAGCCCGCACGGACAATTCGGCCGGGACCAAGGTTGAGCTGACGCCGGAAGAACTGGAGGCGATGGTCGGCAAGGAAGTCGGCGTGTCGCGCTGGATCGAGGTTGACCAGAAGCGCATCGACCAGTTCGCTGACGTGACCGAGGACTGGCAGTTCATCCACGTCAATCCGGAGGCGGCGGCGAAGACGCCGTTTGGCTCCACCATCGCCCACGGCTTCCTCACCATGTCGCTGATGGTGCCAATGTCCTATGAGGTGCTGCCGGGCATCAAGGGCCGCACCATGGGCGTGAACTACGGCCTCGACAAGCTGCGCTTCCTCGCGCCGGTGAAGTCGGGCAAGCGGGTGCGCGGCCGCTTCGTGCTGAAGGAGTTCACCCGCAAGTCGCCGACGCAGGTGCTGCTGAAGCACGAGGTGACGGTGGAGATCGAGGGCGAGGAAAAGCCGGCCCTGATCGCCGAATGGCTCGGCATGAGCTTCATCAGCTGAAGCCCGCCAGAACCGCCGCCAGCATGGCGCGTTGCGCCCCTCCGCAAGGGCGGGAACTTCAGCAGCAGGACTGACATCAAAATCCGGTACAGGGGACCTGTCGTCGGGGCTGCACGCCCGGCGGCGGGGCCGCAGCGGGCAGGACGATGCGTCCGCGGGCGGAGACGGCGCCAGGGACAGGGACCCAGGGACAGGGACAGGACTTTCATGAGCATCCGTTTTGACAATCGCGTCGCCATCGTGACGGGCGCAGGCAACGGCCTCGGGCGCTCGCATGCGCTGGCGCTGGCCGCGCGCGGCGCGAAGGTGGTGGTGAATGACTTCGGCGGCGCCCGCGACGGCACCGGCGGCAGCATGGCGGCGGCCGAAAGCGTCGTGGCGGAAATCGTCGCCGCCGGCGGCGAGGCGATCGCCAATGGCGCCGACGTCTCCAACATGGCCCAGGTGGAGGCCATGGTCGCGGAGGCGAAGGCCAAATGGGGCCGCATCGATATCCTGATCAACAACGCCGGCATCCTGCGCGACAAGACGTTCGCCAAGATGACCCTGGATGACTTCTGGAAGGTCATCGACGTACACCTGATGGGCGCCGTCAACTGCACCAAGGCGGTGTGGGAGATCATGCGCGAGCAGAACTACGGCCGCATCCTGGTGACGGCGTCGGCCTCGGGCATCTACGGCAATTTCGGCCAGGCCAACTACGGCGCCGCCAAGGCCTCGATGGTCGGCCTGATGAACGTGCTGCACCAGGAAGGCGCATCAAAGAACATCCGCATCAACACCCTGGCGCCGGCCGCCGCCACCCGCATGACCGAGGAGTTGATGGCGCCGCAGATGCTGGCGATGATGACGCCGGAAATGATCTCGCCTGGCGTGCTGTATCTGGTCAGCGAGGATGCGCCGTCGAAGGTGATCCTCGAAGCGGCGGCGGGGGTTTACGCCCAGACGCGGATTTACCAGACCCGCGGCGCCTACCTGAAGCCGGAAGAAAACACGCCGGAAGGCGTGGCCGCGCACTGGGCCGAAATCACCAGCCCGGAAGGCCAGCGCGAGGTCAGCGGCGCGGGCGAGCAGACGGCGAATTTCGTCACCATCGCCGCGGCCGCCCAGGGCATCGAACTGCCAAAGCGCGGTTAAGACGCCGTGTCACGCGTGAAGCGGGCGTGGTTGCGCCGCGCCCGCTTCATCCCAAAGTGCTATAGCGTGACAGCGGAAAAGATGGGAGACGCGCCGGACGCATCATCCCGCCCGACATCAATGAACTGGAGGAAGACGCCATGAGAGAGGCAGTCATCGTTTCAACGGCGCGCACGCCGATCGGCAAGGCCTATCGCGGCGCGTTCAACGACACCCAGTCGCAGGAGCTGGGCGGGCACGCCATCAGGCACGCCGTGTCGCGCGCCAGGGTCGATCCGGCCGAAATCCAGGACGTGGTGATGGGCGCCGCCATGCAGCAGGGCGCGCAGGGGCTCAATGTCGCCCGCCAGTCCGCCATGCGCGCCGGCCTGCCGGTGACGGTCGCCGGCATGTCGCTCGACCGCCAGTGCGCCTCGGGCATGATGGCCATCGCCACCGCCGCCAAGCAGATCATTTCCGACGGCATGGACGTGGTGGTCGGCGGCGGTCTCGATTCGATCTCGCTGGTGCAGAACGACAAGCAGAATCACTATCGCGCCCGCGACCCGTGGCTGGTCGAGCATGTGCCGGCGCTCTACATGAGCATGCTGGAGACGGCCGAGACGGTGGGCGAGCGCTACAAGATTTCGCGCGAGGCCCAGGACCGCTACGCCGCCCAGTCGCAGGATCGCACCGCCGCCGCCCAGGCCGCCGGCAAGTTCAAGGATGAGATCGTCCCGCTCGCCTCGGTGATGAAGGTTCAGGACAAGGTGTCGGGAGAGGTCAAGGACGTCGCCGTCACCCTGGAGAAGGACGAGGGCAACCGGCCCGGCACCAGCTATGAGAACCTGGCGCAGCTCCAGCCGGTGTTCAAGAACGGCATGGTGATCAAGGAAGGCAAGTACATCACCGCCGGCAACGCCTCGCAGCTGTCGGACGGCGCCTCCGCCGCCGTGCTGATGGAATCGCGCCTGGCCGAGAAGCGCGGCCTGCAGCCGCTTGGCATCTATCGCGGCATCGCCGTCGCCGGTTGCGAGCCGGACGAGATGGGCATTGGCCCGGTGTTCGCCGTGCCGAAGCTGCTGAAGGCCCACGGCCTGAAGGTGGAGGACATCGGCCTGTGGGAGCTGAATGAGGCTTTCGCGGTGCAGGTGCTGTATTGCCGCGACCAGCTCGGCATCCCGGATGAACTGCTCAACGTCAACGGCGGCGCCATCTCCATCGGCCATCCGTATGGCATGTCCGGCGCCCGCATGGTCGGTCACGCGCTGATCGAGGGCAAGCGCCGCGGCGCCAAATACGTCGTCTGCACCATGTGCGTCGGCGGCGGCATGGGCGCGGCCGGCCTGTTCGAGGTCGCCTGATTTTCCAGGCGCCGGGGCCTTTCCGGCCCCCGGCGACACGGAATGGTTCCGGCGCCGGTCCGCGAGGGCCGGCGCCTTTTTGCATCCGCTACGCGCGACATATCTGCGCCGGCCTCTCACGCGCCGGCTTGCCAGAGCCGGCAGGCGGTGTGATCGTCGACCGGGGGTCGGAAAACCGGATTGACGCGCCGCCCCCGACCACGACGCGCAAGGAGAGCCACCATGAGCGGAACGCCGCTGGACATCGATCCGCAGCCGGTCAGCAAAACCAGTTTCTGGGCGGCGCAGGCGCCCTATGTGATCATGCTGCTGCTGGTGTTCACCGGCATGGTGTTGACCAGCCTGGCGCCTGGTTTCTCGGCGATCTACTGGCAGATCACGGCGGTGGCGTTCGCGGGCGTGTGCATTGTCAGCGAGTGGGGGGCGCAGGTTTACCGCAGCGACAAGATCGGCATGGCGATCCGTCAGGGATTGCACTGGCTGATTATCGTCATCGCCATGCGCACCCTGTTTTATCATGACGTGCTGTCGGCGATGACGCCGATGGCGCTGGGCCTCGCGGTGCTGGGTCTGCTGGCGATCGGCACGCTGCTGGCCGGCGTGCACCTGGCGTCGTGGCAGATCGGCCTGGTCGGCGTGCTGCTGGCGCTGGCCATTCCCGGCGTCTTCTGGCTGGAGCGGGTTTCCCTGCTGCTGACCGCCGCCGCGGTGACCATAGCCTGCATTGTCGGCGTTTATTTCTGGCAGAAACGCAAGTTGACGCGGGACGATTTCTGACAGAACTCGTGGCGAAATTCCGGCGCTGCGGTCGCGATGGCGTGAAGTCGCGCGATATGTTGTGATTCAGCAATAAATATCAGCGTAATAGCGGGTTTGTTCTGTTTGTGAATATGTCCGTCATGCGCACGCCAGCGGCATAATTTCGCCAGCCGGCTTGCGGTATGTTCGGGGCCGCAGGCAATGCAAAGGCGCGTCCGGCCGGGGTCACGCGATTCCCCGACCAGATTTGCCCGGCTTTTCCGGCGGCCTGGCGCCGTCCCGCATCAGGGGGCTCCGTGCGCGGGGAAATCAGGCGGCGGATGCTTTTAACCGGGCGATGGTCTTCGCGTTGCAACGCATCTGGAGTTCGGAAGATGACAGGAATTCGTACCTTGCTGGTGTCCGCCTGCGCCTCGGTAACGCTGGGTGGCGCCGCCATGGCCATGCCCGCGGCGCCGGCGCCCATGGACGGGCCCGCGCATGTGCAGCTGGCGGCGCAAGGCTGTGGCCCAGGCTGGTTCCGCGACGGGTGGGGCCGCTGCCGCCCCATGGGGTATGGCTATGGCCCGCCGCCCTATGGTTATGGTTATCGCCCACCGCCGCCACCGCCCTATGGGTACGGTTATCGCCCGCCGCCGCCGCGCTGCTGGTGGCGCACCGACCCCTGGGGACGTTCGGTGCGGGTGTGCCGCTAACCATTGGGGGGAAGGCCGGGGCCTGCCTTTGGCGCAGCAGGCGCCGGTTGACGGGCTGGAGGCGCTTCTGGTGAACCAGGCTCCGAAGCGCCCTGGCGTATGTCACGGTGCATGCTCCCGGTGTTCGCGGCGCGCCGGCCAGAATTTCTGGCCGGCTTTTTAATGCGCCAGCCTCTCCGTTGACGCCGGAGCGTGGAGGCAGACGCCGTCCTTGACTGCGCTTCGGCCCTGCGTCATGGCGCATTGCGGCGCATCCGCATCCCCCTGGGGCGGCGCGGCGCCACGCTCTGGTGACGCCGGGACCCAATCGGGCCTATCCTCGCGGCGACCGGGGCGGCTGCGTGAGTCACCCGGAAACAGGTGAGCGTGATGCAGACGATTGTTCCTGGCGTTAGTTATCCCATCATTCAGGCGCCCATGGCCGGGACCGCGACGCCGGCGCTGGCCGCGGCGGTGTCCAACGCCGGCGGTCTTGGATCGCTCGGCATCGGCGGCAGCAGCGTCGCTGACGCCGCCCGCATGATCGCCGGGACGCGGGAGCTGACCGACCGGCCGTTCAACGTCAACGTGTTCTGTCACCGCCCGGCGCGCCGCGATGCGGCCAGGGAGGCGGCGTGGCTGGCCTGGCTGGCGCCGCTGTTCGCGGAATTTGGCGCTGAACCGCCGGCGACCCTTGCGGAGGTTTACCCCACGTTCACCGGCAATGACGCGGCCACCGCCATGTTGCTGGAGCTGCGCCCTGCGGTGGTGAGCATGCATTTTGGCTTGCCGACGGGCGCGCAGCTGGGGGCGCTGCGTCAGGCCGGGATCATCACATTCGCCACCGCGACCAGCGAGGCGGAGGCGCGCGCCATTGCGGATGCGGGCGTCGACGCCATCGTCGCGCAGGGTTACGAGGCCGGCGGGCATCGCGGCGTGTTCGAACCGGATGGCGAGGATGCGCGCCTGGCGACCTTCGATCTGATGGCAAGGCTGACGCGGACCTGCAAACTGCCGCTGATCGCTGCTGGCGGCCTGATGGACGGGCGTGACATCCGCCGGGCGCTGGATGCGGGCGCGGCGGCGGCGCAACTGGGCACGGCCTTTGTTGGCTGCCCGGAATCGGCGGCGAACGCCAGCTATCGCGAGGCCCTGGCTGGAGCGGGGGCGGACGCAACCGCCATGACCTGCGCCATTTCGGGTCGGCCGGCGCGGGGACTGGTCAACCGTCTCATTCGTCATGGCGCGGCGGCGGGCGCGCCGCCGCCGGCGGATTACTCGCTGACCTATGATGTGACCAAGAAGCTCTTTGCCCTGGCGGCTGCGCGCGGCGCCCAGGGCTTCGGCGCCTGGTGGGCGGGAACCGCGGCCCCCCGCGCCCGGGCCCTGCCGGCGGCGGAGCTGATGCGGGCGCTGGTCGCGGAAATGGGCGACGTGGCGGCGTAGGCGGCCTCTCCCGTCATTCCTGGCTCACCGCCAGGCTCTGGCGGTGGATGGCTTCAGCGGGCGGCTGCCGGCGTGCGCCGCGCCGTTGGCAGCCTGGCGCTCATGAGTGCGTAGCGACCGGTCATGACGCCTGGACGTCGCCCTGCCGGATCAGGTCCAGGGCGCCCTTGATGGGAATGTGCAGGAAGTCCGGGCGACGCTCCAGTTCGTGGTTGATCTCGTGCATCGTCTTGCCAAGCAGGCACAGGCGCAGCAGCCGCTCCCGCTCCGCCGGGTCGTGGATCCACAGCGGCGTGTCGCGAATGGCGGCGTCGTAGCTTTCGCGGAAGCTCGCCGCCGACAGGTCGCGCCAGCGCCGCGCCGCGCCGACCAGCTCCGCATCCACATGGGCGATGCGCTGGCAGACATTGTGCAGCACCGTTTCGGTGACATAGGACACCGAGCGCAGCATGCTGGCGACGTCCCGCATCGGCGTGGTCTTGCGGCGCCGCTCCGCCACGGAACGGTCGGAGCGCCCCTCGAAGTCGACGATGAAGACGTCCGCCCGTTCAATCAGAAACTGCCCCAGATGCAGGTCGCCATGGATGCGGGTGCACAGACCCTGGGGCTCCGCGCTGGCGAGCGCGTTAACAAGCTCCCGGCACTCGCCCTCGCGATCCAGCAGGCTGGCGACCAGCATGGCGCCATCGCCGGCGGGAGGCGGGGTGGGACTTTCCAGCAGCAGGCGCAAACTGGCGAAAGCTTTTTCCGCCTGCTCATGGGCGTCGCGGGCGATGGCGTCCACATCGGCGCCAGTCATGGCGACTGGCGCGAAATCCGCATCGCTGGACTGCCGCGCCAGCGCCGCGTGCATCTCGCCGACGCGGCGGCCGATGATGTGGGCGTAATGGCCAAATGACTGGAAGGCTTCCTCGGGCGAGGGGCGATCCGCCACCGGCAATTGCGCCAGATGCTCGATCTCGCGCTGCATCACGCTGGTCGCCACGTCCCAGGCGTCGCCCTGGTTGCGCACATATTCCTGCAACAGGGCCAGGGTGGTCATCTCGCCGTCGGCGGCCACGTGGCGGGCGCTGCCGAGATAGCGGGGCGTATGGGCGAAGCCGGCGACCTCGGTCAGATAGCGGCACATTTCCTCTTCCGGGTGAACGCCCTGCTGCAGGCGTCGGTAGAGCTTCAGCACCATGCGCGAGCCGAGCGCCATCGAGGTGTTGCTCTGGTCCAGCCGCATGCGCGACAGGTCGTGCGGGTCGAGCTCCGGCGCATCCTTCAACCCCGCGCCGCTGCGAAATTCGACGACGCCCCCATGCAGGGTGGGGCTGCGGGCGTCGCCGCGCATGGCCCTGACCATGCCGATGGCGAAGCTGGGGGCGGCTTCGGCGCCGTGCAGCAGGCCCATGTGGGCGCCGCGGCGCAGGCGGGCGATGGCGTAGGGGAGCAGCGCTTCGTGCTCGCCGGTTTCGTCGACGGCCAGAGGCACGAAATATTCCTGCTGCCCGCCGCTGCGCAGCGTCACGTCAACCAGCGACAGCATGAGCGAGCCATCGTCGCAGCCGGGCAGTACAGCCACATCCCTGACGCTGGTGCTGGCGATGCGCCGGCGCGTGCCGACAAACCAGCGGCGGGTCGCCAGGTAGCGCGGCAGGGACTCGCCGGTAAGGGCCTTGCCTTCCCGGCCTTCGAACAGGTCCTGCGGCGCGCCGGTCAGAACCAGGGTAAACAGCTCCGGCACCGGGCGGGGGCCGAAACGGTCGTCGACCACGGCGGCCTTTTCCATGCGGAACCAGTAGAACCCGTAGGCGGGCAGGGTGATCTGGTAGGGCAATTCGCTGACCGGCGGGAATTCAGCGCCGCCGCTCATTTCCACCAGCCGCCAGCCGGCGAACTCGGGCAGCTCGATCTCGGCGGCCTGGGGGGCGCGCGAGAGGTTGGCGACGCACAGGATGGTTTCGCCGTCGCAGGCGCGCATATAGGCGAGGATCTTGCGGTTGTCCGGATAGATGAAATGCATGGAGCCGCGGCCGAAGGCGCGGGTGTTGCGCCGCGCCGCCACGATCCGCTTCATCCAGTTGAGCAGGCTGGAGGGGTTGCGGCGCTGGCTCTCCACGTTCACCGCGTCGAAGCCATAGACCGGGTCCTGCACCGCTGGCAGCACCAGCCGGGCGGGGTCGGCGCGGCTGAAGCCGCCGTTGCGGTCCGGCGACCATTGCATGGGGGTGCGCACGCCGTCGCGGTCGCCAAGATAGATGTTGTCGCCCATGCCGATCTCGTCGCCGTAGTACATCACCGGCGTGCCGGGCATAGACAGCAGCAGGCTGGTCAGCAGCTCGATCTTGCGCCGGTCATTTTCCAGCAGCGGCGCGAGGCGGCGGCGGATGCCGAGGTTGAGGCGGGCCCGGGCGTCGGCGGCGTAGATGGTCCAGAGGTAATCCCGCTCCTGCTGCGTCACCATCTCCAGCGTCAGCTCGTCATGGTTGCGCAGGAATATCGCCCACTGGCAGGTGTCGGGAATATCCGGCGTCTGGCGCAGGATGTCGGTGATCGGGCGGCGCTCCTCACTGGCCACCGCCATGTACATGCGCGGCATCAGCGGAAAGTGGAAGGCCATCTGGCATTCGTCACCGTCGCCAAAATATTTGGCGATGCCTTCCGGCCAGAGATTGGCCTCCGCCAGCAACATGCGATCCGGGTAGCGCGCGTCAATGAAGCTGCGGATGCGCCGGATCACCTCATGGGTGCCGGGCAGGTTGTCGCAACTGGTGCCCTCGGCTTCGACCAGGTAGGAGATGGCGTCGAGCCGCAGGCCGTCGACGCCCATCTCGAACCAGTATTGCATGATCTCGATCACCGCCTCGAGCACGCGGGGGTTTTCAAAGTTCAGGTCCGGCTGGTGCGAATAGAAGCGGTGCCAGTAGTAGGCGCCGGCGGTGGCGTCCCAGGTCCAGTTGGATTTCTCCACGTCGCAGAAGATGATGCGCGCGTCCCTGTAGCGGTCTTCCGTGTCGGACCAGACGTAAAAATCCCGCCACGGTGAACCTGGTTTCGCGGTGCGGGCGCGCTGGAACCAGGGGTGCTGGTCCGAGGTGTGATTGATGACCAGCTCGGTGATGACCCGGAGGCCGCGGGCGTGCGCCTCGCGGATGAAGCGGCGGAAATCACGCATCTGGCCATAGGCCGGATTGACGCCGCGATAGTCGGCGATGTCGTAACCGTCGTCGCGCAAAGGCGATGGGTAGAACGGCATGACCCAGATCGCCGTGGCGCCCAGTTCGCGGATGTAGTCGAGCCGTTCGGTCAGTCCGGCAAAATCGCCGACGCCGTCGTTGTCTGAATCGAAGAATGACTTGACGTGCACCTGGTAGATGATGGCGTCACGGTACCAGTGGATGTCATCACGATCGATCATGTCGTCCTCACGGCTGACCCCGGGGCGCCGCGCGCGCCAGGGCGCGCCTGGGTGGGCGGGCCCGGGGTGGGCTGGCCTGGGGCCGCTGCACCCCGAAGCCTGCGGCGGCGGCGCCCGGAGCGGATGCATCCGGGGGAGCGCGCCGCAAACCAAAAAGATGGAGCGCTTCCATGGCCGCGATGATGGCCGGAAACGCTCCAGGCATTCCAGTGGCGCCGGCGGCGCCTGAACAGGGGCCTTTCCGGGCGGAGCCGGCTCCCGCGGCGTCAGGCGTCGCCGTCATGGTGAACGCCGCCCGTCCGAGCGGGTTCCGGCGGCAAGGACAGCCAGGACGGGCGACGGCGCGCTTTCTTGCGCGCTTTCTTGTGTTCGCCCTAGCGGCGCGTCAGTGATGGATACATGCAAGGATACATGCAGCCCAAATATGGCGAAACATTCAAGTCCGGTTTTGGAGACAAGGCAAAATCCCCTCCGGCATTCCTGCTGTTTTCACAGGCGGATGCGCCTCATGTTCGGGCAGTCGTGGCCAGGATGGCGGCTGATGTGGAACAAAACTGTTGTCATAATGTTGGCGTATGGTCATGATTGCAGCAGACAGAACATGGTTCGGCGCCGGCATTTGTTTTGCCGCGCCAGTCCGCCGCGAGGTGGATTCTGGCCGCATGGCGCGCATCCCTTGACGCGCTCCCCCCGGCCGCCGCAGGCATCTCTCGTGTGGAGCGTAACCTGCTCCGCGAAGGTCGCAGAACGCTGGAATGGCAAATGGCGGGGCATTCCCGCCCCAGCCACGCGCCGGCGTCGCACAGCCCCGCCCGGTCCCGCGCGGACCGGCGTCACAGGAGGATTGGGCGCGGCGCGCCGGAGCGGCGGATTCGCTCCAGCGCGGCCGGGCCAGAAATAGCTCATGAAAAATCTCGCCCTCGACAGCGCCTCCCATGCGCTGTTCTTCGATATCGACGGCACCCTGCTCGACATTGCGGCGCGGCCTGATGATGTCAGCGTTCCGGCTTCGCTCAAGACAGGCCTGCAACAGCTCACCCGGAAATTTGGCGGCGCGCTTGCCCTGGTCAGTGGACGCAGCATCCGCGACATCGACCGCCTGTTCGGCGACCTGAAGCCGCGCGCCTCGGGCTGTCATGGCGGGGAGCTGCGCCTGCTGCCAGGCGGCGACGTGTTCATGGCGGCCAGCGGGCGGCTGCCGCCCGGAATCATGGACAATCTCAAGCGCCTGGCCGCCTCCCATCGCGGTCTGCTGCTGGAAGACAAGGGCGTTTGCGTCGCGGTGCACTATCGCGCCGCGCCAACGCTGGGCGCGGCCCTGCGGTACGAGCTGGAGGGCATCATCGCCCGCAGCGGCGAGGTCGGCCTGACGGTGCTGCCCGGCCGGCTGGTTTATGAAATCAAGCGCAATCACGTGGACAAGGGCACCGCGGTCGCGGCGTTCATGCGTCTGCCGGCTTTCGCCGGGCGGCGGCCGGTGTTCATCGGCGATGACATCACCGATATCGCCGCCTTCACGGTGGTGAAGCGCGAAGGCGGCGGCGCCTGGTCGGTGGGGCGCGAACTGGCTCCGGCGACGCGGATATTCGATGACGCCTCCGACGTGCGCGCATGGATCGCCGCCGAGGCGCGGGCGTACGTCCAGGGGGATGCCCGGACGGAGCGCCCGGCCGCCGCGACCACCGCGGCAGGTTACGGAACCTGATGGCCTTCTTCAGAATTTTCGTCACCGCACGGCTTTTCCGCATATCCAGGGGCGCCGGAACTTTGCACGCCAGACGACGGAACCGTTGGGGGACATAAACGTTGAGCTAGAGGTTTCCTGCGTCCTGACCAGCTGGACGCGCCTCCCGAGGCGGCGCGCCCAGACGGCCACGGCCCCCGGGGCCAGACCGGTGGCACGGTTCTTGCGACGCACATCGGGAATGGCTGGCGCGGCTTCCCGGCCCGCCAGCGCGTTGAGTCACATAACGAACAGCAGGACAGGAGGGATTCGCCTTGTCGCGGCTCATTGTCGTATCCAACCGGGTGGCGGCGCCAACTGGCGGAAAACCGCAAGCGGGCGGCCTCGCGGTCGCCGTGCACGCCGCGCTGAAAAATCGCCCGGGACTTTGGTACGGTTGGAGCGGACGCGTTACAGAAAATCCGGACAGGCATCCGCACGTCATGCAGCGCGGCGGAATTTCTTATGCCGTCACGGACCTCTCTTCAGCCGATTATCAGGAGTATTACAGCGGTTTCGCCAACCGGGTGCTGTGGCCGATCCTGCATTACCGGGTGGACCTGGCCGAATTCTCGCGCCTCGACCTTTCAGGGTACATGCGGGTGAACGAATGGTTCGCCCGCCAGGTATCGGAAATCCTGGAGCCGGACGACGTCGTCTGGGTGCACGATTATCACATGATGCCGCTGGCCCGGTTCCTGCGCAAACGCGGGCATAACAACCGGATGGGTTTCTTCCTGCACATTCCGCTGCCGCCGCCGGAAATCCTGCACGCCCTGCCGCACCACGCCGACGTCGTTGGCGCGCTGACCGATTTCGATCTGGTCGGCTTCCAGACCCCCAACGATCGCGACAATTTCGCCCGCTACCTTCAGGAGGCCGGCGGTGTCGGACGCATGGGCAATTCGCAGTTTGACATCAACGGCCGCCGCGTCCAGCTGGGCGCCTTCCCGGTGGGCATCGACACGGGGATCATGATGAAAGCGGCGCGGCGCGCCTCGTCCTCGCGCTTCGTGCGCGAACTGAAAGGCAGCCTTGGCAACGCCGCGATGCTGGTGGGCGTTGACCGTCTCGATTACTCCAAGGGCATCGCCGGGCGGCTCGACGCCTATGAACGCTTCCTGGCCGAGAACCCGGAGTGGCGGGGCAAGGTCAGCTATGTGCAGATCACGCCCAAGAGCCGCTCCGATATCCCGGAATACATGGATATGGACCGGCAGGTGAGCGAGAAGGTCGGCCATATCAACGGCGCCTGGGGCGACGTGTCGTGGACGCCGATCCGCTACATCAACCAGAGCTATTCCCGCACGGCGCTCGCCACCATCTATCGCTGCGCCCGCGTTGGCCTGGTGACGCCGCTGCGCGACGGCATGAACCTGGTGGCCAAGGAATATGTGGCCTCGCAGGACCCCAATGATCCAGGCGTGCTGATCCTGTCGCGCTTCGCCGGCGCGGTGCGCGATCTGCGTGAGGGCGCGCTGGTGGTCAATCCGCATGAAATCGAGGGCATGGCCGCCGCCATCCGCCAGGCGCTGGATATGCCGCTGGAGGAGCGCAAGGCGCGTTACCTGCGCATGATCCGGGTGCTGAGGAACCAGGACATCAACGCCTGGGCGGCCGACTTCCTGGAGGCGCTGGAGCAGCCGCCGCTACGCCGCAGCCTCACCGCCAATCTGCGGGCCATGTTCATGTGACGCCAGGGAGGTCCGTTGCAGCGGCGCGCGGCCACGGACGGGAACAGAAAAAAGGCGGCGGGATTTCCCCGCCGCCTTTTTGTATCTGTGAGGCCGCACCGTTTCAGGAACGGTTGCCGCGCGGGCTGTTCATGAAGCCAATGCCGGCGAGATCGCCGCCGTGGCCTTCCTGGTGGCGGCCGCCTTCACGGCGCGCGCCGGGCTGGCCGCGACCTTCCGGGCGGGGGCCGCGCCGCTGGGCGCCGTTACGGTTCGCGTGGTCCCGGCCATGGCCGGCGCCGGCGCGTGGCGCGGCGTGCTGCTCGCGGCCTTCGCCAGCCGGCGCGGCGCGACGGCCGCCGTTGCCCTGGCCGTTGCCGCCATTACCCTGGCCGTTGCGGCCACGGCTCTCCTGTCGCTGGCCGCGCTGGCCGTCACGACCTTCGCCGCGCTGGCCGTCGCCGCGACCGGCGCCCTGGGGACGACGCTGCTGCTGGCGTGGCGGACGCGGCGCTTCGGGGGCGATCTCGGCGTCCTCGGTGGCGCGCGCCTCCACCGGGATCGACTGGCGGGTCAGCCGTTCGATCTGGCGCAGCAGGCCGCGCTCCTCACGGTCGACCAGCGAGATGGCCGAGCCGCTGGCGCCGGCGCGGGCGGTGCGGCCGATGCGGTGCACATAGGTTTCCGGCACGTTGGGCAGTTCGAAATTGACGACGTGGGTGACGCCGTCAACGTCAATGCCGCGCGCGGCGATATCGGTGGCGACGAGGATGCGGGTCGAGCCGTCCTTGAAACCATCGAGGGCGCGCTGGCGCTGGCCCTGACTCTTGTTGCCGTGGATCGCCGCCGCCGTCAGGCCGGCGCTCTCCAGGTGGCGCACCACCCGGTCGGCGCCGTGCTTGGTGCGGGTGAACACCAGGGTGCGGCCGTCGCAGGTGTTGGCCAGCAGATGGGCCAGCTCGACGCGCTTTTGCGGCGCATCGACGAACACCACCTTCTGGGTCACCCGTTCGGCGGTGCTGGACACCGGCGCCACGGCGACGCGCTCGGGATTGTCGAGCATGTCGGCGGCCAGGGCGGCGATCTCCTTCGGCATGGTGGCCGAGAAGAACAGGGTCTGGCGCTGCTTGGGCAGGACCTTCACCAGTTTGCGGATGGAGTGGATGAAGCCCATGTCCAGCATCTGGTCGGCTTCGTCGAGCACGAACACCTTGACGCCGTCGAGGCGCAGGGAGCCGGTCGCCATATGGTCGAGCAGGCGCCCGGGCGTCGCCACCAGCACGTCGACGCCGCGCTGCAGCATCTGGGCCTGGGGGCCATGGGAGACGCCGCCGAATACGGTGGCGACGGAAATCCGCATGTGACGCGAATAGGCGCGGACGGAATCAGCGATCTGTCCAGCAAGTTCGCGGGTCGGCGACAGGATCAGCACGCGGCACTGGCGCGGCGGCGTCCGGCCCTTTTCGGCGGCGAGGTTGTGCAGAATCGGGAGGGTGAAGGCAGCCGTCTTGCCGGTGCCGGTCTGGGCGATGCCCATGAGGTCGCGGCCGGCCATGACGTGCGGGATTGCCTGCGCCTGAATCGGCGTGGGATTGGCGTAGCCCTCGTCAGACAGCGCCGAGAGGATCGGAGCCGCAAGGCCGAGTTCCTTGAAAGATGTCAATGTAAAGCTTCCGGAGCCCTGGGTCGCGCAGGACGCAAAGGGCCGTTGCGGAGCGCCCTGCGTGTGGGGCGTCCAGAAATTGGGCGTCGGCGGGGCGAAGCGGGGCAGAGCGAAATCCGGCCAACCAGACCGGCGTTTTGCCCTGCCTTTTCGGAAGACGCATTTTAAGGAAAATGCTTCAGAAGCTTCACGCACGCGGCACGCACGCCGCAGGCCGCATCAGGCGGCTACGACGCCGATGTGCGGCTTTTGGGCTGAAATGTCAAGGGCGCGGCGCTGGCGGCGGCCGGGCGCTCCCCCCGGGAGCCCCTTCCCATCAGAGGCTGACGCGGCGCCGCCGGTTGGCCGTTCCGGGCAAGCCCCGGTGCAGCAGACGTTTCCGGCTCACCGGCAAAGGCCCTAACGGGCGAGGCATGACACCGGCGCGAGGCGGGCGCGCCAGCGGGCGACGATGGCGCCGGAGCCCTGGCGCTGGGCGGGACCGGCGCCAGGGGCGTTGGCCTGCGGCGTGACGCCAGCGTCGGCGAGCAGGCGGCGGATGCTGTCGGCGCTGGCCAGCGGGTGGTTGGCGGCCAGCGTCACGCCGGCGACGGCCGGGGCCGCCGTCAGGCTGGAAACAATGCCGACGAGGGCGCCGGAGCTGTCCAGCGCCAGGGCTCCGGCGCCGCCGGGCTGGAGCGCGGCGTTGACCTTCCCAGCCTGTGTGGTTTCGGAAAACTGGCCCGGGATGACGGAAAGCTGTGGTTTGCCAGCCGCGTCGGAGATCCAGGCGGCCAGCGCCAGGTCGCTGGCGGGTTGCGCCGCATCGGCCTTTGCAAGAACGATGGGGCCGGCGTTCGCCGGGTTGGCCCCGGCGGCGGCGAGCAGGCTGAGGCCGCTCTGGCGATCGCTGGCGGTGACCGTGGCGGATGTATCGCCGAGGCGAATGTCCTTGCAGCCGCGCACGGCGGCGGTGGCGACAAGGGCGCGCCCGGACCCGAGCAGCAGCGCGCCGCCGGTGAGCGGCGCGCCGCCAGGCTGCCGGGCGGCCGGGACGCCCGCGGCTTGCTGGCCCCCTGATGAAACCGTTCCCGGGGAGATCAAGCCAGGGGAGATCGCGCCAGAGGAGATCGCGCCAGGCTTGCCGGCGAATGGCGCGAAACTGTTGGCGATGCCGATGGTCACCCGGTCCATCGTCACGGCGTCGGTCACGGGGTAAACAAAAGTGAAGCCGCGCAGGCCGTCCGGGCCCGCGGCGACGCGGGTGAAGAAGCGGCGGGAGCCCTCGTCGCCGGTCACCACGGCGAAGTCCGGCCGCATCAGTTTGTAAGTGATCTTGCGGCCAGACGCGGCGGCGGTGGCGCGGGCGAACCAGGCCGGCAGTCCGCCATCCTCCGCCCCGCTGGCGAACAGGGTCAGCGACGCCGGCGTGCGCGATGACCACAGCCGGGTGCGGCCGGGGGCGCTTTCCTTGCGGTCGAACAGGCGACTGGGGACGCCGATGCGCGCGCCGGTGGCCGCATCGTCGATCAGCGTAAAGCCGACGGCGCTTTTTTGCCTGTTGGCCTCGGCGCGCAGCACCGCGAGCCCCGGCCCGGCGATCACCGCGCCCGGTTCCAGCAGCTCACGCTTTTCAAAGGCGGCAATGGCGTCGGCGGTGCGCTGGCCAAGGGCGCCGTTGGTGACGCTATTGTAGAAGCCGAGCCAGACGAGCGAATCCTGCACGTCCTTGCGATCCACCTCGGGCAATGCGTCCCACAGCTCTCTTTGCTGCTGCAGTTGCTGGCTGTCGGCGGCGTTGCCGGGGCGCGGGGTTTTTGCCTGGCTCTGGTTTGGCGGCTGGCCCTGGATTTGCGCCTGCAGCGGCGTGACGGCCAGCGCCAGACCGGTCACAAGACCAAGACAGGCAAGGCCGACGCGGCCAGAGCGGGCGCCAGCCCGGCCCGCCGCCCGATCGTGATCGCCAACGATTGCTCCTGTCTGGCTCATGCGTTTTCCTTCTTCCCAAGGGCATCCGGCGATCAAGGCATCCGGGCGCCTGGAATCAAACAGCCGGTGTGGTGGAGGTCAATTCCACGGTGGTGACAGGCGGCGCACGCGGCTATGGCTGGCCGCTGGCCGATGGCTGGCGCCGCTCCGGCACGTTGCAGGCGCGTCGCAGGTCCCGCGAAACAGGGCGGAGTGGCGCGCATGGTCTTGCGGCGACCGGCGCGGCGCGGGAGACTCGCCCGACGTCGCGCATGGCGGCGGGACGGGAAAGAACCTAGTCTCCCATCCTGTTGATATTACATATTTTTACCGGATGGGGGCGACCGGGTTGCTTGAAAGCCCGTGTGGCGCGGGGGCAGAATGCCCTCGCCTGGATTGGGCATGACGGGTCAGTCAGGGAGAAATGGCATGGGCAACAGGCATTCCGGCGGGGCGGGCGTCGCGATGACGCGGCCTGACGCGAAGCCGTCTCATCCGCGCCTCCCAGGCAAAACCCATGAACGGCGGCGCTGCGGTTTCGCCGCGGCCCTGTTCGCCGGGTTGACCGGCTTTCTCCCGCTCGCCGCGCCGCAACTGGCGCTGGCCCAGGGCGCGGCGACGGCGCCCGCCCACCCGGCTGCCCGCCAGGCGGATGCGTTCGTGCGCGAGGATCTGGCCAGCAACGCCGTGCGGCTGGAAACCCGGCTGCGGGCCGAACCAGGCGCCGGCCAGCGGCCGGGCGCGCCAGCCCGCCAGGCGGCGGAATCAGCGCTGGGACGGGGGCAGTGGGGCGCGGCGATGGCCGCCGCCCGCGACGCCATTGTCGCCAATGGCAAGGACGCGGCGGCCTGGCTGCTCTGGGCCAGGGCCGCCCGCGAGGCCGCGCCGGGCGATCGCGCCAACAGCTGGCGGTTGCGCAATGACGCCATCGCCGCCGCTTACGCCGGCTACCAGTTCGGGACGGACCGGGCGCAAAAGGCCGGGGCCCTGGCGGAGCTGGGCGCGGCGCTTGCCGCCGCCAGCTCCTGGCGTCCGGCGCTCAACGCCTATGCGGCGTCGCTGGCGCTGGTGGAAACGCCAAACGTGCGGGCGATCTGGACCGAACTGCGCAAGAAGCACGGCTTCCGCATCACCAATTACAAGGTGGATTCCGACGCGGCTTCGCCGCGCGTCTGCTTCACCTTCTCCGAGCCGCTGGCGCGCGGCCGGGTCGATTTCGCGCCCTTCGTGGCGCTGGCCGGCGCCGCCAACGCGGCGGTGACGACGGAGGGGCAGCAGCTTTGCGTCGATGGGCTCAGGCATGGCCAGACCTATGGCGTGGTGCTGCGACAGGGGGTGCCGTCCGCCGTTGGCGAAGACCTGCTGGCCAACGCCGACTACCAGATTTACGTCCGCGACCGTTCGGCCATGGCGCGCTTCACCGGCCGCAATTACGTGCTGCCGCGCACCGGCCAGGAAGGCATTCCGGTTGTTTCGGTCAACACCAACGCGGTGCGGATCGAACTGGCGCGCATCGGCGACCGTTCGCTGCTGCCGACGGTGCGCTCGGGTAATTTCATGGCGCAGCTGTCGCGCTATGGCGTCGATGAGGTGCTGACCCAGAAGGGCTACAAGGTCTGGTCCGGCGACCTGGAGGTGAAGTCGCAGCTCAACGCCGACGTCATCACCGCTTTTCCGGTGCAGGAGGCGACGGGCGGCAGGCTGGAGCCGGGCGTTTATGTGATGACCGCGCAACCGGTCGGCGCCGTGCCGTTGGACCGGGAATCTGATTATGGCGAGCGGGCGACGCAATGGTTTGTCGTTTCCGATCTGGGGCTTACGGCTGTTTCTTCAGAAAATGGCGTGAGGACGGTTGTGCGCTCCCTCGCCACCGCCAAGCCGGTCTCCGGCGTCGAGGTGCGGCTCATCGCCCGCAACAATGACGTGCTGGCGACGCAGAAGAGCGACGCCAGCGGGGTTGTCGCCTTCGATCCGGGGCTTGCGCGTGGCAAGGGCGGCCTTGCCCCGGGCATGGTGGTGGCCAGCGGCGCCGATGGCGACTACGGCTTTCTTGATCTGGAGCAGACGGCGTTCGACCTCAGCGACCGGGGTGTGAAAGGCCGCGAGGCGCCCGGGCAGATGGACGCGTTCCTGTTCACCGAACGCGGCGTTTATCGCTCCGGCGAGACGGTGTTTCTCACGGCCCTGCTGCGCGATAACCGGGCAGAGGCCACGACAGGCGCGCCGCTGACCCTGGTGGTGCGCCGGCCCGATGGCGTGGAATACCGCCGCGCCGTGGTGGAGGATCAGGGGTTGGGCGGCCGGTCGCTGTCGATCCCGCTGCTTTCCGGGGCGCAGGGCGGCGCGTGGCGCGTGAAGGCCTACGTGGACCCGAAGGGCGATTCCGTTGGCGAAACCGCCTTCCTGGTCGAGGACTACGTGCCGGAGCGGCTGGAGGTGAATCTGAAGCCGGCCGCGCCGTTGCTGCAACCGGGCGAGCCGGCGCAGGTGACGGTGGACGCGCGCTATCTTTATGGCGCGCCGGGCTCCGGGCTGACGGTGAGCGGCGAGGTTGGCGTCTCCGAGGCGCCGGCGACCGCGGTGAAGGGGCTGGACGGTTATCAGGTTGGCATAGACGACGAAAAATTCGAGGCGGTGACCGCCGAACTGGAGGAAACCGTTCGCACCGATGGCTCTGGCAGGGCCGTGGTTTCGGCGCCGGTGAGCGACGTGGCCGCCGCCCGACCGTTGCAGGCGACGGTGACGCTGCGCGTCGGCGAGGACGGCGGCCGCGCCGTTTCCCGTTCGGTGACGCTGCCGATCCTGCCCTCCGGTCCGGTGATTGGCGTCAAGCGGCTGTTCAGCGAACTGAACGCCGGGGCCACGGCGAATTTCGATGTGGTGATGGCCCAGCCTGACGGCGCCCGCATGACGCGCCCGCTGAAGTGGAGCCTGTACAAGGTCGAGCGGCGATACCAGTGGTTCAATAGCGATGGCCGCTGGAATTCCGAGCCGGTGAAAACCAGTCGCCGCGTCAGCGACGGGGTCGTCGAGGCGACGGCCGGGGCGCCGGCGCGCATCGCCGCGCCGGTGGACTGGGGCTCCTGGCGACTGGAGGTGGCGTCCGATGGCGGCGGCGGCGCCGTCACCAGCGTTTCCTTCCATGTGGGCTATGGGGTGGAGGCCAGCGCCGATACGCCGGACGCCCTGGAGGTGACGCTGGACAAGGCTGCCTACAAGGCCGGCGACATGATGCAGGCGCGGATCAACGCCCGCTTCGCCGGCACCGCCACCCTGATGATCGTCACCGACCGGGTTCAGCACGAGCAGGCGGTGTCGCTGGCCGCCGATGGGACGACGGTGAACGTGCCGGTGAAGGCGGACTGGGGGGCGGGCGCCTATGCGGTGGCGTTCGCCCATCGCCCGCTGGACGTGGCGGCGAAGCGCATGCCGGGCCGGGCGCTTGGCCTGTCGTGGTTCTCCATCGATCGCGAGCAACGTGAGCTTGGGGTGACGCTGGCGCCGCCGGCGCAGATGCGGCCGCGCGGCGCGCTGGCCATTCCGGTGACGCTGACCGGGCTGAAGCCAGGCGAGGAGGCGTTCGTCACCGTCGCCGCGGTGGATGTGGGCATTCTCAATCTCACGCGCTACGAGCCGCCAAAGCCACAGGACTATTATCTGGGACAGCGGCAGCTGGGGGCGGAGCTGCGCGACCTTTACGGCTATCTCATCGACGGCATGCAGGGCGCGCGCGGCGCCCTGCGCTCCGGCGGCGACGCGGCGGCGCTGATGCAGGGCGACGCCCCCACCCAGGAGCCGCTGGCGCGCTACTCCGGCGTGGTGAAAGTCGGGCCGGACGGCAAGGCGGTGGTGAATTTCGACATCCCGTCGTTCAACGGCACGGTGCGGGTGATGGCGACGGCGTGGAGCGCCGGGCGCGTCGGCTCGGCCCATACGGACGTGGTGGTGCGTGATCCGGTGGTGGTGACAGCGACCGCGCCGCGCTTCATGGCCATCGGCGACCAGTCGCGCCTGCACGTTCAGGTGGACAATGTGGACGCGGCGCCCGGTGATTATGCCGTCAATGTCGATCTGGCTGGCCCCGGCCTTGCGTCGGCCGACGCCCTGTCGCGCACGCTGAAACTGGCGAAGGGCGGCAAGGCCTCGTTCGAGGTCCCGTTGACCGCGACGGGCAAGGGCGTGGTGAAGCTCGCCATCCAGGTGAACGGCAGGGACGTGGAGGCGAGCCAGACCGTGGCGCTGCGGACCCAGCCCGGCGCGCCGGCGCTGGCGCGGCGCACGGTGCGGCCGCTGCCGCCTGGCGCCTCGGTGGAGCTGACCGGCGAATTGCTGGCCGATCTGGTTCCTGGAACCGGCGTGGCCTCGGTGGCGGCGACGCAATCGACGGCGCTCAATGCCCCGGCGTTGCTGCGGGCGCTCGATCTCTACCCCTACGGCTGCACCGAGCAGACGGTGAGCAAGGCGTTGCCGCTGCTGTACAGCAACCAGCTGGCGGCGGCGCACGCCATGCCGGCGGACAATGACGCCGACCGCCGCGTCAACGACGCCATCGCCCGCGTGCTGTCGCGGCAGGACAGCAATGGCTCATTCGGCCTGTGGTCGGTGGGGGGCGATGACGTCTGGCTCGACGCCTATGTCAGCGACTTCCTCACCCGGGCCCGCGAACGCGGCTTTTCCGTGCCGCAACAACCGTTCGATCTGGCGCTGGAGCGGCTGCGCAACACGGTGGCCAACGCGGGTGATTTCAACGCCAGCAGCAGCGATGGCCTCGCCTACGCCATCTATGTGCTGGCCCGTAACGGCCGGCCGGTGATGGGCGACCTGCGTTATCTGGCGGACACGAAGATCAGGGACATCGCCACGCCGCTGGGCCGGGCCCAGGTGGGCGCGGCGCTGGCGCTGCTGGGCGACCGGCCGCGCGCCAACAGCGCTTTTGGCGCCGCCGTCGCCAGCCTGAAACGCGAGACCAGCGGCGTGTGGCGCGCTGATTATGGCTCGCGGCTGCGCGACGGCGCGGCGATCCTCGCGCTGGCCGCCGAGGCGGGCGTCGGCGCCGATCTGGTGCAGCAGGCGGCGAGCGTGGTGGAGCAGGCGCGGGCGATGGTGACCTACACCAGCACCCAGGAGAACGTCTGGCTGTTGCTGGCGGCCCTGGCGCTGGAGAAGGACGCGAAGAAGCTCCGCATCAGCTTCAATGGCGAAACCACGTCGGGCGCCCTGTTCCGCAACCTGGACGCCGCGGCGCTGGCCCAGCCGGTTCGCATCAGCAATGCGGGGGACGAACCGGCGCAGCTGACGGTGACGACCTCGGGCAATCCGCTGGCGCCAGAGCCGGAGCTGTCGCGCGGCTACAAGGTGGAACGCGCCTATTACCGTCTCGATGGAACGAAGGTCGACCCGGCGACGTTGCGTCAGAACGACCGGCTGGCGGTGGTGCTGCGCATCACCGAGGCGGCGGCGGAAAACGCCCGCCTGCTGGTGGTGGACCATTTGCCCGCCGGCGTCGAGATCGAGAACCCGAAGCTGGTGGAGGGCGCGTCCCTGTCGGCCTTCGCCTGGATGGACAAGGACCAGGCGACGCCGTCGGCGACCGAGTTCCGCGATGACCGCTTCGTCGTGGCCTATGAGCGGCGAAAGGGCCAGCCGGCGTTCATCAACGTGGGCTATATCATCCGCGTGGTGTCGCCAGGGCGCTTCGTGCATCCGCCGGCGACGGCGGAAGACATGTACCGGCCGGACCGCTTTGGCCGTTCGGCCTCGGGCGTCATGACGGTGGAGGCGGCGCGCAAGCCGTGAGCGGGACCGGAACAGCGGGGGATGGCGCTCCTGGCGGGCGTCGCGGCCGCAGGCTGCGGCGGCTGGGGCTTGTCGCGCTGCTGGTGACGGCGGCGGGCGCCGGCGGCGCCTATCTCGCGCTGCGGTCTTACGCGGCGGCGCTGGGGCCGATCGACCTCAGCGTGTTGCAGCGGACGTCGCCGCTGGCGCTGGACCGGGAAGGGCTGCTGCTGCGCGCCTTCGCCACGCCGGAGGGGCGCTGGCGGCTGCCTGTGAAGCTGGCCGAGGTCGATCCGCATTTCATCAATCTGCTCAAGGTCTATGAGGACCGGCGCTTTGACGCCCATGGCGGCGTGGATGTGATCGGCGTGGCGCGGGCCGCCTGGCAGCTGGCGCGCAACGGCCGCGTGGTGTCCGGCGCCTCGACGCTCAGCATGCAGGCGGCGCGGCTGCTGGAGCCGCGCGAGACGCGCAGTTTTTCCGCCAAGCTGCGGCAGATGGTGCGGGCGGTGCAGCTGGAGCGGCGCCTGGGCAAGGAGGGGGTGCTCGCCGCCTATCTGACCCTGGCGCCCTACGGCGGCAATATCGAAGGGGTGCGCGCCGCCTCGCTGATCTACTTCGGCAAGGAGCCGGCGCGGCTCTCCACCGCTGAAGTGGCTTTGCTGGTGGCGCTGCCCCAGTCCCCCGAGGCGCGGCGGCCGGATCGCCATCCGGCGGCGGCCATGGCGGCGCGGGCCCGGGTGGCGCAGCGCGGCCTGGAAGCAGGCGCCCTGACCGCCGCCGAAGCCGAACGCGCCAACGCCGCCGCCATGCCGACGGCGCGACGGGCGTTGCCGATGCTGGCGCCGCACCTCGCCGAACAGGTTGTCGCCGAACAGGTTGTCGCCGCGCAGAATGGCGGTTCAGGCGCCGCCGCGCCCGTCGACATGGCGGCGCTGGAGCCAGAAGCGGCGGTAGCCCTGGTTCCGGGCGCTCCTGGCCAGGGCGCGGAGCCAGCGGCGAAGGCGGGAACCAATGTCACGCTCGCTATTGACGCGCGTTTGCAGGCCGCTCTCCAGGCCCTGGCGCAGGAGCGGGCGGCGGCGCTGGGGCGGCGCATTTCCGCCGCCATTGTCGTTGTCGACAACGCCACGGGCGAGGTGCGGGCGCATGTGGGATCGTCTGATTATTTCGACGCGGAGCGGGCCGGGGCGGTCGACGCCAGTCGCGCCATCCGCTCGCCGGGCTCGGCGCTGAAGCCGTTCATCTATGGCCTCGCCTTCGAACAGGGGCTGGCCCACCCGGAAACCGTTCTGGACGACCGGCCCTCGCGTTACGGCGCCTGGGCGCCGGAGAACTTCGAGATGGGATTTCTCGGCACGGTCAGCGCCCGCAAGGCGTTGCAGATGTCCCTGAACCTGCCGGCGGTGGAGTTGCTGGCCGAGCTTGGCGCGCCACAATTGCTGGCGCGGTTGCGCGGCGCCGGGGCGCGGCTGGTCATGCCGGACGACGCGTCGCCGGGGCTGGCTGTCGGGCTTGGCGGCCTTGGCGTGTCGCTGGTCGATCTCACCATGCTTTATACAGGGCTGGCGCGGGGCGGCGATGTGGTTCCGCTGCGCTGGCGGCTGAACGATCCGGTGGGGCAGAGCCGGCGGCTTACCGATCCGGTGGCGGCCTGGTATGTGGCCGACGCCCTGCGCGAGGCGCCGCCGCCGGCCAACGCCGTGACGGGTCGGATCGCTTTCAAGACCGGCACGTCCTGGGGATACCGCGATGCCTGGGCGGTGGGCTACGACCGTCGTTACACGGTGGGCGTCTGGTTGGGGCGGGCCGACGGCGCGTCGGTTCCGGGGCTGGTGGGACGCGTGGCGGCGGCGCCGGTGCTGTTCGACGTCTTCGCCCGCATTGGCGGCGAGCCGCAGCCCTTGCCGCAGCCGCCAGGAGTATTGCGGGCGACAACGGCGACGTTGCCGCCGCCGTTGCGGCATCTGCGCAAGGAGGCGCCGAAGACCGTCGCGGCGACGCTGGTTCCGCCCCTGCGCATCTCGTTTCCCCCGGATGGCTCCCGCGTCGATCTGGGAGCCGGGACAGGTGAGGCCATGCCTGATCTGGCCTTGCGCGCCAACGGCGGAGCGCCGCCGCTGCGCTGGTTCGTCAATGGCGCGCCGGTGGGCGAGGCGCAGATGCGACGCCAGAGCTTCTGGAAGCCAGACGGCGCGGGGTTTGCCCGGGTTTCGGTGATGGATTCACGCGGAAGCAGCGACAGCGTGCAGGTGCGCATCGAATAAGGATGGCCGCTGGAGGCGCTGCCCCTGGGTAGGGGCAGGCGTCATACGGAAAGCGCGGGGCAGTCCTTAAAAAGCTCCAATGTCGGCGTATCGCACGCAACAAAGGCGCGCACGGCGCCTGGCCGTCGCGGTGGGCGTGTGCTCATGAAGGCCATGAAGGGACCGTTCGCTGCGGGGAGCATCGGCCGGCGGCCGGTTGAGGCGTGTGGACGGAATTCCCATATGCCGCCATGACCTGGTCAGAACAGATCTGGCCAAAAGCTGGTGGCCAGACTGGTTCTGGCCAAACGGCTCCAGGTGAGGCCGCATGGGCGAAGCCGGGGCGCGCGGAGATTTTTTGGTTTGGCGCCGTTCGCGCTCCGGGCCGATGTGGCGCCGGATGGGCCGTCGCGGCGCGGTGTTTTTTTGAGAGGTGACTGATGAAGATCAGGTTTGGGGCCATTTCCCGCACGGTTGCGCTGGCGGCGACGCTGGCTGCGGGAACGGCCGCCCCGGCGCTGGCGCAGGCCAATGGCGAGGCTCCGGCTGCTTCAGGCGCGGTGACGGCGACGGGCAAGGATGCGACCCGCGCTCCAACGGCGGTTGGCGCGGTGGCGGCGCCCGCCAGCGCCCCCGCGACGGCGTTCTTCAGCAGTCAGGATGGCTCCCAATGGATGGCCAGCAAGCTGATCGGCGCCACCGTCGTCGGAGCCGATGACAAGGCGGTCGGCGCCATCACGGATCTGATGCTGGGGCAGAACGGGGCGACGGAAGGCGCCGTGATCGGCGTGGGCGGATTCCTGGGCGTCGGTGAGAAAAAGGTCGCGGTGCCGTTCGGCAAGCTTGAAGTCATGCGCGGCGATGACGGCAAGGTCGACAAGGTTCGCGTCGCCCTGTCCCGCGACGAACTGGAAAAGGCCCCGACCTTCGTCACCCTGGCCGAGCAGAAAGCCAGGGCGAAAGCCTCGGGGCCGGCCAGGCCGCCGAAATAAGGCTGTCCGGCGCGCCTGACATCCTCATTCGCAACGCACCGTGCCCGCGCCTGTCGCGGGCATTTTCGCGTTTGCGCGCCGGCTGGGCGGCGACCTGTGCGGGAACCCGTCCGGGACCATGGGGGACAGCGCTGACGGGCCAGGGCCAGTGCGCGCACGAAAGCCTGCCTGCGCCGTGACGTCGGCCGGGCTCCACGGCGCAGGCCGTTCTCCAGCCCTGGCGGCGCCTGTCAGTGATAGGGGTCAGCGGCGTCGCGCAGGCCGTCGCCCATGAAGTTGAAGGCCAGCACCACGATCACCACCGGGATGATGGGCGCCAGCAGCCAGGGGTAGAGGTTCACGGCCGCGAGGTTCTGCGCCTCGTTGAGCAGCACGCCCCAGCTGGTGATCGGCGGGCGCAGGCCAAGACCGAGGAACGACAGGGCCGTTTCACCCAGGATCATCGACGGAATCGACAGGGTGGCCGAGGCGATGAGGTGGCTCATGAAATTGGGAATGAGGTGGCGCCCGATGATCCGCGAGCGCGAGGCGCCCATCAGTTCAGCCGCCTTGACGTAATCCTCCTCGCGTAGCGCCAGCAGTTTGGAGCGAACGGCGCGGGCAAGGCCCGGCCAGTCGAGCAGGCCCAGAATGATGGTGATGCCGAAGAACACCAGCAGCGGGCTCCAGTTCGCCGGCAGCGCCGCCGAAAGCGCCAGCCACAGCGGCAGCTCCGGCAGCGAGCGCAAAATCTCGATCAGTCGCTGGATGACATTGTCGACCCAGCCGCCGAGATAGCCGGCGAGACCGCCGAAGAACAGTCCAAGCGCGAACGACACGGCGATGCCCACCAGACCCACCGTCAGCGAGATGCGCGCGCCATAGATGATGCGCGAGAACATGTCGCGTCCCAGCCGGTCCGTGCCCAGCAGGAACATCTCGCCGTCCTTCGGCGGACAGACCAGATGGAAGCTGGCGTCGAACAGTCCCCAGAACCGGTAGGGTTCGCCCGAACAGAAGAACCGGATCGGCTGCGGCCGGCTCATGTCCACCTTGTAATCGCGGGTGAACGTCTCTTCGTTGAAGGTGAAGCTGTAAGGGTAGACGAAGGGACGATGCAGACTTCCCTCGTGCAAAATGTGGATGGTTTGCGGCGGCGCGTAGAGAAAATCACCGTGCCGCTTGGTCAGGCCGTAAGGGGCGATCAGCTCCACGAACGGCAGGCTGGCGTAAAGCGCCACCAGCACCAGGGCCGAGATGACGGCCAGCCGGTGGCGGCGAAACTTCCACCAGATCAGCGTCAGGGCCGAGGCGCGCAGGTAGCGCTCGTCCTCATTGACGGTGGGCTCGCTGGCGCCTGGGTCGAACGGCGCGTCATCGACGAAGTGCGGGGTTTTGGGCGCGTCGCGTCCGGTGGGCGGAAAGGCCATGGTCGGGGTCGTGCTCATGCGGCTCACCTCGCGCCCATGCGGATGCGCGGATCCAGCCACGCCAGCAGCAGATCGGAAACCAGCATGCCAACGACGGTCAGCACCGCCACGAACATCAGGATGAAGGCGGCCAGGAACTGGTCCTGGCTGCGCAACGCCGCCAGCAGGATGGGGCCAACCGTCGGCAGGCTCATCACCAGCGACACCAGGATGGAGCCGGAGACGAGGCCGGGCAGGATGTGGCCAATGTCGGCGACGAACGGGTTCAGCGCCATGCGGAACGGGTATTTCAGCAGGGCCCGGGTCGGCGGCAGGCCCTTGGCCTTGGCGGTGACGTAATACTGCTTGCCCAGTTCATCGAGCAAATTGGCCCGCATGCGCCGGATCATCGCCGCCGTGCCCGAGAGCCCGATGACCAGGGTCGGCACGATCATGTGTTGCAGCAGCGATTTGAACTTGTCCCAGTTCCACGGCGCGGTGGCGTATCTGGGGTCGTACAGGCCGCCGATGGAAATGCCGAACCAGCGGTTCATGTAATACAGCAGCACCAGCGCCAGCAGGAAGTTGGGGATGGCGAGGCCGAGATAGCCGAGCAGCGTCGCCAGATAATCGCCCCACGAGTACTGCCGCGCCGCCGAATAGATGGCGATCGGGATCGAGACGATGTGGACGAAGATCACCACGGCGATATTGATCGCCAGGGTCAGCCACAGGGCGTCGCCCACCACCTCGTTCACCGGGCGGTCATACTCGAACGACCAGCCCCAGTTGCCCTGAAGCAGGCCCGAAAAACCGCTGGGACCAGGCCAGACGCCAAGCCAGGCGAGATACTGCTCCCACACCGGCCGGTCCAGACCATACTGTTTGATGAGGAACGCGGCCTTGGCGGCGGCGGCTTCGCCGCCCTGGGCGCGCAGTTCGGCGATCTGGTTGGTCAGGAAGTCGCCAGGCGGCAGCTTGATGATGAGGAACACCAGGGCGCTGATCAGCAGCAGGGTCACGGCCATGGTGACAAGGCGGCGCAGAACGAAACTGATCATGCCGGGTTGCTCCCGCGACGCTCCGGGCGGTCCCAGAACAGCTCGTCCATGCGGTAAATGCCGAGCAGCGACGTGGGCGCCCAGCTGTAAAGCGCGGTTTTGGGGAAGTTGATCAATCCGTTGCGCAGGGCCACCGGTTGCAGGGCGCCGGCCACGGTGCCGATCGACCATACGTTGTCGGCGTGCAGGCCCAGCATCTCATGCCAGGCGCGCGCTTTCACCGCATCGTCGGTGGCGTTCAACCACGCGTCCATGGCGACGAGCAGCCGTCTCGCCTGCGGCTCATCGCAGGCCTCGCCGCTCTTGCCCTTCGTCTCGACGTACTGGCCCCATTTCGGCCAGGACATGTTGTCCTGCTGCACCGGCGCCAGTTCTGTCGGCGCCATCTGGGCGGTGGGGATGGCGTTGTCGAGGCCGGCGGAGGCCACCATGACGGCGCGCCCCTCATAGGCGCGGTTGCGCAGGATGGTGCGGTCCTGCGGCTTGATGAACAGCTTGATCCCCACCTCGCGCCAGAACTCGGCGACCAGCTCCAGGGTGTCGACGGCGAGGCCGGTGTCGCTGTCCACCTCCACCACCACCTCCAGCGGTCGTCCGTCCGGCGCCGCGCGGATGCCGGACGACGTCAGCCTGAGGCCGATCCCGTCCAGCAGCCGCGCCGCCTCGTCCGGGTCGTGACCGGCCCAGCGGCTGCGATATTCCGGCCGGAACAGGGCCGAGCCCTCCATCACCGTGTTGTTGCCCTCCTTGCCGAGGCCAAACAGCAGGGCGTTGTTGATGGTGTGGCGATCAATGGCGAGGGACAGGGCCCGCCGCCAGCGCACGTCGCGGTTTAGCGCCCGCCACATGGGATCGGCCGCGGTAAGATTGGGATAGAGCGCCAGCTCCGAGCCGCGGGCCATGCGCCACAGCAGGGTGGCGTAATCATGGACCTTTTCGCCCTGCTTCAGCACCGGGATATCGCTCATGATGAGGCCGCGCGCCAGCAGATCGACCTCGCCGGCGTTGGTCTTGGCGGCGAACAGGCTGGCGGAGGCGATGTTGGCGATCACCCGGTCCACGTAGGGCAGCTGGATCCCGGCGCTGTCGACGCGGTGAAAATAAGGATTGCGTTCAAAGATGATCTGCGTCGCGCCGGCTTCCACCGGCCGCCAGGGAAACAGGGTCGGCAGGGTGGGGCTGGAATTCTCCAGCATGGCGTCCATGCGATTGTGCAACGGCGCCCAGGATTTCACCCGAGCCTTTTTCACCAGTTCCGCCAGTTGTTCGGCCGGGGCGTATTTGATGTGATATTGCCGAAGCACATGGGCGGGGCGGTAAATATACGGGTCTTGCGGGCCGGCGAGCGTGGGCAGGAACAGCGGGTTGGGGCGCGGCCAGGAATAACGGACGGTGACCTCGTCCAGCACTTCGAATGCCGGCTCCTGGCCATCGGCCAGCAGAAACAGCGGCGGGCCGGACGGGGTGAGCGCCTGGTTCTTGATGATGTCCTGCCAGTAGTAGCGGAAATCCTCGCTGGTGAAGGGATGGCCGTCGGACCAGCGATGGCCGCGGCGCAGCCGCAGGGTGAAAATCCGGCCATCAACCACATCAACGCCGGCCAGTATGTCTGGCTGTAACTGCAACTGTTCCGTATAGCCGACAAGCCGGGTGTAGGCGTTGGCCGACAGATAGCGGATGTCGCGGGCGCGGGCGATCAGGGTCGTCATTTCGCCGCCCTGGGTTCCGGCGCGACGCCCCTGGGCCGGCAGGTCCACCACCAGCGGGTCCTGGGGCAGGCGCTCTTTCAGCGGCGGCATGACTCCCGCCGCCACCTGCGCCCGCAGCAACGGACTCTCGCCGGCGTCATGGCCGAACACAGGGTGACCGAGCAGCGGCGATGCGCCTAGGGCGGCGCCGGCGGAGAGCAGGGCGCGGCGGGTTATGGTGGGGCGATGGCCGGTCATGCCGCCGCCCTCCCGGCTTCGCCCAGGCGCACGTAATGCTGCGGCGCGACCTCGCGCATGGCGCCAGCCTCGCCGCACGCCAGCCGGTAAGGCTCCGGCCATTGCGTGGGCTCGGAAAAGCGGCCGGAGCGCAGTTTTGCGAAGTCGAGCGGATGATCGAGATCGGGCGCCGGCACCGCCGCCAGCAGCGCCTGGGTGTAGGGGTGCAGCGGCGCGTTGAAGAGCACTTCCCTGGGGGCCTGCTCGACAATGTGGCCCCGGCACATCACGGCGATGTCGTCGGCCATGTAGTCCACCACCGCCAGATTGTGGGAGACGAAGATGTAGGAGAGATCGAGCGCCTGTTGCAGATCCTTCAGCAGGTTCAGCACCTGCGCCTGCACCGAGACGTCGAGCGCCGACACCGGCTCGTCGCACAACAGCACCTGGGGCGACAGGGCAAGGGCCCGGGCGATGCCGAGGCGCTGGCGCTGGCCGCCGGAGAACGAATGCGGATAGCGGCGCAGGGCGTGACGGTCGAGGCCGACCATGGCCAGCAGCATGCTGGCGCGCTCGAACTGCTCCTGCTCCGTTCCGACGTTGTGGATGCGCATGGGCTCGGTCAGCAGCTGGTAGACCGTCATGCGCGGATTGAGCGAGCCGTAGGGGTCCTGGAAAATGAATTGCACGGCGCGGCGATAGCGCATCAGGTCCTTGCCCTTCAGCGTGCTGATGTCACGCAGGCCGTCGCCATCGTCGTAGCGAATGGCTCCCGAATCCGGCGTGATGGCGCGCATGATCATCCGCGACACCGTGGTCTTGCCGCAGCCGGACTCGCCAACGAGGCCGAGCGTCTTGCCCGGCATCAGCGTCAGGCTCACGTTGGACACGGCGCGCACCTGGCGGGTCTGGCCGGAGAACCAGCCGGAGCGCAGGGTGAAGGTTTTCGAGATGTCGCGCGCCTCCAGCACCGGGCCGGCGGGGCGCTTCGTCGCCGGGCGCGCCTGGGCGGCGAGCAGGCGCGCGTCGGCGACCTCGCGCAGGGGCGTCAGGCGCTCGCCCGGCTTCATGTCGAAGTGGGGCGCGGCGTTCATCAGCGCGCGCAGATAGGGATGTTGCGGATTGCGGAAGATGGTTTCGCGATCCCCCGATTCGACGATGCGGCCGCGATACATCACCACCACGTCGTCGGCCACATTGGCGACCACGCCCAGATCATGGGTGATCAGCAGCACGGACATGCCGGTTTCCGCCTGAAGGTCGGAAATGAGCTCGAGAATCTGCGCCTGGGTGGTGACGTCGAGGGCGGTGGTGGGCTCGTCGGCGATCAGCAGGGCGGGGCGGCAGATCAGCGCCATGGCGATCATGGCGCGCTGGCGCATGCCGCCGGACAGCTCGAACGGATAGGTGTTGAAGATGCGGGCCGGATCGGGCAGCCCGACCCGCTCAAACACCGCTTCAGCCACGTCGCGCGCCACATGCGGCGGCACGCGGTTGTGCAGCATGTAGGCTTCCGTCACCTGGTCGCCCACGGTGTGCAGGGGCGAGAGCGAGCTCATCGGCTCCTGGAAGATCATGGTCATGCGGTCGCCGCGCAGGGCGCGCATCTGCTTGCCTGAAGGGTCCAGCCGCGCCAGATCAAGGGGCGCGTCCGGGCGTCCTGGATCGTTGAACAGAATGGAGCCGGCGGTGACGGTCGCGGCCTTGGGCAGGATGCCCATCATCGCCTGGGCGGTGACGGACTTTCCAGAGCCGGATTCGCCCACCAGCGCCACGGTGCGGCCGCGTGGAATATCGAAGGAAACGCCCCGCAGCGCCTGCGTGACGACGCCGGCGCCCGTGAAGTTCACGGCCAGGTCCCTGATGCTGAACAGCGGCGTTTCACTCAACTCGTGCCCCCGGACTTTGGCGTCTCAAGATCGCGGCGGATATTCCACATTCGTGCGTGTGGATCTGTCTTCCCCAAGCATTAAACAGGTTGGCCCCGCAAGGCTATAGAGCGCCGCCGCGAAAACCGGAGGCCTGGGGAATGGATCGGCCGGCGGCGGGCTGGCGGCGGCGCGGCGTGAAGCCGCATGCGCACGCCGACGCGTTCTCCAGGCTATTTCTGCTCCCAACCAGCCGGGCTCTTCCGCTCTGGCGCTACCGCGCTCCTCTACCGTGGCGTGGCCGCCTTCTCCTGGCCTGGCGTCGCCGTCTTTCTGTCCAGCGCGTCATCAATAGCCGTTATGCGGGCGGCGGGGTGGCTGGCGATGAGGTCGAGCAGGCCGGCGACGAAGGCGTCGATGCGGGCGTCGTGCGCCAGGTGATGGGTGAGCAGGCCGACAGGCTCGGGGTCGGCGGCGGCCATGAAGCAGGCGATGGCCTGGCGCAATGTTTCGGCGAGCGTCGCCTGGTCCGCCAGGCTGCGATCACCCCGCCAGGCGATGGGATCGACATGGGTGTTGACCTGAACCAGGCCCGGCGCCGCGAAGCGCGCTGGCCGCTGGCGGAAGGTCGACAGGCCGGCGAAGCCGACCCCGGCCAGGCGTGGCGTCAGGGCGGGGCTGATCCGGTTCCACGGCGGGGTGAACACCGGGCGCGCCTGGGCGCCGAACAGGGCGCGGATGCGGGCAAGCCCGTCCGCTGCCCGCTGCGCCAGCTCCGCCGGCTCGCCGTGGCTGAATTCTCCCTTCCTGGCGTCCCCCGGCGCGCGGTTCTCGTGGCTGAGGCCATGAACCAGCACGGCGACGTGCCTCTCGCTGGCGAGGCGGGCGGCCAGTTCAGGCGTTGCATGGGCGGGAATGGCGGCGATGGCCAGCGGCGTCCCGTGGGCGCGGGTCAGTTCCAGCAACCGCTCCAGTTGCGGTGTCGGCGCGATGGCGTCGTCGTCGCGATGCCAGAAAGCGACAGTGCGCCCGGCGTCGGCGGCGCGGTCCAGGGCGGCCCGCGCCGGTTGCAGGGTTGCGGCCAGGCTGGCGACCAGCGCGGGCGCGCCATGGCTGGCGACAGGCGTCCGGCCGGCCGCCAGCTGTTCGATGATCTTTGCCGCGCGCCCGGCGCCGTTCACCGCCACCCCATGGTCGCCGGCCCTGCTGCCGGCCTGCGCCGCGCCGATGGCGGCGAGCAGCGTTGCAGCCGTCGCCCCTTCCAGGGCGAGGTTCTGGACAAGGCCGCGGGCGGCGAACAGCGCCGCGCGCTGGGCCTGTTCGGTTTCGCCGGCTTCCGTGAACGGCGCCACAACCGCCGGCGCGTCCGTGGCGAGAATGTCGAGGGCGGTGTTGTAGCCGCACTGGCTGATGGAGGCGGCGCAGCGGCGCAGCAGCTCACGAAAATCCGGCCGGGCGCGCTCGATCACGACGTTGGGCGTCGCCGCCAGGCGCAGGCTGGCCATGGCGTCTTCAGCCACCTTGTGGCCGACGAGCAGACGCCAGAGGCGCTGTTGCGGGTCGGCGGCGGCCGCCGCCAGGGCGATGTTGAGCAACGGCAGCGCCGCCGCCGAACCACCGCCCGAGACGATGATGTCGCCATGGGAGCGATCCGCCGCCGCGAGCGGCGCAGCCGGGCGGCTGTCATCCACATAGCCGGTGTAGTGCAGGCGCGGCTTCAGGTCGCTGGCGATGGGCCAGGAGGCTTCCAGCGGAGCCAGCGCCGGATCGGAATGAACCAGCACGCCGTCATAACGGGCGCGCAGCAGGGCGTGGGCGGCGTCGATCTTGGCCTGTTTCGCCGGCCGGGCCAGAATGTCCCGCACCGACGCCAGCACGAGGGGCGGCCGCGCCAGTTGCGCCGCCGCGTCCAGAATCGCCTTGAATTCCGTCCCGAGGGCGCGGCGGCCGAAGGGAAACAGCTCGGTGACCAGCACGTGCGGTTGCAGGCGGCGCAGGGCGTCGCCGGTGATGGCGATACGGCGCCGGGCCGTTTCCGGGCGCAATGGCGCGCCGTCGCCCTCGCGCAGGTCGGAAAACGCTGTCCCCACCACGTGCAGCGCCGGCAACTGGATCAGTTCGACCCCTTCAGCCCGCAGCAGCGGCGTCGGCTGGCCGCCGCTGATCAACTGCACGGCGTGGCCGCGCGCCGCCAGCGCCCGCGCCAGGGCGGCGGCGCGTGTCAGGTGGCCGACGCCAAGCAGATGGGTGACGATGATGGCGATGCGCAGGCTCATGGGGGACCATCCTGGCTGGGCAGCAGCGGCGTCAGCGTATCCCGCAGGATGGAGGCGGCGCTGGCGAGGCTGCGCTGCTGGCGGATGAAGGCGACGCCGGCCGCGCCGGCGGGCGGCAACAACTCCGGTTGCGCCAGCAGGTCATCGAGGCGGGCGGCGAAGCGCCCGGCCAGCGTCGCGCGCGGGCTGTTGGCCACCAGCCAGCCGGTTTCATGGTTCCGCACCACGCCGCGGACGCCGCCGGCATCCCCGGCCAGCACCGGGCAGCCATTGGCCTGCGCCTCCAGCAACGCCATGCCGAACGCTTCGTTGATCGCCGGCCAGACCAGCAGATCGTGCGCCGCATAGATGGCGTCGATCGCCTCCGGCGGCGCCAGGCCCGCCAGAACCACCCGCTCGCCGAACGGCGCGAACAGCGCCGCGACTTCGGCCCGGGCCGGACCGTCGCCGACGATGGTCAGGCGCCAGTTCCGGCCAGCGAGGAGCGCGAGGCTGTCGGCGAGAACCCGGAACGAGGCCAGCTTGTCGCCCTGGCGCAGCATGGCCACGGCCAGCAGGCGCACCACCCCGGGTTGCGGCCGGGACGCCAGGGGCGAAGGCGCCGGCGGCCGCGCCAGGGCCGGTCGCGCCAGGAAGGGCGGCAGGGCGTGGCATTTTTCCGCCATGGCGGCGTCCGCCAGTTCAGCGGCGCCGAGCAGGCAGGGCCTGTCGTTCTCATTCAGCACGAACACGGCGCTGGCCTGGCGCAACGCCGCCACGGTCGCGACGTGGCCGATGCGCCAGGGGCCATCGGCGCGGCTGGGGGTGAGCGAGGCCTCGGCGACCACATAGGGAATGGCGAGCGCTCTGGCCACGGCCGGGCCGATCCAGTCCGGCGCGCGGTCATAGAGATGGTAGGTGAACCACAGGCGCGGGCGGTCCGGGGCGGACGTCGCGGTCCAGCGCGCGACCAGCAGGTCGGCTTCGCGCAGGGCCGCGTCGCGGATGGCGCGTTGGGCGGCCGGGTCGCCGGCCTTTTCGTGGCTGCGCAGGCGCGCGGCGATCTGCGGCGTGAAGCCGGCCGCCGCCAGCGCCGCCAGCAGGTTGCGCGCCATGGTGCGGTCACCGGATGGCCGTGGATGGTCCGGCGGCTTCATCGGCGCGTAGAAAGCGATGGGAATGTTCGCCAGGGGACCGGCCATTCCGCCTCCCTCAGGCCGCGCCAGAGCGTTGTCTGGCGGACCGGGCGCCCGCTTCGTCCGAAACGGCCCCGGCGGCGCCGAGGGCGGCGCGCAGCCGGGCTTCGATCAGGTCGATGCCGCCCTCCATGGAAAAATCGGCGCGCAGCCGCCGCCAGGCGGCCTCGCCGAGGCGGGCGCGGCGCTCCGGTTCGCGCGCCAGCAGATTGATGGCGTTGGCGAGGGCGGTGAAATCGGCGGGCGGGACCAGCACGCCCTCCACATCGTCGCGGATGAATTCCGGGATGCCGGCGAAATCGCTGGCGATGATGGCCAGCTTCTGGCTGGCCGCCTCCATCAGCACATTGGGCAGGCCGTCCTGATCGCCGGAGCGGGTTTTTCGCGCCGGCAGCACGAACATGTCGGCGGCGCCGAGCAGGGCCATCACGTCCGGCTGGGGCAGGGCGCCCATGAAAGCCACGCGCTGGCCAAGGCCGAGCTGCTCCGCTTCCGCCTTGAGGCGCGGCAGCAACTCGCCGCCGCCCACATGTACGAACTGCCAGTGCAGATCGCCAGGCAGCCCCGCCAGGGCCTTGAGCAGATCGCCAAAACCCTTCTTGGCGACGGCGCGACCCACCGAGACAATACGCACCGGGCTGGCCGGGTCGCCGCCATTGCAGGCCGGGCGGCTGGCGGGCGGCGCCGGCAGGCGCGACAGGTCGAGGCCATGATAGGCGAGGGCGACCCGCTCCGGCGCTGGCGCCAGGGCTTGCAGGGCGGCGAGATTCTGGCGGGTGCAGGTGACGCCGAACAGGGATTCGGCGATCTTTTCGCGCTTTTCCCAGTCCGGCGTGGTCCAGATGTCCTTGGCGTGGGCGGAAAAGCTCCAGGCCGCCGGGTTGCTGGCCGACCGGCGCAGCAGCGCCGCGTAACGCACGACAGAGGCGGGCGTGTGCAGGTAGTGCACATGCACATGTCCGACGCTGGCGGGCAGTTCACGGGCGAACACCATGGCCTGGCCGAGCCGGCGGATGCGGTTGCGCGTCAGGTCGCGGCGCAGGTCGCGGATGAAAGCGCCAAGCATGCGGCTGAACCCCGGCTGGCGCATGGCCCAGCCGAGCCCCTTCAGCACGCGGATGGGCGCCTCATGCAGATATTCCGGCAGATAGGCCACCGGCGCCTGGATCTGCCGGTGCATGGGGTGCACGGCGCTGTCGGTGGGCTCGCGCAGGGAGATGATGCGCAGCTTCAGGCCGCGCCGCTCCAGCGCCAGGATTTCCTGGGCGATGAAGGTTTCGGACAGGCGCGGATAGCCTTTCACGACGATGGCGATTTCATTCGCGGCGGCGGGCGGCTGGCTGGCGGGGGCTTGAGGGGCTTGGGCGCGGGTCATCTGGCCGTGGGCTATAGCATCTTCAGGCGGGACATGCGGGAATACCGGCGCCGCAGGCGCAAGTCAGGCGTGGGCGGCGCGCTGGGGGCGCTCCAGGCTGTCATCCGGCTCCCGCCCGCCGCGGGCGTCGAGCCAGGCGGCGAAGTCGCGGCGGATCGCGCCGGCGCCGCCCAGCAACTGGTCTGCGCAGGCCGTCGCGGCGCTGGGGCGCGGCTGCTCCAGCAGGCGGCGCAACGCCGCCGCCATGCGCAGCGGGTCGCGGGCGCCGTCCTCATCGACAATGGCGCAGACCAGCCCGAGCCGCTCGGCCGCCATGGCGCGAATATACTGCTCGCGACGCGGACGGGTGCGCGGCACGATCAGCGCCGGCCGGTCGAAGGACAGCACCTCACAGAAGGTGTTGTAGCCCCCCATCGCCACGACCGCCGTGGCCCGGTTCATCAGCGTCTCCAGCTTGCTGTCGAACGACAGGGCGGCGAGGCGCGGATGGCGGTTGATGCGCTCCATGAAGTCGCGCCGGCGGTCGCGGGCAATGAACGGTCCGAAAACGATCAGGGCGGGCGTCTGGAGGCCCGGATCGGTTTCATAGGCGCTGATGACCCAGTCGACCATGTCGTCGCCGTCGGCGCCGCCGCCGCTGGTGACCAGGATGAACGGTCCACGGGTGATTTTGGGGTAGCGCGTCAGCGTCGGTTCGTTGGGCAGGCCGCGCCGCAGGTAGCCGGTGTACAGGGTGCGGGCGCGCAGGCGTTGCGACAGGTTGAAGGCGGCCAGCGGCTCGTAAATTTCCTTCAGGCCATAGACCCAGATATCGTCATACAGGCTTTCCAGCGCCTGGAGCGCGCCCTTGCGCTCCCACTCCGGCGCCAGCAGGGCGGGGTCATCCATCACGTCGCGCACGCCAAGCACGATGCGCGCGCCATGACGGCGCGCCAGCTCCAGCGCGCCGGTGATCTCGCCGCGAAACCCGGTGGGCTCCTTGTCGACGATGACCAGGTCGGGGCGGAAACTCTCGGTGGTCTGGCGGATGAGCTGGGCCCGCAACGCCGCGGTTTCATCGACGCCCATGTTCAGATTGAGGGTGCGATAGTCGCCATTGGCCATCTTCACGACGCCCGGCACCCGCACGTAATCGACCCCGGGGCGGAACTCGAAACTGCCGATGACCGGCGAGCCCGAGACGATGATGACCGAAACGTCGGACGCCTCGCTGGCGAGAATGTTGGCGATGGTTCGCGAACGTCGCAAATGTCCCAGCCCGAACGTGTCGTGGCTGTAGATCAGCACGCGCGCGCCTGTTTTTGCTCCAGCGTCTGGTGCGCCGGCACGCCCCCCGGCGTCCTTCACGATCATGAAGACCTCATTGCGGCCGCCGGCCCATGCTGCCCCTCCTGGCGGGCGCTGCGCGCGCCGCCCGGCTCCCCTGAACCATAGCCTAGAACATTTCTGTTCAACTCGGAAACGCCGCAGCGCACAACTTCCCCCAGGGGAATGGTTTTCGGGGACGCCGCATGTGGACGGCGCGCGGCGCGCTTCGGCCCGGCGGCTCATGTCTGTCAAAAACGCGAATCCGCAGCTAGGCTTGCGCGATCCGGCCTCCCCGGGGCGCTTGCGCCATTCAGGATGCGGAGGCGCTTCGCGTCCTGGTTTGCCCGGCCCTCTTTGCAACTGGCGGTTTTGGGATTACTCACGGGCTCCGCCCAGCCCCTGGAGGAGAGACGTTGGAGCGAAATCTGTTCCGGTACGTCTGGCGCCATTCCCGGCGCGACCAGCTGGTCATCTTCGCGGTCGTGCTGGCCTCGCTGCCCTTCTATTACTGGTCCCTGGATCTGCCCAAACGCATCGTCAACGAGGCGATCCAGGGCGGCGCCTTCAGAAGCGGCCTTCCCACCACGGATTTCCTGAAGCTTGGCGTCGAACTCCCGTCCTATCTTGGCGGCGGCTATGTCTCGATCCATGACGGCTACAAGGTGGGCCAGATTGGCCTGCTGTTCGGGCTTTCCAGCCTGTTCCTGTTCTTCGTGCTGGTGAACGGCGCTTTCAAGTACTGGATCAACGTGGCCAAGGGGGCGCTGGGCGAGCGCATGTTGCGCCGCCTGCGCTTTGACCTGTTCTCCATCGTGCTGCGGTTCACGCCGGAAACCCAGAAGACCGTGAAGTCTTCCGAGACGGCGACCATGATCAAGGACGAGGTGGAGCCGATCGGCGGCTTCATCGGCGACGCCTTCTCCCAGCCCCTGCTGCTGGGCTCCCAGGCGATCACCGCCATGACGTTCATCATGCTGCAGAACGTCTGGCTGGGGCTGATCGCCGGCGGCATCGTCGCCATCCAGTTCACGGTGATCCCGCGCATGCGCCGCGTGCAGCTTCGCCTTGGCAAGCAGCGGCAAATCCTCTCCCGCCGTCTCGCCGGCAAGGTGAGCGAGGTGGTGGATGATCTGGAGGCCGTGCACGACAACGACGCCACCGCCTACGAACGCGCTGATGTGAGCGAGCGGCTTTATACGCTCTTCGACCTGCGTTTCCGCATTTACAAGTGGAAATTCATGGTCAAGTTCCTCAATAATCTGCTGGCGCAGATCACGCCGTTTTTCTTCTACGCCGTCGGCGGTTATTTCGCTCTCAAGGGCACGCTGGACATTGGCCAGCTCGTCGCCGTCATCGCCGCCTACCGCGATCTGCCGCCGCCGCTGAAGGAGCTGATCGACTGGGACCAGCAGCGTCTCGACGTGCAGATCAAATATGAGCAGGTGGTGCAGCAGTTCTCGCCGGACCGGCTGCTGCCGGGGGAGACGCTGGCGCCGCTGCCGCCCGGCGTCGAGCCGCCGCATCTGCAGGGCCCGGTGGCGCTTGCCGATCTGCACATTACGGACAGCCACGGCCTGGTGCTGGTGGAGCACCTCTCGTTCACCCGGGCGCTGCCCCTGCGCATCGCGCTGGTGGCGCAGGACAGCGCCGCGCCCGGCGCCGTGGCGCGCGTGCTGGCGCGGCGCATCACCGAATATCGCGGCGCCGTGACGTTCGGCGACCTCGAGCTGTCGCGCATGCCCGAGCACCTGACCGGGCGGCGCATTGCCTATGCGGGGCCGGAGCCGGTGCTGTTCGCGGGCTCCCTGCGCGAGAACCTGGTTTACGGCCTGCGCCACCGGCAGCAGGACGCGCCGGAGTTGACGGGCGCGCGCCGCATGGAGGCCCTGCGCACCGAGGGCGCGCTGGAGGCGACGGGCGAGGGCTGGCTCGATCTGGAGCTGGCGGGCGTCGACGACGCCACCGCGCTCGACGCGCGGCTGACGGACGTGCTCGAACTGGTGGGGATGCGCGAGACCCTGCTGAAGCTTGGCATGTGGGGCCTCGTGGACCCGGAGCGCTATCCGCGCCTGGCGGAGAAGGTGGTGGAGGCGCGCAAGGTCGTGCGCCAGCGCCTGGAGGAGCAGGGGCTCTCGAACCTGATCGAGCCGTTTGATTTCGAGCTTTACAACAATCAGGCCACCGTCGCCGAAAACCTGCTGTTCGGCGTGCCGGTCCACGCGGATTTCATGGGCGAGGCGCTGGCTGAAAACCGGCTGGCGACGCGGGTGCTCGACGCCGAGGACATTCTGGACGCCCTCACCAGCATGGGCGCGAGCATCGCCGCCACCATGAACGAAATCTTCCGCGACCTGCCGCCGGGGCACCCCCTGTTCGAGCAGTTCTCGTTCATCGACGCCGATGAAATCGCCGACTTCGACGATATCGTCGCCCGCTGGAAATCGCGGGGCCTCAAGGGCCTGACCCACG
This sequence comes from Camelimonas lactis, assembly GCF_004342915.1. Classification (GTDB taxonomy): domain Bacteria; phylum Pseudomonadota; class Alphaproteobacteria; order Rhizobiales; family Beijerinckiaceae; genus Camelimonas; species Camelimonas lactis. The sequence continues at coordinate 680,610 of NZ_SLWL01000001.1, forward strand.
ACGAGCGCGCCCGCCTGCTGGCCCTGACGCTGGATTATATCGAGCCGAAGCATCGTCTGGGCCTGCTCAACGACGACCTGCGTCAGGCTCTGGTGCGGGCGCGCAAGCGGCTGCACGACGCCCTTGCCGGGAGCCCCTTGCGCGGCGCCGTCGAGTTTTACGATCCGGACAGGCTGACGGTCGCGGCGCCCCTGCGCAACAATCTGGCGTTCGGCCGGCTAAGCCATAGCGTGGCGGACGCGCTGCCGCGCATCACCGCGCAGACGACAGAGCTGATCGACGAACTGGCGTTGCGGCTGGATGTGGAGCGGGTGGGCCTGGACTACCAGATAGGCCCGGCCGGCCGGCTGCTTTCGGCGGAGCACCGGGTGGCGGTTTACATCGCGCGAGGTCTGATCAAGAATCCCGATATGCTGATCCTGGACGGCGTATTTGCAGCGTTTGGCGAAAACCACGCCCGCGAGATGTTGTCCGCCATTTCGGAGCGCATGGCGGGCAAATCGATTGTCGCGGTGTTGCATGGGGAAACGCTGGCGGATCCAGAGGTTTTCGACATGCTGGTGCGCTTTGAGGGGGTGCATCCGGTTGTCGTGCGCGACCACCATGCGGCCCCGGCCGCCGGCTGAGGTGGTTGGCCTGGGTCATTTGACTTGGGTGATTTGACTTGGGTGATTTGGCCTGGGTCGTTTCGGCTCTGGGCGGGAGGTGATCCGGCGACAGGATCACCCGTCCGGTTTGGTGTTTTCCCCACGCCGGGCGACCCGCCCTGCGCGTGGGCATGCTGGCGGGCCGCCTTCTGGCCCAGGGAGGCGGAATGACGCTTGAGAATGAAGTCCAGTCACTGCGACAGGTGCCGATGTTCCGGGATATCGACCCGGCCCGGCTCAAGTTGCTGGCGTTCACCAGTGAGCGCGTAACGTTCACCGACGGGCAGCGCTTCTTCACCCAGGGCGACGTGGGCGACGCCGCCTATGTCATCCTCGACGGCGCCGCCGACGTGCTGCTGGAAACCGCCCACGGCCAGCTCAAGGTGGCCGAATTCGGGCGCAACGACCTGATCGGCGAAATGGCGGTGCTGGCGGAGACGCCGCGCAGCGCCACCATCACGGCCGTAGGCGACGTGGTGGCCCTGCGCATCGACAAGCGGGTGTTCATCGAACTGCTGGCGCAATTCCCGCAGATGGCGATCGCCGTGATGCGCGAGATCGCCACCCGTCTCGAACGCACCAACGCGCGCCTCGCCAGCCGCAACTGAGGACGCCCGGCGCCCGTGGTCATGCCCGGCGCGGCGCGGTTGTTTGCGCGCAGCCGGGGTTCGCGCGCAGTCCGGCGGTTACGCCAGGGCGCGGCCGTTGGTGGACGTGTCCCGAAGAGGCCCTCCGCCGTGCGTTGCAAGGCCCCCGCGCTGGATGATGGCCGCGCGAGGCCCAGGGCATGCAGTGGGTGTCGCGGGGCGCCCCCCTGCTGTTCCTGATCCGCCAGCCCGGGGGGCTGCCGCCTGGCGCGCCGCGCCGGCGGGCGCTGTCAGTCGTCGGCGCGCTCCATCCATTTGATCAGCGGCATCACCGGCAGCACCCAGCCAACGCCGGCCAGCAGAAAGAATACGAACTGCGCCGTCTTGCCGGCTTCCTGGATGCGGCCCTGGGCGATGACCATGACGATCAGGGCATAAACCATCACGAAAACCAGCATGCCGATCGAGCCGAAGAATTTGCGTTTGCGGCGGGTCATGTCGTCTCCGGGGATCTGGGGTCTGGCATCTGGGATCTGGGCGCCGCCTGTGAAAGCGTTGTTCACGCCAGACGCCGCAACCCATTGTATTTACGCGCCTGTTCGAAGCGCGGCGACGGTCTTTCCCGAGGGCGCCCCGGCGTCGGGTCGCTTCCCCGCCGGATGGATTGGCGGTTCGGGATGAACGGTGAAATCGCCACTGTTCTTCGCGCAGGGGGCGTCCGCCAGCGGCGCAGCATCCCGGGAACCGGGGAGCAGACCGCGCTGACGTCGCCTGCACAGCCTCTAGACCAATAGCGCCCTGGTTGAAACCGCTTTCGCCGTCGCCGCCTGCCTGAGAGGCCGGGGGTGCGGCGGTTGTCCGCCTTGGCTGGGCCGGCGAACGGGCATTATACGACAGGCGGGGGCGACGACCAGACACGCGACGCCTGTATGGAGTGCGCCATGACGACAACCAGCATCGACGACGCCATCGCCGCAGCGCCCCCGGGGGCGATGCCTGGCCTGCGGGCGGTGCGCAACTGGCTGATCTTCGTCAGCTGTCTGATCTTCGTCATGGTGGTGGTGGGCGGCGCCACCCGGCTGACCGGCTCCGGCCTGTCGATCACCGAATGGAAGCCGATCACCGGGGCGATTCCGCCCCTGTCGCACGGCGCCTGGATGGCCGAATTCGATCTTTACCGGGGAACGCCGCAGTACAAACTGCTGAACGCCGGCATGTCGCTGGGCGAATTCCAGTTCATCTATCTGTGGGAGTGGGGGCATCGCCAGCTCGGCCGCTTCATTGGCCTCGCCTATATGGCGCCGCTGGTCTGGTTTGCCGTGCGCGGCGTCGTGCGTGGCCGCCTGCTGCTGATGCTGGCGGTGATTGGCCTGCTCGGCGGGTTGCAGGGCGCCATTGGCTGGATCATGGTGCATTCGGGCCTGCAGCCCGGCATGACGGCGGTGGCCCCGGTCAAGCTGATGCTGCATTTGCTGGCGGCCTGCATCCTGCTCGCTTGCGTTGTCGCCGTCATTGTCCGCCTGTCGCCGCGCGCGGAAGCGGCATCGGCCGGCCGTGCGCGCTGGACGGCCGGCGTGCTGGTGGCGGGCAGCTTCATCCAGATCGGCCTTGGGGCGCTGGTGGCGGGTCTGCACGCGGGCCTCACCTATAATACCTGGCCGCTGATGGACGGGCGTTTCATTCCCGACGCGGCGACGCTGGCGCCGCTTGATCCCTGGTGGATGAACGCGCTGGCGACCATTCCGACGGTGCAGTTCAATCACCGCATGGGCGCCTACATCCTGCTGGCGCTGGCCATTTTCCACGCCATCGACGTGCGGCGGCTGGCGGCGGCGGGCCGCGCGTCCGCCGGGGCGGCGCACCGCGCCATGGCGCTGGCCGGCGTCGTCGCCTTCCAGGGCGTCATTGGCGTGGCGACCCTGCTGCTGGCCGTGCCGATCTGGGCCGGCCTGCTGCACCAGGCGTGCGCCCTGGTGGTGCTGGTGACGGCGGTGATTCACTTTCGCCGGCTGGCGTGGGCGGGCGAAAGCAGGTTGGGCGCCGGCGGGGGCGCAGGTTAAGGCCGGGCCTGGCCAGGACGGACGCCCCAACGCGGGCCCGTCAGGCCGGAGGCGATTCATGCGGTGGAACGGCAGTTCGCGATGTTTCAACCCCGCTCCGGCGGGGTTTTTCATGGCCTGCCCCCGTGCGGAGCTCCCGGCGACGGCGTCAATGCGATCAAATTGCCGGGACAGGTGGAACTGCCGGACAGGTTCATGCGTCTCATGACAAAGGCGGGTTGTCGCGCCGGTGACCGCCGCGAATCACGCATGTTCAATAATCGGACGGTTGTTTCGCGGTGAATTCTTTAAGAGATTGACGAAGCATATTTTAACTGCAAGCTATACGTAATTTATGTTTCGAATGTCGCGCGATTAAGGAATCGTAAACCAGTGACAATCCTACACTTGTCCAGAACAGGCGGGGAGACGCGTTATGGTGACGATTGTAGTGCCTGCCCGATGGCGTATGGCGGTGGCGGCCACCAGCGTTGTGGTCGTGACAATTTCTGGCGGTGTTGAGGGGAAATGGCTGTGCGTGGGCGCGCCAGCGCGAAACAAGCCGCGTCGCTGGCGTCAGGCGCGTCGCCGCGCCTGACGTAGCTGTCGCCATTCGTGGGCCAGAACAGCAGCGTCCCGGAGGTCGGGTGAGCGAGATTTTGACAAGCAAAAGGCTGGCGCGGGGCCAGCCTTCCGTTGCATGGCGCGTGACGCCGTTTTCAGCGCCGCCAGGGTCGGTTCCGCGCTCTTGGGGCCTGGCGCAAGCCGCGCCGCCGCCGCTTCATCCTCCGCGTCACGAACGCGTCACGAAGCACGCGCCCGTCGCGTCACGAAAACTCCCCTGCATCACGAAGCCTGGACCGCGCGGCCCCAGCCGGAGGGGCCCCGAACAGGCGGGCGCCCTGCAGGGCGCCGGAGCCCGGGCGGTCGTCCAGCCGGCGGTTCTCCTTCGTAACGCTGGCCGGCCACAGAGGGCTTTGCAGAGAGAACCTTGCCGGAGAGGGCATTTTCGCCCCCGGATGCGCCTGTCAGGGGCCGTCAGGCGCATCCCGGGCAGGCTTCAGCCCTGCAGGGCGGCGTCGAGGTCGGCGATCAGGTCGTCGGCGTCTTCCAGGCCAATCGACAGGCGCACCACATCCGGGCCGGCGCCGGCGGCGGTCTTCTGGGCGTCGCTGAGCTGGCGATGGGTGGTGGAGGCCGGGTGGATCACCAGCGAGCGGGTGTCGCCGATATTGGCGAGGTGGGAGAACAGCTCCAGCGCCGCCACCAGGCTGACGCCCGCGTCATAGCCGCCCTTGAGGCCGAAGGTGAACACGGCGCCCGCGCCGCGCGGCAGGTACTTCTTCGCCAGCGCGTGATAGGGGTCGTTCTCCAGGCCCGGATAGCTCACCCAGGAGACGGCCGGATGACTGGCCAGATGCCGCGCCACCTTGAGCGCGGTTTCCGACTGGCGGGCCATGCGCAGCGGCAGGGTCTCGATGCCGGTGATGATCTGGAAGGCGTTGAACGGGGAGATCGCCGGGCCAAGGTCACGCAGCGACAGCACGCGGGCGGCGATGGCGAAGGCGAAGTTGCCGAAGGTTTCGGCGATCACCAGGCCGTTATATTCCGGGCGCGGCTGCGACAGCATCGGATAACGGTCGTCGCCGGCCCATTTGAACGTGCCGGCGTCAACGAGGACGCCGCCCATGGAGTTGCCGTGGCCGCCCAGGAACTTGGTGGCCGAGTGCAGCACGATGTCGGCGCCATCCTTGATCGGCTGCCACAGGTAGGGCGAGGCCAGGGTATTGTCGACGATCAGCGGGATGTTGTGCTTCTTCGCGATGGCCGAAATCGCCTGCACGTCGACCACGACGCCGCCGGGGTTGGCGATGGATTCAACGAAGATCGCCTTGGTGCGCGGCGTGACGGCGCGGTCGAACGAGGCCGGATCGTCGCTGTCGGCCCAGATGACGTTCCAGCCGAAGTTCTTGAACGAATTGTTGAACTGGTTGATTGAGCCGCCGTAGAGCTTGCGGCTGGCGACGAACTCCTCGCCGGCCTGCATCAGGCAGTGGAAGGCGATCATCTGGGCGGCGTGGCCGGAGGCGACGGCGAGGGCGGCGGTTCCGCCTTCCAGCGCCGCGACGCGCTCTTCCAGAACGGCCGTCGTGGGGTTGGTGATGCGGGTGTAAATGTTGCCGAACGCCTGCAACCCGAACAGCGAGGCGGCGTGATCCACGTCGTCGAACACGAATGACGCCGTCTGGTAGATCGGTGTCACCCGGGCGCCGGTGGTGGGATCAGGGCTGGCGCCTGCGTGAACGGCCAGCGTGTGGAAGTTTGGCTCGCGTCCGGACATATTTACCCCCGTCTGGATGTATATTGAAATATAACCCGTGTGATAATGTTTAAATGAGCGCCCGGGCTCCCGTCAAACGCCATTGCCGGCGAAACGCGGACGCTGTTGCTCAGCCCCGTCCGCGGAACGACGGGCCGGTGGACCCCAGCGTCATGCGTTGCACATTGCCGCCGGCGTTGACCCGCCGTTTCGAGGAGAGCACCCGGGAGTTCACGCCGTTCCAGGAGATTTCACCGGAAAGGCGGCCGTATTCGATCTTCGGGCAGCGGTCCATGATGACGGTGCAGCCGCGCGCTTCGGCCCTCTCCGCCGCCGCGTCATTGCGCACGGTGAGCTGCATCCAGATGACCCTGGGCGGAACCGGCAGGGCCAGCGCCTCATCAACGACGGCGCCCGCCGCCGCGGCGTTGCGGAAAATGTCGACCATGTCGACCGGCTCCGGCAGGTCGCGCAGGCTGGCGACCACCGGGCAGCCGGCGATCTCGGTTCCGGCAAGGCCCGGGTTCACGGCCCACACCCTGTAACCGCGCTTCGCCATGTAATTGGTGACAATCCAGCTCGGGCGCACCGTGTTGCTGGAGGCGCCGACGACGGCGATGGATTTCACGTCCGTCAGAATGGAGCGGATCAGGTCATCCGGATAGGTCGCGTGGCGATCGGCGCCTGCGCCAGGGGGCGCCGGCGACGCTTCTGGCGGGGACACGGCGGCGGACGCATCGCCAGGATGCCGGGTCATGGCTTCTTCCTCCTGCGCCAGGCGACGCGCAGGCGGCCGGCGACAACAAAAAATGAACCTGCTTGCCTCATACCATCTATATGGCCCGCGGAAGCAAGTGTTCTGGCGCAAACAGCCGGATTGCCGGATTCGGGTTACGCTGCGTACAGATGGGCGGGAGCTGTAAAACCTGCGCCATGCTGGCGTTGGCCTGACATGCAGGGCCTGACATGCGGGGCTGGCATGCGGGGTCTGGCATGCGGGGATAGCGGGCGGGCGCCGCCGGGGATTGGACATGACTGCGAGCGAAACAGCAAGGTCGACTCCGGCTCCAGCCCGCTGGACGCCGCGCCGCCGCGTCCGGGCGGTGCGGGTGCTCGTGGGCCGGCGCTGGCGCTCGTTCGTGCGGGCGGACGAACTGTCGCCGCTGATCCTCGGCGCGCTGATCGGTCTGGTGGCCGGCGTCGGCGTGTTCGGCATCAATGCGCTGGCGCAGTGGATGCACGAACTCATCTATGCGCTGCCCTCCGGCGAGCGGCTCAGCGCCCAGGAGACGCTGGACCCGTGGCGGACGGTGCTGGGGCCACTGCTTGGCGGGCTGGTGGTTGGCCTGACCACCATTGGCATCCGCGCCTGGCGCAAGCGCGAGGCCGTGGACCCCATCGAGGCCAACGCGCTTTACGGCGGGCGCATGTCGCTGACCGACTCCCTGCTGCTGACGGGCGGCACGGTGCTCTCATGCGGCTCTGGCGCCTCGGTTGGCCTTGAGGCCGGTTACACCCAGTCCGCCTCGGGCGCGGCCTCATGGCTGGCGGGGGCGCTGCGCCTGCGCCGCGTCGATGTGCGCACCCTGGTTGGCTGCGGCGCCGCCGCCGCCATCGCCGCTGCCTTCAACGCGCCGCTTGCCGGCGCCTTCTATGCCTTCGAGCTGGTGCTGGCCGGCTATAGCGTGGCGACGCTGGCTCCGGTGATGGTCGCCGCCCTGGTGGCCAACCTGGTCCATGAGCTGTTGACCACCTCGCCGCACGCGCCGCTGGTTGGCTCGCTGTCGTTCTCGGGCGGCGACTACGTCATCTTCGTCGCCATGGGATGCGTGGCGGCCGGGCTGGGCGTCGGGCTGATGAAAACCGCCACCACGGTGGAATCCGGCTTCGTGCGGCTCAACGCGCCGCGCTGGGCGCGACCGGCGATCGGCGGCCTGTTCGTTGGCCTGCTGGCGCTGGGCTCGCCGGCGGTGCTCGGCGCCGGCCACGGCGGCATGGAGGTCTATTTCAGTTCGGCGCATGGCGTCGGGCTGCTGCTGTTTCTGCTGGTGGGCAAGATGCTGGCGGCGTCGATCTCGGTCGGCTCGGGGTTTCGCGGCGGCCTGTTCTTTACCTCGCTGTTCACCGGCGTGCTGTTCGGCGGCCTGGTGGGCGAAAGCTATTTCGCCCTGGCGCCGCACCTGGCCAGCGACCGCGTGGTCTATGTGCTGGTCGGCATGGCCTCGCTGGCGGCGGCGGTGATCGGCGCGCCGCTGACCATGACCTTCCTGGTGCTGGGCATGACCGGCGACCTGTCGATGACCAGCGCCGTGCTGATGTCGGTGATCGTGGCGACGGTGCTGGTGCGCCGCACCTTCGGCTATTCATTCTCCACCTGGCGCCTGCACCTGCGCGGCGAGACCATCCGCAGCGCCATGGATGTGGGCTGGGCGCGTGATCTGACGGTGGTGAAGCTGATGCGCCGCGAGGCGCGCACCGCCGCCGAGACCATGACCATCGCGGCGTTCCGCAAGCGGTTCCCGATCGATTCCACCGCCCAGGTGTTCCTCACCGACGAAGCCGGAGCCTACGCCGGCGTGGTCTATGTGCCAGAAGCGCACGCCACGGACTACGACAGCATCGCCGCCATCAGCCTGGTCCGGGACCTGCGCCACGCGCCCAACGCTTTCCTGACGCCGCGCCAGGGCGTCGAGAAGGTGCTGGAGGCTTTCGAGCGGGCGGAAACCGAAACCCTGCCGGTGGTGGACGATCCCCTGTCGCGCCGGGTGCTGGGTTATGTCACGGAAGCCTACGCCCTGCGCCGCTACAGCCAGGAGCTGGAGCGCCGGCGCCGGGAATATAGCGGCGAACGCTGATCACCTGATCATACGGACTGGCGGACAGGGGAGAGGCGATGGCGTGGGATCCGGAGCTTGAACGCCACATTCGCGCCGCGCTCGACGGGCTGCCATGGCTTGGCGAAAAACGCATGTTCGGCGGCCTGGCGTGGATGGTCGAGGGCAACATGCTCTGCGCCGCCATCAAGCCTGGACTGATGGCGCGGGTCGGCAAGGCGGCGGAGGCGGAGATGCTGGCGCTGCCGGGCGTCGGGCCGATGGGCGCCGGCGCGCGGCGCATGGGCGGCTGGGTGCTGGCCGGAGAGGACGCCTGGCGCGACGGCGATGTGCGCCAGCGCCTGCTGTCGACCGCCATGGCCCATGTGATGGCGCTGCCGCCGAAACAGCCGTGACGCCGTTTACGCCTCCTGCCACACCGGCTGGCGCTTTTCGACGAAGGCGCCAATGCCTTCCTCGGCGTCGCGGGCCATCATGTTCTCCACCATGACGCGGGCGGCGTAGTCGTAGGCGTCGGCGAGGCCCATTTCGAGCTGCTCGTAAAACGCCTGCTTGCCGGTGCGCAGGGTGAGGCGCGACTTGGCGGCGATGCGGGCGGCGAAGGCGCAGGCGCCGTCAAGCGCCTCTCCGGCAGGGGCGACCTGATTGACCAGGCCCATGCGGGCGGCGTCTTCGGCGCCGATCATCTCGCCGGTCAGCAACATCTCCATGGCGTGCTTGCGCGAGACATTGCGCGACAGGGCCACCATCGGCGTCGAGCAGAACAGGCCGATATTGACCCCTGGCGTGGCGAAGCGGGCGCCGGCGCCGGCCACGGCCAGGTCGCAACTGGCGACCAGCTGGCAGCCGGCGGCGGTCGCGACGCCCTCGACGGCGGCGATCACCGGAACGGGCAGGGCGACGATGGTCTGCATCATGGCCGAGCAGCGCGCCATCAGGTCGGCGAAGAAACGCCGGCCGCGGTCGGCGTCGTCGCGATGGCCGGTAATTTCCTTGAGGTCGTGGCCGGCGCAGAACGCCGGGCCGTGGGCGGCGATGACCACGGCGCGCAGGCTGGCGTCAGTGGCGATGGCGTCCAGCTCTTTCTGGAGGGCGGCGATCATCGCATCGGACAGGGCGTTGCGGCTCGCCGGCCGGTTCAGGGTGAGCACGGCGAAGCCGTCATGATCCGCGCGCTGGACCATTGGCGCGTCCGCAGTTGCGACAGGGGCTGGGGAGGGGGCGGTCATGTCTGCTGCTCCACGAACGTATGGCGTCGCGCCGGCGTGGCGCGCGGGCGCCAGAAAAGCTGGCTCCCGGAAAGCGGCAAACGCCGGCGCCGGCGAGGGCGCGCTCCCGCTGAACCCGGCGCGATTGCGGGGCGGGAGCGAATAGGCGACAAGGTATGGCGCCTGACAACATAAGGAACAAGGGTAAATGGGAGCACCGATCACGCCTGCGGCGGTCATGACCCGCGAGCAACTGGAAGCGACGCTGCGCCGGGAATTCCCGGAAATGTGGGACGGGACGAATTCCCGCAGGATCGAGGATGTGGGCTATCTCACCGCCACGGTGCGCAGCATTTACGATCCCTCCCAGCTGCGCCCCGGCGGCACCATATCGGGACCGACCATGATGGGCCTGGCGGACCTGGCGTTATATGCGGCGATCATGGGCTCGGTTGGCCCGGTGACGCTGGCGGTGACCACCAACCTGTCGTTCAACTTCCTGCGCAAGCCGGCGCAGAAGGACCTGATCGCCGAGTGCCGGCTGCTGAAGCTGGGCAAGCGGCTGGCGGTGGGCGACGTGTTCATTCGTTCTGACGGCGAAGACGATGTGGTCTGCCACGCCACCGGCACCTATTCGATTCCGCCGCGGTAAGGCGCCGCTGGTGGGGGCGGCTTCGCGCAGGGTTGCGCATATCCGCGCCGGCAACCCCACCATATCAAAGGCAAGGAGCAGGATTCCGGCGGGTTATGATGGAATTCTGCCCCATTGGCCATTTCGGGGCGTCCGGACCGCTCGCGCCCGCGTTTTCGCCGCGACAGGACGCCAGGAAGACAGGACGCCAGGACGGCCATGGCGACGGGCAGTTCAGAAACAAAATTGCGGTATTATAATACCTTATGAAATAACATGTTGAATTATAATGATATTTTTAAATTCATGCATTTTTGCGTCGCTTGACGCCTTGCGGCGCGCAGGTTAAACGCCAGCCAACCCGCGCGGATGGCCGGAGTTGATGGCGCTCCATCAGCTTCACGCCAGTTCCGCGCGTCAATCGTCAGGGGCCGCGAGGTCCCGCGAAAGTTGAGACAAGATCCATGAAAACCTACTCGGCAAAGCCGGCCGACGTTGAAAAGAAGTGGGTGCTCATCGACGCCGAAGGTCTGGTCGTCGGTCGCCTCGCTTCGATCATCGCCATGCGCCTGCGCGGCAAGCACAAGCCCACCTACACCCCCCACGTTGACTGCGGCGACAATGTCATCGTCATCAACGCCGACAAGGTGGTGCTGACCGGCCGCAAGTACGAGAACAAGGTGTACTACCACCACACCGGCCATCCAGGCGGCATCAAGGAACGCACCGCGAAGTTCATTCTCGAAGGCCGCTTCCCCGAGCGCGTCGTCGAGAAGGCCGTCGAGCGCATGCTGCCGCGCGGCCCGCTGTTCCGCCAGATCCTCGGCAACCTCCGCGTCTATGGCGGCGCCGAGCACCCGCACGCCGCCCAGCAGCCTGAAGCTCTGGACGTCGCCGCCCTCAATTCCAAGAACTCGAGGAGCGCCTGATCATGGCTGAAACCCTCCAGAGCCTCGCAGATCTTGGCCAGGCCAACGCCGCCGTCGCCAATGAAGCTCCCGTGCATGTCCGCAAGGTCGACGCCCTGAATCGCGCTTACGCCACCGGCAAGCGCAAGGACGCCGTGGCCCGCGTGTACATCAAGCCGGGTTCCGGCAAGATCGTCATCAACGAGCGCCCGGTTGAAGTTTACTTCGCCCGTCCGGTGCTGCGCATGATCCTGAACCAGCCGCTCGAGCTGACCAATCGCGTCGACCAGTTCGACGTCACGGTCACCGTCGCTGGCGGCGGTCTGTCCGGCCAGGCTGGCGCCGTGCGCCACGGCCTGTCCAAGGCCCTGACCTATTTCGAGCCGGAGCTGCGCGCCATCCTGAAGAAGGAAGGCTTCCTGACCCGCGACAGCCGCGTCGTCGAGCGCAAGAAGTACGGCCGCGCCAAGGCGCGTCGCAGCTTCCAGTTCTCGAAGCGCTGATCGGGCGGCCGCAGCCCGACAGGGCGTGGTTACGCGATTTCAGGAAGGGCGGCCCACAGGCCGCCCTTTTTGCATATGTGGCCCGGATCAGGGTGCATCATCCGGTTGCATTCTGACCGTATTGGTTTTTACACGTGGTTGGAGTACCGCGTGGCGGCGACAGCGTTGTCGCACGACAGGAGTGATCCCATGAGCACCAAGGCCAGCAGCACCCCCGCCACAACAGGCGCCGGCGCGCGCCGCGCGGTGGTGTTCATCGACGGCGAGGCGGGCACCACCGGCCTTGGCATCCGCGAGCGGCTGGCCGGCCTGCCGCAGATCGCGCTGCGCAGCATTCCGCATGAACAGCGCAAGGACGTGGAGGCCAAACGGAAGCTGCTGTCGGAAGTCGACGTGGTGATCCTCTGCCTGCCCGACGACGCGGCGAAGGAGACCGTGGCGCTGGTTGAAGGTCTGGGCGACAGGGGCCCGAAGGTGCTGGACGCCTCGACGGCGCACCGGGTCGCTCCCGGCTGGGTTTATGGTTTTGCCGAGCTGGCCCCCGGGCAGGCTGACGCCATCGCCAAAGCCCGTTTCGTCGCCAATCCCGGCTGTTATCCGACGGGCGGCGTCGCCCTGCTGCGGCCGCTGGTTGAGGCGGGGCATATCGGCCCGGACACGGCGATCTCGGTCAACGCGGTCAGCGGCTATTCCGGCGGCGGCAAGGCGATGATCGAAGCCTATGAGAACGGGACAGCGCCGAACTTCGAGCTGTACGGCCTGTCGCTGGCGCACAAGCACCTGCCGGAGTTGCAGCAATACGGCAGGCTCGGCCGGCGGCCGGTGTTCGTGCCGTCGGTTGGCAATTTCCGTCAGGGCATGCTGGTGTCGGTTCCGCTGCATCTGGACGACCTGCCGGGAAAGCCCACGGCGGCAGACCTGCACAGGGCGCTGGCCGACTGGTATCCGGCGGGCGGCGAGGTCGAGGTGATGGCGCTGGATGATCCGGCGATCCGCGCCGGGCGGGTGGAGCCGGAGGCGCTCAACGACACCAACAGGCTGCAACTGTTCGTGTTCGCCCATGAGGCGGCGCGGCAGGCGGTGCTGGTGGCGCGCCTCGACAACCTGGGCAAGGGCGCCTCGGGCGCCGCCGTGCAGAACCTTCTGTTGATGACTGGCTGTTAAGGACAGTTCGGGCGCCCTGGCGCCCGCGTGTTCCCGTGGCAGCAATCAGGGCGTATCGTGCAACCATGCGCATCATGAATCACCGCCAGATCCGTCGCCAGGCGCGTCCTGTGGGCCATGCCGCCGTCGCCTGCGCGGCGCTTGTCGCCGGCGCCGTGGCGCTGGGCGGCTGTTCGGCCGGGAAGTCGGCGGCCAAGATGGTGGGTTTCGCCACCGATACGCCGCCGCCGGCCGATTTCGTTGGCGCGGCGCGCCGGCCTGACGCCGCTTACATGAAGATTCCCCGTGATCTTCCGGCGCGGCCCAGCGAGCCGCGCAAACCCGATGACGTGAAGGCGCTGGAGAAGAGCTTGGAGGCGACGCGCTCCAGCAACGCCGCGGCGGGCGCCGAGGCGCAGGCGGCGGGCAAGACCCCCGCGCCGACCCCGGCCAAGGCGCCGCCGCCGGAGCCGGCAACCGCCGAGTGAGGCCGCGAAACCGGCTCTCCACGGGCTGGCGCCTCTGGGGTTCCGCCGTTCGCCAGCCAGGGAGTGCGCTGGCTTTCCGTGAGCGGCGCGTCCCGACGTCGCGCCGGGTGTTTTCGCCAGAACGGCCGGTTTCGTATACAGTCTTCAAAATGCCCTTGTGGCGGAAATAATTGCCCGCGTCGCAAAACTGCTGGCGCCGCGCTGGCGATTTGCTACACACGACAGCTTCCGCGCCTGTAGCCCTCAGACAGAACCGTTGTCCGGCGCGTGAAAAGGACCGATATAGGGACCTGGGACCAATGACCGATTTTCATCGCATCAAGCGCTTGCCCCCTTACGTTTTCGAACAGGTCAACCGGTCCAAGGCAGCAGCACGCGCGCAGGGCGCGGACATCATCGACCTCGGCATGGGTAACCCGGACCTGCCGACGCCGAAGCATGTGATCGACAAGCTGGTCGAAACCATCGGCAAACCCCGCACCGACCGTTATTCCGCCTCCAAGGGCATTCCGGGTCTGCGCCGGGCCCAGGCGGCCTATTACAAGCGCCGCTTTGGCGTCACCCTGAACCCGGAAACCCAGGTGGTCGCCACGCTGGGTTCGAAGGAGGGCTTCGCCAACATGGCCCAGGCCATCACCGCCCCTGGCGACGTGGTGCTGGTGCCAAATCCGAGCTATCCGATCCATGCCTTCGGCTTTCTGATGGCCGGCGGCGTCATCCGCTCGGTTCCGGCCGAGCCGACGCCGGCGTTCTTTCCGGCGCTGGAGCGCGCGGTGCAGCACTCCATTCCGAAGCCGATCGCCGTGGTGGTGTGCTATCCCTCGAACCCGACCGCCTATGTGGCGTCGCTGGATTTCTACAAGGATCTGATCGCCTTCGCCAAAAAGCATGAACTGATCGTGCTGTCGGATCTGGCCTATTCAGAAGTCTATTTCGACGATAACAATCCGCCGCCGTCCGTGCTGGAGGTGGACGGGGCCATGGACGTGACGGTGGAGTTCACCTCCATGTCCAAGACCTTCTCCATGGCCGGCTGGCGCATGGGCTTCGCCGTCGGCAACGAGCGGCTGATCACGGCGCTGACGCGGGTGAAATCCTACCTGGACTATGGCGCCTACACGCCGATCCAGGTGGCGGCGACCACGGCGCTGAACGGTCCCGACGACTGCATCCGTGAGATGCGCGACATCTACCGCAAGCGTCGCGACGCGCTGGTGGAATCGTTCGGTCGGGCGGGCTGGCAGATCCCGGTTCCAACCGCGTCGATGTTCGCCTGGGTGCCGATCCCGGAGAAGTTCCAGCACCTCGGCTCGCTGGAGTTCTCCAAGCTGCTGGTGGAGCACGCGTCTGTCGCCGTGGCGCCGGGCATCGGGTTTGGCGAGTATGGCGATGATCACGTGCGCATCGCCATTGTCGAGAATGAGCAGCGCATCCGCCAGGCGGCGCGTAATGTCCGCAAGTTCTTCGATGCGGCGGAAAATAACCTGCATAACGTCGTGCCGCTGAACAAGGCCGGCTGACGCGCCGGGGAGGGGCTGAGACTGGCCAGTCCACAGTCCAGATTGTCGCGGCCCGACCGGATCTCCGGTCGGGCCGCGATGGCTTTGGGGGCAGGGCTATCCAACTTTGGGAGGAGGGCGCCGCCGGAAGGATCGCCTGCCCGGGGGCGCGGCGATGGCTGGCGCGCCAGATGGTCCGGGCGATGGTCAGCGGCTGGGCTCTTCAGGTTGGACATGCTGCAATATATTGATTTTAAAGTATTTTCACGGATTTTTGTCCTGCTGTGAGGCGCCGGCGGGCGGCGGCGTCCGTGGCCTGCGCATCCGTCCTGGGGGGTGGGGCGCCGTTCGGCGGGGCTGGCCCGGCCAGGTTGTTCAAAAATTATTACAGAATATTTCTTTCCCGATGGCAAAATTAACACGTCATTAGTCAAAGGTTATATTGCATTCGCATATCTTCTTGTTGCCTGATCGCTGTCACGGAAAGGCCCTGATCCAGCTTAGAACTGAAAGGGTTCCGGCGGCGAGCCGTTGCAGGTCCTCCGTTTCAGGGGAACCGGGCGGGCGTTGCGATCCTCGCGGGCACGCGGAGATCCGGGACGGTGGAAGACGACGGCGACGCGGATAGCGGTGATAACCGGGGCGAAGCCAGCGACGGATTCCATTTTGATTAACTCCCGCCCGGCAACACTGCTGGCGGAGTTGGCGGGGCGTGCGGATGCGCACTTATTCCGCTACGGCATTCGTGGTTTTTGAGCCCCGGCGGACAACGCCGTGGACGTATAGAGGACAGGTACAATGCAGGCTCAGGTTCGTACGATCGTCGCCCTCACCGGCGAGCGGCTCGTGGTGATGCCAGAGGCGCAGTACACGGCGCTGGTCAATGCGTCGGGCCAGCAGCAGGCCGGCTCCGCCCAGGCTGCTTCCCCGGCCCAGATGATGGCGGCCATGCCGACGGCCAGCACGCCCCGTCCGGCGGCGAAGCGCGCCGCGCCGAAGGCGGCCCGACCGTTCGCGCCGGCGGCGACGCCCGCCGCTTCTGAGCCTGCCGCTCACCAGCCTGCGGAAACGTCGGCGAAGCAGTGCTCGCTGGAAGACGTGCTGCTGTTCGGCTGACATCGGCCGGAACAGCGTCCCCAATCAGAGGGGTATGCTCACCACGGCGCGCCTGGATCAGGGCGCGCCATTTTCGTATGATGGCGCGCGCCCCGGGGTGACCGGGCTGCGCGCCGCCGGAGGCTTCAGGCCCATCATGCGGGTGGCTTTCCGACCGGAACCGCTTCGCCATCCGCGAGCCGGCGCGGCGCCATGGCGCCGCGTTACACCTCCTGCCGCTGATGCTCCGGGCAGCCTCCTGCCGGCCTGGTTTCTTTTGCCCGTCTTCCGTGCAACGGCGTCTGCGGGACGTTCTGTCGATTGACAGGATGCGATGGGCCATGCGATCCGCACCATTATGAAGACTCCTCTCCGGATTGGCGTCGCGGGCCTCGGCACCGTGGGCGCGTCGTTGCTTCGACTGCTGGCGCAGCGCCGGGCGGCGCTGGGCCTCGTTGCGGGCCGTCCCATTGATGTGGTGGCGGTTTCGGCGCGCGACCGCACGCGTGATCGCGGCGTCGACCTGTCCGGGTACACGTGGTTTGACGATCCGGTCGCCCTGGCCCGGGAGGCGGAGGTCGACTGCGTGGTCGAACTCATTGGCGGCTCTGATGGGCCCGCGAAAGCCACGGTGGAAGCCGCCCTGGCGCGCGGCGTGCATGTGGTCACCGCCAACAAGGCGTTGTTGGCCGCGCACGGCATGGACTTGGCCGTGGAGGCCGAGCGACGCGGCGCGGCGCTGGCCTTCGAGGCGGCGGTGGCGGGCGGCATCCCGGTGATCAAGACCGTGCGCGAGTCGCTGGTCGGCAACGAGATCACCCAGATCGCCGGCATCCTGAACGGCACCTGTAATTACATCCTCAGCCGGATGGAGCAGGACAACCTGTCGTTCGAGAAGTGCCTCGCCGAGGCGCAGAAGCTCGGTTACGCCGAAGCCGATCCCACCTTCGACGTGGATGGGCACGACACCGCCCACAAGCTGGCGATCCTCGCCAGCCTCGCCTTTGGCGGCCGCATCGACGCCGACGCCGTGCGGGTGGAGGGCATCCGCTCCATCAAGCAGATCGACATCCGCATGGCCAACCGCCTCGGCTATCGCATCAAGTTGCTGGGCGTGGCCGTGCGCACCGCCGATGGCGTCGAGCAGCGCGTCTGCCCGACCATGGTCGAGAAAACCCAGCCGCTGGCGCGGGTGATGGGCGTCACCAACGCGGTCAATATCGACGCCAATGCGGTCGGTGAGCTGACCCTGGTGGGCCCTGGCGCCGGCGGCGACGCCACCGCCTCCTCGGTGATCGCCGATATCGTCGACATCGCCCAGGCGGGCAGTCGCGGCCCGGTGTTCGCCGCGCCGGCTGGCGATCTGCAGCACATGGAGCGGGCGCCGGTGAAGGATCATCCCGGCGGCTACTATGTGCGCGTCAACCTGCTGGACAAGCCGGGCGCCGCCGCTTCGGTGGTGTCGCGCATGGCCGAGGCCGGCATTTCGCTGGAGTCCATCGTGCAGCGCCGCTCGCCAAAGGCGGCCGAACGCGATCCCACCGGACGGTCGGGCGCCAAGGTTCCCGTCATCCTCATCACCTATGATACGACGGAGGACGCCGTGCGCGGCGCGCTCCAGAAGGCGGTCGCCGATGGTTTCGTCGGCTCGTCGCCCCAGGTTATCCGCATCGAGCGCAACTGACGGCGGCCCAGCGCGCCTTCCCGCAAAGGCGCCGGCCGCACGAGACGAGACAGGGAAGATCACGACATGAGCAGCGACATTACCGTTCCGCAGGGCAAACTGATCGAGCGCATCCTGACCATGGAGCTGGTGCGCGTGACCGAGCGCGCCGCTGTCGCCGCCGCCCGCCTGCGCGGCCATGGTAATGAAAAGGCCGCCGACCAGGCCGCCGTCGACGCCATGCGCCGTGAGCTGAACCGCCTGCCGATCGACGGCACGGTGGTGATCGGCGAAGGTGAGCGCGATGAGGCGCCGATGCTGTTCATCGGCGAGAAGGTGGGCAACACCAACGGCCCGAAGGTCGACATCGCCGTCGACCCGCTGGAAGGCACCACCCTGTGCGCCAAGGACATGCCCGGCTCGATCGCCGTGATGGCCATGGCGGAAGGCGGCACGCTGCTGGCGGCCCCCGACGTCTACATGCAGAAGATCGCCATCGGCCCCGGCTATCCGCAGGGCGTCGTGCACATCGACGCGAAGCCCGAGGACAACATCCGTAACCTGGCGCAGGCCAAGGGCGTCGCGCCGTCCGAAATCACCGCCCTGGTGCTGGACCGTCCGCGCCACGCCGACCTGATCGCCGCCATCCGCAGCACCGGCGCCGCCGTGCGCCTGATCTCGGACGGCGATGTCGCCGGCATCATCTACACCGCCAACCCGGAAGAAACCGGCATCGACATCTACATGGGCATTGGCGCCGCGCCTGAAGGCGTGCTCGCCGCCGGCGCCCTGCGCTGCATCGGCGGCCAGATGCAGGGCCGCCTGATCCTCGACACCGAGGAGAAGCGCGAGCGCGCCCGCGGCATGGGCGTGACCGACCCGGACCGCATCTACGACATGAAGGACCTGGCCAGCGGCGACGTGATCGTGGCCGCCACCGGCGTCACCGACGGCGCGCTGCTGAAGGGCGTGCGCTTCGGCAAGGATGTGATCGAGACCGAGACCATCGTCTACCGCTCGATCACCGGCACCGTGCGCCGCATCACCGCCGAGCATCGCGATCTCGGCAAGTTCCACATGGAAGCCTGAGATCCGGCGCGCCGGAGCGGACAAGGGGCGCTGCGGCGCCCCTTTTGATTCAGGTCGGGACAGGCGGCATGCTGTCGGGCGCAGGGGAGGCCTACATGCAGATTCGCACAAGATCCGTGGCCGCGCACGACGAAGCCAGCTGGCGCGCCCTGTGGGCCGGCTATCTGGCGTTCTACCAGACCGACTTGCCGCCAGATGTCACGGATCTGACCTGGCGGCGGCTGCTGGACGCGGCCGAGCCGGTGCATTGCCTGGTGGCTGAAGCCGACGGCGCGATATGGGGCATCGTCAATTACGTGTTTCACCGGGCGACGTGGACCGCCTCCAGCTATTGCTATCTGGAGGACCTGTTCACCGCGCCGGAAGCGCGCGGCCGCGGCGTCGGCCGGGCCCTCATCGAAGCCGTCTACGCCGCGGCGCAGGCGGCGGGGGCGACGCGGGTCTACTGGCTCACCCACGAGAGCAACGCCACGGCGCGCCAGTTGTATGACGCGGTGGCGGAGAACGCCGGTTTTATCCAGTACCGGAAAACGATTGCGTCCTGATTGAAAGCAGGGCGCGCATGGGAAGTGTGCATGATGGGCAGCGGCGATTGCGCCACCGCCGGGCGTGAAGCAGCGGATGCGGTTGTGCTGGGCGTGCGGCGTTCGGCGCTGGGGCGGACATGGCGCAGCCGCTGCGCCGGACCGGACGAGCAGCTGGCCCTGGCGCTGGCCCAGACCCATGGGTTGCCGGACGCGCTGTCGCGGGTGCTGGCCGGTCGTCAGGTCCAGCTTGCCGACGCCGCCGGCTTTCTGGAGCCGAAGCTGCGCGACCTGATGCCGGACCCCCTGGTGCTGCGGGACATGGACAGGGCGGCGGCCCGCATCGCCGACGCCATCCGCCGGCGCGAGCGCGTCGCCATCTTCGGCGATTATGACGTGGACGGCGCCTGCTCATCGGCCCTGCTGGGCGATTTCCTGGCGTTCTGCGGCGCTCCTTACGCCGTGCATATTCCTGACCGCATCACGGAAGGTTACGGCCCCAACAGCCAGGCCATCGCATTTCTGCGCAGCGAGGGCGCCAGCCTGCTGGTGACGGTGGATTGCGGCACGGCCAGCCATGAGGCGTTCGAAACCGCGCGCCGCGTCGGCTTTGACGTGGTGGTGCTCGATCACCACCAGGCGCCAGAAACGCTGCCGCAGGTGACGGCGCTGGTGAACCCCAACCGCCAGGACGATCTCTCTGGCCTCGGTTACCTGTGCGCCGCCGGCGTGGTGCTGCTGACCCTGGTGGCGGTGAACCGGATTTTGCGCGAGGCGGGTTACTGGCAGGGCCGCCAGGCGCCGGATCTGCTCGCCGGGCTCGATCTGGTGGCGCTGGCGACGGTGGCGGACGTGGCGCCGCTGGTTGGCCTCAACCGCGCCTTCGTGCGTCAGGGCCTGCAACTGATGCGCCAGCGCCGCCGGCCCGGCCTGACGGCGCTGCTCGACGTGGCCAATCTGAAGGGACCGCCCGCCGCCTGGCACATGGGCTTTCTGGTGGGGCCGCGCATCAATGCCGGCGGGCGCATCGGCGATGCGGCGCTGGGCGCGCGGCTGATGATGACCGCCGACGCCGCCGAGGCCGCCCGCATCGCCATGGAGCTGGATGAGCTGAACCGCCAGCGCCAGGCGATCGAGCAACTGGCGGTGGAGGAAGCGACGGCCGGGGCCGACCGGCAATTGATGGCGAACCCGGATCAGGGCGCCCTGGCGCTGGCTTCGGCGGAGTGGCACCCGGGCGTCGTCGGCCTCATTGCCTCGCGGCTGAAGGAGCGGTTTGCCCGGCCAGCGTTCGCTTTCGCCGTGCGTGAGGATGGGGTGGCCACCGGCTCCGGCCGCTCCGTGCCCGGGATCGATCTTGGCCGGCTGGTGCGGCGGGCGGTGGACAGCGGCGTGGCGGTGAAGGGCGGCGGCCACGCCATGGCCGCCGGCGTCACCCTGGCGCCAGGACAGATGGCGGAGTTCTCCGCATTCCTGGAAATGGCCCTGGCCGACCAGGATGTCGGCGCCCATGCGGCCGAACTGCTGCTGGACGGGTCGCTGGCCGCCGGCGGGGCGCAGCCGGAGCTCATCGCCATGCTGGAGCGGGCGGGGCCCTATGGCGCGGGCAACCCCGAGCCGACCTTCGCCCTGCCGCGCCACCGGCTGGTGGAGGTGCGGCCGGTCGGCGCGGCGCATCTGCGCTACCGGCTGAAGGCTGGCGATGGCGCGCAGATCGGCGGCGTGGCGTTCCGCGCCGTGGGCCAGCCCCTGGGCGACGCCCTGCTCGCCCACGAGGGCCAGCAGGTGCATGTGGCCGGCGCGCTGACCATCAACAGCTGGGGCGGCCGCGACCAGGCCGAACTGCGGCTGGTCGATCTGGCCCCGGCGACTGCACACGACTGATCGCCCCTATGCGAGCCCCGGCAGGGGCGCGCGCTGGCGCCCGCCGCGCCCGCAGCTTCTGGCCAATGAAACCCCCGGGGCGTTTTCACCGGGCCGCGAACCCGGGTTCGCAGGCGCCGGCTTACCGGCCCTGGAATTGGGGCTGACGTTTTTCCAGGAAAGCGTCGCGGCCTTCCGCGTAATCGTCGCTGTCGAAGCAGGCGCCGGCAAGGGCCAGGAGTTCAGCTTCCGACACCGAGCCCGGCAGGCCGCTGGCGGCGGCGATCGACGCCTTGGCCGAGCGCATGGCCAGCGGCGCATTGCCGGCGATGGCCCGGGCCATGGCCATGGTTTCCGCTTCCAGGTCGGCGTCCGGCCACAGGCGGTGCAGGGCGCCCAGGGCCTTGGCTTCGGCGGCGTCAAGGCGGCGGGCGGTGAAGAACAGGTCGCGCGCCACCGCGTCGCCGAACGCCGCCACCACAAGACGCATGGCCTTTGGCGGGTAGCCGACGCCGAGGCGGGCTGCCGGCACGCCGAACACCGTGCCCTGCGCCGCCACGCGCAGATCGCAGGCGGCGGCGATGCCAACGCCGCCGCCCATGCAGAAACCGCGCATCATGGCGATGACCGGAACCGGGCAGGCGGCGATGGCGGCGAAAGCCTCCTCGTTCGACTCCTCATACGCCTTGCCGCCGGCGGCGCTGGCGCGCAACGTGCGGAATTCGCTGATATCGGCGCCGGAGGCGAAGGGGCTGTCGCCGACGCCGCGCAGCACGATGACCCGCACGGCGTCATCGGTCGCCATGGCGGCTATGAGCTGGGGCAGGGCGCGCCACATGGCCAGATCAAGCGCGTTGCGCTTTTCCGGATTGTTGATGCTGATGACGCCGACGCCGTCAGAAGCTTCCGCGATCAGGCGGGGCGTGGGGGAGGAGAATGACTTCGGGGAGAATGATTTCATTGCCTGTTCCGGAACCGGTGCGGATTTTTGCCGTTCTGCTATCATTCCGTGCTAAAGCTGCCCACCCCTGAGCCCCTGCCGGTTGCGGAAATTGGCTTCAGGATATTCGCCAGATGGGAGTCAGTCAGATGGCGCTTGCGACGATGCGCGATGATAGCAGGGCGCTGGACAAGGTCACGCCGCTTGATCCCGTCTGGACACATGTCCGCAACGAGGCCGAAGCGGCCGTTGCGCGCGAGCCGGACATGGAGCCGCTGATCTGCGCCACCATTCTGGACCACGCCTCGCTGGAGATGGCGATTGTGCACCGGGTGGCCTCGCGCCTCGGTCATCGCCTGCTTGGCGAGGAGGCGATCGTGCGCGCCTACGCCATGGCGCTCGATTCCGATGCGTCCATCGCCCAGGCCATTCGCGCCGATCTGGCGGCGGTGATTGACCGCGATCCGGCCGCGGTGCGGTTCATCGAGCCAGTGTTGTATTTCAAGGGGTTCCACGCCATCCAGACCCACCGTCTGGCGCACTGGCTGTGGGACAAGGGGCGGAAAGACTTCGCCCTGATGTTGCAGAGCCGCTCGTCCGAAGTGTTCCAGACCGACATCAATCCCGGCGCCGTCATTGGCAAGGGCGTGTTTCTTGATCACGCCACTGGCCTTGTGGTGGGGCAGACGGCGGTGGTCGAGGACAATGTCTCGATCCTGCAGGACGTGACGCTGGGCGGCACCGGCAAGGAGCGCGGGGACCGGCACCCCAAGATTCGCGCCGGCGTGCTGCTCGGCGCCGGGGCCAAGGTGCTCGGCAATATCGAGGTGGGCCAGTGCGCCCGCATCGCAGCTGGCTCGGTGGTGCTGCACGCGGTGCCGCGCAACATGACCGTGGCGGGCGTGCCGGCCAAGGTGGTGGGGCCGGCCGGCTGCGCCGAACCGGCGCGCAGCATGGACCAGATTCTTGCTGACTGGGCGACGGACTACACCATCTGACGCCGAGGGGACGTCTCCTGACATGGCGGGACGGGACGTTTTCCCTGCCCCGGCGATTGTTGCGGCTGGGTAACACAGGATCATCCCCGCTGTTCGACAGCCTGTGGAGCCGGGTGAAAACCGGCGCCATCCTGCTGTTGTATCGGGGAGTTCCTGCTGGTCGCGGGCCGCGCGCCGCTGAAAATGCGCCGATGACGACAGATGGGGTGTCGCGGCGGGTCGCGGCGGTGTATGTCAGACGCCCTGGAGCGTCTCCCCGGATGCGCCTCCTGTCTGTCCGGCGCATCAGCGGCCCCGGATCACCGCGACCACGCCATGGAGAATCCCGTTGGATAAAACCGAAATCGCCAAGGTCGAGCGTTACCTGCGCAGGACGTTCGGCAACGCCGCCATTCGCGTGACCGCCCGTCCGCGCAAGAAGGATTCCGCCGAGGTTTTCGTGGGGGAAGAATTCGTCGGCGTGCTGTTCCTCGACGATGAGGATGGCGACCGGAGCTACAGCTTCCAGATGGCGATCCTCGACACCGACCTCGAGGACGAATAAGCGGCGGCCGGCGCGGAAACGGCCCGCGCCGTGACAATTTTCCGGCGCGTGAGGCGCTGCGGCCGGGAGCCGGCTGCTTTCAGTTCGCTTGTCAGGGCTTCCAGCCCCGCGGTCCCGCAACGCGCGGCTGCTCACTGAGGCGCGGCCCCGGTCGCGTCCCGCCCGGGAGGGCTGACCCCGGTTCAGACCAGTCCCGCCGTCCGCGCCGCGTCGATATAACTGCGGCTGACTGGCAGGACCGAACCGTCCCGCATGCGAACGGCAGGCTTGCCGTTGATGCGCGCTGGCCCCTCCGCCATGGCGAGGGCCACCCAGTGCGAGCGGTGTATCTGCAGGCCGTCAACCCCGGCGGTTTCGGCGATCGCGTCTGAAAAGCGCATCAGCACCAGGGCGCTGCCCCGATCCGTGCGCACATCCACGTAGTGATCCTGCATCGACATGTGACTCAACCGGCCGCGCTGTTCCGGCGGCAGCCTGTCGAGAATTTTCGGCCGCCCGTCAGGCTGGCTCTCCGGGGCCCGGGCGGTCTGCCCGCCTGATGTGGGCGCTGTGCCGGTCCCCAGGTTCTCCACTGGGGCATCCGGCTGAGGTCGTGCCTGCGCCGACGCCGCGGCGCCGGTCTGGCGCTCCAGCAGGGCGACGATCACCGAGACGACGGCTGACACCGCCATGACCATGGCCGTGAGTTCCGGCAGGGCTGGCGCCGCCGCGCGGCCAAACAGGCCGGCGTTGAGGGCCCAGACGATCAGGGCGACTGGCAGGCCGGCGATCGCTCCGTAGCCTGCCCAGAACGCCAGGTGTTTTGTCCGTCCTGGCCCCTGCAGATTGGCGAGCAGCGTCACCAGCCCGTAGCCGGCCGCGTAGGTCACGACGCCGACAAACGCCCAATACGCCAGCCGCACCGGCAGGGACAGGGCGCTCCATGTGCCAAATGGCCCGGTAAGGCCGAGCAGAATCGCCGCCGCCAGGGTGGTCAGCCAGAACGACCGTGACGCCAGCACGCGTTGCATTTCACGCTTCGTGGATTGCAGGGCGTTGTCGTTCACGAAGTTTTTCGCCAGTTCACGCAAGGAAAGTTGGCGGCGATCCTAACCTTGCGCACACCGGTTTCCAACGCCGGCCCAGAGGCCGTGATCCTGGAGGCCCTTATGCAACTGTCGCCACTGCTCAACGCTTCGCCCGCCATCCAGCTTCATGTCGCGGCCGCCGCCGGGGCGTTGCTGCTTGGCGGCGCCGTCCTGTTTCGCCGCAAGGGTGACGCGGGGCACCGGTTCGCCGGCCGGCTCTGGGCCGGATTGATGGTTGTTGTCGCTGGCTCGTCGTTCTTCATTCATGAATTGCGGCTTTGGGGCGCGTGGAGCCCGATTCACCTGCTGTCGCTGCTTACCCTCGCGTCGCTCGCCTGGGGCGTGCGCCTGGCGCGGCAGCGCCGCATCAACGCCCATCGCCGGACGATGGCGGGCATATACGTTGGCGCGCTGGTCATCACCGGTTTCTTCACCCTGCTGCCAGGCCGGATCATGCATGATGTGTTTTTCACCGGCGCGCTGAAACCGGGCGAGGCGGCGATGGCGGGACTGGCTCTCGCCACCCTGGCCGCTGCCCTGGCCCTGACGCTTGCTGGCCGCCGCGGCGACGCGCGTGTGCGGATTCCACGGATGATGGGCATCGATTCCACGCGATCGTGGGCATGGATTCCACGGCATCGTGGGCATCGATTCCACGCCTCGGGCAGCCTG
>NZ_SLWL01000002.1 GCF_004342915.1 Camelimonas lactis
AGGCTGCCCGAGGCGTGGAATCGATGCCCACGATGCCGTGGAATCCATGCCCACGATCGCGTGGAATCGATGCCCATCATCCGTGGAATCCGCACGTCAGCCACGTGCTGTCGATAAACTGGTACAGGCCCGTGGCGCTCGACGTGGACGCTTTCGCTTCTGGCCTGAACGCCGACTCGCGGTTGGCGACGGCGATCAGCAGTTTCAGGTCCACGCCCGTGCCGGCGCTGGCCCGGACGATACTCCTGGCGACATTGGCCGGAAGGTTGAGTGAACCGGCGCTAATGCTTCCCGGCGCGGTTGCCTCGCGGGTGATCGCCAGGGGTTCCAGGTGACCGCTGGGCATGACCGGGAACGGCAACGGCGCGACGGCTCCGGTGGATGCAGGCGTCATGACCGCCGCCAGCGTAAAGCCGGCAACGATGGAGGTCATGCCAAAAGGGAACCCGGACATGGCGCGCATGACGCCGCCATATCCGGGGATATGTCGGACAAAATTATTCATTTCATCTTCCTTTAAAGAAATTATTCCTAATTATTTGCGGAAGATATAGGTATGGAAATGCGGCGAATTATTGATTTTATTTACTATTATTATTTTATAGGCTTAAACCTTCATTGCTGGCGCAAGGACACTATCCCCAGCCCGGGATTTCCGCCCCGTCCCTTTTCATGCCCGCTGCTTTAAGGTGTGACCTCGGGAATCAGGCCGCCGCCGTTCCCCGTGTGGGGAGAAGACGATGCGCATCACCACCTGGAACGTGAATTCTGTCCGCCAGCGCCTGGAGCACCTGGAGCAGTTTCTGCAAACAGCGGCGCCTGACGTGCTTTGCCTCCAGGAAATCAAATGCATGGACGAGGCGTTTCCGGCGGCGCGCATTGAGGCGCTCGGCTACAATGTCGCTGTCCATGGCCAGAAAACCTTCAATGGGGTCGCCCTGCTCTCGCGTTATCCGCTGGAAGACGTGCGGCGGGGGCTGCCAGGCGATGAGGCCGATACGCAGTCGCGATATATCGAAGCGGTCATATCGGTGGACGGCGGCGCCATGCGGGTTGGCTCGATCTATCTGCCCAATGGCAATCCGCTGGGAACAGAGAAATTTTCCTACAAGCTGGCGTGGATGGACCGGCTGCGCCGCCATATGGCGGACTCTGTCGCCGCCGAGGAGATCGCTGTTTTCGCCGGTGATTATAACGTCATCCCGGAGCCTCGCGATGCGAGGGACCCGGCCGCGTGGGTCGGTGACGCGCTGTTTCAGCCAGAAAGCCGCGCCCGCTATCAGGGATTTCAGAATCTGGGTCTGACCGACGCCCTGCGGGCCTGCGATGACAGCCCTGGCCTCTATACGTTCTGGGATTATCAGGCGGGCGCCTTCCAGCGGGATTTCGGCATCCGGATCGATCACGCCCTGCTGACGGCCCGCGCCGCTGACCGGCTTCGCTCCGTGGTCATCCACAAGGAAACCCGCGCCTGGCAGAAGCCATCGGACCACGCGCCGCTGTCGGTCGATCTCGATATCGCGCCCCGGAGCCCATAAGGCGCCGTCGCCACGGCTGGAGGTTGCCGGATTCGCATGGGAGCCTGACCAGGCGTGCGTCGGCGAGGCGCCGTCGCGTCGGGTGATCTGGTGTGTCTGGGGGGGCAGTATTCCGGCGGCCCGGACCGGGCTGATGCCGGTTCTGGCGAATGCGCCGGCAGTTCGTCTCTCCCCGGACCCGAAAGTTGCCCGGCTCGGGCGGTCAGTTCCTGCCGCTGCGTTGCGCCATATACGCCTGCGCCGTGGCCTGCGCGGCGTTGCGGTCACGCTCGGGCGCAAGGGCAATGGCCTGGTCATACATCTCGATGATCCAGGCGTCCTTCTGCGGATCGGCGCTGTTGCGGGCGATTGTCAGCCACATCAGGCCGCGCGAGGTCTGCCGTGCGACATTGCCCTGGCCGGTCAGCAACAGGTGGCCGAGCAGGGCCTGCGAGGGCGCATGATTTTTTTCCGCCGCCAGATGCAGCCAGCGCGCGGCGAGCTGGGCGTCGCGGGCGCCGCCCTGACCGGCGAGACACAGGCGGGCGAGATTGTACTGGGCGTCGGGGTCGCCGTAATAGCTGGCGGCGTGATGAAACATCTCGCGGGCCCGGCGCTCGTCCTTCTGCACGTAAGTGCCGGCAATGCCGTCCAGATAATAGCCGCCAAGGGCGACATAGGCATTGGAGATAAAGCGCGTGACGGCGCGGCGCGGGTTGTCCTCACTGCCCTCCACGACTTTTGAGAAATACTCGAAGGCTTTCAGATCATCGTGAGGCACGCCGTCGCCTTCGGCGTACATGCGGCCCAGCTTCCATTGCGCCGGCGAATGCCCGCGCGTCGCGGCATATTCCAGCGCCTGCACCGCGCTTGCCTTGTCACCGGAATAATAGTCGCGAATGCCGGTGCGAAATGCGTCCCGCTCCGAACGGAACCTGACCACCGGCGCGCCCGGAGAAGCGCCAGATGCGGCCGCGGCGAACGATGACGCCAGGGGAGAGCCAAACGGCCCTGCGCCCGGCGCCGCGTCGGCGTCGCTGTCCTGGCCGTTGTGTTCGCGCGCGGCCCCGAGATTGGCGATGGCTAACGGCGCGGAAGCGCCAGGAGGCTGGAGATCAGCGGCAAGCGCCTGGCTGCCGAGCAGGAGGGCCGTTCCAAGACAAATGATGTGACGGTAGTCAGAAACGCCCATTTCCCACACCCCGACGCGTGCGCGTCGCACGAAATTAAACAGGCCCTGTCCTGCGGCCTGCCAGGGCGCGCCGCGCAGATGCAACGCTCCCGTTCTTCATGTCAGGTCCGGCCCTGTACCCCGACGGAATCGCCTTGCCATCACGCGGGAGCACGCCTCCACCTTTGCCTTCGCCGCCATCTCCTGTGCGGTTGACGCGGCAGGATCACAATACACAGCGTATGCAGCTTGCCAATTCGCCGACATAACGCGCATCTGCTGGGCCCTGCCGGAATCTGCCTGTAAAAAGCCAAGCACAATCATGTTCTTGCAGCTGGCGTATTCTTCCAATTCATTTATGGCGGCTTGGGGGCGCCGGTTTGCTGAAGTGCGGGCACAAGCAGGTTCCAGATCCAAGTTGTATAAAGAGCACATTCCGAACGACGGTGGGGAATGGCGCGGCGCCGCGCTGGGCGCAGATGCGCACAAAAAAGCCCCCGGGTTCACCGGGGGCCTGATCCTCAGATAGCCGGCGCCCTCAGGCAAGCCGCGCCAGCGCCTCCGAGAGGCTGACCCGACGTCCGGCCGCTTCGGCGAGGCGCTCTTTCTGCTCCTCCACCACCTCTTCCGGCGCGCGCGCCAGAAAATCGGCGTTGGAGAGTTTGGCCTCGATCTTGCGGATCTCGCCGGCAAGCTTGTCGATTTCCTTCGTCAGGCGCGCGCGTTCGGCGTCGAAGTCGATAACGCCTTCCAGCGGCAACGCAGCGGCTTCGCCCCGCACCAGCAGCTGGATGGCGCGGCCGGATACGGCGTCCGCGAAGCTGATCTCCGAAACGCGGGCCAGGCGGCGGATGGTGTCGCCCCAGACGCCAACAGCGTTGCGGGTGATGTCCGACGCGCCGACCAGTACCAGCGGGATCTGCGCGCCCGCCGGAACGTTGGTTTCCGAGCGGGCCGAACGGATGCCGGAGATCAGTTCAACCACCCAGCCAAGTTCCGATTCCGCCGCTGCTGCGTCCACCGCCGGGTCCACCGGCCACGGGGCCAGCGCCAGAACGCCGTCCCGGCCACCCGCCGCGTCCGCCGTCACGCCCCACAGTTCCTCGGTCAGGAACGGCATGAACGGGTGCAGGATCTTGCAGATCTGGTCGAGGACGTAGCTGACGACCGCCCGCACCTCCTGCTTCGCCGGGCCGTCGGCGCCCTGCAGCACCGGCTTGGCAAGCTCCAGATACCAGTCGCAGAACACGTTCCAGACAAAACGGTAGGCGGCGTTGGCGGCGTCGTTGAAGCGGAACGCCTCCAGCGCCAGCGTCACCTCATTGATGGCCTTGCCAGTTTCGCCCAGCACCCAGAGATTGAGCGGCTCGCGCGCGCTGTCCGGCCGGAACGCCGCCTCCCGGACGCAGCCGTTCATCTCGGCGAAGCGGGCGGCGTTCCACAGCTTGCTGGCGAAGTTGCGGTAGCCTTCCACCCGCTGGGTGGAGAGCTTGATGTCGCGCCCCTGGGCGGCCATGGCCGCCAGGGTGAAGCGCAGGGCGTCCGCGCCAAAACGGTCCATCAGATCGAGCGGATCGATGACATTGCCCTTGGACTTCGACATCTTCGCACCCTTCTCGTCCCGGACGAGCGCGTGCAGATAGACATGACGGAATGGCACGTCGTCGGTGACGAACAGGCCCAGCATCATCATCCGGGCGACCCAGAAGAAGATGATGTCGAAACCGGTGACCAGGGTGGTCGTCGGATAGAAGCGTTTCAGCTCTGCCGTTTCATCGGGCCAGCCGAGCGTCGAGAACGGCCACAGGCCAGACGAGAACCAGGTGTCGAGCACGTCCTCGTCACGCACCAGGAAGCCGGCGGCGGCGGCCGGGTCCGCCGCCCAGGCCTCTGCCTGGGCCGGCTCAAGCACGCCGCGCTCCACCGCCGAAGCCAGCGCCGCCGGCAGCACGTCCTCGAAGCTTTCGCCGACGTAGACTTCACCGTCCGGCGTGTACCAGGCCGGAATCTGGTGGCCCCACCATAGCTGGCGGGAAATGCACCAGGGTTCAATATTCTCAAGCCACTGGAAGAAGGTCTTCTCCCAATTTCCTGGAATGAAGCGGGTTTCACCCTCGCGGACAGCGTCCAGGGCGCGTTCGGCCAGCGGCTTGACGTTCACATACCACTGGTCAGTCAGGAACGGCTCGATGACCACGCCGGACCGGTCGCCATGTGGGACCATGTGGACGTGCTGATCAATGCCTTCCAGCAGGCCGCGCTCATCCATCATGGCGACGATGGCCTTGCGCGCCTCGAAACGGTCCTGGCCATGGAGCGCCAGCACGGCGTCGAGGTCGTCGCCCTCTGCTTCCTCAAGGAAGGCGGCGTTGTGCTTCAGGTCCAGACGGCCTTCGGAATCGAACACGTTGATGAGGCGCAGATCGTGGCGACGGCCAACTTCGAAGTCGTTGAAGTCGTGGGCCGGGGTGATCTTGACGGCGCCGGTGCCCTTTTCCGGGTCCGAATAGCTGTCGGCGACGATCGGGATCAGACGGCCGACCAGCGGCAACTGAACCATGCGGCCGATCAGGTCGGCGTAACGCTCGTCATCGGGGTTCACGGCGACGGCGACGTCGCCGAGCATGGTTTCCGGGCGGGTGGTGGCGACGGTGATGAAACGCTCCGGCTCGGCGGCGAGCGGATAGCGGAAGCGCCAGAGATTGCCTTTGGTTTCGACCTGCATCACCTCAAGATCGGAGATCGCGGTCTGGAATTTCGGATCCCAGTTCACCAGGCGCTTGTCGCGATAGATGAAGCCCTGGCGATGCAGTTCGACAAACACCTTCACCACGGCGCGGGACAGGCCCTCGTCCATGGTGAAGCGTTCGCGCGACCAGTCGCAGGAGGCGCCGAGGCGCTTGAGCTGGTTGATGATGGTGGAGCCTGACTGGGCCTTCCATTCCCAGATCTTGCCCAAAAACGCTTCACGACCAAGGTCACGGCGACCAGGTTCGCCACGTTCCGCCAGCTGGCGCTCAACCACCATCTGGGTGGCGATGCCGGCGTGGTCCATGCCGGGCTGCCACAGCACGTCCTTGCCGCGCATGCGCTCGAAGCGGCAGAGAATGTCCTGCAGGGTGTTGTTGAGAGCGTGGCCCATGTGCAGCGAGCCGGTGACATTCGGCGGCGGAATGACGATGCAATAGGGCTCCGCGTCCGCCCGCTCCGGCCGTCCTGCGCGAAAAGCTTCCGCCTGCTCCCACAGGCTGGCGATGCGCGCCTCGACGGCGGCCGGCTCAAATGTCTTGTCCATGTCGCGACTTTACCATCAATGCTCGCGCCATCCGGCCGGGGCCGGATATGACGCTTTACGGATACCTGATGCGTTTTCCATAAACGCAAGGCTTCGGAAACGCTTCATCTTTTTGACCGGACGCGTTCCATTGACGAAGGCGGCCGCGCCAGAACCGGAGCAACCCGCCGGAACGCCTGCCCCCCGGCGCCGTTCCGGTCCATGGGAACAGTGCTTTTCCCGGGTTGGTCCGCCGTCATTGCCTGACGCCATGTCGCTGGGCCCATGGGGACGCCCGGAAATGCCTGGAGGGGTCAGTCAGGCTCGCCGCGGCTCAAGCGCGCCACCTGCTCGGCCACCAGCCGCTCGACGATCTCCGGCAGATGCGTTTCCAGCCAGTTCGCCAGCATCGGCCGCAGCATGTCGGTCACCGTCTCTTCCATGGTGCGGGCGCGTTCGGCCGCCACGCGCTGGGTCAGGGCATCGAAGGCGCCGGAAATACGCGCCGCCGTTGCGGGCGTGACGAGGACGCCAATGGATTCCCGACCGTGCGGCATGGCGGATGAATCAACGGGAACCGGCGCCAGACGCGCGCCGGAGGCGCGCGCGTCTCCCCGCGGAACGGGCCAGGTCGGAACCGGCTCGGGCTCCGCCAGGTCTGGATGGCTGGCGTCAAGGCCGGCCCCATCCCAGGGGGCTTGTGTCGCGCCGGCCGGCGTGGCCGTCCATGGTCCGCCCGCATGCGCCCCGATGACCTCCGCGACCTGTCCGGCGACAGCGCGGCGGATGATGCCGGCCAGGCGCTGGTCGACGAGCGGCGACGGGTCGGCGGGCCCCGGCTCGGCCCGCGCCTCGGGCGGGCGGTAGTCAACCGGCGGGGCGGCGGAAAGGCGAACGGGCGGCCTGGGACGCGGCGGCAGACCGGTGTCGACTTCGGGCGCGCGGGCCCTTGCGGTCATGCGATGCAGGCTGAGGTCCATGTCGTCGTCCGGCCCGTCGCCGGGTTCGGGCGCCGTCCCGGCGACAGGACGGGTCGCGGCGCGCGCTGGCGACGATGACGTCGCGGGCTCCTCAACAGGATGAAGCTGGGATGGATGGCCTTGGGCGGAATGGCCAGGCCTGACGCGGCGCGGCGGCGCGCGCAACGGAGCAGCGTCATCCAGGTCAAGACCCAGCGCCTTCTGGTCATCGGAAATGATCTTGCGAATGGAGGCAAGGATCTGTTCCATGTCCGGGTCCACGCGTCTTGTCGTCAGACCGTCAGCATGGGCTTCAGTCCCGCCCGATCCCATGGGCCCCCCTCCACAGATTGATGGCCAGCAATCTCCTGGCCAGATGTGATGCGCGCGCCGTGGGCGCAGGGTCGATGGCGTTGCAGGCGCGAGCGGCTGATGCATCGGTCGCAGACGCCGGAGGCCGCGCCCCTGGGCGCCGTCCGTCACCGACGCCGCGCCATGGCCCGGGGGCGGAAACGCCATCTCCCGGAAAACATAAAGGATTGTCCCCGGCGACGGTAGGGGGCGACCGGGCGGGTGCATGGCCCTTCCACACCGAAACGCCCCATGGTCGGCCACCGGAAAAAAAGCGTTGCAGCCAGGGCACGCCGACAGCTCAGGGCCTCGCGCGTTTGCGCGAAGCGTCGGCCCTCCTCCTGGCGCATCCGCCGCCTCGGCGACACGGCGCGTGAAAGGTCAGGCGTGTCGGCGAGGCTTTGGCGCCTCACGCGCCTGTCTGGATGATGGGGAAGCTTCGGCGCGCTTTCCGTTTAGCGACCGCCAGGCGTGCCAAGACCAATCCACTTGTCCTTGACCTGATCGTAGTGAACCTTGGGATCATAGCCGGCGACGCGCAGGTTGAGGTCCCGGGCGGTCAGGCGGCCAATCGCGGCCATCACGTTGTACGAGGCGACGACGCGATCGCGCTGCGCCGTGACCAGCAACACGCGGGACTGGAGCAGGTCCTGCTGGGCGCGCAGAACATCGTAGGTGGTGCGCTGGCCGACCTTGGCCTCTTCACGCACGCCAGCGAGCGCAATTTCGTTGGCCTTGACCTGGGCGGTCGACGCCTCGATCTGCGATCGCGCCGCCTCAAGCATGCTCCAGCTCGACACCACTGCGGCCCGCACCTGGTCGCGGAAAATGTCGACGCTGATATTGGCCTGGCTGGCCTTTTCCTTCGCCTGACGGGTCTGGGCGTAATACTGGCCGCCGTCATACAGCGGCACGGTGAGCTGGGCGACGATGCTGGCTGAGGAGAGCGCGTCGCCGCGCACATTGTTGTCGAATGATCGCGAAACGTTGGCGGACAGGCCGACCTGCGGCAACAGCGCGCCCTCCGCCACCTTGATCTGCAATTCGGCGGCGTCGGCGCTATGCAGGGCCGAGGCGATGGCCGGATGCTCGCGCAGGGCGAGGTTCACGGCAGCGGTCTGGCTTTTCGGCAGCAGCGATTCAAGCGAGCGGCCTGGCGCGAGTTTCGTAGGCTGCTCGCCGATGACCTGGCGATACTGGGCGATGCTCGCTTTCAGGTTGGCTTCGGCCGCGGAAAGCTGCGAGTGCCCGCCAGCCAGCGCCGCCTCGGCCTGGGCGACGTCCGTGCGGGTCACCTCGCCGACATTGAAGCGGTCACGGGTCTGGCGCAGCTGCTCCTGCAAGACTTCCAGGTTGTTGCGTTGCAGATTGACGGTCGCGGTGTCGCGCAGCACGTTCATATAGGCGGTCGCGCCGGACAGCAGCGTGTTCTGCTCCTGATTGCGCAGGCCTTCACGCTCGCCAAACACCTGGGACTCGGCGGCGCGGGTAGAGTTCAGCGTGCGCAAGCCGTCATACAACGGCTGGGTGATGCCGACGCCAACGGCGCCAGGGAAAAGATCGGCGTTGCCGCTGCTGGCGCCCATGCCCTGGGCGCTGCGCGCGGTATAGCCGACGCTGCCGCTGGCGTTGACGCGCGGACGCATGCCGGATTTGGCGATGGCGACGCCTTCGTCGGTCGCCCGCAGCGCGGCGCGCTGGGAGTTGAGCGTGGGATTGCCCATGTAGGCTTTTGCAAGAGCGCCGTTCATGGTTTCCGCCGCCGCCGCCGCCGCGAACGTCACCGCAAGGCCTGCCACCGTGCTGAACAGGATGGAACGCTGGAAACCACGCTTCTTCGTCACTTGCTTACCTCACCGGAGCGCGAAAAGCACTCCATCCTATGCCGGCGAGTCCTCGAGCGACGCTCCGGAAGGCAGCGCTTCGTCAGGGACCGACCGCTCCGGCATCAGCCGAAAACCTGTTGATGCGCCGCCGCGGCGTGCCCCGGCGTCAGGCATGGTCGAATCCATGCGGGCTCTGGACCGGACAGTCGCCGAAACGCCCCCCTCCTGTCCAGTGGCAGCCCTTGCCGTTTATCATAAATTCATATGGCGATTTGCGCCCGTGATTCGGAAAACGGCATCGCAATTCGCCGCCGCGGCGAGGGCGCGGGACGTCGCGTCTGGCGACGACCTGGCGAGGACCCCGCCGCGCCCTAGGTTTTTCAAGGAACTACAGCCAATCCGCCTGCAATTTCCGCACGTTGAAAGGAATTGCGACCCTCGCGCGTGCAGAAAGGCCACAGTAACCGGCGAAATTACATTAACGCTCCGGGATCAGGTCAGGAGGGTTGGTGAATACGCAGCCGGCGTCACGCCGCCAACAAAAAAGGCCGGCGTGCGCCGGCCTTTCGGTCTGAATTTGGAAGCTTGCGTCAGAACGTGAACTCGGGCTTTCTGGCGAAGCCATCCAGCACCGGCGCCCAGGCGTTGACGATCACCGCACGGCTGTTCACGCCCGAGGCGCGCCGCTGGATGACGATCCGGCTGGCCGCGCCGCTGACCTCAATGGCCACCAGGGCGCCGCCATCGGCCAGTTGCTGCAGCAGCGCGTCCGGCAGCACCTCATAGCCACCGTTCAGCAGGATGGCGTCGTAAGGGGCGTTGGCGGCGTAACCATTGGCCAGCGCGCCGGTGACCACCTGAACGCCGGCGACGCCGTCACGCTCAAGATTGATCTTCGCGGCGGCGGCAAGGCCGTCGTCGGATTCGAGGGCCGTGACCTTTGCGCCGAGGCGGGCCAGCAGCGCCGAGCCGTAGCCGGTTCCCGCCCCTATCTCGAGCACCTTCAGCCCGTCGAGCGGGCCAAAGGACTGGAGCATGCGCGCCAGCACCAGCGGCGGGAGCATAACGCGTCCGGGGGCGCCGTCGAGCGGGATGGCGACGTCCGCATAGGCCATGGCCTCGCGTCCGGCCGGCGCGTAGATTTCGCGCGGCGTTACGTCGAAAGCAGCGATGACGGAAAGGTCGGTGACGTCAAACGTGCGCACCTGGCAATCTACCATGGTGCGGCGTGCGGCGGCGTAGTCCTGCATGACTCCCTCAGGCGGGGTCTCACGTGGGTGTCCCGCCGCGGGATCCCGGAACCGCCGGACGGGCGACATAAGTATATGGAGGCCTCGGAGGGAATCGAACCCCCGTGCAAGGATTTGCAGTCCTCTGCGTAACCACTCCGCCACGAGGCCTTGACGGCGCTAATAGCCCAGGGGGCGGTGAAAGGGCAACACTCTTTCATGCGGTTTTCACAAGCCGGGTTTTCACGGGCGGCCCAGGGCTTCACTTGTCCACACTTCCACAGCGACGCGGTTGCGCCGGCCTTTTCGGCGCGGCGGGACTTGCGCAGCCCGGATGCTTGGGCTACATCCCGGCCATCAAGTGATCCCCGGTAGCTCAGCGGTAGAGCAACCGGCTGTTAACCGGTTGGTCGCTGGTTCGAATCCGGCCCGGGGAGCCACCCTTTCACAGGGTGGGACTTGATTGAGTTGCGAGGCGCCCGCGAGGGCGTTTTTTGTTTCGCAACAGGCTTTCCCCGGTAGCTCAGTGGTAGAGCAACCGGCTGTTAACCGGTTGGTCGCTGGTTCGAATCCGGCCCGGGGAGCCATCTCCTTTTCTGCATCGCTTCGTGATCCGCTCCAGGCTTTCGGCTGTGAAAGTCACGCGAACGCCTGCCCCCGGCGTCGACGCAGGCGCCCCTGGAGCAGAATCTGGCGGCCCGCCCTGACCTGCGGACGGCGCCCTGGACCGCGGGCAACTGCCGGCGGCGGCGGTTTTGTTTTTCCAACTGATTTACGGCCGGGTCAGGCCAGCGGCGTCGACAGGCGGGCGAACATCGCGCCCATCTGCTCTGGCGTCAGCCCATTATCGGCGATCAGCCATTCGAGCATCAGCGCGCCGACGGCGCCGGCGTAATAGCTCTGCGCGAAGCGGGCTTCCTCGGGGTCCTCGGGCAGAAGGCCGGGCTGCGCGCTGGCGATGTTCATCATCTCACCGATCTGGGCGGCGAAAAGCGTCATGGCCCCACTACCCGCCTGCCCGCTCAGAATCAGCCGGTACAGCCGACGTTGCTGGCTGGCGCGGGCGAAGGCAAAGGCTGTCACATCCTCAACCCACCGGATGTGTGTGGTCGCGCCGGCGTGGGCGCGAGCGAATTCCAGTTGCCCGGCGAGGTCGTCGCTCAGCCGGTGCTCGAGCATGGCGTCGATGCTGTCGAAATGACGGTAGAACGTCTGCCGTCCAACGCCGGCCCGCTGCACCAGATCGGTGACGGTGATGTCTGCGTAGCGGCGCTCGCCAAGCAGGGCGTCGAGCGCTTCGTAGAGCGCGTGTCGGGTTTTGCGCTGGCGCGCGTCCAGGCGAACTTCGGCTTGTGGCGACATGACGCTTTCGGGACTGATCGGCTTTCCTGATTCCTCTAGGCCGGGTTGCGGAACATTTTGCAATCAAAATTTCCATAATCCGCGTTTCACCGGCCATCAGGGTGGTCGCCCGCACACTGGCTGGTGCATACTTGCCCGCGTTCACAACAGAATTCAGAAGCTCCGGGACAGCCGGGGCCTGTCCTGGAGGATTCCCATGGAGGACTATTTCCGCCTGCGCCAGATTGCGCTGGCCACGGATGATCTTGATCGCGCCATCGCCGATTTCCAGCATATCTTCGGCGTAAGGCTGGCTTATCAGGACCCGCACGTCGCCAAATATGGCCTGCACAACGCCCTGTTTCCGTTCGGCCTGGCTTTCGTGGAGGTCGTGGCGCCGTTCGAGGAAAACACGGCCGCCGGACGCTTCATCGCGCGTAGCGGCGGCGTTGGCGGCTATATGGCCATCTTCAATTGCAGCGATCCCCTGCGCCGCGGGACGCATGCCAACGCCATGGGCGTTCCTACCGCCCATTCCCTTGACCACGACGGATTTGTCGGCGTGCAATTGCACCCGCGCCAGTGCCGCGCGGCGATGATCGAATTCGATCACACGCCCGGCGAGGCCAACCCGGAGGGCCCCTACTACCCCGCCGGCGGCGATGGCTGGCAACAGGCCATCTGCACCGACGTGACCCAGGGCATCCGGGAAATCATCGTCGAAAGCCCCACGCCGCACGAGCTTGGCCAGCACTGGTCCCGGATTATCGAAAAACCCTACCGTGAAGAGGGAGACGGCGGCCTGATCGAGGTCGACATGATCAATATCCGCTTCGCGCCAGCGCCCGCCGGCGCGCGCGAAACCCTGCGCGGCATTGTCGTCGCCACGACGGACGCCGCTGGCGTGATGGCGCGGGCGGCGGCGCGCGGCCATGCGCGAGACGGCGCCGGCTTCCGTATGTGCGGCGTCCGGTTCGAGGTGGTCTGACCAGCGTTCCGGGGCGCGCCTGCGGCTGGAGCCGGCCCAGCCGCAGGCCTCCCCACCTCAGCCCGGCGCCATGAGCCCCGCAGGCCCGCGTCATCAGATGATTCCGTCGCGTATGCCAGCGACCCCCGGAAGGCCGGCGTTGCATCGAAACGCCGGCTGCGGGGGCGGCCCTGGAGCTGGCGCGTCTCCCCGATCACATTCTGCATACAGTTCATCACGCCAGCTTATACGCATCCTCTGCATGGGCGGGCAGCTGTCCGCGCCCGCCACATGGCGCGGGCCGCGTTGGAGCCCGGACCGACGCTTCTCCGCATCGGCCGTTTCTTCTGGCAGGGGTTGCGGACGTGATCTGCCTTTCGTTGTTTTACGTATTGTTAATGATATTCGCAGGATGAAGTTCAATAAAATTTGAATATTTTTCAAGTTTAATGAAAATAAAAACAAAATTTATGGAGGGGCGCCATGGATATGGATTCCATCGATGTTCTTATCGAAGAATCAAAACAATCTGGTGCGTCAGAACTATCAAATGCACAATTATTTATATGCAGGCTTTGCGAAGCCCTGGGGTTGCCGTTGCCGCAATTCGCCGGTGAACACGACTGCGACAATCATTATATCTTCGAGAAATCTGTCAGCTTCGGTTTTCTGAACGGCAGGTCGTGCGGTGGTCGCATCGATCTCTACAAGCGCGGCTGCTTCGTGCTTGAGTCGAAACAGTCGGCGATGGCCCGCCGCAGGGCGGACTGGCCGCCGTCCATTCCCATGGGCCGAAGCCTTTCCGCATGGCGGCGGGCGATGAGCGCCGCGCGCATGCAGGCGGAACACTACGCCCGCGCCCTGCCCGAATCGCCGCCGTTCCTCATCATTCTTGATGTTGGCCATATCATTGAAGTTTACGCCGATTTCTCGGGAACCGGCGAGTCCTATGCGCCTTTTCCAGATCCAGGGCGACGTTTCATCCTCATGGACGACCTGCGGCGCGCCGATATCCAGCGGCGGCTGCGCGCCATATGGACAGATCCCGCCAGCCTCGCGGGCGAGCTGTGCATGGCGCCAGCGCGGGAGGACGCCCTCACCCGCTATCTGCTCGACCGGGCGCGCGCCCCCGGCCCGGGCAAATTTCCGTTGCGACCGCAGGCAAGCGTGATTCCCGAACCTCTGGCGGGCCGGTTCGCGCCGCGCCTTGGCATCCAGGAACGGGGCGCCGCCTGCCGGATACTTGTTTGACGGGCGGCCGGGCGAGGTTCGTCGCGAACCGCCGCGTCATGATCTGGCGCAGGCGTATGAGGAAGGTTTGCCGCTGGCGGGCGCGTCCGGCGCGGGCCGGCGGCGCGCTCCGCGCCAGGGACAAGCCTGGCTGTCGCATTTGACTGGCGCGCCCATCCAGAAAAGGCCAGATTGCCGACCTGAGAGCGCATGACCGGAGTTTCGCCCATGACCACATCCCCCTTCGTCACCACGGACTGGCTGGCCGGGCGGCTTGGTCTTGCAGACGCCCCCGGGGCGGCTGCAGGCAAGGCGGAAGCCGCGCCGGCCATTGTCGACGGCTCGTGGTATCTGCCCGCCATGGCCCGTGACCCGGAGGCCGAGTTTCTGGCCGGGCATATTCCTGGCGCCGTGCGGTTTGACATCGAGGACATCCGGGACAAGGCGTCGCCGCTGCCGCACATGATGCCGTCGCCGGAGGCCTTCGCGACCGGCGCCGGCGCGCTGGGGCTCAGCGCGGACCGGCCGATCGTGGTTTATGACGGCGCCGGCCTGTTCTCCGCGCCCCGCGTGTGGTGGATGCTGAAGGTGATGGGCGCGCGCCAGGCGTTCATCCTGCAGGGCGGCTTGCCGAAGTGGAAGGCCGAAGGCCGGCCGCTGGAGACAGGCCCGGCGCATCCGCGCCCGGCGGCGTTCAGGGTCAGCCCGCAGGCGGGCGCCGTCGTCGGTTATCGCGAGGTGGCGGCGACGCTCGCCAGCGGC
The DNA here is from genome assembly GCF_004342915.1 of Camelimonas lactis. Classification (GTDB taxonomy): domain Bacteria; phylum Pseudomonadota; class Alphaproteobacteria; order Rhizobiales; family Beijerinckiaceae; genus Camelimonas; species Camelimonas lactis. The sequence continues at coordinate 14,628 of NZ_SLWL01000002.1, forward strand.
GACCGCCAGATTGTCGACGCGCGTCCGGCGGAACGTTTTGCCGGCTCGGCGCCGGAGCCGCGTCCCGGCCTCGTCGCGGGCCACATGCCGGGCGCCCGCAACACGCCGTCGTCCAGCCTTGTCGCCAACGGCATGCTGAAATCGCCGGCGGAGTTGCAGGCGGTGTTCGACGCCGCGGGCGTCGACATCCGCAAGCCGGTGACGGCCACCTGCGGCTCGGGCGTGTCCGCCGTCATCGTGGCGCTGGCCCTGCAGGAGCTGGGGGCGCCGTTGCCACCGGTCTATGACGGTTCGTGGAGCGAATGGGGCGCCACGCCCGGCGCGCCGGTCGCCACCGGCCCGGCCTGAGCCGCCCCTATCGTTCGCCCAGCACCTGGCTCAGGAAGGCCTGGGTGCGGGCGTGCTTCGGCGCGGTGAAGAACGCTTCCGGGTCAGCCTGCTCGACGATCTGGCCGCCGTCCATGAAGATCACCCGGTCGGCGATGCGGCGGGCGAAACCCATTTCGTGGGTGACGCACAGCATGGTCATGCCGTCGCCGGCCAGCTCCACCATCACGTCCAGCACCTCCTTCACCATCTCCGGGTCGAGGGCGGAGGTCGGCTCGTCGAACAGCATGATGCGCGGGTTCATGCAGAGCGCCCGGGCGATGGCGACGCGTTGTTGCTGACCGCCGGAAAGCTGGCCGGGATATTTGCCCGCCTGCTCGGGAATGCGCACGCGGGCCAGCAGCGCCAGCGCCTGCTCTTCCGCCGCGCGGCGGCTGGCGCCGCGCACCCGCATGGGCGCCAGCACGCAGTTTTCCAGCACGGTGAGGTGCGGAAACAGATTGAACTGCTGGAACACCATGCCGACCTCGCGACGCACGCGGTCGACGCTGCGCAGGTCGTCGGTCAGCGCGACGCCATCGACGATGATGTCGCCCTGCTGGTGCTCTTCCAGCCGGTTGATGCAGCGGATCAGCGTGGATTTGCCGGAGCCGGATGGGCCGCAGATCACCACGCGCTCGCCGCGCCGGACGTTGAGGTCGATATCGGTCAGCACCTGAAAGTCGCCGTACCATTTGCTGACGCCGCGCATCACCACGGCGTCGCTTTCGCCAGGCGCGGCCTGACCGGTGGTCGTAGAATCGTTCGCCGTCATGACCGGCTCCCTGCGGCCGCCAGACGCCGTTCCATCGCCGCCGAATAGCGGGACATGGCGTAGCAGCAGATAAAGTAGAACATCGCGGCGAAGGCGTAGCCCGTTGATACGGTCACCGGCGTCGCCCAGGCTGGATCGCGGGAACTGACGTCAATGGTCGTCAGCAGATCGAAGATGCCGACAATGGTCACCAGGGTGGTGTCCTTGAACAGGCTGATGAAGGTGTTGACGATGCCAGGGATGACCAGGGTCAGCGCCTGCGGCAGGATCACCGTGAACATCATCTGCCAGTAACCAAGGCCAAGCGCGGCGGCGGCTTCGTACTGGCCCTTCGGCAGCGCCTGCAGGCCGCCGCGGATCACCTCGGCCATGCCGGCCGCGGCGAACAGGCTGACGCCCACCATCACCCGCACCAGCGGATCGGGCAGAACGCCGGGCGGCAGGAACAGCGGCAGCATGCGGTTGGCCATGAACAGCACGGCCAGCAGCGGCACGCCGCGCATCACCTCGATGAAAACGATGGAGGCGGCGCGCACGAACGGCATCCGCGAGCGCCGGCCCAGGGCGAGCAGCACGCCGAGCGGCAGCGACGCCACGATGCCGACGATGGAGATCACAAGCGTCACCAGCACGCCGCCCCACAGATTGGTCGGCACGGTGACGAGGCCCGAGAAGCCGGGGCCGTAAAGCAGGATCCACGAGATGATGGGAAATGGAACCACGAAGGCGAACAGCGCCGCGCCGCGGTAAGGGGCGCGCGGCCACAACGCCGCCGCGATGTTCAGCGCGCACAGGGCCATCGCCAGATTGGGTCGCCAACGCTGCGCCTCCGGGTACTGGCCATAGACGAAGTAACCGATGCGGCGGGTGATGAACGGCCAGCAGGCGCCGGTTTCGCCGCTGGCCTCGCCCGCCAGGCAGGCGGCCCGGTCATGACCGCTCCAGACCGCGTTAATGAACAGGAATTCGATGGCCGGCCGCAGCAGGAACCAGGCGATGGCGAGCGCCAGCACGGTGAGCAGGGCGTTGACCGGCGTCGACACGAGGCCGCGCAGACCGCGCAGGAGGCCGGCCGTGGGCTGTGGCGGGCGGGCTGGCGTTGTTTGGGCTGGCGCGCTCCGGGGCGTTGAGGCGCAGGCGGGTGAGGTTGGCGTCATCGTCATGTCAGCGCTCCGCCAGCGCCATGCGCGCGTTCCACCAGTTCATCAGCAGCGCCGTCAGCAACGACAGGGCCAGGTAAATGAGCATGATCAGCGAGATCACTTCCAGGGCCTGGCCGGTGTTCTGCAACACGGGTCCGGCGCCGATCGACACCAGGTCCGGGTAGCCGATGGCGACCGCCAGGGAGGAATTTTTGGTGAGGTTGAGATACTGGCCGGCAAGCGGCGGAATGATCAGCCGCAGCGCCTGGGGAATGACGATCAGGCGCAGGATCTGGCCTTCCCGGAGGCCGAGCGCCCGCCCCGCCTCGCGCTGGCCCTTCGGCACGGCCTGGACGCCGGAGCGGACGATCTCGGCGATGAAGGCCGAGGTGTAGAGGGAGAGGCCAAGCACCAGCGCGACGAATTCCGGCAGCAGGGTGACGCCGCCGCCGACGTTGAAGCCCCGGAGTTCCGGCCAGGTCACCGGCAAGGCGCCGGCGACGGTCCCCGCCGTCAGCCATACCGCCGCCAGCGGCAGGCCGATAAAGACCAGCGGCGTGAGCAGCCATAGCGCCAGGGGCGCCCTGCCGGCGCGCCGCCGCCTGGCGCTCCAGACGGCGAGGCCGATGCTGACGGCCAGCGCCGCCAGCAGGCCAAGCCCCAGGGCGCTCCAGCCAGGCGCCGCAACCGGCCACGGGCCGTAGAGCCCGCGATTGTTGAGCAGCAGGCCGCCCGGCAGGGCAATGGACTGGCGCGGGCCGGGCAGCGACTTCAGAACGACGTTGTACCAGACCAGCAGTTGCAGCAGCAGCGGCGTATTGCGCAGCGCCTCCACATAGGCCGCGGCGAAACGGGCGACCAGGACGTTGCGGGACAGGCGCGCCACGCCAACGACGAAGCCCAGCGCCGTGGCGATGAGGATGGCGACCAGCGCCGCCGCCAGGGTGTTGCCAAAGCCGGCCAGCAGCGCCCGCGCGTAGGTGTCGCCGGCCCGGAACGGGATCAGCGAGCCGGTGATGTCGAAATTGGCCGCCTCCGTGAGAAAACCGAACCCCCAGGTGATGTTGGAGGCGCGCAGATTGGCGGCGACGTTGCGACCGGCCCAGACGAACAGGCTGATCACCGCGATCACCAGCAGCGCCTGCCAGATGAAGGCGCGCACCGCCGGATTGCCCCACCATGCGGCGCGCGGCGCCCGCCCGGATGTTGTCACTGTTTGTCCTGCTCTCACGCCGCTCGCGCCTCCTGCCCTGGATGATGGTTGCGCGGATCAGCGGAGCGGCGGCGCGTACATCAGGCCGCCCTTGTTCCAGAGGTTGTTCAGGCCGCGCGGAATCTTCAGGCGCGAGGTCTCGCCGAAGTGGCGGTCATAGATCTCGCCATAGTTGCCGACGGCGCGCACCACGTTCACCAGCCATTCGTCCGGCAGGCCGATGGCCGGGCCGAGCTTGCCTTCGGCGCCGAGCATGCGGCGCAGCTCCGGATTGTCGCTGCTGCGCTTCTCATCGACATTGGCTTTCGTGACGCCGGCGTCTTCCGCCGCGACAAGGCCATAGCCCACCCAGCGCACCACGTCGAACCACTGGTCGTCGCCCTTGCGCACGGCGGCGCCGAACGGCTCGCGGGAGATCAGCTCCGGCAGCACCACGTGTTCGGACGGGTTGGTCATGCGCAGCCGCTCGGCGTGCAGGGCGGAGCTGTCGCTGGTGAAGGCGTCGCAGCGCCCGGCGTCGTAAGCGCGCACGGTCTCGGCGGCGCTGCCGAAGGAAACCGGCTTGTACTCCATTTTGTGGGAGCGGAAGAAGTCGGCCATGTTGAGCTCGTTGGTGGTGCCCTGCTGCACGCAGATGGTGGCGCCGTTCAGCTCCAGGGCCGATTTGAGGCCGAGCTTCGCCCGCACCAGAAACGCCTGGCCGTCATAGAAATTGACGTTGGTGAAACTGGCGCCCAGGGCGGTGTCGCGCGACATGGTCCAGGTGGTGTTGCGCACCAGCACGTCGATTTCGCCGGTCTGCAACGCGGTGAAACGGTCCTTGGCGGTCAGCGGCACATATTTGACCTTGTCGGGGTCGCCAAAAACGGCGGCGGATATCGCCCGGCAGTAGTCCACGTCGAAGCCGGTCCATTTGCCCTTGTCATCGGGCACGCCGAAGCCGGCCAGACCCGGGTTGGCGCCGCAGATCACCTGCCCGCGCTGCCTGACCTGGTCGAGCACGCCGGCCGCCGCCGGGGCGCCGTTCGCCATGGCGGCGGCGACGCCGCAGGCCATCGCCATCAACACAGGGGCCCGTTTCATCTGCTCTCCTCCTTTGCGCCAGCACGCGCTGGGCTCGCAACTCCTGCACCGCGACACCGGCGTCCCGCGCCAGGCCGCTTCGCGCGCAAACCGCCCCCGGCCGGCGCCAGAACAACCCGGCCCGCCGCTGTCTGCGCCTGCATGACATGGCCGCGGACCCCTCAAGGTCAACCCCAAAACGGCAATTGCCATCCTGGAACGGTTTGCGCTGATACGGGCTCCCGTGGGGTTGACGCCCGGTGATCAAAGGTCGCAAACCGTTTGAGTGGCCGGTCGTGAGGGGAATTTATCGAGCATGCGCAAACTGAGCGACGCAGAACGCAACCGCCTGTCCAGCCGCACCCGCCTCGTGCTGGGCGGCCGCAACCCGGATGAGCAGTTCGGTTTTGTCAACACGCCGATCTATCGCGGCTCCACGGTGCTGGCGCCGGACGCCGCCGCCCTGCGACGCGCGGACGCCCGCTTCACCTACGGCACCCACGGCACGCCGACCACGGAGGCGCTGGAGAAGGCCTGGTCCGAGCTTTCCGGCGCGGCGGGCACGGCGCTGGTTCCCTCCGGCCTCGCCGCCATCACCCTCGCGCTGATGTCCTGCGTCAGGGCCGGCGACCACATCCTCGTGACGGATTCGGCCTATCGTCCCACCCGGCGTTTCTGCGACACGGTGCTGGCGCGCATGGGCGTCGAAACCACCTATTATGATCCTTACGTTGGCGGTGATATCGCCAGTCTGATGCGCCCCAACACCAGCGCCGTCCTGACCGAGGCGCCGGGCTCGCAGAGCTTCGAGGTGCAGGACATTCCGGCCATCGCCGCGGCGGCGCACGCCGCCGGCGCGCTGGTGCTGATGGACAACACATGGGCGACTCCCCTGTTCTTCCCGCCGCATGAACGCGGCGTGGATCTCGCCATCGAGGCGGGCACCAAATATCTGGGCGGCCATTCCGATCTTCTGCTCGGCCTCGTTTCGGCCAATGAGCGGGCGTTGCCCGGCCTGCGCCGCACGGCGGAGGCCTTCGCCATGTGCGCCGGGCCGGAGGACTGCTTTCTCGCCCTGCGCGGCCTGCGCACCATGGAGCTGCGCCTGCGCGAGGCCGAGCGACAGGGCCTCGCCCTCGCCCGCTGGCTGGAGGCGCGACCGGAGGTGAAAAGCGTGCTGCATCCGGCGCTGGAAAGTCACCCGGATCACGCCATCTGGAAACGCGACTTCCTCGGCGCCAGCGGCCTGTTCAGCGTCGTCCTGCATCCGGTCCCGGAAGCGGCGGTGGACGCCTTCCTCGACGCGCTGGCCCTGTTCGGCCTTGGCTACTCCTGGGGCGGCTACGAGAGCCTTGTGATTCCGTTCAATTGCGCCGGCTATCGCTCCGCCACCACCTGGAGCCCGGGCGGACCGGCGCTGCGCTTCCAGGTGGGGCTTGAGGACATCAACGATCTCACCGCCGACCTGGCGCGCGGGTTCGACAGGTTGCGCGACGTCGCCGGCCTGGCCGGCGCCGCTGGTTGAGCGGAGCCATGAACGGCCGTCTTTCCTTCACGCTGCTGATGGCGGCCAGCGGCCTTGTCCTCGCCGCCAGTGGCCTTTCAGCGGCCCCGCAGGCGCCCGGCGCCGGGGCGGCGCCCAGCCCGCCCTCCAGCCCGTCTTCCGGCGCCGTTCAGGCGATGGCCGGGGATGCGCGGACGGCGCTGATGGTCGGTACGCTGCAATTGCCGCGCCCGCCTGAACTGGAGCTTCGCGCTCTCGACATCACCGTCACGCCCCAGGAGGTGCGCGGCCGCTACGTGTTTTTCAACCGCGCGAACCGTGACGTCGCGCTGGGGGCGTCGTTCGCCGCGCCCGATCTGGATGCGGCGGCGCCGGGTTTTGGCTATACGGCCATTCCCCAGCCGGAGCAGATCAACTTCATGGGTTTCGCCGCCACGGTCGATGGCGTTCCGGTGGCGCTCATGGACGAACGCCACGTGTTTGGCGCCGGGCTGGAGCGCACGCAACTGCTGGAAGACGCCGGCGCGCCGCCGCAACCCGCCGGCGTGGCGACCTGGGAGGCGCTGGGCAAGTTGAGCCCCCAGGCCTTGCAGGACCTGCGCGCCGCCGGGCTGATCGACATGGACCGGCTGGGCGAGCGGCTGGAGCCCCGCCCGCGCTGGTTGCTGAAAACCGCCTGGCACTGGCCCCAGGTTTTTCCCGCCGGCAAGGAAACGGTCATAACCTGGCGCCACGCCGCCTCGGTTTCCGTTGGAACCACGCCGCTGGCGGAGCGGAGCCAGCTGGCCCACGCGGCGCGCTACGCGCGTCATTGCGCCGGAGAGGCCATCAACAGCGCTGCCAACGCGGCCCGGAAAAACGGTCCTGGCAATGACTGGCTGCTGGAGCGGGAACAGCGTCTGCGCATCAGCACCGGCCCCGCTTCCGCCGGCTCAGCGGGCGTTGTGACGCTCACCATCGATACGGGGGCGGACGACGTCATCGTCGCCGCCTGCATCAGCGGGCTGGAGCGCGCCGGGCCCGGGCGGTGGCGCATGCGGCGGGAGAACGCCGTGCTGGATGAAGACCTGCACGTGCTGTTCATCAGCCCCGGCAAGGTGGCCAGCCAGGGCGCGCCGCCGCCGGACGACGCGGACGCCGCGCCCGCGCCGCAGGACCCGTGAGCGAACCGCGATGCGTGCGGCCGGTCAGACCGTCTCGCTCTGCTTCTGCCGGCTGCTGCGGATCAGCGCGAGATTGCGCAGGTAAATGAATACGCTGAACGCCTGGCCAAGGATGATGACCGGCTCGCGCTTGTACAGGCCGTAAACCAGGGTGATGAGCCCGCCGCCGATGGAGAAGAACCAGAAGGCCACCGGCACCACGCTGCGGCCGGCCTTCTCACTCGCCAGCCATTGCACCACGAAGCGCATGGCGAACAGGAACTGGCCGACAAGTCCCAGCACCAGCCACACATCGGCGCGGGCGATGAACACGTCGTAGAGGTAGCCGCCAACATCGTGCGACAGGCGAATCAACATCAGCGCAATTCCTGAACATGCGGCGGGGCCTTGCGGCGGCGGATCAGCCACCAGACGCCGGCCAGATCGAGTATTCCCACCCAGAGCCGGTCGAAGAAGCCATATTTCGACACGCCGGCCATGCGCGGCCGGTCGATCACATCCACCAGCGCAACCTCATGGCCGTCCCGTCGCACAAGGGCTGGCATGAAGCGATGAAGCGCATCGAAATATGGCAATTGCAGGTAAACCTCCCGGCGGATGGCTTTCAGCCCGCAGCCGGTGTCGCGGGTGCCGTCGCGCAGGATGGCGCCGCGCACGGCGTTGGCGACGCGCGACTGGAATTTCTTGAAGCCGGTGTCCTTGCGCCCGACGCGCTGGCCAGCCGCCAGGCCGAAGCGGGAGCCGCCCTCCGTCAGCTCCCGCACCAGCGAGGGGATGAAAGCGGGGTCGTTCTGGCCATCGCCATCGATGGTGACGAGAACCGGCGCGCGCGCCGCAAGCGCGCCGCTGCGCACGGCGGCGCTCTGCCCCCGGGATATGTCATGGCGCAGGCGGCGCAGCCACGGGCGTGTCCTGGCCTGCTCTTCCAGCACCGCCGGGGTGGCGTCGGTGGAGCCGTCATCCACATAAATGACCTCGAACGCCGCGAACGCCGCGCAGGCGGTGGCGATTTCCGCGATCAGCGGCGCGACATTGTCGGCCTCGTTCCTGACGGGAACGATGACGGTCACCGCGGGAGAAGAGTCGGTCGGTTCGCTCAAGGGTACAGCTTTCCATTTACGGGTCTGGCGGTGGTCAACCAGTCATTCACGGGGCCCAGGGCCTGCGCCACCGGAACGACCGACCTTTTACCAGAACGCCCCGACGCATGTTGCGCGCCATAAGCACGCCCGCGCATGGCGCGATCATCTGCGCAGGGCGCGCACATGGATCAGATGCGCAGGGCGCGCACATAGCAAGCGGAGGCCTGCGCCGCAATCATGCGGCGCGCATGGCCGCCCCGCCGGCGCCTTTACATTCCACTCGCCGGCGCCGTCACCTGCCGCGCGCCGGCGCCATCACCTGCCGCGCGCCGGCGCCATTACATGCCGCGCGCCGGCGACTGGAGCCGCCACCGTGAACTGGAGCAGGTTTCGATCAAACTGGATCGGAAACCGCTCCAGCTGGCTCCATTCGGGCGAATTCCGATTGATCAGCCGATCCTGGCCGAACGGAAAGCGCTCTACCGCGCCGACATCCAGACGCCGATGTCGAGGCGCTTGCCGCCATTGAGGTTAAAGCCCCTGATGCGCGTGGAGAGGGTCGGCTGGCGCGGGTCGCCCGCCAGCCGCTGATGGAAGGCCGGTTCTTCCTGCGCCGTGACGAAGGCGACGCGGCACGGCCCCTGGCGGATCCAGTCGGCGGCGGCGGCGCCGTCGGCCATCACCAGGCCGGTTCCGGTCAGAAACACCAGGCTCGGCTCGCGGTAGCCGGCGGTCAACGCCTTCACTTCCGGGCATCCCGCCGAGGCGGCGGCGGCGCGCATGGCTTCGGCAAGGCGCGGCGAGGTCCGCAGGCCAGCCAGATGCGGTTGCGTCACGCCCAGCACGGCAGCGACAAAGACCACCGAGGCAAAAATCGCCAGCAGCGCCGAACGCCAGATGTGGCCGGCGCAATAGGCCAGCCAGCCGGTGATGGCGATGGCGGCGGCGACCAGCAGGCCCGGAACGGCGATCCAGGCAATGGCGCCGTCCAGCGCCCAGCCAGCGGCAGGCAGCAGGAATAGCGCAGCCACCGGGATCAGCGGCAGCAGCAGCATGGCCGGCCGCGCGCCCCAGCGCTGCGACGGGGCCAGCGAGCCGTTGCACAGGGCGCGGGCGACGAGCAACGCCACGGCCGGATACAGGGGCAGCACGTAATGCGGCAGCTTGGTCGGCACCGCCTCGAAGATCAGCCACGCCGGAATGATCCAGGCCAGGGCGAAGGCCACCGCGTCGTTGCGACGCTCCCGCCACAGGGTTTGCGCGGCGATGGCGGCGAACGGGGCGAGCGGCCAGGCTGTGCCGAAGAAGGCGATGAAATAGGCGCCAGGCGGCCCCCAGTGTTTTTCCTGGCCGCCGCCCACCTTGCCGAGCATGTCCTTGCCAACAGCTTCGGCAAAGAAAGCGCCCTTCGTTTCGATGGCGATGGCGATGAACCACGGCGCCGTAAGCACCAGCACGAGCAGCACGCCCGTCAGCGGGCGCAGCGCCAGCAGCCAGCGCGCCGAACGCAGCCAGATGCTGAGGGCGATCGCCGGCAGGCCAACGATCATCAACCCAACCGGGCCTTTCACCAAAATGGATGCGGCCAGGGCGCCCCAGAACGCCAGGCGCACGCCCAGCGACAGCGCCGCCGGCGCGTCGCCGTCGCGCAATACATCACGCCGGGACGGCATCCATGCCCGCGCCAGGCCGCCCATCAGCACAACGCAACAGGCGGTGAGCACCGCGTCGGTCTTGGCGAGGCGCGCCTCGACGCCGAGTAGGATGGTGGCGGCGAACAGGGCCGCGCCGGTGATGGCGAGGCGGCGGCCGCCAAAGGCCAGCAGCGCCCAATAGGTCAGCAGAACGGCGGCCACGGCCCCAAGCAGCGACGGCGCCCGGTACAGGGCAATGGTCGTCCGCGCCTCCGGAACACCAAGCGCCTCGCCGATTTTCACGGCGCCGACCTGCAGCCAGTAGATGCCGGCCGGCTTCTTGTTGCGGGCCTCATCCTGAAAACGGATGGCGATATAATCGCCCGTCTCCAGCATCTGCTTCGTCGCCTGGGCGAAGCGCGGCTCGTCGCGGTCCATGGGCTGGAGCGAGGAAAAACCGGGCAGGAACAGCGCCAGCGACAGCAGCAGCAGCGCGGCGACGGCCCGCCAGTGCGACGCTTCCAGCCACGACAGCAAGCGCAGCACGCGACGATCGCCGGGCGATGACGCTGGCGGCGCGAATGTGGGGTCAACCTTGGCGGGGGAAGCTGGTTGTGGCATCGGGCTCTCTTGCAGGGGGCTGGCGGCGACGCCTGGTCGTTGGAGCGCCTTGCCAGGAAACGCGCGAATTCCGGAAGGAAGCCAAAAGCTGCTTCCGCATGGCGGTCGTTCGATCCGGCGGCGCCCGCCGGAGATCCGCGTTGCAGGAGGACCCTCCGCCGGGCGGCGCGCTCGCGATCTGTTCGCCCGGGGGCCCGCCAGGGGCGCGTCATCCTGAACAAAGAACAGTATCCTGAACACAGACCAGTCGGCGGACTTCTGGCCGGTCGCCCTGAAGCGCCCTGCCCGGCTGGTCCGGCGTATCGCTTTATCGTGTCTTGTCGACGCTCTCAATCATGATGCGCCGGCGCGCCGCCCTTTTGCCGCCGTCGCGGCGTCGTCAGGCCGTCAAGGAGGCATCCTGCTGCGGGAAGCGGCGTTGATTTCGGCCAGCGGAAATCTATGGTCAATGTGACGTCAGGGATTTTTTTGAACGGGAGTGCGTGTGTGAGGAACGCCAGATGGCGCAAAGCATTCGGGAAGAGCGCCGGTTCCAGATCTGGCGGCGATGCGTCGTCCGCTCCCCCGCGCCGGACCACGGCGATCCGTCCCGTCGCCGGTGATGGCGATGCAGCGGGCATCGGCCCGGCGGGCGGGAGCGCTTCGGAGCCCTATGGCGCGCAGGCCGGAGGGCCCGCCCTTTCCCCGCCAGGCGCGGAGGTCATGGTGTTGCGCGCCGGGCTTGAGGACTGCCTCTGCCATCTGGTGGAGCTCTACGGGCCCGACGTGCTGGATTCGTTTCTCGAACGACGGTTGCGCCGGAATATCGCGCCCATTCTGGCGCAGGCCGAAAAAATGGAGCCAGGCCCCAAGGCAAGCCGCATCCGCGCCCACGCGGCCGCGGCTGAACGACTCTTGCGTGAGGCAGTCGAATCCGTCAGGAAAGACCCGACGCCGCCCCCTGGCTGATGCAAGCGGGCTACATAAGTTCGTTATCGCAGCCGCCGGAGCGCCGAAAGCGATCCCATTTGCCGACGCCCTGGTCATAATGGCGCCAGCCGGGGTGGGGCCGGCCATGAAACGCTTGGGGAGCGCCCTGCGCTTCAGGGCGGCCATGCGAACAGGCTTCCCGTTGGAACCGGTTTTTCCGTTGGACGGAGTTGTGGCGCCAGCCTGCTCCAGCTTTTGTACTGAGGCGTTTTCCTGATGTTGGGGGCGGCCCGCCAGGAAGAGGTTTCAGTTTGGCCGGAATCGCCTGCCGGCGAACGGCCGCCCCTGCCGCCCAAACTGCGAGGCCCATGATGCACAAATTGCTCGCCACCCTGACTGCGCTGACGCTTCTCACCGCCTGCCAGACCACTGGCGCCCGCAATGTCGCAAACATGACGCCCGCCCAGTTGCAGGCCGCCAAGGCCCAGGACGCGAAGGCGGCGGAAGCCGGATATGCGCGTTGCGACCAGACGTCAGCCAACATTGTGGAGTCCACCAAATGCAAGGCGGCCGTGCGCGAGCGTTACATCACCCCATACGCCCCGCCGGAGGAGCAGCGCATCTCCCGCATTCTGGTGGCGCAGAACATCGCCCTGGCTGAAAAAATCCAGCGCGGGGAAATCACCGAAGCCCAGGCGCGTGAGCAGTACGCCGCCGTTGTCCGCTCGGTGATGGATCAGGAGCGTCGCCAGCACCAGGGACGCGGCGGTCGCAGCTGATCGCCTGGCCTTGTGACGGAAACCATGACCGGCCCAGCCTGTTCAGGCGCCTTTGAGGGCTGGTCATGGGTGAAGCGCGGCGCGCAGCTTCACGTCAGACGCCGCCCCAGAACGACCTGAACTGGCGGGAGCGCCGTTCATGCCACGGCCCGAGGAAAGCCTCCGGCGGCGGATTCTCCCATTCAGGACAGCGCGCAACACACGCCTTGCGCCGGCGCGTCCATGGTAGTCGGGCAAAGCTGAGCCTGGTGAGCGCAAGTCCGGCGTGGTGGCGCCAGGGATGATGCGTAAACGGCCGCGCTTTAGCGCGCCGACGCCTTGCCACGACCTGGGTCTACACGCGCAATCCCAAAGCCGCCTGACACAGGGCGGCAAGGGCGCGGAAAATAGCCGGCCTGTCGCTGGAGAGTACAAATTGCGGGGATTTCGGCCACACTGGCGCGCCCAATAAACGCAGGGGGGCCTTTCATGGCGGCGCCTGCGGCGGCGCAACGTTTCAGCAGGATGATGACTTATGGTCGGGGCAGCAGGATTTGAACCTGCGACCCTCTGCTCCCAAAGCAGATGCGCTACCAGACTGCGCTATGCCCCGACGTGCTGAAGTGAGGGCTGTGTAAGGCTTCCAGAGCCGAGTCGCAAGGGCTGTTGATAATTATTAGTGGAACATTCTGAAACCGAGTCGCAGGCTTCGGGACGCAAAGTCCCGGAGAAATCCCGAAGTTTGTTCACGGTTCTCCCCTGACAGCGAACCAGATTCGACTCCCCACCATTCCGCTAGTATGTTCATGTTTCGTTCTAAAACCGAGCCGCGGGCATGAGCAAGACCACCAGCCCCTACACTCTTCGCCTTCGGCGGACATATCCAGATGACCTGGCCCGGGATCACTTCTGGACGGTTATTGACCATCGCGACAGCCAGATCGGTTGCATCAACTATCACGCACACCTGAGGGATGGCATGCCCAAGTGGGCATGGGTCGTTGGGTTTTGGCTACGCCGGTCGTGGGGCGCGCCAACCTCAGGCTGGGATCACACGCGCGAACGCTGCATGCTCCAGGTCAAGGGATCGTGGCTCAAAAGCCTGGAGGTGATGACAGACGATGATTATGAGGCTGCTGTCAGGGAGCAGCAGAGGATAATGCATCAGCGTCTGGAATGGCCCCGACGCCAGGGCGAGCGCTTTGCCCGTGAGCTGGAGGCCGCAGGCTATGTTCGTATTCCTGAGAAAGAGTGGATGGCCGCCGGACCGCACTCGCCGCAATGGCGGCTCCCAGACCCAGATCAGGACGCCTAAGGCGGCGCTCTGGCGTCCTTGCCGCTCTGCCGGACGATCCAGTCGATATTCGTGCTGATACCCTTCAGTGCGCTGCGCACCTCGCTCATATCCCGGGTCAGCAGTTCAAGCTTTGCGTCGGCCTTCTCCCGGACCTCGCGGATTTCCGCCCGGATACGCGCGTCCTCCATCTCCAGCTTGATGATCTGTTTGGCCTGCTCCGTCGCCTGTCCTTCCATCCGCGACCATCCAAGGACAATGGCAATGGCAAACCCGGCGACGGTCAGCAGGACGTTCAGGTTGATTTCCGGCTTGAACCATGATGGCTTTTGCATTTCAGCCTCCATCACTCGCACCACGCTTTCCGGCGGGCATTGTTGCCCTTCACTCCATCAATCGTTTCCGGCGTGTCATGCTGGCTCCAGCTGATTGCCCGCCATTGGGCGCATGTCGCCTCAATCCCGACGCCAGCCGTCCGATTGCATCCTGCAAGCAGGGTCGGCAGCACAACGGCGAGCGTCAGCATCAGCGCGGTTCGCGTCATCGGTCAGTCTCCGCTCTTTGGTGATCTGGTCGGCCACCACGGACGCCTTGCCGCGCTCATAGGCCATGTCATTGATGCGCCAAGCCGCGAGCGCCAGCGCTGCCAGGACGCCAGCAGCCGCGCCGATACGCCAGTTGGCAAGCAGCCACGTCATGCCACGGCCGGCAGGCCAAGAGCCTGAGCCGCCTCCGCTGCCTTGCGCCTTTGGCTGGCGCGCCAGATGATACCGCCGATGGCGATAGCCGCGCCTGCCACAACCAGCACGGCGACAATCCCGCTGATCCACTGCGAGTTACCAGCCAGGGGGGCAAGCGACGCCCGGGCGCTCTCCAGCGCCACGCCAACCGTCCCGATGGCCGATCCGCCGCCGATTGCCGCGTCAGCCGCTCCGCTGGATGGCAGGGCTTTCGCGTCCTCAATGTTGGCTTTGGCCGCGCCGGCCGGGTCAATGACGACGGCCGGCCCCACAGAGCCGCGCGCCCACGCCTGCCCGGTTTTGCGCACTCCGTTGACGCGCGTTGTCCAGCCGTTGCCAAATGTGCCCCACGTTTTCAGGGCCTTCAAAAATGACATTCGCTGGTCGCAGATGCTGGCAATTAGCCTGTCATGGTCCTGCACCGCCCAGACAGCCGCCAGCGTGGCGTTACCGATGATGCCGTCCACCCTCACGCCGACCGCGCGCTGGAGCCATTTGGCTGATTGCGCGACACCGCTGTTCACGGCCCCGTCGAACACCACGTAGTCCACGCCAGGCGGGAGGTCATCGCCCTTGATCTTGTCCCAGTATTGCTGGCGGTAGATGGACTGGAGCTCGTCATCGGTGATGTAGCGGACGGATCGCGGCGACTGGCCCTTGCGCTTCCGCTCGGCGTCATAGACCCGCTGGGTGACGCCCTTCATGGTTGCGCCGCCAGGGTCAGCTAAATGATTGCTGTAGCCGCCCTCATGTCGCAGGACTTCGGTCAGCGCCCGTGGGTAGTTGGTTGCTGTCATGGATCACCCATAAAAAAGCCCGCCAGAGGCGGGGTGGATGCGTCAGATTGTTCGGTGAGGGTCAGGCGTAAGCGCGGAAACTAACCCCATCGAGATAGACGGTTGTCGCGGCCCCGCCAGGGTAGATAGAAATTGAACCGTCAGCCCAAATCTTTAGGCGCCCAACGCCGGATGCACCTGTCCGGACTGCAAACTCGGAGTCTCGCCCAGGTCGAGCGCCAACTGGCAACTGGAATACATTTCCATCACTTGTGCGCGAAACCGCACCCTGGAGGTGAACTACGCCAACGTCGTCAAGGAACCATCCAGGAGAGTCGATGGCCGTAGCTCCCGACGCCATCGATGCTACTGTCCGGGGGAAATAAAATCTGTTCGCCCCCAATATGAAAGCATTATTGGCGCAAGATACGTTTTCGTTAGACAGCGCAGGAGAGACAGTTGCCTGACTGGCGAACACATTATTTTTAATGGACCCGCTCTTGATATTCACCCATTCCTGTGAGGCATCATTGTACCCAAGCCAATTTCCTTCAAAATGCAACGCAGAGCACGCGCCCCCAAAGTACACTGGGCATACGTTATATCCTTCGATATAGCTGCCGGTGATGCTCATATTATCTATGGCGTCAGTGTGGATTGCCGACCCACCGCCGCCCTCCAGATCGCAATCGCGGATTATGACATTGTGGTTTGTTGACGCCAGCCTTATAGCCGCCCCTTCCAGGGTGTCGTGAATCGCTGAGTTAACCAAATGTAGCTGCATTGACGTAGTTGTCGCGACAACTGCATGCTGCTTCGCGTATCTTAACCAAGATGTGTTGATTTCGAGGTTGTATGAATCCGATATATTAACGATTCTGTTGAACGATTGCGCCATAACCCCGGACAAACGAAGATTATTTACCTTGGAAGCTTGAAGAAAACTGACCGTTGCATCGTTGTACCGACCAATAGCAGACAGGTTTCTAAGCTCAATCCTGTAGCCCCACTCGGCCGTTGCAGGGGCAGCAGTGATCATAAATCCGGTGAGCCCAGAGAGAGCAACAAGCTGCGCGTCATTACCTTCAACGACCATTTGCTTGGTGCTTGACGGCGTGATGTTGATTGCCGTCCCTATCCCGTACCTGGCTCGCGGCGCCAAATCGAGGCGCATCCCGATAACTGCCATCGATTGGCAATAGCCAAGCGCCGCGTTGATGGCAGGGCCATCATCGGCCACTCCATCTCCCTTTGCGCCGAACATCTCCGGTGTGACCGATGGGGTCGCTAGCTCCCACCATGCGCCATCCGCTGTCTGCAGCTTGCCGGCATGTGACGGCTCAGACGCAGCGCGACGGTAGAACGCATCGCCGCCGTCCCCTGCGGCGGCGAACCCGTCTGATCGGGTCGCCATCGGCAACGAGCGACAGGCTCCACTCGAATGTCGAACACTGCTTCGGCAGGCGCATCGCCCTTGGATCCGACAATCTTTGCGAGCGCCTCACGCCTGCCAGAGACGGCCGAATACAAATTATTGGCGCGCTCAAACAGTGCCTTGCCGCGCGGGCCTCCTGCCCGCTCCGCTGCCGTTTTCAGGTCGTCTGTCAGCCCGCCGTAAATGCGCTTCAGCTCGCCACCAGACATACCTTCCGGCAAGATGCCGCTGTCCAGCATCTCGCCAATGCGGGTGCGCAGCCCCTTAATCCCGGCATAGTTCAGGCCCTGACGCCCATCACGTAGTCGCGCAACAGCTCCTCCTCGTTCTCGACTTCACTCAATAGCCGCTGGAGGAGGTCCCGGGCGTTGAGAAGGCCAACCGGACGCTGGCCATTGAGCACAGGCACATTTTTGATCCCGTTCACCTGCATCATGGACCAGACGTCGCGTAGCGCCGATCCCGCCGTGCAGGTCTGGACCTGGGTGCGCGCGACCATGCACAGCGGCGTGTGGGTGTTCAGGGCTTCGCCCCTGGTGAGCCGCGCGATGATGTCGGTTTTTGTGACAATGCCGGCAAACTGGCCATCGGAAGCCGTAAGCACCAGCATGTCGGTTCCAGCATGAAGCCGTGTCGCCGCATCGCCAAGCACGCCATCCATGGGCAGCAGGACAAGTCGATCCTGGGCGACGTCGAGCATATTCCGCACCAGCCCCATAACATCCTCCCGGTCTGGGCAATGCGCCCCGGGGCCCGCGCCCCTGCTGGCGCAAAGTTTTGGCGACAGACGACATGGCGCCCTTGTGGACCTGTCGTGACGCGCGCCCTGCCGTCGTTGCCATCCAGCTGGCGGGGCCGCCGGCCCGGACGCCCAGGGGATCGCCGGGTCCGTTGCACACTATCCGCCTGATGCAGCGCTTGCGGCGATTCACATGGTCGTCAATGGCGTGACGGGCCGGCGCAGCACAGTTCAATCCTGGCGGGCTGCCAGCCGGCGACATGCCGAAGGCGGCGGGCAGACGTGTTCGCCCCCATCCCGGTCGCAGAAGCCATTGCCGGACGGGCGCGAGCGGAACCGGGAGCGTCAAACGGAAGGGCGCGGTGAAATGTGCGCAGACCGGTTGGCGACAGAAAGCCGGCGCGCGCGGCCTGTTTCCAGACCCGCCAGCTTGGCATGATCGGCCGGGCGGCAGGTCCGGCGCCGGCCAGGGCGCAAGGCGGCTGGCGTTTCGCGGCGGCGTCGGCCGGCCAGTCATCAGATCACTGGCCGGCTGTCGTAGAAAAATTACTTCAGCAATGCGCTGGCGCGATCAAGCGCGTCGCCGAATCCCTTGAGGGACACGTTCAGCGCGAAGGGCTTTTCCGTATCGCTGGCGACGAGGTTCAGCTTGAGCTGTTTGCCCTTGCGCATGCTGTTCACGAGGGCCGGATCGAGCGTCAGCGGCGCGACGCAGCCGCCCGGAACACAGGTGCGGATCGGCGCGGCCGCCTGGGCCTTGTTCTCATCAACCTGCACCGCCACGCCTTTGGCCAGCAGCAGGCCAAATGGCAGCAGCAGGGCGCCTTCCGCCCCTTTCGCCGTTGGCGTCAGTTCGATGGACAACACCCGCTGGGCGCCGCCGCCCCGGGATTGCTGCGCCAGCTGCTGCGACACGGTGCACAGCTTGCGCTCCTTGGGAACGATGCAGTTCACCACCCAGTCGCCATGGGTTTCCCGCAAGGAGGAAGCGCCGCCGGGCAAGGGCGCGCCCGTTTGCGCGAAGACCGGAGTGGACGCGAGAATCGCCGCCGCAACAATACCAGCACGAATCATATGATCTTTTCTCATGCGAATGGATTGGCAAAAAAGGCCGGAGACAACATCCAGCCTGGATGATTTCTGCTATTGTATATTGGAATTCACGCCCCCGTAGAAGTATAGAAAACGCGCCCCCGGCGTTTTGTCGCCCGGGATTTCATGCGGGCGCGGCGTTTGCCGGCCGCATGCCCGCGCGACCGTAACGATGCAGGACTGGATGAGCGAGGCAAGCGGCGAGAGGCGCCGGCGAGAATTGTCATCCGGCCGTGGAATATGGTACCCGGTCAGCGAGGCCGGCGTGCCGGCGCTCCGCCTTCACTGGCTGGGCAACCTTTTCTCTGGTTGGGAAACTTCATGACCGCGCGCATCCTGCAGCCTGCCCGCAACGCCATGCAGTCCGGCAAGGCCAAATCCGGCCGCTGGCTGCTTGCTTTCGATCCGGCCTCTCCGCGCAGCGTCGAGCCATTGATGGGCTGGACCAGTTCGTCGGACACGCGCCAGCAGTTGCGCCTGTGGTTCGACAGCAAGGAGGAAGCGATCGCCTACGCGGAGCGTAACGGCCTTGCCTGGCGCGTTGAGGAGCCTCGCCCGACCCGCCCGCGGCGCAGCGTCGCCTACTCCGACAATTTCAGGTCCGACCGTATCGGCCAGTGGACGCACTGAACCGCCATGGCTCCGGCGGGCAGGTCGCCGGGCTGCCCCCGCCGCCGCCCGCCACGAACAGCCAAAGCGGGCGTTTGCAGGATTTATGCTGCAGGCGCGGGGAATTCCGGCCTATATGATCCAGGGTTTTCGGGCGGAATCGCCCGGCCCGCCGGGCAGGCGCATCGCCCTTCACGCCGCACACCTTTCTGGCCCGCCCCGCCAGCATGTCATGGGGCCCCGTAGCTCAGCTGGATAGAGCGTCGACCTTCTAAGTCGAATGTCGCAGGTTCGAATCCTGCCGGGGTCGCCACCGTTCCTGTCAACCACGCGACGACGGGGCCGTTGATCCAGGGTGGTTGATCCCGGGCTTGATCCCGGGCCTGGCCGGGGCTACCCGCCGCACTGGTATCCAGTTCTTCCTCCCTCCTCATTCCCCCGCCGCCTTCCCGCTTGCCGCCGGCGCAGATCTGCTGATCGTCCAGGCTTTTCGCCCAGGTTCCCCCTGCGTTCGATGCGGGCCGGATCGTTGTCGCGGAGGATCGGCGCCAGGGCCTGGGCGACGGCCCGGACCGCCGTTTATGAACAGGGGTTAAACCATGTGACTCACGGTCGAATCCTTGACTTTCCGGCGGCGCGTCGACATCTTTCCTTCATGAACGACGCGCTCGCCACAGCGGGACATCCGCAAGCCAACTGCCCGATAGCGGGACACTAGCCCGACGTTCGTCCGCGCGCCCCGGACGTCGGGGGCGCGCCGCCTGTGTTTCAGGCCACCCGTCTGTCGCCAGCAGGCGCGCTTTCCCAGCAGATTTTTGTTTATCGCACCCGGTCCAGCGGAGACGCGCGCCGGATTGGAAGGCCTGACCCCCATGACCAAACTCAGCAGCACCCGCTCCCGTTTGCCCGCGCTGGTTATCAACGCGGATGACCACCACCGCCTCACCATGCTTGCGGAAGCGGCCAGCGACCGGATGCCGGATGTCGCTGAGGTTCTGCTTCAGGAGCTGGATCGCGCCCGGGTGGTGAAGGATGGCTCCGCGCCGGCCGACCGGGTGCGGATGGGCTCGACAGTCACCTATCGCTCCGACAGTGGCGAACGGACCGTGCGGCTGGTCTATCCCGGCGAGGCGGATATCGAAGCGGGACGCATCTCAATTCTCACGCCGATTGGCGCGGCGCTGATCGGCCTCAGCCCTGGCCAGTCCATCAAATGGACAGCCCGTGACGGGGTGGCCCACCAGCTGACCATTGTGGACGTCAAGCCGCCGACCGTCTGAGCGCCGGGGCCGGGCCCTGCCCCGCGCCAGGACATTGTTCCCGGCCCGCTAAAATCGCCAATCAAAATCATCGATCAAAATCACCGGGCGATTGCGCCGTGGCCCGGCGCCCGCGTGGCCTGGACGTGGAAGCGCGTCCAGGTCTTTGGCCAGGGCACCCTGCACGATGCGATGAAGCCTCCGGCGACGCGGCGGAGGTTAATGGCCGTGCTCCCGACGGGACCCTTGCCGGCCCTTCCGCCGCGCCCCCCCGGCCCTGCGAATCCCTTTCCGCGAATTCTGTCCAACGAATCTGCCCCAGCGAAATCTGCCCCGCGCCCCCGGCTTTGCGGCGCGCGCCCTGGGAGACATGCGGCCGGAATATTGATTCGGGCGCTCCACGCAGCCGGCTTGCGCCAGCCCGGCCGTGAGGGCATATCCGGCGCTGGCCCGGGTCCTTCTGGCGTTTCACGAATACGCGACCCGGGAGCCCCCGGAAACACGGCGCTTCAGCCGCTCGCAGGGCCGCCACGCCCCGGGCGCCCCGATGGCAACAGCCCGGCGCCAAATGCGCGGCGTCCACATCCCCGCGCCGTCGCCTCGCAAAAGTCCCCGATTTCCACATGGCGGATATATTTTTACGATTTGAAAACGGTCGTGGAAACGGCGACGCTCCAGGTGAAAACGCCGTATTCGCCGCAGGTTGGGCGCGTCAAGCAGCCGGTTTCATCCCGTTTTGACACAAGCTGTGGGGGTGACTGTCGGGCTGGGTGCCTATATATAGTGTTTTGACGCGAGGCGAACCGATAACGGGCGCAGCCAGGCCAGGCTGGCGTCCGGTTCATTCGGGCGACGGGCGGCGGAGGGAGACTTCACGCCGCGCCAAAACCGTCTCAACCGATCATCATCCGTGGCGCGTGGTCCCTTTCGACCGGCGGCGCGGCGTGCTTGCGGACAACGCCAGGCGGATGACGCCAGGGTTCGTCTCTTTTTTGAAATTGCCGCATTTTCCTGATGCGAGGCGGTTTGCGTCTCGCGGAAAATGCCCATCGCCACGACACAGCTGAACCGCCGTGTGCATCGCGGGCGGGCGTGACGGAGTCTTCCATGCGGATCGAGCGGCGCTACACCACCGGGGACAAGCCAATCTGGGAGAGCATTGCGTTTCGCAAGGCCACCAGCGAGATTCGCAATCCGGACGGCTCCGTGGTCTTCCGTCTGGAAGACATGGAGGTTCCGGCCGGCTGGAGCCAGGTGGCGGCCGACGTGCTCGCCCAGAAGTATTTTCGCAAGGCCGGCGTGCCGTCGCGGCTGAAGCGCGTCGAGGAAAATGGCGTTCCGTCCTGGCTGTGGCGCTCGGTTGCCGACGAGGCGGCCCTCGCCGCCCTGCCCGTCGACGCGCGCACCCGCTCGGAGATCTCGGCCCGGGAAGTGTTCGACCGTCTCGCCGGCTGCTGGACCTACTGGGGCTGGAAGGGCGGCTATTTCACCGCCGAGGACGACGCCAGCGCTTTCTTTGATGAACTGCGCTATATGCTGGCCAACCAGATGGTGGCGCCCAACTCGCCGCAGTGGTTCAACACCGGCCTGCACTGGGCCTATGGCATCGATGGCCCTGGCCAGGGCCACTATTATGTCGATTTCCAGACCGGCGAACTGAAGGCCTCCGAATCGGCCTATGAGCACCCGCAGCCGCACGCCTGCTTCATCCAGTCCGTCGCCGACGACCTGGTGAATGAAGGCGGCATCATGGACCTGTGGGTGCGCGAGGCGCGCCTGTTCAAATACGGCTCCGGCACCGGCTCCAACTTCTCGGCCCTGCGCGGCGACGGCGAGAAGCTGTCTGGCGGCGGTCGCTCCTCCGGCCTGATGTCGTTCCTGAAGATTGGCGACCGCGCCGCCGGCGCCATCAAGTCGGGCGGCACCACACGCCGCGCCGCCAAGATGGTGGTGGTCGACGTCGACCATCCGGACATCGAAGCCTACATCGACTGGAAGGTGAAGGAGGAGCAGAAGGTCGCCGCCCTCGTCACCGGCTCCAAGACCGTGCGTCGCCACATGAAGGCGGTGCTGAAGGCCTGCGTGAACTGCGAGGGCGAAGGCGACGCCTGCTTCGACCCGGAGCGCAACCCGGTGCTGAAGCGCGAACTGCGCCTCGCCCGCCGCGCCCAGGTGCCGGACAGCTACCTGAAGCGCGTCATCCAGTACGCCCGCCAGGGCTATCGCGACCTCGATTTCGACGTCTACGACACGGACTGGGATTCGGAGGCCTATCTCACGGTTTCCGGCCAGAACTCCAACAATTCGGTGTCGCTGACCGACGACTTCCTGCGCGCTGTCGAGAACGACGGCTCGTGGGCGCTGAACTACCGCGACGGCAAGGTGAAGAAGACCCTGGCCGCCCGCGACCTGTGGGAGAAGATCAGCTACGCCGCCTGGGCGTCGGCTGATCCGGGCCTGCACTACAACACCACCATGAACGACTGGCACACCTGCCCGGCGGACGGCCGCATTCGCGCCTCCAACCCGTGCTCGGAGTACATGTTCCTGGACGACACCGCCTGCAACCTGGCTTCGGCCAACCTGCTGCAGTTCTATGATCGCGACGCCCAACGCATGGACGTGGAGAGCTTCGCCCACGCCTGCCGGCTGTGGACGGTGGTGCTGGAAATCTCGGTGACCATGGCGCAGTTTCCCTCGAAGGAAATTGCCCGCCTGTCCTACGAGTTCCGCACCCTGGGTCTTGGCTACGCCAACATCGGCGGCCTGCTGATGACCATGGGCCTTGGCTATGACAGCCGCGAGGGCCGCGCCCTCACCGGCGCCCTCACCGCCATCATGACCGGCGTGTCCTACGCCACCTCGGCCGAGATGGCGAAGGAGCTGGGACCGTTCCCCGGCTACGCCCGCAACGCCGACCACATGCTGCGGGTCATCCGCAACCATCGCCGCGCCGCCCATGGCGTGACCAGCGGCTATGAGGGGCTGTCGGTGACGCCGGTGGCGCTCGACGCCGCCTCGTGCCCGGACCAGCGGCTGATCGAGGTCGCCCGCGCCGCCTGGGATGAGACCCTGAAGCTCGGGCAGGAGCATGGCTTCCGCAACGCCCAGGCCACGGTGATCGCGCCCACCGGCACCATTGGCCTGGTGATGGATTGCGACACCACCGGCATCGAGCCGGACTTCGCCCTGGTGAAGTTCAAGAAGCTGGCCGGCGGCGGCTACTTCAAGATCATCAACCGCGCCGTGCCGGACGCCCTGCGCCGCCTTGGCTACACGGAAGCGCAGATCGCCGAGATCGAGGCTTACGCCATCGGCCACGGTTCGCTGGGCCAGGCGCCGGGCGTCAACCACACGACGCTGCGGGCGAAGGGGTTTGACGACGCGGCCATCGCCGCCGTTGAAAAGGCGCTGCCGAGCGCCTTCGACATCAAGTTCGTCTTCAACAAGTGGACGCTGGGCGAGGAACTGCTGACGGGCCGGCTGAAAGTTCCGGCCGAACGCCTTGAAGACCCCGCTTTCGAGCTGCTGGCGTTCCTCGGCTTCAGCCGCAAGGACATCGACGCCGCCAACATCCACGTTTGCGGCGCCATGACCCTGGAAGGCGCGCCGCACCTGAAGAAAGAGCATTATGCGGTGTTCGACTGCGCCAATCCGTGCGGTCGCATTGGCAGGCGCTACCTGTCGGTGGAGAGCCACATCCAGATGATGGCGGCGGCGCAGCCGTTCATCTCCGGCGCCATCTCCAAAACCATCAACATGCCGAACGACGCGACGGTCGAGGACTGCTCCAGCGCCTACATGCTGTCCTGGCGGCTCGGCCTGAAGGCCAACGCCCTGTATCGCGACGGCTCCAAGCTGTCGCAGCCGCTCAACGCCGCGCTGATCTCGGACGAGGACGACGAGGTCGAGGACGCCGTCGACACCCTGCTGGCCCAGCCGACCGCGGCCCGCACCGCCCAGGTGGCCGAGCGCATTGTCGAGAAGGTGGTGGAGCGGGTGCAGCGGGTGCGCGAGCGTGAAAAGCTGCCCGATCGCCGCAAGGGTTACACCCAGAAGGCCATGGTCGGCGGCCACAAGGTTTATGTGCGTACGGGCGAGTATGAGGATGGCCGCCTCGGCGAGATCTTCATCGACATGCACAAGGAAGGCGCCGCCTTCCGCGCCATGATGAACAATTTCGCCATCGCCATTTCGCTCGGCCTGCAATACGGCGTGCCGCTCGACGAATATGTGGAGGCCTTCACCTTCACCCGTTTCGAGCCGGCCGGCTTCGTCCAGGGCAACCAGTCGATCAAGAACGCCACGTCGATCCTCGACTATGTGTTCCGCGAACTGGCGATCTCCTATCTCGGTCGCGACGACCTCGCCCACGTCGACCCGTCCGAGATCGGCTTCGACGTCATCGGCAAGGGCGCGGCCCAGGGCCGGCAGCAGCCGGACGGCGAGCCTGTCGCCACGCCCGCGCCGCGTCCGCTGGTTTCCAAGGGTTTCGTGCGCGGTCGCCAGCCGACCAACCTGCTGGCCATCGCCGGCGGCAATGACGGCGCGCCAACCGCCCTGGCTGGCGGCGCCCAGGCGGCGACGGCCCTGAAGGAAGCCCTGCCGGAGCTGAACGACAACGACGACGACGAGGCCCAGGCGGAGGCGATTTCGGCGAAGCTGCAATTCGCCCCGGCCGGCTCCGCGGCAGCGGCGGCCCCGTCTTCCTCGGACCGGCGCAAGGAAGCGCTGATGAAGGGCTACCAGGGCGACGCCTGTGGCGAATGCGGCAACTTCACCCTGGTCCGCAACGGCACCTGCCTGAAATGCGACACCTGCGGCGGCACCACGGGATGCAGCTGACGCTTCTGGGGACGCATGGCGTTCTCACGCCATCGGGACGAAACAGAAAAGGCAGCTCAGTCGAGCTGCCTTTTCTGTTGTCACGATATGCAGGCCTTATGCGACGCCGTGACGTCGCGTCGCCGGAACCTGGAGCCGGCTATCAGTTTCGGGCCGGCGGCGGAGAAGCGGACATGTTGTGGATCGCGCGGCTCATGGATCGGGCCTGGCGGGGCGGGAAGCCAAAGCGGCGGCGGAAGGTCCGGTTGAAGTAGGACAGATCGCCGAAGCCCACCGCGAAGGCGATGGCGCTGATCGACATATGGTCGCCCTGTGGCGACTGTAACAGGCGCATGGCCCGCTCCAGCCGGCGTTGCAGGACGAAGTCCGAGAACGTGAGCATCTCGTCGCTGAACAGTTTTTGCAGGTAGCGCAGGCTGATGCCGTGCTGCTCCGCCACCTGGCGCGCGTTCAGCCCCTGATCGGTCAGTCGCGCCTCGATATCCGACTTGATGGCGATCATGCGGTCGTCGGGGCGATGCGATGGCGGCGCCCCGGCCGGCTGGTCCGGGTGCTGGGCCATGATGTTCACCAGATTGACCATGAACGCCATGACGTGCTCGCGCAGCTCCGGCGTCTTCATGGGCATCAGGCCGCGCATCAGCGCGGCGCCGTAGTTTCCCAGCATCTGCAGGGCGTCGTCGCTGGCGTTGAAGACGCTCATGGCGCCGGCGGCGGCCATGGCGCCCTCGCCCAGCCTGTCGCACGGGGCGATAAAGCAGTCCACCCGCGACACCCGCGTGAGCTGCAGGGCGGAATGGGCCAGATCGGTCACCAGCAGGGCCTCCCGCGCATGGACGATGGCGTGGGCTGATCCGCGGCGCGCGACCATGACGCCGTCCGCCGGCCGCAGCAGCACCGCCGCACCTTCGAGAAAGACGCCGTTGAGCGCCAGTTCAACGCCCGTCCAGGGCGCGAACAGGGATTGCAGGCCAATATCCGGCTCCAGCCGCAGCACCGCCCGGGCGTGGAGCGGCGCCGGATGGGCGGCGTCGATTTCGCAATGGCGCGCGGCCTTGCCGGCGATGCGCAGGTCAATGTCCTGGGGGGTGTCTTTCGCCACATACCACACCGGCATGGTTTTCGCGGCGCGGCCTGGCGCGTCACGGGTCCCTGTCGCCCTGTTACGCCCTGGTCCGTTTTCCACTTCGCACCTGTCCAAGAACATGATCGCAGCGGCATATAACAACAAAACAAGCAAACTGTAAGGCAAAATAAGCAAGTGACCAGGAATTCGACCTGTATTTTAGTTTAGAATAATTAAAATACACGTATTTCGTCGCAGCGTCTGCCCACCTGCGCAGGGTGATCGCAGCGCATCGATCGCGGTGACTTGGCAACCAGGGCGAACACATACACCATGAGCAGAATCCTGCTGGCCACGGCGGCCTGTGCGGCCGTTGCGTCTCCCACGCTGGCCCAACCGGCCCAGACCACCGTGCAACTGGACGAGATCACGGTGACCGGATCGCGGGCGCAGCGCGCCCTGTCGGATATCCCGCAATCGATCCAGGTGATTGACCGCGGCCAGATCGACACCCAGATCAAACAGGGTGGCGGCGCGGCCGGCCTGCTTTCGCGCGTGGCGCCGGGATTCTCGATCAACAACCAGACCGTGTCGGGCGCGTCGGAAACCTATCGCGGCCGCAGCCTGCTGGTTCTCGTTGACGGCGTGCCCATGACCACGCCGCTGCGTGACGTTTCGCGCATGCTGTCGCTGATCGACCTCAACGCGGTGGAACGGGTCGAGCTGGTCGCCGGCGCCTCCAGCCTGTATGGGGCGGGCGCCACCGGCGGCACGGTGAACTTCATCACCAAAACCGCGCAGCCCGGCGCGCCGCGCTTCGTGGTCAGCAGCAAGCTCACCGCCTTCACCGCCGATATCGGCCAGTCCATCGCGCCGGAGATCTCAGCCGGCGTTTCCGGCAAGAGCCAGAACGGCCTCGATTATGTGCTGTCGGCGACGGGAACCATGGCGCGGCGGACCTATGACGGCGCCGGGCGCGAACTGCCGTCCGACGCCATGCTGGGCCAAGGCGGCGGCGACCGCTTCGGCAAGGTCAATGTGCTGGCCAAGCTGGGCTATGATTTCGACGGCGGCAAACGCCTCGAACTCTCCGGCAACTATTATTATCTCGACCAGAACCCGCGCTATCTGACCAATTACGCGGGGGCCTTCGCCCAGCCGGACTTCCTGCGTCCCTACACCGGCGAGAATGTCGCCGAGGACACAAAGTCCATCTCCCTGCGTTATACGGACAAGGATTTCGCCTTCGGCAGCCTGAGCATCCTTGGTTTCTACAACGACATCAGGAAGCGGTTTAATTACACCGAATTCTCATACCCCTATAATTCCCAGGTTTACTATTCGTTCGATCCGCGCAATCCCACCAGCCGCGCCAACCAGACGACGCTGTATTCCAATCGCGGCGGCATGAACCTGACGATCGACACGCCGCTCGACCAAATCTGGCAGGGCGCGAAACTGACCTGGGGAGCCGATCTGATCCACGAAAAGACGTGGCAGACGCTGACCGACGGGCAGAACGTATTTACGCCGCTGCACCAGACGACCACGGCGGCGTTCGCCCTGTTGCAGGTTCCGCTGACTGATCGCCTCACCGTGCGGGGCGGCGTGCGTTACGAGAACTTCGCCCTTGCGGTGGACGATTTCACCCGCCCCGCCGCGTTCGCCGCCGTGGCGGCGCGCACGCCCCTGGGCTACCAGGCGTTCGTGCTGCCCGCCCTGCGCGTCACCGGGGGCGATTACAACTATTCCTCGCCCACGTTCAATCTGGGCGCCACCTTCAAGCTGACCGACAAGGCGGAGCTGTTCGGCGGTTTCTCCCAAGGGTTCGCCCTGCCGGACATTGGCTCCTACACGCGCCGCGCCGGCCTTTCGACCGCTTACGCCTGCCCGCTGACCCGGCCGAACTGCCTGCCGGCCTCGCGCTCGGTGATCTCCTATGCGGAGATCGCGCCGGAAGCCCAGATCGTCAACAACTATGAAGCCGGCGTTCGCGGCTCGGTCGGCAAATTCAAGGGCAGCCTCGCCGGTTTCATCAGCACCTCGCGCGAGGGCGTGACCTTCAACCCGCTCACCAACCAGATCTCCCAGCAGAAGGAGTTCATCTGGGGCGTGGAGGCCACCGGCGAATATCAGGTGACGGAGCAGCTGGCGCTCGGCGGCATATTTGGTTTCCGCGAAGGTCGGTATGATTCCAACAATGACGGTCATCTGGACAGCTGGCTGCCCAACAACCGCATCGCCACGCCCTATACGGGCACGCTGTACGCCAGTTACCGTTTCGGGAACGGCGTGAGCGTGCGCGTGGAGGGACAGGCCTGGTCCGGCCGGAACCAGCGGATCGACCTTTCCGGCGCGCATTACCGCATCAAGCCTAGCGCGACCATGAACGCCGTGCTCACCGCGCCGGTTAACGGCGGCGGCGAGGCCTTCATCTCGGTGGACAACCTGTTCAACGCCACGTTGCAGAACCCCACCGGCACGTCGGTGCGCAACCTCCCGGTCTATTCCTGGGGGCGGACGATCGCCGTCGGCTACAAACAGACCTTCTGAGCATGATCCTTTTTGAGCAAAGGGGCGCGCTGGTCACGCTCCGGTTTGAACCGCCCTACGCGCCGGACGATGAACGCGGCTATCTGGCGGCGCTCGACCGGATTGGCGATTGCCCGCCGGGATTCGCGTTGCTGGCGGTGCTGGGCGGCGGCGCCCGCCTCTCCCGGGAGGGGGAGCGGGCCCAGGCGTTGTGGTTCAAGGCGACCCGCGCCCATGTCAACGACAACTGCCGGGCCATCGCCATGGTGCGGCCCGGCGCCAGCGGGCGGATGACAGAGATATTCGGCAGGCTCTGGAACGTTCCGCTTGCCGCATTCACAGACGAACAGTCCGCCAGGGATTTCCTGGCGCAGCATGTGGCGGGACCATGAGCACGCCGGATTACGCCGCCGCTGACGCAGCGCCCGCCCCGCGTCCCGGCCGCTCCCGGCTGTTCATCGTCCTTGCGGGCCTGTATCTGGCGCAGTCCATTCCCTCATATCTGATCGCGGCGGCGCTGCCGCCGATCATGCGCGAGGCGGGCGTTTCGCGCGCCGCCATCGGCTATATGAGCATCCTGTTCCTGCCGCTGGTCCTCAAGTTCCTGTGGGCGCCATATGTCGACCGCATCCGCCCGTTCGCCCGGGCCCATCGCGCTGGCTGGGTAATCATCACCCAGGTCGTGGTCATCGGCTGCCTGCTCTGCCTGTTGCCGCTGGGGCCGACCGACGTCAGGGCCATCATGGCGGTCGGCATGGTCGCGTCCCTGCTGATCTCGACCCAGGACATCGCCACCGACGGCTACGCCGCGAAATACCTGCCGGCCCGCGACCGGGCCATCGGCAACGCCATCCAGGGCGGCGCGGTGGCGTTTGGCGTGCTGATCGGCGGCACGCTCAGTCTCATCCTGTATCATCACGTCGGCTGGCGCTGGATGATCCTCGGGGTGGTCGCTTTCTCGGCCCTGCCGCTGCTGGCGGCCCTCGCCATGCGCGAAAGCGACGCCCCGGCTCCGGCTGGCGCGCCCAGGCCGTCGATCCTGCGCTTCCTGCGACGCGCGGACGTGCGCAACATCCTGTGGGTGGCGTTGATCTACCGGGTGAGCGAAGGCCTGGTGAAGGCGATGGAAGGGCCGTATCTGGTGGATTCCGGCGTGCCGCTGGACCAGATCGGCTATCTCTCCGGCGTCTCGGCCACCACGGCGGGGCTGGCGGGATCGGCGATCGCCGCATGGCTGGTGACGCGGCGCGGCGCGCGTTTCGCCCTTGGCCTGCTGGGAGCGATGCGCACGCTGTGCTTCGCGCTGTTCGCCCTGCACGCGCTCGGCCTGCTGGCCGGAACCTGGCCGCTGTTTGGGGCCGCCGGCTTCCAGACGCTGATCCGCTACATGGAGATTGTCGCGCTCTACAGCCTGTTCATGTCGGTGACGTCACCGGACCAGCCAGGCACTGACTTCACCATTCTCGCCTGCGCCCAGCTCATCGTCTATCTGGTGGGGTCGCTGGTTTCCGGGAAGCTGGCGGACCTGTTCGGTTACGGCGCCCTGTTCACCCTGGCCGCCGGCCTGTCGGCCATCGCCGTGCTCGCCACCATGCGGATGCTGGCGCCTGGCCCGCGCGCCGCCAGCGCACGCTCCCGTTAGGCGACGCCGTTATGGCCCGGCGTCGGCGGGTTCTCCAGGCTTTCCGGCGAAAAACCACGGCAGGGCCAGCGCGAACGCGAGGCCAATGCAGGCGCAGAACAGAAACGGCGCGCCGGGCCACATGGCGAACATAAGGCCGCCCGTGAGGGCGCCGGCGCCCTGCCCCAGCACATGCACGCTGGCCAGCCAGCCGGCGGCGGAAGCCTGCTGGCCCGGCGCCACGCGCCCCACCAGCGCCGCCGTGTAGGCCGGCGTCGCCAGGGCCACGCCGGCGCCGGCCAGCAACGCCCCCGCCACCAGCAGCGGCAATAGCGGCGCCAGCATGACGCCGCTGCCAAAGGCAAAAAGCGCCAGCCCAAACCGCATGACGCCCATGGCGCCGCCGCCCAGCCGTGGGGTCAGTTGCAACTGCACCGCGATCATCACGATGGCGGTCAGCGCATAGCTGACGCCGGCCCAGCGCGCCGCCGCGTGGGCGTCTATGCCGAATTGCGCCTGCAGGAACAGGCCGAGCGTCATCTGGATCTGGCCAAACCCCAGGGTGAGCGCAAAGCCGATGGCCAGCAACGGCCCCACCGCCCGCGCCAGTTGGGGCAGCCGCATGCCTGTTGCGTCGGCGGGCTCCGGCTTCCGCACATCCGGAGCCGCCAGCAGGGTCAACGGGCTTAACGCCATGGCGACCAGCAACGGCCAGAGGCCAGCCGCGCCTGGCAGCGTCGCCAGCGAACCCAGAATGCGCCCGCCGCCAAGGCCGGCGCTGAGCCGCGCCAGGGCAGCCGGGCGGCGGGCTGGCGCGGTGGCGCGCGCCACCGTCGCCTGGGCGTGCGGCATCAGCCCGGCGGCGCCGGCGCTGTAGATGATCCGTGACAGCGCCAGCAGGCCAAGGGCGGCTGCCGCGGGCAACGCAGGCAGAACCAGCGCCGCGAGAAATAGCGACTGCCCCACGACCATCAGCGCCGCCAGAACGCGGAAGCGCGCCCGCAACGCCTGCGGCCGCCGTCCCCAGAGCGGCGCCCCGACGAGGAAAGTCAGCGCGCCGGCAAAAGCCACCGCGCCGATGGCTGGCGCGTCCAGCCCCGTACGCCCGGCGATCACCGGAACCAGCGCCAGCAAGGCCGACTGACCAAAGCCGACTGTCGCGGCCATGGCGGAGAGCCAGCGGATATCCCTTTCGGACAGCATCAATGGCGGATCCTGTTTTTTCTGATGACAATGCCCCGCGGCAATGTGCCCGGGCATGTGGAGCGGCGCCGGACGCGCATCGGTGTGCTGGCGAGAGTCTTAAATTCCCCAGAGGAAACTGCAGAACACATCCCTGTGATGTCTGCAATCGCCGAAATGTAAATCAATAAATTTTCTTATTTGAATAATTCAAAACTATACATATTGCGCGATAGTCCAATATTTATTTCACGTCCATCGCTATGGTTTGTCCGGAGGCAGCCAGAATGATGGAAACCAGACCAACATCGACAGATATCGCCGCGCGCATCTCGGCGCGCGCCTTCCTGCTGGGCCTGCTGCGGGAATGGGATGGCTGGACATTTGAAGGGGATGGCGCGGCGGCCGCCGGTGATTCAGCCGGGCGCGCGCCGCGCATCCTGCTCCCCCTCCCAAGCCACGGCGTGACGCTCGCCGTCGCAGCCCCGCACAGGTCTGATGTCGGCTGTCATGGCTTCAGGCCTCCGTTCAGTGAAATCCGGCCTTCCGGCGCGGAGCGCGCCATCCCCTTCACGCTGGCGGCGACGCTGATCGCAACCGAGCCATCGATCACCGGCGCGGCCGGCGCTGACCGCGCGCCGACCTTCCTGGCGCGGGTCTTCGACAGCATGGCCAATATCGATGACGTCATTCGCCACGCGCCGGACAGGACCGTGCCATTCACCGCGCGCGACCCGGACTTCATCGAGGGCGAGCAGGCGCTGCGCCATGGTCACGCGGTGCATCCGACGCCGCGCAGCCGGGATGAATTCACCATGGAGGATTCCCGGCGGTTCGCCGCCGAATACGGCGCGGGCTTCCAGCTGCGCTGGTGGGCGGTAGCCCCGGAACATATCGCCCACGCCGCATCGCGGGGTGTCCCGGCGCCGGCCATGGCGCGCGATCTGCTCGCCAGCGACGGCGCCGTCAGCGACGCGGTTATCGCGGCGGAGCGCGCCGGGCGCGTGATCCTTCCCATGCATCCCTGGCAGGCGGCGCGCCTGGCGCTCGATGCGGACGTGGAGCGCCTCATGCGCGCCGGCGCCGTGGCCGATCTG
The DNA here is from genome assembly GCF_004342915.1 of Camelimonas lactis. Taxonomy (GTDB): domain Bacteria; phylum Pseudomonadota; class Alphaproteobacteria; order Rhizobiales; family Beijerinckiaceae; genus Camelimonas; species Camelimonas lactis. The sequence continues at coordinate 47,144 of NZ_SLWL01000002.1, forward strand.
GGCGCCTCGGGCGCGCCATGGTTCGCCACGTCGTCCCTGCGCAGTATCTACGCGCCGCATGCGCCCTGGATGCTCAAAACCTCGCTAAGCCTGCGACTGACCAATTCGCGCCGGCTGATCGAGCCGCATGAGTGCATCCGGGGGCTCGAGATCGACAGGCTGCTGGCGGGCCCTGTCGGGCAGGAGATTTTCGCGCGCTTCCCGCAGTTCCGCGTGATGGGCGAACCGGCGTTTCTTGCGTTGCGCGACGCGGCGGGAAACATCCTGCGCGCCGCGATCATGGTGTTCCGCGATAACCCGTTCCGCGGCGCCGCAACGACGCCTGCGACGGTTCTGGCCGCGCTGGCGGAGATCGGCGGCGATGGCCGCGACAGCCGGCTGGCGCGGCTTGTGGCCCGCATCGCCCGCGAGGGAGGCGCCGACCCGCGCCGGATCGCCCTGGCCTGGTTCGACCGCTTTCTCAGCGTCGTCGTTGCGCCGCTGATCACCGTCCAGGCCGATTACGGGCTGCTGTTTGGGGCGCACCAGCAGAACATCGTGGTTGGTCTGGCCAACGGCTGGCCGGATGCGCTGTATTTCCGCGACTGCCAGGGCACCGGCTATGTCAGCGAGTTCCTGCCCGAACTGGCGCGCCTGGCGCCGGATGTGAACGTGCGGGCCGGTCACATCTTCAGTTCCGCGGAAGCGGCCCGCCTCGCCGGCTACTACCTCATCGTCAACAGCGTGTTCGCCGTCATCGGCGCGCTGGCGCTTGCCGGCCTCGCCGCCGAGCGCCCGCTGCTCGCCGCCCTGCGCGGCCTGCTGCTGCGTCTGCGCGCCGCCTCCCCCCGTGATCCGGCCCTCATCGATTACCTGCTCACATCCCCCACCCTGGAGAGCAAAGGCAACTTCATGATCTGCTTTCGCAATCTCAACGAAAACACCGACGTGACCGACCCACTGGCGGGCTACGTCGCCATGGCCAATCCGCTGGCGGAGGCCGTGGCATGAACATCATTCTGCCCCGCAAGGAGACGCCGGCGCCGGTCTGGCCAGACGTCCGCGACAGCCGCCACTTCCCCGCCCGCATCGCCGGCGACCTCACGGTGCTGGCGCATCGTCTGGATGATGATCGCCTGGCGTTGCGCCTCGCCGGCGATGACGTCGAAGCGGAGTTCGCCAGCCGCGATGGCGGCCAGGGCCGGCTGCGCCTCAGGCCGCCCTTCGGCGAGGCCCCCAATGACGTGGATGCGCTGGCCGTCCTGATCGAGGCCGCTTTCCAGAGCGATCCATCGTGTCTTGCCCTTGAATTGCCGGGGCTGGCCGGAAAACCGGCGCTGGCTCCGCTTTCGTCATGCAGCCAGATGGCGGACGGCGCGCCGGCGGCGATCGTCCGGCGCAGCGAATTTTACCAGTTGCCCCTGCTGTGGCGCGCCGCCGCGGCCCATGCGGCGCCGCCGCTGATCCGCTCCGGCCCTGGCCCGCAGGACCGCCCGCCGCCGCTGCGCGCGCCGGCGCCGCGCGGCGAGATGTACCGGCGCTGGCTGCCGCATCTGGGGATGACCCTGTCGCTGCGCCCCATCGACCGCCGCCAGGATCTGGAGCTGTTTCACGGCTGGATGAACCAGCCGCGCGTCGCCTTCTTCTGGGAGCTGGCGCAGAGCCGTGAGGAGCTGGACCGTTACCTGGCCGAACAGGAGGCCGACCCGCATATCTTCGGCGTCATCGGCAGCTTCGATGACGAGCCCGTGGGCTATTTCGAGTTCTACTGGGCGAAGGAGGACCGGCTCGGGCCGTTCTACGATGCGGACGACTACGACCGCGGCTGGCACGGCCTGATCGGCAACGCCCGCCACCTGGGCCGCGTCAGGACCCTGGCCTGGTTCCGCTCGCTCACCCACTACCTGTTCCTCGACGATCCGCGCACGCAACGCATCGTTGGCGAGCCCCGCGCCTCGCACCACAAGATGCTGAGCTATTGCGCCGATCTCGCCTACGAGAAGGTCAAGGAGTTCGACTTTCCACACAAGCGCGCCGCCCTTGTCTGCTGCGAGCGCGAGCGCTTTTTCCGTCAGGTGGCGCTGTGAGCGTCGTCACCATGACGCCGGGCCTGCCGGAATGGCAAAGCCAGGCCGGGGCGCCGCCTGCGGACGCCGACGCCTGGGCCGGGCTCAACCGGACCCTGATCGCCAGGGCGATCAGCGAACTTGCGTTCGAGGAAGCGCTGGCGCCGGCGCAAGTGGCGCCCGGCGGCGACTGGCGCCTCGACGCTGGCAATGGTGTTTCCTACCGTTTCGCCGCCGTTCGGCGGATCTGGGGCAACCTTGCCATCGATCCGCGCAGCCTGCGCCGCTGCGACGGCGGCCGTCCGGCGCCGGCGGAAGACGTGGCGCTGTTCATGGCCGATATGGGGCGGGCGCTCGACGTCGCCCCCGACACGCTCGCCATGTATTGCCGCGAGCTCTACGGCACCCTCCATTCCGACGCCCAGGTGGCCCGTCTCAACGCTACGATCAGCGAGGAGGCGCTGCTGCGGCTGCCCGACGCGGCGTTGCAGCAATATCTCGACGGCCATCCGAAGGCTCCAGCCTGCAAGGGGCGCATTGGCTGGGGCGCCGCCGACGCCGAGGCGTTCGCCCCGGAGTTTCGCCAGGACATCCGGCTGATGTGGGTGGCGGCGGACCGCGCCGCCTGCCGCTTCAGCGCCGGCGACGGCTGGAACGAGGACAGTCTGCTCGACGCCTCATGCGATGGCGCGGAACGGGCGCGGCTGGAAGCGGCGTTGCGACGGCTGGGGGTTGACCGGGCGCGATACCTGCTGCTGCCAGTGCATCCCTGGCAGTGGGAGCACATGATCGCCATCCAGTTCGCCGGAGAAATCGCGGCGCGGCGGCTGATCCCGCTCGGCATTTTCGGCGACGGCTATCTGGCGCTGCAATCCCTGCGCACCCTCGCCAACGCCAGCCGCCCGACAGCCCCACACCTGAAACTGGCGCTGACCGTTCTGAACACGTCGGCCTGGCGCGGCGTGCCTGGCAAATACATGGCGATTGGCCCGGCTTTCTCCGCCTGGCTGGCGGAAAAGGCCGCCGCCGATCCCGTGCTCGCCAACACCACCGTGCTGCGGGAGCCCGCCGGGGCGTTCTATCCCCACCCCGTCTACGAGCGCATCGCCGATGCGCCCTACCAGTTTCGCGAAATGCTCGGGGTGATCTGGCGCGAGGCGGTGGAAAGCCGCCTGCGGGACGGCCAGGGCGCCATGATGTTCGGGGCCCTGCTGAAAACCACGCCGGCCGGGCGGTCGCTGGCCGCCGCCCTCATCGCCCGCTCCGGCCTCGCGGCCGAAACCTGGCTGGCGCGCCTGTTCGATGCGGTGGCGGTTCCGCTCTACCATTTTCTCTGCCGTTATGGCGTCGGCTTCATCGCGCACGGCCAGAACCTTACCCTCATCCTGCAAGACTCCACGCCCTGCGGCGTGGCGATCAAGGATCTGCAGGGCGACGTCGATCTCATCGACGCCGATTTTCCCGAAGCCGCCGACATGCCGGAGGGGGTCAGGGAAACGCTGCTGCGCCGCCCGGCGCCGCATCTGCTGCAACACCTGCAAACCGGCCATTTCGCCAGCGTGCTGCGCTTTCTCTCCGACGCCCTCGCCGGCGACGGGGTCATTGATGAAATGGCGTTCTACGCGGTTCTCGCCGGACGGTTGCGCAGCTACCAGGCCAGCCAGCCTGGAATGGCTGACCGTTTCACGCTGTTCGATCTGTTCACGCCGAAGGTCCCGCGCATCTGCATCAACCGCGTCCGGCTGGCCGTTGGCTATGGCGACGCCAGCCGCCGGCCGAGCCCCGGCCTTGGCGGCGATCTCGACAATCCGGTCCACCTCGCCGCCCGGGCCCATGCCCCGGGACGCCCCGACCTTGCTGGAGCACATCCATGATGAAGCAACACCAGGCGCATCGCTCTCCCCTCGATCTGGCGGGCGTCGGCATTGGTCCGTTCAACCTGAGCCTCGCCGCCCATCTCGACGCCGTCGACGAGCTTGAGGCCAGGTTTTTCGACCAGAGCGCCAGCTTTTCCTGGCATCCCGGGATGATGCTGCCGGACGTGACCCTGCAAACCTCGTTCCTGAAGGATCTGGTCAGCGCCACGCATCCGGTCAGCCCGTGGAGCTTCCTGTCGTATCTGGTGGCGAACCGGCGCTTCTACGCCTTCCTCAACGCCGACTTCCCGGCGATCCCGCGCCAGGAGTTCGCCAGCTATCTGGCCTGGGTGGCCGCCGGGCTTCCTGGTCTTCAGTTCGGCGCGCAGGTGCGGGAGGTGGATTTCGATGGCTACGCCTTCGCCGTCCGTCTGGACAATGAAACGTTCAGCGCCCGCAATCTCGCCCTCGGCGTCGGGCTGAAGCCAGCGACGCCTGATTTCATTGATCGGCTTCGGCCGGGCGCCGCTTTCCACTCATCGCGCGCCGCCTTTGAGATCGACCGTTGCGCCGGCAAACGGGTCGCCGTGATCGGCGGCGGCCAGAGCGGCGCGGAGATTGTGCTCAACCTGCTCGGTCGCGGCGCCGGAGCGCCGGCCCATGTGGACTGGATCAGCATGCGGCCGAACTTTCTGCCGCTGGACGAAACCCCCTTCACCAATGAGCTGTTCACCCCGCCCTATGTGGCCAGCTTCCATTCGCTGCCAGAGGCGCGCCGCCACACCACGGTGGAGCGCGAGAAGCTGGCCGGCGACGGGGTTTCGGCCGAAACCCTCGCGGCGATCTATCGTCGGCTGTATGTGCTGCGGCACCTGGAAAGCGGCGGCCCTTCCGCCGACCTGCTGCCGCACCGGGAAGTGATCAACGCCGAGCCAAGGGACAACGGTTGCCAGCTGATCATGCGCAACGGCATGGACGGCCAGGTGGATATCCGCAAGGCCGACATTCTGGTTCTGGCCACCGGCTACCGTTATGAATTGCCGCCATGCCTCGCGCCACTGGCCGGCCGCATTGATCTCGATCGCAGCGGCCGGCCGCGACCCGGGCCTGATTTCGCCGTGCGCTGGGATGGCCCCGCCAGCGCCCGCATCTTCGCCCTCAACGCCGGCCTGCTCAGCCACGGCATCGCCGAGCCGCAGCTGAGTCTGATGGCGTGGCGCAGCGCCGTGATCGCCAACGCGCTGGCGCAACGTCAGGTGTTCGACGTGGAGCGGCCGGAAGCGATGGTGCAATGGCTCGACGCCATGCCGCATGAGGCCGAAGCCGGCGGCCAGGCCTGAACCGGAGCCACGATCCCATCGCTTTCGCTGGTCCTGCGCCGGTTCCGCTCCGCCCCCATGACAGGGGGCGCGGGGCTGTTTCCGGGAGATAAATTTACCCGATTGATAAACGCAGGGACCGGGACTTATGTCTGACGTGCCGGCGCATGTCCGCATCGCGCCCACAACACGGAGACGATCTTGTCCGCAGACGCCCTGTTCCAGCCCTTCGATCTCGGGGGGCTTCACCTGAAAAATCGCATCGTCATGGCGCCCATGACCCGGTCATTCTCGCCCAAAGGCGTGCCGACCGCCGACGTGGCCGCCTATTATCGCCGGCGGGCGGCGGCTGACGTGGGCCTGATTGTCACCGAAGGCACGGTGGTTGAGCGGCCGGCGGCGAAGAACGATCCCAATGTGCCGGATTTCTTTGGCGACGCCCTGCCGGCGTGGCGCCATGTGGTTGACGAGGTGCACGCCGCTGGCGGCCTGATCGCGCCGCAGCTGTGGCACGTGGGCGCGGCGCGCGGCCGTGACCCTGCCTGGAACCCGCAACCGGTGGACGCGCCTTCCGGCCTGTCGCGGCCGGGCAAGCGCTTTACCGAGCCGATGACGGAAGAGGCGATCACCGATACGCTGCACGCTTTCGGGCGCGCTGCCGGGGCCGCGAAGGACATTGGCTTTGACGCGGTGGAGCTGCACGGGGCGCACGGATATCTGATCGACCAGTTCCTGTGGCGCGGCACCAACGAGCGCGAGGACGTCTGGGGCGGCGCCGGCATTCCCGAGCGCGCCCGCTTCGCGGCGGAGATCGTGCGGCAGACGCGCGCGGCCATTGGCCCGGACGTCCCGCTGATCCTGCGCCTGTCGCAGTGGAAACAGCAGGACTATGACGCGCGCATCGCCCACAATCCCGAGGAAATGCGCGCCTGGCTGGAGCCGCTGGCCGAGGCCGGCGTTGATGTCTTTCATTGTTCGCAGCGCCGCTTCTGGGAGCCGGAGTTCGAGGGCTCCGACCTGAACTTCGCCGGCTGGGCCAAAAAAATCACCGGCAAGGTGACGATCACCGTGGGCTCCGTTGGCCTCAGCGGCGAATTCATCGCCGCCTTCGCCGGCGAGGGCTCGAAGCCCGCCTCGCTCGATGGCCTGCTGCGCCGCCTGGAAGCGGGAGAGTTCGACCTGGTCGGCGTCGGCCGGGCGCTGATCTCCGATCCGGAATGGGCGCTGAAAATTCGCGACGGCCGCACCAGCGAGCTGAAGAATTTCGAGCGCGCCGATCTGGCGACCCTGTTCTGAGAAACGGGCCGGGCAAAAAAAGAAGGCCGCCTTTTTGGGGGCGGCCAATTTCAGGGAGGTCTCGCTGGAGTGGGACCTTCCGGTCCCCGAAGCGCCGGGTCTCTCCCCTGCGCTTCATGGTTGCAACATACGGCCTCCACCGGGTTTCGTATGTGCGCCGCGACACATGACGCGGCGCGCCGGCCCTGCCCTTCGCGGTTCGGCTGGGCGCAGACCAGACAATGCCGGAGCCTTCTGACGCAACCCAATCGCCCGAAATGCCCGGTTTCTTTGGCTTGACGCTTTTTCTGCGCGAAAAGTGGGCGCCACTTTTCCTGAAAATGCACTAGTTGAGTCAAAGCAACGCTGGCCCTCCTGCATCTCACGTCAGGAAGCCGGCGCCAGTCTGAAGATTTTCACACAAAATCAAAACATGAAAATGGGAGGAAGCGTATGGGAGATCGTCTCACCGGCCGGGCGGCGCTGATCACCGGAGGAACCAGCGGCATTGGCGAGGCCACTGTCAGGCTGTTCGTCGCTGAAGGCGCAAAGGTCATGATCGCCGGCCGCAACGCCGACAAGGGCGCGGCGCTTGCCGCCGAGCTTGGGGACAACGCCGCGTTCATCGCCACCGATGTGATGCGTGAGGCGGACGTGAAACGGGCGATCGAGGCGACGGCAGAGCGTTTTGGCCGGCTGGACTGCCTGTTTTCCAACGCGGGCGGCCCGACCCGGGGCACTGCCGACACCATCACCGCCGATGATTATCATCACGCCATGGATCTGCTGCTGGGCAGCGTGCTGTTTGGCATTCGCCATGCGGCGCCGATCATGAAGGCGCAGGGGCGCGGCGCCATCATCAACAACGCCTCCGTCGCCGCTCTCCGCGGCCACATGGGCGGTTATCTGTATTCCATCGCCAAGGCCGGGGTGCGCCGCGCCACGGAGATGGCAGGCCTGGAGCTTGGGCCCTTCGGCGTCACCGTGAACAGCATTTCGCCTGGCGCGATCGCCACGCCGATTTTCTTTGGCGGGTCGCAGGCGGCCACCAGCCTTGATCCGGCCCATTCCGATGCGAAAATGCGCAAGTTGACGCAGAATCTCGCCCGGGCGACGCCGTTGGGCCGGTCGGGGACGCCGCACGACATCGCCACGGCGGCGCTGTTCCTGGCGTCGGATGAAGGCGCTTTCGTCAACTGTCACGATCTCGTTGTCGACGGCGGCATGGTGGCGGGCGGTCGCACCAGTTTTGAGGACCAGACGCCAGGCGCGGCGGTCTGAAAGCCATCAGACGCGCCATGCGGCGTCAGCCAGACGCTGCCAGCATGGCGCGTCGCCAGATGCGGCGATCTCCGGGCTCATTAACCAGGCGCTGGAGATTTCCGTTTCCATACAGTTGAATGTCGCCCGAACGTCGCCACGCCCAGACGTGGCCACGCTCAGACGTCGCCACGCTCAGGGCTCACCTGGCCGGGCGACCGCACGCACGATGAGGGAGAGCCCATGACATCGCCGGTCCAGCAGGGGGCAAGCTACGAGGACGTGGTGCGCGGCCGCCGCAGCATTCGCGGCTACAGGCCCGATCCGGTTCCGAAACAACTGATCCGCGAGATCATCGAGATCGCCATGCGCGCGCCCTCCTCGCACAATACCCAGTCCTGGAATTTCTACGTGCTGACTGGCGCGCCGCTCGACCGCATCCGCGCGGGCAACACCGAGCGCAATCTGGCGGGGGTGCCTCACTCGCGCGAGTTCCGCATGCGTGACGAGGCGGATCCGGTGCACCGCGAGCGGCAGATCGACATCGCCAAACAGCTTTTCGGCGCCATGGGCATCGAACGCCATGACAAGGAAAAGCGTCTGGACTGGGTGATGCGCGGCTTCCGCCAGTTCGACGCGCCGGTGTCGATCGTCATTACCTACGACCGGACGGTGCACGGCAGCGACATCGCTCCGTTCGACTGCGGCGCCGTCGCCAACGCCCTGGTGAACGCCGCCTGGGCGCGGGGGCTCGGCTGCGTCATCAACAGCCAGGGCATCATGCAGTCGCCAGTAGTGCGCGAGCACGCCGGGATTGCCGACGATCAGGTGATCATGATGTGCATCGCCATGGGCTATCCGGATCACACCTTCCCGGCGAACGGCGTGGTGTCGCGGCGCAAGTCAGTGGATGAAGCCACGACATTCGTCGGCTTTGATGACTGATCGCAAATCAGCGGAGCGTGGGCCCCTTCCACGCTTCGCGCACCTGCGCCGGTAACGGACCACTGCACGAGGCGGCGTTTGCCGCCGGACGCCGCGGGCGCAGTCCCGCTGAAATGCTCCGGCGCCCTGGCATGCGCGCCCTGTCCGCTGGTCGCGCTTCCCTCACGAAGAGCGGGCATGGATGGTCGCGGATGCTCTCAGTGCTTTGAAACGTGCTCCGGCTTGCCCTTGCGGCTGGTCGAGGCCATTTTTTCCAGCTCCCGTTCGCTCATCGATTTTTCCATCGATTTCGAAGCGCCGCGAAGCTCGCTTTTCTTCATATCGCCGCGTTTGGCGGCGAGCGCCGCGCCGGCGGCTTTCTGTTGAGAGGCTGATTTGGCGGGCATGGTCCCATCTCCTTCATGTCATGAGACAAAAACCCGGGCCCCGGAAAGATGTTCCCGCATGCAGCGGCCGTGGCTGGCGGCAATGGCGGGCTGACGGACCATGCGATGGCGCGCCAGGGCCCGCCAAAACGCGCGGATATTCACGCTGACCAGATCAATTCACGCCAGCCAGGGTCAACCGGCGTCGGCCATGCCAATTTCGCGCGCGATAACCTCCCGCACAATATCGGCGTAAGGCATGCGCGCGTTCAGCAGATCCCGTGCGCTCAGAAGAATGCCGTGCCACTCGGGGTCAGTTAACGGCTGCTCCATTTCACGCAGGGTTCTGAAGCGCTTCAGCGACTCCACGATCTTCAGGACAATCCCGTCCGTATCGGGGGCGTCGGCTGTCAGCGTCTCAAGCTCCCGCAGGAGATGCTCAATCGTGCGCCTCGCCATGTCGTTCACCGTTCAGCGCAGCAGAAGGCATTGGGGCAAAGGCCGGCCTGCGCAAACTGCGCCAGCGTTGCCTTGGCTGCAAACCACAATTAGTGACGTAAACGCGCCCTGCGGCAAGGCTCATCAACAGGTTTTCATCGCGATATGCACATCACGCATGGCGAAGGGAAAACCATGCGTCCAATCGCCTGGCTCACTGATCAGCCCAGATACAGGCGGCCCATGAAACGCAGGCCCACCGCGTGCACTGCCCGTAGTGGCAACTCGACGCCGCAATCGGCGGATTTCTGGCGCAAACGGCGCAGTACGGCGTCCAGACTCCGGCTCTCGGCGCTGACGTCGCCGTATCCGAGGCGCTGGGCCAGGGCGAGCCGTGGAACAGTGTCTCCGCCGGCTTCGGCCATCCGTTCGAGCAACATCAACTCCCGCCCGGAGAGCGGGATGGCGACGCCGTCCGGGGATAACAGTTGCTGGCGCCCGGCGTCGATGCGCCAGCCGTCCGGGCGGGCATCGTCAGCGGCCTCCTGCTGCGACGCCCGGGCGTCGCGCACGCGGCGCGCGAGGTTGCGCGTCACGTGCAGCAGCTCCTCGCTGTCCACCGGCTTTGTCAGGTAGATGTCGGCCCCTTCCGCGTAGCCGCGCATCCGGTCATCGCGACCGGTCCGGGCCGTGAGCATGATGACGCCGACGCCCCGCTCCGGCGCCAGATCCCGCGCCAGTTCGAAGCCGCTCACATCCGGAAGGTTGACGTCCAGGATGGCGACGTCGAAATCGCCGCCGCGCAGGGCCCGGTAAAAACCGACGCCCGAACCCGCCTCCGTGACATGAACGCCGCTGAGTCTGAGATAGTCGGCCAGGCCCTGGCGCAGGTCAGCGTCGTCTTCAACCAGAAGCGTGCGAACGGGCGGTTCGTCAGGCGACGCATTTTGCATTAGCTGTGCAATCCCGGAACGGAGATGGCAGACCGGATAAACGGAGCCCCCCGACTCCCGTTAAGCTGCATGATATACCAGAAAACTTTCGGGAAGGCGTCCAACCTCATGACGGGCCGAACGGAAATGGCCGAACGCCATCCTGGCGCGCTGCGCGCCGGCTGGAAGCGGGCGGCGGCGCTGATGGCCCTGGCCCTGGCCCTGCTGGCGCTGCTGCTGGCGCTGGTGACCGGCGTCGCGCGCCATGGGCAAACCGTCCCCCCACCAGGCGACGGCCTGTCGCTGGCGGGCCGCGTTGGCGTTCTCGTTGATCCGCAGGGAACGTTGACGCTGGCGCAGGCGCTCGCCAGCCCGCAACGGTTCCAGACGGCGCGGGGCTCCAGCGTTAACCTTGGCTATACGCGCAAGACAGCCTGGCTGCGCATTGTCATGACCGCGCCAGCCGGCGAACCTGGCGCCCGCGAGGCGCTGCTGTCGCTGGCGCCGAACTTTGTCGATGAAATCGACGTCTATGTCGCGCGGAACAGGCCGGGTCTGACGCCGGCGGATTTTACCCACTACGCCATGGGCGACCGTCGCCCCCTGCTGGCGGACTCCGTCTCGGGGCTCGAGAACGTGGTTCCCCTCACCCTGACGCCTGGCCAGGAGACCCTGGCGCTGGTCCGCATCGCCAGCGGCCATTCCGCCCTCTCCATCACAGCGTCGCTCTATGCCCACGCGGACCACACCCGGCGCGTCACCACCGGCGCCCTGCTGTCCGGTTTCTGGTTTGGCGGCATGGCGGTGCTGGCGGCGATCCAGGTGGTGTTTTTCCTGTTTGATCGCAAACCGTTCTACATTCTGCTGGCCTTCAGCACCTGCGTGGCCATGATGGTCTACATGGGAAATCTGGGGGTGTCGCGCCTGTGGCTGTTTCCCGACGGCGGGCGCGGCAACGACTGGTTCACGGGTGGATCGGTCTGGCTTGGCCTGTTCGCCAGCGGCATCGCCGGGGCGAGCATCCTGGAGCTGCCGCGCCGCCATCCGTTCATCAACCGGGTGTTCCAGGCCCTCGCCTGCATGGGGCTGGCCGGCGTCGGCTTCGCGCTCGCCGACATTCATCCCGAGTTCGCCGGGCCGGGCTATCTGGTTATCACCGCCCTGTCGACCCTGGCCATGATCATGGGCATCGTCGGCATCGACCGCAACGCCTCCGGCACCCGCCTGCGCGCCGCCGCCTACACCATCTTGTGGTGCGGCCTGATCCTCACCATGGTGCAGCGCACCGGCATGCTGTCCCTGCCAAACTGGGTGGCGCACGCCTACGCCGTCAGTTGCCTGGTGCATACGCTGCTGCTCACGGGCTCGCTGGCGGTGCGCCTGCGCGCCGCCGAGGCGCTGAACAAACTGATGCGCGAGCAGGCGCTGCACGCCGCCCGGGCGGCGGAGCGTCGCGCCGGCCTTCTGGTAGAAACCCGGACGGCCGAGCTGGCGGAAGCCAAGCGGATGGCGGAGGACGCCCTGCGGGCCGAGCTGGAATCCCAGGAGCGCCAGGTGCGATTCATGGAGGTGATCTCGCATCAATACCGCACGCCGCTGGCTGTGATCCGGTCCAACGTGGACAGCATCGGCCTCAGCCTGCCGCCCGAGGACGCGGCCAACCGGGAGCGCCTGGACCGGGTGCGGCGCGGCGTCGTGCGCCTGGTGGAGACGCTGGAAGTCAATGTGGCGCGCAGCCGCCTGCACGGCCCGGCTTTCGAACCGCAGCTGCGCGATCACCTGCTGTCCGGGGTGGTCGCGACCGCGGCCACACGGGCCGCGGACATGCTGGCCGGGCGCATCAATCTGGACATGACGCCAGCGGCGCGGCGGGCGAAGATCCGCGCCGACGCGGAAATGCTGGAGCTGGCGCTGATCAATCTGCTGGAAAACGCCGTGAAGTACTCCGTCGCCAGCGGGTCGCCGCCAGTCACCCTGGGCTGCGACGCGACAGACACGGATGCGATCATCGCCGTACGCGATCAGGGCGTCGGCATCCCCGCCGGCGAAATCGGCGCCGTCACCGCCCGCGCCGTGCGCGGCTCCAACGCCGTCAACACGGAAGGCTCGGGCCTCGGGCTGTCCCTGGTCTCCAGAATCATCGCGGCGCACCAGGGGCGACTGCATATCGACAGCGCCGCCGGCGCCGGAACCACGGTGACGGTCACGCTTCCCCTGGCGCCGCCGGCTGACGCCCTCGGCGAACAGACCCGCATCGCCACGGTCGCCCCCTGAAGCCTGACCGGACGGATGCGCGCCCGGCGCCGGCGCGCGCTGGGCGCCGCCGCGGCCTCGTCCGGTGCGCCAGCCTGCTGCTTCGTCGCCCTGTTGCGTCGCCCTTTGCATCAACTCTGCGTCTCCCATGGCTGCGTCTCCCCTGGCTCCGCCGCTGGGGCGCCGCGCATTGACGGAAATTAAACGGTCATTTAATCGCGCTTGGACACATATTTAAATCGCGTGAGGAGACAGAGCCGGCCATGTTGGAAACAGATCCCCGTACTCCGGTGCTGGTCGGCGTTGGCCAGATCGTTCGCCACTGGGACGGCAAGGACGTCGCAGCCGCGCCCAGCCCGCTGGGTCTGCAGGCGGACGCCGCCAGGGCCGCCCTGGCTGACAGCGGCGCGGCCGCAGCCCTTACCGACCTGATCGACAGCGTTTTCGTGGTGCGCGCCAATCATGATTCGATGCGCAGCGCGCGCCATCCGCTCGGCCGCTGCGCCAACCCGCCGGCGACGCTGGCGGCGGAACTCGGGCTTGCGCCGGCCCGCTGCGTCTATTCGGTGGTCGGGGGCGACCAGCCGCAGGCGCTGGTCAACGAGGCCGCCGGGGCCATCTTCGCTGGCGAAACCCGCGCCGTTCTGCTCGCCGGATCGGAAGCGATCTCCGCCCTCAAGCTGGCGCTCAAGACCAAAGCCCGGCTGGACTGGTCGCATGGCGTCGACGGGCCGCTGGAGGATCGCGGCTTTGGACCGACGCTGTTGTCCGAATACGAGATCGCCAACGGCCTTGGCATGCCGACCCAGAGCTACACGGTGTTCGAGCACGCCCTGCGCAACCGTCTTGGCCTCGACCAGGCGGCTTATGTCGATCTGATGTCGGAGCTTCTGGAGGGCTTCTCCGCCGTGGCGGCGCAGAACCCTTACGCGCAATTCCCCGAGGCCCGCGACCGCGCCTTCCTCGCCACGGAAAGCGCCGCCAATTACCGCATCGCCGATCCATACCTGAAATGGCATGTGGCGCAGGATGCGGTGAACCAGGGCGCCGCCCTCATTCTGACCTCGGTCGGCGCCGCGCGCGCGGCGGGAACAGATCCGTCGAAATGGGTGTTCCTGCACGGCTACGCCGCCGCGAAGGACCGGCTGATCACGGAGCGGCCGGACCTGTCGCGCTCGCGCGCCATGGAAGCGGCGCTGCGCGGCGCGCTGGACATGGCCGGAAAAACCACCGCCGACATCAGCCAGTTCGACCTGTACAGCTGCTTTCCCTGCGCCGTGCTGATCGCCGCTGAAATTCTCGGCCTCGACTGGCGCAGCACGCCCTGCACGGTCACCGGCGGCCTGCCGTTCTTCGGCGGCGCCGGCAACAACTATTCCATGCACGCCATCGCCACGATGGCGGAGCGGATGCGGGCGGCGCCCGGTACATGGGGGCTGGTGCTGGCCAATGGCGGCTTCCTCTCCAAGGAAGCGGCGGGCGTTTATTCCACCACCCCGCCGGACGGCTGGCGTCCGCGCCAGGGCGGCGACGTCGCCGGCGATTTGCAGGCCCGCATCGACGCCGCGCCCGCGCCCCGCCTGCTGGCGGAGGCAACGGAAGCAACCGTCGAGGCCTACACGGTGACCTGGCAAAAGGGCCAGCCGTCCCATGGATATGTCATCGCCGCCAACAGTGAGGGGCGCATCCTCGCCCGCGTCCGCACGGGGCATCGCCCGACCCTGCACAGCCTGCACGCGGCCGATCCGGTCGGCCAGAAGGTGCGCGTCGTCCATGAGAACGGCGTCAATTTCATCGCGCCGTCCCACCGCCTGTGCGAGCCCGCCCCGGCCGGCGGCCTGCCGGAGCGGCGCTTTGAACACGTGCGCGTTCGCCGCGACGGCCATGTGCTCGAGGTGACGCTGAACCGTCCCGACGCGATGAACGCCCTGCACAGCGCGGTTCACTTTGAACTGCATGAAATATGGGATGAATTCGAGCGCGATCCCGACCTGTGGGTCGGCCTCATCACCGGCGCCGGCGACCGGGCGTTCTGCAGCGGCAACGACCTGAAGGTCACGGCCAGGGGCGGCGACATGTCGATGCCCCCCACAGGCTTCGCCGGCCTGTGTTCGCGCTTCGACCGCACCAAGCCGGTGATCGCGGCGGTCAACGGCGTCGCCATGGGCGGCGGCCTGGAAATCGTTCTCGCCTGTGATCTGGCGGTGGCCGACAGCAAGGCGCGGTTCGCCCTGCCGGAGGTGAAGGTCGGCCTTTACGCCGCCGCGGGCGGCGTGCAGCGCCTGACCCGGCAAATTGGCCGCAAGGCGGCGATGGAGCTGATCCTCACCGGCCGCCACTTCGACGCCGCTGAAGCGGAAGCCCTGGGGATCATCAACCAGCAGGTGGAGGATGGCCAGGCCATGACGGCGGCCCGCGCCCTCGCCGCCCGGCTTCTGGAGAATTCGCCTTCGGCGATCCGCGCCTCGAAGGAGGCGTTGAACCGGTTTGAAGAACTGGAATCGCTTGAAAAGGCGATGGAAGCGAACGGCCGTATCTTCGGCCGGCTGATGCGGACCCGGGATTTCCGTGAAGGCGTCGCCGCTTTCGCCGAGAAGCGCAAACCCCAATGGAGCGGCTCATGATCGGCCCGGCGGACGGCCAGCCGATGCTGGCGGGCGTCAAGGTCGTCGACCTGACAAGCGTGGTGTTCGGCCCCTACTGCACGCATATTCTCGCGGAGCTGGGCGCCGAGGTCATCAAGATCGAAAACCCGGCGGGCGGCGACAGCTTTCGCTGGTCCGGCAAGGCGAAGACGACGCCCGGCATGAGCCCCGGCTTTCACGCCATCAATCGCGGCAAGCAATCGGTCACGCTCAACCTCAAGGACCCGGATGATCTTGCCTGTATGAACGCCCTGGTCAGGGAAGCGGACGTGTTCGTCTGCAATGTGCGCGGCAGGGCCATGGAGCGTCTGGGACTGGACTACGAAACGGTCCGCGCGGCCAACCCGGGCATCGTCTACGCCCATTGCGTCGGCTTTGGCCAGGATGGTCCCTATGCGGACCTGCAGGCCTATGACGACGTGATCCAGGCGGCGACCGGAACCGCCAGCCTGCTGCCGCGGGTCGACGGAAACCCGCGCGCCCGTTACCTGCCGTCGCTGATCGCCGACAAGGTCGCCGGCCTGCACGCGGTCTATGGGGTGCTCGCCGCCATCATTCACCGGCTGCGCACCGGCGAAGGGCAGAAGGTCGAAATTCCCATGTTCGAGTCCTTCTCCCATTTCATGCTCATCGAACATCTCGGCGGCCTCGCCTTCGATCCGCCAAACGGGCCTGTCGGCTACTTCCGGCAGATCGATCCCGACCGGCAGCCGTTTCCAACCCGCGACGGCTACATCAGCATCGTGCCCTATACGGACGAAGCCTGGTTCACGGTTTTCAACGCGCTGGGCAATCCAGGCTTCCTGGATGACGAACGCTTCGCCACCCGCAAGCTGCGCGGCGCCAACCTGGCGCTGCTGTATCGCGAGCTGGCGCGACTCACCGCCGGGTTCACGACCGGGGAGCTGCTGGAGATATGCCGCACGGCGCAAATCCCCGCCCAGGCCGCGCGCGATATCGGCGACATCATGCATGACGCCCATCTGGCGCAGACGGCGTTCTTCTCCCGCCAGGAACATCCGGTGGAAGGAGCGTATTTCGCCATGAAGCATCCGGTGCGCTTCGCTGAACCGCTGGTTTCCGAAGGGCGCCCGGCTCCGCAGCTCGGCGAGCATACCCAAAGCGTGCGCGCGCGAAGCGCGACCTGACCGGCCCGCGCCCAGCGCGGGTTTCCGGGCAGGAACCCGCGCTGGCAGGCTGGCCACGCCGGCTTTTCGCGCCTGCGCCGAAAGGCTGAACGGCAGCCGCGCGCCGCCGTGGTGACGCGCCGGCGCCGCCTGGGGTATGAGACAGGACGGCGCCTGCCTTGCTGCAGGACATGCCTGAACCGACGGGTAACAGATGAAGCCTGCTTCCACCCAGTTGCAGCAAACGCCGCAACGCATCGTCGCGGCGGCGCGGGCATTGATGACCGAACGCGGCGTGCTTGAAGTGTCCCTCGCCGACATCTCGGAGCGGGCCGGCGCCAATGTCGCGCTCGTCAGCTACTATTTTGGCAACCGCGAGGGGCTGATGCTGGCCATTGTCGAGGCCGACGCCGAACAGGCGACGGCCCATCTGGCGCGCCTGCTGGCGGCGGACATCACGCCGGCCGCGAAGATCGCCGCCCATGTCCGGGGCCTGATCGAGACTTATTATGCCCGCCCTTACCTGCACCGCCTGCTGCAAAAGCTGCTGCGCGAGGGCTCGCCCGAAGTTTCCGCCCGGGTGGCGGAAACCCTCGTTCAGCCAGTCGCCGCGGCGCGACGGGCGATTATTGCCGAGGGCGTGGCGCAAGGCGCGTTCCGCCCTGTCGATCCCGGCCTGATCGGCTTCGCCATCGACGGCGCCTGCGGGCACGTATTCTCCTCCGAACAGTCCCGGCGCACTGTTCTTGGCGACGGGGCCCTGAGCCATGCGCTCGTGCGCCGCTACGCCCGGGAGGTGTCGGAGCTTGTGGTCAATGGGCTGATGACCCATGCGCCTCATCCGGCGGGCTGATCCAGCGGGCTGATGCGGACAGTGGGGCGATCGGCCTCAGGGTCTGGCGGGCGGGCGCTGCAACAGGTTGGCGCAGGCGGCGACCCCGAGCAGGATGGGCGTGACCCAGAACCCGGCCGCCACATCCCCGGCGGCGTCTGAAATGGCGCCGCCCATGAGCGGCCCGACGGCCTGGCCGAAAGCGAAGGCCACCGTGAGCAGCGAGATTGCCGCCGTCCAGGATTCGGGCGGCAGCTGACGCTGGACCACGATGGTGATGGACGACGGGCCGGCCATGAAGCTGCCGCCGAATATGATGGCCGACAGGAACATCGCCGCCGGCCCGGGATGCAGCAGCACCGGCAGGGCGCCGATCATGGCGATGGCGAAAACCAGCGCCGGCCCGCGCCCATCATCGAAAGCGCCGAGCACCCGGCCCCAGACGAGGTTCGACACCGCTGAAACCGCGCCCAGCACGAACCAGAACCAGATCATCTGGCCATCGCCGCCGCCCTGGCTCTGCAACAGCACCATGATGAATGTCATGTAACCGACGTAACCGGCGCCAAAGAGGCCATAGCCAGCGAAGGTGGGCGCCAGCTGGCGCAACTGGCGCCTGTCCAGCGTCGCCGCCGCGCCGCCTGGCGGCTCATGGACGCGGCGCGCGGCGGCCCAGGCGAAAGGCAGGCCAATCACCCCCATGAGGCCCAGCGCCGCCCAGGCCTGGGGCCAGCGCTGCGCCCCTTCCTGGAGAATGAACGGAACCACCGCGCCGGATAGCAAGACGGCGATGCTGACGCCCGCCACATAAAGCCCGACCAGCAGACCGCGCCGGCGGGGACTTTCCGCCGGGCAGATGGCCGATGTCAGCGCCGCGCCGAGGATGAATGTGAACGCCGTGGAAAAGCCGCCCAGCGCGCGCAGGGCGAACAGCGTCAGAAAATCGCCGGTGGCGGCGGTCAGCAACAGAACCAGCGCGCTGACCGCATAACCGGCGATGAATGTCCGCGCCGCCCCCCACATGCGCGCCGCAACGGCGGCGACAAGGGCGCCGCCGATGTAGCCGGCGCCATTGGCCGTGTTGAGCGCCCCCGCCTCCATATAAGTCCAGCCCAGATCGGCCCGCATGGGCGGCAGCAGCAGGCCATAGGCGAAACGCGACAGGCCAAGGGCGACGGCGGCGCCGGCGGACAGGCCCAGCGCCGTCAGGACCTGGCGGCGAAAGCTGATGGTTGCGCCCGCGCTGCCTGCGGTAACGTCAAGGCTCATGGGCGTTCTCCCGTTGATGGCGCTCGCGCTCCTGCGTTCATGGCGGCGGGCCCCACCGACGCCCCGCCGTTCTGGAAGGACCTGCGCCCCGCCCCCCACGCCGGCCTGTCAAAAGCGCCACGCGCAATACAGCCTGGACCTGGTGAACCAGAAATGACGTTTTTCATCCGCGACTGCGCCTGGTTCGCCCGGGGGCTGGAGGCGCGCGGGCGCGCCTTGCTATCTTTGACAAGCATGTCATTATTGACATCCATGTCAACAATCATCTGGAGGCCGGTTTGGCTGGCGTCAGGCAATTTGACGAAGACACCATGCTGGAAGATGCGCTGGCGTTGTTCTGGAGCCAGGGCGTCGCGGCGACGTCGATGGTTGATCTGGCGAATGCGACGGGGGTGCAGCGCGGATCGCTCTACAACGCCTATGGTGACCGGGAGGCCATCTTTCTGCGCGCCTACGACCGTTACGCCGGGCGTTTCCTGGCCAGCGCCAGGGCCAGCCTGGAGGGCGACGACGCTGGCCAGATGCTGCGCCGTTTCTTCGAGGCGGTGATCACCAGCATGTTCGCTGGGGAAACGGCGCGCGGTTGCCTGACGACGCGAACCGCCGGCGATGGCAGCCTGGCGCGCCAGCCCATCCGGGCGCGCATTCGCCAGATGCTGGACGACCTCACCGCCATTGTGACGGAAGCGCTGGCGCGGCCGGGCGTTCGCGAGCAACTGGGCCTGGAGCCCGCGCGGGCGGCGGAGCTTGTGGTCACCTTCACCCGGGGCCTTGCGGTCATGGAGCGGGTATACGGCGACCGGGCGGCACTGCTGCGCGGCGCCAACAGCCTGATCAGCGCCATCGCCCCCCATGCGAAACGGGCCTGAACGGCCTGTCAGGCCTCCCGCGTCCGGCCGGACGATGGCAGGCGTTCGCGCAGGAAGCTGACGAAGGCGCTGACGGCTGCGTCGCCCTCGAAGCGGGCGTCATATTGCAGAACGAAATAGCGGGTCGTCGGTCGCACGAGGGGATGGGCGACGACGATCCGGCGCGTGGCGAGGTCGGCCGGCAGCAGCGCCTCGATGGCCATGGCGCAGCCAAGGCCGGCCGCCGCCGCCTCGATGGCCATGCCGATGCTCTCGAAGCTGCCGCCGGTCTGGGCGGACACGGCGCCGAAGCCGGCGTGATCCAGCCAGCGCCGCCAGTCGTCCGGCCGCGCCCGGGCGTGGAGCAGCGGCGTGGCCTGAAAGTCCACTTCCCCCTGCTTCAGCCACTCAGGCGCGCAGACCGGCAGCGTGCGGATCGGGGCCAGCGGCACGGTGACCAGACCAGCGCGCGGGGCGGCGTCGGAAACGGCGATGACCGCGTCGAAGCGGCCAGGCAGCAGGTCGAGCGGGTTCAGGCTGGTGTGAAGATCAATTTCGAGATCCGGGTGGGCGGCGCGCAGGGCCGGCCACAGGGGCAGCAGCATGCGCGAGGCGAAGAAGCCGTAGGCGCCAATGGCCAGACGGCGGAACCGCCGCAGCTTCAGGCCGCCGGCCGCGTCGGCGATGCGGTCCAGCCCCTCGCGGGTGGCCTCCGCAAGGGTTTCGCCAGCAGGCGTGAGGACAAGGCCGGAGGCGCGGCGCACGAACAGCGCCGTCGCCATGTGCTCTTCCAGCGCCCGGATGTGACGGCTGACGGCGCCCGGCGTCACCCCAAGTTCGCCGGCGGCGCGGGTCATCGAAAGATGGCGCGCCACGGCCTCAAAGGCGCGGATGGCGTGCAGGGGAGGCAACCGTCGCCACGACATGAGTTGAGTTTAACTCAAAGACAGGGGCGAACAAGTCGTTTGGCCGCCGCCGCGCATTGGTCCTAAGCTGGCCTCATGAACGCGCCTGCTCCCCCCTCGTCACCTCACGCGTCCCCGCGCGCCCTCGCCTCGCGAACCGCGAGCGCCCGGCGTTCCGAAGCGCTGGCTCCCACCGCGCGCGGGCTCAATTTCTTCGATATCGACGGCAGCCTGCGCCAGCTTGCGCCGCTGTATATCGACCACAAGCTGCTGGCCCACCTGACGCCGCACCTGTCGGCGCTGGGCGAGCTGGCGGGCAACCGGCTGCACGACCTTTCAGAAACGGCCGAACGCCACCAGCCCGTGCTGCATGCGCGCGACGCCAGGGGGCGGGACGACGAATGGCTGGAGTTCCATCCCGCCTACCGCGAGATGGAGAAAATCGCTTTCGGACAGTTCGGCATGCACGCCATGTGCAACCGCAGCGGCGTCATGGGCTGGCCGGAGCGCATGCCGGCCGTTGCCAAATATGTGTTCCATTATCTGTTCGCCCAGGCCGAGTTCGGCCTGCTCTGTCCGGTCAATCTCACCGACAGCTCCTCCGAACTGGTGCGCCGTTTCGCCAGCGACGACCTGAAAGCGCGCTACCTCGACCGCATGTGGAGCCAGGACATGGGCGAGCTGTTGCGCTGCGCCCAGTTCATGACGGAAAAAGCCGGCGGCTCCGATGTCGGCGCCGGCGACCTCACCGCCGTGCGCGATGGCGATCACTGGCGGCTGTGGGGCGAGAAATGGTTCTGCTCCAACGTCGACGCCGAACTGGCGGTTCTGCTGGCGCGGCCCGAGGGCGCCGGCAGCGGCGGGCGCGGGCTTGGCCTGTTCCTGATGCCAAAAACCCTGCCCGACGGTTCGCGCAATGACTACCGGATCGTGCGGCTGAAGGACAAGCTCGGCAGCCGCACCATGGCCAGCGGCGAAATCGTGTTTGAGGGCGCCGTCGCCTATCAGCTGGGCGAACTGGACCAGGGCCTGAAGCAGATGCTGGTCATGGTCAATTCGAGCCGTGTCTCCCACCTGGCCCGCGCCGCCGGCATGATGCGGCGCTGCCTCAATGAGGCGTTCCAGGCGGCGCGCCATCGCAACGCCTTCGGCAGGGCGGTGATCGACCATCCGCTGATGCGTCGCCAGATGCTCAAGCTGATGGTTCCGACGGAACAGGCGCTGTCCGCCCTGCTCTACGCCGCCACCGCGCCGGAAAAGGCGCTGCGACTGCTGACGCCCATCGCCAAATATCGCGCCTGCCGCGACAATGTCACGGTGGCCACCGGCGCCATGGAGGCGCGCGGCGGCAACGGCTATATCGAGGACTGGCCCAACGCCCGCCTGGTGCGCGACGCCCACCTTGGCCTGATCTGGGAAGGCACCAGCAATATCAACGCCCTGGATGCGATCCAGCGGGCTGTCGGCAAGGTCGGGGCGCACGGGGCGCTGCGCGATGAGCTGAACGACAGACTGGCGCAGACGCCTGGCCTGCCCGGCCAGTTCCGCACCCGGCTGGAGGGGGCCATAAGCGAAGCCTTCCGCTTCGCCGAAGAGGTCGCCCGTCATCCCGATAACGAGCGCTTCTGCCGCGTCGCCGCCGGCAAGCTCTACCACGCGACCACCGCCGCGCTGATGGCCAGCGAGGGCCTGGCCATCGCGGCTGCGGGCGGCGACGCGCGGCGGCTGTTGCTGGCCAGGTTCGTGCTTGAGCATCGCCTCGGCCGCGCCGATCCGGCGTCTCTCGACGCCCTGCGCTGGGAAGATGAAGCGACCGGTCTGCTGCTCGACGACGCGCCCGTGTCGCTGGCGCAGGCGGCGTCGCTGCTGGTCGCCTGAGGGGCGCCGTTTCCACCATATGCGCGCCCGGAGCGTCTTTCGATCAACACGGACCGGACAAGGCTCGGGGCGCCGTGTGCTGGCTGAATGCTTTCAGGCACGCCGGAAATCCGGCCTGATCAGCAAGCGCATACCGGCCCGCCCCTGCCATGCGCGCCAGCCAGCAGCGTCATCCACCTTGCCGGGCAAGCGCCTGTTGCCAGCGGGCGTTTGCCAGCGGGCGTCTGCCGCGCATTTTTCACCGCCAGCCCTTGTCGTGACGGGGCGGCGACCCGACAGTCTGGCGGGACCAGCACAAGAATAACGGAACAGGAAGAAACGACGTGAGCAACGGATCCGACAACGTCAATTACAGCGTCAGCAACGGCGTGGCGCGCATCGCCCTGGCCCGCCCTCCGGTCAACGCCCTGACCATACCGCTGCTCAGGGGCCTTATTGGCGCGTTGCAGCGCGCCTCGGCGGACCCCGCCGTGCGGGTCGTGCTGCTGGCCAGCGAAGTTCCGGGACGGTTCTCGGCCGGGCTTGATCTGCCGCTGATGCTCACCGCCTCGCCGGACGAGGTGCGCCAGACCCTGCAGGACCTTTACATCAATCTTTATGACGTCCAGCACAATCTGGGGAAGCCCTCGGTCGCCGTCGTCAACGGCACGGCGCGCGGCGGCGGCATGACCCTGGCGATCTCCTGCGACATCATCATCGCCGCCGATGACGCCACCCTGGGCTATCCCGAGATCGATCTGGGCCTGCCGCCGGCCATCCATTTCGCCCATCTGCCGCGCATCGTCGGCCGGCACCGGGCGTTCGAGCTGCTGTTCACCGGCCGCTCCTTCACGCCCCAGGAGGGCCGCGAGCTTGGCCTTGTCAGTCGCATTGTTCCGGCCGGAGAGCTGGACGCGGCGGCGGGGTTGCTGGCCGAAGAGCTGGCGGGCAAGCCGGCGCGGGGCGTCACCATGGCGCGGGCGGCTTTCATGCGCCAGAACGATCTCGACTACCGCCGCAGCATCGCCGTGGCGGTGGAGGATTTCTGCAACGCCTTCGCCACGCCGGAAGCGCGGGCAGAGCTGGAGGCGTTCGCCCGGCGCAAGGGCAAGTTGCCGGCGGCGTGAACCGGCGGCGTGAACCGGAAGGTTCAGCGGGCTTGGGGCGGCGTCCTGGCGGCGCTGGCGGCCGCCCGGGCGTCAAGCTCGCGGATGGCGGCGCGGGCTTCTTCTCCCTCGGGGATGGGCTGGCCGCCGTCGCGCCAGGCGATGGCGTCCTTGAAGCCGTGTTGCTGGGCGTAACGGCGGAACCACAAACCTTCCGGGTTATGGCGCGTTATGCCGTCGAACAGGGTGGCCATCATCTGGCTCTGCTCCAGGCCCATGTTCAGCATCACCTGATTGACCACCAGCTTGTGCATGGCCAGATGGCTTTTCGGCACGCCGGCAATGCGCGCGGCCAGCCTGATGGTCGCCGCCTCCAGCTCCGCCGCCGGAACCGCCATGTTGGCCAGGCCCCATTCGGCGGCGGTGGCCCCGGAAATGATGTCGCCGGTGAACATCAGCTGCTTGGCGCGGGTGGGACCGAGCCGATAGGTCCACATGGCCGTGGTCGGGCAGCCCCAGACGCGGGTCGGCATGTAGCCGATGCGGGCGTCATCGGCCACGACCAGCAGATCACACGACAGGCCGATGTCCGTGCCGCCGGCCACCGCCGCGCCATGCACCCTGGCGATGGTTGGCTTGGAGCAGCGCCACAGGCTCATGAAATCCTCGGTGTTCCGCTTCATGTAAGCGTAGTCCACCATGGGATCCCACGGGTAACTCTCCTGCTGGCATGGATGCTCGATCACCTGCTCGGCGGAGCTGGCTAGGTCATAGCCGCCACAGAAGCCCTTGCCCGCGCCCTCGACGATGATGACATGGGTCTGCTCGTCGGCCTCCGCCCAGGCCACCGCCGCGCGGATTTCGCCCGGCATGGCGTCGCTGATGGCGTTCATCCGCTCCGGACGGTTGAGCAGCAGCCGGGCGATGCGTGGATTGTGGGGATCGTGATCTATGCGCAGGGTCGAGAATTCGGGCATCTGACTGTCCTCCCGGGTATTATTTTATGGATGCGTCTTTGTTTCAGCGCGGCGACGCCCGTCCGCGCTGACTTCGCCCTGACTTGCGCCGTCAGGACCGGGTGAACCGCCGACACGGCGGGGCGTCGCTTGCGTTCGCCCGGGGCGAGCCCGGCATGACGGTGAGGCGCGTGGTCAGCCCTGACGGGAAACGCGCCGCCCAGCGGGGGCGCCGATGGCCCTGGTCACGCCTGGCTCCGCTTACAGCGACGGGTGGCGCGCCAGGATGCTGCGGACGTCGACGCTGGCCGGGATCGCCCCAAAGGTGCGGCCGCTGGCGCCGTTGATGCGGGTGTCGACGAAGGCGTCCGACACCGCGTGCGGGGCGTGTTGCAGCAGCACGGCGCCCTGAAGCAGCAGGGCCATGCGCTCGGCGTTCATGCGGGCGTCGCGCTCATGCGAGCCGGCGCGCAGCCGGTTGACCATATCGGCGCTGGCGCTGTCGAACGCGGCGCTGGCGCCCCTCGCCCGCTCCAGCTCGGCGGCGAAGGCGTCGAGCGCCGCCGGCTCGCGCGCCAGGGTGCGCATGATGTCGAGAGCGATGACGTTGCCAGAGCCTTCCCAGATGGCGTTGAGCGGCGCCTCGCGGTACAGGCGCGGCATCATGCCTTCCTCCACGTAGCCGGCGCCGCCGTGGCACTCCATGCATTCGTAGACGAAATTGGCGTTGCGCTTGGTCAGCCAGTATTTGCCGACGGCCACGGCGAGACGGGCGAAGGCTTTTTCCTCCCCGTCCGTGGCGTCGAAGGCGCGGGCGACGCGCATGGTCAGGGCCACGGCGGCCTCATATTCCAGCGCCAGGTCGGCCAGGACGCCCTCCATCACCGGCTGGTCAGCGAGGGTTTTCTGAAAGGCGCGGCGGTTGCGGGTGTGATGCAGCGCCTGGGCCAGCGCCATGCGCATCATGCCGATGGTTCCGGCGATGGTGCCAAGGCGGGTGTGGTGCACCATGTCGATGATGACGTTGACGCCGCGCCCTTCTTCGCCGAGCAGTTCGGCGTAGGCGTCATGATACTCGATTTCGCTTGAGGCGTTGGACTTGTTGCCGAGCTTGTCCTTCAGGCGCATCACCTGGATGGTGTTGCGCTCGCCGTCCGGCCTGACGCGCGGAACGAGGAAGCATGACAGACCGCGATCGGTGTAGGCCAGGGTGAGGAAGGCGTCGCACATGGGCGCCGAGCAGAACCATTTGTGGCCAACCAGCCGGAAGGCCCGGCGGGCGTCGTCCAGCGGGTAAGCGCGGGTGGAATTGGCGCGCACGTCGCTGCCGCCCTGCTTTTCGGTCATCGCCATGCCGATGGTGACGCCGGATTTCTGCTGGAGAGGCCGCAGCCTGGCGTCGTAGGTTCCACCGATCAGTTTGTCGAGCCAGGGCTGGGTCACTTCCGGCGTCGTGCGCAGGGCCGGCACTGAGGCGTAGGTCATGTTGACCGGGCACATGACGCCGGCTTCCGCCTGGGTGAAGATCGCCAGCATGGCGGCGTGGGCCGCGTGCCGGCCGCGCTCCTCGGTCCGCCAGGCCAGATCGTGCACGCCATGCTTCATCGCCAGCGCCATCAGCTCATGGTAGGCGGGATGGAAGCGCGCCTCGTCGATGCGGCGGCCGTAGCGGTCGAACTGCGCCAGCTCCGGCGGAAACCGGTTGGCGAGGGCGCCCAGTTCCAGCACCCGCTCCGAACCCATATCGGCGCCCAGGGCCAGCAGCGGCTGCTCCAGCCACGCCCCCGCCTCGCGCGCCACCGCCTCGCGCAACGACGTGTCGATCGCATAAAGGTTGACGTCAGCGAATTCCGGCGGCTGGTTGGCGACGTCGTGCGTGGCGAGATGGGTGCGGGGGGCGTAGACGGACATGGGTTCCTCCCTGTGGCGCAGGAGCCTTGAGCGCATGAGCGCCTTCGGGCGGGCCGGCGCCGTTTCACATATGAAAAGCGCGACAAAACAGACAGATAGATCAAAAATCCGTTCCAGCATGAGCGGATTTTCTGCAAGGGCGCCGCGGGCCAGCTGGATGTGGTTTCAGGAAAGTTGCTAAATTTGTCCAATCCTGTCAACAATCGCAACAAAGAGAAAATCTCGGCCCGCGCCCTGGTGCTCGACCTGTTCACCACAGGCGTGCGCGACACCCTGTCCTCCAATGACATTCGCAAGATCGGGCGCGCCTTCGGGCTCAGCGATCTGGCGTTGCGCACGGCGCTGACGCGGCTGCGGGCGGAGGGCAAGCTGAGCACGGCCGGGCGCGGGATTTACGCGGCGGGCGTCGTGGAGGATCCGGTGCGCGAACGGGCGGCGGTGTGGCGCAGCCATCCCGGACGACGCATCGCCTGGGACGGAAGCTGGGTCTGCGCCGCCATCAAGCCGACCAGCCTGCCGCGCACCCGCTGGCGCCGCACCCAGTGGGCGCTGGAATTCAATGGTTTCCGTCAGGATGAAACCGGCCTGTGGGTGCGGCCCAACAACTTGCGCGGCGGCGCCGGACGGATGGCCAGCGATCTCGTCGCCCTCGGCGCCGCCGACGCCATGCTGACGGCGCGCATGGATCATGTCTCGGGCGCCCATGCGCGGCGCTTCAGCGCCCTGTGGGATCGCGACCGCCTCGCCCGTTCGCATGAGGACGCCATCCACATGCTGGAGCATTCGCTGCGACACATGGGCTCTGGCGAGGCAGTGGCGGTGGAAACCCTGCTGACCGGGCGCGAGGCGATCCGCCGGATCCTGCGCGATCCGTTGCTGCCGGCGGAAATCGCGGAAACCGCGACGCTCGACCGGCTGGTCGCCTGCATGGACGCCTACGACGCCTTCGGCCGCAAGGCGTGGGCGGATTTCATGGATCAGCTGTGAGACGACGTTTCAGGACCGGTCACCGCCCGCTGGCCTGACCGGTTCACTGGCCTCACCGGTTCACTGGCTTGACCAGTTCACTGACTTGACCAGTTCACTGACTTGACTCCTGGCGACGCCGGGAGGAAGGACGTGGCGTCCCGTTCTGTTCAAGCGTTTCCATGCCCCTCGCTGGACGGAAACGCCGCGCCTTTTTCAGGTTCAGAAGCTCCACACCCCATGTCAGAAAACGAAAACCAGTCTCCGGAAACGATCTCCAACGCCTATTTCATCCAGCAGGGCGACCTGTTCGTTCCCACGAAACGGAGCCTCGGATACTGGCTGGACAACACGCTGACTGGTCCCGCCGTCGCCAGCCTGCTGGCCTGTTGCCTGGAACGGGAGTTCGGTGGCGCAGACTACATCGTGACGCGGTATTGCGTTGATCTGCTCGGCATGATCCCGGCGGATCCGTTCAGCGTGGAAACCCGGATGCTGCGCAGCGGCAAGCGGCTGCAACTGGCCGAGGCGTCAATCAGCGTCGGCGGCCAGTTGCTGGCCCGGGCCAGCGCCCAGTTCATCCGCAGGACCGAAAACCCGGATAATCCGACCTGGCAAACGCCAGACTGGCCCTCCCCGTCGCCGGACGAACTGGCGCCCGGGAAAGGTTATGGTCTCGCCGCCGTGAAACCGGTTGCGCCCGAATATGCGCGCATGGTCCGTGAGGCGCCTGACGCCACGGACAGCGGCCGGGGCAATGCGCCGGTGCTGGGCCCCATGGCGCCGGTCGCCTGCCGCCAGGCATGGTTCAGGCCTGAACGTCTCGCCATCGACGGCGTGCCGCTGACGCCGTTCATGCGCGCGGCGATGATGGGCGACATGACCAGCCCGATGACCCACAGCAGCGAATTCGGCATTGATTTCATCAACACCGACTTCACCCTGTACCTGCACCGCGAACCCGTGGGCGAATGGATCGGCCTGGAGCTGGTCAGCCACAACGCCCGGGACGGCGTGGGCATCGGCGGTTGCTGGATGCATGACGTGGAGGGCGTGCTCGGCACGGTGAACCTTTCCGCCATCGCCCAGGTGCGCCGGAAGAACGCTGCCTGAAGCGCCAGAACATCCCGCCGGAAAGCAGCGCCGGTTTGCCGTGGGGCAATGCGTGCGTTTTTCGGGATACGCGGCTTCAGACGCGGCTGCCGGTGAACCAGGTTTCACCGGCAACGCCCTCAACGCGTGGCAGGACGCGTCTTCCAAAAGGCCCGGGCCACTTTTCTGGAACACGCTCCGATCAGTGCGGCGGCAGTTCGCGCAAGCCGCTCACGCCAGCGCGTCGGCGTCGCCCTTCATCTTCACCGGAATCTTCAGGTATCGCACGCCATTCGCCTCGGCCGGCGGAAAACGGCCAGCCCGGATGTTGGTCTGGATCGACGGCAGCAGCAGGCGCGGGGCCGACAGCGTGGCGTCGCGGGCGTTGCGCATGGCGACGAATTCCTCTTCCGTGACGCCGTCCTTCACATGCACATTGCCGGCGCGTTGCGCCGCGACGGTTGTCTCCCAGGCATAGGCGTCGCGGCCTGGCGCCTTGTAATCGTGGCACATGAACAGGCGCGTTTCTGGCGGCAGGGCCAGCAGACGCCGGATTGACCGGTAAAGCTGGCGGGCGTCGCCGCCAGGAAAGTCCGCCCGCGCCGTGCCGTAGTCCGGCATGAACAGGGTGTCGCCGACGAACACCGCGTCGCCGATGCGCCAGGATACGTCCGCCGGCGTGTGCCCTGGCGTGTGCAGGGTTTCCACCTCCAGTTCGCCGATGCGGAACCGCTCGCCATCCCTGAACAGATGGTCGAAGTCGCGGCCGTCCGTATGCAGGTCCTCCGCATTGAACACGGGCCGGAAAATCCGCTGCACCTCTTTGATGTGCTCGCCGATGCCGATTTTCGCGCCGGTCCGCGCCCTGATCCACGGCGCGCCGGACAGATGGTCCGCGTGGGCATGCGTCTCCAGGACCCATTCGATCCGGTAACCGGCGGCGTCCGCCGCTTTCAGAATGGCTTCCACCGAACGGGTGTCAACCGTGCCGGAGGGGTGGTCGTAGTCGAACACGGGGTCGATGACGGCGGCGATTTTCGTCGCCGGGTCCGCTGCCAGATAGCTGACGGTGTTGGTGGGCTCGTCGAAAAACGCCTGAATGAGCGGTCCGGGCATATGGGGCCTCCCCTGAATGTTTGCGCCGAAACGGATATTGACAATATATGAGAAATAACTAAATAAGCAATATCTTAATTAATCGAGTCACGAGGCCGCCATGTCGTCTTTCCCAGCCCCCCTGTCCGCCCCCTTGCCTGCTCCCCTGCCTGCCATCGCGCCCGAACGCGCCCGCCAGATGCTTCAGGAAGGCGCGGTTCTGATCGACATTCGTGAAGCGGATGAGCACGCCCGCGAGCACATTCCCGGCGCGCGCTCCCGCCCCCTGTCGTCGTCCATATCGTCCATGACCGGGCCCAATGACGCCGCGGTTATTTTCCATTGTCGCAGCGGCATGCGCACGGCCAGCGCCGCCGACCGGCTGGCCGCCGGCGTCATGCCTGACTGTCAGGCCTGGGTGCTGGAAGGCGGCCTCGACGCCTGGAAGAAGGCCGGTCTTCCGGTGACGACGGATCGCAGCCAGCCGCTGGAGATGCAGCGTCAGGTGCAGATCGGCGCCGGCTCGATGGCCCTTGCCGGCGTGCTGCTCGGCTTTCTGATCTCGCCGTGGTTCTTCGCCATTTCCGGCTTTGTCGGCGCTGGCCTGATCATGGCCGGCGTAACCGGCTTCTGCGGCATGGCGCGGCTTCTGGCCCACGCCCCATGGAACCGGGCGTTGCGTCCGGCGGCGCCTGCTTCATGCGGCGTTTCCGGAAAAAACTGACGCGCCAGGCCGGGATGTCACGCCATGATCGCGCCTGAAGCATTTCTGGGCCTGGGCGCCGGCGCCCTCGTCGGCTTCACGCTTGGCCTTGTGGGCGGCGGCGGCTCGATCCTCGCGACGCCGCTCCTTGTGTACCTGGCTGGCGTCGCCAATCCGCATGTCGCCATCGGCACAAGCGCGGTCGTTGTCGCCGCCAATGCTTTCGTCAACCTGCTCAACCACGCCCGGGCGGGAAACGTGAAATGGCGCTGCGCGGCCGTGTTCTCCCTGGCCGGCGTTGCCGGCGCCGCGGCGGCCGCGGCGTTCGGCAAATCGATCGACGGCGGCAGGTTGCTGGCGCTGTTCGCGCTACTGATGCTGGCGGTGGGCGCTCTGATGCTGCGCGGTCGCGCCGCCGCCGGCGAGCCGTCGGTGCGCCTCAACCGGAGCAATTTTCCGAAACTGGCGAGCGCTGGCGCCGGCGCCGGGGCGCTATCCGGCTTTTTCGGCATTGGCGGCGGCTTCCTGATCGCTCCCGCCCTGGTCGCGGCCACCGGCATGCCGCTGGTGTTCGCCATTGGTTCGTCGCTGGTCGCGGTCACCGCTTTTGGCCTGACCACGGCGATCAGCTATGCAGCCGCTGGCCTGGTGGACTGGCGGCTCGCCGGCCTGTTCATTGGCGGCGGCGTGATCGGCGGGCTGCCGGGGGCCTGGGCGGCGCGGCGGCTGGCCAGTTCGCGCGGCGCCCTGAACCGGCTGCTGGCGATCATCATCATCGCCGTGGCCCTGTACATGCTGGCGCAAGCGTCGGGGCTGCATTAGGTAATGGGGCAAATCAGCCAGGGAAAAGCGAACGGCACATGTCACATCCGCATATGGCGCTCGACGCCTTTGAGCGACAGGCGACCGACGTCGCCAATGTCCTGCGCGCGCTCGCCAACGAGCGGCGCCTCATGATCCTGTGCAAGCTGGTGGAATGGGGCGAAGCCAACGTCACCACCCTGGCCGATGCGGTTGGCCTGTCCCAGTCGGCGCTGTCGCAGCACCTGGCCCGCATGCGTGACGAAGGCATCGTCGCCACCCGTCGCGAAAGCCAGACGATCTGGTACCGGATCGCCGATCCCCGGGTCGGCCAGCTGTTCAACACCCTGTACCAGCTTTATTGCACGGCTCCCGGGGCGGCGGCGGGCGACTGAGCGCGCCTGCTACTTCACCCGAGACTTTTCCAGTTTGCGGGCAAGGGTGCGCCGGTGCATTCCCAAACGGCGGGCGGTTTCGGAGATGTTGAAATCGGTTTCGATCAGCACCTCGTGAATCCGCTCCCATTCCAGGTTTTTCAGTGATGTGGGCCGGGCGGTGACGCCGATGGAGGCGTCGCCCTCGCCCCGTTCGAAGGCGGCGATGATGTCGTTGGCGCTGGCCGGCTTGGGCAGATAATGGCAGGCGCCCAGCTTGATCGCCTCCACCGCCGTGGCGATGCTGGCGAAACCGGTGAGCACGACGATGCGGGTTTCCGGGTCGTTGGCGTGCAGAATGCGCACGCACTCCAGCCCCGAGCCGCTGGCCAGCTTGAGATCGACAACAGCAAACTCCGGCGCGCCGTCCTCAAGCACCGCGCCCAGGCCATCAAGGCCGTCGATGCGCCGCACCATGTAGCCGCGACGCTCGAAGGAGCGTTTCAGCGCGCGGGCAAACGCCTCGTCGTCCTCGATGATGAGCAGATCGCCAGCGTCAGTTTCCATGAAACCGCCTTTCCGTGTCCCTGCTCGCCGGTGGACCAAAGGTCAACGCCGTCAGGGGCAACGTCATGCGCACGCAGGCGCCGCCTTCCGCCCTGTTGTACGCGTCAAGATGGCCGCCGAGCTGGCGCACCACATTCGAGACCAGAAACAGGCCAAGGCCACTGCCCGGCCGTCCCTTGGTGGAATGATACGGCAGGCCGAGAGCCTGGAGCATCTGCCCGGAAAAGCCGGGCCCGGCGTCGCTGACCTCGATTTCCAGTTGCTGGCCGCTATTGCGCACGCGCAGCCGCACCAGCTGGGGCGAAGCCTCCAGCGCATTGTCCAGCACATTGAACGCCATCTGCCGCAAGGCCATGTCGGTGACGATGGGGCAATCCGGGCCTTCCAGGCCGGCAAACGAAAAATGCGCCGGCTTGCGCGACGCAATCCATTCCCCGACGGTGTCATTGATGAAGGTCGACAGGCGCGTGTGCGCCGCGCCTTCGCCGCGCACCTCGCCCGACGCGGTCAGGATGCTGGAGACGATGGCCTTGCAACGGTCGAGTTGCTCCTGCATCTCCCCCAGCTCCTCCATCATCGCCGGGTCGTCCCTGAATGCCGGCGCGCGGCGCCAGTCATCGAGAATGACGGTCTGGGTCGACAGGGGCGTGCCCAGCTCGTGGGCGGCGCCGGACGCCAGCAATCCGATGCGGACGATATGCTCCTCCTCCGCCGAACGCTGGCGCAATTCCGCCAGGCCCGCGTCGCGGGCCCGCAGGTTGCGCTGGATGCGGCCGACGAAAATCGCCAGCAGCGCCGCCGCCAGCACGAAACACAGGAACATGCCTTGCAGATGCAGCCGGAAAAAGGCGACCTCGCCCTGGCCAGCCGGCATGATCATGTCGCGGTGGCTGAACATCAGCCAGATGAAGCACAGGCTGGTGATCACCACCAGGGCCCAGACGGCCCACGCCTGGAGCAGCACGAGGCCAAGCATCAGCTGCAGCAAGAACAGGAAGATGAACGGATTGGCGGCGCCGCCGCTCAGATAGAGTTGCAGGGTCAGCGCGGCGACGTCCACCAGCAGCTCCAGAAACAGCCCCGAGGAGCTGATGCCCTTCTGCCGGCGGCTGCGCCAGACGCTCACCAGATTGACGCAAACCAGAAAACCGACCACCGCCAGCATGTCCGCAAGCGGCAGGCGAACGCCCAGCCAGAAATGCACCAGGAGAATGGTGGCGACCTGGCCGCAGGCGGCGATCCAGCGCAGGTGAATGAGGAGCAGCAGGTTCTGCCGGTTGGCCAGATCCTCGGGGTGGGCGGCGACCTTCAAGAGGATTCCCCGGCGTCGCGCCCTTCAAGGCTGATCATGAACAGGGCCGCCGCCACCGTCATCAGCGCCAGGGCAAACCAGGTCACGGCGTAGACCAGATGGTTATCGCTGAACCGCACCACGGTGAGGCCGCCAACCGGGTAACCGCCCGGATTGGGCACGTAGCCAGCGTCAATGAAATAGGGCGCGACGGCTCCTGGCGCCATCCGGTCCAGCCCCTGCCGGCGGGCGATGGCGGCCACATCGCGGGAATACCAGCGGTCGGCAGCGGGGTCATTATGGCGCAGGAAACCACCGCCCGGCTCGGTGAGCCGCAGCAGGCCCGTCACCTCCACCCGTCCGCCTGGCAGCGATTCCTGACGGGCGGCCTGGGCGCGGCGCTCCGGCGGCACGAAGCCGCGATTGACCAGCACGATGAAGCCGGCGTCGGCGCGCAGCGGCGTCATCACCCAGAAACCGCCGCCCAGCCGGGTGACGGCCTGGGTCAGGGTTTCCCGATCATGGAGATACTGGCCGGCGACGCGCACCCGCCGGTACTCCTCGCCCGCGACGTTGGCCCAGGCCCCCGGCCCGGGGGCCGCGACGGGAGCGGCGTTGACCCGGCTTTCCACCCTGGCGATCAGCTCGTGTTTCCAGGTCATGCGCCGGATCTGCCACACGCCGAGCGCGCCGAACCCCAGCGCGCCCGCCAGAGCGAGCGTCAGGATGACCAGCAACCGGAAACCGCTCCGCTTCATCGTTCAGACGCGGCTCCCCGCCATGGCCGGTTCACGCGGCCGCTGTCGCCATTATGCATCAGAAATCGCATCGAAATCATGGCGTATAATGAAAACCCGGCCTGGCGGCGCCCAGACCGGGTTCAGGTTCATCGCCGGATCATCTCCTCGTGGGTCGCCATCATGTTGGCGTCGAGGTGGGTCATCACCCAGAGCGATCCGACCAGCACGATCACCACGATGATCACCGTGAAGACCAGGGCCGTCATGTTCCAGCCCCCTTCGGAGCGGCCGTTCATGTGCAGGAAGTAGATCATGTGGACCACCATCTGCACCGCCGCCAGGGCGAGCACGATGACAGCCGTGACCGTTTTGCTCTCGATGGGCCCGGCCATGACCAGCCAGAACGGGATGGCCGTCAGGATGACCGAAAGCACGAAGCCGATCACATAGTCCCGCAGGGTTCCGTGCGGTTCCTCATGGGCCTCGTGATGATGGCCATGGTCCGCGTGCGTTTCAGCGCTCATCGCAGCATTCCCATCAGATAGACAATGGTGAAGACGCCGATCCAGATGACGTCCAGGAAGTGCCAGAACATGCTCAGGCAGGTCATGCGACGGCGGTTGGCGGGGATGAGGCCGAAACGTCCAATCTGGACCATCAGCGTCACCAGCCAGAGCGTGCCGAAGGTCACATGCAGCCCGTGCGTGCCGACCAGCGTGAAGAAGGCGGACAGGAAGGCGCTGCGCTGCGGCGTCGCCCCCAGATGGATCATGTGGTGGAACTCGTAGAGTTCGATGCCAAGGAACGCCAGGCCGAACAGGCCGGTCACGGCCAGCCAGGCCAGCGTCGCGCCTTTTCGCTGTCGCGCCATCGACAGCATGGCGAAGCCGAAGGTGATCGATGACAGCAGCAGCATCGCCGTGTTCACCGCCACCAGGTTGAGATCGAACAGGTCCTTCGGCGACGGGCCGGCGGCGAAATTGCCGCCGAGCACCGCGTAGACCGCAAAGAGAATGGCGAAGATGAGACAGTCGCTCATCAGGTAGAGCCAGAACCCCAGGGGAGTGCTGTGCCCTTCGGGGTGGTGCGGCTCCTCAGCCAGATGGAACGCCGGCGCGTGGCCCATATCCGCGGTGATTGCCTGGTTCGCCATCGTCAGACTCCCGCCGCCGCGAGGGCGCGCGTGCGCTCTTCCTCGGTCCGCGTCACTTCCTCAGCCGGGATGTAATAGTCGCGGTTGTAGTTGAAGGTGTGGGCGATGGCCGTGGCGATCAGGCCGACGAAGCTGACGGCGACGAGCCACCAGATATGCCAGATCAACGCGAAGCCCAGAACCAGGCTGATGCCCGCGAGAATCACGCCCGCCCCGGTGTTCCTGGGCATGTGAATGGGGCGGTAGCCGGTGAGCGGCCGCTGGTAGCCGCGCTTCTTCATGTCCGACCAGGCGTCGTTGTCATGCACGACCGGAGTGAAGGCGAAGTTGTAGGCCGGCGGCGGCGACGACGTCGCCCACTCCAGGGTGCGGCCATCCCACGGGTCGCCGGTCTCGTCGCGCAGCTCGTCGCGCTTCCAGATGCTGTAGGCGATCTGCAGCAGGAAACAGACGATGCCAAGGAAGATCAGGAAGGCGCCGAAACCGGCGATCATGAACCAGATCTGCTGCGAGGGATCGTCGAACACGCGCAGGCGGCGGGTGACGCCCATCAGGCCGAGCACATAGAGCGGCATGAAGGCGAACCAGAAGCCAATGACCCAGAACCAGAACGAGAACTTGCCGAGCAGCGGATGCAGCCGGAAGCCGAACGCCTTGGGCCACCAGTAGATCATGCCGGCGAACAGGCCATAGAGCACGCCGCCGATGATGACGTTGTGGAAGTGGGCCACGAGGAACAGGCTGTTGTGAAGCACGAAGTCCGCCGGAGGCACCGCCAGCAGCACGCCGGTCATGCCGCCGATGACGAAGGTCAGCATGAAGGCGATGGTCCACATCATCGGCGCCTCGAAGCGGATGCGGCCGCGATACATCGTGAACAGCCAGTTGAACATCTTGGCGCCCGTCGGGATCGAAATGATCATCGTCGTGATGCCGAAGAACGAGTTCACGCTGGCGCCGGAGCCCATGGTGAAGAAGTGGTGCAGCCAGACAAGATACGACAGGATGGTGATGACCACCGTGGCGTAGACCATCGAGGTGTAACCAAACAGCCGCTTGCCGGTGAAGGTGGAGGTGACCTCGGAGAAGATGCCGAACGCCGGAAGGACGAGGATGTAAACCTCCGGGTGACCCCAGATCCAGATCAGGTTCACATACATCATCGGGTTGCCGCCGAGATCGCTGGTGAAAAAGTTGGTCCCCACGTAGCGGTCCAGCGACAGCAGCACCAGCACGGCGGTCAGCACCGGGAAGGTGGCGACGATCAGCACGTTGGTGCACAGCGACGTCCAGGTGAACACGGGCATCTTCATCATGTCCATGCCCGGCGCGCGCATCTTGATGATGGTGCAGATCAGGTTGATGCCCGATAACGTCGTGCCGACGCCGGCTATCTGCAGCGCCCATATGTAATAGTCGACGCCGACGCCTGGACTGCCGTCAATGCCCGACAGCGGCGGGTAAGCCAGCCAGCCGGTCTGGGCGAATTCGCCGATGAACAGCGACATCATCACCAGCACCGCGCCGGCCGTGGTCATCCAGAAGCTGAAATTGTTCAGGAACGGGAACGACACGTCGCGCGCGCCGATCTGCAGCGGCACCACATAGTTCATCAGACCCGTGACCAGCGGCATGGCCACGAAGAAGATCATGATGACGCCGTGCGCCGTGAAGATCTGGTCGTAGTGGTGGGCGTTGAGATAGCCCTCCGAACCGTTGAAGGCCCACGCCTGCTGCAGGCGCATCATCACCGCGTCGGCGAAGCCGCGCAGCAGCATGATGATGCCCAGCACCATGTACATGATGCCGATCTTCTTGTGATCGACGCTGGTGAACCACTCACGCCACAGGTAGCCCCAGAGGCGGAAGTAAGTGAGCGCGGCCAGCACCGCCACGGCGCCAATGGCCACCACGACGAAGGTCCAGACCACGATCGCCTCGTTCAGCGGCAGGGCGCTGAGCGAAAGTTTGCCGAACAGGATCGACTGGGATGTAGAAGCGACAGACACTGAAGCCACCCGCGTCAGGAGTTCGTGGGACGCGCCGTCTGCATACCGCGCGGCGTGGGTTCGGAACGGCGGAAGATGCTGCCGGGTTGCGGCAGGCCAAAGCCGGTGATCGCCGTCGACGACCGGACCGGAGCCACCGGCGGGGCGCGCGACGCCATCTGCTCGGCCTCATCGGGCGTGCAGATGCTGGCGATCACGCGGTCGCCGCTCCTGGCGCGCGCCCGGTAGTCGCGGGGCAGCGGCAGGGTGGCGTTGATGCCGGCGAGGCCGAGGCCGCCGCCCGCGTCCAGCGCCATCATCTCGCTCATGCACATGCGGCCAGGCTCGACGCACAGGTTGCGGATCAGGTCGAAGATCCCCTTTTCCACCTGGCCGAACTTCTGCACCGGCACATTCTCGCTGGGACGCTCCAACTGCATGTAGGCGGCGCGGTCAAGCCGGGCGCCGGAGGCTTTCGCCTCGTTCACCCAGGTTTCGAAGCCGGCCTCGTCCATGCCATGGAAGCGGAAGTGCATGCCCGAGAAGCCGTGGCCGCTGTAATTGGCGGAAAAGCCCTTGTAGTTGCCCGGGTGATTGATCACCGCGTGCAACTGGGTCTGCATGGCCGGCATGGCGTAGATCTGGCCCGCCAGGGCCGGGATATAGAAGGAGTTCATCACCGAGGAGGCGGTGATGCGGAAGTGAACCGGCCGGTTGACCGGCGCCGCCAGCTCATTGACCGTGGCGACGCCCTGCTCCGGGTAGATGAACAGCCACTTCCAGTCGAGGGCGACGACCTGAACCTCAAGCGGTTTCACGTCCTGCGCCACCGGCGTATTGGGGGCGATCTTCTCCAGGCGCCTGTAGGGGTCCAGCAGGTGGGTTCCCATCCAGGTGATGGCGCCGAGGCAGATGATGATCAGGAGCGGCGCCGCCCAGATCACCAGCTCCAGCCCGGTGGAGTGGTCCCAGTCCGGCTGGTAGTCGGCCTTTTTGTTCGCCGCCCGGTAGCGCCAGGCGAACAGCACCGTGAGCGCCATCACCGGAATGATGATGACAAGCATCAGCAGCGTCGAGATAATGACCAGGTCCCGTTGCTGCTCTGCGACGAAGCCTGCGGGGTGAAGCACGACAAAGTTGCAGCCGCCCAGGAGGGCCAGCACCGGCAGCAACGCGACAATGCGAAAACGGTTCACGGCGCCATCCTTCCCGAAATACGCTCGTTCAGGGAGCTGCTAATCACCCTCATAGCGAACATGACATTGGACAATTTGTCCAATGCCGTCCTCGGGAGCTATGCTGCATGAGGCCAGAGCCAATTCAACCCTGAGGCAGACGACGCCTCTTTCTTGCATTGGGGCCATTTCGCGCGGCGGCGGCGTCCGCTTTCGCCGGTGTGATGGCGTGACGCCGCGAAACTGAACGATATTTCAACGGACGGATCCTATGGCGCAGACCCTGACTACCGTCGACGGCGGCCTCCCGGAGCGCCATGGTCACGTGAACCCCGGGGAAATCGCGATTGGCGTTATCATTGGCCGCACGTCGGAGTTTTTTGACTTCTTCGTTTTCGCCATCGCCTCGGTCGTTGTGTTTCCGAAACTGGTGTTTTCGTTCGCCGACCCCCTGCGGGGCACACTGTATTCCTTCGCGATCTTCGCGCTGGCCTTTATCGCCCGCCCCTTTGGCACGGCCATTTTCATGGCCATTGACCGGGCGGCCGGCAAGAACGCCAAGCTGACCATCGCGCTGGTGCTGCTCGGCACCTCAACCTGCGC
Source organism: Camelimonas lactis (assembly GCF_004342915.1). Taxonomy (GTDB): domain Bacteria; phylum Pseudomonadota; class Alphaproteobacteria; order Rhizobiales; family Beijerinckiaceae; genus Camelimonas; species Camelimonas lactis. The sequence continues at coordinate 85,836 of NZ_SLWL01000002.1, forward strand.
CATTGGCTTCCTGCCCGGGTATGAGACCGTCGGCGCGCTGTCGATCTGGCTGCTGGCGCTGGCGCGCGTCGGCCAGGGCATCGCGCTCGGCGGCACCTGGGACGGTCTGGCCTCCCTGCTCGCCCTCAACGCCCCGCCGGAAAAGCGCGGCTGGTACGCGATGATCCCGCAGCTCGGCGCCGCGCTCGGCCTGATCGTCGCCAGCGGCCTGTTCGCCTATTTCATCCATTACCTGTCGCAGGAAGATTTCTACAGCTGGGGCTGGCGCTATCCGTTCTTCGTGGCCTTCGCCATCAATGTGGTGGCCCTGTTCGCCCGCCTGCGCATGGTGGTGACGCCTGACTACCAGCGGCTGTTCAACAACCAGGACCTGCATCCGAAGAAGATTTCCGAAACCCTGCGCGCCGAGGGCGGTAACGTGGCGATCGGCGCCTTCGCGCCGCTGGCCAGCTTCGCCCTGTTCCACATGGTCACCGTGTTCCCGCTGTCGTGGGTCTACCTGTTCACCCGCGACAACCCCGCCAGCTTCCTCGTGATCGAGATGGTGGCGGCCGTGTTCGGCGCGGCGGCCATCGTCGCTTCGGGCATCATCGCTGACCGGGTTGGCCGGCGCGTGCTGCTGGGCGCCAGCGCCGTGGCGATCGCCGCGTTCTCCGGTTTCGCGCCCCAGCTGCTGGACGCCGGCCCGGTGGGCGAAGCTTCCTTCATGATCGTGGGCTTCATCATTCTGGGCCTGTCGTTCGGCCAGTCCTCGGGCGCCGTGGCCTCGGCGTTCTCGCCAGCCTACCGCTACACCGGCTCCGCCGTGACCTCGGATCTTGCGTGGCTGTTCGGCGCCGGCTTCGCGCCGCTGGTCGCCCTGGTGCTCTCCAGCCAGTTCGGACTGCTGGCCTCCGGCGCCTATCTGCTGTCGGGCGCCATCTGCACCCTGGTCGCCCTGCGGCTGAACACCCGGTGGGAATCGCACCACAGGTCAACGCCCTCCCCCTGATCCTGACCAGGCGGCCTGGGCCAAAGACAAACCGCCAGGGTCCGCTGGACCCCGGCGGTTTCTTTTTTGCCAGCGCGACCCGTCCAGGCGCAAAACGCCGCCAGACCATGGCGAGGCCCGCCATCTGGTTGAAGCGGCCGGTCCAGAAGCGCGGCCCCGGGGGCGCCTCAGCGGCCCCGAAAGACGGCGGCGCGCCGCTCGACGAATGAGCGAATGCCCTCGGCGGCATCCTCGGTCTGCATGACGCGGCCGCGAATCGCGGGGATGACGTCGATCGCCGCCCGCTCCCCCGCTTCGATGAATTTGCGCCCGGCCTCCTTTGTCACCTGCACGCCAAGGGGCGCATTGGCGGCGATGATCCGGGCCAGCTCCATGGCGCGCCCGGTCTGCGCGCCCGCCGGCGTCACTTCCTGCACCAGGCCAATGCGCAGGGCCTCCTGGGCTCCGAACTCGTCGCACAGCATCAGATGATACATGGCGTTACCCCACCCGGTGCGGGTGATGAAGCGGAAATGCGCGCCGCCAAGCGGCGCGATGCCCCGGCGGGATTCCATCTGGCAAAAACGCACGTCATCCGCCGCCACAACGATGTCGCCGGCAAGCGCGATCTCGATGCCGACCGTGAAGCAGATACCCTGAACCGCCGTGACGATGGGCTTGCGACACTGGTTGCGCAGGCCGAACGGATCAATGGCGCCTGGCGGCAGCTCGCGCGCCGTGGCGCCGGGCCCGAAGAATTTCGGCATGTCGAGGCCGGCGGTGAAATTGTCTCCCTCGGCGCAGAGCACCCCAACCCACAGCTCCGGGTCCTGGTCCAGTTCGGTGAGGGCGTCGGAAAGCTGCGTCATCATCTCGGGGATGAAGGCGTTTTTCTTTGTCGGGTTATCGATGATAATTTTGAGAATGTGATCGTGACGTTCGCTGCGCACGCGCGCGGTCGAAGGGGTTGCTGCGGTCATGGCGTTCTCCCTGTCGCTGGCCTCTGGCGATCTGGATGATGATCGACATTCACCACGATGATTGGCATCATGCTGATCGTCAAGCGCGGGTATTGGGCATGGGTCATTCGCAAGCCGGGAAAACAGAAAATCGCGAGCGCATCCTCGCGGAGGCGTCGCGGCAGGTGCGGAAGAATGGCCTTGAATCAGTCAGCGTCGGCGAGCTGATGAAGAGCGTCGGCCTGACGCATGGCGGATTTTACGGCCATTTCAGCAGCCGCGCCGCGCTGCTGGCCGAGGCTCTGGCGCGGGCGCTGGACGATGGCCAGAAGCATGCGAAACGTCAGGAACACACAACAGGACAGGAGAACCAGACCGGAGACCTGCCCGGATTCGCCCGCAGCTACCTCAGCCGCACCCACAGGGACGCGCCTGAAAGCGGCTGCGCCATCGCCGCGCTGGCCGCCGAGGCGGGGCGCGCCGCCCCGGAGTGTCGCGACGTCATGAGCGGGCATGTGGACGCCTTCATCGGCGCCATTTCGCAGATGCTGGGCGATGACAGGGAGAAGGCCATGGTCGCCGTCAGCGCCATGGTTGGGGCGCTGGCGCTGGCCCGTGTCGCGACATCGGCGGAGCGCTCGGATGCAATCCTGAAGGCGGTCCGGGAGCACATGCGAACACTTGCGACGGACTGATCGTCACGGCGCGCGCCGATCTGGCCCGGGAGTGCGCGCCGCCATCCGGCCTGCCGCCCCCTGTAGCCATGGGTCCGCCGGCAGGGGCGCCGGTGAGACGCGCCTGTTACGGGAAGAAGCCCGCGCGCTGCGACGGCGCCTGCGCCACGGCGCGCTGACCGGTCGCTCACGCGCCAGGTCGGCTAGTTGCAACCTGCCGCCGCAACAGCCGTCGCAACCTGCATTTACCGGTCCGCTCCGTCGGCGCCTTCACTGGCGTCATCGGCGGACGCCTTCGCTTCAGCCATCGCCACGATCCGTCGCCGGGCGATGTCGAGAATCTCGCCGGACCGCGCCTCCCCCCTGAACACCCGCGACAGGGTCAGGGCGCCCAGCATGGCGCACCAGGCGAACACTGCGTCCTCCTCCGTCGCCGCATCGCCGCCAAAAGCCGCGTTCATTTGCGCGAACCCACGCTCGGCCAGTTCACGCACCGGGCCGGAAAGTTGCGGGTCCGGCTGCCGGCTGACATCGCCCGCGAGCGCCGCGATGGCGCAGCCCGCGGCAATGTTGTCGCGATGGCCCTCGCTCAGGTAACGCCCGACAACCTTCCGCACCGCCTCCGGCCCGCCCGCCTGCGTCTCCTCGCTGAAAAGTCCGGTTCTGGCCGCTGCGGCGCGCGCCACGGCGGCCTGAATCAGGGCGTCGCGTGAACCAAAATGTTTGTAAAAACCCCCATGGGTCAGGTCGGCAGCTTTCATAAGCTCGCTGATGCTGAGGCCTTCCGGGCCGTGGGCGCGGATACGGCACGCCGCCGCATCGAGAATCCGTTCATGGGTTTCGGCCTTTTCGGCCCGGGACCGTCGCATGACGCCTGCCTCCTGTTCGACCGTTGACAATATGGATGTCGATAATCATCCTAATGAGATTGGATGATGCGTAGCATCTAATCACGGCAGGGCGGCGATGTGAAGATCGCCTCTGCCTCAGCGGGACGAAACAAGCCATGAGCCCCATTTTCCATAACAGCCGGGGCGCCGGCCCTACCCCCTCAGGCCCGCTGGCGCCGACCGCCCAAAGCCGGGCTGCATATCCGGAAGCGGAGTGACCGCCATGGCCAGCCCCACTCCTGACCACCCGCAGATTGCCGGCGCATCTTCGAAGGCAGGAAGCCTTTCCCCTGGCCTCATCGCGCTGCTGGCCGGCTTCGCCGCCGTCGGCGTGCTGTCGACCAACATCATGTTGCCGGCCTTTCCGGCCATCGCCACGGCGCTGCATGTGGCGCCGCGCGATCTTGGCGTGACGCTTTCCAGCTTTTTCCTCGTCTTCGCCCTGGGCCAGGTTTTCGTTGGTCCGATCTCGGACCGGTTTGGCCGCCGCAGGGTGATTGTCAGCGGACTCGGGCTGTTTCTGCTCGGCTCGGCCATTTGCGGCCTCGCCCCTTCCCTGGAGATTCTGGTCGCCGGTCGGGTGATCCAGGCCATGGGCGTCTGCGCCACCTCGGTGCTGGCGCGGGCCATCGCCCGCGATCTTTTCGACGGGGACATGCTGGCGAAGGCGCTGTCGATGATCATGGTGGCCATGGCGGCGGCGCCGGGCTTCTCGCCGCTGGTCGGCGGCCTCATCGCCACCTTCTTCGACTGGCGCATGATTTTCCTGCTGGTCAGCGTCGTCGCCGTGATCCTGCTCGTCGCCTATGTGTCCAGGCTTGGCGAAACCCATCCGCCAGATCGCCGCGCGCCGCTTTCCCTGCCGAATGTCATTGGCGCCTATGCGGCGTTGGCCGTGGACGTGCGCTTCATCTGCCCGGCGCTCGCCGTCAGCCTGATTATCGGCGGTCTGTACGCCACCTTCGCCGCTGCGCCCGTGATCCTGATGGCGGAGATCGGCATGACGCCGATCCAGTATGGATTGTTCACGGCGGCGACGGTGTTCGTGGTGTTTGGCGCCGGACTGGCGGCGCCGCGACTGGCCGCCCGGTTTGGCGCGCTCACCATGGCCCACGCCGGAGCGTTCCTCGCCGCCGCCGGCGGGCTGCTGTTGCTGCTCACCTACCGTCAGCCGAGCCTGGTCGCCTACACCGCGTCAACCGTCATCTTTCTGCTCGGCATGGGCATGGCCAATCCGCTGGGGACCGCCATCGCGCTCCGGCCCTTTGGCGCGCGGGCTGGACTGGCCTCGGCGCTGATCGGCTTCCTGCAGATGGCGGCCGCCGCCGCGACCACGGCGCTTGCCTCCAGCCTGCCGTTCGCCACAACCACTGTGCTCGGCGCCATGCAGCTTTGCGGCGGGCTGGCCGCTCTCGCCCTGCTCGGGCAACTGGCTCGCGCCGCCAGAAAGGCGCCCGCTATCGCCACGGCGGAAGGATAGCCGCCCGCCGATAACAACAGGAAACAACGCCATGGACGTACTGAGAAACAACCCGGCGCAACTGGGCGGACTGGAGCAGTTGCGCGGGCTCATGGCGGCGGGAAAGCCGCCGCCGATGATGCGGACGCTGTCGTTCGCCCCGACGACGGTCGAACCCGGCAAGGTGGTGTTCGAAGGCTCACCTGGACCGGAAACGCTGAACCCGATCGGTTCGGTGCACGGCGGCTACGCCGCCACCTTGCTCGACAGCGCCTGCGGCGCGGCGGTTCACACCCGGTTGGGCGCCCACCAGGGCTTCACCACGCTGGAGTTGAAAGTGGCGTATCATCACGCCCTGACGCCGGCGAGCGGCCCGGTGAAAGCTGAAGGCGTGGTGGTGTCGATGGGCGCCCGGGTCGCCTTCGCCGAGGCGAAACTCACCGACGCGCGCGGCCGGATCTGCGCCTCGGCCACCTCAACCCTGCTGGTTTTCGAGCTGAAGCCGGTCTGATATCGCCTCCGCCGCGTCCCTGACAGGCTGGCCGATCCTTGGCACGTCGCCCCGCCCCCGGCTGCGGGGGCGAAAGTCGCTTGGCTGCCGGCCTGTCCAGCGACGAAAAGCCGTGCGGAAGCTCGCTGTTGCGCCAAAACCAAGCACACGGGCAATTTCATCGGTTTTCATGCGGGTGGCGCGCAGATAGCGGATCGCCATGCGGGCGCGCACCGTATCGAGAATGCCGGCATAGGACGCCCCCTCCGCCAGCAGCCAGCGCCGCAGGGTGCGCGAAGTTACATGCATGCGGGCGGCCACCTCATCGATGCCCGGAAAATCATGGCGCGCCTCTTCCAGCATGCGGGTGACGACGCCGGCGACGCCGCTGCCGGCGGCGATCTGCTCGCAAAGCTGGCCGCAAATTTCCTCCAGCGCCTGAGCCGTCAGCGGATCGGCCATGCGCATGGGTTCGCCAACCCATCTCCGGTCCCAGAGAATCTCATCCCGCGCCGCGCCGAACCGGACCGGAGCGCCGTAAAGCTCCACGATTTCCGCCGCATGGCGCGGTCTGGCGCGCGACAGGCGCACGCCGGCGAGCTGGAAACCCTCGCCATAAAGGTCGCGCTGGTACGTCAGCGCCATGCCCAGGTGAAAATCCAGGATGAAACTGAACAGCTCCGGTTCGAGATCGTGAGCGTCGAAATAGGTCATGACGCAATGGGCGTCGGACACGGAAACATTGACGCCCAGCACCGGCGTCGAATGCTGACGGTGCTTCTCGAAACAGGTCATCAACTGCTTCCAGTTGGCAGAGGTCAGAAGCAGCAGGCCAAAATAGCCGAGCATCGGCAGGTGGCATTGCAGGCCGCCGCGCAGGGCGAACAGGGGATCATCGACCAGGGCGTGGGCGTTGCGGAACACGCCGATGAGCTGCCGGATCGACATGCGCGCCGCCACATTGTCAAGGTCCCGCGCCTGCAACCCCACGCCGGCCAGGGCGCGGGCCGGCTCCACCCCTGCGGCCTCAAGCTGCGTCACCAGGGCGCGGGCCTTGTGCAGGGGATGCACGGCCGGATCAAGCGCCGCCGGCAGCGTTCGCAACATCGGCAGGCTGGCGGGAACCGGTTGCGGCCTGTCCAGCATGGCTCCTCCCGTCATGTTCACGCGCCCGGATTTGTTCCGGTTTCGCAGCGGCGTGTCCGCCAACCGTCCCCGAATGTCCGCAAAAGCGACTTGGAGACAGCAGGCATTATCTAACATCATTCCAGAAAAGACGGACCGCAACAGCGACGCCTCCGCAGCGCGTCAGGGTCCCCGCGCGCGTTGCGGCGTGAAAAGCCTTGCGGATGCCGGCAATTAGCGAGGAACGCCCATGACCACGGTCGCCGACAGCGAACGGCTGAAGTCTTTTGTCACCGCGCTTTTTCAAGCCGCGGGCTCCAGCAGCCATGAAGCGCAGGAGATCGCCGATCATCTGGTGGAGGCCAATCTGGCCGGGCACGACAGCCACGGCGTCGGCATGATCCCGGCCTATTTCCTTCACTTGCGCGCCGGCCACGTCAAACCCAACCAGACGCCGCAACGTATTGGCGGCGACGGCGCCTTCGCCCGCTTCGACGGCCAGATGGGCTACGGCCAGCCGGCCGCCAACCGGGTGATGGACGAAGCCGCCGCCATCGCCCGCGCCCACGGCGTCGCGGTGACGACCCTGTGCAACGCTCAGCATATCGGCCGCGTCGGCGCCTATGCCGAGCGGTTGCAGGCAGAGGGCCTGCTGTCGCTGCATTTCGTCAACGCCGTCTATCACACGCCCACCGTCGCGCCCTATCGCGGCAGCGACGCGCGGGTCATGACCAACCCGGTGTGCATCGGCCTGCCCGGCGCGGCGCCGATGCTGCTGGATTTCGCCACCGCGACCATCGCCCTCGGCAAGGTGCGTGTCGCCTGGAACAAGGGCGTCGCGGCGCCGGAGGGGAGCCTGATCGATCATCAGGGCCGGCCAACGACCAGTCCGGCGGTGATGTTCGAGGAGCCGCGCGGGGCGCAGACCGCCTTCGGCCTGCACAAGGGCTGGGGGCTGGCCTTCATGGCGGAGGCGCTCGGCGGCGTCATGACCGGCGGCCCCCGCTCCGGCGACGGGTTCACCGGCGAACGCGGCCTGGTCAACGGCATCATGTCGATTGTCATCGATCCCGCCCGTCTCATCGAGACGCAATGGCTGGACGCCGCCATGGCCACGCTGGTCGATTACGTGAAGGCCTCGCCAGCCGCTGATCCAGGGGCGCCGGTGCAGGTTCCCGGCGAAGCCGAAGCACTGATGCGCGCCGAACGGCGGCGCAACGGCATCCCCATCGATCCCACAACCTGGTCGCAAATCCTCGCCTGCGCGGAGCCTTATGGCCTGCGCGCCCCGGCCTGAATCCGGGAGGGCGCGCGATGCGGGGACAAATCAGGGCGTTCGTCTTCGATGTTTTTGGCACGGTGGTTGATCGCAAGCCGACGCCGCACAGCTGTCTGCGCACCGCTGAACTGCTGTCGCTGCAACCGCATGAAGTCTGCATGACGGCGGCGCACAACGACGATCTGCAGGCGGCGCGCGCCTGCGGCCTGCGCACGGCGTTCATTTACCGGGGCACGGAATATGGGCCGGAGCAGCGCGCCGATCTCCAGCCTGCCGCCGACCGGGACTTCATCGCCGAATCCATCACCGATCTGGCCGCCCAGGCCGGCTGCGCCTGAAGCCGCCGCCAGCATTATCCGGGGAACCCACATGACCGCATCCGACCAGCGCCCCGCCCGCAAATTGCGCAGCGCCGGCCTCACCGGCCCCAACGCCTTCGCCACCCGCGCCATGCTGCGCGCCGCCGGCGTGAAGGCGGAAGACTTTGGCAAGCCGGTTATCGGCATCGCCAACACCTGGAGCGGCGCCATGCCGTGCAACATCCATCTGCGCGATCTGGCGGCGCGGGTGGCGGACGGCGTGCGCGCCGCCGGCGGCGTGCCGCTGGAGATCAACACGGTTGCGGTGAGCGACGCGGTGCTGGCGGTCGGCGGCGCTTCGCTGATCAGCCGCGAGATGATCGCCGATTCCATCGAACTGGCGGCGACCGCCTACGCCTTCGACGCCATGGTGGCGATCGGCGGCTGCGACAAGACCAACCCGGGCTGCATCATGGCCATGGCGCGGCTCAACATTCCGGCAGTCTATCTGTACGGCGGCGCCATCGCCCCGGGGCGCTATCGCGGCAAGGACGTCACCATCCAGACCCTGGCGGAAATGTCCGGCGCCTTCGCCGCTGGCGCCGTGACCCGCGCCGACATGGACGAACTGGTGGAAACCGCCCTGCCTGGTCCTGGCGCCTGCGGCGGCATGTTCACCGCCAACACCATGGGCTCGGCCATCGAGGTGATGGGGCTGACGGCGGCCAATTGCACAAGCGCCCCGGCGGTGAGCGGGCGGCGCGGCGACATTGCCTTCGAGACCGGCCAGCTGATTCTCGACGTGCTCGCGCGCGACGTGCGGCCGCGCCAGATCATCACCCGGGCGGCGCTGCACAACGCCATGGCCGTGGTGGCGGCGATGGGCGGCTCCACCAACGCCGTGCTGCATCTGCTGGCCATCGCCCATGAGGCCGGCGTCAGGCTGGAGCTGGAGGAATTCCAGCAGATCAGCGACCGCACCCCTCACCTCGGCAATTTCACGCCCTCCGGCAAATACAACATGCAGGACCTGCACCAGATTGGCGGCGTGCCGGTGGTGATGCAGGCGCTGCATCGCACGGGCCTGCTCGATGGCGACGCCCTCACCGTCGACGGGCGCACGTTGGCGGAGCGCCTCACCGGGGTAAGCTTCCCCACCGGCCAGGACGTGATCGCCGCCCCCGAGGCGCCGCTGCACCCCAATGGGGGATGGGTGATCCTGCGCGGCGACCTGGCGCCGGAAGGCGCGGTGTTGAAGGCGACCGGAACCGAGCTGCGCCGTCACGTCGGCCGCGCCCGGGTGTTCGAGGACGAGCCGGCGGCCTATGCGGCGGTGATGGCCCGGCAAATCGTCGCCGGCGACACGATGGTGATCCGCAACGAAGGCCCGGCCGGCGGGCCCGGCATGCGCGAGACGGCGCGCGTCACCGCCGCCCTGGTTGGCCAGGGCTTCAAGGACAGCGTGGCGCTGATCACCGACGGGCGTTTCTCCGGCATTTCGCATGGCCTCGCCATTGGTCACGTCAGCCCGGAGGCGGCGTTCGGCGGGCCGATCGCCCTGGTGCGCGACGGCGACGAGATCGTGGTGGACCTCGACGCCCGGCGCATCGATCTGAATGTGTCGCCCGAGACGCTCGCCAGCCGTCAGGCCGCCTGGCGCGCCCCCGGGCGGCCGGCGAGCACCAGCGTCTACGACAAATACGCCCGCAACGTCAGCTCCGCTTCCACCGGGGCCGTAACAACGCCAGCGCGGGCGTGAGCTCCCCCCGGCGAGATCTGGCCATGAAGTGATGACCACCCATGACGCGCGCAACGACGAACCCGGTGACGCCGGAGAGGATTTTCGCGGTCCTGGACCAGGACAGCTGGTTCGCGGCCCTGCCCGCGGCGCTGAAGGACGTGATCGTGCGTCACGGCTGCGTGCGCGATCACAAGGCCGGCGAGTTGCTGTTCGCCGCCGGCGATGAACCGGATGGCCTGTACGCGCTGCTGTCCGGCCAGATCAATCTGGTGAGCAATACCTGCGCCGGCCGCCAGATCACCCAGGGGGTGCATCGCCCGGGGGCATGGTTCGGCTATCTGGCCCTGCTCGACGCCAGGCCCCATTGCCAGGACGCAGCGGCGGCCGGGCCCGCGAGAACCCTGCGTCTGAGCGCCTCCGCCTTCCGGCGCGTGCTCCGCGACAATCCGGCCTGGCACCAGCACTTCACCCAGCTGCTGTGCGGCGATGTCCGGCTGATCCTCGCCATGCTGGTCGACAGCCTGACCAGTCCGCTCAGCAGCCGGCTGGCGTCGACATTGCTGGACATGTCGGCCGTCGCGGCGGACTGCGCAGCCGCGGCGCCGCGCCTGACCCAGGAAACGCTGGCTGGCATGGTCGGCGCTTCCCGGCAGACCGTGAACCGCCAGTTGCGCGACTGGCAGGCCCGCAACATCATCCGGCTGGGTTATGGCGTGGTGACGGTGGTTGACCGGGCAGCCCTGGCCAGCGCCGCCAATGGCGACGCCGGTTTCCGGCGGGTGGACCATCAGGTCGCCTGACCTGGGGGCTTTTCACAGGACGTTTGTTGGGGAAGCGCCGCCGGAACTGGCGGCGCGGCTGGCGAACGGGCCTGGATCATGGGGTGATGATCTCGCCGAACAGCACCCAGGTTTTGCCATTGAAGCGTTGGAGTTGCAGGCTTTTCAGCGGGTAATAGTCGGTTGGCGTGGTGTGCAGTTTGATACCGGGCAACAGCATCGGGATGCGAAAATCCATATTCGCCGCCTGCTTCATGATGTTTTCCCGCGTCAGGTCATCACCGGCCTGCTCCAGCAGACGGGCGGTGGCGGCGGCGACCACATAACCATAAACATTGCCCGAATCCTGCAGATTGCCGTCGGGATAGTATTTGGCCATGAAGGCCAGCCAGTCCTTTGTCTCGGGATCATCCTTCCACTGGGGGTCCGTCGGGTCTTTCACGTATTGCGCCGTGATGATGTCCTTTGACGCTTCAAGACCGGCAGGTTGCAGCACCATCGAGACGGAAGCCGAGGTCGCGGCGAGGAAGAAGGTCGGCTTCCAGCCAATTTCATGAATCTTGCGAATGCCCTGCGCCGCCTGTTTGGGAATGGCGTGCATGAACAGCACGTCCGCGCCTGAGGCCCGCAGCTTCAGGATCTGGCTGTCAATGCTCGGGTCCGTCGGTTCGTAGGTCGCCTCGGAGACAACCATTTTCTTCACGTTGTCCGGTCCCAGGCCTTTCTTGAAGCCATAGGCGTAGTCCTTGCCGGCGTCATCGTTCTGGTAGAGCAGCGCGATCTTCGCGTCCGGCTTGTGCTTCAGCACATAAGCGGCGTAGACCGCCGTTTCCGCCTGGTAGGACGGCTGGAAGCTCATGCTCCAGGGGAAATGCTTGGGATCGCCCCATGCGGTGGCCCCGCCGCCGACGAACAGTTGCGGAATTTTTCTGTCGTTCAGATATTTGCGCACCACCATGCCGGTCGGGGTGCCAAGCGGGCTGAAGATGAAGGAGACATTCTCCTGCTCCACCAGCTTGCGCGTCTGCTCGAAGGTCTTGGGCGGGCTGTAGGCGTCGTCCAGCGAGATCAGGCTGACCTTGCGGCCGTTGATGCCGCCCTTCTCGTTGACCATTCTAAAATAGGCGATCTGCGCCCGCGGAATGACGCTGTAGGCGGAAGCCGGACCGCTATAGGCGAATGTCTGGCCGATTCTGATCTCCGAGTCGGTGACGCCCGGACCATAGTTCTTTCCAGCCATGGCCGGACCGAGGCTGGCGATCATGGACATCGCCGCAACGGCGGTTAAACCCCATTTCATTGTGACGCCTCCCGATATTTTTGTTGCCCGATAGCAGCCATGGCGAACGCGCCATGCCCACGCGGTTTCCGGCGTTCTTGCGCGATCCTGCCCGGATGCGCCGGCCGCCTGATGAGTGTGCACGCAAGCAACGCGCAGTAATGTCACAAGCGCGACATTGTCGCCGGCCGCCCGCGCATCAGCGCTGCACGGACCGTAGCGGCGTCACGTCAGGCGGTTTCATGCGCCTGCCAGGCGCGAAGCGGCTTCCGCTTCACCAGAAAATGCGCCGGCCTGTATTTGCACGAGATGTCGCGGCGTTTCGCCGGCTGCGAACCTGGCCGCGTTGTCGGCCACATGGCGCGCCAGCCGCGACATGTATCGCGGTGAGGCGGCGCCGCCGAGGTGCGGCGTGATAATGACGTCCGGTTCGTCCCACAAGGGGTGACCATGGGGCAGCGGCTCCGGGTCGGTGACGTCCAGGCCCGCGCCGCCGATCCGGCCTGCCCGCAACGCCTCCAGCAACGCCCCGCTGTCCACCAGGTCGCCGCGCGCCACATTGATGAGCAGGGCCTCCGGCTTGCAGAGGGCCAGCTGTTCGCGGCCAATCATGCCCCTGGTTCCGGGCGTGGACGGAGCGGCGACGACAATAACGTCGGCCTCCGCCAGCGCCTCGCCCAGACGCCCCGCCGGATAGATGACGTCCGCCTCCGCCACGGGGCGGCCGGTGCGGTTGACCCCGGCGACGCTCATGCCAAAAGCTCTGGCGCGCATGGCGGTTTCGCGGCCGATGCTGCCCATGCCGACGATCAGCATGCGGGCGCCTGCCAGCGAGCGCACCTGCTGACGCACGGTTGCTTTCCAGCGGCCGGCCTGCTGGTCGGCGGCGCACTGGCGGGCGCGGCGCGCCAGCCCGAGAATCAGGGTGAATACGTGCTCGGCGACGCTGGGGGACCAGACGTCTCCGGCGTTACTGACCTTGCAGCGGCCCGGCAGGCCGTGCTGGTCGAGGGTTTCGTAGCCCGCCGTCAGCAACTGCAGCCAGCGGGTCCGCGCTTCAGGCGCCGCCAGCGCCGCCGCCAGCTGTGGCCCGTAGTGAAAGCTGCCGAGAACGATGGCGTCCGCCTCGCGCGTCGCCGCCGCCAGATCAGCGACCGCGCACGGCCAGGCCTCGATCCCTCGCACGCCGGCCAGCAGGGTCAGCATTTCGTCGAGGGCCACCGGTGAGCAGACAGCGATACGCATGGCGACAGTCCCATGATGGTGAACGTCAGGTCAGGGTGAGCGAAACCTCGCCCAGCCCTTCAAGGCGGCCAACGAGCGTCGCGCCGGCGGGCGCAGGCCAGGGCGGAATGCACGAGCCGCTGCTGACAATCTCGCCGGCTTTCAGCGGCGCGCCCGTGGCGGCGCGGTTGCGGGCGAAGCGCAGCAATTGCCCCAGCGGACCATCGACGACCAGGGAGCCAGAGCCGCTGGCGACGGTTTCGCCATTGGCCCTGAGCGTCACCGGCATGGCTTCCAGATCCAGCGCGCGCCAGTTGGCGACCGGCGGGCCCACGACCAGCGCCCCGGCGTTGCCGAGGTCAGCGACGATGGCCGCCGGTCCCGGGCGCGGCTTCTGGAGAAAACGGCTGTCCGCCACCTCCAGGGTGGGAAAAACGTCAGCGATGGCGTCGCGCAGGGTCGCCATGTCGATCCGTGGATCGGCAATATCGGCGCCGAGACGGAAACCGACCTCCAGTTCGATGGCGCAGACGAAAAAATCCGCGCGCGGCAGGGTCGCGGGGCTGGCGTGGGTCCAGGCGGAGAGGACGGGGCCGTGAAACGGTTCTGAGAAACCCAGGGCCTGCATGGTGGCCGTGCTGGTGGCGCCGAGCTTGTATCCGGTCTGCGCGCCGCCTGAAATGGCGAGGCGGCGGGCCGCATGCTCGGCCTGCATAACATAGCCTTCATCAAGGGTCGTGGGCCCGGCGACAGCCTTCCCGCCCAGATCCAGCGGAACGCCGCTTCGCCATGCCGCCAGCAGTTCATCGACCATCGCCGTCATTGTCGCCCCGTCTCCCTCGCCATGCTTTCCGGATCATGCACCAGTCATACGCTGCAAACCGTCGTCTCGACGACATTCCGGCCGGAGGACGCCGCCCTGCCGGAACCCCGGCCGCCAGCAGGGGGTTCCGCCCTGACAGGGACGGAGACCAGAGCATGAACCTTATCCGCCATGACTATGACGCGGCCGAAGCGACGCCGACGCCGCCTGGTCTCGTTTATGTATCGGACAGCGAACCGGGCATCGCGCGTCGCCGCCACGGCCGGGGATTCAGCTATCGTCATCCCGACGGTTCGCCGCTCGATGCGGCCGAACTGGCGCGGGTGCGCACCCTTGGCGTGCCGCCGGCCTACCGCGACGTCTGGATCTGCCCGCTGGCCAACGGCCATCTGCAGGCTACCGGCCGCGATGCGCGCGGGCGCAAGCAATATCGCTATCACGCCGCGTGGCAGGCCGCCCAGGCCGAAACCCGCTTCGCCCAGCTCGTTGGTTTTGGAGAAAGTTTGCCGATGATCCGGCGCCGGTTGCGACGCGACCTGCAAGGCGACGCCGGCGACATGGCCTTCAGCCTGGCGGCGCTGGTGATGCTGATCGACCAGACCAGCCTGCGCGTCGGCAATGCCTGCTACACGGCGCAAAACCGCACGTTCGGGGCGAGCACGCTGCTGACCCGGCATCTCACCCTGGGGGACGGCGTGGTGCGGCTGCGCTTTCGGGCCAAGGGCGGCAGGCGCGTGCAACATACGTTGCGGAACCGCCGGCTGGCGCGAGTATTGCACGAGATTGGCGACCTGCCGGGCCGTAACCTGTTCACCTATATCGACGAGGCTGGCGAAACGCGCGCCCTCGCCTCCCAGGACGTCAACGCCTGGCTGGCCGGCGTCGCCGGCCCCGGCATTACCGCCAAGACGTTTCGCACCTGGGGCGGCACGCTGGCCGCCTTCGAGGCGGCGCGGCAGACCCCGGCCGACCAGAAGGCGACCGTGAAGGCGCTGACCGCCGCTGCCGCCGGGCGGCTGAACAATACCCCGGCCATCTGCCGCAAATCCTATATCCACCCGGGTGTCATGGCATTGGCGGACATGACGCCGGCGGAGCGCGCAAGCAGGCTTGCGCGCCCGACCCCGCATGACGTGACGGACCTGCGCGCCGACGAGGCCCGGTTGCTGGCTTTCCTGAAAACCGTCTGATGAAGGCGCTGGGGGAAGAGCTTTATTTTCCGAGGAAATTATACTATATATTTTTTCCATGGAAAGGATGTCGCCATGTTGACCGATGAATCCCGGCAGACGCCCCAGGTGGCGGCGGGGCCGGTCGTCACCAAAGCGGTGGTCCGCGCCGCCGGGCGACTGGGCGTCAACGCCCGGACGCTGGCCGCCTGCATTGGCGTCAGCGAAGCGACGGCGTCGCGCATGAAGCGCGGCGCGTTCAACCTGGAGCCCGCATCCAAGCCATTCGAACTGGCCGTGCTGTTCATCCGCCTGTTCCGCTCGCTCGATGCGCTGGTTGGCGGCGACGATGGCGTCGCGGCCGCCTGGCTGAACGCGCCCAACACCATGCTGGCGGCGCGCCCCGTCGAAAAATTGCAGAGCATCAGCGGACTTGTCGATGTCATCGCCTATCTGGACGCGCGTCGCGCTCTCATCTGAGTTCCGGCCCTACGCCGGAACCTGCTGGCGGCTGGTGGAGGCACAGCACCACGTCTCCACCCTGAAGCTGAGCGACAATCTGGCGGAACAGGCGCTGCTGGAAGAGCTGATCGAGGAGACGAAGCCGGCGATCCCGCCCGAATGCCGCCATCTGGACTTTCTGCTGGCGACGCCGTTTCGCTATGGGGCGCTTTACCCCACCGGCTCGCGCTTCCGCCGGGCGGGCCGGACCCCGGGCGTCTATTACGCCGCCGACCGTCCAGCGACGGCAGTGGCGGAAATGGCCTTCTACCGGCTGCTGTTCTTCGCCGAGTCGCCAGCCACGCCCTGGCCCGCCGACGCCTCCGAATACACCGCCTTCGCCGCCACCGTGGCCAGCGGGCGGATGCTCGATTTGACAGAGGCGCCGCTGGCGCAGGATGCGGACATCTGGCGCGATCCCGTCGCTTATGAAGGCTGCCAGGCCTTTGCCGACGCCGCCCGCGCCGCCGATGCGGAGATCATCCGCTACAGCGCCGTGCGCGATCCACGCGGCGGCGCCAATCTGGCGCTGTTCTCCTGCCGCATCTTCACCCAGCCCGCGCCGGTGGAGCGGCAGAGCTGGCGCATGCGCATCGGCGCCAGCGGCGTGCAGGCCCTGTGCGAGTTTCCCCGCCAGGCGGTGGAGTTCTCGCACGCGGATTTCGCCGCCGACCCCCGTATCGCAGGGATGAACCTGGACCGGCTGGCGCGACCAGGCAAATAAGGCGCGATCAATCGCAGAAGTGGCCGGTTACGGAAGGAATCGATCACAGGAGCGATCGGTTTCCTGCGATCACGCTATCGGCCTGGAGCATGCGGGCGCTGTCGTCGCATCTGGGCAGCGGCGGCGCGCGCGCAGGTAGCCCCGCGCGCCTGACCCCTTTTCTTCATGCCTCCCGGTTGTCATGGCCCGGCCATCCACGAAAGCGGCGGGCTCGCAAGGCGTCACGGCTGGATCGCGAACCCACAGGCGTTACCGCCCGCAACTGGCGCGAGCGCGGGCGCGGCGCGCGCGAAACCAGGGATCAGCCAAGCTGGCAAGCCGGCGCGCCGGGAAGACGTCGCGCCGGGAAACATCTATACAAAAAAAACACATAAAAATCATATGGATGTTAAATGAGGATCACCTGACATATCAGGAAACGGCGTCACCGGTGCTGGCTCTGTTCATCGGGTTCTTCAGGCGCATCCTCGTGGCCCAGAATAGCGCGCCATGCGTTGAGTACAGGCGCTTCGCCGTACAGCGCCATGGCCTGGGCCAGGGCGACGCGGGCGGCGGCGCGGGCCGGACGGGTTTCAGGCTCCCGCCAGCCGTCAGGGCCGGCGCCGTCGGCGATGGCGGCCAGGATTTCATGCTTCACCGCCCGATGAGCCGGATCGCCGTATGCGGCCAGCAGGGACTGGAACGCCGCATGGGCCTGCTGATCGAACGGACGCGGTTTGCCCAGCGTGGTTTTCATTGGGTGCGATGGGCCAAGGTGAACGACAGGAACCAGGCCCGCCGGGATCGGCTCGGTGGCGGCGTGGGTGCGGCCGGTGCGCAGCATTTTCGGCAGCAGATGGGTGTGCGGCCCTTCCGGGCTGACGCCATCCGGCGGCGGAATCGGCTGGAACACCTCGATGCGGCCGATCTGGCCGCAGAACACCCGGTTGGGACCATGGCGCAGGATGGCGCCCATGGGCGAGCGTTCCGGATCGAACACCGAAGCGCCTTCCGCCGCGCGCAGCACGGTGATCAGTTCCGGATGGCTGGTCCTTATGCAGGCGTCAACCTGCAGCGCGCCCAGCCCGAGGTCGAACAGGATGGCCTCGCGGTCCTGCGGGCGCACGGCCTCACGATCCGGCCCCAGTTCGGTCAACGTCGCGCGCCGGTTCATGGCGCAGGCGTCGCGCGGCAGGCACAGGGCGATGCTCTGGCTCCAGCTGCGCCCCTGCGACAGCGGCCGCTCGAAAGCCACGGCGGCCAGCTGCGGGTGCGGCGTGAGGCGCATGGCGCCGCGGCCGGTCGCCGCCTCCACCACATCGGCGTCGAGGCGCACATGGGCAGGCTCATCGGCGTCGCGCAGGAATTCGGCCACGGCCCCGAAGGTCCCCAGCGCCCAGGCGCTGGCGCAATCCTCCGCATGGCGCCGCACCATGTCAAAAACGCCCTGCGCATCAGTCATGTCCATCCTCCGTCCTGTTGCTTGCCCAGGGATCGACCGGCTCCCAGGGCGTTACGTAGTTCTCGCCCCGGTGGCTGGCGTGGGCCAGGCGGACGTGGAAAGCGCGGGCGACGATGGCGTCGTCGAGCACCGCCTGGGGCGGGCCGTCCGCCAGCTTGCGCCCGTCCACCAGCAAGGCCAGGCGATCGCAGAAGCGCGAGGCAAGGGCCAGGTCATGCAGGGTGACCAGCACGCCGCAGCCAGCCCGCGCCTTAGCCCGCAACAGGCGCATGACCTGGAGCTGGTGCAACGGATCGAGCGCCGCCGCCGGCTCGTCGGCCAGCAGGAACGGCGCTTCCACCGCCAGCGCCCGGGCCAGCAGCACGCGCACGCGCTCGCCGCCGGAAAGGCCATTGAGGGGCCGGTCGCGGAACTGGCGGCAATCGGCCTCGTCCATGGCCCGGTCGATGGCGGCGTGATCGGCGGCGGTGAGGCTGGCGAAGGCGCGCCGGTGCGGCAGGCGGCCGAGGGCGACGATATCGCTGGCGCGCATGGCGCCATTATCGTCGCTGAGGGAATCGGCGCTCTGGGACAACCAGGCGACGCAGCGCGCCAGTTGCTGGCGGCCGATCTCGCCAGCCGTCTGTCCGCCCCAGGCAATCTGGCCGGCGTCGGGCGGCGCGACGCCCGCGAGAATGCGCAGCAGCGTCGACTTGCCGGCGCCGTTCGGCCCGATCAGGCCGACGATCTCGCCCGGGCGCAGGGTGAAGTCGACGCCATCCAGGGCCAGTTGCGCGCCATGCGCCAGTTTCAGCCCGCTGGCGGCGATGGCGTCAATCGCGGTCATGACCGCCTCCTGCCCTGCAACATCGAGATCAGGAACGGCGCGCCGACCAGCGCGGTCATCACGCCGAGCTTCAGTTCGGGCTGGACCGGTAAAAGCCGCACCGCCATGTCGGCGCAGAGCACGATCATGGCGCCGGCAAAACCGCTGACCAGCAGCAGACGGCCAGGACGGTGGCCGACCAGCGGGCGCATCAGATGCGGCGCCACCAGACCGACAAAGCCGACGGCGCCGGTGACCGAAACGGCGCTGCCCACGGCCAGCGCCGAACCCAGCACCAGTTGCAGCCGCAGCCGCTGCAGATTGACGCCGAGGCTGGCGGCGGTGTCCTCGCCGAGGGCCAGCGCCTCCAGATTGCGGGCCGAAGCCAGCAGCGCGATCCACCCCAGAACCATCAGCGGCGCGGCCAGCAGGAACTGGGCCATGCTGCGGTCAGCCAGCGAGCCCATCAGCCAGAAGACGATTTCCAGCGCGGCGTAAGGATTGGGCGACAGGTTCAGCGCCAGCGCGGTGAAGGCGCCGGCCAGCGCGTTGATGGCGACGCCGGCGAGGATCAGCCCGGTGGGGCTGCGGCTGGCGCCGGCCATGCGAAACAGTAACAAGGTGGCGACCAGCGCCCCCACCATGCCGCCGAGCGGCAACGCCAGGGCGAAGGCGCCGGCGAAGCCGAAATAAAACACGCAAACGGCGCCGAACGCCGCCGCGCCGGAAACGCCAATAACGCCGGGCTCGGCCAGCGGATTGCGCAGCAACCCCTGCAACGCCGCCCCCGAAACGCCAAGGCTGAAGCCCATGAACGCCCCCAGAAGGGCGCGCGGCAGGCGCAGTTGCACCAGCACCAGCGCGTCCATGCTGTCGCGGCCGCTCCAGGCGCCGGCGATGGCCGCCCCCAGGTTGAGCGGCGCATAGCCAATGGCGACAGAGGCCAGGGTGAGCGCGACGGTGGCGACCAGCAGCACGGCGACCAGCCATGGCCACGGCAGCATCGGCAATGGGTGACGGATCATGGTCTGAGGCCCGCCTGGCTGGCGCCGCCAGCGTTGTGCGCTGCGCGCCAGTCGTCCGCAGCCAGGGCCAGCCTGGCCACGGCCTCGGCGACGCCGGGCCCGGAGCAGGTCCACAAACGCGCCGGCAAGGTCACCACGCGCGCATGTTTCGCCAGCGCTTTCAGGGCGGGATGCACCAGCACTTCGCCGGCCAGGGCGGGCGCCTCGCCTTCTTCGTCGGTGAGAATCAGCATGTCGGGCCTGGCCTGGATCACCGCCTCCAGCGGCGGCTGGGCCTGCCCGGCCAGCGGGCCGGCGGCGGCGAGATTGTCGATGCCGGCGCGGGTCAGAATGTCGTTGAGCAGCGTGCCGGGGCCGGTGGTGAAGCCGCTTGCCCGCACCACCACGGCGCGGGGGCGCGGCGCATGCGGGTCCACCCTGGGCAGCCGTGCGTCGAAGGCCTTGATCTGGGCTTCGGCGCGCTCCGCCCCATCGAGCAGCGCGCCGACATCGCGGATCTGCTGGCGCACGCCGTCGATGCTGGGCGGCGTATCGATCTCCACGACCGGAACGGCGAGCGCTCGCAGCAACGTCACGGTGTTGCGGGTTGTATAAAGCCCGGCCAGCACCAGATCGGGACGGAAGGAGACAACATCCTCCACCAGGCCATAGTTGACCGGGATCGCCGCCGCCTCGGCGACGACATTTGACGTGTCGGGCCGGCGCGACAGGTAAGACACCGAGGCCACCGTTCCCGGCCGCGCCAGCCGCAGGGCCAGTTCATCCGTGCAGAGATTGACCGAGACGATGCGCTGCGGCCGTTGCGGCGGCGCCGCCGCCGCAACGGCGACGGACGCAAGGCCGACGCCGGCGGCGACAGCCGCCAGCCCCGGACCGACGCCCCGGATACAGGTCCTGGCCAGTCCGCCGCGCATGTCGCCCTCAGAAGGTGATGCGCGCGCCGAGCGTCGCCGTGCGGCCCGCGACGCCATAGGTGTAGACCTCCTGGTATCGCTTGTCGAAAAGGTTATCGACCTTGACGTACAGTTCGGCGTTTTCGTTGATGCGGTAAGAACCGCCAAGATTGACCAGCGTATACGCGCCCAGGGTCACGATCTCGCGGTTGTAAAAGACGTCATAGGCCCAGTCGGTCTGTTTGCCGTTGTAGATCACGCCCAGGTTGACATTGGCCTTGCCCTCCAGGAAGGCGTAATTGACATTAAGACTGGCGATATTGCGCGGACGCCGCACCAGCTCTATCCCGGTCGCATCCTTGCCATCGCTATAGGTGTAAGAGCCGGCGATGGTCAGGCCGTCGATGGGCCGCACGGTCAGCCCCAGTTCCGCGCCCTGGATGGCCGAAGTTCCCGGCATGTTGACCGAGGTGTAGCCGGCGCCGGTGATCAGATCGGTGATGCGCTGGTTGAAGTAGGTGGCGTTCAGCACCACGCGCTGGCCCCAGAGCTCCTGATCGACGCCCACATCCCAGCCCCGCGCCTTCTCGGGCGTCAGGTTGGGGTTGCCGCGATAGGTGTTGGTGTAGCCATACAGCTCCATCATCGTCGGGTTTTTGACGCCCGTGCCGTAAGAGGCGCGCAGCTTGGTCCCGGTTTCGTCGATGCGGTAAGCGCCGGTGAAACGGTAGGTCGTCGAATCCTTGAAGATGTCGTTGTTGTCGTGGCGAACGCTGGCGGTCAGCGTCAGATTGCGGAAGGTGCCCTGATACTGGCCGACGAGGCCGGTCGACGCCATGGACTGGTCAAGGTTCGACCAGGCGCTGTTGGTGCGGTAGCGCTCGTCCTTGTGCTGGGCGGCGAAGGTGACAATGTGCGTGGCGTCGAGGAACGACGGCGTGTCGAAGCGCAGGTCCGTCTTGTATTCGTAGCGCGAAACCGTGCCGCGTGAATCGCTCTGGGGCAGCCTGTCCAGGCGATATTCGTTGTTCTGGTCGCTGCGGGTGGCGGCGAAGGTGTGGTTCCAGCGGCCGTCCAGCAGCTTCAGCTTCGCTTCGGCGCGACCGAAAACCTGTTCGCCCTTCGTATCGGAATTGTCGTCATAGGCGCCAACGCCGCCGGCGTAGCCGTCAGTCTTGTTGAAGAACTTCGTGTAGCGGCCCATGACGTTGAATTCGAGATATTCACTGGGGCTGAAGCCGAACTTCGTATAGCCGCCGGCGTTGCGGTAGCCGTCGTTCTCGAAATTGCCGTAGCGGCGATCGGCGGACGAGAAGCCGTCCGTGCTGAAGCCATTGGCGCCAATGACGAAATTGAACCGCTCATCGCCATAGCTGACGCTGGAGGCGCCGTTGATGGTCTGGCGCGAGCCGCCCTCGATGCGCGTGCTGAAACGCGGCTTGCCCGAGCCCTTTTTGGTGACGATATTGATGACGCCGCCGACGGCGTCCGAGCCATACAGGGCGCTCTGCGGGCCGCGCAGCACCTCGATGCGGTCCACATCGTCCGTGAGGAGATTGGTCAGGTCGTATTCCGAGCCTGCCGCCGGATCATTGACCACGACGCCGTCGATGATGACCAGGGTCTGGTTGGCCTCCGAGCCGCGCATGCGCACCTGGGTCTGCTTGCCAACCGGGCCGGAGCGACTGACCGCAAGACCCGGAACCTGACGCAGGGCGTCAGGCACGAAGCGGATCTGCTGGCGCTGCAACTCCTCGCCGGAGATCACGGTGACGGCGCTGCCCACCTTGCTCAGGTCCGTGGGGGTGGTGTTGGCGGTGACGCTGATGGTGTCGAGCTGGATCACGTCCGCCGGCAGGGCGCTGGCGGCGCCCGCCGCGCCAGCCTGCGCGGGCGCGGCGGCCTCATTCCGGGCCTGATCGCTCTGGGCCTGGGCGACAGCTGGCGCGAGGGCCAGCAGCGCGGCGACGGAGCAGCCGGCCAGAACCTGGCGGCGCGCATGGCGATGGAAACTGGTGGAAGAAAAAAGCAACATCTGAAACCCCGGCGGGACGCCTGTGGCGCGTCACCGCGAACAGGGCTCCCCGTCACCCGCCAGCGCGGGTTTCAGAAACGACCCGCCACGGAAGCACCCCGCTCCATGGGCTCGCGTGTGACCACGGCTGACGGCAGGTCTCCTGGCTCGCGGGTCGTTACCTGCCGCCGCCTTCCCGGAACCGAGGTTTCCAGTGGCGTCATGGCGGAAGATTCGCCGCTTACAGTTGCGGGGGCAGCCGCAGAATTGACTGAAAAACCAGCCGCACTGCGTTCCCTTTTGATCCATTCAATGGAACCGTCGCCGGCCGGATTAGGACGCGGCGCGGCCGGTGTCAATTGCACGGGCGGCGGCGATCAGGCCGGAGGGCGGGCGTGCTCCAGAAACCGGTCGGCGACAATGGCCGCCGCGGTGCGGTTGTCGACGCCGAGCTTTTCCAGCACCTGTTCCAGATGCTTGTCGACGGTGCGGCGCGACAGGCCGAGATTCTCGGCGATTTCCTGGTTGGTCTTGCCGGCGGTCAGCCACAGCAGCGCCTCGGCCTCACGGCCGGTCAGCCCGAAGCGCTGCTGTAACCTGGCGATGTCGTCGCCCTCGTCTCCGGCGTGGGCCTGGATGATGATCTCGCCGCGCCGGCCGCGCCCCAGGCAGGTCAGGCGCATGCCGTCGCAATTCAGCGGCTGGACCTCGGAAACCGGCCGGGTCGCCGCGGCGCTGATCCACGGCCCGGCCGGCGCCGGCAAAAGCGCGCCGGCCGCGCCGCCGTCCCTCGCCAGGAGGCGCACGGCGCCGGGCGTCGCCCACACCACCCGCCCGTCCGCCTCCACCGCCAGCACCGGGCGGCCCGCCTGGTCGAGCGCGCCGGAGGCAAGGCGCATGCGCCGGGCGTTGAGGGCGTGAACGGTGATGCGCGCCAGCAGCACCTCGTGATTGATCGGCTTGACCACATAATCGACGCCGCCCGCCTCCAGCCCCCGCAGCACGTCGGCGGGATCGCCAAGGCCGGTCATGAAGATCACCGGCGCGTCCACGGCCTGGGGGCCAGACTTCAGCCGCCGGCACGTCTCGAAACCGTCCATAACCGGCATCACCGCGTCGAGCAGCACCAGATCCGGCGCCATGCGCGCCGCCAGGTCGAGGGCGCCTGCCCCGTCGCGGGCGACAATGGCGACGCAGCCTGCCTCCTCCAGCGCCATGCAAATCGCATTCAGCGCGGTGGGATCGTCATCGACGACCAGCACGATCAGATCCTGGGGATTCATGGTTGCGTTCCCTTAGCGTGCGGGCGATGGCGGGCAGATCGAAAACGTCGAGCGCGGCGTGGATCCTGTCGAGGGCGCTGCGATCGAGCCATGGCGGCGGGTGGGCCAGGGTCTTGCGCAGCGCGGTGGCGCGCCCTTCCTCCGCCAGGCGGATCAATTCGGCGGCGGAGGAAGGGCCGGCGTCCACGGCGGCGATCGCCGGCCGGTCCAGGCGGGACTGCCCCGCGCCGCCGCCGCTGTCGCCGAGCAGCCTGGCGATGCGCGCCGACAGGTCATCGAGCCGGTAGGGCTTCACCAGCACGCTGTCCGGGGTGTGCTCGTCGCCCACCAGGGCGTCGGCCTCGCGGGCATGGCCGGTGATGAACAGCACCGGCGCCGAACCGTAGCCGTCCTGCCGGAGCTGGCGCGCCATTTCCACGCCGTTCATCCCCGGCAGATCGACATCGAGCAGAAACATCCGGGGGCGCAGGCCCTGCCCGTTCCGCAGCAGGGCGAGCCCCGCCTCGGCGCTGGCGGCGGCGTGGACGATGAAGCCGAGCGGCTCCAGATGGATCTGCGCCAGGCGTAGCTGCGCGGCGTCGTCGTCGATCACCATGATGTCGCGGGCGTCTGGCGGCGCCTGAAGCACCGGCGGCTCATGCAGCACCACCGGCCCATGGGCTCCCTCGCGTGGGGCAACGTGCTCGGCCGGCAACATCAGGCGCACGGTGAAGCGGGAGCCCTTGCCGGGGGCGCTGTCGAGGGCGATCTCGCCGCCCATCACGTCCACCAGCAGGCGGGTGATGGTGAGGCCAAGGCCCGAGCCGGCGTGATGGGCGGCGCGGGCAGCGGCGCCTCGCTGGAACGGGCTCCAGATGCGCTCCTGCTCCTCCGGGGGAATGCCCGGGCCGGTGTCAGCGACCTCGAAGCGCGCCACCTCGTTGCGGTAACGCACCGCCAGGGTCACCTCGCCGGTAGCCGTGTAGGAAACGGCGTTGGAGCACAGGTTGATGAGAATCTGGCGCAGGCGCTTTTCGTCGATGCGCACCAGGGCCGGCAGCGGGGTTTCCAGCCGCAGGGTGAAGACCAGGCCTTTTTCGGCGGCGCTGGAGACGAAGATGCGGCGAATCTGATCCAGAAAGGCGTTGATGTCGACCAGATCGACATTGAGGGCGAGCCGGCCGGCCTCGATCTTGGAAATATCGAGCAGGCCCTCGATCAGCCCGGCCAGATGTTCCGACGAGGCGCGGATGGCGCCGGCGGCGGCGCGCCGCTCGGATGGCAGGTCGCCAGCCTTTTCCAGCACCTGGGCAAAGCCGTAGATGGCGTTCAGCGGCGTGCGCAGTTCGTGCGACAGCCCGGCCATGTAGCGGGATTTGGCGTTGCTGGCGGCCTCGGCGCGCCCGGTGGCCTCACGCAGGGCGGCGTCGGTGCGGCGGTGGGCGCGGATTTCGCGCAGCAGCCGCGCCGTGCGATCGCGAACCTCGCGAAAAGCCTTGATGCGATTGTCGTTGGTGAGCAGCAGCAACCAGACGCCGACGCCGGCGAAAACCAGCGCCAGGCAATAGACCAGCACGACGACGCGACCGAAATCGGCGGAGCCGCCGGCGCGGACCAGCGCCATCATCATGCCGCCCAGCACCGCCGCCGCCAACGCCGTGAAGATAATGAAACGGCCCACCAGCGAGCGCACGCCATTGAGGGCCGCCGCCGGCAGCACGGCGCGCAGGGCCCGGTAGGTCTGGGCGCCGATGCGGGCGCTACGCCGGCAAGCGTCATGGCAGGCGGCGTCCAGCGAGCAACACAGGCTACAGACCGGGCCGCTGTAGAACGGGCAACGCAACAGGTCTTCCTGATCGAAGCCATAGTCGCAGATGCAGCAGCGCGATTCGCCAATGGCCAGCGCGTCTGGTTGACGGGCGAGATAATAGCGGCCGCGCGTCGCCCAGGCGATGGCCGGCGCGGCGGCGATGGCGACCCCCAGGGTGATGAATGACGAGAACGCCTGGGCGATTTCACCGGCGAGGCCGCTGCCGGCGGCCAGCCCCGCGACGCCGGCCAGGGCCATGGCGCCGACGCCGACCGGATTGACGTCGTAGAGATAGCCGCGCCGGAATTCGACGCCCGGCGGCGCCAGCCCCAGCGGCCGCGAAATGGCCAGATCGGCGAACACCGCGCCTATCCAGGCCAGGGCGAAATGGGCGTAGACCAGCAGGGCCCGCTCCAGGGTTTCCACCACCCCGCCCCACATCAGCACGAAGGCGATGGCGACGTTGAACGCCAGCCAGACCACGCGGCCAGGGTGGCTGCGCGTCAGGCGGGCGAAGAAGTTCGACCAGGTGATGGAGCCGGCCCAGGCGTTGGTGACGTTGATCTTGATCTGCGACAGCACGACGAAGCTCACCGTGAGCAGCACGATGACGCCGGCCGGCAGGTTCAGCGTGGCGAAGGCGGTGTGGTACAGCGCCGAAGGGTCAGACGTGGCGACGCCGGTGAGCTTCAGCGCCATGACGGCGAGGAACGAGCCGAGCAGCAGCTTGACGGCGCCTGGAATGATCCAGCCGGGCCCGCCGAGCAGCAGGGCCGCCCACCAGCGCCGGCGCCCGGCGGCGTCACGCGCCTCGGGGAGAAAGCGCAGGTAATCCACCTGTTCGCCGATCTGACCGACCAGCGCGAACAGCACGCCGCAGGCGGAGCCGAAGGCGACGGCCGGCGAAACGGGCGCGCCCTCCGGTCGCCAAGTCAGCCAGGTTTGCGCGTCCGGCGCCACGCCAGCGTAAAGCAACGCGGCGAAAGGGATAACGTGCAGGATCAGCCACGGCCAGCACGTGGCGGATTGTAAAGCCGAAATGCGTTTGATGCCGCCGGCCACCAGCGGAAACACCACCAGGGCGCCGGCGAGAAATCCGGCCCAGACCGGCACGCCGAGAAACAGCCGCAGCGCCTCGGCCAGGATGGCCGATTCCAGCATGAAGAAAATGAAGGTGAACCCCGCATAGATCAGCGAGGTCATGGTTGAGCCAAGATAGCCAAAGCCGGCGCCGCGGGTCAGCAGATCGACGTCAACGCCAGCGCGGGCCGCCGCCCGGCAGATCGGCAGGCCGAGAACGAACAGGATGAAACTGACGGTGAGGATGGCGCTGACGGCGACGCCGGCGCCCCAGGCGAGGGTGAGCGCCGCGCCGATCGCCTCCAGCGCCAGAAAGCTGATGGAGCCGAGCGCCGTGGCGGCGACCCGGGCCGCCGGCCAGCGGCGGGCTCGCCGCGCGGTGAAGCGAAGCGCGAAATCCTCCATGGTCTCGTCGGCGACCCAGCGGTTGTAGCGCCGGCGCTCCCGCGTCGCGGCCACATGCCGGGAGGCTCCGATGGCGTACGGCTTTTCCAGGGGCCTCACGGCGGGGTTCACGGGCCTCACGGCATGGGGCCTCACGGCAGATTTCACGGGCGCGGGCGCGCGACCGCTTGCGCCTGTGACCATAGCCGGCCCGCCGGCGCGCCCCGCCGCCGCCTGTGCTGAACATTTGTGCAGCCGCGCCAGCAATGTGGCGCCTGTTTCACCGCCTGTCCGCCCGGCGCTGAAAATGCCCGCGAACGGCTGAAGGCGGCGCCCGCCATTTGGGCATGAAGCTGCGTGGTTCATGGATTCCAGCAGCTTACGGCCGGCCGGATACGCAATTTCACGTATGCGCGGCCACCATCAGCTCCGGCAGCATGAGGTCAATCCAGAGCAACCGTTCCGGATCGCAACAATCGCCCCCGCGCCGCGCCAGCCAACGCCGCCACCGGGGCCAGAGCCAGCGAGAGCCTCCATGACCGACGAAACCTTCCGCCCTTCGCGTCGCGCCATGATGTTCGGCGGCGCCGCGCTTGGCGCCGCCCTGTTCATGCCGAAGAACCTGCGGGCCCAGGACTTTCCGACGGCAAAGGTCAACACCACGGGCCTCAACGTCACCGACAAGGACGTCACCGTCGGCATCCTGCACTCGGTGACCGGCACCATGGCCATTTCCGAGATCGGCTCGGTGCAGGCCGAGAAGCTGGCCATCGAGCAGATCAACGCCCAGGGCGGCGTGCTCGGCCGGCAGATCCGGTTCATTCAGGAGGACGGCGCCTCCGACTGGCCAACCTTCGCCGAGAAGGCGCGCAAGCTTCTGGTCAACGACAAGGTTCCGGCGGTGATGGGCTGCTGGACCTCGGCCTCGCGCAAGGCGGTGCTGCCGGTGTTCGAGCAGAACAACGGCCTGCTCTACTACCCGACCTTCTATGAGGGCCTGGAGGAGTCGCCGAACGTCTTCTACACCGGCCAGGAGGCGACCCAGCAAATCATCGCCGGTCTGGACTGGGTGACGAAGGCCAAGGGCGCCAAGACGTTTTACCTGCTCGGCTCCGACTACATCTGGCCGCGCACCTCGAACAAGATCGCCCGCAAGCATATCGAGGACAAGCTGGGCCTGAAGGTGGTGGGCGAGGAGTATTATCCGCTCGGCCACACCCAGTTCAACAGCGTCATCAACAAGATCAAGCTGCGCAAGCCGGACGTGATCTACGCCGTGGTCGTCGGCGGCTCCAATGTGTCGTTCTACAAGCAGCTGATCGCCGCCGGCATCGATCCGTCCAGGGAAAAGCCGATCATCCTGACCATCTCGGTGACCGAGGACGAGATCCGCGGCATCGGCGGCGAGAACATCAAGGGCGCCTACGCCTGCATGAAGTACTTCCAGAGCATCGACAACCCGGCCAACAAGGACTTCGTCGCGGCGTTCAGGAAGATGTGGGGCCAGGACATGGTGATCGGCGACGTCACCCAGGCCGCCTATCTCGGGCCGTGGCTGTGGAAGATGGCGGTGGAGAAGGCCGGCTCCTTCGATGTCGACAAGGTGCGCGCCGTCTCGCCGGGTCTGGAGATGACCAACGCGCCGGAAGGCGTGATCAAGGTCCACAAGAACCATCACCTCTGGTCGAAGACCCGCGTCGGCAAGGCGCTGGAGAACGGCCAGTACGAGGTGGTGTTCGAGACGAAGGACCTGATCGAGCCCAACCCCTTCCCCGCCGGCTACCAGTAAGCGCCATCGCGCCGGTCTGACCGGCGCGACCACCCTCATACATTGCCTGGCCGGAGCATCGCCCGGCCGGCGCGTCTCGCCAACGCAAGGGGACGGAACAAGGGGACGGAAGATGTTTGGTGAATACAGCCTGTCCGAACTGGCGTCGATTTTCGCGATGCAGGGCTTTTCGGGCCTGATCCTGTTCTCGGTGTTCGTGCTGATGGCGCTGGGCCTGGCGATCATCTACGGCCAGATGGGCGTGATCAACATGGCGCACGGGGAGTTCATGATCCTCGGCGCCTACGTCACCTACCTGGTGTCGCGCGCCTTTGGCGAACTGCCGCACGCGCTGTTCAACGTCTATTTCCCCGTGGCCATGGTCGCGGCGTTCCTCGTCGCCGGCGCATTGGGCGCCTTTGTGGAGTGGGCGCTGATCCGGCGGCTGTACAGGCGGCCGCTCGACACGCTGCTCGCCACCTGGGGCCTGTCGCTGATCCTGCAACAGCTTTACCGCACCATTTTCGGGGCGCGCGAAGTGGGCGTGACCATGCCGGAATGGATGATGGGTTCGCTGAAGCTGAGCGATACGATCGAGGTTCCCATCAACGGCATCCTGGTGATGGGCATCGCCGTGGCCATCTCCATCGCGGTGGGCGTGATGATGCACCGCTCATCCTGGGGCCGCCAGGTGCGCGCCGTGGTGCAGAACCGCACCATGGCCGGCGCCGTGGGCATCGACACGGAGCGCACGGACCGGCTGACCTTCGCGGTGGGTTGCGGCATCGCCGGCGTCGCCGGCTCCGCCTTCACCATGATCGGCTCCACCGGCCCCAGTTCCGGCCAGCTCTACATCGTCGACACCTTCCTTGTCGTGGTGTTCGGCGGCGCCGCCAGCCTGCTTGGAACCATCGCCAGCGCCTTCACCATCAGCCAGGCCCAGTCGATCCTCGAGTTCTTCCTCTCCGGCTCCATGGCCAAGGTGCTCACGCTGCTCACCGTCGTCGGCATCCTGATGCTGCGCCCGCAGGGCCTGTTCGCCCTGAAGCTGCGCAAGTGAGCGACTGACGCCCTCTCCCGGGCGACGCGGACCGCCGCCCGGGATCCCGAATTCACCGAACGCCTGTTCCGGAGACCGCCATGCGCCTGTCCTTTTCCGCATCCGACCCAGGCCTGAGGCGCCAGATCATCGGCCTCGCCCTCCTCGCCGCCCTGCTGCTCGTCGCGCTGCCGCTCGGTCTCGACGCCTTCCGGCTCAACCTGTTCGGCAAGTATCTGTGCTTCGCCTTCGTCGCCATCGGCCTCGTGCTGTGCTGGGGCATGGGCGGCATTCTTTCTCTTGGCCAGGGCGTGTTCTTCGGCCTCGGCGGCTACGCCATGGCCATGTATCTGAAGCTGGAGGCCTCGACGCCCGAAGCGACGAAGATCCAGTCGACGCCCGGCATCCCGGACTTCATGGACTGGAACCAGCTGAAGGCGCTGCCGCTGTGGTGGGAGCCGTTCCACTCCCTGCCTTTCACCCTCATCGCCATCATCGCCCTGCCGGTCGCCTTCGCCTTCATCATCGGCACGGCCATGTTCCGGCGCCGGGTGGGCGGCGTGTACTTCGCCATCATCACCCAGGCCATCGCCGCCATCGCCACCATCCTGATCATCGGCCAGCAGGGCTACACCGGCGGCGTCAACGGCATCACCGACCTGCGCACCCTGCACGGCTGGGACATCCGGCCGGACAGCGCCAGGGTGACGCTGTATTTCGTCTGCGCTGGCCTGCTGCTGCTCGCCGCCGTGCTCGCCCTGTTCGTGCAGCGCAGCAAGCTTGGCCGCATCCTGATCGCCATGCGCGACCAGGAAGACCGGGTGCGTTTCTCCGGCTACGACGTCGCCGCCTTCAAGACCTTCGTCTTCTGCCTCGGCGCCGTCTTCGCCAGCGTTGGCGGGGCGATGTTCACCCTGCAGGTTGGCTTCATGTCGCCCACCATCGTCGGCATCGTGCCGTCGATCGAGATGGTGATCTTCTGCGCGGTCGGCGGCCGCCTGTCGGTGATCGGCGCGGTGTATGGGGCGCTGCTGGTCAACCTGGCCCGCACCAGCTTCTCGGAGAGCTTCCCCGAACTGTGGCTGTTCGGCCTCGGCGCCCTGTTCATCGCCGTGGTGATGGCCTTCCCGTCCGGCCTCGCCGGGGTGTGGGTTGAGCGCATCGAGCCGCTGCTGGCCCGCCTGCTGCGCCGCAAGACGACGACGCCGGCGGACC
This sequence comes from Camelimonas lactis, assembly GCF_004342915.1. GTDB lineage: Bacteria > Pseudomonadota > Alphaproteobacteria > Rhizobiales > Beijerinckiaceae > Camelimonas > Camelimonas lactis. The sequence goes on from NZ_SLWL01000002.1 coordinate 116,957, forward strand.
CGAACGCCCCGGAAGCGCCCGAGCCCGCCCCCCTGACCCGCGACGCCGCCGGGCGCCGCCCCGGCGCCGCCACCCTGAACGCACTGTCGACAAATCCTTTGCCCGCAACTCCCATGACAGACGCCGCCGCCCGCGCCGCGCTCTGAACGTCTGACCGGAGGATCGCATCATGTTCGAAGAGCCATCCCACTTCATCCTCACGGTCGAGGGCCTGACGGTGTCGTTCGACGGGTTCAAGGCGGTTGACGGGCTCAACCTCTACATCGCCCCCAACGAGTGCCGGGTGATCATCGGCCCCAACGGCGCCGGCAAGACCACGGTGCTCGACCTGATCTGCGGCCGGACGAAGGCCACGGGCGGCTCCGTGCGGTTTCGCGACATGGAGCTGCTGAAGATGCGCGAGGACCAGATCGTCCACGCCGGCGTCGGCCGCAAGTTCCAGACGCCCAGCGTCTACGAGGATCTGACCGTGTTCGAGAACCTGGAGATCAGCTACCCGAAGGGCCATGGCGTATTCGGCGCCCTCGCCTTCCGCCGCGACGCCGCCGTGAGGGACCGGATCCGCGACATCGCGGAGCAGATCTTCCTGGATGACTCGCTGGAGAAGAAGGCCGGGCTGCTGTCGCACGGCCAGAAGCAGTGGCTGGAGATCGGCATGCTGCTGATCCAGGACCCGCAACTGCTGATGCTGGACGAGCCCGTGGCCGGCATGTCGGTGGCCGAGCGGCGCAAGACCGCCGAACTGCTCAACCGCATCATCCAGGACCGCAGCGTCATCGTCATCGAGCACGACATGAGCTTTGTCGAGGACATCGCCACCCGCGTCACCGTCCTGCACCAGGGCAAGCTGCTGTCCGAAGGCTCGCTGGCCCACGTCAAGGCCGATCCCAGAGTGGCCGAGGTCTACCTGGGCCACTGACGGGCGCGCCGGGTCAACCAGCCAGGTCACCCGCAAGTATCTGATTTCATTGAACCTGCAACGAAACGACGCCCGGATTGCGTCCGCAGGTCACGGCGTGCACCCGGGGCCGCCGCAGGAAAGGAGCCAGCCATGCTGAAGATCGCCAACCTCAGATCCGGCTACGGCGCGTCGGAAGTGCTGCACGGGCTCGACCTCGAACTGGCGCCCGGCGAAATCGTCGCGGTGATGGGCCGCAACGGCATGGGCAAGTCGACCCTGATGAAGACGCTGATGGGGATCATCCCCGCCATGGGCGGCGAGATGTCGGTGGCGCAGACGCCGCTGAACGGCCTCAAGTCGCACAAGCGCGTCGCCGCCGGCGTCGCTTACGTGCCCCAGGGGCGGATGATCTTCTCCGCCCTGACGGTGCAGGAGAACATCGAAACCGGCCTCACCGTCACCGGCCGGCGCGAGGCGCCACAGGACCTCTACAGCATGTTTCCGGTGCTGTGGGAGATGCGCGGCCGGCGCGGCGGCAACCTCTCCGGCGGCCAGCAACAGCAGCTCGCCATCGCCCGGGCGCTGGCTTCCGACCCCAAAACCCTGCTGCTCGACGAGCCGACCGAGGGCATCCAGCCGTCGATCATCAAGGACATGGCCCGCACGCTGAAGCAGCTGCGCGACGCGCGCGGCCTGTCGATCCTGGTTTCCGAACAGGTGCTGTCGTTCGCCCTCGACGTGGCCGATCGCATCGTCGTCATCGACAACGGCCGCTTCGTGCACGAGGCGCAACGCGCCGACGTCGACGCCGCCGCGGTGGAGCGGTTCCTGTCCGTCTGAATTCCCTGTTTCCCTGTTGTTCAACCGTGAGGACGCCATGGCCGAGACCCTGATTTCCGTAGACCTGTCAGCAAACCCGCACAGCAACGCGAACGTGCACAACCGCTGGCACCCGGACATTCCGATCAACGTCTGGGTCGCGCCCGGCGATGATTTCAAGATCGAGTGTTATGACTGGACCGGCGGCCAGATCAGGAACAACGACGACGCCTCCGACGTGCGCGACGTGGAGCTGCCACAGGTGCACTATCTCTCTGGCCCCATCGGCGTGAAGGGCGCCGAGCCGGGCGACCTGCTGGTGGTCGATATTCTCGATATCGGCGCCAAGGAAGAGATGCAGTGGGGCTTCAACGGCTTCTTCTCGAAGAAGAACGGCGGCGGCTTCCTCACCGACTATTTCCCCGAGGCGCAGAAGTCGATCTGGGACTTCGAGGGCATGTTCACGAAGTCCCGCCACGTGCCGGGCGTGCGCTACGCCGGCCTGATCCATCCGGGGCTGATCGGCTGCCTGCCCGACCGCAAGATGCTGGACGCATGGAACGCCCGCGAGAAGGCGCTGTTCGACACCAACCCCGACCGCGTGCCCGGCCTCGCCAACCTGCCGGACGGCGGCCCCACCGCCCACATGGGGGCGCTGAAGGGCGAGGCGCGCGACAGGGCGGCGGCGGAAGGCGCCCGCACGGTGCCGCCGCGCGAACATGGCGGCAATTGCGACATCAAGGACCTGTCGCGCGGCTCGAAGGTCTATTTCCCGGTCTATGTGCCCGGCGCCGGCCTCTCCATGGGCGACCTGCACTTCTCCCAGGGCGACGGCGAGATCACCTTCTGCGGCGCCATCGAGATGGCCGGCTGGCTGCACATCCGCGTCAGCCTCATCAAGGAGGGCATGAGCAAATACGGCATCCGCAACCCGATCTTCCGCCCCTCGCCGATCGCGCCGAAGTATGACGACTATCTGATCTTCGAGGGCATCTCGGTGGATGACGCCGGCACGCAGTATTACCTCGACGTCAACGTCGCCTATCGCCAGGCCTGCCTCAACGCCATCGAATATCTGAAGAAGTTCGGTTACTCGGGCGCCCAGGCCTATGCCATTCTCGGCACCGCGCCGGTGCAGGGCCACATCTCCGGCGTGGTCGACGTGCCCAACGCCTGCGCCACCTTGTGGCTGCCGACCGACATCTTCGAGGGCGACCTGACGCCCGGTCCCGACGGCCCGAAGAAGCTGGTGGACGGCTCGGTGGACGTGCCGCTGGCGCCAGACCTGTAACCGCCGGTCTGGCCAGGGGGCGGAGGCCCTGCTTCCGCCCTCACACCTGAACAATGGCGCGGCGCCTGCCGCCGGGGCCACGCAGAAAACCAACCCGACCGGACGCCATGCCGTCCCGCGACATCATCCGGAGAACGCCATGCCATCCTACGATTATGAATGCGCCGGCTGCGGCCCGTTCGTGGCCTTCACTAGCATGGCCCGCTACGCCGCCCCCTGCGCCTGCCCGGATTGCGGCGCGGAAAGCCCGCGCGCCTTCATCAGCACGCCGATGCTCTCCGGCATGAGCAGCGAGCGCCGCTTCGCCTGCGAAACCAATGAACGCAGCGCCCACGCGCCGCGCCGCCTGTCAAAGGACGGGCCGACCGGAGCCGGCGCCCGCAAGCACGGCGCCGGCTGTTCCTGCTGCAGCAACAAGACGCTCGCCCCGCGCAAGACCCTGCACCGCCCGGACGGCTCGAAAAGCTTCCCCACCGCGCGGCCGTGGATGATTTCCCACTGAAGAAAGTCTTGCGGAACGAAAACAGGGTCTGGAGCCGCCGGCTCCAGACCCTGTCGATGCTGGTCATGCGCCGTACAGCCGGCGGCGACTTCAGGCAGCGGCGATCAGGCCGCCTGGCCGATCATGCGGAAATGATAGTCGGCGGCGCCGAACATCGACTCGAACGCCAGCACGCGCTTCATGTAGTGGCCGACCGACAGTTCGTCGGTCATGCCGACGCCGCCATGGGTCTGCACCGCCGCCTCGGCGATGGCGCGGCCAAGCTTGCCGACCTGGGCCTTCAGCACCGAAACATCGCGCGCCGTCAGGCGGCCGGCTTCGGCCAGCGCCGTCGAATAGGTCAGCGTGGCGTGGGCCCTGGCGAGCGCGATTTTCATGTCGGCGAGGCGGTGCGCCACCGCCTGGAACGTGCCGATGGCGACGCCGAACTGCTTGCGCGTGGTGGCGTAGGCGCCGGTGATGCGCATCAGCGCGCTCATGGCGCCCACCGCTTCCGCCGCCAGCAGCAGGATGGCGTCGGCGACCAGCCGGACGATCACGTCATGGGCGTCGCGAACCAGCACGTCGGCGCCGGCGACCTTCACATTGTCGAACCGCACGTGCGCGGCGCTGCGGCCGTCCTGGGTGCGGAACGGCGTGAAGGTCACGCCATCGGCCTTCGGATCCACCAGCAACAGCACGAGCCCGGCCGCGTCGCCTGCCTTGCCCGCGGCGCGGGCGGCGACAACCAGAAAATCAGCCTGCGCCGCCCCAAACACCAGCCGCTTCTCGCCATTCAGCGTAAAGCCGTCTCCAGACGCCGTGGCGGCCATGGCGATCTGCGCCGGAGCGGCAAGACCACGACCCTCGTCATAGGCGAAGGCGCCGACGCTGGCGCCGCTGGCAAGATCAGCCAGGCGGGCGCGGGCGCCCGCGTTGTCGCCAGCCGCGACCAGGGCGCCGCCAGCAAGCGCCAGGGCGAAGGCCAGTGGTTCGACGGTCAGATGCTCGCCGCAGGTTTCCGCGACCGGAACCAGCGTGGCGGCCGAGCCGCCGAGGCCGCCAACCTCCTCCGGAAATGGCAGGGCCAGAACGCCGAGTTCGGCAAACTGGCTCCACGTTTCCTTCGACCACGCCGCGCCCGAACGCAGCAGGCCCTGGCGGGCGTCGAAATCGTAGTTGCGGTCGAGATAGCGCGCGACGCCGTCGCGCAGCATCACCTGCTCTTCGGTGAAATTGAAATCCATGTTCCAGTCCTCACCGATTGGCGGCCAGCACGGTGCGGGCGATCAGATCGCGCTGCACTTCATTGGAGCCGGCATAGATCGAGGTCGCGCGGGTGTTGAGATAATACGGCATGGCGATCAGGTCGAAGTCGTCGCCCAGCGGCGCCACGTTCGAGCCAACCACCAGCGCCTCAAGCTGCTGCGGAACGGTTTCGATGCCGGAGACGCGGGTCATCATGATCGAGATGCGCTGCGACAGCTCCGAGTTCATGGTCTTGTTAACCGACGGGTAAGCCGCGTCGCGGGCCAGCGGGTGGCCGCTGATGGCCAGCTGCTCGAAGTGGCGGCAGGACATCACGTCCGCCTCAAGCTCGCCGAGATCGCGCTGGAACACCGCATCATCAGCCAGCACGCCGCCAAACGGCGACGGCGTCTGCCGCGCCGTCTCGCGGATGCGGGCGATGGCGTGCAGCATGGCCGGGCTGGCGGCCGAGCCGCCGCGCTCGTGCTTCAGCAGGTGCTTGGCCACGGACCAGCCGTCGTTTTCCGCGCCGACGCGGCCGGATTGCGGCACGCGCACATTGTCGAAGAACACCTCGCACTGCTCCGGGAAGCCGTCGAGGCCGATGATCGGGCGGATTTCCATGCCCGGATAGTCGGTGCGATCCAGCAGCAGGAAGGTGATGCCCTCCTGCTTCTTGCCAGTCTTGCTGGTGCGCACCAGCATGAACATGCGGTTGGAATGGTGCGCCAGGGTGGTCCAGATCTTGGAGCCGTTGATGATGTAATCATCGCCGTCCGCCACGGCGGAGCACTGCAACGACGCCAGATCGGAGCCGGCGTTGGGCTCGGAATAACCCTGGGTCCAGTAGTCCTCGCCAGAGAGAATGCCCGGCAGATGCTTGCGCTTCTGTTCTTCGCTGCCAAGCTCGATCAGCATCGGGCCGACCATCTGCAAACCGTTCGGCAGCAGCGGCGGCAGTTCGCGCTTGCGGCATTCTTCTGCGAAGATGTAGCGCTGCTCGACGCTCCAGCCGGTGCCGCCGTATTCCTTCGGCCACGCCGGGGCGGCCCAGCCCTTCGCGTGCAGGATCCTGTGCCAGGCCATCACCTGCTCAAAAGGCGCGAACACGCTGGTGGTCTTTTTGCCGGCTTCGCGAATCGCTGGCGTCGGCGCGACGTCAAGAAACTCCGCGACCTCCCGCCGGAAGCTCTCAAGCTCCGGCCCGAATTCAATATTCATTGCAGTTTCATGCCCTTGCATCATCTGATCATGGGCTCCGGCGCGCACGCCGGAGCCTGATTTCATTGCGACCGCATGGATGGGGCGAACGGCGCCCCATCCAACAGCGCCCCATCCGCAGGCGTCAGCCCGCGGCGGACGTCGGCTTGTCGGCCAGGTCCCACTCGTCGCCCTTGTAGGCGCCCATGATCAGCTCGTTGAAGGGCGAGTAATCCTCCGGCGTGATGGCGTAGGAGATGCCGGGCAGCAGGGCCGGCGTGGTCATGCCCTTGAGGTTGGTGGCCTGGCGCAGCAGGTTCTCGTGGGTCAGCTCATCGCCGCAGCGCTCCAGCACCTTGTGCATCAGCACCGCCACGCCGTAACCGAGGAAGGCGGTGTTGTTGTCCGGCGTGATGTTGGGCAGGCGACGGGCGCGTAATTCCTGCCAGGCGACGACGCCGGGGTCCTGCGCCCAGCGCTTGCCGCCAATGTCCTTGACGTACTGCGGCGAGACGATGCCCTGGATGGCTTCCTTGCCGGCGGCGTTGAGGATCGAGGTGGCGTTGGAGGTGCTGATCAGCAGTTGCAGCACGTTCCACTTCAACTCATGCGCCTTGCGGATGGCCAGCGAGGCGAACTTGCCGGAGGCGCAGTTGTAGAACACGTCCGCGCCCGACTGGGCCAGCTTCAGCATCTGCGAATCGACGGTCGGGTCGGTCAGGTCGTAGTGCGCGTCGGCGACGATGGTTCCGCGATTGCCCAGCGCGTCCTTGAACAGACGGAAGTAGTCGCGGCCAAACTCGTCGTTCTGGTACAGGGCGGCGACCTTGGCGCCCGGCTTCACCTTCGCCGTGTAGTTTGCGAGAATGGCCGCCTCAATGTTGTAGAGCGGCAGCCCTGGCGTGGTCCACGGGAAGTGCTTGGGATCATTCCAGCGCGGCGCGCCAGCGTTCAGCAGAAGCTGCGGAATTTTCTTGCTGTTCAGGTACTTCTGCACCGAAGCCTGGGTCGCGGTGCCGAGCGAACCGAACAGGCCGAGCACTTCTTCCTGCTCCACCAGGCGGCGGGTCGCCTCCATGGTCTTGGGCGGGCTGTAGGCGTCGTCGAGCGAGATGAATTTGATCTTGCGGCCGTTAACGCCGCCCTTTTCGTTCAGATCATCGAAGTAGGCGGCCTGGGCGAGGCCAACGGCGCCGTAAACCGAGCCTGCGCCGCTATAGGGAATGGTCTGGCCGAGACGGATCTCGGTGTCGCTGGCGCCCTTGTCATACTTCTTCGCGCCAGCGGCGATCGCCGGCGCGCCGCGCAGCGTGAAGCCAGCGCCGAGCGCGCCAGCGCCGGCCAGCAGGAATGTCCGTCTGTCCATGGTGTCCCCTCTCAAAACTTCTGACGCCAACACGGCGTTTGCATTTCTGTTGCGTCGGCCAGACAGCCCGGCCATCCGGTCCTGTCAGGCTTTCACGTCCTGTCGCGGCGCGAACGTCCGCCGCACCGCCGTTTTGTCGCCATGTCCAGGCGTCTTCGTCCCGGTCCCTGGCAAATACGTCGTCCTGCATCCAGCCCCGGCCATGAACGTCGGGGACAGCCTCCCTCAGTCGGCGCAAACGGATATGGAGCGCAGTTTGCAGGCATCCGCAAGAGGTGCGGGCGCATGGGATCGTTGCATCCAGAACCAATAGCGGCCGCCGCCGGACGGATCGGCGCGGCCGGGCGACAGTTTCTGATATGTTATCAATAAATTATCCCGCCATGTCCGTCAGACGTGGCGGCGGGCGAGCGGCGGGCGGCGGCCAATCGCCGCCGCACGAAACACGCGTCGCCGAGCACGCGCTTCTGGGGCCGACGGTCAATCAGCGCCAGTTTTGCCGGCGGCCTGTTTCCCCGCCGGTTTCGCCAGCAACTCCAGCGCCGACAGGGTCGCCACCCGCGTTCCAAAGGGAATCGCCTTCAGGTCGACGATGAAGTTGGGGTTGTGGTTCATGTAAGGAAACTTCTTCCCTTCCTTGACCGCCCTGATGAACACGCCGGGATCGGCGACGCCAACGAAAGTATAGTTGAGCGGCACATCGGTGAAGTCGCCAAGCAGATGGTGAAAATCTTCGGAACCGTTGGCGCGCGGCAGATTGGTGATCACGGCTTTTTCGCCGATGGCGGCTTTCAGGCTCGTGGCGAGACGTTCCGAAAGCTTGCTGTCGTTGACAAGCGGGGTGGCGCCGCCCTTCATGGTGATGGTGGGGTCGGCGCCAGGCGCCGCGTAGGTGGCGGCGACGCCGGCGTTGACTGCCCTGATGCCCTTCAGCAACTGCTCGCGCACATCCGGATTGTACCAGCGCAGGTTGGCCTTCAGCAGCGCGGTCGCGGGAATGACGTTATTGTCCGCCCCGGCCTGAACCGATCCAACGGTGATCACCGCCATTTCCTGCGGGTCGATCATGCGGCTGACCACGGTCTGGTAACCGAGCACCGCCATGGAGGCCATCACCACCGGATCGCGCGCCATCTGCGGCGTCGAGCCGTGGCCGCCCACGCCCCTGAACAACACGTCGAGCTGGTCGGTTCCCGCCATGCGCGGCCCCGGCGCGTTGGCGATGGAGCCAACAGGGATCGGCGCGGTGTGCAGGCCAATCAGGAAGTCGGGCTTCGGCACGCCGCGCCTGCCGTACAGCCCGTCCGCCACCATGGCTTTGGCGCCGGTGATCAGTTCTTCGGCTGGCTGGGCGACCAGCACCAGGGTTCCGCTCCAGTCCGCCTTCATGGCGACCATGTTCTTCGCCATGCCCAGCATCCAGGCGACGTGCGCGTCGTGGCCGCACATGTGCGCCACCGGAACTTCCGAGCCGTCATCGCGCTTCACCGTCACCTTGCTGGCGTAAGGCAGCCCGGTTTCCTCCTTCACCGCGTTGGCGTCCATGTCGGCGCGGTACATGACGACGGGACCAGGGCCGTTCTTCAGAATGCCGACGATGCCGGTCTGGCCGATGCCTTCCTTCACCTCAAAGCCCAGCGCCTTCAACTCCCTGGCAACGATGGCGGCGGTGCGCTTTTCCTGGAAACCCAGTTCAGGATGCTGGTGAATGTCCTTGAATATCCCCGTGAGGCGCGCCGCGTCGTCCTCCACCAGCCTTGTCACGCGGCTGTTGAAATCCGCTGCGGCGCCCTGGTCTTTCCTGGACGCAGCCTGGGCTTCACGCGCCACCGCCGGATTTTGCGGGGCCGCCGTCTGCGCCAGCGCAGGCAACGCCACGGTGAACAGGGCGGCTGTCAGCACGCTGCGAATGGCGATGTTTCCGGACATGGCGTTCCCCCTCAACTGACTGGAGCAGATTCCTTCACGCCGGACCGGAATTACGCTCCAGTTTTCTGATCCGACGCATTTTCCTCATCCAAAGCGGCTCCACCTGGCTGGAAAACGCCCGGCCGCCCTCACGCCAGCTTTTTCGTCTGTTGTTTGGCATGTTAGCGGCGACGTGCGCGCGGCGCTGCAATTTTCCACTTCCAGGCGGGTTTTCACCAGCGCCCCATCAGAATTCCACCCCCTGCTGCGCCTTCACGCCGGCGGCGAAATGATGCTTCACGGCGCCCATTTCCGTGACCAGGTCGGCGGCCGCGAGCATCTCCGGTTTGGCGTTGCGGCCGGTGACGACCACGTGCAGGTCCGGCCGGCGCGCCTGAAGGCGGGCGACCACGGCGGCCAGATCGAGGTAGTCGTAGCGCAGGGCGATGTTCAGCTCATCGAGGATGACCAGACTGTTCGCCGGATCATCCATCATGGCGCAGGCCGTTTCCCAGGCCCTGGCAGCCGCCGCCACATCACGGTCGCGGTCCTGGGTTTCCCATGTGAAGCCCTCGCCCATGGAGCGCCAGGTCACCAGGTCGTCGAAGCGTTGCAGCGCCTTCTGCTCGCCGGTGCTCCACGCCCCCTTGATGAACTGCACGACGCCAACCCGTCGCCCGTGCCCCAGCATGCGCAGGGCGAGGCCGAAGGCGGCCGTCGATTTACCCTTGCCAGGGCCGGTGTTGACGATGAGCAGCCCCTTCTCGATGGTCTTGCTGGCGACCTCCGCGTCCTGCACCGCCTTGCGGCGGGCCATTTTTTCCTTGTGGCGCCTGGCCCCATCATTGCGTCCGGCTTCGTCGTCATTGTCCACGTCGTTGATCCTGTCCAGGTCCTGTCGCGCCAGGCCGGCCACCGGGCGGAAAATCCGCGCCGTCACCACGGCCAAAGCCGTCACATTGACAAAATACGCCGGCCCACACTAGATGCCGGCAGCGATGGTCTTCTTCCCAAAAGGAAGAAGTAAAAGGGAAAGCGGTGCGCCGCGTCCCCCCGCGCGCCGGCCTGGCCGGCGACATGGGGCTTTGCGCGCAACTCCGCTGCTGTACCCGCAACTGTAGGCGGACAGCCGGCGTCACATGCCACTGGGGCAACCTGGGAAGGCGACGACCGGCGTTTGATCCGCGAGCCAGGAGACCTGCCCTCGCTACGGATTCACCATGTCGTCCGGCGGGTTTACCGGGCAGGGAGAACAGCGTGAGCAAACACGTTCCGTCGCTGGAACCGCCAGCGGCTCCTGGCTCCATCGCCAGTGAAAGCCATCTTGCCAGCGAAGACCGCCCCGCCGGTTCGCCGCCTTGCGACGCGCCAGACGCCGCTGCGGGCGTGATCATCGTGGTGTGCGAAACCTGCCGCCGCCCCGAAGACCCCACCGCCGAACCGCGCCCCGGCGCGGCCCTTTGCGCCAGCGCCGAAGCGGCCGCTGACGGCACGCCGTTTACGGTGCGCCGGGTGTCCTGCCTCTCCAATTGCAAGCGCGGCCTCAGCGCCGCCATCGTCAGCGATGCGGCCTGGACCTATGTGTTCGGTGACCTGAAGCCCGACAGCGGCCCCGACCTGCTGCGCGGCGCTGAACTGCTGGCCGGCTCGACAGACGGGCTGATGCCGTTCCGCCCGCGGCCGGAAACGCTGAAACGCGGCATGATCGCCCGCATTCCCCACATGCAGACGCTGCTGTCTTCTCCCGCAAAGGATACGCCATGAACGCCCTGGGACCCCACGCCCCGCCGAGCGCCGCCGTCGCCCGCCCCGGCCAGACGCGCACGCCCTGCACCGTCATCACCGGCTTCCTTGGGGCCGGCAAGACAACGCTGATCCGCGCCCTGCTGGAGAAGGCGGACGGCCGCAGATTCGCGGTGATCGTCAACGAGTTCGGTGACGTGGGCATCGACGGCGAACTGCTGAAGAGCTGTGGCCTGGCCTCGTGTCCTGGCGAGAACATCGTCGAGCTGGCCAATGGCTGCATCTGCTGCACCGTGGCCGACGATTTCGCCCCGGCGCTCGACCGCATCCTCGCCCTGCCCCAGGGGGTCGATCACATTCTGATCGAGACGTCTGGCCTGGCGCTGCCGAAGCCGCTGGTGCAGGCGTTCAACTGGCCGGAAATCCGCAATCGCGTCACCGTCGACGCGGTGATCGCCGTGGCCGACGCGGCGGCGCTGGCGGAAGGCCAGGTGGCGCACGACATGGAGGCGCTCGCCGCCCAGCGCGCCGCCGATGAATCGCTCGATCACGACGACCCGGTGGAGGAAGTGTTCGAGGACCAGATGGCCTGCGCCGATCTGGTGGTGCTGACCCGCACTGATCTGATCGACGCCGCCGGCCTGGAAAAGGCCCGCGCCCATGTGGCCGCCCACGTCGCCGCCGGCGTCAGGACCATCGCCGCCGCCCATGGCGACGTCGATCCGATGGCGCTGATCGGCCTTGGCCATGCGGTGGAAGACCAGATTGAAGGGCGCAAGACCCACCACGACGACGAACTGGACCACGAGCACGACGACTTCGACAGCTTCGTCGTTGATCTGGCCGATCCGCAGTCGCCGGAAGACCTGGCGGCGCGGGTGCAGGCGGCGACGGGCGTCGACAATGTGTTGCGCATCAAGGGCTTCGCCCGCGTCGCCGGCAAACCGATGCGCCTGGTGGTGCAGGCGGCCGGTCCCCGCGTCAGCCATTATTTCGACCGGCCGTGGCGCGCCGGTGAAACGCCGGCCACCCGCCTCGTGGTCATTGGCCTGAACGGCCTCGACCGCGCCGCCGTCGAGGCCGCCCTGAAGGCGTAAAGCACCCGGCATGCACATTCTCGCCAGCACATCGTCATCGCTGGATGACCTCGCGGTTCCCGTCGATCTGGGCCAGAGCCCGGCGGCGATGGCCGTGCTGTCGTTCAGTGACAGCGACCTGGCGGGGGTGGAGCGCGCGTGGCGGGCCGAGCGCGACGCCACGCCGGAACTGACGCCAGACCTGCGGCTGGTTCCCCTGCGCGATCTGCGCCACCCCATGTCGGTGGATCTGTGGATCGACGCGGTGGGCGCGAAGGCGCAGGTGGTGGTCGCCCGGATTCTCGGCGGCCTCGACTGGTGGCGCTATGGCTGCGAGCAGCTGGCGGCGGCGGCGCGCCGCCATGGCGTCGCTCTGGCGCTGCTGCCGGGCGAGGATCGCGATGACGATAACCGGCTGGCGGAGCTTTCCACCGTGGACAGCGCGACGCGCCGCGCCATCCTGGATTGTTTTCGCGCCGGCGGCCCCGACAATCTGCGCCTCGTCGCCCGCCACATGGCGCGGCTCGCCGGCCGCGCCATCGACGTGGCCGAAGCGCGGGTGACGCCGCAGGCCGGCGGTTATCTGCCCGGACGCGGCGCCGTCTCCCTTGAGGCGCTCTGCCAAGAAGCAGATCCCGGGCAGCCGCGCGTCGCCATATTGTTCTACCGCTCGATGCTGCTGGCCGGGGACGCGGCGCCCATCGACGCGCTGGCGGCGGCATTGCGGGCGCGCGGCGTGCAGCCGGCGCCGATTTTCGTACCTTCCCTGCGCGACAGCGCCGGGCGCGCGGCGGCGCGCGACGCCTGCGCCCGGCTTCGGCCGGCGGCGCTGGTCACCGCCACCGCCTTCGCCGCCACGGGCGGCGACGACGGCCCCGACCTGTTCGCCGAACTGGGCGTTCCGGTGTTCCAGGCCATCGTGGCCACCACCCGCCGCAGCGCCTGGGCCGACGGCCAGCGCGGGCTGACGCCCGCCGACACCGCCATGCACGTGGCCCTGCCGGAGGTGGACGGCCGCGTGCTGGCGGGGGTGCTCTCCTTCAAGGACACGGCGTCCGACGGGGCCGGCGAGGCGTTGCGCAATACGCCCGAGCCAGACCGCGTCGCCGCCGTGGCGGAGCGCATCCACGCCCATATTCGCCTGCGACAGACGCCGGCGGCGACGCGGCGCGTGGCCATCATGGTTCCCGATTACCCCGGCGTCGAAGCCCGCAGCGGCTACGCCGTTGGCCTCGACGCGCCGGAAAGCGCGCGCGCCATCCTGGCTGATCTCGCCAGCGCCGGTTATGCAATTGCGGATATCCCCGCCGACGCCCGCGCGCTGATGCTGGCGCTGGAGCGACCGCAGCCGACGTTCAGCGCCGCAGATTACCTCAGCCATTTCAACACCCTGCCGGATGCGGCCCGCGCCGCGATCATCGAGCGCTGGGGGCCGCCGCCCGCCTTGGACGCGCCAGATTTCGGCTTTCGCGCCTTGCAGTGCGGCGCGGCGACGGTGACGCTGGCGCCCGATCGCGGCGAAGCCGACAGCCGCCGCGCCGACTATCACGACGGCGCCCTGCCGCCGCACCACAATCTGCTGGCCTTCGGTTTCTGGCTGCAACACACCCTCAAGGCAGACGCCGTGGTGCATGTGGGCGCCCATGGCGCGGTGGAATGGCTGCCAGGCAAGACCGTCGCCCTCAGCGGCGCCTGCTGGCCCCAGATTGTGTTCGGGTCGCTGCCGGTGATCTATCCGTTCATCGTCAGCAACCCCGGCGAGGCGGCGCAGGCCAAGCGGCGCATCGGCGCCCTCACCCTCGGCCATCTGACGCCGCCGCTGATCGCGGCCGGGACCACCCCGGCCATGCAGACGCTTGAGCGGCTGGTGGACGAATACGCCAGCGCCGAAAGCCTCGATCCGCGCCGGCGCGACCTGCTGGCCGGACAGATCGTCGCCGCCGCCCGCGACAGCGGCCTTGCGCGCGAAGCGGGAGTGAACGTGGACGGCGACGCCGTGGAGGCGTTGCAGCGCATCGACGCCTGGCTGTGCGATCTGAAGGATTTCCCGGTCAAGAACGGGCTGCACGTTTACGGCCGCGCCGGCGACGGGGCGACGCCGGAGCGTACAGGCAGCGCTGTTGCGGAAAGCGCGGCGCTGCTGGCGGCGCTGGACGGCCGTTTCGTGGCGCCTGGCCCGGCCGGAGCGCCGGCGCGCGGCCGCGCCGATGTGCTGCCCACCGGCCGTAACCTGTTTGCCGTCGATCCGCGCGCCATGCCGACGCCTACCGCTTACAGCCTGGGCAAGGCCGCGGCGGAACAGCTGGTGCTGGACTACCTGCAGCGCCACGGCGACTGGCCGCGCGCCATGGTGATCGACCTGTGGGGCAGCGCCAGCCTGCGCACCGGCGGCGAGGAAATTTCCATGGGGCTGGCGCTGATGGGCTGCCGGCCGGACTGGGACCACGCCACCGGGCGCGTCACCGGCGTCGAAGTGCTGCCGCCGGCCAGTTTTGGCCGGCCGCGCGTGGACGTGTCCTGGCGAATTTCCGGCCTGTTCCGCGATATGTTCCCCAGCCAGATCGCCCTGCTCGACGCGGCGACGGCGGCGGTGGCGGCGCGCGAGGAAAGCGACGACGACAACCCGCTGGCCGCCAGCGTGCGGGCCGGCGCGGCGCCCGCGCGGGTGTTCGGCGCGGCGCCTGGCGTCTATGGCGCTGGCGTCGAGCATGAACTGGCCAGCGGCCAGTGGGAGACGCGCGAAGAACTGGGCCAGCGTTATCTGGAAACGGCGTCGCACGCCTATGGCGGTCTTGCCGGCGACGGCGTCGCCGTTCCTGGCGCCTTCGCCGCGCGGGTGGCGGCGGCGGACGTGCATGTGCACCCCCAGGACGATCCCGGCCGCGACCTGCTGGAAGGCTCCGCCGACGTCGCCTTCATCGGCGGTTTCGCCGCGGCGCGGGCGTTGCAGGCGCGTGACGCGGGCGAGGCTCGCCCCGCAGACATCGTGGTGCTGGACACGACCGACCCCGCCAGCCCCCGCGCCCGCTCGCTGGCGGCGGCCATCGCCCGCGTGGTGCGGGCCCGGGCAGTGAACCCGGCGTTCATCGCCGGGCAGATGCGGCATGGGCCGCGCGGCGCTTCGGAACTGGCCGAAACCGTCGACCGGCTGGTGGGCTTCGCCGAAACCACCGGCTGCGTGCCCGGCTCGCTGCTGGATGCGGTGCATGACGCTTATCTGGGCGACGCGGCGGTGCTGGATTTTCTGCGCCACAACAACCCCGCCGCCGTGCGGGTGATCGCCCGCCGCTTCGCCGACGCCCGCCGGCGCGGCCTGTGGCATCCGCGCCGCAATGCCATCGACGGCGATCTGGCGGCGCTGATGGCGGAAGCCCGGCCCATGACGGAGGCGGCGTCGTGACTGGCCCTTCCTCCCTGCAAAGCGGCGCCTGGCGACGCGGCGCCTGCCCCAGCCTGACGACGCCCATGCAGACGGGCGATGGCCTGCTGGCCCGGCTGACGCCGCGCGACGGCGACATCAGCATGGCGCAACTGGCGGCGCTGGCGGAGGCCGCGGCGCGTCACGGCAACGGCCTGATCGAAATCACCATGCGCGGCGCGCTGCAGCTTCGCGGCCTGACGGCGGCGGGCGCCAGGGCGCTGGCGATGGACGTGGCCGCCAGCGGCGTCATCGCCCGCCAGGGTCTCGCCGTCGACGTTAACGCGCTGGCGGGCGTCGACCCGCTGGAGCGTTGCGATCCACGGCCGCTGGCGGCGCGGATCGCTGGCGCGGTGAGTGGCTCGGCGCTGGCGCCGCTGCTCGGCCCGAAGGTCTCGGTGACCGTGGATAGCGGCGGCCAGTTCGGCCTCTCGGCGCTGAAAGCCGATATCCGTCTCATGGCGGTCGATGCGTCGCGCTGGGCGATGATGCTGAACCTGGCCGCCGGCGCCCGCCGGGCGTTTCACGGCGATGAAACGGCGATCGGCGACGCGGCGCTGGACCTGCTGGCGGCGCTCGCGGCGCTGGGGCCGGAGGCCCGGATGCGCGATGTGGCGGCAAAGATCGCCGACAGGATCTGCGCAGGGCTGGCGGCCACCGAGCCGGCGCCGGCGCAACCAGTTGCCGTTCCGGTCGGCGTTTTTCCGACCACACTTGGCCCCGCCATGGGTCTGACGCCGCCGTTCGGGGCGACCGACAGCGGCGCCCTCAGGCAACTTGCGGCGACGTTTCCGCAGGCGCGGGTCCGCTTCGCCCCGGAGCGCGGCCTGTTGCTGACCGGCCTGGACGAAGCCGCGCGGGCGCATCTGCCGGGAGTCGCCGACGATCTCGGCTTCATCCGCCAGACCGACGATATGCGACTACGCATTTCGGTCTGCGCCGGCGCGCCGCTGTGCGCCTCCGCCGCCATCGCCACCCGCCCGCTGGCGGCGGAACTGGCGCGCGACCATGGGGCGACGCTGGCGGCCGCCGTCGGCCCCGACCAGCAACTGCACGTATCCGGCTGCGGCAAGCGTTGCGGCGCGCCGTCGCGCAACGTCACGCGGCTGGACCTGCCGGCGGGCGTGGCGGCGGCGATATCCGCCGGCCACCCGGATACGGCGCGGAAGCCTGGTCTGGCGCCAGGCCGCCTTTCTCACTTGTCCAGGACGCTTCGCACCCTGGTCGCCCGCCATACCCGTGGCGAAGCGTCTGATCCGACGCCCGATGCCCTGAAAAAACGGCCATGACCACCCAGACCTATATCAAGGATGGCGCCGCCATCTATGAACAGTCGTTCGCCATCATCCGGCGCGAAGCGGACCTGGCGCGTTTCAGCGATGGCGAGACCGATGTCGCGGTGCGGATGATCCACGCCTGCGGCGTGGTCGAGGCGGCGCGGCATTTCATCTTCGCCCCCGGCTTCGAGACGGCGGCGCGAGCGGCGCTGCAAAATGGCGCGCCCATCCTGTGCGACGCGGAAATGGTGGCGCACGGAATCACCCGCGCCCGCCTGCCAGCCCGGAACGAGGTGATCTGCACCCTGCGCGATCCGCGCACGCCGGAGCTGGCGCAGAAGCTGGGCAACACCCGCTCGGCGGCGGCGCTGGAGCTGTGGCGCGACCGGCTGGAGGGCGCGGTGGTCGCCATCGGCAATGCGCCGACGGCGCTGTTCCACCTGCTGGACATGATCGACGCCGGCGCGCCGCGCCCGGCGGCGATCATCGGCATGCCGGTGGGTTTCGTCGGCGCGGTGGAATCGAAGGCGGCGCTGGCGCAGCGCGCTGATCTGGCGTTCGCGACCGTGGCCGGCCGCATGGGCGGCAGCGCCATGACCGCCGCCGCCGTCAATGCTTTGGCGAGGGCTGGCATATGAGCGCGAACAGCATGAACGGAACCGCAACCGGGCGCCTCACCGGCGTCGGCACGGGCCCCGGCGACCCTGAGCTGATGACCCTGAAGGCGGTGCGCGCCCTCGCCGCCGCCGACGTGGTGGCGCACTTCGCCAAGCGCGGCTCCCCCAGCAACGCCCGCGCCATCGCCCAGGCGCACCTGCGCCCGGGGGTGATCGAGCTGCCGCTGCTCTATCCGGTCACCACCGAACTGCCGCACCGCAGCGACGCCTACAAGGACGCCATCACCGGCTTCTACGAGGAAGCCGCCGCCGCCGTGGCGGCGCATCTGGACGCGGGCCGCTCGGTCTGCGTGCTGAGCGAGGGCGATCCGCTGTTCTACGGGTCCTACATGCACCTGCACGTGCGGCTGGCGACGCGCTACGCTACCGAGGTCATCCCCGGCGTCACCGCCATGTCCGGCTGCTGGTCAGCGGTGGGCCTGCCTCTGGCCCAGGGCGAGGACGTGCTGATGGTGCTGCCCGGCACCATGGACGAAGCGGAGCTGGCGCGCCGCCTCGCCGACGCCGACGCGGCGGTGATCATGAAGGTGGGCCGCAATCTCGGCCGCATCCGCCGCGCGCTGGCCAAGGCCGGGCGGCTGGAGGGCGCGATTTATGTGGAGCGCGGCACCATGGACGCCAGCCGCACCCTGCCGCTGAGCGAGGTGGACGGCGACGCCACGCCCTATCTGTCGCTGGTGCTGACGCCGGGCTGGAGCGCGCGGCCATGAGCGGCGACGCCTCCCGGAACGACGCCGCCCCTGGCCGCCTCACGGTCATCGGCCTTGGCCCTGGCGGGCCGGAGCAGATGACGCCCGAGGCGCGCAACGCCGTGGCGCGGGCGACGGATTTCTTCGGCTATTTTCCTTATGTGGAGCGGCTGGCGCTTGGCCCGCACCAGCGCCGCCACGCCTCCGACAATCGCGAGGAGCTGGCCCGCGCCAGAGCGGCGCTGGACATGGCGATGGCAGGCCGCGAGGTGGCGGTGGTTTCGGGCGGCGACGCCGGCGTGTTCGCCATGGCGGCGGCGATCTGCGAGGCCATCGATCATGGCCCGGCGGAATGGCGGGCGCTGGACATCGCCATCGTGCCCGGCGTCACCGCCATGCTGGCGGTGGCCGCCTGCGTCGGCGCGCCGCTCGGCCACGACTTTTGCGCCATTTCCCTGTCGGACAATCTGAAGCCGTGGGAGCTGATCGCGGCGCGGCTGCGCGCCGTGGCGGGCGCCGGCCTGGTCATCGCCCTGTACAACCCGGTGAGCAGGGCGCGTCCGTGGCAACTGGGCGAGGCCTTCGACATCCTGCGCGGCATCCTGCCGGCGCGGACGCCGGTGGTGTTCGGCCGCGCCGCCGGCCGGCCGGATGAGCGGGTGGCGATCGTTCCGCTGGCCGAGGCCCGCTCCGACATGGCTGACATGGCCACCTGCGTCATTATCGGCTCGCCGGAGACGCGGCTGATCGCCCGCGACGGCCGGCCGCCGCTGGTTTATGCGCCGCGCTCGGCGACCGGCGCGGGCCCGGGCTCCACGGACCGTCCGTCATGAGCATGGCCGGTCACAGGCCGCGACCAGACCCCTCGCAGCCAGGCCACGGCTTCGGCGGCGGATTGCGTCGTGAGGCCGCCGGGCGATGGCGGCCGGTCGATCATGACGACGGGAACGCCCAGCAGGCGCGCCGCCGCCAGCTTGGCCGCGGCGTCGTCGCCGCCGCTGTTCTTGGTCACCAGCAGGTCGATGCGATGCTCGATGAGCAACCGCTTTTCGTCGTCCAGGCTGAACGGACCGCGCGCCCGCAGCCAGGCGACGTGGGGCAGGCGCACGTCCGCGTCGGCCGCCTCGATGGTGCGGGCCAGATAGGCGTGTTGCGGCGCGGCCATGAAGGCGGCGAGGTTCTGCCGGCCGATGGTGAGGAACACCCGGCGCGGCGCGGCGCCCAGGGCCACCACGGCCGCGTCTACGTTGGCCACGTGGCGCCAGTCATCGCCGGGTCCGGCCGCCCAGGCCGGGCGGACCAGCCGCAACAGCGGCGTTCCGGTCAGCGCCGCGGCCTCGACGGCGTTGGACGCCATGCGCGCGGCGAAGGGATGGGTGGCGTTGACGATGCAGGCGACCCGTTGATCGCGGATGAACGCCGCCAGCCCCGCCACGCCGCCGAAACCGCCGACGCGCTGGTTGACGGCGACCGGGCCAGCCTGCGGCGGCGGCGGGTTGCGGGTGCGACCGGCGAGCGACAGCGTCACCTTGAGCGGCAGATCCGGCTGCGCCTGCAAGGCGCGCATCAGGGCGCGGGCGTCGGCGGCGCCGCCCAGTATCAGAACATGCATCAGGGCGTCGGGCTGGCGGGAGGTCATGATGGCGTCCAGTAACGACGGGCGGGCGGAAGTTGCAAGCGCCGCAGGCATAATGACCGCCGCAGGCAAAGAACGCGCCGCAGGCATGACGGGCGCGTCAGGTCAGGACGCGCCCCGCCCATGGCTACATGTGGTCGGGCTTGGCGAGGATGGGCTGGACGGGCTCGGCGCCGGCGCCCGCCAGGCCATCGGCGACGCCCATGTGGTGTTTGGCGGTCAGCGTCATCTGGAACTGGCGGCGGCGGCGATCACCGGCGAAGCCTCCCCGTGGCCAACGCCATTCGACGCCGGCCTCGCCGCCGTGCTGGCGCGGCGCGGCGCGGCGGTGTGCGTGCTCGCCTCCGGCGACCCCATGCACTACGGCGTTGGCGCCACCCTCGCCCGCCACGTGCCCATTGCCGAAATGAAGGTGTGGCCGGCGCCGTCGTCGTTCAGCCTCGCCGCCGCGCGACTTGGCTGGGCGTTGCAGGACGTGACGCTGCTCTCGCTGCATGGCCGCGACGAGGACGCGCTGCGCGCCCATCTGTTTCCAGGAATGCGGCTGCTGGTTCTGACCAGCGACGGCGCGGCGCCGGCGCGGCTGGGGCGGATGCTGGCGGACGCGGGTTTCGGGGCTTCGGGGGCGTGGGTGCTGGAAGCGCTGGGCGGTTCGCGCGAACGGGTGACGGCGACGACGGCAGGAGCCATGGGCGAGGCACAGTTCGATCCGCTGAACGTGCTGGCGCTGGAATTGAGCGCCCATGCGCCGGTGGAGCCGGCGCCACTGGGCGTGGGGCTGGATGACAGTTTTTTCGACCACGACGGCCAGATTACCAAGCGCGAGGTGCGCGCCGTCACCCTGGCCGCCCTGGCGCCATTGCCGGGGCAGCTGCTGTGGGACGTCGGCGCCGGCTCTGGCTCGATTGGCGTCGAATGGCTGCGGCTGTCGCCCGCCATGCGCGCCATCGCCATTGAACGGGACCCTGCGCGGGCCGAACGCGCCCGCGCCAATGCGGCGCGTCTCGGCGTTCCCCGGCTCGATCTGCGCATGGGCGCGGCCCCGGAGGCTTTCGCCGGCCTGCCGCAGCCGGACGCTATTTTCATCGGCGGCGGCGCCTGTGAAACCGTCGTGGAATCGGCCCGCGCCGCCCTGAAGCCAGGCGGTCGTCTGGTCATCAATGCGGTGACGCTGGAAACCCAGGCGCTCCTCACCACCCTGCGCCAGCGCCATGGCGGCGATCTGATTTCGCTGGCGGTGGCCCGCGCCGCGCCGGTGGGCGGCCTGACCGGCTGGCGCGCCGCCATGCCGATCGTGCAATGGCGCTGGAGCAAGCCATGAGCGCGCGCGCCGTCTGCAGCGCCGGGGTCTGTATTGCTGGCGTCGGCTGCCGCGTTTCGGCCAGTGTTGACGATATTCTGGCTGTGATTGCTCAGGCGCTTAAGCGCGACGGCCTGCGACCAGAGAACCTCACTGCCCTCGCCTGCATTCCGGCCAGGGCGGAGCACCCGGCCATTCAGGCGGCGGCGGCGCGGCTGGGGCTGTCGCTTGTCGTCGCCGACCCGGCCGCGCTGGCGGCGATGGCCGGGGCCTGCCTCACCCGTTCGGACGCGGCGCTGGCCGCCACCGGCCTGCCCTCGGCCAGCGAGGCGGCGGCGCTGGCGGCAGCCTGCGCCATCGACGCCAACGCCCGGCTCGCCGGCCCACGCAGCGCAGGGCCCATGGCCACCTGCGCCATCGCCTGCTCACCAGCAGTTCTTCACCATCTGGATCAGCAATGACCGTCCACTTCATTGGCGCCGGGCCCGGCGCCGCCGATCTCATTACCGTTCGCGGACGCGACCTGCTGGGGCGCTGCCAGGTTTGCCTGTACGCCGGCTCCATCGTGCCGGCGGAACTGCTGCAATATTGCCCGCCAGGAGCGCGGCTGCTCGACACGGCGCCGCTGTCGCTGGACGAGATCGAGGAAGAATACATCGCCGCCACGGCGCGCGGCCAGGATGTGGCCCGGCTGCATTCCGGCGATCTGTCGATCTGGAGCGCGGTGGCCGAGCAGACGCGCCGGCTCGACCGGCTGGGCATCGCCTGGACGATGACGCCGGGGGTGCCGGCCTTCGCCGGCGCCGCCGCCGCCCTGGGGCGCGAACTGACCATTCCGGCGCTCGCCCAGTCGCTGGTGCTGACCCGGGTTTCCGGCCGCGCCTCACCCATGCCTGCAGGCGAAACGCTGACCGGCTTCGGCCAGACCGGAGCCACCCTGGCCATACATCTGGCCATCCACGCCCTCGACCAGATCATCGCCGAGCTGACGCCTTTGTACGGGCCGACGTGCCCGGTCGCCGTGGTGGTGCGGGCCACCTGCCCGGATGAACGGGTCATTCGCGGAACCCTGGCCGACATCGCCAGGCAGATGGCCGATGCGCCGGCGGAGCGCACCGCGCTGGTGTTCGTCGGCCCTGGCCTCGCCGCCGCCGATTTTCAGGAAAGCGCCCTGTATGACGTGGATTACCAGCGCCGTTTTCGCGGCCGGGACGCCCATAACCGGCCGCTGGCGCAACGCGATGCGAAAAGCGGTGAGCCGTCATGAGCACTGATCGTCCCGCCTCGCCTGGCGCCGCCGGCCAAACCCTGCCCGCCCTGGCGGCGGAAGCCCTGGCGCGGCTGGCTCAGGCTCGCCTGGCTCATGCGCCGCCGCCAATGGCCGAAGCAAGCGGCTTCGCCCCTGGCGCGGTGTGGCTGGCCGGCGCCGGCCCTGGCTCGCTGGAATGCGTGACGCTGGGCGTCGTCGCGGCGCTGGCGAAGGCCGACGCCGTCGTCTACGACGCCCTGGTTAACCCGGACCTGCTGCTGGCGGCGCCGGACGCCGAGAAACATTACGTCGGCAAGCGCGCCGGCGTACGCTCGGCGGCGCAGACCGATATCAACGCCCTGCTCATCCGCCTTGCCGGCGAAGGCAAACGGGTGCTGCGGCTGAAGGGCGGCGACCCCAACGTGTTTGGCCGCGGCGGCGAGGAAGCGCGGGCGCTGGCCGGCGCCGGCGTGCCGTTCCGGTTCCTGCCCGGCCTCACCTCCGGGCTGGCGGCGCTGGCCGGGGCCGGCATTCCGGCGACGCTGCGCGGCGTCAGCCAGGCGATCATCCTCACCACCGGCCACGCCGCCGAGCCGCCCGTGCCCAACGACGGCCCGGACTGGGCGGCGCTGGCGAAAACCGGCCAGCCAATCGTCATCTACATGGGACTGGGCAACCTGCCGCTGATCCGCGACCAGCTGCTGGCCGGCGGCCTGCCGGCGCGCACCCCGGCGGCGGTGATCCACGCCGCCTCCACGCCGGAGGAAAAGGTGCTGGTTTCAGACCTGGCGGGCATCGTCGAGGCGACGCGGCGGGACCATATCAAATCGCCGGCGCTGGTTGTCATTGGCGAGATCGTCGCCTGGCGAAATGGCGCGACGCCCACCGGAGCCTTCCCATGAGGCAAGGTGTGAATCCCCCTGGCCAGCCGCGCGGCCTCATCGTCGGCGCCGCCCGCTCCGGCTCCGGCAAAACCAGCGTCACCATCGGCCTGTTGCGCGCCCTGAAACGGCGCGGCCTGAACGTGCGGGCCGCCAAATCCGGGCCGGATTATATCGACCCGGAATTCCATCGCGCCGCCACCGGCCATTCCGGCGTCAATCTGGACAGCTGGGCCATGGAGCCGGTGCTGCTGCGCGATCTGCTGGCCCGCCAGGGCGCAGGCGCCGACGTGGTGATCGTGGAAAGCGCCATGGGGCTGTTCGACGGGGTTGACGCCGCCCCCGGCCGCAGCGGCGCGGCGGCGGATCTGGCGCGCATCTACGGCCTGCCGACCCTGCTGGTGCTGGACATTTCCGGCCAGTCGCAAACCGCCGGGGCCATCGCCCACGGCTTCGCCACCCATGATCCCGCCGTGCGCATCGGCGGCGTCGTGCTCAACCAGGTCGCCAGCGAGCGGCACGAAGCCGTGGTGCGCCCGGCGATCGAGCGGCTGGGCCTGCCGGTGGTCGGCGCCATCCGCCGCAACCCGGAGATCAGCCTGCCGGAACGGCATCTGGGCCTGGTGCAGGCGGGCGAGCACGCCGCCCTGGAAGCCTTCATCGACCAGATGGCCGACGTGGTCGAGGCTTCCGTCGATCTGGACGCGGTGCTGGCGCTGGCGGCCCCCATCGCCGCGGGTCAGGGTGAAGCGCCGTCTTCCTCGCTGCCGCCGGATTCTTCCTGGCTGCCGCCGGCTCCCTCCTGGCTGCCGCCGCCTTCTTCCTGGCTGCCGCCGCCTTCTTCCTGGCTGCCGCCGCCTGGCCAACGCATCGCCATCGCCCGCGACGCCGCCTTCTCCTTCATCTACCCGCATGTGTTGCAGGGCTGGCGCGACGCGGGCGCGGAGATCGCGCTGTTCTCGCCGCTGGCCGACGAGGCGCCGGACGCCGCCAGCGACGTCTGCTGGCTGCCAGGCGGCTATCCCGAACTGCACGCCGGCCAGCTGGCCGCCGCAAGCCGTTTCATGGACGGGCTGCGCCGCTTCGCCGACACCCGCCCGGTGCATGGCGAGTGCGGCGGCTACATGGTGCTTGGCGCGGCGCTGGAGGACGCGGAGGGCGTCACCCACCCGATGGCCGGCCTGCTCGGCCACGTCACCAGCTATGCCAAACGGCGGATGAACCTGGGCTATCGCGAGGCGCGGCTGCTCGCCGACAGCCCCGTCGGCGCGGCCGGCGATGTCATTCGCGGCCACGAGTTCCACTATTCCCGCCTGGTGAGCGCCGGCGATGACGCGCCACTGGCGCAACTGGCTGACTCCCAGGGCCGCGACCTTGGCCCCTCCGGCGGGCGGCGCGGCCATGTCACCGGCTGCTACTTCCACGCCATCGCCCGCCACAGTGTTTGAGCCCCACATGCGCAAGATCATTGTCATCGGCATCGGCGCCGGCAACCCGGACCACATGACCGTGCAGGCCATCGCCGCGCTGAACCGGCTGGATCTGATCCTGATCCCGCGCAAGCCGGGGCAGAAGGACGATCTGGCCGAGGTCCGCCGCGACATCTGCCGGCGCTTCCTGACCAATCCGGAGACGCGGCAGATCGAGTTCGACCTGCCGGTGCGGGCGCAGCAGGACGACGCCTACCGCCAGACCGTCGATGACTGGCACGACGCCATCGCCGGCGCGTACGCCGACCTGCTGGACAGGGAATGCGGCCCCGCCGGCACGGTGGGCCTGCTGGTCTGGGGCGACCCGTCGCTCTACGACAGCACCCTGCGCATTCTGGAGCGGCTGCGCGCCCTGCCGGAGGCGGCGCTGGCGATCGAGGTGATCCCCGGCGTCACCAGCGTCCAGACCCTCGCGGCCAGCCACCGCATACCGCTCAACACCATCGGCGGCCCGGTGCTGCTCACCACCGGCCGCCGCTTGCGCCAGGGCGTTCCCGCCGATGCGGAGACCATCGTGGTGATGCTGGACGGCGCCTGCGCCTTCACCACCCTGCCGGCGGCGCACTACGACATCTGGTGGGGCGCCTATCTCGGCATGCCCGACGAAATCCTCATCAACGGGCCGCTGGCCGAGGTGAGCGAGCGCATTGTGCGCACGCGCGCCGGGGCCCGCGCCCGCCACGGCTGGATCATGGACACCTACATGCTGCGCCGCCGCGCCAACGCGTGACGGGCAGGCGGTTGACGGGGCGGGCCATTGCGCCAGCGCAGCCGGCCGCATGGTCCATTGCCGGGACTGGCCGCGCCTTCTGGCATGGCCGCTGGCGCGGCAGGCAGGGTCGCATCGCCTCCCCGACGGGATGAAGCACTGCATCAGCATATGGAGCCATGTCATGGCAAGTAAAGGACAACATGGTGGAGCAGGAGCATCCGCAACCGATATGTCTGTCGTCATCCTGTATGGCCGCGCCGCCCTTGACCGGCAGCAGAATGTCGCCCAGATCGCCGCGCGGCTGAACGCGGCGGGCGAACGCACCTTTGTCCCGGCCTGGGAAGACCTCACGGGGCCATCGATTCCAGATGTTCTGGAAGACCTGCTGAAGCGCGGCGTGCGCCAAGCCCTGGTGGTTCCCGTGGCGTTTCCGGCCGATCCGTCGCTTGGCGCATGGCTGGCTGGGGCATTGAACGCCTGGCGGCTGGAACATGCGGACGGCGACTTCGACCTGCGGATCGCCCCGCCGGTCGAGCAGTTTCTGGACGTGGCGGCGGCGGTGGAAGCGGCTGTGGCGGCGGCCCCGGAGCGGCTCCGGCCCGTCGCAGAGGTGAAGCCCGCCATGGGCAAGCCGGGCTGGACCGATGTGCCGGAGCACGCGCGCCAGGTGTTTTTCTGCCTGGGCGCCCGGTGCGCCCACCGCAGGGCGCTGCCGCTGTACCAGCACATGCGCAGGATCATGAAGAACATCCGCCCGCTCAACAGCGGCCCGCAGCGGGCCATGTGCGTGCGCGCCAGCTGTCTTTATCCCTGCAACCAGGGGCCGCTGCTGATCGTCCAGCCCGATGGCGTCTGGTACGGCAGGCTCGATGAAACGGTGATCGAACGCATCGTGCAGGAGCATCTGCTAGAGGGAAAGCCGGTGGCGGAGGCGATCGTTCACCGGCAGAAGACGCCGACAGACGATACGGGAAATATTCAATAATGTTCGATTTTTATCAAATAGTTGATGAAAATTCCTGAAGCGCGCTATCAAGACGGTGGGTAGCTGTCTTGTCCGGCGGAAGGCCAATGCGGATGGCGTCACAGCCAACCCCGGAGATCGCCTCGAAGCGGCGGACCCACAGGCCGCGCCGCCCGAGTGCAACGAACAGATCGTGAGCGCGTGGATGACGCACGAGACGGAACAGGCTGACGTCGCCGGTGGCGGCAAGGCCCGCCGCCGCCAGCCGCTGGTCAAGCCGGGCCGCCTCGGCCGTCAGCCGTCTGATCATGGCGTTCCGCCAGGCGTCGTCCTGAAGCGCCGCCAGGCCATATTCCACGGCCGGGCCGGATACCGCCCATGGGCCGAGAATGGCGTTGAGCCGCGCTGCCTGGGCGGGCGCGGCAATGGCGAAGCCGAGCCGCACGCCGGCAAGACCATAGAATTTGCCGAAGGAGCGCAGCACCACCAGGGCGCCGCCCAGGTCATCCCGCCCCACATCGCCGGCAAGGCTTTCGGCCGCCGGGCAGGCGTCGATGAAAGCCTCGTCCACCACCAGCAGGCCGCCCTTGCGGGCCAGCGCCTCCGCCAGTCGCAGCAGCGCCGCGCGGCCCGTCACCCGCCCGTCCGGATTGTTGGGATTGACGACAACGGCGACGTCGGCGTCAGCCAGCGCCGCCAGATCATCGGGCGTGGCGGCCTGATGACAAATGACCTCATGACCCGCGACCCTTGCGGCGTCGGCGTGGCCAGCGTAGGTCGGCGCGAGGATCATGGTCCGCGCCGGCCGGGCAGAGGTTGGCCGCGCCAGCATCATGACCTGCGCCAGCAGGATCTGGGTTCCAGGCGCGGCGACCACCTCAGCGCCAGGCGCGACGCCCCAGGTTTCCGCCGCCACGGCGCACAGGCGGGCGTGGCGGGCCGGCTCCGGCAGCCGCGTCAGCAGCGCCGATGGCGTTGGCCGGCGGGTATGGGGATGGGGGTTGATCCCCGTCGACAGGTCGATCCACGGCGCCGGCGCATCGGGGAACAGCGCCGCCGCCTGCACAAGGGAGCCGCCATGGACGATCACGCCCGGATCCGGCGCGCCAGGCCCGCCCATTGCTGAATTCGCGTCCACCAAACCCGCCACCGCCCGTAAACCCGCACCGCCTGAAGCCGTCATGACCATTCTGCTCGCCTTCGCCGCCATGCTGATCGAACGCGCCGTCGGCTACCCGGACCGGGTATACACCACCATCGGCCACCCGGTGAGCTGGATTGGCCGTCTCATCGCATGTCTGGATGAAAAGCTGAACCGGCCGAACCATTCGACAGACGCCCGGCGGGCCCTTGGCGTATTGACCCTGCTTGTTCTCATCATCGTCTGTGGTGGCGTCGGCCTGGCCGTCCAGCAGGCCCTGCCGGGAGCGTTCGGCCTGATCGCCGGCGGGCTGGCTGTCGCCGTGCTGGCGAGCGCCCTGCTGGCGCAGCGCAGCCTCGCTGCCCATGTCGTCGCCGTGGCTGATGCGCTGGAGCGGGATGGCCTGACGGCGGGCCGCCGCGCGGTTTCGATGATCGTCGGCCGCGACCCGGATACGCTGGACGAGGCCGCTGTTTGCCGCGCCGCCATCGAGAGCCTGGCCGAAAACTTTTCCGATGGCGTCACCGCGCCGGCGTTCTGGCTGGCGGTCGCCGGCCTGCCCGGCTGCGCCGTCTACAAGGCGGTGAACACCGCCGACAGCATGATCGGCCATCGCACGGCGCGGCACGAGGCGTTTGGCTGGGCCGCCGCCCGCTGCGACGATCTCATCAATCTGCCGGCCTCGCGGCTCACCGGGCTGGCGCTGCTGGCGGCCGCCGCCATGACGCCGGGAGCCGACGCCGGCGCCGCCTGGCGGGCGGTGCGACGCGACGCCGGCAAGCACCGCTCGCCCAACGCCGGCTGGCCGGAGGCGGCGATGGCCGGCGCGCTCGGCCTCGCCCTGGCCGGTCCCCGGGTTTATGGCGGCCAGATGGTCGATGACGCCGAAATGGGCGCTGGCGGACGGCGCGCGGCGACGCCGGCCGATATCCGCCGCGCCCTGCGGCTGTATCAGCTGGCCGACACGCTTCTGATCGCTACACTCGGCTGTTCTTTCCTGATTTTTCAGCTTCTTATCTGGATATATTGAGAAGCCAGTCGATATCGAGATGGGCTTCCAGATGCGCCGCCAGCGCGTCCAGCGCCGCCTCGACGCCGGCTTCATAGGCGTGATCGACGCCATCGCCGCCGAGGCGGCGCAGCCAGGCGTCGCGCTGGGCGTCGCTGGCGAACAGGCCATGCACATAGCAGCCGCTGACCCGGCCGCTGGCGGAAACGGCGCCGTCAACGCGCCCATCGGCGAAGTGGGCGAACGGCCTGGCGAGGCCCGGCCCGGTGGTTACGCCCACATGCATCTCATAGCCCTGGAAGGCGGCGCCGTCGGCGCTGCGGCCTGAGGTTTCGCGCAAGGTCTTGTCGCCGGCAAGCACCGTGTCCACATCGAGCAGGCCAAGCCCGGGAACGGTTCCTGCGGCGCCTTCCAGCCCCGCCGGATCGCTGATGCTGCGGCCAAGCATCTGGTAGCCGCCGCAAATGCCCAGCACATGGCCGCCGCGCCGCACATGGGCGGCGATGTCGATGTCGAGGCCGGCGGCGCGCAGGGCGGCCAGGGCCGGGATCGTCGCCTTCGAGCCGGGAAGGATCACCAGGTCAATGTCGCCAGGCAGCGCCTCGCCCGGGCGAACCTGGATCATCTCCACCTGCGGCTCGGCCTCCAGCGGGTCGAGGTCATCGAAATTGGAGATATGCGGCAGCACCAGCGCCGCGATGCGGATGGGCGCGCCAGCTGTTTTTGCCGGTCGCCCGCCCTTTCCGGCAAGACCAAGGCCATCTTCCGCCGGCAGCCGGCCGGCCGCCTCCAGGTGCGGAACCAGGCCGACGGCGCGCCAGCCGGTGCGGGCCTCGATGATGGCCATGCCATCGGCGAACAGCGCCGGATCACCGCGAAACCGGTTGATGATGAAGCCCGCGATCATCGCCGCGTCGGCCGGATCGATCACCGCCTGCGTGCCAACGATACTGGCTATCACCCCGCCCCGGTCGATATCGCCAATCAGCACCACCGGAACGTCGGCGGCGCGGGCGAAGCCCATGTTGGCGATGTCATGGCTGCGCAAATTGACCTCGGAGGCGCTGCCGGCGCCCTCCACCAGCACGATGTCGGCGTCCTGGCGCAGCCGGTTGAAGCTTTCCAGCACCGCCGGCATCAGGCCGGCCCTGACGCGCTGGTACCCGGCGGCGCTGGACGAGCCGGCGACGCGGCCCTGGACGATGATCTGGCTGCCATGGCCGCCCTGGGGCTTCAGCAGCACCGGATTCATATGCACCGTAGGCGCAAGGCGGGCGGCGCGCGCCTGCAGCGCCTGGGCGCGGCCGATTTCGCCGCCATCAACGGTGACGGCGGCGTTGTTCGACATGTTCTGCGGCTTGAACGGCGCCACCCGCAGGCCGCGGTTGACCAGGGCGCGGGCAAGCCCCGCGACCATCAGCGATTTGCCGACGTCGGAGCCGGTTCCCTGGAACATCAGCGATCTGGCGGGCATCTGGGGCTCTGATCTTTGAATGGACGCATTTCGCACGCGGTCACGCGCTTCCCGTCACGGGAACGGGCCGCTGCCCGCGAACATGCTCCGGTTGCAGACGCCTGACTACACGGATGGCCGGCGCGCATAAAGACCGCCGCACGGCCCGCGCCGGAAATGCCCGCATGGGCCGGCGCCGGTTTGGCAGGCGTCTGCGATCGCGCAACATTCTTGACATTTATATCATATGATACATTTTCCAGGACATAAACATTCAGGAGGAGGCCCGCATGGCTTTTGACGCAGACAGCCCGGCCGTCTGGGCGCGCGCGCGCCGCCAGGCGCAGCAAATTCCGGCCATCTATGGCCAGATCGACTTCGACGCCATGCCCGAGCGCTTCACCGGCGCGCAGGAAGGCGACAGCTCCCTGCGCTGCCCCTTCCGCGACCGGGGCGCCGCGCTGCTGGCCAATCGTGAGCGGGTGGCGATGATCGCCGGCTACACGATGACCGGCGACGGGGTGGCCGACGCCTATGCGGCGCTGATGCCCCAGCTCGGTTTTCGCGGCATGATCTCCCAGCTTGAAACCGCATGCCGCAAGGGGCTGGACGCCGTGCCCGACGCCACGCCCGAGCTCGTGGCCTTCATTCGCGACATGGAGCGCACGCCCGCCTGGGTGGACATGAAACTGGTCAACGAAGGCGCGCGGCTGGAGCGCAACGGCATGGCCAATCTGGCGCCTTACGTGATCCGCGGCGCCCTGCTCGCCACTTTCATGAACAAATATTCGGCGCTGCCCATGGCGCTGACCGGCGCGCTGACCGATTCCCTCGCCGCCAAGCGGGCTTTCGAGACGGCGACCTTCTTCACCCTCACGGTGATGCCGGGCGGGCTGGAGCGCCATGGCGAGGGTTTTCGCGCCGCCGCCATGGTCCGGCTAATGCACTCCATGGTGCGGTTCAACGTCATGCGCCGGCCTGGCGTCTGGAACGCGAAGGTGTTTGGCGTGCCGATTCCCCAGGTGGACCAGATGCCGGCGGGCCTGATCAGCTCTTTCCTGCTGTCGTTCAGGGTGCTGCGCCAGGGGCGCAACCATTTCACCCAGGAAGAGCGGGCGCGCATCGAGCTCGCCCGCTACCGCTGCTTCCTGCTTGGCCTGCCGGAGGATCTGCTTGGCGAGACGCCGCAGCAGATCGTGGACCTGCTGCTGACCCGCCAGGCGACATTGCGGTCTGGCTTCGACGACAAAACCTGCGGCGCCCTGGTGCGCGGCGCCATGTCGGCGGAACTGTCGCAGGACAATACCCTGACCGGGCGCGTGCGGCGCGGCATGGAGCGCAGCTTTTCCAAGGCCTATCTGGTGCGCAACTTCCTCGATGGCGACGCCTCAAAAGCCGGGGCAATGGGCGTTTCCTATACGGGCCGCGATCGCCTCATCGCCCTGGCCACCGCCATGTTCATCGTCCCGCGCATGAAACTGTATGACGTCGCCATGCGCTTGCCTGGCCTGCGCGACCTCGCCAACCGCCGCCTCGTCGGCAAGCTGGAACGGTTGCTGCACCGTTATGGTCACGCCGACTTCGCCTCGGACGGCGAGAATTACCGGCCGGCGCGGGCCTGAGCAGCGGGCGGCGTCTGCGGCGCCGACGCCGCCTTGCCCGATGAACGTGGCTCACGACAGAAGGAACGGGGGCGCCCCGGGCGGATTATCCGCGCCGGGCCGGCTCGCCGATCCGTGGAGCGCCGCCATTTGCGCCCCGGCCGGCGTCGTGCTCAATAAGGGCATGGCCTCACCGTCCGTCCCACCTGGCAACCCGGCTGCCCCCCGGCGCGACGCCCGCTCCGGCTACGCCAAGGGCGAAGAAACCCGGCGCGCCATTCTTACCGCCGCCCTGGCGGAGTTTGGCGAGCATGGCTTCGCCAACGCCACCACCCGGCGCATCACCCAAGCCGCCGGCGTCACTCTCCCGTCCCTGGCCTATTATTTTGGCAACAAGGAAGGCGTATATCTCGCCTGCGCCAACGAGATCGTTGACCGCTACGTGCGCCAGATGGCGTCCATATCGGTCGCCGGCCTCACGGAAGCGCTGGAGCGGGGCGACAGCGCCGCCTGCCGCGATTACCTCAAGCAGCTCTTGCGACATCTGATCCAGTTGCTCGCTGGCTCCGATGACGCGCTCACATGGACGACGTTCGTGGCGCGGGAGCTGCGCGAACAGGGACCCGCTTTCGCCATCCTGTACGAGCGCCTGTGGGAGCCTGGCGTGCGCCTGCTGGCGCGGCTGGCGGCCGGCGTACGCGGCGCCCGCACCGTGCGCGACGCCGACACCATTGACGCGCTGCTGCTGATCTCCAGCCTCGTCGCATTTTATACCGGGCGCGCGGTTTCCCTGCGCACCCTGGGCTGGGAGAAGATCGGCGACCACGAACTGCAGGCGCTGTTCGCCGCCGCCGACCGGCTGGCCGATGGCGTCAGCGACCGGGCAGGCTGAACCGCCGCGGCCCCAGGCCCTGGCGGCAAGCCAGGCGGCGCGGCCCTAACGCGGCCACAGCACCATTTGCGTGCACCGGAACAGCGCCAGGGTCTTGCCGCTGAGCTCGCTGCGCGCCACCGCGTCCCACACCTGCGTGGAGCGACCGCCATGGGCCAGGGTGGCGACACAGCTGACGTCGCCCTCCCGGGCGGTTCCGAGAAAGTTGGATTTCAGCTCGATGGTGGTGAAGCTTTCCGCGCCCTCGGGCAGGGACAGCATGCAGCCATAGCCACTGGCGGAATCGACCAGAGCGATGATCGCGGCGGCGTGCAGAAAACCATTGCCGGCAAGATGATGCGACTGGATGGTGAACCGCCCCTCCACCAGCCCCCGCTCCGCGCGATCCCAGCGCATGCCCAGATTCCACGGCAGGGTGCCCTCGTGCCGCGCGGCGATCATGGCAAGACCATCTGACATTGTTTCCTCCGGCGACTGGGCAGCCCTGGTTTTTGTGCTGGCGCATGGTTGACGGCGCGGCTGGCCGCCCACGTTTGGTTCAATCCCGCAAATCCAGCATCATGAACATGGAATTTGGATCGGCGACGTAATTGTTGAAAGGCCCGGTTTCCGCGAAGCCGTGGCGCAGATACATCTCGATCGCCGGCCGGAAATAGTCCCAGGAGCCGGTTTCCAGCCAAAGCTGGTGGACGCCGCCGGCCCTGGCGTCGGTGATGAGATGGCGCAGCATGGCGCCGCCCACGCCCCGGCGTCGCATGGCCTCGACCACATACATGGACTTCACCTCGGCGTGACGCGGCGCGAAGCGCTTCAGCGCGCCTATGGCCAGCAACGCGCCCTGATCCCACGCGGACCAGAAGCGGATTTGCGGCGTCTGCAGCGCGGCGATTTCCAGCGCATGGGCGCTGCCGGGCGCGGTGTTGGCGTAAGCCGCTTCGAAATGGGCGCGCAACGCCTCTATCACGCGCGCATCATCGAAGACTCCCAAACGGAACATCATCAGAACCTCCCCTCTGAACCTCCTTTGGGCAAAGCCTTGCAAGGATATCGGTCAAGGATGGCGCGGCAAGGATAAACCAATCGCCCGCGCGCCAGAAGGCTTGCCCGGCCTGGGCGCCGTGGCCGCGCCGCTCCCGCCGCCCCGCCCCGGCCCTGCCCGGAGACGGGACCCCGAAAATTCTGCATCGGATTTTTTCCGACCTTTTTGGGAAATTCCACGCGCGCCAGCTATGGTTACGTCTGCCCGCCCGCCCATATCAGGACCCGCATGCTCCAGATCGACGCCTTCCTGTCCTTCACCATCGCCATGTCGCTGCTGCTTGGCGGCAAGGTCATCACCATGAACGCGCCGCTGCTCAGGCGTTACAGCATTCCCGAGCCGGTGGTCGGCGGCGTGTTGTGCGCGGCGACGGTGGGGCTGATCTACGCCGTCAGCGGCGTCAAGGTCAGCTTCACCCTTGGCGCGCGCGATTTCCTGCTGCTGGTGTTTTTCGCCTCCATCGGGCTCGGCTCCGATCTGCGCACCCTGCTGCGCGGCGGCAAGCCCCTGGTGATCCTGACGGCGCTGGCGACCACGTTCATGCTGATGCAAAACGGCCTCGGCGTCGTGCTGGCCGAGGCTTTCGGCTTCAATCCCCTGGCGGGCCTGATGGTCGGGTCCATTTCGCTCACCGGCGGCGTCGGCACCACGCTGGCCTGGTCGCCGGTCTTCGTGCAGCAGCACGGCGTCAGCAACGCCCTGGAGCTGGGCATCGCGGCGAACACGGTGGGTCTGATCGCCGCCTGCGTCATTGGCGGCCCCATGGCCACCTGGCTGATCAGGCGCCATGGCCTGCATGGCCCGGCGGCGCGCCAGCTTGACATCGGCTCACGGACCCGGGGCCCCACGCCGCCACTCGATTATTTCAGCGTGGTGTGGGCGCTGCTTGTCATCAACATGACGATCATGCTGGGCATGGGCCTGCACGCCCTGATCGCGGAAACCGGCGTGACGCTGCCGGCATTTGTCGGCTGCCTGCTCGCCGGCATCATCGTGCGCAACGCCACGCCCCTGACCATGAAGCGCAACCTCGCCCGGATGTGGCCCGGGGTCCGCCAGGGCATGGCGCTGGTTTCCGACATCGCCCTCGGCGTTTTCCTCACCATGGCGCTGATGGGCCTGCAATTGTGGGAGCTGTCCGGCGCGCTGGTTTTCATTTTCACGGTGCTGGCGCTGCAAATCCTGCTCACCATCGCCTGGACGATGCTTGTGGTGTTCCGCGCCATGGGCTCCGACTACGAGGCGGCGGTCGTTTGCGCCGGCTTCGGCGGCATTACCCTTGGCTCCACCGCGACGGCCGTGGCGAACATCACCGCCGTGGCGCAGCAGCATGGCGCGGCGCACCGGGCGTTCATCATTGTGCCGCTTGTGGCCGGCTTCTTCATCGATCTGGTGAACGCCGCCGTCATCTCCGGCTTTATCGCCGTTATTGGCTAGCCTGGCCGTTATTGGCCAGCCTTGCCGTTGTTGGCGAGCCTGGCGGCGCGTTCACCGCCCGGCCCCGTCCCGCGCCGCCACCGCCACGTCGGGGAAATCGCTGAACAGGCCGTCGACGCCCAGATCGATGAGCGCCCGGACCTCTTTCGCCGGGTCGCCGCCATAGCTGGCCGCCAGAAAGCGCGGCTCGCTGCGCAGGGTCCATGTGACGACGCCGAGTCCCGCCGCATGGGCGTCCCTCACGATGCTGGTTGACGGCAGGGCCAGCCGCGCGCCCTCACCGACGGCGCCGGGGGCGACGCCGTCGGCGGCCGTCGCGGCGCGGGTCGGGATCAGCCACAATTTCCATGGCGCCACATAGTCTGCCCACGTCTTCACATCCGCCAGACCGGCCGGGGTCAGCAGATCGGCCCAGGTGCGGCTGTCGCCCGTAACGGTCCAGTCGAAGGGGCGCATGTTGTTCGGCGCCAGGGTCATGGCTCCGGCGGCGTCAGGCCCGCCGCCATCCACCAGTTGCAGCAGGCGAACGCCGGTGCGGCGACGCAGATAACGCAGGTTGCCGGTCTCGAAACTCTGGATGATTACCGGCGCGGCGCGATCCTTCCAGCCAGCGGCGTCAAGGGCGGTGACCAGCGCATCCTCCAGCGGCAGGCCCTGCGCCGCGTGCCAGGTGGGGTGCTTGGTCTCGGGCGCAATGCCAATCTCCCGCCCCCGCTTCGCGCTTTCGGCTCTGGCGAGATCAATCACCTCCTGGAGCGTGGCGACCGGATGGCGGTCGTTGTGGCTCTGGTCGCGCCAGGCCATGGGCTGGCGGGCGCGCAGGGTTTTCAGCTCAGCCAGGGTGAAATCGGTGGTGAACCAGTCGGTGACCGGAACCCCGTCCAGCAGCATGGTCCGGCGCCGGGCGGCGAACTCCGGATGGCCGGCCACGTTGGTGGTTTGCGACAGCATGGGTTCGTGACGCACCACCAGCACGCCGTCGCGGGTGGAAACCACGTCAGGCTCAATGAAGTCGGCGCCCATGTCGATGGCGCGCCGGTAGGCGGCGATGGTGTGGTCGGGCAGATAGCCGGAGGCGCCGCGATGGGCGATGACCAGCGGCGCCGCACGCGGGCGGTTCACCTGGCTGGCGGGCGCGCCGGCAGGGGTGCTCGTCGCCATGGATGTCTCCGCATGGGCAGGGGCAAACAGGAACAGAAACAGGAAACCGGTCGCAAGGCTTCGCATCGCATGCCCCGTGGGAGAAATGGCGAACACACCATACGGGCGCAATCGCCATCATAGCATGTCGGCTGACGGCGCGGCCGGCGCAAAAACAAAATGGCCGGGAAATTCCCGGCCACCAAGACACCCAACCTGTCAGGCGCCGGTCAGGCGACCGACTTCAGGTGGCGCGACAGCACGTCAGCGATGGCGTGGTCGTCGAGGCCACGGGCGCGCAGGTCCTCGGTGAAGGCGCTCACATTGAACTCACCGACGCGACGCTCGGCGGGATCGATCTGCGGCTCGGTGACCATGCGGAAGTCGAACGGCCGCTCCGGCCCCTCGAACACCTCGTAATGGATGATGTCCTCAACCTTGTTGCCGGCGCCGTAGGTCAGCACCTTGGGGCGCATGGAATACAGCTCGGTTTCCTGCACGAAGGCCGATGCGCAGATGATGAGCTGGTCGCCCCGCTGGCAATTGCGGGCGGCGGCGCCGTTCAGCACGCACTCGCCCTTGCCCGGCTCGCCGAAAATCACATAGGTGTAAAAGCGCGCGCCGTTGGCCTTGTTGAAGATGTCAACGTACTCCAGCGGGCGGATGCCGGCCTGGGTGCACTGCTCGGGATCGAGGGTAATGGAGCCGTGATAGTCAAGATCCGCGCCGGTCACGCGAATTCCATGCAGCTTGGCCCTGACAACCTGGATCATAGCTAACCTTCCGCGGCGTTCACCACCCGTGACGCCTGTATCGCCAGTCTTGCGCCCGGCGGAACCGCGAGCCGTCCGGCGCATGCCGCGCCGGCGCCCGCCGCAAGGCGCGCAGAAGGCCCGCATATACGTAAAAAAGCGTCCAGACGCCAGCGTTATCCACGCGTGGCGCCATTGCGACGCACCCGGACCTGCGCTGGCGGCTCCAGCCCCCATCAGAACGCCCGCCAGCATGGTCGGCGGGCGTTCTTTCGTGAGGAAACCGCGCTGTCAGTTGGTGCGCTGCGAACGGTCCTTCTCGTTCTGCCCCCTGATGAGATCGCGCGCCTTCTGCCAGTCCGCGTCGCTCCAGTCCCGCATGACGCTGTAGAAGTTGCCGCCGGTGGCCAAGCCCTGCGCGCCGTCGAGGGCGATGGTTTCGCCGTTGATCCAGCTGGAGCCGTCCGACTGAAGGAACGACGCCAGATTTTGCAGGTCGGCGAATGTGCCGTGGCGGCCCATGGGGTTGAACTTCGCGGCGCGCTCGCCCGGCTTCTGGCCAGGGCTGAGGCGGGCGTTCATGCCTTCAGTGGGAATTTCACCCGGGGCGATGGAATTGAGGCGGATGCCGTAATGGCCCCATTCGGCGGCCAGCGACATGGTCATGACATTGACGGCGGCCTTGCTCATGGCCGAGGGCACCACATAGGGGCCGCCGTTGCGCACCCAGGTGGCCAGGATGGAAATCACCGAACCTGGCAGCTGCCGCGCGATCCAGCGCTTGCCAACCGAATGCGTGACGTAAAACGTGCCGTGCATGACGATATTGGCGATGGCGTTGAAGCCGCCTGGCGTCAGGTCCTCGGTGCGCGAGATGAAATTGCCGGCGGCGTTGTTGATCAGGCCGGTGAGCGGCGCGCCGGTCTGGAACACCTCCTCCACCATGGCGTCCACCGCGTTGAAATCACGGATGTCGACGCCGAACACGTCGACCTTGCGGCCCGGATAACGGTCCATCAGCTCCTTCGCCGTGTCATCGAGCACGCCCTTGCGGCGACCACAGATGACGACGTCGGCGCCCAGCGACATGAAGCCTTCGGACATGGCCTTGCCGAGGCCGGTGCCGCCGCCGGTGACGAGAATGCGCTTGCCGCTGAGCAGATCCTTGCTGAACATGAGACTCTCCAGTTGAGCGTTTGTTTGTATGCGGCCACTGGCGCCGCCTTGCGCGGCCCGGGGAACGGCGGCGCCTGCCGATCGCGGCCCGCACGGCGCCTGGTCGCAGCGCCGCAACGGTCATGGCCTGCAACTGCCGCCGATCGATGGACCAAACCGGGCGTCAGGCCGCGCTGGCGGCGAATCGCGCCTTCATGCGCTCGCCGACCTCGGCGAGGGCGTTCAGGGGGCGGATCATCACTTCAAGTTCAGTGACGCGGCCCTGGTCGTCGAGGCGAAACCTGTCGACGCCGCGCAACTGGTGCGGACCCACATTGGCCTCGAAGCCAAGGATCACCCCGTCATCGCTGGACCATTCGCTGACGTAGCGAAAGTTCTCGAACACCGCCAGGGCATGGCAAACCACGGCGACGGCGTAGTCTTTCGACTGCTTTGGACCATGGAAGACCGGGGACATCAGCGTGGGATTGTCAGCGAACATCGCCGCCGCGCCAGCCGGATCGTGGGTCGCGGCCCACGCGCGCCAGCGCCTGATGAAATCGGCCGCAATCGCCGCCTGATCCACTTCGCCCATGATGCTCTCCCTGGCGTTACACCGCCGGTCTGATGCGTTTCCCCGCACGTTCCCCGTGCGCTTCCCGGGACAGGACCGCCGGATCGCGGGCGGATCCTGTCAAACCAATCTGGATGATGCGCCTTTACGGGCGCGGCCATCTGCCCCGCGCCCAACGGCGTCGTTCTGGGGCCTGCGCCGCCCCCGCGACCGCGCAACCGGTTCCGGGTCGCAACGCATCTGGCCGGCGCCTGGGGGGCGCGGCTGCGGGCGGACAGATCCAGCGGCGCCTGCGCCGCCCAGCCACAACCGGCGCGGCAGCCGGCCTGGCGGGAGCCGGCCTGGCCTGCCCTGGCGAAGGGCGGCTGGACGCGCCACCGTAGAGAATCGGGCCTCCCCCGGCTTCCGGTCTATGCGCCCACCCGAAGCCGCCGCCCGACGCCAGCGCCGGCGCGTCCTGTCCCGAAGAACGCCAGTTCGAGGCCGGAATTGCAAGGCGCCGACACGCCATAAACTTGTGTTTTTACGCCAGTTGCGACACCATGCGGAAACATCGCCCGCCGCCGCCCGGAGCGGCCGGGGAATCGGCTGCGCACAGAACGGGTCCGGCTATATCAGATTGATCCTGTGCAGTTTTCTGGAAGAAAAATGTGCTCTGCCTGATCTGGAAAGGCTGGGCGCACGGGAGAAACGGGGCGATGCTGCTGTCACTTTACCGCAAGGTTCCGGTATCGCCGCAGAACATGGCGGTGATGGCTGAGCTGCTGCGCGAGAACGACATTGACCCCGCCCCCGCCTTCACCGCCGCCGGCGTGACGGCCGATCACGCCAGCAATCCCCTTGCGACCGTCAGCGGCGCGGCGGAGCTGGCGTTTCAGGAGAAGTTTGTCGAGCTGACCGACGGGCGCCGGCATGTGTGGCTGGAGCTGGGGCTGCGCTCCCGCTTCCTGATGCTCGGCCTGTTCGGCGTGGCGGTGATGACGGCGCGGACCTTGCGCTCGGCCATGGAGACAGCGGGCCGGCTGGCGTGGCTGCACCATTCGCTGGCGCTGTATGAGCTCAGGACCCAGAACGGCGTCTGTACGCTGCGCATGCGGCTGGACCAGACGCCGCCGCATCTGCGGGAGTTCACGGCCCTGCGCGACGCGCCCGCCACCACTGACCTGCTCAACATGATCTGGGGCGGGCGGTTTCCGTTCCTGGGCATCGAACTGACGACGCGCGACCGCATTTTCACCCCCGTTCGCAAACCGGACGCGATGGTGGTGCGCCTGGGCGAACCAGGCGCAGTCTGGACATGGCCGGCGGAACTGCTGGACCAGAAGCTGCCCGCCGCTGACCGGCGCTCGCACGAACTGTCGCTCCGCCAGGCGGACCAGCTGCTGCAACACGCCCTGGCGACGGACGAGAGCAACGATCTCGTCGCCCGCATCTGCCGGTTATTGCAGGAGGGGGATCCGGGCCTCAGCCTGCCGGACGCGGCGGCGCGGTTGCGGATGAGTCCGCGCACCCTGCAGCGACGGCTGACCGGGGCCGGCGTCAGCTATCGCCAGCTCCAGACCCGGGAGCGCATCAACGGCGCGCGCCGGCTGCTGCGTGAAACCAGCCTGCCGGTGGCGGAAATCGCCTGGCGGCTGGGCTATACGGAAACCTCGGCCTTCAACCACAGTTTCCGCCGGACCTGCGGCGTCAGCCCCCGCGCCTGGCGCAAGAGCATCGGCCAGCCGCAGGAAGTCTGACAGCCCCTCCGGGCGGTTGGCCCCTCAGGGCTGGATGACCGGTATCGCTGTTTCGGACTTCAGCCGCTCCAGGGCGAAGCGGGACACGACGTTCTTGAGATTGCCGGCGGCGATGATGCGCCGGTAGACCTCGTCGTATTCCGCCATGTCACGCACCACGATCACCGCCAGATAATCCACGTCGCCGGCCATGCGATAGAAAGCCAGCACTTCTGGCATTTGCCGCAGCGCCTCGGCGAAACGGCGGATTTCCGCCTCCGAGTGCTCACCGATCTGCATGGACACGAACACGGTGACGCCGTAGCCCAGCATCTCGTGATCCAGCAGGGCCACGCGCTTGCGGATGATCCCGGCAGCCTCAAGGCGCTGGATGCGCTTCCAGCACGGCGTCGGCGACAGGCCGGCCTCATCCGCCACCTCGGCGATGGTCAGGGACGCGTCGCGCTGCAGGGCCCGCAGAATGCGCCGGTCTATGGCGTCCAGCCTCGGCGCCGGCCCACGCGGGGCCGGGCGCGGAATGTCGCGTGTCACTGCAGCTTCAACCATTCCCGATGTCCTGTCCCCAACGCCTGCCGCACCAGCGGCCGCCTGACGGATTCAGGCGCGCGCCGGGCTGCGCAGCTTAATTCACATTAAAATTCGATATTTAAAATAATAATACAGAAAATTACGATGTAAAGGCAACCAGTTTTCGGGACGTTCGTATTTTATGGCCGCAAGCCGCTGTCAGGCTGGATGAATCCCCCCGGGGCACAGGGCGCAAGAAGCCCCGGCCCTGCAACAAAATGCCCGGCCGCGTTTGCGGCCGGGCGGTCTGTTGCTGGATGGGAGGGGGCCGGTTCGTTGGGCAGCCAGACAATGGGAGGCGATGGCATGGCCAGGCGGCGCACACACGCTTCTTCCCACGCCTATTCCTGCGCCTATTCCCGGATCATCGAGGCATCGCGCAACATGACGTCATCGCGCGGCGGCGCGTTTCGCCGGTGGGCGACCCGTTGCGGCGCTTGGCCAGCTGGTTCTGGGTGCGCAGCGCGCCAGTGAGGGGACTGGCACGCTGCGCGTTCCGGCGGTTTGACGGATCAGACCGGCGGAATGGTGCGGAAACGCGGCGGCGCGTGGTTGTCCCGGCGGGCGGGAACGCGCTGCAGCGTCTCAATAATGCGGAAGCGGGTGGCGCACGGATCGATGACGTCGTCCACGCCAAAACCACGGGCGGCTTCGAGCGGCGTCACCTGGGCGCGCATGTCGTCGATCAGTTGCTGGCGACGGGCCTGTGGGTCGGCCGCGGCGGCGTACTCCTTGCGAAACGCCACATCGACGGCGCCTTCGATCGACATGGCGCAGATCTCGGCGGTCGGCCAGGCGACGGCGAGATCGGCGTCGAAGCTGCGGCCGCCGGCCATCGCCACATAGCCAAGACCATAGCCCTTGCGCAGCACCACGGAGATGCGCGGCACCGTCGCCAGCCCCAGTTCGGCGATCAGTTTGGCGCTGCGCCGGCCAAGCTGGGTGCGTTCGGCGTCGGAGCCAATGGCGAAGCCGGGCACGTCGATCAGATAGATCAGCGGCAGGCCGAAGGCGTCGCACATGGCGATGAAGCGGGCGGCTTTTTCGCAGGCCGGCGAATCGAGCATGCCGCCAAGCACCAGGGCCTGGTTGGCGATGAAGCCGACCGGCCGCCCATCCATGCGCGCCAGCGCCGTCACCACATTGCGGGCGAACGCCGGCTTGAACTCCGTGACGCTGCCGGCGTCGGCGATGCGGTCGATGACGCAGCGCACGTCATAGGCCTTGCGGGGATTGGCCGGAACCATCGCCGCCAGCGGCGCGGCGCGCTCCGCCTCCTCGGCGGCGCTCAGGGTGGGCGGGGTCAGCGGAAGCGGCGCCCGGGCGTTGGAGGGCATATAGGAGAGATGCCTGCGCAGGGCGGCGATCGCCTCCTCCTCCGTGGCGACGGCCAGATCCGCGAGGCCATGGCGTCCCACCTGAACATCGGCGCCGCCCAGCGCCTCGATGCCGATGTCCTCGCCCGTGCCGGCCTTCACCAGCGCCGGCCCGGCAAGACCCATGGCGGACTTGCCGCGCACCATGACGACGAAATCGGCGAGGCCGGTGTAATTGGTGTTGGCGGCGAAGCCGGCGCCGAGAATGGCGCCCACCACAGGAACCCAGCCGTTGAGGCGGGTGAGATCATGGAACGACGAGGCGCCGGCGGCATAGTGGCGGGAGTTCTGACCGTCCTGGATACGATGGCCGCCGCCATCGAGCAGCATGACCAGCGGAACGCCGCTCTTCAGGGCGATGGCGATCGCCCGGTCCATTTTCCCGATGCCGAGGTGACCGACGCTGCCGCCAAAGACGCTGAAGTCCTGGGAGACGACCATCACCGGCCGGCCGTCGATGCGCGCCGAGCCGACCACCACGCCTTCAGCCGGGGCGGTTTCTTCCAGCCCCTCATGGGCGACCAGCCCGCCAATCTCGACAAAACTGCCGGCGTCGGCCAGCAGGTCGATGCGCTGGCGCGCCGTCAGCCGCTCGCGCTCACGCAGGCGGGCCACGGCGCCGGGCCGCGCCGCGTCCAGGGTGGCGGCGCGCGCGTCCTCGATGAGGTCGCGCAGGGCCAGCGCCTCCGCATCGTGCTCCGGCGTCTGCTCCACCTCGACCACCGGTCCGTCGGCGCCGACAATCCAGAGGATTGGCGCATCGGCGCGCAGGGTGTCGCCGGGGGCGGCGTCGATGCGCGCCACCTGCCCCGCCGTGGCGGCGGTGATGGCGTGCTCCATCTTCATGGCCTCAACGATGGCCAGGGTCTGGCCCGCCGCGACGCTGTCGCCCGCCGCCGCCTTCACCGCCACCAGGCGGCCGCGCATGGGGGCCCGCAGGGCCGTCGCGCCCTCCAGATCGCCAGTCACGGCCTGCGTCCCGGCGCTGTCGCCCGCATCGACGCGGGGCGCCAGCCATGACTTCTGATCGCCGGCGGCGGCCACCAGTTGCGAGGCGGCGCGGCTGATGAAGCCGGTGTCGGCCTGGCCGGCGATGAATTCAGGATGGGCGAGAATGGCCTGAAGCGCCGGGATCGTGGTGGCGACGCCGGCGACGCCGAACTCGCCCAGCGCCCGGCGG
Organism: Camelimonas lactis; assembly: GCF_004342915.1. Taxonomy (GTDB): domain Bacteria; phylum Pseudomonadota; class Alphaproteobacteria; order Rhizobiales; family Beijerinckiaceae; genus Camelimonas; species Camelimonas lactis. Next base: position 160,338 of record NZ_SLWL01000002.1, read on the forward strand.
GCCCGCGCCAGGGTCTGGCCGAAATCGCCGGACGGCGCGTGGACAACCAGCTTGGCCAGCAGGGCGTCGAAGCCGGAATGGGTTTCATAGCCCCGGTAGCCGAAGCTCTCGACGCGCACGCCGGCGCCGGAGGGCGGCTCGAACACGCCGATGACGCCGCCGGACGGCAAGGCGCCGCCATCTTCGGTGAGCGTCTCCATATTGACGCGCAGCTGGATGGCATGGCCGCGCGCCGGCGGCGGCGTGGTCAATCCCAGTTCGGCCAGCGTGCGGCCAGCAGCCAGGGCAAGCTGGGTCTGCACCAGGTCGACGCCGGTCACCTCCTCGGTGACAGTGTGCTCCACCTGAAGCCGGGGATTCATCTCGATGAAAACGTAGCGCCCCGTGGCGCGCCCCCGGGCGTCTGTCTCGACCAGAAACTCCACGGTGCCGACCGCATCATAGCGCGCCGCGGCGGCGATGCGCGTCGCTTCCTCGCACAGGCGCTGGCGCAGATCGTTTTCCAGCCACGGGCTGGGGGCGATCTCGACCAGCTTCTGGTGGCGGCGCTGCACCGAGCACTCGCGCTCCCACAGGTGCGAGACGGCGCCCGTACGATCGCCAACCACCTGCACCTCGATGTGGCGGGCGCGGCCGATCAGCTCCTCAGCGTAGATGTCGTCGGAGCCGAAGGCGGCGCGGGCCTCGGAGGCGCAGCGGTCACAGGCTTCCGCAAGATCGGCGATGTCGCGGACGACGCGCATGCCCCGGCCACCGCCGCCGGCGACAGCCTTGAGCATGACGCCAGCCGCATCCGGCCCCAGACGTTCCATGAAGGCCTGGACCTGGGCCAGGCTGGCGGGGCCGTTGGTGTTGCGGGCGACGGGGACGCCAGTTTCACGGGCCAGGGCGACGGCGCGCGCCTTGTCGCCGAACAGCTCCAGCGCTTCGGGCCGTGGCCCAATGAAGGTGAGGCCGGCGGCGGCGCACTGGCGGGCGAAATCCGCGTTCTCGCTGAGGAAACCGTAGCCGGGGTGAACCGCGTCGCAGCCGTGCTCCACCGCCATGCGAACAAGGGCGGCGCCGTCAAGGTAAGCGGCCGCGCCCTCGCCTGGCAGCGTCGCCGCCGCGTCCGCCTTCGTCATGTGCAGCGCGCGGGCGTCGTCCCGCGGGGCGACGGCGAGCGACGCCACGCCGGCTTCGGCGCAGGCTCGCGCAATGCGGATGGCGATCTCGCCGCGATTGGCAATGAGAAGCTTGCGGAACAAGGGCGGGTCTTTCACGGGGTCAGCAAATCCGGCTCCCGGCGGGAGCGGTCCGCGCCTGGCTGGCGCGGGGCAGTCTGGTCCGCGACGCGGATTCTGGCGGGCGGATATTCAGGCTACAGCGCTGGCCGGACCGCCGGGCCGGCGCGAAAGACGCTCACCATTTTCAGGAAGCGTAACGACCACGCGGACGCGCTGTGAGGCCGCGCGCGGCCACCTGCCCTGACCGGTCATGTTTCCACCCTTTCACGTCCTGTCGGCGCGCCGGTGAGCCGGCCGCATTTTTGTAATTATTAGCATGATCAATTTATTTGCATCAAGCCATTGGCACATTGATTTGCATCAATGCGCAGGCCACATACACGCGCTAATTGTATCGGGGCCCGCCGCATCGCCTCCGCTTCGTCGGGCGCCGGGTCCCGGCCACGCCAACAGTTTCCCTGTTCCAATGCGGCTTGCGAATTTTGAACCTTCAGACAGCACGCCCTTCCGGGCCGGCAACTCCGCAACCATCACGCGAACCGCGTTGCGGCGTGACATCGTCGATGCGCCCCGTTCCTGTTGATTCGCACACTGGGCAGGCGCCGGATTCCAGGCGACCGCCGCCTGCCCGCCGGCAACCGGCGCGGAAGCCTGAGCTTGGCCGGGCGCCATGAGGCGGGCGGCGGGCCGGCGCCGGCCGGAACGCCAGACCCGGACCTGCACGCGGCGACGGCGGCGACTGGTCCGGCAAACCCGCATACCTCCGGCGCCGGACCTTCGCGCCCACGGTCTTTCCGCCGGCCAGGCCGCCCGCCCCTGAAGGGAGGCGCCGGGGAAGATTCATCCCGGGAGAAACTGCTCGACGTCGCCATCGACCTGTTTGCCGACCGGGGTTATGAGCCGGTGAGCACCGCGGCGGTGGCGCGCGCCGCCGGCCTGTCGCAATCGATGGTGCACTACCACTTCGGCTCCAAGGAGCGGTTGTGGCGCGCGGCGATATACCGGGTGATGCGTCGCCGGGGCCAGTATTTCCCTGTGGGGCGCCCCGAAACGCCCGAACCCAATCCGCTCGAACGTCTGCGGACGCTGATCCGCCGTCTGGTGGCGGCCAACGCCGCGGAGCCGCGCTACATCCGCATTGTCAGCCATGAGGCCATGGGCCAGACGCAGCGGTTCGACTGGCTGATGGAAACCTTCATCCGGCCCGGCATCGCCGCCTTTGACGACGCCATCGCCGACGCGATGGCCCAAGGGCTCGTCCGGCCGCTGCCGCCTCACCAGACGTCGAACATCATCACCTCGGCCGCGTCCATGACCTTCAGCATCGGCGCCGTGACGCGGGCAATTCACGGCAAGGACCCCTTTGACCCCGAGCAGGTGCGCATCTACGGCGACGCCATCGTCTCCGTGCTGTTCGAGGGGCTGCTGGCAACGACCGGCGATGACGCGCCGCCACCGGGCGCCTGAGAAATTGCCCCTGGACCAATGGGCGTTTCAGCGGCAGGATGCCGGGCCTTGCGAATATGGCGCGAGGCGAAACGCAGGCGCTGAAGACGCCGCGCATGGGAGGGCCGGAGAATGAACAGGCATGTGCTTGTGGCGGGCGCATCGGGCCTCGTCGGCCAGGCGGCGCTGCGCCATTTCCAGGGCATGGCGGGGGTGCGCGTCACCGCGCTGTCGCGCAGACGCCCGCTTCAGGACAGCGGCGCCCGCTTTCTCAGCCTTGACCTCACGGACCAGGAAGCCTGCGCGGACGCGGCCGCGTGCCTTAGCGATGTGACCCATGTGGTCTATGCGGCGCTTTACGAAAAGCCGGCGCTGATCGACGGCTGGCGCGACCCGGAACAGATCGCCGTCAACGCCCGTATGTTCAGCAATCTGATGGAGCCGCTGCTCGCCCATGCCGGCGGCTTGCGCCACGTCACCCTGTTGCAGGGCGCCAAGGCTTACGGCGCCCACGCGCGCCGCATGGCGTTGCCGCCGCGTGAAGATCGTGACGAGGCGCACGACATCCCGAATTTTTACTGGGAGCAGGAGAACTGGCTCAAGGCGGCCCGGCGCGGCCAGAACTGGACATGGACCATCTGGCGTCCGCAGATCATCTTCGGCCTGTCGTTCGGCAGCGCCATGAACCCCATCACCGCCATCGGCGCCTGGGCGGCCCTGCTGCATGAGAAGGGCGAGCCGCTGTATTTTCCTGGCGGCGAAACCGGCAACGTGTTGCAGGCGGTGGACGCGGACCTGCTGGCGCAGGCGATCGCCTGGGGTGGTGAGGCTGAAACGGCGCGCGACCGCATTTTCAATATCACCAACGGCGATGTCTTCGTGTGGGCCAATGTCTGGCCGGCGATCGCCGACGCCCTTGGCATGCGCCCCGGCGAACGCCGCCCCGCCTCCCTGGCCGACGATCTGGCGCGAAGCGGCGCGGAATGGGCCGCCCTGTGCCGCCGGCACGGCCTCGCCGCGCCGGAACTGCCGGCCTTTGTCGGAGCCTCGGCCCAGTACATGGATTATCTGCTGGCGCGAAACGCCAGCGGCGGCGCCAAGGTCTCTATCATTTCCGATATCCGCCGGCACGAGGCGGGTTTTTCCATGGTGATGGACACGGAAGCCATGTTCAGGAAATGGTTCAGCGCCTTTCGGGAAGCGCGGCTGTTGCCGGGCCACGCCGGAATGCACTGAGACACGCCTGAGTGCCTGAGACCTGACGGCGGCCGCCGCTCCGACACGATCGCCGGGCGTCCGCTCCGGGGCGTGGGTTCCTGAAGCATGTTCCGCCGTGGCGCCTGGTTCGCGGCGTTTCCAGGTCGGCGCCACCCTTGCGGCGCATACGCCAATTTCACGAACAGGCGTGATCCCCGACGCGTGGCAGCGCCATGGACCGCCATATCGCAGCGAAAGGTATAATCCGTGAAATATGTGAAATTCGGCCAGACCGGTCTCGACGTTTCCCGCATCTGCCTTGGTTGCATGACCTATGGCGTTCCGGATCGCGGCGCGCACCCGTGGACGCTGGACGAGGACGCCAGCCGGCCGCTCATCCGCCAGGCGGTGGAGGCCGGCATCAATTTCTTCGACACGGCGAACGCCTATTCCGACGGCACATCGGAAGAAATCGTCGGCCGGGCGCTGAAGGATTTCACGCGGCGCGAGGAAACCGTCATCGCCACCAAGGTTTTCATGCGCACGCGCAAGGGGCCAAACGGCGCCGGACTGTCACGCAAGGCGATCATGCAGGAAATCGACGCCAGCCTGAGGCGCCTCGGCGTGGATTATGTGGACCTCTACCAGATCCACCGCTGGGACTACGACACGCCGGTGGAGGAGACGCTTGAGGCGCTGCACGATGTGGTGAAGGCCGGCAAGGCGCTGTACATCGGCGCCTCCTCCATGTTCGCCTGGCAGTTCGCCAAAGCGCTTTACACCTCGCGCCTCAACGGCTGGACGGAATTCGTCTCGATGCAAAACCACCTCAACCTGCTGATGCGGGAGGAGGAGCGCGAGATGCTGCCGCTCTGCCGGGATCAGGGCGTCGCCGTGATGCCGTGGAGCCCGCTGGCGCGCGGCCGCCTGACACGCGACTGGGACGAGACCAGCCAGCGTCAGGAAACCGATGTGTTCGGGGGCACGCTTTATCGCTCCAGCGAGGACAGCGACCGGCAAATCGTGGCGGAGGTCGCCCGCATCGCCGCGGCGCGCGGCGTTTCGCGCGCCCAGGTCGCCATGATGTGGCTGCTGCAAAAGGACGGCGTGACGACGCCGATCGTCGGCGCCAGCAAGCCACAGCATCTGGCCGACGCCGTCGCGGCTGTCGATCTTGTGCTCGACGACGCGGAGATCGCCGCCCTGGAAGCTCCGTACGTTCCCCACCCGGTCGCCGGGTTCAGCTGAGCCCGGCCGGCGCCAGTTCGCCGCCTGGAAGCGGGCGCGGCCGTTTCGCCATGGTTTCCCGCCATGGCGCGGGCCGCGCCGCTTCCCCATCATTTTCACGCGACGATTCACAGAGGCCCCTTGCGCCAGTCGCATGACGTTCCGCGACGGGCGTGGCCGCAACAGCCTCGAATAAACAATTGTCTCAACATCAATATTTGCGATCTGTCTTCCCGGGTGGCTTCAATGGGCGACGCCGGTGGGGCGTCGGGGAAGTACACTTCTTAGAATCCCTCTAAATCATTGAGATTGCGTTCAAATTTTTGCGGGTTTAGTGAAGCGCGAGTTCCACGGGCCTGTCTGGCGCCAATCGCCTGCGGCTTGCGGATGCGTCATTCCGGTCCGCGGGCCAGCCGGCGGGATTGCACGGAATGACAGATTGGCCGTTTGCGGCGCCTTTTGCCGGGCGAACGGGCCGGGGCGCCGGCAGCGGCGGAACGCCTGTTCCCGCCGTACACGACGGCCCTTCCGCCAGGATATCCGGCGGTTGTTGCAATAGGGGAGTTGCTCACTTGTCCGCGTTTTCGAAGCATTTCGCCCGTTCGCGCAGCACGCGCGCCGTCGCGGCCTCCGAACGCGCCAAACCTGGGGTCCACCAGGGTTTCGCCGCGCCCCTCGTCGTCCTGATGCTGGCCCAGGCGCTGGCGGCCCCCGCCCTTGCCCAGGGACTGCCCCAGGGGCAGACGCAGCAGCAGGCGCAGCAGGCTCCGGCCGCGCCAACCGCCGCGCCGGCTGCGCAGCCGAAACCTGTCATGTCGGTTCCCGATCACGCCGCCCCGACCTCAAACCTGCCAGTGGGTCACCCGCCCCTGCCCGCAACTCCTGCGCCTGGCGCTGCGCCGGCTTCTGGCGCTGTTCCGGCCACCGCTCCGGCAGGCGCCCCGTCCGCCCAACAGGCCGCGCCGGCCAACGCCGTCCAGCCTCAGGTCCAGGGGCAAAACCAGGCCCAGGGACAAAACCTGACCCAGGAGCAGGCCGCGAAGCCCGCGGCTCCGGCCGCCACCGCCGTTATCCCGCATGATCTGTCGCCATGGGGCATGTTCATGCAGGCCGACATGGTGGTGAAGGCGGTGATGATTGGCCTTGCCTTCGCCTCGCTGGTCACCTGGACCATCTGGCTGGCGAAATCGCTGGAGCTGCTGGCGGCCCGCCGCCGGGCCGTGCGCGCCGTGCGCCGCCTGCACGCGGCCGACAGCCTCGTGGAAGCGCTCAGCGACAACGCCATCCGCTCCGGCGGCCCGGTCAGCGAGATCGTCGCCGCGGCGGAATCCGAGGAAGAGCGCTCGGCCGGCCTGCCCGCCGAGGGCGTCAAGGAGCGCGTCGCCATCGCCCTGTCGCGCATCGAGGCGCGCGCCGGCCGCAACATGGCGCGCGGCACGGGCCTGCTCGCCACCATTGGCTCCACCGCCCCCTTCGTTGGCCTGTTCGGCACCGTGTGGGGCATCATGAATTCGTTCATCGGCATCTCGGTGGCCAAGACCACCAACCTGGCGGTTGTCGCCCCCGGCATCGCCGAAGCGTTGCTGGCCACCGCCATCGGTCTGGTCGCCGCCATCCCGGCCGTCATCATCTACAACGTGTTCTCCCGCTCGATCACCGGCTACCGGGCGCTGCTCTCCGACGCCTCGGCCCTCGCCCTGCAGCATCTGTCCCGTGATCTGGATCGCCGGGACATGGGCGTCAACGTGACCCGGCTGCGTCGCGCCGCGGAGTAACCAGATGGCCGTCAGTCTGAAAGAAAGCGGCGACGACCTCGCGGAAGTCTCCGAAATCAACGTGACGCCGTTCATCGACGTCATCCTGGTTCTGCTCATCATCTTCATGGTGGCGGCGCCGCTGTCGACCGTGGACGTGCCGGTTGATCTGCCGGTCTCCAACGCCCAGCAGCAACCGCGCCCGGACAAGCCGCTGTTCCTGTCCGTGAAGAACGACCTCACCCTGGCGCTCGGCGACGACGGCGTGGCCCGCGACGGCCTGCAGGCCGCGCTTGACGGCCGCACCCACGGCGACCGCGAGCAGCGTGTGTTCCTGCGCGCCGACCAGGGCGTGGCCTATGGCGAACTGATGAAGGTGATGAACCTGCTGCGCAGCGCCGGCTACCTGAAGATCGCGCTTGTTGGCCTGGAAGACACCGGGCAAGCCGCGCCGGCAGCGCCCGCCGCCAGCCCGGCGGCGGGGCAGAATCCTGGAGCCGGCCAGTGATCGGAAGCACTGGTCATGGCTGGGCGTTCGCCCGCTGGGGCGCCGCCGGCGCCGTCGTGCTGGCGGCCCATTTCGGCGGAGCCTGGGTGGCGCTGCACTGGAAGCACGCCGAACCGGCGGGCGAGCCGCCGGCCGCGATCATGATCGAGCTGGCGCCGTTGCCGGTCTCCGCCAATAACGCGCCGCAGAACGAAGCAGCCCCCGGCCCCGAAGTCGCGGAAGCGCAGCAGGCCGAGAAGCCGGTGGAATCGGAGATAGCCCAGAACGAGCCGCCGCCCCCGCCGCCCGAGCCGGAGCCGGAGCCTGAACCACAGGAAATTCAGGCGCCGGAGGTTCCCCAGAAGGCGGAGGTCGTGCTTCCGGCCGCGCCCAAGGTTGATCCGCAGAAGGAGCGCGAGAAAGAGCGCAAGCTGGAGCGCGAGCGTCAGAAGCGCATCGAGCTGGCGCGCGAACGGGAACGCGAACGGGAGCGCAAGCGCGAGCTGGAGCGCGAGAAAAAGCGCGCCGCCCGGGCAAAGGCGCTTCAGGCCGAGCGCAACGCCACGGCGCAACGCACCTCGGCGCCATCCGGCGCGCCCGGGCCACGTTCACCTTCCGCCGCCTCCGCATCAGCGGGCGCCAACAGCGCGGCGATGGCGAGCTGGCGGGGGGCGCTGATGGCCCACCTCAACCGGCACAAGCGCTTCCCCGGCGGCGCCTCGTCCAATAACGGCACGGCGGTGGTGTCGTTCTCGATCAACCGGAGCGGCGGCGTCACCAGCGCCCGGCTGGCCCGTTCATCTGGCGACAGCGCCCTGGACAGTGAGGCCGTGGCCACCGTCCGTCGCGCCAGCCCGGTGCCGGCCCCGCCCGCGCACATCGCCGGCGGCTCGATCTCCCTGTCGGTGCCGATCCGCTACAGCCGCTGAGCGCCGTCAGCAAGGCGTTGCCGGAGCGGGAAACCTGATAATGCCCGCGCGAGTCGCGGGCATTTCTTTTGCGGGGCATTTCTTGTGGGCAGGGGCAGCCCGTCCCCGCGCCAGGCTGGCGTTCGCCACGCATCGTGAGAGGCGCGGGGTTGCGGCGCCGGGACGAGCGCGGGGTTCCGTGCGCACCGTCCCGGCGTCGGGGGCGGTTACTTCTTCGGCGGCTCTGGCTGCACCGGCGGCGAAAGCGGCTGCAACTGCTGGGCGGCGCCGTCGTGGCCGGCGGCGGCGCCGGCCTTCACCGCCGCGACAGCTTCGAGAATTGCCTTCGCGACGACCTCCGGTTGCGACAGCACCACCGCATGGCTCGCGGGCGTGGCGACCGTGCGCGCCTTGATGCGCCCGGCCTCGGCCTGCTGGACGCCAGGATCCAGCAGCCGGTCATTGGCGGCCACCACATACCAGACCGGCAGGTTTTTCCAGGCGGCGTTGTTCACCCGCTCCTCGAACACCTTGCCGAACACCGGCGCCTGGGTGGCGGCGAGCAGGCGGTTTTGCGCCGCGTCCAGGTCCTGGCCAAAGTCCGTGGCGAAAGCGTCATCCGCCAGGCGAACGAAACCGGATGAATCGGTCAGCAATTTCGCCAGCCCCGGGCCACGCGGCGCGTTGCGCAGGCGGTCGATGAAGGACTGGCCCACATCCGGCGCCATGGCCGCCACATAGACCAGCGCCGCGACCTTCCGGTCGACGCCCGCCTCGGTGATGATGACGCCGCCCCACGAATGCCCGACGAGAATGACCGGCCCGCGGACGATGGCGAGCGCCCGCTGGACCACCGCCACATCCGCCCACAGGGAATTCAGCGGCAACTGCACCGCGAGGGCGTTGACGCCAGAGCGCTGCAACAGGGGAATGACGCCGCGCCACGACGACCCGTCCAGCAGTTCGGAATGGACCAGGATGACCGTGGGCGTGACGGCGGCCTTCGCGGCTTCTGACGGCGCGCCAGCGGGATCCTGCGCAGCGGGCGCTGGCATCGCGGGATTTGGCGTCGCGGGGTTTGGCGTGGCGGGATTTGGCGCAGTCTCGCCAGGAGCAGACCCGGCTGGAGCAGACCCGGCTGGAGCAGACTGCCCCTGGGCGACCATCGCCGGCGCCGCCGTGGGCGCGCCCGAAGAACTGGCGGAAGAGCCGTCAGAAGAACTGGCGGCCGCACCCGCCGGGGCATTGGCCGGGCGCGCTGGCGTCGTCGGCGCGTGCGGCGTCGCGGCGGCGCTGCCGGGAGGGGTGGCCTGAGATGTCGCCGGGACGGCTGGGGATGCAGCCACGGGGGGCGCGGCGTCGGCTGCGTGAACGGCCGGCGCCGCCAGGAGCATGGCGGCGAGGCAGAAGCCAGCCAGGCATTTGCCAAATGGTTTCGCGCCAGCGTTAACTCTGACGCGGCTTGACAGGGAGGCTTTCCCGCCAGGGGGGAACGCGCACGGCGGCGGATGGTCGGGTCCGAAGGCGCGGTTAGCCCGGCTGGCTGCCGTTCCAGCCGCAAAAGCGGCGCGCACTTTTGCTGGAATCGCCGTGGCCGTCATGCCGTCCTCCTCGCCTCGCCCGTGCGCCGACCGTTCGCGCCGACTCGTCCGCGAATTGTCCGCGCGCGCGAAACCATGCGCCAGTCCCCATTGCGGTGTAGCGAGACTGCCCCAGGGTCGCCCGCCCGTAAAGCTGCTCCCGCGTCACGACGCCAGGGCGGCGCTGGAACGCCGGCCCGCCGAGCGTAGGGGTGAAAGGGGGATGCGGCAGGGAAACCAGATGGGGGGCGCACAAAAAAACCGGCCTGGCGGTGAAGCCAGGCCGGATGGAAACGTCGGCAAGGGGCCAGCCGGCAGGGCCGGTGAACTCTTCCGCCCTGCCCGCGTTCAGGCGCGCGGCGACAGCGCACCGCGCACAGGCGCGCCTCAGCCGCGCAGCGCCTTCAGGGCGTTGCGGCCGGCGTAGATGGCCTGGCCGCCGAGCTGCTCCTCGATGCGGATCAGCTGGTTGTACTTGGCCGTGCGGTCGGAGCGGGCCAGCGAACCGGTCTTGATCTGGCCGCAGTTGGTGGCGACGGCGAGATCGGCGATGGTCGAATCCTCGGTTTCTCCCGAGCGGTGCGACATCACGGCGGTGTAGCCGGCGCGGTGCGCCATATCGACGGCGGCCAGGGTCTCGGTCAGCGAACCGATCTGGTTGACCTTGACGAGGATCGAGTTGCCGACGCCCTGACGGATGCCATCCGACAGGCGCTCGACATTGGTGACGAACAGGTCGTCGCCGACGAGCTGGCAGCGGGCGCCGACCAGATCGGTCAGCGTCTTCCAGCCGGCCCAGTCGTCTTCGGCCATGCCGTCCTCGATCGAGATGATCGGGTAATCGCCAACCAGCTTCGCCAGGTATTTCGCCTGCTCTTCCGGCGAGCGGGTGACGCCCTCGCCTTCATAGACATAATTGCCGTTCCTGAAGAACTCGGTGGAGGCGCAGTCGAGGGCGATCATCATGTCGTCGCCAGCCTTGTAGCCGGCGTCTCCGATGGCCTTCATGACGAAGTCGAGCGCAGCTTCCGCGGACGGCAGGTTCGGCGCGAAGCCGCCCTCGTCGCCCACATTGGTGTTCTGGCCGGCGGCCTTCAGGTTGGCCTTCAGGCGGTGGAACACCTCGGCGCCGGCGCGCACGGCGTCGGCGAGGCTTGGCGCGCCCACCGGCATCACCATGAATTCCTGGAAGTCGATCGGATTGTCGGCGTGGGCGCCGCCATTGACGATGTTCATCATCGGCACCGGCAGGACGCGGGCGGTCGGGCCGCCGACATACCTGTAAAGCGGCAGGCCGGAGGCTTCGGCAGCCGCCTTCGCGACGGCGAGCGACACGCCGAGGATGGCGTTGGCGCCAAGGCGGGCCTTGTTGGGCGTGCCGTCGAGGTCGATCATGATCTCGTCGACCGCGACCTGGTCCTCGGCGTCCTGGCCGACCAGCGCTTCATAAATCTCGGTGTTGACCGCCTCGACAGCCTTCTGCACGCCCTTGCCGCCGTAGCGGGACGCGTCGCCGTCGCGCAGCTCCACGGCTTCGTGAGCGCCGGTGGAGGCGCCGGAGGGAACCGCCGCGCGGCCCGTGGAGCCGTCCTCCAGCACCACATCGACTTCAACGGTCGGGTTGCCCCGGCTGTCGAGGATCTCGCGGGCGACGATATCGACAATGGCGGTCATGGAATGAAGCTCCATAGGTTCAGGAAAGCGCGGGCATACGAAACGCCTGTGACGCGCGCGTGAAAAGAATTCGCTCTGGCGACGGTTCCTGGGGGCCTTTTACGGCATCAACATGGGCTTTCAATAGCCATGCGCGGAAATTAGGGCGGACCGGTTTCCGCGCCCGACGGTCGCGGCCGTTTCCCGCGCCCTGCAAAAGGAGTATAGGGGCGCCATGAGCAACGCCGATCTCACCCAGCACCTCAGTCATTTGGGCCAGCAGAGCGCCGCGCCCGCCGATCCGGCGACGGCGGTGCTCGACCGCGTGCCCAATCCGCACCCGGACACGGACTACGTCGCCCGCTTCACGGCGCCGGAGTTCACCTCGATCTGCCCGGTCACCGGCCAGCCGGATTTCGCCATCCTGGTGATCGACTACGTCCCGGACCAGTGGCTGGTCGAATCGAAATCGCTCAAGCTTTACCTGCACGCCTTCCGCAATCACGGGGCGTTCCATGAGGATTGCACCGTCGCCATCGGCAAGCGGCTGGCCGGCCTGCTGGCGCCGCGCTTCCTGCGCATCGGCGGCTACTGGTTTCCGCGCGGCGGCATTCCCATCGACGTGTTCTGGCAGACCGGCGAGCTGCCGAAAAACGTCTGGCTGCCCGATACGGGCGTGCAGCCTTACCGGGCCCGTTTCTGAGCCTGACCGGCGCCAGCCCCTGAGGCGTAATAGCACGCCAACCGCTGTAATTTTGCCTTTCGTATAACATATCACCCCCTTGCCACGGGCTTTGGGGGATGCGCACACTCACATCAACGGTCCGTGAACGACCGCTCCCGCCAGGAACGGCAGGCCGACGGGCAGGCTGCCTTCACTTCAGGCATCGGGAATGCGCTCCCGCCCCCGCCCTGATCGTCCAGGACGATCCGGCCCGGACGGCCACGCTTTCTGGCGGGCTCCAGGGAGGGATGTGATGAAGAGATTGGTAACAGCGGTCGCCGCGTCATTGCTGCTTGGCGGCGCCGCGCTGGCGCAGGGCGCCGACATGCCCGGCGTGACCAAAGACAATATCAAGATTGGCCAGACGACCGCCTTCAGCGGCGGCGCCTCGGCTTATTCGGTTATCGTCAAGGCGCACCACGCCTATCTGGACGAGCTCAACGCCAAGGGGGGAATCAATGGCCGCAAGGTCGAACTGATTTCCCTGGACGACGGCTACGCCCCGCCGAAAACCGTGGAGCAGACCCGCAAGCTGGTGGAGCAGGATGGCGTTTCGTTCATCTTCAACCCGCTTGGCACCGCCACCAGCCTCGCCGTGCAGAAATACCTGAACAGCAAGGGCGTGCCGCAGCTGTTCATTGCCTCCGGCAACAGCGGCTGGGATAATCCCAAACAGTTTCCGTGGACCACCGGCTTCCAGCCCTCGTATTTCAGCGAAGGCGTGGTGATCGGTCGCTACATCGCCAAAAACCTGCCGAACGGCAAGGTCGCCCTGCTCCATCAGGCCGACGATTTCGGCAAGGACTACCTGCACGGCCTGCGCAAGGGCCTGGGCGCCAACGCCGACAAGCAACTGGTCAAGGTGGTGAGCTACCAGCCAACCGACCCGGTGATCGACTCGCAGCTCGTCGAGCTGAAGGCGTCCGGCGCCGACGTGTTCGTCAACGTCTCCGTGCCCAAGTACACCGCCCAGGCTATCCGCAAGGTGGCGCAGATGGGCTGGAAGCCGACCCACTTCGTCTCCTCGATCTCCGCCTCGGTGGCGGCGGTGATGAAGCCGGCCGGCGTGGAGAACGGCGTTGGCGTCATCGCCACGGCTTATCTGAAGGATCCGCTGGACCCGCAGTGGAAGGACGATCCGGGCATGAAGGAGTTCCATGCCTTCATGGATCGCGCCATGCCGTCCGCTGACCGGGCCGACACCAACTACGTTTATGGCTACACCTCGGCCAAGGTGCTGGAGGATGTGCTGAAGCGGGCCGGAAACGATCTCAGCCGCAAGAATATCATGAAGACGGCCACGACCATGAACCTGGACGTGCCGACGCTGCTGCCGGGCATCAAGATCCAGAACACTCCGGAGCGGTTCTCGCCCATCACCCGCATGCAGCTGACCAAATTCGACGGCAAGACGTTCCATCCGTTCGGCGACATCATCTCGGCGGAATAACGGATCTGGGAACAGCGCGCCCTGTTCAGGGCGCGCTCGGGGTTCAGAGCGCGCTCCGGGGCGCCTGCCCCCCGCCCGCACGTCATCCACGCCGGCAGGACAGGGGGGGCGCGCCATCGCCGCCCCGGCACACTGGCTGGCGCGGCGTTCGCCGGGACGCGCCAGCTACCTGGCGGGCTCTCCCAGAAGCTTGCCGCACAGCAATCCGACAATGGCGATCACGCCAGCGCCGAGGCACAGGGCCAGCGCCGGTCCGGCAAGGTTGAGCGCCGCGCCCCACCAGATCGGCCCCACCGCCTGCCCGGTCATGAAGCTGGAGCCGTGCAGCGCCACGGCGGAGCCGCGAAACGCCGGCGCCAGTTCGGTCGCCTGCACCTGCAGGGAATTGTGCAGGCTGTAGAAGCCGAAGCCGAGCAACATGAAGGCGGCGAAATCGCCCTGCCATGGCAGGCCCGTCGCCGTCGCCAGCAAAGCGGCGGCCGCCGCCAGGCCGCCCAAGCCCATCAAACCCCGGCCGCCGAGCCAGCCCATCAGCCGGCCGGCGGCGGCGCTGTAGATGATGCCGCCGAGCGGAAAGGCGGCGATGACCAGGCCGGCGATGGCGGGACTGTTCTCGCCACGCGCCGCCAGCAGCACGGCGACGAACGGCATCAGGCCGAAGATGAACACGCCCTCGCAAAACACGGCGCTGAAACAGATCCACGCCCGGCGGTTACGCAGCACCGCGCGGAAACCGTGCAGCACGCCATGGGCAGGCGCCGTGGCTGAACGGGCGCTGCGCGGCAACACCCGCATGACGGCGACCGTGGTAACGGCGCAAACCACGCCGTACAGCAGGAAGACGCCGCGCCAGCCCAGCCATTCCACCAGAAAGCCGGCGCCGATGGCTCCTGCGAGGCCGCCGCTGATGGTGGCGCCGAGCATGCGGGCCAGCACCGCCTGGCGCTCCTCCAGCGCCACCCGGTCGCCAATCAGCGCGATGGTCGCGGGGAAGATGCCAGCGGAGGCGACGCCGCAGACGACGCGCATGGCGAACTGCCAGTCCCACGCCGGCCACAGGGCGCTGGCGACGCCGCCAAGCGAGATGATGGCCATGCAGATGCGGATGACGCCGCTGCGGCCGAAACGGTCGCCCACCGGGCCCCACACCAGCTGCATCAGGCCAAACGGAAACGCGAAGGCGCTGCCGAGCAACGCCACCTGCCCCGCCGGCACATGGAGATCACGGGCAATCACCGGCACCAGTGGATCGACGGCGCGCACGAACAGGCTGGCGGTGAAACAGGAGACGGCCAGCCAGACCTGAAGGTGGGCAAGCGAGAGCTCAGCCACGGGCTGGCGCATGGTGTTCCTTCCCTGACGCCTGACGGCGTCCTGTTTTTTGTTGTCCGCGCGGCTTTCCGCGCGCCGTTGTTATGGCCCGTCTCGCGGGCGCACGCCGGGTCAATGCGGCGCAAGGGGCCCTGCGCTGCCCGATATTTGCTGGCTGATGTTTACTGGCCGGGCGCGGCGGAAACCAATTCCGGGCTGACAGGGTGGCGTTGCGTCACGCGAAGGGCTGTCGCGCCATTCAACAGCCTGCCCGCCTTCCTGCGGAGATGATACAGCGCCCCGGCCATCCACGCAGCGGCGCCGGGACACACCGGAGCCCGCTCCAGGGCGGCGAATACCTGGATGCCCGCAACGCGCGCGGACATGACGCGCAGGGGGTGTTCGACGGCGCTGGCGCCGCCGGGATCTCCTGGCGTAGCGGGAACGCCTTGCCGGAACCCCTCTGGCGCCGGGTTAACCGCCGCGCTGTTTGGCGATGGCGTCGAACGCCATCAGTTCGCGCAACAGGTTTTCCATCTGCGCCAGCGGCACCATGTTGGGGCCGTCGGACGGGGCGCGATCCGGGTCGGGGTGGGTTTCGATGAACACGCCGGCCACGCCCACCGCCACGGCGGCGCGGGCGAGCACCGGCACGAAGCGCCGCTCGCCGCCGGACGAGGTTCCCTGGCCGCCAGGCTGCTGCACCGAATGGGTGGCGTCGAAAATCACCGGGGCTCCGGTGGTTTCGGCCATGATTGGCAGGGCGCGCATGTCGGAAACCAGGGTGTTGTAGCCGAAGCTGACGCCGCGTTCGGTGACCAGCACGTCCGGGTTGCCGGCGCTGGTCAGCTTGGCGACGACGTTCTTCATGTCCCAGGGCGCGAGGAACTGGCCCTTCTTGACATTGACGGTGCGCCCGGTGGCGGCCGCGGCCAGCAGCAGGTCGGTCTGCCGGCACAGGAAGGCGGGAATCTGCAACACGTCGACGACCTCGGCCACCGGCGCGCACTGGCCGGCGTCGTGCACGTCGGTCAACACCGGCACGCCCAGCTTTTCGCGAATTTCGGCGAATACCGGCAATGCGCCGGCAAGGCCCATGCCGCGCGCGGCGGAGGCGGAAGTGCGGTTGGCCTTGTCGAACGAGGTCTTGAAAATCAGGCCAATGCCAAGCCTGCCGGTGATGGCGACGAGTTCCGACGCCACCTCCATGGCATGGTCGCGGCTTTCCATCTGGCAGGGGCCGGCGATCAGGGCGAGCGGCAGGTCATTGCCGAAACGCACCGGCTTGCGCGTATCCGCGCCAGCGGTGACGACGGGATTGGCTGTGGCTGGAGCCTTGATGGTCATCGCGCGCCTGTCCTTCTGTCCGGTCTGCGGGCCCTTGCTTCAGGGCCCGCCATAAACGGCAACGCCCCGAAAACCGGGGCGTTGCTCCTGTCAATTCGCACCAGCCTGCGCGCGCAACCTGGCTGAAACGCGGCCGCCCGAGCGCCCTCAGACCAGCCGGCTCTGGGCGATCGCCGCCTCGATGAAGCTGCTGAACAGCGGATGCGGCTCCAGCGGACGCGACTTGTATTCGGGATGGTACTGCACGCCGATGAACCACGGGTGATCCACATGCTCCACGGTTTCCGGCAGCACGCCGTCCGGCGAAACTCCGGAGAAGCGCATGCCGGCGGCTTCCAGGCGCTCGCGGTAGTCCATGTTGACTTCGTAGCGGTGACGGTGGCGCTCGGAAATCTCGGTCTGGCCGTAGATTTTGGCGATCTTCGTATCCGGCGACAGCACCGAACGGTAGGCGCCGAGACGCATGGTGCCGCCCAGATCGCCTTCGGCGGTGCGCCGCACCAGCTCATTGCCGCTCAGCCATTCGGTCAGCAGGCCGACCACCGGCTCGTCCGTGGGGCCAAACTCCGTGGAGCTGGCCGCGTCGACGCCAGCAAGGGCGCGGCAGGCCTCGATCACCGCCATCTGCATGCCAAAGCAGATGCCGAGATACGGCACCTTGCGCTCGCGGGCGAAGCGGGCGGCGCGAATCTTGCCCTCGGCGCCGCGCTGGCCGAAGCCGCCGGGCACCAGGATGCCGTGGACATGCTCCAGAAACGGCGCCGGGTCCTCGCGCTCGAACACTTCGCTCTCGATCCAGTCGAGATTGACCTTCACCCGGTTGGCGATGCCGCCGTGGGTCAGGGCCTCGATCAGCGATTTGTAGGCGTCCTTCATGCCGGTGTACTTGCCGACAATGGCGATGGTCACCTCGCCTTCCGGGCTCTTCACCCGATCGGAGATTTCCTGCCAGCGGCTGAGATCCGGCTCCGGCGCGTCCTTGATGCCGAACGCGGCCAGCACTTCGTTATCCAGGCCCTCGGCGTGATAGGACAGCGGCACGTCATAGATGGACGCGACATCGCGCGCCTCGATCACGGCGGTTTCACGCACATTGCAGAACAGCGACAGCTTGCGCCGCTCCTCGCGGGGAATCGGCCGGTCGGTGCGGCACAGCAGCAGGTCGGGCTGGACGCCAATGGAGCGCAGCTCCGCCACCGAATGCTGGGTCGGCTTGGTTTTCAGCTCGCCGGCGGACGGGATGTATGGCAGCAGCGTCAGGTGCATGTAGATGGCCTGATCGCGCTCCAGCTCCTGTCCAAGCTGGCGGATAGCCTCAAGGAACGGCAGGCTTTCGATGTCGCCGACGGTGCCGCCGATCTCCATCAGCACGAAGTCGTAGCCGTCATTGCCGCTGAGGACGAATTCCTTGATGGCGTTGGTGACGTGCGGGATCACCTGCACCGTCGCGCCCAGATAGTCGCCGCGGCGTTCGCGGGCGATGATGTCCGAGTAAATGCGGCCGGTGGTGATGTTGTCGTTGCGGCTGCACGGCATGCCCGTGAAGCGCTCGTAATGCCCCAGGTCGAGATCTGTCTCGGCGCCGTCGTCGGTGACGAACACCTCGCCGTGCTGATACGGGCTCATGGTGCCCGGATCGACGTTGAGATAGGGGTCGAGCTTGCGCAGGCGGACCTTATAGCCGCGCGCCTGCAGGAGGGCTCCGAGAGCGGCTGATGCGAGGCCCTTGCCCAAGGAGGAGACCACGCCGCCAGTGATGAATACATACCGCGTCATGGGACCTGCTGGATACGCTGAATCGGCGCGGTTGGCGAGAGCTCCGGATAAATTTTGTTCAGTCATCACAAAAAAATGCCCCGCCGCGGCAGCGGCGGGTCCATGCTGGAGCAACCCTCGCAAACGTGAACGCCACCCTTGCGCGCGGAATTGCATCAAATCAAACAATCAGGGCGTTTTCACGGATTCTGGCTGAACCTGGAAAACGCTCCTGTGTGGCGCAACGCCGTGGCCGCAGGCGGCCGCCCGGCGGCCGCCCGCGCCACATGACTTACTGCTGCTGCGTGGGAACCTGGGGCGTCGCCGGAGCCGCAGGCGCGGCCGGGGCCTGGTTCTGCATCTGCTTCAGCTGGTCGAGAACGCCCGCGCCAGAGGGCGCGGCCGGCGCGCCAGGCGCCGCCGGGGCCGTCGACGCCGGCAGATTGCGATCGATGATCGAGCCGCCGCCGCGCGACATGCCGGCCAGCACGGTCAGTCCCAGACTGGTCAGGAAAAACAGCGCGGCGAGAATCGCCGTGGCGCGGGTCAGGGCGTTGGCCTGACCGCGGCCGGTCATGAAGCCGGAAACGCCGCTGCCGCCGCCCATGCCCAGCCCACCGCCTTCGGAGCGCTGAAGCAGCACAACGCCAACCAGCGCCAGCACGATGAGCAGATGAACGACGATGAGAACGGTTTGCATGAACTACGCCCAATGGCCGGCGCCCGGCCCATCTCGATGTGAACGGGAAAGCGGCTCCGGAGGCGGCCTCCAGAAGCGACTTGCGCGTTTAGCATGCTCCGCTTCCAAGAGCAAAGCATGCGGCGACGCATGGCCAGCGCGGCGCAGCCGGCCCCGCCCTTCCGGGAACGGGGCGCGCAGCGTTTCAGAAGCCGGCTTCACGCCGCCGGCGGGGCCATATCCCCTGTGCTGCGCCCGCCTTTGCCCAAAACGCCCAGGCCGCCGGAATCAGCAACCGGCGGCGATGGCCAGGAAATCGGCGGCGACGAGGCTGGCCCCGCCGACCAGCGCGCCGTCCACGTCTTCCACCGCCATCAGCTCGGCGGCGTTGGCGGGCTTCACCGAGCCGCCGTACAGCAGGCGGACGCCGTCGGCGAACGCCGCGCCGAAGCGCTTGCGCAGCTCGGCGCGCATGAAGGCGTGAACTTCAGCCACGTCGGCGACCGTCGGGGTCAGGCCGGTGCCGATGGCCCACACCGGCTCATAGGCGACAATCAGGGCGCCCTCCCCATCGGGAACCGAACCGGCGAGCTGCGCGCCCACCACGTCCAGCGCCCGGCCGGCGTCGCGCTCCTCGCGGGTTTCGCCGACGCAGACGATGGGGGTCAGGCCGGCGCGCCGGGCGGCTTCGGCGCGGGCGCGCACGTCGGCGTCGGTTTCGCCATTATACGAGCGGCGCTCGGAATGGCCGACGATAACCGCCGAGGCGCCGGCGTCCGCCAGCATTTCCGCCGAAATTTCGCCGGTGCAGGCGCCGGATGCGGCCGGATGGCAGGTCTGGGCGCCGATGGCGACGCCGCTGCCGATGGACGCAGCGGCGAACGTGTACAGCAGGGGCGCCGGCGGGCAGACGAGCAGGTCGGCTTTGGCGCGCAGGGCGGCGTCATACCCCTCGATCACCTGGCCGAGCGTGCGGGCGCCGGCGATTTTCAGACCATTCATCTTCCAGTTGCCCGCGATCAGCGGACGGCGCTTGTGACCGGCCATCGTGCTCCCCGTTTGCATCATTGGCGCTCCGCCAGCCGGGGTCAGGCCCGACCGCGAACCGCCGCCCGGCGAATCTGGCGCGGCCGCCGCCGCGCCTCCGATCCCGGGCTCCAGTTCCTGCGGCCGGCTCTAGCAGAGCCGCCGCGCCCCGGCAATGGAGCCCCCTGGCGGGGCGATGAGGCCGGATATTGCGGAATATGGCCCTCAGGACCGCGTCCTCCGCGCGCGCCCATGGACGCAGGCGCGGTCGTGTTCTATGTCAGCGTGTTCGATATGCGCGCGCATTAACCCACATGCAGCCCGCCCATGCGGCCGGGCCAGCGCAGCCGGGCAGCCCGGCCCATCATTCACCCCGGCAGGCGGCCCCGCGCGGCCCGCTCCCGCCGGGCCGCTCCAGGAAGGTCGATTGATCACATGCTTCAGGGAATGCGCAACGCGAGCAAGGGCCTGCTTGGCAAGGTCGTTCTCTTTGTTCTCTTCGGACTGCTGATCGTCTCCTTCGCCATCTGGGGCATTGGCGACATGCTGCGCGGCGGCTCGCGCAACACGGTGGCGATGGTCGGCAAGACCGAGATCACCATGGAACAGCTTCGCGCCGCCTGGCAGAACGAATTGCAGCGCCTCTCCCAGCAGTACCGCACGGTGATCACCCCGGCGCAGGCGCGCGAAATGGGGCTGGACGCGATCGTGCTCGGCCGCCTGGTGACCGAGGCGGCGATGGACCAGGAGGCGCGCGACATGAAGCTCGGCGTCACCGACGCGTTCGTGGTCGAAACGATCGCCGCCGACCCGAATTTCCGTGGCGTCAATGGCCAATTCGACCGCGCCCGCTTCACTGAAGTGCTGCGCAACAACGGTTTTTCTGAAGCCGCCTTCCTGGCGGAACAGCGCAACACCCTGTTGCGGCGGCAGATTTCCGAAGGCCTCGCGGGCGGCGTCACGACGCCCACGGCCATGAACCAGGCGGTTTACCGCGTGAACGCCGAGCGCCGGGCTGCTTCCTGGGTCGCGCTTCCCGCCGCCGCCATCGGCGAGATCGCCGCGCCGTCGGACGAGGCCGTGAAAAGCTTCTTCGAAAGCCGCAAGGCGTCGTTCCGCGCGCCGGAGTTCCGTACGTTCAACGCCGTGGCGCTGACGCCGGCCGCGCTGGCCAAAGCCAAAAACCTGGCCGCCGCCGTCACTGACGCCGAGATCAGGGCGCATTACGAGAAAACGAAGGAGACGGCCTGGGGAACGCCGGAACGGCGCCGCCTGCAGCAGATTTCCTTCCCCGACGAGGCGACGGCGAAAGCCGCCGTTGAGTCGATCCGGGCCGGCAAGCCGTTCGAGACGGTGGCGAAGGAACGCGGCGTGGCGGAGAAGGATCTGGACCTTGGCGAAGTGACCCGCGCCCAGATGGTCGACCCCGCCGTGCGCGACGCGGCCTTCGCCCTGGCTCCTGGCGCGGTCAGTGATCCGGTGAAGGGCAATTTCGGCGTGGTGGTGGTGCGGGCCGCCTCGGTGACCCCGGCGGCCATCAAGCCGCTGGCCGAAGTCGCCGACGCGATCCGGACCGAACTCGCCGTCGCAAAGGCCAGGGAAGAAATCACGGCGCTGCACGACCGGATCGAGGACCAGCGCATCAACGCCCGTCCCCTTGCCGAAATCGCCCGCGACGCCGGCCTGACCGTGGTCAAGGTGGAAGGCGTCGACAACCAGGGCAAGGACAGGCGGGGCGCGCAATCGACCGCCCTGCTCGCGCTGCCCGGCGCCCAGGAGCTGCTGCGCGACGCCTTCAACACCGACGTGGGCGCCGACAATGAGGCGCTGAACGTCGATGGCGGCTACGTCTGGTTCGAGGTCACCAACGTCGAGGCGGCGCGCGACCGCACGCTGGCGGAGGCGCGGGCCGATGTGGAGAAGCTCTGGCGTGAGGACCAGGTGAACGCGAAGCTCATGGCGCGCGCCGACGAGATCGTCAAAAAGGTCGATGGGGGCGCAACCCTGGCGGCGGCCTCCGGCCTTGCCGTCAAGACCGCCAGCGATCTGCGCCGCGGCCAGGCGACGGGCGAGCTGGACGCTGACGCGGTGCGCCAGATCTTCGCCATCCCGGCCGGCAAGGCGGGCTCGGCGAGCAAGCCGGGGCAGCGGATCATCTTCCAGGTCACCTCGGCCACCATGCCGCCCTACACGGCCAGCGCCATCAGCCCCCAACTGGCGGAGCAGATGAATCTCGCTCTCACCGACGATCTGCTGACCAGCTACGTGCGCATCTTGCAGAACCGTTTTGGGGTCAGCATTAATCAGCAGAACCTTCGCAACGCGATCGGTTCCGCCCAGCAATAAGCTGAACGATGCAGTTCGAACCTTCCCTCGAGAACGCCGCCGCGCTTTACGCCGCGGGCCGGCCGTTCACCCTCGCCGTCCGCTTTCTGGCGGACCTGGAGACGCCGCTCGGCGCCTATATCCGCCTGTCGCAGGCCGCCGGCCCCAGCTTCCTGCTGGAAACCGTGCAGGACCTGTCGGTGCGCGGGCGTTATTCGATGATCGGCATCGCGCCAGATCTCATCTGGCGCTGCGTCAACGGCAAGGCCCAGATCAACCGCCAGGCGGCGCGCGATCCCGAGGCGTTCGTCGACGAGGCGGCGGGGCCGCTGGAGAGCCTGCGCGCCCTGATCAGCGAGAGCGCCATTGACCTGCCGGCGGGCTTGCCGCCGATGGCCGCCGGCGTATTCGGCTATCTGGGTTACGACATGGTGCGCCACATGGAGCGCCTGCCGCACATCAACCCGGACGCGCTCGGCGTTCCGGAGGCGATCATGGTGCGCCCCACGGTGATGGCCGTGTTCGATTCGCTGAAGGATGAGCTGATCCTGGTGACGCCGGTGCGTCCGCAGGCCGGCGTCGCCGCCAGCGCCGCCCTCGCCGGCGCCCAGGAGCGGCTGGAGGCCGCCGTCGCGGCGCTGAGCGCGCCGCTGCCGGTCGTGGACCAGGCTGACGTGACAGAGATGGCGGAGCCGGAAGCGGTGTCCAACACGCCGCCGGAAACCTTCATCGCCATGGTGGAGAAAGCCCGCGACTATGTGCGGGCCGGCGACATTTTCCAGGTGGTGCTGGGCCAGCGCTTCGAGGCGCCGTTCACCCTGCCGGCGCTGTCGCTGTACCGGGCGCTGCGCCGCATCAACCCGTCGCCCTATCTCAGCTTCCTCGACTTCGGCGACTTCCAGCTGGTCTGCTCCAGCCCGGAAATTCTGGTGCGCTCGCGCGAGGGCAAGGTCACCATCCGCCCCCTCGCCGGCACACGTCCACGCGGCGCCACGCCAGAGGAAGACCGCCGCCTCGGCGAGGAACTGCTGGCTGATCCCAAGGAGCGCTCCGAGCACCTGATGCTGCTCGACCTCGGCCGCAACGACGTGGGCCGCGTGTCGCAGATCGGCACGGTGAAGGTGACGGAGAGCTTCGTGCTGGAGCACTACAGCCACGTGCAGCACATTGTCTCCAACGTGGAGGGCGCGCAGGATCCGCGCTTTGACGCGCTGGACGCGCTGGTCGCCGGCTTCCCGGCGGGCACGCTCTCGGGCGCGCCCAAGGTGCGGGCCATGGAGATCATCGACGAGCTGGAGCTGGAGCGGCGCGGCCCGTTCGGCGGCTGCATTGGCTATTTCAGCGCCAATGGCGACATGGACACCTGCATCGTGCTGCGCACCGCCATCGTCAAGGACGGCAAAATGGCGGTGCAGGCCGGCGCCGGCGTGGTCTATGATTCCGATCCGAAGTCGGAGCTGATGGAATGCGTCAACAAGTCGAAGGCCCTGTTCCGCGCCGCCGAAGAGGCGATCCGGGTGGCTGGGCAAGCCGGGCGCAGCCAATGAAAAGCCGGGCGCAGCCAGTGAAAAGCCGGGCGCAGCCAGTGAACATGTGGCGGAAGCTGAACATCACTCAGGTGGCGCCAACGCCGGCAGGGATGAATGCGTCCTGGCGCTGGCGAAGCTGCTGACAAGCGGCCCCCTGCCGGGCCGATCCTGCCCATCGCCAGAGCGAAATCTGTGCGTCCCGTGCGCTGACGTATTTTCACGGAAAGCGGAAGTCGCATTCCCGAAAAACGTCCCGAATGATAAAGGCCCTGCCATGACGCGCGTGGTTCTTATCGACAATTACGACTCATTCACCTGGAACCTGGTGCACCTGATCGGCGCCCTGGGCCCGCAGGTGGACGTGCACCGCAACGACACGCTGACCACGGCCGACATCGCCGCCATGGCGCCGGACGCCATCGTGCTGTCGCCGGGGCCATGCACGCCCAATGAGGCCGGCGTCTGCCTCGACGTGATCCGCGATCTGGGCGGCCGCATCCCGGTGTTTGGCGTCTGCCTCGGCCTGCAGTCGATCGGCCAGGCCTACGGCGGCCAGGTGGTGCGCGCGCCGCTGCCAATGCACGGCAAGGTTTCCGCCGTGCGCCACACGGGCCAGACGATCTTTGAAGGGATCGACGGCCCGTTCAACGCCACCCGCTACCATTCGCTGATTGTCGACCGGAACACCTGCCCGGCCGAACTGGCGATCACCGCCGAGACCGACGACGGCCAGATCATGGCCCTTTCGCATGTCAGCCTGCCGGTGCACGGGGTGCAATTCCACCCGGAAAGCATTCTCTCCGAGTACGGCGCGACCATGATGCGAAACTTCTTCAACCTGGCCGCCGCCTGGAGCGCCGCGGCAACCGCTGGACATTGACGGACGCCATGGACGCTTTCAAACCCTTCATCGCCAAGGTTGCGACCGGCGCGGCGCTGACCCGCGACGAAGCCCGCGCCGCCTTCGAAAACCTGCTTTCGGGTGAGGTCACGCCCTCCCAGGCCGGCGCCTTTCTGATGGCCCTGCGGGTGCGCGGCGAAAGCCTGGACGAGATCGTCGGCGCCGTCAGCGCCATGCGCGGCCGCATGGCGGCGGTCGAAGCGCCGGCGGACGCCATCGACATCGTCGGCACCGGCGGCGACAATGTCGGCACCTGGAATGTCTCGACCCTCAGCGCCTTCGTCATCGCCGCCTGCGGCGTCCCGGTGGCCAAGCACGGCAACCGCGCCGCATCGTCCAAATCCGGCTCCGCCGACGTTCTGCTGGCGCTCGGGATCAATCTGGACCTCGGCCCGGCCGACATCGCCCGCTGCATCCGGGAGGCCGGCATCGGCTTCATGTTCGCGCCCAATCACCACCCGTCCATGCGCCATGTGGCTCCGGTGCGCACCGAACTGGGGGCGCGAACCATCTTCAATATCTTGGGGCCGCTTTCGAACCCGGCTTCGGTGAAGCGCCAGTTGCTCGGCTCGTTCTCGGCCATGTGGCTGGAGCCGATGGTGCGCGTGCTGCAAACGCTCGGCGCCGAGCGGGTATGGGCGGTGCATGGCTCCGACGGGCTGGACGAGATCACCACCACGGGGCCTACCCAGGTGGTGGCCCTGGAAGACGGCGCGGTGCGCACGTTCACCGTACAGCCCGAGGACGTGGGCCTGAAGCGGGCCAGCCTCGAAGACCTGAAGGGCGGCGACCCGGAGCATAACGCCTCCGCCGCCATGCGCCTGCTCCAGGGCGAGGCGGGCGCCTATCGCGACATCGTGCTGATGAACGCCGGCGCGGCGCTGGTCGTCGCCGGCAAGGCTGATGATCTGGCAGCCGGCGTCGCCCTGGCGGCGCAGGCGATCGACAGCGGCGCGGCGCGCAAGGTCCTGGAAAAGCTGGCCGTGGCGAGCCACGCGGGAGCAACGGCATGAGCAACGTTCTGGAGCGCATCGGCGCCTACAAGCTGGAAGAAATCGCCGCCGCGAAGGCCGCGATTCCGCAGGCGGAGATCGAGCGGCGCGCCGCCGCCGCCCCGGCGCCGCGCGGCTTCCTGGCCGCGCTGGAGCGCAAGATCGCCGCGGGCCTGCCGGCGCTGATCGCCGAGATCAAGAAGGCCAGCCCGTCAAAGGGGCTGATCCGCGCTGATTTCGATCCGCCGGCGCTGGCCCGCGCCTATGAGGCCGGCGGCGCCGCCTGCCTGTCGGTGCTGACCGATACGCCGTCGTTTCAGGGCAGCCCGGATTTCCTGAAGGCGGCCCGGGCGGCCTGCGCCCTGCCGGCGTTGCGCAAGGATTTTCTCTACGATCCTTACCAGGTGTTCGAGGCCAGGGCGTGGGGCGCGGACTGCATCCTGGTCATCATGGCCTCGGTCGACGACGCAACCGCCCTTGAGCTGACGCAGACCGCCGCGCGCCTTGGCATGGACACGCTGGTGGAAGTGCACGACGGCGAGGAGCTGGAGCGCGCCCTGAAGCTGCCGTCGCGGCTGATCGGCGTCAACAACCGCGACCTGCGCACCTTCGAGGTGTCGCTGGCGGTGACCGAACGCCTGGCCCCGCGCGTGCCGGCCGACCGCGTGCTGGTCGGCGAGAGCGGCATCTTCACGCCGCAGGACATCGCCCGCCTCGCCGCCTGCAAGGTCAACGCCTATCTGGTTGGCGAAAGCCTGATGCGCCAGGACGACGTGACCGCCGCGACCCGGGCGCTGCTGGCGCGGGACTGAGCATATTCCAGCCAGCCGGACATCACAGGACAGCGTCCGGCGCGCTCCAGGGAGGCGCCGGATGTTTTTGAGCGGCGGCGCCCGGCGATCACGGCGTTGACCGTGATCCTGGCCTGGGCGCCCCGGCCTGGCCGCCGCGCCGGAGCGATGGCGGCCGGTGCGTCTTATTCCGCCGCGGCCCGCTTCTCATAGCCGAGCTCCAGCCCGTCCATGTCGCCCTTCTCGCGCCAGGCGTCCCACATGCGCAGGAACACGGTCGGGCCGCGCCAGTACTGGTTGTTCTTCAGCACCCGCATGTTGTTCACGTTGCCTTCGTTATTGTAGTAGCCCGGCGTGCATTCCTCCAGGTAGGGAACGCGGGCGCGGGCAACCTTGACGCAGGCGTCGACCCACGCCTTTTCCGCCGCCTCCGTCGCCTCCACCGTCACCGCGCCGCGTTCGCGCATCTGCCGCAGCAGCCAGCCGATATGGCGGGTCTGCTCATCCAGCATGTGCTGGAAATTCGGGCTCTGGCCCGACTGGATCGGCGTGACGATGAAGCAGTTGGGAAAACCGCGCGAGAACAGGCCGTGGAAGGTTTCCGCCCCATCCTTCCATTTTTCCGTCAGGGTCAGGCCGTCGCGGCCGTGAACTTCCAGGCCGAAGCGGCGGGTGATGTCGGTGCCGACCTCGAAGCCGGTGGCGTAGATCAGACAGTCCAGTTCATACAGCTTGCCGTCGACCACCACGCCAGTTTCGGTGATGCGCTCCACGCCCCGCCCCGCCGTGTCGATGAGGTGAACGTTGGGGCGGTTGAAGGTCGGCAGGTAGCCGTCGTGGAAACACGGCCGCTTGCAGAACTGGCTGTACCAGGGCTTCAGCGCCGCCGCCACGGCCGGGTCCTGAACAATGGAATCGACCCGGGCGCGCACCCGCTCCATCTTCTGGAAGTCGGCCAGTTCGATCAGCTTTTCCGGATTCTCAACGACCTCGCCCTGCTTCTGCTTGCGCCGGGCGGCGAGCAGGATGTTGCCGATGAGATCGGTCCAGCCGTCGTTGACCAGGTCCTCCTCGAAGTCCCCGCCCGAGACGACGGCGGTGAAATTGTCCATGCGCTCGCGCTGCCAGCCAGGCTGGAGCGAGTCTGCCCACGCCATGTCGGTGGGCCGGTCATCGCGCACATCGATGGACGATGGCGTGCGCTGGAAGACGAACAACTCCTTCGACCACTCGCCAAGATGCGGCACGCACTGCACCGCCGTGGCGCCGGTGCCGATGATGCCGACACGCCTGTCGGCAAGGCCAGTCAGGTTGCCGTGGGAATCACCGCCCGTGTAGGCGTAATCCCAGCGACTGGTGTGGAAGCTGTGGCCCTTGAAAGTCTCGACACCCGGGATGCCCGGCAGTTTCGGCCGGTCGAGCGGGCCGCCGACGAGAATGACGAACCGCGCGGCGATCTCATCGCCGCGATCCGTGCGCACATGCCAGCGCGCGGCCGCCTCATCCCATCGCATCTCCGTCGCCACCGTCTGGAACAGGGCGTGGGGGTAAAGGTCGAAATGGCGGGCCACCCGCTGGGCCTGGGCGAGGATTTCGGGCGCGCGGGCATATTTGCGCTGTGGCGTGTAGCCAGTTTCTTCCAGCAGCGGCAGGTAGATATAGCTTTCCGTATCACAGGCGGCGCCCGGATAGCGGTTCCAGTACCAGGTGCCGCCGAAGTCGCCGCCCTTCTCGATGATGCGGAATGATTCGATCCCCGCCTCGCGCAGGCGCGCGCCAGACAGCAGACCGCCGAAACCGCCGCCGATCACCACGGCGTCGACGGTTTCGCGCACCGGCTCGCGGGTGAAGCCCGCCTCCACGTAAGGATCGTCCAGATAATGCGCGAACGCGCCGGTCATGGCGGCGTATTGCTGGTTGCCGTCGGCGCGCAGACGCCGGTCCCGCTCCTCCCGGTAACGCGCCTTCAGCGCATCGACCTCGATATGCGCGGCGTTATCGTCCGTAGCAGACATGTTTCACTCCCGGCGCAGTCGCCATATTTTATGAAATGCCTTTATTCTTGATCATGATACTGGTGAGTACCATTGCCCGTGTCAACCGCCGCCGCCGCGCGTATCCGGCGCCGGATACGCAGGGCCCGGCGGCGCGAAATCCTGGCGTCGCGGCGCCCTTGCGTCAGCGTGAGCCTGAGCATGGGCGTCCGCGCATGACGTCGCCTCTGCAACGCCCTCCGCCGTTTCGCGGCAACAGGACGCCAATCACATATTGCGGAACACAGAGGGAACATGTATTGCTGTTCATGATTTGTTTCGTAACAGATTCGGCCTGAGCGCTTCGTCCTGACAACCGGCGTCGCGGCGCGCCGCAGGCAGGCCTGTCATCGGGGGATGGACAACAATGTTGACGGCCAAACAGCACGAGCTTTTGCGTTTCATCCATGAACGCCTTCAGGAAACCGGCGTTCCCCCCTCTTTTGATGAAATGAAGGAGGCGCTTGACCTCAGGTCGAAGTCAGGCATCCACCGTCTGATCATGGCCCTGGAGGAGCGGGGTTTCATCCGCCGGCTACCCAACCGGGCGCGGGCCGTTGAAGTGTTGCGCGTGCCCGAGATCCAGCAGGGAGCTGGCGTCAAACCGGCGCAGGCTGGCTTCCGGCCGCGCGTGCTGACGGGCGGCAGGGGCGCCGCGGGCAATGGCGGCGGCGCAACGGCAAACCGCGCAGGCAGCGATGGCGCCGGGCCGGAAACGGCGGATGCGCAGGTCCCGGGAGTCATCGCCGTGCCGCTGATTGGCCGCATCGCCGCCGGTGTGCCGATCAGCGCCATTCAACATCAGGGCGAAAGCATTCCCCTCCCCGCCGGTCTGCTGGGAACTGGCGAACATTACGCCTTGGAGGTGCGTGGCGATTCGATGGTCAACGCCGGCATTCTGGAGGGCGACACGGTGGTGATCCGCCGTCAGGATTCCGCCGACAATGGCGATATCATCGTCGCGTTGATCGATGATGAGGAGGCAACCCTGAAACGTCTGCGCAAGCGGGGGTCCAGCGTTGAACTGGAGGCGGCCAATCCGCAATTCGAGAACCGGGTGTTGCCGGCCGGGCGGGTCAAGATCCAGGGCAAGCTTGTCAGCCTGGTCCGCCGGTACTGAAGGCCGCTCGCCGCAACGCGCCCTGTGCGGCGCGCGAGATCCATGCGGAGATATCGGCCGAGGTGATCTGGCAGCTGAGCTGGCAAGCGATCCAGCAGCTTGATCCAGACATTTGTTCAGGACCTTGCAGATAACAGGAAGCCGCCGCTTCCCGCCGGTTTGCCTGAGCGTTCAATTCGCCAGCGCGGCCGCATCCTCTACAGGCGCCTCGCCATGCGGCTCTGCCTGCAGTTGCGACGTTTGCCCGGGGGCTGACGCGGGCGCGGAGGCGGCGGCTTCCAGGCTCCGCTCCGGCGCCTCCGCCGGGGACGGATTGAAAAAACGGCGGGTGGGCTGACGATAGCGGGATGGCGGCGACGGGGTCCAGGGCCAGTTTTCCTCCGCGAGGCGCGCCCGTTTCACCGTGGCCGTTCCCTCGTGCAGGCGGATGCTGGCGGCGCCCAGTTGCTCCAGCGCGGAGCGGTCGAGCACCACCGCCGCCTGGCAGCCTGCCGGGGCGCGATGCGGCGAGACGACCACGTCGGCGCGGGCGCAATCCTCAAACATGGCCCGCCGCTCCCGGCTCCAGGCCACCGCGCCGCCGTCATCACGCACGGCGATGCAGCCGAGGGAATCGCAGCGCGCGCCAGTCCGCAGGGAGGGATCGGCGGCGGTTCGCGAATCGCCGATGGCGCGCAACCACTGCTCCGCCGTGAACGACGACGGCGTTCCCAGCAGGGTGACGCGCCGCCGTCCTTCCGCGTCACGTCCCGGCCCATGGATCACCAGCGCCCCGCGCCCCTGCCGGTCGGCCAGCACGTCCGGTGGTTGCGTGAGCTGCACCAGCACGACGCCGGCCAGACCTGGCGCGAGGGCGAGCCAGCGCAGGGGCGTGCGCCAGGTAACGAACCAGACGATGGCCGCGCTCAGACATAGCAGCGCGCCGGATCCGGGCGCGGCGATGCCGGCGACCGCATGGGGCGTGGCCGCGATGCGCATGGAGACATACAGCACCGGTTCGGTCGCCGCCCCCATCACCCACCATACCGGCCAGTCGAGGCCAAGCGGCGTCAGCGCCACGCCAATCACGGCGGCGGGCATCACCACCAGTGAGAGAAAGGGCAACGTCATGGCGTTGCCAATCATCCCGAGCGGATAGATCGACTGGAAATGCCAGATGCTGAATGGTCCGGTGGCCATTTCACAGACGAGGGTCGTCAACCCCACGGCGAGCAACGGCGCCGTCACGCGGCGGACGAGGCCAGGTTGCGGGCGGCGCTGGCGCGGCGCCCCCGGGGTGACGGAGCCATGGCCGGCCAGCACGATCAGACCGGCGACGGCGGCGAACGACATCTGGAATCCGGGGCCAAGCAGGCTCTCGGGCTCCCGCGCCAGCACGATCATCGCCGCCACGGCGAGGTTATGCATGGAAAGCGCCGGCCGGTCGACGAGGATTTGTAGGGGGGGGTGATCATTTGCACCCTGATAGGGCGAAAGCCGGCGGCGGCGAACCCGTGACGTGACAAGGGTTTCGGGGGCAAATACGGGCGGCGCGGACGATGATCGCTTTTGCACGGAATATGCAGAACCAGCGCGATCTTCTGCACCTTTCCGATCACAACATGATCACTTGTAAACGTAGGCCGATCATAGCGTTTCACGACCGAAGTGATCGCAAACCGCCGAAAGTTTGAACCAGCCGAACTTTCTGGAAGCGAAAGTTAGAGAACTTTCGGCGCGCCGGCCATTCTGACGCTGTCGCGGCTCACCCATCCAACGCGAACCAATCTTCAGACGTCTCCTGAATAGCGCGTTCGTCCTCTGGGCCGACGCCAATGTATGGCCGGGGCGTCAGCGTCACCGATTGCACAAATACCGCACCGCGCTTGTTCCCAGCGGGGCCTTTCGCTGCCTTGCCGAGCGGGATGCGTAGGGGCGAACCTTCGATCGTCGCGCCGAACTGCTGGGCAGCGGCGTAGACCTTGTTTGGGCCGATGCGAAGCGACCAGCCCTCTACCTGACGGGTCACTGAATCCTTTAGCTCGCCAGAAACGCGAAGGATCGGGGTCGCAGAACCCCGGATCATGACGGTCAGAGGCTTCAGCGGAGCCCACTTCGAACCATCCGGGGCAGTCTGGCTGTCGAAGCGGTCGGCCGTCGTCGCGAGCAAGGCATCTCCGATGTTTTTCAGCAGGCCAGGCGCGATTGTTTCGATCTTGCCCGTCAGCTTCTCAAATTGCAGGAAGCCGGGGCTGTCCGGATCGAATTTGATGGTGATCGGAATGATCATGAGGCGGCCCCGGCCAGCTTCCGCCGATAGAGCATCGCGCCGTGGCGCAGCCAGGCGGCCTGACGTTCAGGGTCAGCGCCGTCCCCCGATGCAGCAAACAGGTTTTCAGCCTCCCAGCCGTTCTGCCCCCATGTGAATACGGCGACAGATGACCTGTCGCCATCGTACCGAATGTATCGGCGACGAAGCACGGGTCGGCTTGTCCGCTCATCCGTTTCCCAGTCCACCCAGATTTCGTCTGGGTCTTTCAGGGCTTCGGCCGCGCGCAGATAGTCGCCGCCAACGGTGCGCTTGATGGCCTTGCCGAGGCCGTCGGACGCCTGAAACATCGCCTCGCTGATGACGACGGCGCCACCGGCTTCGTCACGATAGACGGAAGCACCGTTTTCGCCCCTGCCCGCCCCGAACATGCCCAGCACGGCGTCAACGTAAGTCCCGATCGCCGAACCGGCGGGCAGGTCGCGCACTGCGCTCGCCCGGCCATAATCGCTGAGCGGCGGCAGGGAAACGTCTGGAGCAGCCTCTCCGGCGGCTGGCAGCGGCCGTTGAAGCTCGGGGGGCACAAGCCCGCGCTCCCAGCTGTCGCCAGGCATGTGATCCCACCCGAAATCGATTCCGGATGGCACCATGACCGTCTCGCCGGTCTTCGGATCAACCACGCCATGCAGGTTCAGCGGCGGCGCATCGTCGATCATGGAGGCTTTGCCGCGCTTTTCCTGCTCGCGGGTCGCTTCGCGCCTGGAAAGCGGGCGGATACCGCAGGAACACAGCCAGCCATTCGGCGGAAAATGTGTCTTCCACCATGGATCATCATGCAGAAGGACAAGTCCGTCCCAGTCTGCATGCTCTTCGCGGGGTTTCAGCGGCTGGCGAAGGTCGGCATGGCGATACATCCAGTATGGCCGGAGCGCCAACACGTCCGGATCGCGCAGCTGCTTCAGCCGGCCGGCCATTCTGGAGGTGCGGATATTGGTCTCGTAGATGACGCGTGTCCGCCAGGCAGTGTTGTTCTCGCCTGCCCCGCCAATCCAGCCGTGCTTCGCAACCGTCCTGTCAAAGTCCTTCCGGAACTCTTCCAGCGTGGTGCCTCTGGCAATCGCCTTGTCGATCGCTGCGCGCAGCTCTGTAAGAACGGCCTCCTTTTCCACGCCAGCGACGACAAAGGCGCGATCATGGGCATTGCCGGTCAGCTCGCGCCACGATTTGGACGGTAGCGAAACCTTCTGCCGGAAGAAATCGGCCTGCTCTTTGAAAACGACGTTGAAATCGTCAGCGAAGCTGCGGGGATCGTCCGTCATGGCGCATCGCCGTCGCCGATATCGTCGATGACCGACGCACGGCCTTGCAGATCCGCGAGCGCGAAGGCGTCACCAAGCAATGCGCCCAGCTCTGCGGTGTCCAGGTCAGGGTAGATTTCCAGAAGTGCGTCCGGCAGATCGGCCAGGCTCCCGCCCCTGGCGATCAGATCATCCATGGCCTCACGGATGCGCTCGATCCACGCCGCCCGCATCGGGGCCGAGGCGTCAATCAGCTGGTCGAGCAATGGCCGCTGATCTGGCCCTGCGAATGATGGTGAACCGGCATTGGGCTTGCTCCCGGAAGGCGGCGGAACCGGCGTGCAGACGACAATCGGCCGCTCCATGATTTCCGTCAGCGCCTCGGCCATGTTCTCCGGCGCGAAACCGTTCGATTGCATCTTGAACAGGGTGTTGATGTCGGCGGCGCGCCGTTGCGCCCGAGCCGTCTTCGCTTCCTCTTCGGCCTTCACGTTGGATGGACGAAGCCGCTGGATCGACGGCGGATGCGCATCAGGAATATTGTATTCGCAAATCCACCGGACAACGGAATCCTGCAACGTGGCGCTGACCAGATCAGCATCGCCATCGATCAGCTCATCTTTGGTGTCGCGGTGCACCTCAGCCGCCGCCCGCGATCCATTGCCGCCGACGTTGGTGGTCAGCGTCTCGCCCAGAACTGTTTCAGCAGTCTGCTCGTCCCAATAACGGCACCACGATTCGTGCGTCAGGGTGCCAGACAGGGCCGCCTGCGCGAACATGACTTCGGTGCCAGCCGGCACCGCCATGGCGCCGCCTGCGATGGCACCGGCCAGGGCATCCAGCAACCGGTTCTGGTCAGCGGGCAACGTGCCAACAGGATACTTGGCGACGGGCAGAGGCATGGCAAAGCGCTCCAGCGCCTTCAGCCAGAACGCCACGCCCTCACGCTTGAACAAGGTATGCCAGAACAGGATGCGGCCGAGGCCAAAGCCGTAAGGATCGGAGGCATCGTCCTGGTCGAAGCGGTGCACGATAGCCTTCCGCTCCGGCCACGGCTCGCCATCGAGCATGTGTTGCCGCGTCAGCAGGCGCGGCTTCCAGTCGATGTCAAAAACCACGCGGGTCTGATCGATCTTCTGGATTTTGGTCGGGACGATCTCGAAGCCGTCGCGATCCCACACTGTATCCTGGACAGAAAACCCCATCAGGGTGGCGTCCAGCATGTTGAGCGTGATCTGATCGAACGGCAGGCGGGTGAAAATGCGGTCAACCAGCTCGGCCGCGCGCATGTCCACCGCTTCTTCCGACGCGGCCTTCA
Source organism: Camelimonas lactis (assembly GCF_004342915.1). Classification (GTDB taxonomy): domain Bacteria; phylum Pseudomonadota; class Alphaproteobacteria; order Rhizobiales; family Beijerinckiaceae; genus Camelimonas; species Camelimonas lactis. The sequence goes on from NZ_SLWL01000002.1 coordinate 194,663, forward strand.
CGGTCCATTCGCGGGCGATCAGGGCGCGCTTGCGCTTCTGCAGCGTGGTGAAGGCCCGGCCATCGCGCAGCACCTCCCGGTACAGTTCAATGCCCTTGCCGCGCTGGATCAGAACATCATCGGTCGGGCGCAAGGCGCCCGAATAATGCGGGATGTTGATGTCGTTGCGTGCATGGGCAAACAGCGCGCGACTGGCGGCCGGCAGATTCTTGCGCGGCTCCTGAGCTTCGGCCATGTTCACGACGGCTTTGCGCCGGGGCTTTTTGCTCATAGCCGGTATCCCTGCATGATGGTGCGGGCTGGCGCGGCATTGCGACCGCCCAAGATGGCGTCAGGGCGCAGGCCGCCTGCCCCATGCGTGATAGCAAGCGACCAGAGCATTTCAAGGCAGTCGGGGCCGTCGTCGTGGGCAGCGTTCGGCCACTGTTGCAGCTGCTCGCGCAGGGTTGTCTGCGAGATATGCAGGCGGATCAGACCGCTGGCGAGCTGGGGTTGTAGCCGCTCGATACGCAGATGCTTGTCTGCGATCGGCATGATGGGCATGGCAGGCAGCGGAACGCCCTGCTTGGCGGCCCTGACCATGATTTCGGTGCGCAGGAACTCCTGAAACTGGACGCTCTCCACGCCCCAGAGCACGCAATTCCATTCGCGCTGCATGGCGATGACGTCTTCGCAGATGACGTCCGGCAGGCGCTTGCGAATGGAAGCCTCAACCACGTCGAGCACGCCCGTCGAACGGTCGAATCCGCCGACAAGGATGGCGCTCGGGTCCCGGCTCTTGCCATGCTTGCCCAGCGACGGGTCCACGGCCCCGAAAAACATCCAGTTCTGGAGCTTCTGCGCCCAGAAGATGATGTTTTTGAAGGGGGAGCCATCGGCTACCGGGTCGTTCTGGTCTTCTGACAGGAAGCTGTCCTCGCTGGTCGCCCGTTTGTACATGAGCGAGACAAGCGATTTGACGGCCGGCCAGAACAGGACAGCGCCAGCGTCCATGGCGGCGCGATTGGTCTCATAGAACGCCTTCGCGACATCCTCGCCATCGTTCAAAGCGATTTCCGTGAACGCATCCCATGCCGCCATGTCCTCGGGGAAGGTCATGATGGCGCGCCAGGTGTGCAGCTCCCAGCCAGCGCGGTTGCCCAGGCGGCGCAACACGGCGTCGTAGTGCAGCAATGTGCCGACGATGATCAGGTCCAACGATCCGTCCGCCGGCCCCAGCGGTTCGACCGCCTTCAGCACCCACGATTCCAGCTTGCTCCGGAACTCGGGGCTGCGGACGTTCTCGTCATTCTCGATATCGTCGAGGATGACCAGGTCGGGACGGTGCGGACCATGGCGGCGACCGCGCACCTTCTGGCGGCTGCCGACAGCCTGGAAGCGCACGCCGTTACGGGTGACCATTTCGCCTTCGCGCCACGTGCGACCCTCGCCGCAGCACTCCGGAAAGTCCATCTGCAGGCGCGGATTGTCCTCCAGCTCGACCTTGATGGCCTCCAGCATCAGCGCCGCCTGTTCATAGGCGTCCATGCCGATGATGATGAACTTCTTCTGGCCGGTGATCGCCGCATACAGCGTGCCGATCTGCGTCAGCATGGTCGATTTGGCCGAACCGCGCGGCGCCATCTCGACCAGGCGCGCGCCGCGGCGACCGGGTTTGCTGTCGGCAAGAATCTGCGGGAACCGTTCGAACAGGTGGAGGTGAAGCAGGTTCGGCGCCGACTTGATGTAGTGCGGGAAATAGGTCTCAACGAAAAACCTGTATCCGGTGACGGGATCGCGCACCTTCGCGATCCGTTGGCGACGCGCCGCATCGTCAGCCGGGAATCCGTCAACCTCGGCTTCGATCTTCCGGCGCAACTGATCCTGAAGGCCGGTCACGGCCTCGCGGAAGGCTGTCGGCGTCAGGCGCGTGACAGTGCTCATGATCCATACGCCTCCGACAGGTGGACGCTGAACGGCTCCAGCATTTCAACGAAGGCGTTGACGACGTCGCCGCTGTAATTCTCGCGCACGAACTCGGCCTGGCGCTTCAGGACGTCCATGGCGACACCGAGCTGCGAGGTTTTCGGTGCGATCCGGCCCGACGAAGACACCATCTTGTTAAGAGCGTCGGCCAGGCTGGCCATCAGCTTCACGCGTTCGGCCGGCGCCACATCCGGATCGCCCTTCAGGGCGTCGATCGTCGATTGGTACAGCACCATGAAATCTTCCAGCGCCGCGCCAACCAGCATCTCCATACCCTCGCCGGCCAGCGTGCTCGCGGCGCGGCTGACATCCCAGTCGTCGCCGCGCTCCTTTGCATCGCGTTTCCAGCGCCGCAGGGTCGGTTCCGATACCGTCAGAGCGATGGCGATTGTGGGCAGGCTCTGACGCTGGTTGACATAGAGCTTCCGGGCATTGCGCCGGATGACGTCGTCATGGGCCATGGTCAATCCGTGGAGAAAGGCCCCTTCACGCGGGCGAGCTTCTGGCGACCAGCGACGTGGTTCAGGCCGTCGCGGGTAATCTGGGCGAGCAACCGGGCGTGCGTCTGGAACATCTGCACCGCCTGCACCTGCACAAGATCGTTCAGCAGCTGCTCAACCGCTGCATCCGACTTGCGGTGGCCCCAATCCCCCAGAGCTGTCACCAGCTGTTCAACGCTCATGGCGCCGCCAGTCTGTTTCGACAGTTCGTTGAGGATCGCCAGGCGGGCGTCTTCCAGGTCTTTTTCCGCGTAGGTCAATGGACGCATGCTCATGCCGATCCACTCCGGTTAGATGATGCGATCAGCCATTCGTCGACCCGCTCCATGACACGGTGCAGGGACTGTACGGACGCCTGAACGGCTTTCAGATCGCCGCCGACTTCGCCAACGCGGTCAGCCATGGCGCGGAAATCATCCGCTGACGGCAGGTGTTGCACTTCAACGACGACTTCATGGAGCTTTCGCTCCGCCGCAAGGAGACGAAGGTCCATCTCCTGCAAGCGACGGTTGATGTTGACGCCGTCGCCGGTAACGGCGCGGCGGATACTTCCGATCAGGATTCCCGCCATCCCGGCGACAATGCCGAAGAACAGGAGGGCGCCACCGTCGAGTTGCACCGGGATCATGCATGGTCATCCGGGATTTGAATTGCCGATGGCTGAAGCCGGCCATCCTTTACGGCCCGCATTTCCGCGATCATCCGGCGCATCTGGTTCCTGAGCAGGTCAACGCTCGTGGTCAGATCGCCCAGTTGCTCACGGAGGGCGGCGTTCTCAGCGAGCAGCTGGCGCACCTGCTCCCGGAGGGAGCCTTCAGAGGCCGTCAGGCTTTCAATCGCCTTGATGAGCCTGTCCTGAAATTCGGTCGCCTGCTGCTCGCGCCGGCCGGCGGCGAAGATGGTGGCGCCACGGGCGATCAGGATGAATGCCAGCGCCAGCGCCAGCATCACCGCGACGATGATGGCGCCGGCCGGCCCGGTCGCCTCAATCACCCGTGACAGGAAGGCTGCAACTTCAGCCATCAGCCGATGCGATCTGGTTCAGCCGCGCGGCGACCATCTCGGCGATCATGTCGTCACTCAGCTTGAAATGCTTGATGGCGTCAGGAACGGCGTTGACCACATAGGAAAGACCGTCAGAAATGACCTTCGATTTCACGTCGACAATCAAGGGGCCAGTGGCGGCGTCGATCCGCTCCAGAGCCGCGTGAACGCCAGTCATGATCGCAGCCTGCAATGCATCGCGCTGGCGCTGGTCGATGGACACGCCGAACCATTTGTTCACGCGGACGCTCAGGAAGCCGATGGCAACGGCGACGACGGCGCCGATGGTCGCGGTAATCCCCGACAACACCATGTCGGTGACGGGCGTGAGGTTGACGGTGGTCACGTCGGCCCCGGCAAGCGGGAGCGGACAGGTCGCGGCATTGGCAAACGCCAATGGCAGGGCGACCGACAGCACGATCGCTACGCACAAGAGTGCAAAACCAAGAATACGGCGCATGAAAGCCTCCGGGGGCAGGTCAGGCCGCGATGACGGCGGCGCGGAAAAGGTCGCCAACCGCCTTGGCGCCAGCGACGGACGGGTCCCATGGCAAGCGCGCAATGTCCCATTTGCCGCGTTGGACAATGCCCAACGTGCCCTGAACTTCCGCGTGGCTGAGAACAGTCTTCGGCGACACCGTGATCCGGTAGCGACGGCAAAGGACGGCGACGGCGCGCGCCGCCAGGTCCCACTGGGCGCGGGTGATGGGGTAGCGCCCGGGACTGAATGGCTGCTCGACAGCTCCGGCCATGCCGCAGATTGCGATGCCAATGGAGCCTGAGTTGCAGTTGAGGGTGTGGGGAGCGTACCGCGCCTTCAGGCCACGGGCGTCGTTCTGATCAATCGACCGCAGGCCGCGAACCAGCTTCGGGCTGGCGTCAATCAGGACGTGATAGTGGTCGCGGTCGTTTTCGGACGCCGTGCCGGTTCCCGCCGTCCAGTGCAGGATGACGCGCAGCATCTGCGCATCTGGCAACCAGTCAGCCGGGATGGTGTCGTTGGCCGGCTTTGCGATCTTGGCCGCGACAGCGCGGTCCAGAGCTTCAAGCGTGCGGGCGCCCGGCAGGATGGGATCGCCTTCCAGCCCAGATTTGACCTGGAACTGTTTCAGCGCTGACAGCGTATAGCCGCCAAAATCGTTGTCGATGTTTCGGGTGTAGAGACCGATCGCCTGGAGCGATCGTTGCAAGTCTTCGACGTCCATGAGCCGGCTCCGGTTGACAGGAGCCGATCATGTCGGGGCGCACAGAGGCCCGTCAGGTGAACATGACGGGGGGCGTCACTCGCCGGTGAAATCGAAGATCGTGATCTGACGGGAATCCAGCGGACGCCGCATGGCCTTCGGGCGGGGCGTCGTGCGGAGTAACTTATAGATGTGGCGCTCTGTCAAGCCGAGCGTCCTGGCGATCTCGGCAGTGCGCATGCCCTCCTTCGCCAGTTCACCGGCCAACCTGTGTCGCGCCGCTGCCGTCAGCATTTCCTTCGGAACGGCCACAACCTCGCCGCCGAAGTTACGGCACAGGGCGACGGCGAGGTCATGGCCGATTACTGTCAGGGGATGATCGTCACGCAACGTCGCCGGGACATAAACTTCCGTGCCGCCGAAGGCGGCGACCAGCGCCCGCGCCGCGTCCACGCCAAGGTGCTCGGCCACGGGCCTGATGCTCTCCGCAAGGTCGGGGATTTTGACAAACATGCTGGTCATGGCCTGCATACCTCGGCAGGGAGCCGATGGCTCCACCTGCCCGTCCGGATGGTTCACGCGGCGGATTTCCGGGTGTTCGGTTTCATCGCCGCACGGATACGGCGGCCGAGCATGCGGGACACGCCATCCAGCTCGACCGCAGTCAGGCTGGGATCGTCCACCCGACGCAGGTCCCGGCCGATATGAGTTTCAATGACGGTTTGCAGGCCGCCGCCGCCCGCAGCGAACACGACGCCTATGGCCTGAAGCCGCGCCCACTGGGCGCGGATGACGGCCAGCTTGCGCTCTTCCAGCGAGGCGCTGGCCTTGCCAGGCCATTCCACGTCCGCCGTCCTGGCCAGCCAGGCCTTCAGGGCTTCGATCACGGCCGTCGCCGTTTTCGGATCGGTGAGCCAGACCGTGCGCTGGATGTTCGTCTGGCGCTCGACAAACGCGCAGCAAGCCGCATCCGTCCTGTCCTGAACAACGCCAAGATTGTAACCGGCGATCCAGAGCGCCCGGATGATCGGGCCATATTTCCCCGTCATCGGCACGGCGCGCGCATGGGCTGCGGTGCGCGGAGCCATGCCGCGCAGCTGGTCAATCAGCCGCCCAGCCTGCGCCGCCGTCAGTTCCTTCGAGCTGCTGACGCCATGGCTGGCGAGAAGGTCGCGGTAGGCGCCATCGCCGATGGCGGCCTGCCCTTTCAGGACGTGGATGGCGCGGATCTGCGCTGGCTGGATTATCTGGCGGACATGACTGTTCATCTATCGTCCCCATAGGTGAGAAGCCCGGCAGGCTTCGGCAACGCAGGTTGTGCGTTGCTGCTCTTCCTCTGCTTCTGGGCCTTTTTCTTCGCTGCATCCTGCTCGTGCTGGATGTCCCTCAGGTCGCTGATGAGGTGGCCAAGCTGCATGGGATCATCGACCGATAAGGTGATGACCAGGGTGGACGCTCCGCTGGAGCTGGTGGTGGAGCGAAAGGATTTCAGAGACGCCTCTTCCGGGCGCCAGAAGATACTGGTCATGCCCTGCCCTCCGCAGCGGCCACCGGAAGCGGCATCCAGAACGCTGGCGGGCTGCTGAACGGATGGCCGTAGGTGTTGCACCAGCCCAGATCGCCCTTCCATTTCCCCAGCTCGACGTGCTCGGACACCCAGCTGAAGGGTTTCCAGATCAACAGAAGGCGGGTGCCATCCTTGGGGGCGGTTTCAATCGGCCGCCGGCTGGTGATTTGCAGCGCCTGGTAGTTCGTCTTCAGGCCCTTCAGGGCGGCGCGGTATCCCGACAGCCATTCAGCTGACCGGGCTTCGTGGGCGGCGACGGCCTCCGCGTTGGCGAGGCCGACCGTGATCAGGTCAAGAGCGTCCGTCATCACGCCATCCCCAATGCCTGCAGGTACAGTTCAAGGATCGCGTCCTCTTCCTGCCGTTCTGCCTGATCCTTTTTCCGGATGCGGAGGATGTGGCGCACCGCCTTGGAATCGAAGCCCCGCCCCTTCAGCTCGGCGAACACCTCTTTGATATCGCCAGCAATGCCGGCTTTTTCCTCTTCCAATCGCTCCAGCCGCTCGATGAACTGCTTCAGCTCGTCTGCGGCGACGCCCGTATCGGCAACGTCTGCCATCGCTGGATTGCTCATGATTTCCGGTCTCCGGATGCTCTGGTGTCGTAGACGCGGAGGCAGTGCTCCGGGCAGTACGACGAACCGGGTTTCACCGTGGCGCCGCAGACGTGGCGGTCGCCGAATGCGTCGGGCCGGTGTTTCTCCCGCCCCGACCGGACTGGCTCGGGCGTCGGCACGAACCAGCGGCAGTGGCTGCGGCGCGCAGCCAGGAGCGGGATGCTCATGTCACCCCGTCCTCATGGATGATCTCGCAGTCAGAGGCGGGCACAGCGAACACCAGGCCATCGTCTGTCAGGATGCGGACATGGCTGTCGGAGGTCGCGCCAGTCACAGTGGCGCGGAAGGTCATGTCGCCCCGCTCCCAGTCGAACGTGCTGACCTTGACCGGCGAGCCTTTCGGGATGCGCCGCGCCAGTGGAACGACCGGCGCCCGGTGACGCTCGGAGGAAGACTTGACCGTGGGCTGATAAGGCGTCGTCATTGGCTTCCTCCCTCACGCCGCTGCAAGGTTGATGGTCACGGCCTCCCAGGACGCACCTTCGTCATCGCGCCGGTAGAACCTCACGTATTGCTTGGTGCCGACGACGCGGATGGCGTCACGGATGGCTTCCATGGCCCGCGCCCAACGCGGATCGTCGATTTCGAGCCGCAGAAGGCTGAACAGCTCGGCGCGGTTGATCTGCTGGCGCTCGACGTTGAAAACGCGGTTGACCAGCGCCCGCAGTTCCGGGCGGCTTTCCGCACCCCATTCAACAAGGCACTCGTCCACCAGCTTCTTGGCGGCCTGTAGCTCAGGGCCGAAGTCGAGCTGGTCAGCGATCTGCACCTGAATTTTCAGGGTGCCGTCGAAGCTCATGAAGGTGACGTTGCCCTTCGGCCCACCAGCACGGGCGCCGTAGTTCTGTTCCAGCAGGCTCTGGAAGGCCGCCAGATCAGCGAAGGTGTGACCCTTGAACCGGCGGATGCGCGCTGACAATTCGTCGGCGTGGCCAAACACGTTGCGGACCATTTCATCTTCCAGCAGGTGCTGGGGCTTCACGGTCGAAACCGGCTGGAGCGCGCCCCTGGCGTCGCGCATGTATGTCTTGCCGTCGATCTCGACAGCGCCGGGCCGCCCGGCGTCGATCTGTTCGTTCATTTCAGGAATCCTTCTGGGGCAGGTCGCGCACGGGCAAAACGACCAGGTTGCTGCCGGGCTGCGCTGCGAGGTGGCGCAGGTCGATGGTGTCGGCGGCCGGGCCAGCGGACTGCTCCAGCTGACCGACACGACCGCGAATTTCGTGGATGGCGCCGGCGATATGCCTGCGCATGCCGGGATTGATGTGCATCCAGCCCTCACCCCCCGCGAACAGGCCGTGGATGATGTCCAGAACCTGCGTCAGGTTGGTCGGCTGGGTGTCAGAAAGCGCCGTCATCGTGCTTCCTCCGCTCAGGGTTGAACTGGCACTGCCGGCATGCCTGCCAGTGCCGGGCTTCGGCACGGCGCGACGTCGGCAATGGACGGGTGCGAAAATCACGGCAGGCGCTGGCCGCGATGTCAGAGCCAAGAAACGGGCAGTGCTGCTGGCCGCCGAAGGCCTCGACGATCTGGGCGCGCAGACGCCGGGTGTCGCCAGGATATTTGCGGGCCAACACCAGGGAGATGCTGGGCCGTTTGTACCCAAGCCGCCGCGCCACAGCGGCGATGGAGCCAGCCTCGGATATGGCCTGCTGAAGGATCGCCATGGCGGCGTCGTCGAGTTGCGGATAGGCCATCATGACGCGGCCTCGCGCCGGATATCCTCGCCGGTGTTGTGGTCGCGGATATTGATGCGGCCGATCACGGATGGCGCCACCGGCCCGGTGTCTTTCGTCAGCGTCCAGACGATCCGGCCGCGCGACAGGGGCGACACGCCAGGAGCACGCTCGGCCCGTTCAGAGAGGTATCCAACATCCGCCAGCCGCCGGAAAAAGATGCTGAGGCGATCTTCCGGAGCCTTGTCCGTCTCCAACGCGGCGAGCATCGCGATTTCGGGCACGGTGAACCGCTTGCGGATGCGCATGGCGTTCCATGCCCGCTGGGTGAACGAATTGTGCCTGTAGGGTCCATTCCGTGGCGAGCGCGTCACGCCAACCTTGATCGCCCTGCCCTCGGCGAGAAACACCTTGCCCTCATGGGCAAGGGCGAAGTGCCCCGGGCGAATACGGACAATGAGGCCGCGCCCGACGAGCTTGCTGGTTGCGTGGACGATCGCCGCCCGCTTGATGGGCAGATGAGCAACCAGCGCATCCAGAGTGGTTTCGCCGTTGCCGATAGCGCCGAGGATGGCGACCTGATGGGAATCGTTGACGGCCATCACACCGCCTCCGGAACGTGAATGGCCTGGCCAGTGCGGCGATCATGGATCAGCACCTGACGCGCCATGGCCGCGAGCTTCACCGGGTTTTCGGCCGTCGCGCCGTTGCGCTTGCCGAACCGCTCGACCGACGCGATGGCTTCAAGGATTTCGCGGTTGTAGCCATCGGTGGCGCGCAGGATGAAAGCGACCAGATCATCGGCAACCGGCACTTCGCACAGGCCGTCCACCATCCGCCGCACGTCCGCCAGGCTGGCTTTCTCAAACTTGACGTACTGGCTGATGCGCGACGCCACCTGCGGGAACCGCGTCAGGTTGGTGCGAATGCGCCCCATCCCCACCAGGATGAAGGGAATGTCGCCGATATCGCTGAAGTCGCGGATGCTTTCGATAATCTCAGCAGAGCGCGAGATATGGTCAGCCTCGTCGATCACGACGCCAAACTGACGCGAAGCCATCGCGGCCGAAGACTGGCGCTGCATCAGCGCTTCCATTGCGAGGCCGAAGCCTTTCTGGAAGGAATGCGGGGCCGGAATACGAAACTCCGCCAGCAGATCGCGCATGAACCACGACGGGGTCCATTCCTTCTTCGCCCGCAGATACAGGGCGCCCGTCTGCGTCGCCCAGCGATCAAGCCCCGTCGTCTTGCCAAGGCCCGGCTCGCCATCGACCACCATCAGGCAGGCCTCTGACGCGCCCCGGCGCGCCATTTCCTTGAGCGCCGTCTGAAATCGTGCTGAGTTTTCGGTCTCAATGAATGCTGTTTTCATGTCTGTCCCCGGACATGCAGAAGAATGGTCGCCGCCCCCTGTCGGGATCAGGCGGCCCGTTCGTTCGGATCGCGCGCGAGAGCGCGCAGTGCGTCGATGTCCACGCCGCGCATCGCCAGCAGCGAGCGGGAGGTGTGATCCATCAGTTCAGAGCGGATGAATTCGCGGTCGGTCTGGGTGACCGCATCCGGATGGGCGACGACCCATTGCGCGAAGGCGATGTCGTCGGCGAAGATCGGCCGGCCATTCGCGCTCATGCGCGTCTCAACCGGCGCAGGCGCCACGGCGACCAGTGGCAGATCGGCTTCAGGATCAGGGGTCGCCGCCAGCGGCGGCGCCAGCCGTGCAACCCCTGACAGCTGGCCCGGACGGTCACCGGCGCCACCGTCAATGACGCCAAGCGGCCTGAACTCGGCTTCGATTTCCGCCAGCTTGTCCCCGACACGCCGGACGCGGCCCCGGTAGCGGTCCCGCTCTGCCTTCTGCAGGCGGTTTTTCGGCACGTAGTCGACGGTGTTGGCTTCAAATCCGGCGACGCAGATCAGTTGGCCCGGCTCGCGCTCGCCGTCCACGATATCGATCTTGCGGACCCACACCTGCGAGCCATCGGCGATGTCGTAACCGACGATGACATCCTTGCCGTGCCAGTCTTCCAGCGCCTGCGAGAAATAGGTGTTGTTGTTGATCTTGACCGTGCAGCGGCTGCACTTGCGGATTTCGTAGGGGCGGAACATGTCCGCCAGCTCGGCCGCGTCCGGAACGATGGCTTGGAAGCCCTGTCCCACGTGCGCGGCCCATGCCTCGGCCGGCGATGCATGCCGGCGCTTGCCGGTGTGCGGACACGTGATCTTCGGCAAACCACGATGCGGCCGGTTATTGTATTCCTGAATGGCGTCTTCGACGGCCCAGACGAAGTCCGACCACTCGGGCAGCGTGCGGCTGGCGCCGAACAGGGCGATTTCCCGGCGCGTTGTCTTGTAGGCGGCAAGGCGCGCCTCGCGGTCCATGTCGCGCCCGGTATAGGTTTCATTGCGTTTGGCGACGCGAACCCACAACCGCTGGAAGCGCTCCACATTGCCCTTGGCCTGGGCGTTACGGGGCCGCGTCAGGTCATGGGTGACGCCCATGCGGGACAGAATGCCGACCAGTGGCGCATCCATGGCGGCGTTGCGATAGCCAGGACCACGGTCGGAATAGAAGATGGCGGGAACACCGAACCGCTGCACCGCGCGGCGCAGGGCGTCGGCCACAACCCACGTGCTTTCCGAAAGGCCTGCCGACCAGCCGACGCAGGCGCGCGTCGCCGCGTCGATGATCGACGTGATTTCCGGCTTGAACGGGCGGCCGTGGATCGGGTGAGCTACCTCCCAATCCGCTGTGGTGCCGTCCGCGACATATACGGATGTCGGCAACAACATGGAGGCGTCGCGGGAGACGTAGGCTTGCAAGCGCCGGATGGCGATCTTGCCCTCGCGTCCTTTCGCTTGCTCAACAGCGCTGAGCCGGTCCATTGCGCGGCGCACCTGGTCGATGCTCGGACATGGCGCGCCCGGCGGCAGGGTTTTGCGATAGTCGTCGAGCGCTTCGGTGAGCGTTGGCTTTGATGGGCGGGAATAGTGCATCACAAAGCCCTCAAACCATGCAGGAAGATCGGATTTGGAGCGGCTGAGCGCTGGCGCCAGGGCCGGCACGCCGCCGCTTTCGCGGGCTGAAAACCACGACAGGATAGAGCGCAGGCCAACGGTGGCCTTGCCGCCGCTACGGTCGTTGGCGCGGCGCGCCAGATCGGTCAGCTGAGCGTCAGCGCAACCATGCTTGAGAGCGACGACGATCTGCGCCGCCGTCGCCTTGCGGCCCTTGCCGGATACCAGCGCCCGGCGCTCGATCTCCAGCAGCAGCGCGGCCCGCGCTTCCATGGTCTGGCGCTGACGCGCCGTCAGATTGCGGGTGACCTGCGCGCCGATCTGACGCTTTTGCGTCTCCGCCGCTGCATCCACCTCCTGCATTTCGGCGGCGACCAGAGCCGTGGATTGCGCACGGTTCTCCAGCTCGTGCCGGACGGCTTCCGGAAAAGCACGAACGTTGATCAGGTAGCCGCCGCCCTTTCCCGGTCTGGGCAAGACAAGCTCGGGCATCCGCTGGCGCATCGCCCCGATCCAGTCAGAGGCGGCCGCCATGTTCTGCGGCATGTCCGCAATGCCGGCTGCAACGATGTCGCCTGCTGACCACCACGTTTGCATCAGACTTCCCCGGTAGCCTTGAGCATGGCGATGAAGCGCTGCCGGTCATGGTCGCTGGCGCAGAGCCAGGCCTTTGACAGGGCCTTGTAGTTCGCCTCTGGGTCAGTGGGTTTGGCAGGGCGTGCGGGCGCAATCCCCAGCGCGGCCTTCGCGGCGTCCACGGTCTTCGCGCCGTCCAGCAGCTTGTTAGCGATGGCGATCTGATCGGCTGGCTTTTCGACGGCGAGCGCATGCAGCACACGGGTTGCGCCTTCGAAATCAGAACCACGCAGGGCGTCGCGGGTTTCTGGCGTCAGGTGACCGCCGATGGCGACGGCGATCTGAACAGAGCGCTCAGAAAGGCCGCTCGCCTCCGCTGCTTCCCGGGTGAAGCGAACATGTCGCAACGGTTGCGATAATTCGCCTTGGCCAAGTCGCAACGGTTGCGACTTGCTCGCATCGGACAGCCGATCACCACCATGGCGGGTTTCCGGATACATCCGTTCCCAAATTTGCTTGCGCTCATGGAGGAAAACGCTGCGGTCGATGACGCTCAGTTCCCGCCGACGCAGGTTCTCGTCGATCTCAACCATCCGGGCGCCGTCCGCATCCAGATGTCGGATGACGGCTTCAATCTCTGTCCATCCGAGACTGGCGGCGGCTTCGATGCGATGCAGGCCAGCGACCAGCGCATGGTCACGCCCTTGCACGGGCGGGATCGGGCGAACAATGATCGGTGCGAGCTGGCCGCGCGCCTCCATGGAGGTGGCGATTTCTTCGACCGCTTCCGGCGACGCTGGGCGCAGCCGATCGACAATCGCGATCCGGTCGAGGGCGAGCTTGATGGTGACGCTATCCTGACCGCTCATGCCGCCCTCCTCGTCTTACCGCGAGAAAGGGCAATGCGCTGGTACGGCGTCAGGTGTCTTGGGCGATCCGCCTCATCGTACCAGTGCGGCCAAAGCGCATGACATCTTTGACCGATTGAGCGGGCGATGATCGCGTGCGCTCTCGGATGCAGCTTGTACAGCGATGCCTGGAGCGTGGATGCTCCAAAACCGTGCTGAAGAGAAAGCGCGCGAAGTGACGTACCTGTCTTCCGAACAGCGGCAAGAATGTCCTGATGATGCCAGCCAGGCGACAAGTTTGTATCTCGCATGGGGGTTGATTCCATGATACCCATCTTTGTGCGATCAGACTTGTCTGATTTAGACAAAAATGGGTGTTTAAGTCAACCAGGAATGTCCATCCAATGACAGAATCGTCCAGCCGACGCCGGCGTGGGTTTGCCACCTTCGGGGAGCGGCTTTGGCATGCCGTCGAAGGAAAGAACGTCCGGGCTGACTTAAGGGAAGCCCTCGGAGTGTCTGACAAAACGATCGAACGCTATTATCGGGGGGAAACATTCCCCACGGCCGATGACATGGTGAAGATCGCCTCAGTGACAGGAATGAACCCTGACTGGTTCATTCTTGGGATCACGCCTCCGTCACGCCACGAAAATGAGGACAAAGATGTCGTTTTTGTCCCACGTTTGGCCGTACGGCTGTCAGCGGGAATCGGTCGGTGTAACGACCAGGAACAAGAGGTAGAGCGGATTCCGATGGCGCTCAGCCTGATCCGCAAGCTTGGCGTGAAGCCTGATAAAGCTCACATCGTGCAAGCTGACGGCGACAGCATGGAAAATACCATTCGCGATGGTGATGACGTACTAATTGATACGGCCATGACTGAACTAAGCGCGGAAGGCATATATGCTTTAGTCATTGGTGAGTTGGCGATGATAAAGCGCGTCATGCCCTTGTTTAACGGTGGCTTTGAGTTGATATCAGACAATGATCGCTATAGGTCTATTGAAATATCAAAGGCAGATGCAGAGCAGTTACGGGTTATAGGACGCGCCAAGTGGGTTGGGAGGGCACTATGAAATCCATCATCACTGCTTGCGCCATGTGTCTTGCAACCTTGCCGGCTATTGCAGATTCATTTGATCCAGCAGTTTTGCCCAAACTATTGAGCCAGCCGCGCGCCAAATTGGAAGCGGCGCTCGGTCAGCCTGAACGCTGTGAGAATCCCGGTGGCACGGTGACATTTTGCAATTTCCAAAACAAAGAGCGGAATGAGCGATACGCTGCGCGCCTGAATGGTGACCGGACCTTCTATGTTCACTGGCTTCTGTCATCAACGGCAGGGCGCTCTGTCACTTGGGGGCAGATTTTCCCTGACGGTGAATGTCGCGAACCGCCAGCACCACGATATATCGCGGGGCAACTGTATTCATTCACGTGGACTTGTCGGGACCATGTGCAGGTCGAGATTGCCGAGAGGGAAAACGGAAAAACCCAAGCCGTGACGGTCTCCAACCACGACTGATTTCAAGCCCCCGCCAGCCGCCACGATGATGTGCAGGCTGTCGTCACACCCGGCGCGCGCTACCCCCCGTTAGAACCGGCGTTAGAATCGACGCAATCACCTATCCCGCCGCCGGGTGCCGCCCCTGGCGTTTTTCCAGCGCCTGGGGTATGGATTTTGACGTCGCCCGACGCGGCGATTTGCGATGACGCGTCCCCCGTCATCGCCACCTGATCCGCCCATGCGCGGTCCCCTACGGTCGAGGTCTCCACAGAGAGGCCGCAATGACCGGAACCACCAAACGCATTGAAGTCTTCAGGCCGGGCACCTTCACGCCCATGTCCGGCGCGTCCGTCACCATGACGGCCGAGGATCTGCGCGGCATCGCCGCCGCTTACGATCCGGCCGTCTATGAAACGCCGGCCGTCGTCGGGCACCCGAAGACGGAAGACGCCGCTTATGGTTGGGCGAAGGCCTTCTCTTATGACGAAGCCAGCCAGCGGCTGGTTGCGGACGTCGGCGACATCGCGCCAGCCTTTGGCGAGGCGGTGGCGGCGAAGCGCTACAAGAACATTTCCCTGTCCCTGTTTGCGCCCGGCGCGCCGAACAACCCCAAGCCTGGTGCCTGGTATCCAAAGCATATCGGCTTCCTCGGCGCGGTTGCGCCTGCCGTCTCCGGCCTGAAGCCGGTGTCGTTTGCAACCGACGACGGCGCCCTGACCTTTGAGTTTGGCGACCCGGCCAACTGGCTGAATGAGCAGCAACGCCCAGCCAATTCCCCAACAACGGAGCAGACCATGACTGACGCCGAGAAGCGCCAGAAGGAACTTGATGCGCGCGAAGCGGAAGTCCGCAAGCGCGAGGCCCTGCTTCAGCATGACCAGAACGTCGCGTTCGCTGAAGGGCTGATCAAGGAAGGCAAGCTGATCGCCGCCTCGCAGCCCCGCGTCGTGGCGCTGCTGGACACCCTGGAGGCCCAGCCTGCCGCTGCCGCCGGAACCGTGTCGTTCGCCGAGGGCGACGCGCAGATCACCCAGTCTCCGGCCGACGCCGTGCGCGCCATCCTCGCCGATCAGCCCGTCGTGGTGTCGTTCGGCGAGTTCGCCGGCCGCCAGCCCGCCGAAGCCCAGGCAACCGTGTCGTTCGCGTCGCCAGACGGCCGCGCGGTGGACGCCACAGGTCTCGCCCGTCTGGCGAAGATCGAAGCCTGGCAGAAGCAGAACCCCGGCGCGACCTTCGAACAGGCGGTTGCGGCGGTCAGCTGACCGGCGCGCCCTCCCCGTCAGCCTTCAGGCGCCGAACCGAGGACACCTCGCATGTATGCCGAAATCGACCTTCTCAACCTGCCGATCACGGCGACCGCCTCCGTGCCCGCGCAGACCTGCGTCACCTTCGACGGCGATCCGGCCGCCGAGGACGAACCCGTGTTCGGCGTCTCGCAGTTCAGCCAGATCACCGGGCGCGAAGTCACCTGCAAGGTGCTGGGCGTGGCCGTGCTGAAAGCGACCGGCGCCATCACAAAGGGCGCCCGTGTCATCTCGTCTGCGACCGGCGGGGCAAAGACCGGCGGCGCCACGCCCGCAAATCCGATCGGCCGCGCGCTCACCACGGCCGCCGATGGAGAGTTCGTCCGCGTCCTTCTCGGGCGCTGATCGCACCGCCTCACCCGCAGCATCACTCCGGAGCATCCTCATATGTCGGGCATGAATCCCCAGCAGGCGGCCGTTATTGAGCCCATCCTGTCCACCCACGCGCGCGGCTATCGCAACGCCCAGTACATCTACGACCGCCTCGCGCCCGTCGTGGACATTCCGAACCGTTCCATGCGGGTGATCCGCTTCGGCAAGGAAGACTTCCGCAAGATCAACACCCGCCGCGCGCCGGGCGCCGCCACTGCGCGCATCCAGTACGGCTATGCCTCCGACCCTGTCGCCCTTCCTCAGGACAGTCTGGAAGCGACGGTGCCGGTGGAAAATCAGGAAGAGGCACTGAAGGTGCCGGGCTTCGATCTCGCGAAGATTTCCGTGGAGCGCGTGCTTAACGTCTTTGGGCTCAACCTCGAAATTGAGGTGGCGACGAAGGCCCGCGATCTGAACACCTATGGCGCCAACAACAAGCTGACGTTGGCAGGCGCGTCCAAGTGGAGCGATCCCGACAGCACGCCGGGCAAGGATGTCGACGCCGCCCGTGATGCTGTGCGGCGGATGATCGGCCTTCGGCCCAATGTCATGGTGCTTGGCCCGGCAGTGTTCAGCGCCCTGAAAAATCATCCAAAGGTGCAGGAGAAGTTCAAGTACGTCTCCAGCGACAGCATCACCACGAAGATGCTGGCGTCATATTTCGAGGTGGCGGAGGTGGTCTCAGGCGACGCCATCTATCTGCCCGACACTGCCGCCGACAGTGAACCTGCCCAGGACATCTGGGGCGGTGACGCCATCCTGGCCTACGTCAACCGCAGCGGCGACTACCTGTCGCCCTCCTACGGCTACACCTATCGCCTGCGCGGGTGCCCGTTTGTGGAAACGCCCTATCACGAGCGCAATGCGAAAAGCTGGATTTATCCGGTGACGGATGAAGAGCTGCCCTACATCACCGGCGCCGAGGCGGGCTTCCTGTTCAAGGATGCGGCCTGATGGCGGCGAAGCCCCGAAAAACTGCGGGCAACGCGGCGGCCACTCCGGCCGCCGCCAGCTCCGGCGGGGCGGCCGGCGTCGCGGACCTGCGGCGCTACCCGGTGCTGTCGCCCCTCGACCATGACGGCGTGCGGTATGCGCCCGCCAATCCCGACGCCGACGAAATCCTGCTGACGCCTGACGATGCGCTGCGGTTGCAGGAACTTGGCGTTCTCGGGGCCGAGCTGGCGTAACCCGCGCCGCGTGGAGTGATCCGATGTCCCTGCTGACCGTTGACGCATATGTCGCCCGCATCGGCCCAACCGAGGCCGACAATGTCGCCGGCTCTGGCCCGCGCGGTGAACGCGAGCTGGATACGGTGAAGATTGAGGGCGCGCTGTCGTTCGGCGCGTCGCTGGTCAGCGGGCGACTGGCGGCACGGTTCCCGGTGCTGCCCTCGCCGGCTCCGGAAATCCTGCTTGGCATCCATCAGGACATCGCCACCTACCGCCTCCGCTACAAGACGGGCGACCAGTCCGGCGTCCAGGACGAAACCTACAAGCGTTATCAGGCGGCCCTGAAGCTGCTCGACCAGATCGCGGATGGCGACCTGACGATTGACGGCTCGGCCGCCGGTCGCGCGCCGGACCCAGTCGTGGTGCGCGGCGAACCCGTCAGGGCGCCGCAGATTCTGACGGGATGGCTGACATGACCGACGCCCCCGATATCGCCGCAGGCAATCGCAGCGCCGCGACCGCCGCCGGGATGGGCGAGACCGACAGGATTGTCTCGGCCATCGTCAACCTGTTCGAAGCTGGCCTGCCGCGCGACGTGCATGTGGCGATCATGCCTGACCGGGTGAAGGATTTCGACCTGGGCGAACACGAAGCAGCTGCGCTGGTGCACTACCGGGGGTCCGACTACCGGGCGCCGGAAACCTCAGACGGCATCTGGCAGACGCGGCGCGTCACCATAGACGTCCATCTGATGGTCCGGGGCCTGACCGGCCGCCTCGGCGCGCCGTCGCTGGTCGATTCATCCCGCATCACCCTTCAGGGCAAGAGCGTCCATGGCTCCACCCCCTTCGCCGTACTGCGCGACGGTCTCGTCAGCGAGAACGACGGCATCTGGGACTACGTCATTTCCTTCGCGGCCTCCCTGCGCGCGGTCGCTCCGCTTCCCCAGCAGAGGACTTACCTATGAGCAAACCGCGCATGAGCCGCTTCACCTGGCACGGTCAGTTCCAGACGTTGTCCGTCCCCGGCTTTGAGGGCGCGGTCAGGAATGGCGGAAACTACGCCCTGCCGGAAGACCATCCGCTGGTGAAATCGTGGATCGGCCGCGAGTGGCTGAAGCCGGTGACAAAATCCGCTGCGCCTCCCGTCAAGGACACCTCACGCCCCGCGCGCGCGGGAGCCAGAGTGGAGCAACAGGCCGAAACGCGGACCCCCGACGTGGCCGTCCCGGCGCAGGAGCAGGAGTAACAGGCCATGGCGGGCGAGAACTATCATCACGGCCCCGAAATCATCCGCATCGCCGACGAAGGCGGCGTGGTCACCGATCAGAAGATGGCGGTGACGTGGGTGCAGGGCGCGGCTCCAATCCACCTTGTGCATGAGGATGCGGAGGCACGGAAGGCCTATATCAACCAGCCGATCATCATCCGCCGCCGCGAGCAGATCGCGGAGCTGCTGGGGCCGGCGACCGAAGGCTATTCGCTGCCCGAAGCCCTGAACGCCATGTTCAACAAAGACAAGGGTCAGGGCGTCGGCACGATCGTCGTCAACAACGTGTTCGATCCGGACGTTCACAAAGAGGGCACGGACCCCGACCCGACGAAGATCGCCGCCGCCGACATGGTGGGCGCCATCTCCCCAGCCGGCAAGCGTTCCGGCTTTGAGGTCGCCTACACGTGTTACAACCGCTTCGGTTTCTTCCCCCGTCGCATCATCGCGCCCCGCTTCACCGAGTTGACGGGCGTGCGCCAGAAGATGCTGGAGGTGGCGAACAACGTGAAGGGTCACGCTGTTTGCGATCTGACGCCGGGTCTCACCGTACAGGGCGCCGTGGAGGCGCGCGGCGCGACGCAGCCATTCGCCACGTCCAGCGACCGGATGGTTTACTGCTATCCGCAGCTGTCGGCGCTTGATCCGGTGACCGCAGAGCAGGCGCTGCAGCCGTATTCGCAGCACTTCGCTGGCGTCTGGAACCAGGTGGTGTCCGACGAAGGCCCGCAGGCCTCGCCCTCTAACCGGCTGATGACCGACGTGTCGGGCACGGAAACCGACATCGTCTATATGCCGGGCCGCTACGACACGGACACCAACCTGCTCAACGAAAAGGGCATCGTCACCACGATGACCACGTATGCGGAAGGCATCCGGACGTGGGGCGCATCATCGTCGGCCTGGCCGACCGTGCACAACACCGAAGCCTGGCTGCATGCCCAGACGGTGCTGGACGCGATTGATGACGCCGTCCTGTTCTACATGCTGCCCTACACCGACAAGGGCGCGATCCCGACCCGGCTCGGCCTGATCGAAGAGCGAGTGAACAAGTACCTCGCCAGCAAGTCCCGCGCCGACGACGTCAGCGCCTGGCTGTACGGCGGCACCTTCTATTTCGACCGCAAAAAGACCACGGCCGAAAGCATTGTCGGCAATGGTCAGGTGTTCTGGAAGCTGGAGCGCCAGCCGGTCGGCATCATGCACCGCGCCACGATCGAAGCCTCGACCAATCTGGATTTCGTTACCACGGCGCTCGGCCTCACGGCCTGATCGCGCCCGCCTGAAAGGATATCGTCATGGACGCGGTCAAGATCGGCCAGCTCACCAATGCCGAAGTCTACCTGAACGACAACCGGTGCGTCGGCCGCTTCAAATCCATCGACGTGCCCAAGCTGGAATACGAGACGGTCAAGCACGCCTCGCTTGGCATGGTTGCCGAGCTTGAGGTTCCTTCGCGCCAGCTCAAGTCCATGAAGGGCAAGGGTGACAGCCAGTGGCTTGATCCGGACGTCACCGCCCTGTTCTCGGTGCCGAACCGGGCGGTATCGCTGACGCTGGACGGCTACACCGACATTTTCGGGCCGGACGGGCTGATCATCGAGCAAGGCTTCCGCTGCACCTGGCATCTAACCATGCTGGTTGGCAGCAACGACGCCGGTTCCATCAAGTTCGGCAATGATTTCAAGGGCGCGTTTGAATATTCCGCCCTCCGCTTTGTCGAGCGCAATTCCCGCAATCCAATTCCGACGCGCGAAGTCGATGTCATGGCCCAGATCAACCGGGCCAACGGCATCGATGTCTGGCCGACCTACTGACGCCACCGACTGAACTGCGGGTGCGCCCGCGACCGCAGAATACCTGTCATTGAAAGGGTAGACATGACCGACGTGAACGACAACGATAGCGGCGTTCTCGCCCGCCTGCGCCGGCACAAGGAAGCTACGACCGGCGATCACAGCTTCACCCTGCCGAATACCGGGGTGGTGGTCACCTACCCCCAGTTCCGGGGCTATGAGGATTGGTCCCGCGCCCAGCGGATGGCTGGCGACGATCCGACCCTGATCAATCTCTATTACATCATCACCGTCTGCGCCTTCGACGGCGAGAAGTTGCGGGCCGGCGACTATCGCGAGCTGATCCCGTCTGATGACCACCTGGCGCTGTCGGGCCGGATGTTCGGCGGCAAGGTGGCCGACACGGGAAACGATCGGAAGGCGTAACCGCGCCGAAGCGGTGGCCCGGCCCGCATGATCATTCGTTCATGCTGCGCTGCGGCTACCGCCATTCGGAACTATCCGCCATGTCGATCGACGAATTCACATGGCGGGTAGAGCGGGAAGCCGCCTACGAAAAGCTGCTGGCCGAGGCGGCGAAAAGGCAGAGTTGAGGGCCATTTCATGACCAGTTCTGACGCTAAGCAGGAAGCAGATGGCGCGCCTTTCAAGCTTGATCCGGCTGGCGTCACAGCTGCGATGGAGAGCGCCTTCCGCCTCGCCGCCCCTGGCGAAACTGATGAAAGTATCAAGCAGCTTATTGCCTCTGAGCCTGAGGCTTTTCTTGGGCTTGGTACGATGGTTGAAGCAGGTATCCGGGCCTATCTGGTCGCCACGGATCAGGCTGTTCCGTTTCGCGGCCGATCTCCCGAAACCGATATTGCCTGCGCCCTGGTTTCGTATGCAGTCCGCCGCGACATGGGAAAGAAGCAGATCAGGAAAATCCTGCGAAAGCTCGGCGCCGATGGGTACGACGCCGAGTGCGCGATTCACAGGAGCGGAATGCGAAAGGACTAACCGAGGCGTCGGTGCCCCATAGCGCCGGCTTGGGCTTCGAATTTTAGTTCGTCAGCGAACTCTGCCAGCTGCTTCCTTGCTTCTGACAAAGCGTCCCCCATTGTCTTGACCGTATCTACGGTAAATCGAAGTTCAACAGTCTGATTATGACTGCCAATCTGGAAGGTAACTACGAATTCTGGCATCTCGATCTCATCAATTCCATTGTCGACGAGCCGGGTAAATTCAATATTCGTGGCAGTTACTTTCATCCGTTTTCCTCTCTGAGGTCGAGGTTGGGGAGCCGCGATCAGCATAGAGGGAAATGCCGGGCGCGCAGCGGGATTTGTGAGAAGGTCCCGTTGCGCGCCCGGTTCATCACCACGTTTTCACGGGAGCCGCGATCATGATGGGCACGCGTTCACGCTTCACCA
This sequence comes from Camelimonas lactis, assembly GCF_004342915.1. Classification (GTDB taxonomy): domain Bacteria; phylum Pseudomonadota; class Alphaproteobacteria; order Rhizobiales; family Beijerinckiaceae; genus Camelimonas; species Camelimonas lactis. The sequence goes on from NZ_SLWL01000002.1 coordinate 216,481, forward strand.
ATGAAGAGTTCGACGCCTTCACCGGATGGCGGCGGCTGCTCAACTGGCGGCCAGGCCATCTGAAGCGGATCAAGCGGCAGTTCTGGCGGCGCACCCGGCGACAGGCGCGGCGTGAGCTGCGGGCGTCAGTCGAAGATCGTGATCTGACGGGCGACCGCCCGCTCTGCCCCGCCCTAGATGACCCTTTCTGGGCGGATTACTTGCCGTCGCGCAACTGGCGCGAAACCACCGCCCACAAAGACGCGTTCACCGTCGCCAGGGCGATGGGCGGCGCTGTCAGGGAGCGGCGCACATGAGCATCTGGCCCCCGATCATCTATCTCGCGCTCATGACGTTCAACCTCATTTCGTTCGCCGTACTGAATGGCCAGCCACGCTCGCCATACAGTTTCCACGACGCCTTCACTTCAATGCTCATGGTGTGTGGACTGCTCTATTGGGGCGGCTTCTTTGAGCCCCTTCTCCGGCGTTGACAGGAGCCTGCCATGACCGACATGACTTTCACGCTGCTCTTTGAGGCAAACGCCGCGAAGGCAATGGAAGTCATGCGCCAGATGCAGGCGGCGCAGAAGGGCATGGATCAGGGCAAGGTCGCGGCTGACGTGGCCAAGGCCGAAAAGTCCATGCAGAACACGGCCGCCGCGTCCGAGCGGAATACCAAGGCCGCCACCGCCCATACAAAAGAACTGGAAAAAGCGGCCAGGGCACAGGCCGAACAGACGCGCGCGGCCGAGGCGACAAAGGCAGCGACTGACCAGACGGCCGCCAATGTCGCCCGTTCTGAAGCCAGCATGCAGCAACAGGCGCGCGCCGAAAGCGAGCGGGCGGCGCGATCGGAAGCAGAACGCCGGCAGGCGCTGGAAGCGGAGATTGCCCGGCGGCGCGTCGCATACCGCGAGTTCGAACGGGCGGATCAGGCCCGCAAGGCCGCTGCGCGCGAACCCTATATGGACGCGTATCGCCAGCATCAGCGCGAGGCCGAGGCGATCGCCCGCGCCGCGCGCCAGACGGAAGCTGCGACGAAGGCAGCGGCGCAGGCGCAACGGGAGGCTGCGCAGGCCACGGCCCGCACCGGCGAAGTTGTGGCCCAGACCGAAAGCCGTTGGCGCCGGGTTGGGCAGGCCCTGTCCGGCATCAACTGGCGGGCCATCGCCTCGGCCGCCGCCGTCGCCTTTGGCACGGCCATCGCCGACAGCGTCAAAACGCATGTGATCAATGCCCTTGTCAGCGTTGCTGGCAGGATCAAGGGCATCATTGGCCAGGCCGCGACGGGATTCACCGACACCATTTATGGCGCGTGGGGGCAGCAGGAACAGCGGCATCAGGCGGTGCTGAGCACGACCAATGCCCTTGGCGCAGAGAAAGCACGAGCATCTGTTGCGGCGGCCGAACAGGCCAGCATCAGCGCTGGCAACGTGTTTAGCTCCAGCGATCTGATTTCAGCGCAGGGAGAGTTGAGCAAAGCTGGCATTGCTGGCGACGGGGCTCTCTATCGCCGGCTCGGCGATACCGCGATTGGGGCCAGCACACCCCAATATCAGGTTCAGCTGGCAGAGGTAGCCCAAGCCTATGCGGCAACGGTTCGCGACAATGACATCGGCCAGCTCGCTCGGATTCTCGGCGCCAAAGTCAACGACAACTCCCTTAGCTTCATGCGCGGTGGCCAACAGGTTAGTCTGCCGATCGGCGACCAGGCCGCCACGACGGCGGCCGCCAACGAACTGCTCAATGTCCACGCCGGGCGACAGCAGGAAAAGGCTGCAACGGTCAGCGGCGTCACCGCCTCGGCCATCAACACCGGACAGTATCTGGTCGGTCAGGCGCTCGACGTGGTCGCCAATGACTACATCCGCCCACGGCTGGAAGCCCTGCAGCGGCAGATGGCTGGCGCTGGCCTGGAGGGCGCGCAGGCGATGGCCCGCGCCATCGGCGAAGACATCGTGCGCCGGCTGGGCGAAGCCGAACAGCACCTGAAGGGCATTTTCGAAACGCTGAAGAGCATTGCCGGCCCTGCCAATACCGTGGCGCAGGCGCTCGGCGGCTGGCATGTGGTCATCGCCGGCCTTGTCGGCCTCAACGTCATCGGCTGGATGGCCGGCGTTGCCTCGGGTCTCGCCGCAATCTCGGCCGCTTCCCTGCCCGTCACCCTCACGGTGCTGGCCGTGGCCGCCGCCATCGCCGCCGTGGCGGCGGGCGCTTATTACATCTATCAGAACTGGGGCAGCATCGGCCCGTGGCTGTCCAATCTCTGGACGTCGATCGCCGACACGGCGCGCTCCGCATGGAACGGATTGATCGACTGGTTCGCTGGCCTCGGCGGGCGGATTGGCAGCGCCCTGGTTTCCGGATGGTCAGGCACGCTGTCTTTCTTCGCCGACATGGGTTCGCGCATCGGCGGCGCCCTGTCGTCGATCAGCCAGACGGTTGTCAGCTGGGCGTCCAGCATCGGCGCGGCGATTACGCAGGTGGGCGAAACCATCCGGGGCGTTTTCGTCAGCGTGTTCGATTCGATTGGCGGTTTCGTCACCAACCGGATCAACGACATCGTCAACGGCGTCGGCCGCGTCCGGAGCGCCATCGTCGAGGCCTGGCAGTTCGTCACCGGCGACGCCAGCACGCGCCAGAACATCGCCACCCAGAATCAGCAGGCGTCGGTAATCGCGGCCGGCGAACAGGCGCGCGCGGCCCAGGCTGCGATTGACGCCCTCGGGCCGGCTGCTCAGGCCGCCGTCGCCCAGGTCAGCGCCATCCTGACCGCCGCCAATTTCCACGCCCAGGGCGTGGCGATGATGACCACGCTGGCCGGCGGCATCCGCGCTGGTGCTGGCGCAGCCGTCGCGGCCGTCGCCGCCGTCACCCAGCAGATTCGCGACCACCTGCCCCATAGCCCGGCCAAGGTCGGCGCGCTGTCCGATCTCGACCGCGTCAGGTTCTCGGAGACGCTGGCTTCAGCCATCCGGCCAGAGCCGGCCGTGGCCGCCGTGCGCGCTGTCGCAGTCGGCATGCGCGCCGCCATCCCGGCGGCTGGCATGGCGATGGGCATTGGCGCAGCCGCCGCCGCGCCGGCGATCGGCGACAGCGCCGCCCCCCTGTCACGGCCAGGCAGCGGCAGCGTCAGCGTCGTCTACAGTCCAACCGTGACCCTGCCCCCCGGAGCCAGCCGGGAAGATTTCGCCTCACTGCTGGAACAGCACAAAAACGAAATCTCCCGGCTGGTGCAGGAGGTGGCCGACAGGCGATCCGAACTGAGGTTTGACTGATATGGGCTTCGGCTGGCTTGGCCCCGTCAGGATGGGCATCTTCACCGGGCCAACGGCCGCCGGTGAAACCGCGAAGGCCACATTGGCCCGCCATAACGTGGCGACCGGCAAGCCCGTCGTTCAGGACGTCGGCGACGATCTGGACGCGAAGAAGCTCAGTTTCTTCTTTGACGAATCATTCTGCGATCCCGTGACAGAGCTGGGCCAGTTGCAGGGCGCCATGAACGCCCGCCAGCCGCTGCCCTACGTCTCCGGCGGCGGCTCTTACACCGGCGCGCGCTATCTGATCGAAAGCCTCGACATCAAGACGCTGCGCACCACGCCGACCGGCCGCGTCGTCAGGCTGGAAGCGTCGCTGACGCTGCTGGAATGCCCGGTTCAGGATCTGGTTGGCCTTGCCACCACGATCGCCCGCGCCGCCGCGGCCGGCATCAGCTCCGGATCGTCGCTCAACGTCGGGGCGCGCAAATGAGCCACCTGCTTCATACGGTTGGCGTGCTGGAGCGCTGGGACCATATCGCCTGGCGCTACTATGGCGACGCCAGCAATTACGCCCCGATCATCGCCGCCAACCGCGACCTGTTCGCCGATTCGTTTTCGCCGCTCCCGGAAATCCTGCCCGTGGGAACGCAGCTGCGCATCCCGGTGCTGCCGCCGTCCGCCCGCCGCGTCGCGCCAGAAGACCTGCCGCCATGGTTCCGATGATCGGCGCCCGCACGGCTCCGCTCGACCTCGGCCAGCCCACGGCGCTGCTAAACTATAACGGCGTGCCGCTGTGGGACAGCGTTTCCAGCCACGTCCTGTCGCTGACCTTCACCGACAACATCGAGGGCGAGGCGGACGAAATCCAGCTCGACCTGCAGAACGCCTCGGGCAAGTGGTTCGACGCTTGGTCTCCCCAGCACAATGACGAGGTGGACGGCCAGTTCGGCTATCGCGGCGGCCTGCTGGTTCCGGTCGGGACGTTCTTTGTCGACAAGCCCTGCGCCAAGGGCGGCCGGGGTGGCGACACCTTCAGCACCCAGGGCCAGTCCGTCCCCGTGGACAAGGCGCTCCGGACCAAAAAGACCAAGGCTTTCGAGAACCAGAAGCTCGGCGACATTGCCCGCAAGGTGGCTGGTGAGCACGGCATGCAGATCGTCGGCACGCCGCCCGACATCGGCTTCGGCCGCATCACCCAGCGCCGCGAAACCGATCTGGAGTTCCTGAAGCGCCTGGCCGAGGACTATGGCGCGTTCTTCGCCGTCAAGGGCAAGCGCGTCGTGTTCATGCCGCGCAAGGATGTGTTCGGCCGGGAACCGGTGCGGACGATCACGCGCGGCGACCGGGAAATCATCTCCTACCAGCTGGCCTACAACGCACCGAAAACCGCCAGCAAGGCCCAGGCGACGTATTGGGAAGGCAACCAGAAAAAGAAGATCGACGTGGAGGTTGAGGACCGGGACGTCAAAACCGGCGACCGCGTGCGCATCGACGATCGTGTTGAGAACGAAGAGCAGGCCAGGACCATGGCGAAGTCCCGCCTGCAGAAGGCCAACCTGCGCCAGTGGACCGCGACCTTCACGCTGGTCGGCGATCCCATTCTGCTCGCCGGACAGTCCGTACAGCTCGCGGGCTACGGTCATTGGGATCGCAAATATTCCGTGCTCCGCGCCCGCCATCAGATGACCCGCAGCGGCATGACCACGGCCGTCGAGCTGGTCGGCGTCAGGGAGGAAGGCAAATGAGCGAGAACAGCCCGTTCAAACGCGGGATCGTGCGCGAGCTGAAGCCAGAGAAGGCGCAGGCCCGCGTCGAGTTCGAAGACGAGGACGGCGTGTCGTCGTACTGGCTCAGCGTCAATTCCGCCCTGGCCTCGGGCACCGGCAGTCGCGTCTACGCCATGCCGGAAATCGGCAGTCAGGTGCACTGCCTGATCGACTGGCGCGGTGAAGACGGCTGCATCCTCGGCGCGTCGTACAGCGACAAGGACCCGCCCCCCGCGACCGATCCGAATCACATCGCCATGATGCTCGGCGGCGGCCTGGAGCTGACTTACGACAAGGCAGCTGGCGGGTTCGTGCTGAAGGTCCCCGCCAACATGAAAATCGAAAGCGGGGCCATCAACCTGAAAGGCCCGGTGACGATCGAAGGGCCGGTGACGATCACTGGCGACATCCTCACCCACAACGGCAAGAACGTCGGCTCCGATCACAGCCATGTCTCCGCCCCGGATGGCCCGCCGGGGCCGCCGGTCTGAGGCTTCGCCTGTCATGTTCACCTGCCCTCAATCTCGCGCGCGCCCGTAAGGTTGCCCATGTCTTCCGCCCTGCCCGTTGACCGCTCCAGCATTCCATACGTCCATTGGCAGATGGCGCTGGACACGTATGACGGCGCCAGCGCGATAGGCCAGATCGCTGCCGGCCTGGATGATCTGCACCAGACGATCTGGACGATCGTGCTCACGGAAAAGGGCACTGTGCCTTTGCAGCCGGAGAAGTGCACCCGGCTGTTGCCGTGGATCGACCGCGCCCCGGCCGAGGCCATCCCGAACTTCACCCGCGAAATCTTCGACGCGATCACGGCATGGGAGCCGCGCGTCCTTGTAGAGCGCATTGCGCCCCGCGCCGTCAGCTCCAGCCAGTGGCTGTTCCCCGTTTTCTGGCGGCCACGCGCCGACGTAACCGCCTCCCTTCAGGTGACGGAGGTGCCCTATGGCGCGGCGCGATGAACCCGGTCCCTATTCGCTGGAGACGCTGGCGGCGATCGAAACGCCGGCCCTGTTCACGCGCGATCCGGACGTGCTGAAGGCGCGCTACGTCGCGTGGTTCGAAGGCGAGACTGGCCGCACCCTCTATCCCATGCAGGTGGAGATGCTGCTGATCGAGACGCTGGCCTACGCCATGTCGCTGGTCGCGGAAGAGGCCCAGATTACGGCTGACCAGCACCTGGTGTCAAAGGCCTCGCGCGTCGGCCTGCTGGCGCTCGGCGCCAACCGCTCAACACCAGAGTTGCCACCGGCCGCCGCCGTGGCCGCCATGCGTTTTTCCGTGCCAGAACCGCGCGCCGCCAACACCCTGATTTCCGAGGGCACGCGCGTTAGCGCCGGCTCCGGCGGCGTCATCTTTCTGACGCTCCAGCCGGCCGTCATCGCGGCGGGCCAGCTGTCGGCCGACGTGACTGCCCAGGCTGAAACTACGGGTGTATCAGGTAACGGGTTCCTGCCTGGTCAGATCAACACCATGCTTGATCCCGTGGCCGGTGTGTCTGCCGCCAATACCGCCACCAGCGAAGGTGGCGCGGATAACGAGGACGTGGAGCTGTATCGCCTGCGCGTCGCCAACGCCTTCGATCGCGTCTCCACCGGCGGCAGCCATGGCTGGTATCGCGAAACGGCTATCGCTGTATCGTCCGCCATCATCGACGTCGCCATTGTGCGGCCGCAGCCCTGCTATGTGGACATTTACCCGCTGACGGCCGATGGCGCGGCAGGTCCCGCCCTGCGCGATCAGGTGCGTGCGGCATTCAACACTGCCGACGCTCTGGACATTCGATTCGGTGATGAAGTCACGGTGAAGGCCGCCACTGCCGTCGCGGTGGCGCCGGTGCTGACCGTCCGCCTGCGTGGAGCCACGGCTGGCGCTGGCCTGGTCGCAGCCGCTGCTGCCAATGGCGTGCTGACCGGCTGGCGCGAGCGACTTGGCGCGCCGGTGGCGCCCAGCGAAATCGAAGACGCGGCGAAGGCAGCGCTGAAGGCTGCCCGCTACGACGTGGTGGATGCCGAAATCAGCGCCATGCCTTTCCGGCTGCTGGCCCAGTCAGAATATCTGTCGCCGGCCCTGATCGACGCGGAAGACGTGATCGTGGAGCGGACAGATGGCTGACCGCTTCGATCCTCGCAGCATCCCGCCTTCCATTCTCGATTCGCGTTCGCGCGCGTTCGGGGCCGTGCTGCGCCGCGCCCTCGCCGAACCTGAATTCAAGGCGCTGCTTTTCGAATGGATCGATTCCGTTGACACGCGGATGCTGCCCTTTCTGATCCGAGAGTTCGGCATCCAGCATTTCGTGGAGCCCGGGCTGTCCGAGGCCGTTATCCGTCGCCTGCTGAAGGGTTCCTTCGAACTGCACAGCAAGATGGGGTTCATCCACGGCGTCCGGACGGGCCTCACCATGCTGGGCGTCACGGTCACCAGCTGGCGGCAGTGGTTTCAGGATACGCCGCAGGCCGCGCCCGGAACCCACGTCGCCACGGTGTCCGTCGCCTCCGAAGTCTTCATCGGCGAAGGACAGGCGATCACCAGCCGCCTGCAGCGCAGCATCGGCCGCATGGTCGCGCGCATGCAGCGCAAGAGCCAGTTCGTGGCCATCCGCTTCACCACCAGCGATCCGGCCTCGGATAACTCCAGCCGCGTGCCTGTCCGCGTTGGCGCGGCTGTCATCACGCGCGTCCGCATCAGCCCAACCACTTCACCTGTCACCAGCCTGATCGCCCAGCCGCCGCTGTATGTCGGCGCGGCTGTGTGGTCCCGGCTGCGAATCAAACCGGGGATCGCATGAGCGACTATACTGGCGTCGTCACCAACGTCGGGCAGGCCAAGATCGCGGCGGCGATCGGCGGCACCGCCCTTAACCTGACCACGATTCGCGTTGGCGACGGCAACGGCGCCCCGATCACGCCCAGCCCGGCCATGACCGATCTGGTGCGCCGGGTCGGCGCGGCCTATCCGATCATTTCGGCCGGCCGCGATCCGGTGAACGCCAATCACTGGCGCGTGTCCGCCCTTATCCCCGTCGATGACGGGCCGTTTGATATCCGTGAGATCGCGGTGTTCGACGCGGCAGGAGACATGATCGCCATCGCCCGCCATGTGCTGGTCGAGAAGCGCAGCCCGGCGCAGGGCGCGGCCGTCGAGCTGGTGACGGACATTGTCTTCCCGGTGTCGGAGACGGCGCAGGTCACGGTTCAAATCCAGCCAGCCGCCGCCATCAGCATCTTCCAGATGTTGCGTGCCGGCTTCTGCGTGGTCGAAAGCGCCACCGTCACCGCCCCGCCAGGCGCGCCCGCCCTCGGCCGCACCCATGTCATTCCAGCGGGCGCAACAGGCGCATGGGCTGGCTTGGCCGGGTATCTGGCCCAGTGGAATGGGACTGCCTGGGTAGCTGTGGACGTGCCTGTCGGCCATCAGGTCGTTGACCAGAGCAAGACGACCGCGGCGCGTTATCTATCGCGTACTGCAACCGGATGGGCTGCTGACATCCCATCCGTAGTCCAGTCGGGCAAGTGGAACTACGCAGTCGCAGCCGGCACGGCCAACGCCCTGACGGTGACGCTTGATCCGCCGCTCTCGGCCTACACGCCGGGCCTCGTCCTGCGCGTGCGAGCCGCGTCGACAAATACCGCTGCATACACGCTCGATGCGGGGGCGGGCGCGAAAGCTGTGGTGCGCTATGACGGCACGCCAACGCAGCCCGGCGACCGGCCGCCCGGGGTCATATCCGAGTATATCTATGACCCCGTGGCGGATGCCTGGCGGCTCATGGTGCTGCCGACCCGCCTTGGCGGCCAGTCTATATACGGCACCGCAGGCTCCTACAGTTTTGTCGTGCCGGATGGCGTCACTCAGGTCGAGGTCGAGGTCTGGGGAGCGGGCGGCGGCTCTGGCGCGTGTCTCGGGTTGACCAACATCTGCGGGTCTACCGGTGGCGGCGGCGGCTATGCGCGCAAGACGATCAAAGGGCTCACGCCCGGATCGTCGGTGGCTGTAACGATCGGCACGGGCGGCACGGGCGGCGTTGCATCGCCGTTTGCGCAGCCTGGAGCCGGCGGGAGTTCAAGTTTTGGGGCTTACGTCTCTGCTACGGGCGGCGGGTCGGGCCAAAGCGCGTCCGGAGTGTTGCCGACATTCGCGGGCTCGGGCGGCACTGGCAGCGGCGGAGATGTCCACGTCTCTGGCGCTCCCGGCGGGCTCTACTGGATCGGCAACGGGGGGAGCGTCGTCTACGCGCCACCAGGAAACGCATACGGTAACCCCTTCCGTCAACCGGGCTCGGGCGATGGGATCGGATTGGCGGCCAGTAATGCAGGCGACGCCGGCACAGCCGGCATCACGTCGACCGGCGCGTCCCGAAATGGTGGCGCCGGGGCGCCCGGCAAAGTGATCGTGAGGTACTGATATGGCTCGTTACGCGCGCGTCGACGGCGGGATCGTCGTAGAGGTCATCGACCTGGCCGACGGGCTGGTCCCGGGTGTGGATCTCTACACGCCAGCATTCGCGGCCGGTCTCGTCGAATGCTCTGCGGCAGTCCGTCAGGGATGGGTCTATGAGGGTGGCGAGCTTTCGGAGCCCCCTCCGCCGCCGCCACCGTCGCAGGCCGATCTGGCCGCCTACGCCGCCGACAAGCGCTGGCAGGCGGAGACGGGCGGCATCACCGTGGCCGGTGTACCAGTGGCGACGGATGACCGCTCCAAGACCATGATCATGGGCGCCCGCATCAAGGCCGATGCGGACAGCAGCTATACCGTGGGCTGGAAAGGCGCGGACGGCAGCTTTGTCAGCCTGACCGCCCCGCAGATCATCGCCATCAGTGACGCGGTGCTGGCCCATGTCGATGCCTGCTTTGCGGCAGAGGCCGCCGTGGCCGCAGCTATCACGGACGGCACGGTCACCACGACGCAGCAGGTCGATGACTGGCCATGGCCGGCCCTGCCAACCTGACCAGAGGTGCAAAAGATCGCGCCGGAATCGGCCACTTCAGGACGGGAGGTGCAAAAGATCGCGCTGGAAGGTGCAAAAGATCGCGCCGCGCTTCACGGTCGACGAGGATTGCCCCCAACATGGCGAGGATCATGATCAGCGAGCGTTCGGTGGCCACATCGGCTCCGGAAAACACGCAATAGGCTGTGGCCCCGGCCATGGCGAGGACAGCGGCGATCTTGCGCACCGGCAGATGCAGGGCGCACCAGGGCGACAGGGCCAGCGCCGCCCGCGCCGTCCAGAAGAACATGCCGGCGGCCAGCACCATGTGCAGGCCGGAAATGGAGATGATGTGATAGATGCCGGCCGCCCTGAGCCAGGCGTTGGTCTGCTCCGTAATCTGTCCGCGCTTGCCGGTGACAAGGGCGGCGGCGACCGCGCCGGCCTGGCCGCCCCAGGCGCCGGCGATGCGCTCCGTCAGCTGCATGCGGCCATTGTCAATCCATGCGGCGAGACGCAGGGCCAGGGGCGGCTCTGGCGGGGCGCGCGCATCCTGCGCCGCCGCCATGCGGCGCTGATCCGGCCTCGGAGCCGCCCGGCCCCCGCCAGCTTCAACCCACCCGCCGCCTCCCCCCTGCCAGACGGCGACGCCGCCAATAATTGACCCTGAAGCGCCCGTCTGCCTGAACCACGCGTCGCGGGCGAAATCATAACCGCCTGGCCGCGCCGCTTCCGGCGGCGGCAGCAGACGCGCGCGGGCCCGCACCGTTACGCCGGCGCGCAAAGGTTCCGCCTGGCGTAACGACAGCCGCACCCGGCGCGGCAATTGTTGGGGCGACAGGCCGGCGAAACTCACCGGCGCCACAAGCAGCCGCAACCCGGCGCCGCGCTGGTCCACCGCTATGACATGGCCGGTCAGTTCGCCGATGGTCGGGCGTTGCAGGACCGGAGCCTGCAAGGTCGCGAGCCGCAAGGCGCTGGCCGCGTAACCGGCCGGAATCATGGCAAGGGCGATCAGCGCCATGCGCGCCGCCGGCTGCCTGCGCGTCGCCGCCGCCAGCAGCAGTGCGAGCGTGGCGACGAGCGAGGGGCCGGCGTCGCCCGGCGTCAACCGGTTGAAATACCAGAGAACGCCGCAGCCGAAGAACACCGGCAGCCAGAGCCAGTGGCGGCGCTGGTCGATTTCCCCGCCCAGCCAGTCCCGGATCTGGAGCAGCGCCAGAGCCGCCCAGACACGGATTGTCGCGGTTGGCGCCCGGCGCAACAGGCGCGCCTCACGCGACAGGCTGGCGACCCGCTGGCGAATCCAGGTGGAGGGCGCCAGCGTTGCAAGGGATTGTTCCCGTAACCCAGGCGCGCCATCAGGGGCGCGTTCCTCCTGAAATCCGGCGTCCGTTCCACCGGGCCTGGCCTTCGCGGCAAACAGCCCCCAGCCCCACGCGAGCGCAGGCGCACCAGACCGGCGCGAGGCTTCCGCCGCCCCGCCCTGCGCGTCCCCCAATGGCTTCATGCGCCGTCCGGCGTCAGGCAGGCTGCGCCCGCCATACAACAGCAACAATCAACGTCCAGTCATGCCCCACATCCGGCTTCGACTGGCCGCCGCCCCATGCTACACGAGCGCATCAGGCGTTTACAGCGCCCGGAGACGGCGCCGCGTGAACGGACAGGCGCGGGCGGCGGCGCCAGAGCGGCCGCCGCGTGGCGCGCGGCTCTCATCGATGAAGAACATTGGGCGCCCGTGGCGGACATGACGTCACACTGGCGCTCCAACGCTTTGATTTAATACAGATCCTGATGCAAAAGCGGAGATCCGCTCTTGCTGGATCGCTTCCGCCAGTCCCATCCGGACCCCGACTCCCAGCCGGGCGCCGCCCTTTCGTATTTCATACGCTGTTGAGCCCATGACCGATCAGATCATCACGCGATTCGCTCCGTCTCCGACCGGCTATCTGCATATTGGCGGGGCCCGCACCGCTCTGTTCAACTGGCTCTATGCGCGCAAGCATGGCGGCAAGATGCTATTGCGCATCGAGGACACCGACCGCGAGCGCTCCACCGACGCCGCCATCGCCGCCATTATCGACGGCCTTGGCTGGCTGGGCCTGAACTGGGACGGCGACGTGGTTTACCAGCATGGCCGCGCCGCCCGGCATCGCGAGGCGGTGGACCAGTTGCTGGCCAGCGGCGACGCTTATTATTGCTACGCCACGCCCGAAGAGCTGACGGAGATGCGCGAACTGGCCCGCAAGGAGGGCCGGCCCATGCGCTACGACGGTCGCTGGCGCGATCGCGACCCGGCCGAAGCGCCCGCCGGCGCGAAGCCGGTTGTGCGTCTGAAAGCCCCGCAGACTGGCGAAACCGTCATCGAGGATGAGGTGCAGGGCCGCGTTGTCTGGCAGAACAGGGACCTCGACGACCTGGTGCTGCTGCGTTCTGACGGCAACCCCACCTACATGCTCGCGGTGGTGGTGGATGACCACGACATGGGCGTCACCCATGTCATTCGCGGCGACGACCACCTGACCAACGCCGCGCGGCAGAAGCAGATTTATGAGGCGCTGGGCTGGAAAACGCCGGTGATGGCCCATATTCCGCTGATCCATGGGCCGGACGGCGCCAAGCTCTCCAAGCGCCACGGCGCCCTTGGGGTCGAGGCCTATCGCAGCATGGGCTACCTGCCGGAGGCGCTGCGCAACTATCTGGTGCGTCTCGGCTGGAGCCACGGCGACCAGGAAGTGTTTTCCACCGATGAAATGATCGCCGCCTTTGGTCTTGGCCAGATTGGCCGCTCGGCGGCGCGCTTCGACTTCGCCAAGCTGGAGAACCTGAACGGTCTCTACATGCGTAACGCCAGCGACGCGCGGCTGGTGGAGGCGATCGAGGCGATCCTGCCGGAACTTGGCCCGGCGCGTGGGCTTGGGCCCACCTTCACGCCAGAACAGCGCGCCAAACTGCTGGCGGCCATGCCCGGCCTCAAGGAGCGCGCGAAAACCCTGGTGGAGCTGCTCGACAGCGCCGCCTATCTTTATGCGGCGCGCCCGTTGCCGCTGGAGCCGAAAGCGGCGGCGCTGCTCGACGACGCGGCCCGGCTGCGGCTCGCCAGCGTCCTGGCCCGGATCGAGCCGCTGCAGGACTGGGCGGGCGAGGCCCTGGAGGCGGCGGTGCGCGATGTGGCGGTGGCGGAGGGCGTCAAGCTCGGCCAGGTGGCCCAGCCCCTGCGCGCGGCGCTGACGGGCAAGACCACCTCCCCCGGCCTGTTTGACGTGATGACGGTTCTGGGGCGGGACGAATCCCTCGCCCGCATTCGCGATCAGGCCGCCTGAGGCGCGCGCCCCGCATCGGAAAAGGCAGATTCAGGGACAGACGGCCACGCAAGCATGGCCGTTTTCATGTCGGCGCGGACGCCACGGCTTTTGCCCGGAACCCGTGGCGGCGGCCTTGCCGCTTGCCGCGGCGCCGCCAGCAATGCGGCGCCCGCCCGCCACGCAGACCTGCCATGCCTGACGGCCGGAAGCGCAGTTACGCTTGAAGGCCCCCGGCAAATCGTTTACCGAAGCACTTGCTGCCTTACGCCCTGCGGGTTTTGCGCAGCGAGATAACCCAGCACCGCGCGGCGCGGCCAACGACCCTTCCGTGGTTTGTTAGCGCCGCCCGGTCAGACCATGCCAAGGGTGATTCAATGACCGCAAAAACGGCTGCACTAAGCGTCGATGGAAACTCGGTGGACCTGAAGATCAAACAGGGCACCATCGGGCCAAGCGTCGTTGATATCGCGCCCTTGTACAAAGACACCGGGATGTTCACCTTCGATCCCGGTTTCACCTCGACCGCTTCGTGCGAGTCGCAGATCACCTACATTGACGGCGACGAAGGCATCCTGCTGTATCGCGGCTATCCGATCGAGCAGCTGGCCGAGCACGGCGACTTCCTCGAAACCTGCTATCTGCTGCTGGAAGGCGAGCTGCCGACCGCCCAGCAGAAGTCGGACTTCGACTATCGCGTCACCCGTCACACCATGGTGCATGAGCAGCTGCTGCGCTTCTTCCATGGCTTCCGCCGCGACGCGCACCCCATGTCGATCATGGTGGCCTCGGTTGGCGCCCTGTCGGCGTTCTACCACGACTCCACCGACATCAATGATCCCAAGCAGCGCATGATCGCCTCCATGCGCATGATCGCCAAGGTGCCGACCCTCGCGGCCCTCGCCTACAAATATCATGTTGGCCAGCCGTTCGTTTATCCGCAGAACGATCTCGACTACACGTCGAACTTCCTGCAGATGTGCTTCGCGGTGCCGTGCGAGGAATACAAGGTCAACCCGGTGCTGTCGCGCGCCCTTGACCGCATCTTCATCCTGCACGCCGATCACGAGCAGAACGCCTCGACCTCGACCGTGCGCCTCGCCGGCTCATCGGGCGCCAACCCGTTCGCCTGCATCGCCGCCGGCATCGCCTGCCTGTGGGGACCCGCCCACGGCGGCGCCAACGAAGCCGCCCTCAAGATGCTTGAAGAAATTGGCACCGTTGACCGTATTCCGGAGTTCATCGCCCGCGCCAAGGACAAGAACGATCCGTTCCGTCTGATGGGCTTTGGCCACCGGGTCTACAAGAACTACGACCCGCGCGCCAAGATCATGCAGAAGACCACCCATGAGGTGCTCAACGAGCTCGGCATCAAGGACGATCCGCTGCTCGAGGTGGCCATGGAGCTGGAGCGCATCGCCCTTTCCGATGAATACTTCATCGAGAAGAAGCTGTATCCGAACATCGACTTCTATTCGGGCATCACCCTGAAGGCCATGGGCTTCCCCACCGCCATGTTCACGGTGCTATTCGCCCTCGCCCGCACCACGGGCTGGATCGCCCAGTGGAAGGAAATGATTGAGGATCCGGCGCAGAAGATCGGCCGTCCGCGTCAGCTCTACACCGGCGCGCCGCGTCGCGATTACGTCAACATCAACCAGCGCTGATTTTTCCCGCGCTGGAAACAGAAAATCCCGGCCATGGCGCCGGGGTTTTTTTCTGGAAACGCGGATGACGCGAGGACCTAATGGCCAGGGCGGGATGCGGCCCGGGTTGGGGCGGCGCGAAATATAAAACGTGGGAGCATCGCATCCGGCGACGCATTCACCCGGGGGGGTGCCGGACGCAAGACCGGTCGCATCGTTGATGGACCCAATGCAACGCCTTCATCTGCAACGCCTTCATCGGGTATGCCGAACTCATGGCGGTCCGGCATGCCCGTTGCCTGTCGCCTCAGCCTCTCCCCCGCATCGCCACGTCTAGGACGATGCCCGCCGCCCGTTCCGACGGCGTCTCGCCCCCTGTTGTCATGCGGGCCTCAACCTCGGCCAGGGCCGCGATCTGGGCGCGGCGCACGGGCGTGTCTGACAGCAGCGGCGTCAGCGCGGCGGACAGGTTATCGATCGTGCAATCCTGCTGGATGAATTCGGGAATGGCGTTCTCACCAAGAATAAGGTTGGCGAGCACCGCCGACTGCGCGGTGATGAGCCGGCGAAGTATGGCGCTTTCGATGTCCGAAACCCGGTAAGCCACAACCATGGGCACGCCGGCCAGCGCCAGCTCCAGGGTCACGGTGCCGGAGGCCGCGAGGGCCGCGTCGGCCTGCTGAAAGGCGTGAAACTTCGCCGCCTCGCCAACCACAATTTGCGGCGGCGTTTTCCATCGGGCGACGCCCGCGCGTATTTCATTCTCCAGATGACTGACCGCCGGCAGCGTCAGATCGAAATGCAGCCCGCGATCGTGCAACTGGCCGAGGGTTTCGCCAAACACGTTCAGCAACCGCGAGATTTCGCTGCGCCGGCTGCCCGGCAGAACCAGCAATCGCGGCGGACTGGCCAGGGGATGATCCAGCTGCCGGTCGCCCCGAAGCAGGGGCAGTTTCTCGATCAGCCGGTGGCCGACATAGGTGCAGGCGGGGCCGCCCAGGCGCCGGTGCGCCTCGGGCTCGAACGGCAACAGCGCCAGCAGATGGTCGACATAGGCCGCCATTTTGCGGGCCCGGCCGGGGCGCCAGGCCCAGACGCTGGGGCTGACATAATCGACGATTGGCAACTCCGGCAAACGTTTGCGGACCCGTTTCGCCACCGCGTGGGTGAAATCCGGGCTGTCGATGATGACCAGCACGTCTGGCCGGGCGGCGACAATGGCGTTAACGGTCTGGTAGACCCGCCGGATCAGCGTTGGCAAACGCATGACCGGGGCGATGAACCCCATGACGGCGATGTCGGACAGGGGAAACAGACTTTGCAAGCCTTCCCGGGCGAGCCGCTCCCCGCCAACGCCGCCGAATGCGACGCCAGAGCCAAGCCGCAGTCTCAGCGCGGCGGCCAGCCCGGCCCCGAGCTGGTCGCCGGATTCCTCGCCACACACCATCCACACTTTCAGGGGGGTCGCTGAATTCACCATGTCCTCCCGGAGACGCCGGCTCACCTGCCGGCTGCGTGTTCAGCCATGCGCGCCATTCCGGCGCCGCGGCGTCAGAGCGTGTATCTGTCAACGAACAGGCGGCGCCAATCCTGGCTGGAGGCGCGCAGCGCGCGGACGGGCCGACGCCGCGTCAGCCGGCCGGAGAAACACCGACCAGAAACATGCGCCGCCGGTTGGCCTCGGCAACCGTCGCCGCATGGTCGATGATCATCGTCTGCCCGGCGCCCACGGCGATGCCCGCAAATCCCGCCGCAGCCGCGCAACGCACCGTGCGCGGGCCAATTACCGGCATGTCAATGCGCAAATCCTGGCCCGTCTTGGCGGTTTTCACCAGCACCGGCGCCTGGTCGGAACGCGGCAGGCGGCCGCTGCCCCACAATTTTCGCACGCGCGCAATCATGGCGTCTGTGCCTTCCGGCCCCTCCACGGCGCAAACCCGCGTTCCGGCTACGACGACAGCCTGTCCGACGTCATACGGCGCCAGACTGCCAAGCAGGGCAAAACCGATATCGACGGCGGCGGCGGCGGTCGGGGAAACCTCGCCCAGCACGCCCGCCGGGGCCAGCAATCCGGGCGCGAGCGCATGAACACCCGCTACGGTAAAGCCCTGATCTTCCAGAAGGTTGACCACACCACGCAGTAGCCCGTCATCGCCAGCGGCGGCGAGGCGTGAAATCAGCTCGCGATTGCGGAATGCGGAATAGGCCCCCAGAAGCGCCAGCGGCCCGGGGCGATGAACATAGCCAGCCAGGCAAATCGCGCCTGGCCGCCAGGCGTGCAGCACGTCAAGAATACCCCGGGCGTCAAGCAGATCGCGTACGGCGCCCGCCGCGCGGCGCGTGTCGCGGTCGGCAAAGCCACGCAGGGCCAGGATTTCAACCGGACGGCCCTGCTGGCGCAGCGTATGCGCCAGCGCCAGCGGCAGCGCCCCGCCGCCGGCCAGAATGGCGACCGGCGCCTCCACCAATCAGCCCTCGGCCTGGCGCGGGGTGCAGATCGCCCGGTCCCCGCCTTCGCGGATAAACGCCAGCACTTCCGTGACCAGCGGATGTCCGCCCAGTTCGCTTTCCGTATCGGCCACGCGCTCCAGCAGCGTGCCCTCGGCCGCGAACAGCAACCGGTAAGCGCGGCGCAGGGCGTGAATATCCTCACGCGCAAAACCGCGCCGCTTCAACCCGACAAGGTTCAACCCGGCAAGATGGGCGCGATTGCCAATCACCATGCCATAGGGAATGAGATCATTCTCAAGTCCCGACATGCCGCCCACGAACGCATGCGCCCCGACGCGGGTGAACTGGATGACCGCCGCGCCGCCGCCCAGAATGACATGATCCCCCACCGTGACATGGCCCGCCAGCATCACGTTGTTGGACATGATCACGTTGCTGCCGACATGACAGTCGTGGCCGATGTGGGAATTCGCCAGCAGGGCGCAACGGTCGCCGACAACCGTCGCCATCCCCCCACCCGCCGTGCCGGGGTTGATGGTCACGCCCTCACGGATCATGCAGTCGGAGCCGATATCCAGCGTCGAGGCCTCGCCGGCGTATTTGAGATCCTGCGGCGCATGGCCAATCGACGCGAACGGGTAGATTCTGGTGCGGGCGCCGATGGTGGTGCGGCCCGCGACGGCGACATGGCTGACCAGCTCAACGCCATCGCCAAGCGTCACATCAGGACCAACGGTGCAAAACGGGCCAATGCTGACGCCGTGGCCAAGCCGCGCAGCCGGGTCAACGACAGCGAGCTGATGAATGCGGGCGTCCATGGTCACTCAAGCACCAGCATGGCGGAAACCTCGGCCTCGGCGACCAGCAGGCCGTTCACCTTGGCCTCACCGCGATACCACCACATGTTGCGGCGGTTATTGAGCTTGCGCATGTGAAACTCGACAACGTCCCCCGGCTCCACGGGCTTGCGGAACTTGCACTTGTCGATGGTCATGAAAAACACCTGCTTGGGCGCTTTCGACTCCGCCAGCTTGCTGGCGACGCAGATGGCGCCAGCGGTCTGGGCCATGCCTTCAATCAGCAGCACGCCAGGGAACAGCGGGCGGGTGGGAAAATGCCCCTGAAACTGCGGCTCGTTGAACGTGACGTTCTTGATGCCGATGCAGGAATTATCGCGATCGATCTCAATGATGCGGTCCACGAGCAAAAATGGATACCGATGGGGCAGATAGCTCATGATCTGCACAATATCCGCCGACTCAAGCTTTTGCGGCGCCCCTTCCATCAAAATGCTCCTTGCTGATGCCCGTCAGGACCGTAGACGGCTGCTGACCTTCAGAATTGTTCACTTGTTCCTGTCGCGCGACGCAAGCTTTTTCAGCGCCGCGATTTCCCGGAACCATTCCTTGACTGGACGCGCCGGGGTGCCCCCCCAGATGGAGCCGGGCGGCACATCCGAATTGACATTCGATGTCGCCGCGATCTGTGAACCCGCTCCAACCCGGACATGGCCGATGACGCCCACCTGGCCGCCGATGACCACATAATCCTCGATGGTGGCGCTCCCCGCTATGCCCACCTGAGAGACGATGACGCAATGACGGCCGATCACCACGTTGTGGGCGATCTGAACCAGATTGTCGATCTTCGTGCCCTCGCCGATCATGGTGTCGCGCGTGGCGCCCCGGTCAACGGTGGTGTTGGCGCCGATCTCCACGTCGTCCTGGATGATCACCCGGCCAATCTGCGGCAGCTTCAGATGGGACGCGCCCATGGCGAAGCCAAACCCGTCCTGCCCGACGCGGACGCCAGGGTGAATGATGACCCGGTTGCCGAGCAGCGCGTGCTGGATAACCACGCCCGGCGCGACCGAACAGTCACGGCCAATCCGCACGCCCGGCCCGACCACCGACGTTGCCCCGATAACCGAGCCGCGCCCCACCTCAGCGCCGGCGCCGATCACCGCGCCGGGGTCGATGATCGCCCCCTGCTCGATGCGCGCTTCCGGATGCACAAAGGCGCCGGGGGCCAAGCCCGAAGCGCCGAAGAATGACCCAGGCCGCATGGCCTCGGGGTAAAGCGCCGCCAGCACGCCAGCGTATGCCCGATGCGGATCCTTGCAGACCAGGGCGACGGACCCTGCCCCAACCCGCGCGGCGTAACGCTCCGCCACCAGCACCACGCCAGCGCGGGTCGCGCCCAGCTGGGCCACATATCTGGCGTTGTCCATATAGGACAGGTCGTCCGGCCCGGCGCTTTCAAGCGGCGCGACGTCGAGAACCATCCGCGACGGGTCAATCCCTTCGGGAATCGGGGCGCCAGCCAGCGCGGCGACCTCCTGCAGGGCGATGCCGCGCACGGGCCTGAAGAATACCGGGTCAGTCATTATCCGGGGCCATACAGTGAAAACGGCGGGACGTCCAGAAGACGACCCGCCGCGAAGCATATCAGACACAGGCGGCCGCACGGCCGCCCGCCAGCGATAGATCAGAAGCTGCCGCCACCGGAGAAGCGGAACGCCTGGGTGCGGTCGCCGGTCGCCTTCGAAATCGCATAAGCGTAGTCGAAGCGGATCGGACCCAGCGGCGACTGCCACAGGATACTGGCGCCAACCGACGAACGGATCGACTTGGAGTCGTACACGTTCACACACTCCGGCTGAACCGGCAGGCCCGCGGTGCTGCAGCCCATGGCGCCCCAGCCCTCGATAACGCCGTTGTTGTTCAGATCGAAGTAGCGCTTGCCCTTGTAGCCAAAGAGCGTGCCGGCGTCGGCGAACAGGGCGCCCTTCAGGCCAATCTCACGCGGAACCAGCGGGATCGGGAACTGCACCTCGACGCTGGCGCCGAAATAGGTGGTGCCGCCAATGCCGTTGGTGGCCGGATCGCCGTTCAGGTCACGCGGGCCGATGCCGGAGGGCGCGAAGCCGCGCACCAGGGTCGGGCCCATGAAGAACTGGTCGGTCAGGCGCAGGTCCTTGCCGCCGATCGGGCTGATATGACCGCCCTGGATCTTCAGGATGCCGACCACATCATCGAACAGCTCGCGGTAGTAGCGGGCCTCACCGGTGGCGCGGATGAACTTGGAGTCGCCGCCAAGACCAGCCACCTCGGGACGGACCTCGGCAAAGATACCGCTACGCGGATCCTTGATGTTGTCCAGCGTGCTGTACGTCAGCGTGGCGCCAACCAGCGAGGTGATCGTGTTGCCGCGCGATTCCTTCACCGCGATCGAGGCTTCCCCGTCGTAAGCGCAGTTCGGATAGTACGACAGGGCCCCAGGCGTGCCGTCATAGAGATACAGGCCACGGCCTGGATCGTTCGGCGAGAACACCGTGGTGTAGCCTGGCAGCGGCACGCTACAGTCGTTGTAAGGCTTCTTGTAGGTGTTCGGCACCTTCAGGTTGGTCTGATACAGCGAGTAACGCAGCTGCACCGAGAACTCTTCCGTGATCGGCAGGCCGAAGCGGATGGTGCCGCCCGACGTCCGCGTCTCGTAGTTACCGTACCGGGTGTTGTCGACATATTTGGTGAAGATGTCGAAACCGGCGGCGAGACGCTGGCCAAGGAAGTACGGCTCGGTGAACGAGAGCTGCACGCCGTTGGCGCGCTGGCCGAGCTGGCCGGCGAGGCGCACGTACTGGCCGCGTCCCATGAAGTTGGACTCGGAGACAGCCACTTCGCCGATGATGCCGTCCTGGGTCGAATAACCGCCCGACACCGAGAACTGACCCGTGGCCTGATCTTCAACGTCGATGTTGAGGATCACGCGGTCAGGCTGGCTGCCCGGCTCGTTGGTGACGCGCACCTTCTTGAAGTAGCCAAGATTGTTCAGGCGACGCTCGGCGCGATCGACGAGCACCTTGTTGTAGGCGTCGCCCTCTTCCAGGTCGAGCTCGCGACGAATGACGTAGTCGCGCGTCCGGGCGTTGCCGCGGATGTTAATGCGCTCCACGTAAACCCGCGGGCCTTCCTCGACCACATAGGTCAGGCCGATGGTGTTGTTCTGGCTGTCGCGCACGCCGGCAGGCCGCACCTGGGCAAAGGGATAGCCCCGACGCATCACGTCGGTGGTCATCGACTCCATGCCCTTCTCGATGGCGTCAGCGTCATAGACGTCGCCAGGAGAGGTCTTCATGCGGCTGCGCACTTCGTCAGCCGAGACGCCCGGAATGCGCGATTCCACATTCACGTCAGCGACGCGATAGGGCTGCCCCTCTTCCACGCCGATGGTGATGATCCAGCCGCCCTTGGCCTCGTCGAACACCGCGTCGCTCTGCACGATGCGGAAGTCGGCGTAGCCATGCTTCAGGTAGAAGCGACGGATCGCGTCCTCATCCTGGGCAATCTTGTCCGGGTCATACACGTCGGAGGTTTTCAGCCACGACAGCAGGTTCATCTCCGTCGTCTGCATCAGGTTGCGCAGACGGGTCGACGAATAGGCGTGATTGCCGACGAAGTTGATTTCCTTCACGCCGGTCTTGTCGCCTTCCTTGATGGTGAAGACGACGTCGACGCGACCATTGTCGAGCGGCACGACGCGGCTGGAAACAGTGGCGAACCCACGACCGCCGCGCTTGTAGATCTCACGCAGCAGCGCCTCGTCGCTCTGGACTGTCGCCGGGCTGTAGGGATCGCGCGCCTTGGTCGACAGTTCGCCCAGGAGCACGTCCTTCTGGATCTTCTTGTTACCTTCGAAGACCACCCGATTGACGATCTGGCGTTCACTGGCGCGGGAGGCGCTGCGGTGCTGCCCATAGCCCTCCGCTGCCGTCTGGGCCTGGACGCCGACGACGCCGGTCGCCAGCAGGAGCCCGGTCGCAAGAGCAAGACGGCTCACGCCTGTCATACCCACACTGCGGATCGTTGCAGTCACATTCATAAACTGGCCGCCCTGATTCTTATGGACCCCTTCAAGGGGGCGCTATCCATGCGTTCTACGCTGCCTCTCAAAATGCTTCTAACGGGTTTACGTCCGCATGCAATCGAAGAGAGGGTTAACAAAAGGTTTTTTCCCAACCGTGGTTACGAAGTCACGATGCCCGCAGGCCAAACAAACTGCCCAGATGCATGAGATCGTTCCAGGTCACGAACAGCATCAGCATCAGCACAAGGGCAAGGCCAATACGGAAACCATACTCCTGGAGGCGCTCACTCATGGGCCGCCCCCGCACGGCCTCCACTGCATAAAACAGCAGGTGCCCTCCGTCGAGCATCGGAATGGGAAAGAGGTTAAGCAGGCCGATCGACACGGACAGGAACGCCGCCAGGTTCAGCAGCGGCGTCAGCCCCATTTGCGCCACGTGGCCAGACACCTGGGCGATGCGGATCGGCCCTGAAAGCTGATCCACAGATTCTTTGCCAACGATGAGTTTCCCCAGATAGGCGAAGGTGCGGTCCACCACATACCAGGTTTCCAGCGTCCCCATCCGCAAGGATTCCAGCGGGCCGTAATGGCGCACCTGCGCGTCGGCCGGATTGCGCGACCCCTGCACGCCCAGCATGCCGATGCGCTGCTTGCCGAACGGCGTGGACAGCTCGCGCACGGCCGGCGTGGCCTCGATCCGGATCACCGCCCCGCCCCGGTCGACGGTGAAGGCAAGTTTTTCCCCGGCGCTTCCGGAAATGATGCGTTGCATGTCGGCGAAGCTGGCGACCGGCTCGCCGTCGATGGCCCGGACCACGTCGCCGGCATGGAAACCGGCCTGGGCGGCGGCGCTGTTTTCCTGCACGGCGTCGATGCGCGGGACCAGCTCCATCCGGCCATAGATGAAAATGGTGAGGCTGAAGATGACGATGGCGAGAATAAAGTTGGCGACCGGCCCGGCGGCGACGATGGCGGCGCGGCGCGGCAGGGTGGCGTAATGAAAGCTGCGCGCCTTCTCCGCCGGGCTCATGCCGCCAAGCCCGATATGATCCGGCGTGCTGGCCGCGCCCGCGTCGCCTTCGAACTTCACATAGCCGCCCAGCGGAATCGCCGAGACCTTCCAGCGCGTGCCGTGACGGTCGGTCCAGCCGAACAGCTCGCGGCCAAAACCAATCGAAAAAGCCCTGACGCCGACGCCACACCAGCGGCCGACAATGTAGTGCCCGTATTCATGCACGAACACGACGATCGACAGAACAAAAATGAAAGGGATGACCGAGCCCAAAAACGACCCGAACAGACCTGTCAGCCCGCTGATATCCATCGCGCTTCCACTCTCCGCAAATGTTGACGGCAGCCTGGAGACAAATCCGGTCAAACCGGTTCAGGAAACCAGTCTATCCGCTTGATTTAACCACACTTCATCCCGACGCCGCGAGGGAACGCCCCGCCGAAAAACCCGTTGACGTCCCTGTGCATATATCAAACTGAATCCTGGCTGCATTCAGGCGCCGGCGCCTGAAACCGGCGGCGCGCCGCCGTCAGCCAGCACGCCCCGCAGCAAGCGCGGCCGTGGCCCGGGCGCGGGCCTCCGCGTCAATTTCCAGGGCGTCGTCAATGCTCGACGGCGCCGCCACCCCGGCCATGGTTTCGCACACCCTGGCGATGAGCGTCGGGATGGCGCAAAAACCAATGCGCCCGGCAAGAAAGGCGGCGACGGCCACCTCATTGGCGGCGTTGAGCACAGCGGCGGCGCCGCCGCCGGCCGCCATCGCTTCCTGGGCCAGCCGCAACGCCGGAAAGCGCTCCAGATCCGGCGCGCCAAACGTCAGGGAGCCGATCCTGGCCAGGTCGAGGCGTGGCGTCGACAGGTCCAGACGCTCCGGCAACCCCAGGCAATGTCCGATGGGAATGCGCATGTCGGGCGAGGCCATGCCGGCTGTCACCGAGCCATCGGTGAACGTCACCAGCCCATGAATGACCGACTGGGGATGCACCAGCACGTCGAGCCGATCCGGCGGCAGACCGAACAGGTGCATGGCCTCGATCAGCTCCAGCCCCTTGTTCATCAGCGTGGCGGAATCAATGCTGATCTTCGGACCCATCGCCCAGGTGGGATGGGCCAGCGCCTGGGCCGGGGTGATTCCGGCCATGGCGTCGGCGGCCCAGTCGCGGAAGGGGCCGCCGGAAGCGGTGAGCGTCATGCGCTCCACCCTGTCGGCCGGCTCTGCCCCCAGGGCCTGGAAAAGGGCGTTATGCTCGGAATCAACCGGCAACACCGGCACCCCGCGCGCCACTGCGTCGCGCATGAAGGCGGCGCCGGCGCAGACAAGGCACTCCTTGTTGGCGAGCGCCATCACCCGCCCGGCCTGCATCGCCGCGTGCGTCGGGCGCAGACCCGCCGCGCCGGAAATGGCGCCGACGACCACATCGCAGGACAGGGCGACGGCGTCGTTCACCGCCGCCGCGCCGGCTCCGCTGGCAACGCCGGTTCCTTCCAGCGCGGCGCGCAGGGCTGCGCCCTGCGACGGATCCGCCACCGCGACAAACTCCGGCGCAAGCTGACGGGCCAGACGGGCCACGCCGTCAATGTCCGACCCCGCCACCAGGGCGGCGACGCGGAAACGGTCCCGGCGCTCATCCAGCACAGCCGCGGTCGAGCGGCCGACCGATCCGGTGGCCCCCAGAACCGTCACGCGGCGTACGCCCGTGGCCGGCTCCGGCGATTTTGCCGGCGCGGGTTGGAGATGCACGCTCATCGCTTGCCGTCCATGGTCAGAGAACCCCCAGCAACATGCCGACCGCAACCAGCGCGGTGACCGCCCAGAAGCCGTCGAGACGGTCGAGAACGCCGCCATGGCCAGGTATCAGCGCGCCAGAATCCTTGACGCCGGCGCGGCGCTTGAGGGCGGATTCAGCCAGATCGCCGCCCTGTCCGAGAACCGAGGCCAGGACTGAAACGACCACCAGCCGCCACGACAGGCTCCAGTCGAAGCCGAGGGTCAGCAACAGCACCCCGGCCAGCGCGCCAGACACGGTTCCGCCAGCGAAGCCGGACCAGGTCTTGCCCGGGCTGACGCGCGGCCACAATTTTGGGCCGCCAAAGGTCTTGCCGGTAAAATAAGCGGCGACGTCAGTGGTCCAGACCACCGCGAACATCCAGAGCAGCACGCCGAAGCCGATCTCCGGCAGATGCCGCGCGGCGACCGGCGTGACAGCCAGAACGGCGCCAACGGCAAAGCCCAGTAGGGTCTGCGCGGCGCCCGCCGCCGAGCGGGTGACAAGAAACCCGAGCCCGATGCTGGCGATGCCGCCGGCAAGAACCGCAACCCCGGGCCTGTCGGCGAAAGCGACGACGCCGGTCAGCCCGACGAGCGCAGCGGCGCCCCAGCCGGCGGCATAACGGCCCTGCGCCGGGATGGACTGGGCCAGGGCGCACCACTCCCGGGCGGCGACGGCGCCGGCCAGGGCCCAAACGATCGCCAGCGGCCAGCCGCCAGTCCAGGCGGAGGCGAGCGCCACCGCGCCAAGGACGATGGCCGACGCCGTGCGGCGCGCCAGCTCCGGGCGCCCACCCCGGGAGCCGCCTGACAGGAAACCGCCGCTCAAGCCTCTTCGCCTCCCCCGGTCTGGACGCCGGTCTCGCCAACGCCGCCAAAGCGCCTGTCGCGCCGGGTGAATTCGGCGATGGCGGCGCCCAGCGCCTCCCCGTCGAAATCGGGCCACAGCACGGGCGTGAACACATATTCAGAATACGCCGTCTGCCACGGCAGGAAATTGGACGTGCGGATTTCACCCGAGGTGCGGATGACCAGGTCGGGGTCGGGCATGCCAGTGGTGTCCAGCATGCGGCCGACCAGTTCCTCGCCGACGTCTTCCGGCTTCAGCTCGCCAGCGGCCGCCAGTTCCGCGATGCGCCGCGCGGCGGCGGCGATTTCCTGCCGGCCGCCGTAGTTGAACGCCACCACCAGGTTGAGGCCGGTGTTCCGGGCGGTGCGCCTTTCCGCTTCATCCAGAATGGCGCGCACGTCATCCTGGAGGCCGCCGCGCTCGCCGATAAAGCGGACGCGGACGTTAATGCGCTCCAGATCAGCGAGGTCACGGCGAAAGAACAGGCGCAACAGGCCCATGAGGGCGCCGACCTCAGCGGCCGGCCGGCGCCAGTTCTCCGAGGAGAACGAATACACCGTCAGATATTGGAGGCCGATGTCGACGGCGGCGCGCACGGTGCGGCGCAGGGCTTCGACGCCGCGCCGGTGGCCCTCGGCGCGCGGCAGGCCGCGTCGGGTCGCCCAGCGCCCGTTGCCATCCATGATGATGGCGACATGCCGCACGGCGGGGGCGGCGCCGGCCGCCACATCGCCAGAAGCGGGCGTCGTCAACTTTTCACCTGCAACGCCCATCCGTTTCCTGACCCCAGCCCTGGTTCCGGCAAACCCCATCGTCGCCGGCCCCGGTCCGCCTGTCGCGGACAAACCCGGACGCGGACGCCGGATCTGCCTGCCCCTGCAAGTTAGCGCATTCCTCCGAACTGAAGCGAAATCCGCTTCACCGGGCAAGGCGCCCCGAAGGCCCTCGCGGACCGTCAGACCTGCATGATTTCCTTTTCCTTGGCGGCGACGGTCTGATCGGCCTCCGCAACAGCCTGATCCGTGGCCTTCTGCACCTGGTCGCCAAAGCGGGTCTGATCGTCCTCGCTGATGTCCCCAGCTTTCTCCAGCTTCTTGAGCAGGTCCATGCCGTCGCGGCGCACATGGCGGATCGCGACCTTGGCCTCCTCGCCATACTTGTGGGCGACCTTGACCATTTCCTTGCGGCGCTGCTCGTTCATCTCCGGGATGCGCAGGCGGATGACCTGACCTTCGGTGTTGGGATTGAGGCCGAGGTCCGACTCACGGATCGCCTTCTCCACCGCGTTGACCATGCCGCGATCCCAGACCTGGACGCTGAGCAGGCGCGGCTCCGGCACGGAAATCGTCGCCACCTGGCTGATCGGCGTCGCGGCGCCATAGGCGTCCACCGAGATCGGATCAAGCAGGTTTGCCGAGGCGCGACCGGTGCGCAGGCTCGCGAGATCATGGCGCAGCGCATTGATGGCGCCGGTCATGCGGCGCTTGATGTCTTCAAGATCGAAATTCGCGGTTGTCATATGTCTCGCCCAGGCAATCAGTTTGGTTGGGTGGCGGCGCCGCGGCGCGCCAGGCGGAAGAGGCGGCGACGCCGTCCCCGCCTCCGACAGATCGCAGCTTCATAGCGGCTTTATGCGCCGCGCGCGAGCATCGCGCGTCAGCAAACGGAAAACCGCCCCACGATGCTATTGCGGCGCGACCAGCGTGAATGCGCCCTCGCCGCGCAAGGCGGCGCAAATGGCGCCTGGCGTATGCAGCGAGAACACCAGGATGCTGAGGCCGCTGTCCCGCGCCAGCGCGAAGGCCGCGGTGTCCATCACCTTGAGGTCGCGGGCGATGGCCTCCGCGTGGGTCAGGCGGTCGAAACGGATGGCGTGGGGATTGGCGCGCGGGTCGGAATCATAAACGCCGTCAACGTTTGTGCCCTTCAGCAGCACGTCGCACTCCAGTTCGGCGGCGCGCAGGGCCGCGCCAGTGTCGGTGGTGAACCAGGGGTTGCCGGTGCCGCCGCCCAGCACCACCACCTTGCCATTACCCAGATGGTCAATGGCGCGCCGGCGGGCGTAACTCTCGCAAAGGGCCGGCATGGCGATGGCGGACATGGCCCGGGCGGGAACGCCGGCGGCCTCGATGGCGTGCTCCAGCGCCAGGGCGTTCATCACCGTCCCCAGCATGCCGATCGAATCGCCGGCGTTGCGGGTAAGACCGCGCGAGAGACCCTGCACGCCCCGGAAAAAATTGCCGCCGCCGACAACGATGGCGACCTCGAAGCCCGCCCGGTTGGCCGCGGCGATATCGGCGGCAATCGCCGTGAGGGTCTCGCCGTGCAGTCCCGACCCGTTCGGACCGGCGAGCGCCTCACCGGACAGTTTGAGCAGCGCGCGTTTCACCTGCATGCGATCCCCCAATTTCTGGCCAGCTGGCCGGGCGTTCTCCCGCCAGCCGGGCGAAAGGCGGGCGGGACAGCGTCCTCAAGCTCTGGCGCAGCGAGCAGCTTCGCCCAAAAAGCCTCTGATGCGCCAACCCCGGCCAAACGGGCCGGGGTCGGGATTACCAGGCGGGTCGCCGCGGCCGGATCGCCACTTCCGCGATCCGCCCGTCAACCAGCAACAGCGCAGGAGAAGCATTGATCCATCAGATCAAAAACCGAATCCAAACTGCTGTTTATGCTTCAATTTACCTCGAAGCAAACCCGCATCGCGCCTTGGCGCAAGCCTCTTGCGCCAGCCTCTTGCCTCAGCCCTTGGCGGCGGCGGCGACTTCAGCGGCGAAGTCCGGCGCCTCTTCCTTCTCGATGCCGTCGCCCAGACCGTAGCGAACGAAGCCCTTCAGGGCGACCGGCGCGCCGACCTTGCCCTCGGCTTCCTTCAGCACCTGGTTGATGGTCTTCGACGGATCATGGATGAACGGCTGCTCCACAAGGGTGTTTTCCTTGAAGTAGCTCTTCATGCCGCTCTCGACGATCTTCTCGAGCACGTTCTCGGGCTTGCCGGCGTTCTTGTCGCGCAGGATGGCCTTCTCGCGCTCCAGCACCTCGGCCGGGATCGACGCGGCGTCGAGGCCAGCCGGGCTGGTGGCGGCCACGTGCATGGCGATCTGGCGGCCAAGCGTCTCAAGCTGCGACACCTCGCCGGTCGACTCCAGGGCGACCAGAACGCCGATCTTGCCAAGGCCCTCGCCGGCGGCGTTGTGGACGTAGGTGGCGATGAAGCCATTGTCCACGTGCAGGCGGTTGACGCGGCGCAGGTTCATGTTCTCGCCGATGGTGGCGATCAGTTCCTGCAGGCGATCCTTGACGGTGACGCTCTCACCCGGGAAGTGGGCGGCCTCAAGGTTGGCGAGCGTGCCGTCGCCATTAAGGGCGATCTTGGCGGCTTCACGGGCAAACGCCTGGAAGCTGTCGTTGCGGGCGACGAAGTCGGTCTCGGAGTTCACCTCGACGATCGCGGCGGTCTTGCCCGACGACTCAACGGCGACCAGACCCTCGGCGGCGACGCGGCCAGCCTTCTTGGCGGCCTTGGACAGACCCTTCTTGCGCAGCCAGTCGACAGCGGCCTCGATGTCGCCGCCGGACTCGTTGAGCGCCGACTTGCAGTCCATCATGCCCGCGCCGGTCTTCTCACGAAGCTCTTTCACCATTGCGGCTGTAATGTTCGACATGGTCGTCCCCTGAAAATATGGCCAGGAACATGCGTCCGGCCCGGAGCATTTTCAAGCGCGGCTGACGCGGCCTTGCCAACGAAAATGCGTGAAATCAAAAACCTGGGCGTCTTCGCAACCTTGCGCAACCTTGCCTGACGCAAAGCCACAACCCAAGACAGGCAGGGCCCGGCGTTGGTGAAACGCCGGGCCGATCAGTTTCAAAGCCCCCGCCCGGCGACCATCCGGCCACCCGGGCGGATCGCCCTGGAGACGTCAATCAGACCGCGATCAGGCGGCTTCGACGAGCGCGCGCGCCTGGGAAACCCAGTTGTCGCGCTGGATGCGACCATTGAGCTTCAGCTCCGCGTCGAGACGGGCGATATCCGCGTCCTTCAGGGCGCCGATCTGCCAGTAGTGGAAGACGCCGCCTTCGTTCAGCTTGGCTTCCAGCTCCGGGCCAACGCCGTGCAGCTTGGTGAGATCGTCTGGCGCGCCGCGCGGAGCGGCCAGCGCCTCGAACACCTCGTCAGCGAAAGCTTCGGGAGCATCGCTCACGACCAGTTCCTCGACGATCGGCGCTTCTTCAGCGCCCTGATCGAAGCCCATGTCGCCAGCGCCGCGCGAGATGCCGTCGATGGCGGCGCGGGCGACCAGGTCGCAGTACAGCTGGATGGCGCGACCGGCGTCGTCATTGCCCGGAACCGGATAGGTGATGCCGTCCGGGTCGCAGTTGGTGTCAACGATGGCCACGACCGGGATGCCCAGACGACGGGCTTCCTTGATCGCCAGCTGCTCCTTGTTGGTGTCGATGATGAACAGCAGGTCGGGCGTGCCGCCCATATCCTTGATGCCGCCAAGCGCCTTCTCGAGCTTCTCCTGCTCGCGCGACAGCATCAGACGCTCTTTCTTGGTCAGCGCCTGGGCGGCGCCGCTGGAAAGCATCTCGTCGAGCTTGCGCAGACGCTGGATGGAGCCGGCGATGGTCTTCCAGTTGGTGAGCATGCCGCCGAGCCAGCGGGAGTTCACGAAGTACTGGGCCGAATTGCGGGCCGATTCAGCGATGGAGTCGGCCGCCTGACGCTTGGTGCCGACGAACAGCACGCGGCCGCCAGCGGCCACGGTGTCGGACACGGCCTGCAGGGCGCGGTGCAGCATCGGCACCGACTGGGCCAGGTCGATGATGTGGATGTTGTTGCGGACGCCGAAGATGTACTCGCTCATCTTCGGGTTCCAGCGGTGGGCCTGGTGGCCAAAGTGCGCGCCAGCTTCGAGCAGCTGACGCATGGTGAATTCAGGAAGCGCCATGATATTTTCTCCGGTTGTACCTCCGTGGAGCCGAGAAGACCGCCAGCCGGGAAAGCCGCGATCACCGGACAGCCCATTACGCTCATGGGCCAGAACTCCACGTGTGGGATGGCGCGGCTTATAGGCGCCGGACGCCAGTTAGGCAAGTGTCGGGAGCGCCACCGGGCGCAGAAAACCGCCGGAAAACAGCCGCTGACGCAAGGCGCGCCCGAACGTGAAGGCATAATGTCCCCAAAACGCCGGGAATGAACGACGCACAAGGGGCCGGACGTGGCGCAAGGCGGGCCTGAAGCGGGCCGGGACAGTCGCCGTCATGCCCGGGACGCCAGGCCGCCACGCGGGACGGCCTGTCGACAAGAACGCGCGCGCAAGCGAAAACTGCCCTGCGGACCGGGCCCGGCGGGAATCACCGAGGCGGCGCCCGACCGATCTCCAGAGCCATTCACGGAGCCCCGGGCAGGCATGGCCTGGCCAGGGCGCTCGCAGAACGCTGGCCGCGAAGCGCCGGCTGCGCTGCTTCCCCCGCTGGCTCCCGTTCCGTTACGACGCAGGAGCGCCCGGATAACCACATGACCCAAGATCACGACGCACAGCACCCGTCACAGGCTTCCTGGCAGGCGTTCGCCGCCGCGCTTGTCCAGGCCGGCGCGCCGGAGGCGCTCAACCGCATCGCTGCGGCGCTGGAGCGCGCCTGGCCAGAACCGCCACCCATCGCGGATTTTGAGAGCGCCGACGCCTTCGTCTGGCACGCCGCGCCGCCGCGCCTTGCCGCCGTGCCGCACGTCAACCGGGTCGAGATGGTGCTGTTGCAGGGGGTCGACCGGGCGCGCGACCAGCTGCAGGACAACACCACGCGCTTCGCCCGCGGCCTGCCTGCCAACAACGCCCTGCTGTGGGGCGCGCGCGGCATGGGCAAGTCCTCGCTGGTCAAGGCAGTGCACGCCGCCATTAACAATGGCGACGGCAATGGCGCCCGGCGAACTGGCAATGACCGGCTGAAGCTGATCGAGATCCATCGCGAGGACATCGCCAGCCTGCCCGTGCTGATGAACCTCCTGCGCGAGGCGTCTTACAATTTCATCGTGTTCTGCGACGACCTGTCCTTCGATTCCGACGACACCTCCTACAAGTCGCTGAAGGCGGCCCTCGACGGCGGCATCGAGGGGCGGCCGCGCAACGTGCTGTTTTACGCCACCTCCAACCGCCGGCACCTGCTGCCGCGCGACATGATGGAGAATGAGCGCTCCACCGCCATCAATCCTGGCGAGGCCGTGGAAGAAAAGGTGTCGCTCTCCGACCGTTTCGGCCTGTGGCTTGGCTTCCACAAGTGCAGCCAGGACGAATACCTTGCCATGGTCAATGGCTATGTCAGCCACTATGGCCTCGCGATCGATCCGGCTGAATTGCGCCGCGACGCGCTGGAATGGGCGACGACGCGGGGCTATCGTTCCGGCCGCACGGCCTGGCAATACATCCAGGACCTGGCCGGGCGTCTCGGCCGGACGCTGGAGACCTGAGCCGGCCCGCAAGGGAGGGACGCATGCGGATCGCGCTGCTCGTTTATGACGGCATGACGGCGCTGGACGCCGTGGGGCCGTATGATTCCCTGTCGCGGCTTCCCGAAGCCGACATCGTCACGGTGTCGCCGGACGGCGGCCCGGTCACATGCGGCGGCGGCATCGTCATCCAGGCGGCCGCGTCGCTGGACAATGTGGACCGCGCCGACGTGCTGATCGTTCCCGGCGGCATGCCATCTGCCCTGCGCGGCCTGCTGGGGGACGCCGCGGTGATGGAGTGGCTGCGACGGATCGACCAGACCAGCCGCTACACCTGTTCGGTGTGCACGGGCGCCCTGCTGCTGGCGTCGGCTGGCGTGCTGCGGAACCGGGCCGCCGCCACGCACTGGCGCGCCCATGACGCTCTGGCCGCGCTCGGCGCCACGCCAGTCGCGGATCGCGTGCATGTGGACGGCAAATATCTGACCTCCGGCGGGGTGTCCGCCGGCATCGACATGGGTCTTGTGCTCTGCGGCCTGCTGGTTGGGCGCGAACTCGGCGAAGCCATCGAACTCAGCATGCATTATGCCCCGCAGCCGCCGTTCGGTACGGGCAATCCGGCCACGGCGTTGACGCCAGCGCGGCGGCAACTGATTGAGGAGCGCCTCCGCAACTGAACCTGGCGCCTCCCAGTGGGAGCGCCTTCCAGATCAATCAAACAAACGATTGTCCGGCTCGCGCCGGCAGCGGTTTATGGGAGTGAATGATGAAAGCCTGGCAGCTTCAGGACGCCTCTGGCCTCGACGGCCTGCGCAAGGTGGAGATTGACCGGCCAACGCCGGGGCGCGGCGAGGTGCTGGTGCGCATCAACGCCGTCTCGCTGAATTATCGCGACCTCATCACGGTGCGCGGCGGCTATGGCTCGCGGCAAAAATTTCCGCTGATCCCCGTCTCCGACGGCGCCGGCGTCATCGCGGAAGTCGGGCCTGGCGTGCGCGGCTGGAACGAAGGCGACCGGGTCATCGGCTCGTTCTTCGAGAACTGGCACGGCGGCGACGCCAGCGCGGAGAAGATGGCGGCGGCGCTCGGCGGCTCGGTCGATGGCGTATTGTGCGAATATCGGGTGTTCCCGGCGCACGCCGTGGTCGCGGCGCCTGCGCACCTCAGCGACGCTGAGGCGGCCTGCC
Source organism: Camelimonas lactis (assembly GCF_004342915.1). Classification (GTDB taxonomy): domain Bacteria; phylum Pseudomonadota; class Alphaproteobacteria; order Rhizobiales; family Beijerinckiaceae; genus Camelimonas; species Camelimonas lactis. Next base: position 249,939 of record NZ_SLWL01000002.1, read on the forward strand.
TGCCCTGCGCCGCCCTCACGGCCTGGAGCGCCGTGGTGAAATGCGGCCAGGTGAAACCGGGCGACACCGTGCTGACCCAGGGCGCCGGCGGCGTTTCACTGTTCGCGCTGCAATTCGCCAAACTGGCCGGCGCCCGCGTCATCGCCACCTCGTCCAGCGACGCCAGGATTGAACGGCTGAAAACGCTCGGCGCGGATGAAACCATCAACTATCGCGAAACGCCGGAATGGGGGAAGCTGGCCCGCGTGCTGACCGGCGGTCGCGGCGTCGACATCGTCGTGGAGGTGGGCGGCGTCGGCACCCTCAACGAGTCGATCCGGGCGCTCCGCATCGGCGGCATGATCGGCTTCATCGGCGTGCTGGCCGGCGAGGCCCGCCAGGAGCCGCGCCTGTCGCTCATGGTGATGCAGCAGCAGCGCCTGCAAGGCGTCACGGTCGGCTCCATCGACGACCTGAAATCCATGTGCGCCGCCATCGCCGAAAACCAGCTGAAGCCGGCGCTGGATCGCACCTTCAGCTTCGATGAGGCGCCAGAAGCCTTCCGCTACATGTCGAGCGGCGCGCATTTCGGCAAGGTGGCCATCGCCATCGGCTGACGGAGGATCTGGGCTCCGGCCTGCCTGCCAGCCGGGGGCGCCGGGCGCCGGCGCAAGCAGCCCGGGCAGCGCAGGGGCGCCGTGGCGTCCCGTCCTGCCCGCTGACCCTGGAGATTTGCCTTTCAAACGCAGAAAACGCCCCGGGAGGGGCTCCGGGGCGTTTTCTGTTTCTCCGGTGGGGTCTCAACCTCCGGCGAGATGGGGCATCGGATCCACGGGCGTGGACCCCTTGCGCAATTCGAAATGCAACTGCGGCGTGGAGACATTGCCGGACTGGCCGGATTTCGCCACCGTCTGGCCGCGACTGACCTTGTCGCCGCGCTTCACCGTCAGTTCGCCGTTATTGGCGTAGGCGGAGACCCAGCCGTTCTCGTGGCGGATCAGCACCAGATTGCCATAACCTTTCAGCTCGCTGCCGGCGTAAGCGACGACGCCGCCCTCAGCCGCCTTGACGGGCGTGCCTTCCGGCAGGGCGATATTGATGCCCTCATTGCCGCTGCGGCCGTTAAAGCCCTGAATGATGCGGCCGCGCGCCGGCCAGCGGAACGACCCGCCGGACGCCTGGGCGGCTTCCTCTTTCGCGGCGGGCGCCTGCGGCGCCGCGACGGCGACCTGCTGACGCTCCGGCGCTTTCTGCTCAACCGCCGGCGCCTTGGGCTGGGCCTGGGCGACCGCCCTGGCGGGCGCTTCAGCAACCGGCTTCACCTGCGCGACTGCCTTTGGCTGGGCCTTCGCGGCGGCCTGAGCCTGCACTGCGGTTTGGGCCTGGGAGGCGGCTTTCTGCGTCGCGGCGCCCGGATGGCCGGCGACGGCATGCGCCTGCTGTTGCAGGCTTCTCGGCGGCTGGCCGGCCTTGACCGGCGACTGGACCGCGGCGCGCGAGGCGGCGATAACCTGGGCGGCCCGATCGTTGGCTGAGCCGGCATGCGGCTGGCCGGCGCGCTGCGCGCCTTGGGCCGCATACGTGGCCCTGCCCGGGACGGACGCAACGGCATTGGCGGCGCGCGACGCCGGAGCGACGGCGTGCTCCACGGCGCGACCGGCCGGCTGGACGGCGCCGCGCGCCGCCGCAACGGAGCTGGCGCCAGGATTGTAAACCGGAATGACAACGCTTGAGCCCGGGGCCAGGCCATTGCCGCCAAGATTATTGGCGGCGCGAATGGCCGCTGGCGGCACGCCATAACGATCGGCGATGGACTGAACCGTATCGCCCTGCCCCACGGACACCGTGGCGCCGCCGGCGGCGGTCCAGCCATTGGCGCTGCCCGAGATGGCGTCTGGACGGACGCCCGCGAAGCCGGATGAGCCGCTGGAAGAGGGGCTGGACGCGCCAGAGGGCGGAGGCAGCGACGAGGTCTGCACCGCGGACGAGCCGCCGTAAGTCCCGCTGCCGGCCACCCCGTAGGAGCCGCCGCCATAGGCTGGGGCGGCGCCGGGCACGTCGGACGGCGGCAGGCTGCCGGTAGACATGTTATCGGCCCCGCCGATGCCGGCGAAACGCTGGGTATCGGCGGCGCAGGCCGCGGCCAGCAGTGACAGGAGGCTGACGCCAGCTATCCGGGCCAGCACTCCAGGACGGTTCGTCGGAATCGAATGAGGCATTTGAAATCCACCGGCTACGCAACACACGCAGTTAAAGCGGATTCAGGTTAAGCAACGGTTTCCAACCGGCTCCCCCGGCCCCTTTCTGACCCACCTGGAAGAAAATTCGCACAGAAAACAATAATTGGCGGAAACTCCCGACCTTTGGCCGGGACAGGACGGAATTCAGAGCGCCTGCGCCAGCCCTGCCTGCAACGGCGGCAGGCGCAGGGGGCCGCACAGGGTTTCCGGCAGGGCTTCACCATGACGCTCGACCCGGACCAGGCGGGGCCCCTGGGGCGTGATCATGGCCCCGACGAGACGTCCGCCGTCGTTCAGCGCCTCGATCAGGCCTGGCGGCGCGTGGGCGAGCGACCCGTTGAGAATGATGCGGTCGAAACGTCCCCAGGCCGCCACGTCGGCCGCGAGGCCGTCGCCCACTTCCACGGTCACATGCCCGAGTTCGAGCCGGCGGATGCGGCTGGCCGCGGCGATCGCCAGGGTGCGCATGCGCTCAAGACTCACCACCTCGCCGGCGAGATGTCCGAGAACCGCGGTGAGATAACCGGAGCCGGCGCCGATCTCGAGCACCCGGTGCTGGCGGCTGACCGCCAGTTCACGCAACATCAGCGCCAGCTGCATGGGCGAGGTCATGGTCTGGCCGCACGGCAGCGGCAGCGCCACGTCGGAGCGGGCGAGATCGGCGAAACGGCGCGGCGCGAACATGTCGCGCGGCGCCAGTTCCATGGCGCGCAGGATGGCGACATCCCGGATACCCCGCGACCGCAGGTTGAGGAGGAACGCCGCCGTTTCCTGACGCCCCAGGTCTTCTCGTGTCTGCAACTGCGCCAGCGCCGCCACCTTGCACCTCCGCCATCCGGACCACGCGGCCCCGGCCGCTCCTGCATGGCATTACAGCGCGGATTTTATTAAGAAATTATCCCCGCCCAGGCGTCGTTCGCCCGGCGCGGAACCTGGCGCATCCGGTCGCATCTGGCCGCATTTCGTCTGAACTGGCGGAGCCTGGCTGGCGTTTCGTCCGCCGTTGCAGACCCACCGCCAGCCAGCGCCGGACAAACGCCATGCAACTCAGACGAACCCCCGGGCGTAGCGGGTCATCAGCGGCTCGTCGGTCATGTTGATGCGCAGGGGCGTGACCGAGATTTTCCGGTCGAACAGGGCTTTCAGGTCGGTGCCGTTGCGCGGCGTTGACGGGGTGCGGCGGAAGGTGAGCCAGTAATAGGGAATCAGCCGCCCGTCCGCGCGCTCCTCGATGTCGAGCAGGCCGGGATCGCGCCGTCCCTGGGCGGTCACGGCGATCCCCGTGACCTCCCCGGCCGGACAGGGCGGGAAGTTGACGTTGACCAGGGTGTCGGCGTCCATGCCAAGCTCCAGCACCTTGCGAACCACCGCCTCGCCGTGCACGGCGGCGCAATCCCACGGCGCGGCCTCGCGCAGGCCTGGCGGGAACGACTGGGACAGGGCGATCGACGGGATGCCCAGCATGGCGCCTTCCATGGCGGCGGCGATGGTGCCGGAGTAGATCACATCCTCGGCGACGTTGTGGCCCTTGTTGACGCCGGAGAGCACCAGATCCGGCCGGTGCTCCTTCATCACCTGGCGCACGCCCATCAGCACGCAATCGGTGGGCGTGCCGCGCACGGCGTAGCGCTTTTCATCGATCTGGCGCAGCCGCAGGGGATCGCTGAGCGACAGGGAGTGGCCAACGCCGCTCTGGTCGGATTCGGGCGCGATCACCCAGACATCGTCCGAAATCGCCCGGGCGATTTTCTCCAGCACGCCGAGGCCCTCGGCGTTCACGCCGTCGTCGTTGGTGATCAGGATGCGCACGAACAATCTCCCGGGTGCGAAAAAGGGCGCTCCCGCGGCGCGCGGGGCTGTCCATAAACGTTCTCCGGCGCGGCGGCCATCGCCGCTACGCGGGAAAACCACATCAACTCGAATGCCAGGGCCAGACTTCACCCCGGCATGAACGGAGGCCGGCCCCGCATCAGGACCCGTATCAGACCCTGGCCTCAATCCGCGTGACGCCGCCCATGTAAGGAACCAGCGCCGCCGGCACGGTGATCGAGCCATCGGCGTTCTGGTAAGTCTCCATCACGGCGATCATGGCGCGGCCGACGGCGGTGCCGGAGCCGTTGAGCGTGTGAACGAACCTGGTTTGCCGGCTGTCCTTCGCCCGGCAGCGGGCGTTCATGCGCCGCGCCTGGAAGTCATTGCACACCGACACCGACGACACTTCGCGATAGGCCTGCTGGCCCGGCAGCCACACTTCCAGATCGAAGGTGCGGGCCGAGGCGAAGCCCATGTCGCCAGTGCACAGGGTGACGACGCGATAGTGCAAATCCAGCTTCTGCAGCACCGCCTCGGCGCAGGCCAGCATGCGCTCATGCTCGGCCAGCGACGCCTCCGGCGTGGTGACGGACACCAGCTCCACCTTGCTGAACTGGTGCTGGCGCAGCATGCCGCGCGTATCGCGGCCGGCGGCGCCGGCCTCGGCGCGGAAGCAGTGGGTGAGCGCGGTGAAACGCTTCGGCAGCTCCTCCTCCGCCACGATGCTCTCGCGCACCAGATTGGTGAGCGGCACCTCGGCGGTGGGGATCAGCCAGTGGCCATTGTCCTGCCAGTCGGCGAAGGCCTGGCCGGCCGGATCCGCAACGCCCGCCTCCGCATGGCGGCGGGCGCTGGCCTCGAATTCCGCCCGGGTGAGGCCGCCGGCGACCACGCGAAACTGGTCCTCGCGGAACTTCGGCAACTGCGCCGTGCCGAACATGGCGTCGTCGCGCACCAGCACCGGCGGATTGACTTCCTCATAGCCATGCTCGCCCACATGCAGATCGAGCATGAACTGGCCAAGCGCCCGCTCCAGCCGGGCAAGCTGCCCCTTCAGCACGACGAAACGCGAGCCGGAGAGCTTCGCCGCCGTTTCGAAATCCATCAGGCCGAGCGCTTCGCCAAGCTCGAAGTGCTGCCTGGGCGCCGCGACGCCCTGCAGGCGGTCGGGGCGCGCGTCAGGGCGCTCGCCAAAGATGCTTTTGACGACGTTGTCGCTCTCATCGGCGCCATCGGGGACTTCGGCAAGCGGCGCGTTGGGGATCGCCGCCAGTTCCTGATCGAGCGCCGCCTGGGCGGCCTTTTCGCGCTGCTCCAGCTCGGGCGCCGTCTCCTTCAGGCGCGCCACCTCGGCCTTCAGGGCGTTGGCGCGATCGACGTCCTTCGCCCGCATGGCCTCGCCGACCTCTTTCGACAACGCGTTACGGCGCTCCTGGGCGGTCTGGGCCTCCTGAATGGCGGCGCGACGCGCGTCATCCAGCTCCAGCAGCCGGGACGACAGCGGCGCCAGTCCACGGCGGGCGAGCGCCCGGTCGAAGGCTTGCGGATCGTCGCGAATGAGGCGGATGTCGTGCATGGGATCACACGCTGGTTGGCGCATTCTCCGCCGGGGCGATCGCAGCCCCGCGCGGACAATACATGGGTTCAGACAGGTTGCGCGCGGCGCAACGGATACGGAAACGCAGGTTGCGCGAGGCGCAACAGATACGGAAACGCAGGTTGCGCAAGGCGCAACGGATACGGAAACGAAAGCAGGCGCCGCCGGAAGAGCGACGCCAGGCGCTTGCAAGGGGTGTTTGCGGCCCCTGGCGCGCCGGGTCAACCCCTGCCCGGCTTCCGAAATGAAACCGCCCCGGCCGTTGCAGGCCGGGGCGGCGGATTGTTTCAGGCGTCGGTCAGATGCCGTCTCCGGCTGTCGGCAAATCCTCCGCCGCCTCTTCCTCCGCCCGTTTGGCGTCCGCCTCGGCGCGTTTGCGCTCGACAATCTTCACGGCGAAAATCGACGCCTCGTAGAGCAGCAGCGTCGGGATCGCCAGGGAGAGCTGGCTGATAACGTCCGGCGGCGTCAGCACCGCCGCCACCACGAACACCAGCACGATGGCGTAACGGCGTTTTTCCTTGAGAAAATCAGAGGTCACAAGCCCGGCGCGCGCCAGCAGGGTCAGGATGACCGGCAGCTGGAAACAGATGCCGAAGGCGAAAATCAGCGTCATGATCAGCGACAGATATTCGCTGACCTTGGGAAGCAGCTGGATCGTCGCCTCGCCCGCCCCGCCAAGCTGCTGCTGGCCGATGGAGAACTTCATCACCACGGGCATGGCGATGAAATAAACCACCGCCGCGCCAAGCAGGAAAAATACCGGCGTGGCGACCAGATAGGGCAGGAACGCCTGACGCTCGTTCTTGTACAGGCCCGGCGCGACAAACTTGTAGATCTGCCCCGCGACCACAGGAAACGACAGGAAGCCGGCGCCGAACACGGCGATGCGGATCTGGGTGAACAGATACTCCAGCGGCGCCGTGTAGATCAGCCGCACGTCCGCCCCGGGGCCCGCCGCGAACACGTAGGGCCACACCAGCACGTTGTAGATGTAACGCGCCAGGGCGAAGCACAGGAAGAACATCACCACGAACGCGATCAGCGAACGGATGAGGCGCGCCCTCAGTTCGATCAGGTGGTCGATCAGAGGGGCGCGGGAGGCCTCAATATCGTCGTCGCTCATGATGTTCCGTCGCTGGCGGGCTTGTGGGCGGGCGTGATGGCTTCATCAGACGGCGCGGTCGCCGGCGGAGCCCCGACGTCGGGCGCGGGATCAGCGGCGCTGACGTCGCCGGCAGCCGCTGGGGCCTTCCTGCGCGGCGCGGGTTTTTTCGGCGCGGCGTCGGCGGCCGCGGCCTTGCGGGCGCGCGTCCGTTTCGGCGCGGCGGGCGCCTCTGGCGGCAAAACGGGATGCGTATCCACCGGCAAGGCGCCGGTTTTCGCGGCGCTGGCCGGGGATTTGCGGCGCGCGCGCGCCGGCTTTCGGCTGGCGGGCTCCGCTACGCCCTCACCCATCGTCTCCGGGGTCCCCGGCCGGGCGGCGCGCTTCTTGCCGACGGGCGCCCCGGAGGTTTCCGTCCCGGCTTCCGTCGCCCTTGCCTCACCCTGCGTCGCCGCCTTTGCCGGCGTGGCTTCGGCCGCGATCACCTGCCCGGCCGGCTCCAGGGCTGGCTGCTCCGGCAGGTTGGTAAAGTAATCGCCAGCGGTCGACGCATCGGTCACTGGCTGCGACTTGGGCGCGCCGCTGTCGTCGATGGCGTCCCTGATCTCGTTGCGCAGCCGGTCAATGGGATTGAAATTGTTCTTCAGGTCGCGGGCGGTGTCGACCACGTCGGAGACGCCCTGGCGGAACTCCTCCATGTCGGCCTCGCGCATGGCTTCATTGAACTGGCGCTGGAAATCAGCCGCCATGCGCTTCATTTTGGCAGTGGTCTGGCCAAGGGTGCGCAGGGCGCGGGGCAAGTCTTTCGGCCCAATCACCACGAGCGCAACGCCGCCGATCAGCAGCAATTCACTCCAACCAATATCGAACATTCCGCGCTCGCTGGCCCTGGGGCATGTTGCGTTTTCACGAAACCGGCCTCGTGAAAACGCAACATGCCCGGAGATTGTCGTGAGAGACGGCCCTTGCGCCGGGCTGGATCATGCCGGTGACCCGGACCAGCGCCAAAACCCCTCAGGCGTGGACCGGCCCGCGCCCACGCAACCTCGCCCGGCCCCGCGCAGACATTCAGGGCATGTCTGCGCGGCCGATGCGCAACCGTTGGTCGCGGGCCGCCGCGACGGGCAGGGCCACGGGCCAGGCGATCAGAGCTTCTGACCCGCCTCGCTCCGGACTCCGGCCTGCGCGTCAGCCGCCTGCTGGTTTTCCAGCGGGCGCGGCTGTTCAGCCGGAGCGCGCGGCGCGTCCTCGTCGTCCTGCATGCCCTTCTTGAAGGATTTGATGCCCTTGGCTACGTCGCCCATCAGATCTGAAATCTTGCCGCGCCCAAAAAGCAGAAGCACGATCACTCCGACAACAACCCAGTGCCAGATGCTTGCGCCACCCATCGAAATTCTCCCAACCGCCAGCCAGCGATATGGATCGCCCGGCGCGTAAAGCCATCAGCCCGCGCCGGTTCCCCGGCCTTTCCCGGGTCGACAACGCCCGCGCGGCTGACCTGATATAGGTCAAACCTACGCGGCCCTCGCGGCCAAAACAAGGAAATGCGGACCAGCTCCAGCTGGTCCGCACGCCTGTTTTCCGCCCAGAAATGCTTTTCGTCAGGCAACAGCCGGCGTCAGCAATGCGGCAAGACGGGCGCGCGCCGCCGCAACATCAAGCGGTTCAACGGTTTCAAGAATGCGACCCAGCGCCATCTTCGCCCGCCGCGCCGCCGCGCCATTGAGCAGCGGCGTGGCTGCGGCGATCTGCTCCATCTCGCCGCGCTCGCCATTACAGTGCAAAACCACGTCGCAGCCGGCGGCGATCGAATCCCGGGCGCGCGCGGCGAAATCGCCCCTGAGCGCCTTCATCGACAGATCGTCGCTCATCAGCAGGCCCTTAAATCCGATGGCGCCGCGAATAATCCGGCTGATAACCTCCGGCGACGTGGTGGCCGGACGCCCGGCGTCGATGGCCGTGAACACCACGTGAGCGGTCATGGCCAGCGGCATGTCGGCCAGAACGCGGAACGGCGCGAAATCGCGGGCCTCCAGCTCGGCCAGCGGCGCATCCACCACGGGCAGATCGTGGTGGCTGTCGGCCCCGGCCCGACCATGGCCCGGAATGTGCTTGACCACTGGCAACACGCCGCCGGACAGCAGCCCCTCGGCGGCGGCGCGGCCAAGGCTGGCCACAGTCGCCGGATCATCGCCATAGGCGCGATCACCGATAACATCATGGGCGCCGGGCGACGGCACGTCGAGCACCGGCAGGCAATCCACATCGACGCCGACCTCATGCAGGTCATGGGCGATCAGCCGGGCCCCCAGCCAGGCCGCCTCACGCCGGGCGAAGGGCGATGCAAGCTGGCCATAGGCGCGGCCCGGCGGATAGGCCGGCCACACCGGTGGCGCGAGGCGCTGCACCCGGCCGCCCTCCTGGTCGATCAACACCGGGGCGCGACGCCCCACCGCGGCGCGCAACTCCGCCGTCAGGCGGGCAACCTGGGCCCGGTCGACGACATTGCGCCGGAACAGGATGAACCCCCACGGATCGATCTCGCGAAAGAACCGGCGCTCGTCATCCGTCAGATCCGGGCCGGAAAGGCCAACGATCAGGGCCCGTGCGGTCATGTGCTGCTCTCCAGGGGAGTTTGAGACGTGGTGGCGATCGCACCATGAAGCGCCGCCGGGGCGGCCGGAGTTCGTCCCCCAAACGCACGCAGGGCTCCCGCAATGGAAGCCCCGTGAGCATCAGACGCCGGCGGACACGCCAACCGGTTACCCTTGAGCGACAAAGCAGTTGCCGCCAACCGACTTGAGCTGCTGGCAAAGGCTTGTGGCGCTTTCGCGGCTGAGGCCTGGCACCCGCAGCCGGTAAACCGTCCGGCCATTGGACTGCGCCTTGACGACGGCGGTGCCATGGCTGGCCAGGACGCCATACTTGCGCTTGAGGTTGGCCGCCATCGCCTTCGCTTCATGCTCGGAACCAGGCGCGCCAAGCTGCACTGAGTAGCCGCCCTTGCCAGCCGGCGCCGTGGCGACAGCCTTTGGCTTCGGCGCGGCGGTCGCCGCGGCGCCCACCGAACCCGTCGGCGTGTTGTCGACCATGGTCGGCTGCACGCGGTGCTCCTGCTTGACCGCGGCCTGCTGCACGGCACGGACTGGCGGCGCGGGCTTCGCCACGGGCGCCGGCGCGGCCTGGGCGGTTTCGCGCACGGACTGGGGAGCCGCGGCCTGCTGCTGTCCAGCGTCCCTCACCTTGCCGTCCGGCCCGATGGAAACCGTACGCACCCGGCGCGGCTCGCCCAGACCAGAGCGCGGATCCCGATTGGCGGCATGGGTTGGAAGCGGCGCCACGCCTGGCGCGCCGAAGGTGCCGGAAGCATCACTGACTTCCGACGGCAACTTGCCTGAGGCCACAGCGGCGGCGCGCTGCTGACGCAGGGTCTGCTCCACATCGACAGGTTGCTCGTTGCTGGCGACGACCTTCGTCTCACCCGGCGCCCTGGCGATCTGCTCGTAAATTTCCTTGGTCGGAGCCGGCGCGGCGGCGTTGTCCGCCGGCGGCTTCACCTTCACGGCCGAAGCGTCAGCGTGAATCACCGGCGCCTCGCCGCCTCCACTCGCGCCGCCGCCGCGCAGGCCGAAATAACCGGCGGACGCCGTGACGCACATGGCGACAACAGCAACCGCCCCATAGAGCGGCGCGCGTGACGGCCGCCGCCGCCGCAGGCGCGCGCCTTCGATCGCCTCAAGCGGATCAAGCGCCGGCGCGAACGCGTGGCGTCCCTCGCCATAATGCCCCTGCCCGGAATGCCTCTGCCCAGGCTCGCCGCCCCGGGCGCCGCCCGGCGCCGCCACGGAACCATCCCACGCCTGCCCCGCATGACCAGAATCCCAGGCATCCTGCGACGCCGGACCAACATCGTTCGGGGTGGATTGCTGATATGAATCGGGCTGCGGAGCGTGCCCGTACTGCTCCCACTGCTGATCGGGATAACCGGCCTGATGGCCGGCGCCGCCGACCGCCTGATGCCCCTGATAGCCGGCGTCATGGCCCGCCTCATAGCCTGCCGCCGGGGCGTTCACCCACGTCCGCAGATGGGCTGGATCTTCCGCGTACGCAGGCGCCGGCTCCTGCCAGGCAGCCTGCGAGCGGCCCATGTGATCGCCGCCGCCCGGGGGGCGCAGCAGATCACGAAAACGGTCATTCTGACCGACAATGCGGGCCAGTTCAGCCAGGCGGGCGTCTTCGGACGCCCCGCCAGCGCGCGAAGGCTCGCCGGCGCCGGCGATGCCTGCTTCAAGCGCATCAAGATCGAGCGCAACGCGGGAGGAGGATCGGTCAGTCATCGGCGCGTTCCGTTTCCTTTTGTGAGCTGGCAGCCCGGGAACGCACACCAACGACCGACGCGACCGGTCCGTTCAGCGCATTTCCTCAGGCGCTCCGACCCCCAGCACCCCGAGACCCGAAGCCAGAACCGACCGGACCGCATCAACAAGGGCCAGCCGTGCTTGCGACAACTCTGGATTCTCCTGGTTAACAAACCGTAAGGCCACCGCGTCGCGCCCCCGGTTCCAGAGGCTGTGGAAGGCGCTCGCCAGATCATACAGATAGAATGCGACGCGATGCGGTTCATGCGCGGACGCCGCTGCCCCGATAACGCGCGGATATTGCGCCAGCCAGCGCAGCAGATCGACCTCCGCCCCGTCAGACAGTCCGCTCACATCCGCGCCGACCAGCGCCGCCCGGTCAAAACTGCGCCCGGGGAACGCCTCCGCCGCCTGACGGAACACCGAAGCGCACCGCGCATGCGCATATTGCACATAAAACACGGCGTTATCTTTGGACTGTTCAACCACTTTCGCAAGATCGAAATCCAGCGTGGCGTCGTTTTTGCGAAACAGCATCATGAAGCGAACCGGGTCGGACCCGACTTCATCAATCACATCACGAAGCGTGACGAAGTCACCGGAACGCTTGGACATTTTTACCTGTTCGCCATCGCGGAGCAAGCGAACCAGCTGGCACAGTTTCACGTCGAGCTTGCCCTTGCCGCCGGTGACGGCGGCGACGGCGGCGTTCATCCGCTTCACGTAACCGCCGTGATCGGCGCCCCAGACGTCGATCATCGTGGCGAAGCCGCGCTGGTATTTGGAGCGGTGGTAGGCGATGTCGGCGGCGAAATAGGTATAGGAGCCGTCGGACTTGAGCAGCGGCCGGTCCACGTCGTCGCCAAAGGCAGTGGCGCGGAACAGGGTCTGCTCGCGGTCCTCCCAATCCTCCACCGGCTGGCCCTTCGGCGGCGGCAGACGCCCCTCATAGACCAGATCGCGGGCGCGCAGATCGGCGATGGTCGCGCCAATCTGATCGCCATCCGGCCCGCGGCTCAGCGAACGCTCGGAAAAGAACACGTCGTGGCTGATGCCGATGGCCGCCAGATCGCCCCGGATCATTGCCATCATGGCGTCGATGGCGGCGTCACGGGCGATGGGCAGCCACTCTTCCTCCGGCATCTGGCGCAGCGCATGGCCGTGCGTTTCCGCGAGGGCCTGGCCAACCGGGACCAGATAATCTCCAGGGTACAGGCCCGCCGGGATTTCGCCAATGTCCTCCCCCAGCGCCTCACGATACCGCAGATAGGCGGAGCGGCCGAGCACATCGACCTGGGCGCCGGCGTCGTTGATGTAATACTCGCGCGTCACGTCATGGCCGGCGAACGCCAGCAGGCTGGCGAGCGCGTCGCCGAACACCGCGCCGCGCCCGTGGCCAACGTGCATCGGCCCGGTGGGATTGGCCGAGACATATTCCACATTGACCGCGCCGCGACCGGCGCCGCCGCGGCCATAGGCCTGCGGATCGCTGACAATGTTCTTCAGGACGTCGAGATAAACCTCTGGATTCAGACGAATATTAATAAATCCAGGCCCAGCGATCTCAACGGAGGCAATGCCGGCGACTTCACCAAGCGGGCCGGCGATCAGGGTCGCCAGGGCGCGGGGATTGGTCTTCGCCTCCTTCGCCAGCACCATGGCCGCGTTGGTGGCGAGATCGCCATGGCTCATGTCGCGCGGCGGCTCGACCACCACCCGGGAGAAATCAAGCCCCTGCGGCATGGCGCCGGCGGCGACAAGCCCCTCCAGCACTGTTTTCAGCCGCTGTTCGAAAATATCAAAAATGTTCATTGCAAACGCTTCTTCACACGCCTGGCGGCCACAGGGCGTCAATTCCGCTGCCTGACGCCCGCAATAATCCTGCCGCCCGCAATAGCAGGAGTCAGGGCAAAACCCAATCAGCCGGCCAGGCGGTTCTGGACGCCAGCTTTGGCGATGCCCTCGCCGCGTCCGCAATTCGGCGGCGGGAGCCGCGGCGCGCGACCCGCAACCCGCCGACAGGCGGCGGGAACGAAGGCCACGACGATCCGGCTGCGTTCAAGGCCAGCAATCCCAGGGGCAGAAATGATTGAGCTCAGGCAGCCTCAGTTGCCGGGACTATCGGAGCCGTCCGCCCATGTGTCGGGCCTTGCGGTGACGTCGGGGGTATGAGGAAACAGCGCCCGGTGGCGGGCCAGGGCGTAGCTGTCGGTCATGCCGGCGATATAATCCGCCACCCGCCGTTGCAGGCGCATGTCCTCCCCCGCCTCACCGTTCAGGTCACGCCGCCACTCCGCCGGGAGCAGTTCGGGCGCGGCGAGAAAACGGGCGTAGAGATCACGCACGATGGCGTCCGCACCCTCGCGCAGGCGCATCAGCCGTTTGTGCCGGTACATGTGGGGGAACAGAAACTGCTTCATGTCGCGATCGGCGGCGGCGAGCCGCTCCGAGAACGCGATCACCGGCTCCGGCGCGAAACGGATATCGTCGGCGGTCGCGGGCGCGAGCGCCGTGATTCGCCGGTCGCTTTCAGCAATGACGTCTTCGACGAAACGGGTGATGACGCGCCGCACCACCTCGTGGATCGTGCGGGCGAGGTCCAGGTCGGGCCAGAGCTGCTCCACCTCGTTGAGGATGCCGGCCAGGAAGGGGGCCTTGCGCACGTCCTCCGCCGTGAACAGGCCGGCGCGCCAGCCATCGTCCAGGTCATGGGCGTTGTAGGCGATGTCATCGGCGATGGCAGCGCACTGGGCCTCGGCGCTGGCCTGGGTGTGCAGCCACAGGTCGTGGCTGGCGTTGTATTCCAGAATCGCCCCCGGCACGCCGCGGCTGGCGTACCGCGCCGTTGGCCGGCCGCGCGCATCGAGCAGCGGCCCGTTGTGCTTCACCAAACCCTCAAGGGTTTCCCAGGTCAGGTTGAGCCCGTCCCAGGCGGCGTAGCGCCGCTCCAGGCGGGTCACCACGCGCAGGGCCTGGGCGTTATGATCAAAACCGCCGATGGCCCGCGCGCAGGCTTCCAGCGCATCCTCGCCCGCATGACCGAAGGGGGTGTGGCCGAGGTCATGCGCCAGGGCGATGGCCTCGGCCAGGTCTTCGTCGAGGCCCAGACAGCGGGCGATGGCCCGGGCAATCTGGCTCACCTCGATGGTGTGGGTGAGACGGGTGCGATAGTGGTCGCCCTCGTGCTGCACGAACACCTGGGTCTTGTGCTTCAGCCGCCGGAAGGCCGTGGCGTGAATGATCCGGTCGCGGTCACGCTGGAACGGGCTGCGGGTCGGCGAATCGTCATCGGGCCAGCGACGCCCGCGACTTTGCCCAGGGTCGCAGGCCCAGGCCGCTGTCCACCGCTCTCCATGCAGACGCAGGTGCGTCATCCAGGATCCCCCAAACTGTTCCGCCGCGACAATCACGGCTTCGGAAGGCGTGCGCGCCAATCCGCCGGTTCTGAACCGCCCCGGGCGGGCCATGGCTTCCATCCGGTCCATGGCCTGCCTGTCCATGCCAGCGACGTCGGCCAGGCCTCGCAGCCCGGGTGGTTAAAACCCGGGTGGTTGAAGCCTTGCCCTGGTGGACATACCTTTGGGACAGGTCCAGGGAAAGCCGCGGCTGGCGCCACGGGTTGCCGGCCATATGTTGCAGGAACATCCGCGATGCAGAACGTTACGGTCACAGAGCGCGCCGCCCGGCGGATCCGGCAGGTGCTGGCGGGCGAGCCCGAAGGGGCGATGCTGCGCATCAGCGTCAACGGCGGCGGTTGCTCGGGCTTCCAGTACGCGTTCGATATCGACCGCGAGCGCGCCGATGACGATATCGTCATCGAACGTGACGGGGCCGGCGTGCTGGTTGATCCGGTTTCGCTGGAATACATGCAGGGATCCGTGATCGACTTCGTCGATGATTTGATGGGCCAGGCATTCAGGATCGAGAATCCCAACGCCACCGCGTCCTGCGGCTGCGGCACGTCGTTCGCCCTGTAATCTCCGCCAGGGCCCCTGGCGCGCCCGGGCCGGCGCGGCGAGGTTTGCCCGCAGGGCCAGGATTTGCTCTACGGCCGCCATGGTAAAGGCCCAAAGCCGCGCCCTGATGACGCCTCGCGGAACAAACCGGGCGTTTGCCTCCCTGCCTTATACAAGTCCGCCGCCGCCTCCCCGCGGGATGCGGGGCGAGCACCAGACCACCAGCCCGCAGTCACGGCCAACCGTGCGCCACCGAGGACCGTTGCCCCCATGAATTCGAGACTGACGCAGCCCGATGCGCAGCCCCATGCCGACGCCAGGACGAAATCCCGCAGGCGCCCCGCGCGCCGGATCGCGGCGGGGGGCGCGCTGGCGTTCGTTATCACCGGCGCCGTGCTGGCGGGCGGCGCCCAGTGGACGGCGCATGAGGTGCGGGCCGCCCTGGCTGGCGTCGGCGTTGACGTGGCTGGCGTTTCCGTGGACCCGGTCTCCGGCTCCGTGACCCTCGATCGCGTCGCGGCCAGCCAGGATGGCGTGCGGGTTTCCATCGGCTCGATCGCGACGCCAGGGCATTTCGGCCTGTCCAGCGCCGCCGAGGCGGCGGGACCGGTCACGCTGACCGATATCGAAATCAGCAGCAAACAGCTCACCGTGCGCATTCCCCGGCTGGAGGTTGCCGGCGATAATGTGGACGAAGCGCGCCTGCGCGCCATCTTCGACAGGAAGGACGCCACGCCGTTGGCGAAGCGCCTGTCGGACATCAGCGTCAGCCGGGCCACGCTGCCTGAGCTGGTGCTTGTCCAGAAGAGCGACGCGGCGGAAACCACATCCACCTGGAAGCAGATCACCATCACTGACCTGAAGAACGGCGTGGCGGGCGCCATCACCTCCAGCGGCGCGACGTTCGCCACCAGGGCGGGCGAAACCAGCTCCACCGGCTCCATCGGCCAGACCGCCATGGAAAAGGTCAACCTGGCGCTGGTGGCGCGGCTTTACACCGAGGCGGCCGCCAATGACGCCGATCGCCAGTTGCAGCCCGCTTATGGCGCGTTCTCGGCCAGCGACATCATGGTGAAGAGCGACGACGCCAGCTTCGCCATCAAGAGCGTGACCGGCAAGGATTTCAGGGCCCGTCTGCTCCGGCAGCCCCTGCTCGAACTGGCAGCCGACATTGAGGCGGTGAAAAACCCGGATGACCTCGATCCAAAGGCCCGCGCCGCCTATTACGGCAATGTCGCGGACATCCTGGAGGCGTTCTCGTTCGGCGAGGCAACCGTCACCGGGATGACCTTCGATGTTCCCGATGAGAGCAACGCCGACGATGACGACAGCAGCGACGCCGGCAAGCCTGACGCGAAAGACCAGGGCGCCAAAGCCAGGGACGCAAGGGGCGACAAGCCTGCGCCACGCATTCGCGGCGAGATCGCCTCGCTGTCGTTCGGCGCCGCCGTGGCCCAGGGCGGTCTCAGCTTCTCCGGCCTGAAGGTCGCGCCCGTGGAGGGCGACCTGGTGGCCATCGGCGAGGGCAGCGTCAGCAATCTCGCGGCGAAGCTCGCGGACATGTTCCGCAAGCTCGCGGACGGCGCGGCCGCCGGCAAGGACGACGAATCGTCCCTGGCGTCGCTGACGCCGGCGGCGGGCGCCCTGACGCTGAAGAATATCGACGTGAATGTCGCCAGCCCCGAGACGCCAGGCGAGCGGGTGAAGTTCACCGTGCAGGGCTTCTCCGGCTCCTACAGCGACCCGGTCAACGGCGCGCCCACCGCCGTCAAAACCAGCCTTGACCGGCTGGTGATCGACCTGCCCCAACCCCGGAAGGATGACGGGGAGGACGACAGCGATTCCTCCGTCAACGCCACCCTGACCAAGCTGCGCGCCATGGGCTACGACAGGCTCGACCTGTCGGGGACCATCGACGGCAAGTGGGACGCGGCGACAAAGGACCTGCGTATCGGCGCGCTCTCGTTCGGCGCCGCGGACATGGGCAGCGTCAGGCTCACCGGCCTGCTCGGCAATGTGAGTCAGGAGCTGTTTACCGCCAGCGACGACAGGCGCCAGCAACTGCTGCTGGCCTCGCGGCTGAAAAACCTGTCGCTCGACGTTACCGACGGCGGCTTCGCGAAGCGGTTCGCCACGTTGCAGGCGAAGGAACAGGGCGACAGCGACGCAACCCAGGTTCGCGCCGGCTGGGCCGCGCTGGCGCAGATGCTGCTGCCGTCAATGATCGGCTCCAGCGACGGCGCCAGGGCGCTCACCGGCGCCCTTGGCAAATTCATCCGGGACAGCGGCTCGCTGAGCCTCTCGGCGACGTCGCGCAAGCCGGAAGGCGATCCGGTCAGCCAGCTGGTCATGGACGCCGCTTCCGGCAACCCGGATGCGCTGTTTGAGGCGCTCGATTTCAAGGCCACGGCGAAATAACGCCGGCCACGCTTTGACGTCGTCGCGCGGGCGCTGCACATTGCGGCGCCCGTCGCTGTTTCGGGATTTCAGAACTGATTTGCAGGAGCGCGACCTGGCATGGGGCTGATTGGACAGTGGCGCAATCCGCACAACGAAACCCGCGTGCATCTGGCCAGCCTGGCGAAGAAGCGCGGGTTCAGCTTCGGGGCTTACAGCTATGGCCGGCCCAAGGTGCGGTTCGCGGAATCGGGCGCGAAGCTCAGCATCGGCCGTTATTGCTCGATCGCCGACAAGGTAGAGATCCTGCTTGGCGGCAACCACCGGCTGGACTGGGTGTCGACCTTCCCCTTCCCGGCGTTTCCAACGGTCTGGCCCGGCGCCGACAGCGACTATCACGCCACCGCGGGCGACGTGCACATCGGCCATGACGTCTGGCTCGGCTCCGGCTGCATGATTCTTTCCGGCGTCACCATAGGTCACGGCGCGGTCGTGGCGGCCCGGGCGGTGGTGACGAAACATGTGCCGCCCTACGCCATCGTTGGCGGCAATCCGGCGCGCGTCATCCGCTACCGTTTCAGCGAATCCGATATCGCCGCCCTGCTCGCCAGCGCCTGGTGGGACCTGCCGAAGGAACAGGTGCAGACGCTGCTGCCGCTGCTGCAGGACACGGACGTCGCGGCCTTCGCCGCCGCCGTGCGGAAAATTCGCGACGGGGGCTGACAGGAAACCGAATCTGGCTGGGACAGGGCCGCCGGCGGCTGGCGCGAAGCCGGCGTACATCGAATTTTTGCGCCAGCCGTCTGGTCCGGCCGGTTTTCCGTCAGCGGCGGCGCATCCGGCGTTCCGTAAAACATTTCAGAACGACGCGCGGCCGCGAAATAATTTTCTCCCGACGCCCCCGGACGCGAAACCTCCCTCTTGTGCCGGAGGAAAATCCGGCATAGACAGGGCCTTACATCAGGAGTTGGGATGGTTTCCCAACGCCAACCTGCCTGTTCCGGGCAAGGTGGCGCTCCCCAAGGGGAGGATGTGGCCGACCGGCAACCAAACGGAACCAGCCACCGCACCCACCTGCCCGATTCAGGCGCGCGAGAGACGGCCACAAGCCGCCATCGCGCTGTCGTTTGTCGACGCGCTTTCCCGTCTGACGGAGAACGCGAAACCTGAGTGGATGCGCCGATGCCCATCAAGCTGCCCGATGATCTGCCCGCTTTCAGCACCCTTGAGGCCGAGGGCGTGATGGTCATGCGCGAAACCGACGCGGTGCGTCAGGATATCCGCCCGCTGCGTATCGGCTTCCTCAACCTGATGCCCAACAAGATCCGGACGGAGACGCAGATCGCCCGCCTGATCGGCGCGACGCCGCTGCAGGTGGAGATGACGCTGGTGCGCATTTCCGGCCATACGCCGCGCAATACGCCGGCCGAGCACATGATCGCCTTCTATCGCACATGGGAGGAAATCCGCGAGGAGAAGTTCGACGGGTTCATCATCACCGGCGCGCCGGTGGAGCGGTTGCCGTTCGAGGAGGTGAACTATTGGGACGAGCTGCGCCGGATCTTCGACTGGACGCAGACCCATGTGCATCGCTCCTTCAACATCTGCTGGGGCGCCCAGGCCGCCGTGCACCACTTCCACGGCATGCCCAAATATGAGCTGGAGCAGAAGGCGTTCGGCGTGTTCCGCCATCGCAACCTGTGCCCGGCCTCCCCCTATCTGCGCGGTTTCTCGGACGATTTCTCGATCCCGGTGTCACGCTGGACCGAGGTGCGCAAGGCCGATATTCCGGCGGGCTCCGGCGTGAAGGTGCTGGCGGAGAGCGACAGGGCGGGCCTGTGCCTGCTGGACGATCCGGCGACGGCCTCGCTGCACATGTTCAATCACATCGAGTATGACTCGACCTCCCTGGCCGAGGAGTATTTCCGCGATCTCAGCGCCAATATTCCGATGGCCATCCCGCACGACTATTTCCCGGGGGACAACCCGGAGCTGATGCCCAACAACCGCTGGCGCAGCCACGCTCACCTGCTGTTCGGCAACTGGATCAACGAGATGTACCAGACGACGCCGTTCGACCTTCGCGATATCGGCAAGAAGCGCTGAGCCGTCAACCTGCAAGTCGCCGCCAGCACCAATGCCCGCGCCATGCGCGGGCATTGTCGCATGCGGACGTTCCAGGGCTCCCGGAGGCCGTCAGATCGGTCGCGGGCGGTCGCGACGGTCAAGGAGGCGACGCTTGATATTGAGCGCCGGCTTCTCGACCATCCGCCACGAAACAAAGCCGACGAGCACGGTCAGAACCAGCGCCGGCGTCAGCAGGACGAGCGCGCCGGCCAGCGGAAACAGCGCGTGCAGCGCCTGCTGGATCGGCCAGCCGTACAGGTAAACGCCATAGGACACATCGTCCCGGGGCCCAGGAACGAACCGGCTGACGGGAACCAGCGCCAGCCACATCAGGCAATAGGCCTCAGTGAGAAACAGCGCCGCATTGTAGGCGAAGGTGTGCCGCAGCAGCACGACGCCGGCGATCATGAACATCGCCGCCAGGACCGACAGGCGGATGGAGCCGCCGAAGCGGTAGAACACCGCGCCGGCCGTGAACAGCAACGGCAGCCGTACGGCGGTCTGCAGGCCCTTGGCGGCGTCCGGCTGCAACCAGTCCAGCAGCAGCAGAGCGGCGGTCAGCGACAGCATGAGGCCAAGCGCCAGCCGGCGGCTGCGCAGCAGGCCAAGCGCGCCGATCACGAATACGGCGACGTAACAGATCACCTCATATTTCAGCGTCCACACCGTTCCCATGGGGAAGCGGAAGGGATTGTTCTCAAACACCCCCGGCAGAACGGTGTTGCTCTTGTAGGTGGTCAGGGTCTGGACAACGAATTTCCAGGTTCCCGCATCGGCCAGATAACGGAACGGCCCGAGGGAACTGAGCGCCGCGCCCAGCACCAGCCCGACCATCAGCGTGGCGACGATCAGACCGGGGGCGATGCGCAATACGCGGGCAAGGGCATAGTCGAGCCAGCCGCGCCGGTCGAAACTCATGGTGACGAGAAACCCGGAAATGACGAAGAAGCCGTTCACGGCGTGCTCGCCCAGGGTGTAGCCGGTCGCGGCCGTCAGCGGCTCGTCGTGCACATTGCCGGTGATGACGCTGAAGCCGTGCGAGACGACCACGGCCACCGCCATCACCAGGCGCAGCAGGTTGAAATTGTTGGCGCGGCCGACAGAGGCCTCCGTCACCGTGGGGGCGCCCAGCAGCCCGCCCCGCCACGGCTCCGCCGCCACCGCCTCGCCGGCCTGCACCGCGCCCACGCGTTCGATCCTGCTGGTCATCCTCTCGTCATCCTGCCCCTGATTTCCATCACCCGCATCCCGGGACATTCCCATGACGCGCGCATTCCACGCTTCGCGAAGAACATGCTTCAATACAAACAGTTGGCGCCTATCCTGCGCCTCAGCCTTGCGTTTCGTCCATCGCCCACGAGCGACATGCGGCGCCGGGGCGTTCCCGCGCCAGGCAGGCGCCTTTTCGCCCTGGGGCAGTTTTCAGGCATCCTGGACCCGAAACTGCACCAGCTTTCTTTATTTTGAGCGAATTCTGATCGATCCGCCGATCCCGACTGACCGGAAATCGTTCCAGGAAACATGCGACTTCAGCGTGACGGATCAGTTTTGCGGTTCATTCCGTCTGGCGTTTGTCCTGTTCATCTGGCGCCGGCCCCAGATGCTCCCGCATCACCGCCTGCCTGCCGCGCAGGAAAGCCAGGGCGCCCGCGGCGCTGCCGGCGTAGCGCTCGATGGTGGCGCGGCGGAAACTGAACAGCGCCAGCAGGGTCTTGCAACCGTTGACCAGGGCGGTCGCCAGGGCCGGCGACGCCAGGCCCCATTTGCGCGCCACATAGGCCTGCGACCACGCCATGTGCCAGCGGGCCCGGAATATCCTGCCAGGCGCCCTGCCCGCCGATTTGCCGCGGCCATGCCGGGCGATGGCGTCGTGCACATGCACCAGCGCCAGGCCGGCGTCGGCGACGCGGCGGCACAGGTCGTCATCCTCATAGAACAGGAAGATATGGGGATCGTAGCCGCCGAGCCGCTGGAACACCGCGCGCCGCATCAGCAGGCAGGCGCCGGAGAGAAACGGCGCGCAACAGTCGCCTTCCGGCAGGCGCAGGATGTCGGGCGGATTGGTCAGATAGGGCGACAGCAGCGAACGGCGCTGGAAAAACAGCCGGCCGTCCGGCTCGATGATGCGCGGCGCCAGCATGCCGGCGTCCGGCCAGCGCTCCGCCGCCGCGACCAGGGCCGCGACGCAGCCCGGGTCAGGCGCGCAATCGGGATTGATGATGAGGATGTAGTCACTGGCGACGGCGGCGGCGCCGATATTGTTGCCGCGTCCGTAGCCCTCGTTGCGGGCGTTGCGAATGACGCGCGCGCCGTGGGCCGCTGCGACCGCCGCCGTGTCGTCGTCGCTGGCGTTATCGACGACGATGACGGCGACGCCCTCGCGGTTCAGCGCCTCCAGGCACTCCGGCAGCGCCCCGGCGCTGTTCCACGCCACGACGATGGCGGTGACAGCGGTGTCAGCGCTCATCCCATTTCTCCATGGCGCCTGCGGCGTTCACGCAGCGCCGCCGGCGGCGCCGGGCGGAAGACAAGGCCAGTTCCGGCGCCCACGAAGGAGCCGCTTGTCCCTGCGGCGCGCGACCGACGCCAGATGGCCGCGTTGGCGCGCCCTTACGTAAAAGGGGGCGCCAGCCGGTCTTGGCGGACGCCCCATCCAGTTCAGGCCCCGTTCGGGGCATGACCATGATCTGGAAAACCAGAGCCAACGGCCGCCGTTGTCACGCCTCCGGCAGGTTGAGCCGGATGTGCAGTTCGCGCAGCTGCTTCGGGCCCACTTCGGCGGGCGATCCCATCAGCAGGTCTTCCGCCCGCTGGTTCATCGGGAACAGCGAGATCTCGCGCAGGTTGTTAACGCCGCAGAGCAGCATGACGATGCGGTCGACGCCAGCGGCCATGCCGCCATGGGGCGGCGCGCCATACTGGAAGGCGCGATACATGCCGCCGAAGCGCTCGACCACGGTCGCCTCGTCATAGCCGGCCAGTTCAAACGCCTTCACCATCGCCTCGGGGCGGTGGTTGCGGATGCCGCCCGAGGCGATCTCGTAGCCATTGCAGGCGATGTCGTACTGGAAGGCGTTGATGGTCAGCGGGTCCTGAGAGTTCAGCGCCTCCAGGCCGCCCTGCGGCATCGAGAACGGATTGTGCGAGAAGTCGACCTTCTTCTCGTCCTCGTTCCACTCGTAGAACGGGAAGTCGACGATCCAGGCCAGCTCGTAACGGTCGTGATCGACCAGCTTCAGGTCCTCGCCCACCTTGGTGCGGGCCATGCCCGCGAACTTGTAGAACTTCTGCGGATCGCCGGCGACGAAGAAGGCGGCGTCGCCTTCCTTCAGGCCAAGCGCCTGACGGATAGCCTCAACGCGCTCCGGGCCGATGTTGTTGGCGATCGGGCCGCGGCCAACCACGCCGGTCGCGCCCTCACCCTCGGCCGCGCCCCACATGATGTAGCCAAGGCCCGGCTGGCCTTCGCCCTGGGCCCAGGAGTTCATGCGGTCGCAGAACGAACGGCTGCCGCCGCCGGGGCCCGGAATGGCCCACACTTCATTGCCCGCGCTTTCGAGCATGCGCGCGAACACCTTGAAGTTGGAGCCACGGAAATGCTCCGAGACGTTCTGCATGATCAGCGGATTGCGCAGGTCCGGCTTGTCGGTGCCGTATTTGCGCAGCGCCTCGGCGTAGGGAATGCGCGGCCAGTTCTGCGTCACCGGCTTGCCGTCGGCGAATTCCTCGAACACGCCGGTGATCACCGGCTCGACGGCGGCGAAAATGTCTTCCTGCTCGACGAAGCTCATTTCGAGATCGAGCTGGTAGAACTCACCCGGCAAGCGGTCGGCGCGCGGATCCTCGTCGCGGAAGCACGGCGCGATCTGGAAGTAGCGGTCGAAGCCGCTCATCATGATCAGCTGCTTGTACTGCTGCGGCGCCTGCGGCAGGGCGTAGAACTTGCCGGGGTGGATGCGGCTCGGCACCAGGAAGTCGCGGGCGCCTTCCGGCGACGACGCGGTCAGGATCGGCGTCTGGAACTCGAAGAAACCCTGGTCCTGCATGCGGTTGCGCATGCTGGTGATGATGCGGCCGCGCTTCATGATGTTGGCGTGCAGCTTCTCGCGGCGCAGATCGAGGAAGCGGTACTTCAGGCGGATCTCTTCCGGGTACTCCTGGTCGCCAAACACCGGCAGCGGCAGCTCGGATGCCGCGCCCAGCACTTCCGCGTCCGTCACGTAAAGCTCAACCTCGCCGGTCGGCAGCTCCGGGTTGACGGTGCCCTCGGGACGGGCGCGCACCTTGCCGTCGACCCGCACCACCCACTCGGACCTCACCTGCTCCATCAGGCTGAACACTGGCGAATCGGGGTCGACCACGCACTGCACGACGCCATAATGATCGCGCAGGTCGATAAACAGCACGCCGCCATGGTCACGGATACGGTGACACCATCCGGAAAGTCGCGCCTGGCTGCCGATATCCGACGCGCGCAGGGCGCCACACGTATGGGAGCGGTAACGATGCATTGTCTTGCGCCAGATCCTTGAAAAAAACGGGGACGCCGGGAAACTTGGCAACGCCGGCGGCAAACGGGAGCGCGACAAAACCCATACGGCGCACGCCTTGTCAAGGCGAACGCCGTGCAGGAGGCGCCGACAGGTCCTTGCGGAGAAATTATGGCGTCGGCGCGTCAAAAAAGCTAAACAGTCGGGACATTCCTCCCAGCGTGGTCTATAGCCCGGTATGCTTCCAGTTACTTCATCCGCCGAACTCGCGGCGGCCTGCGCCCGCCTCGCCGCCCACCCCTACGTAACGGTCGACACCGAGTTTCTGCGCGAGACGACGTATTATTCGAAGCTGTGCCTGATCCAGATGGCGTCGCCAGAAGAAGCGATTCTCGTTGACCCGCTGGCCCCGGGGCTCGATCTGGCGCCGTTTTTCGCACTGATGACCAATCCCGCCGTGGTGAAGGTGTTCCACTCCGCCCGGCAGGACGTGGAGATCATCTGGTTCATGGGCCACGTCATTCCGACGCCGCTGTTCGACACCCAGGTGGCGGCCATGGTGTGCGGCTATGGCGACTCCGTTTCCTACGAGCAGCTGGTCAGCGATCTGGCCAGGGCGCGAATCGACAAGACGTCGCGCTTCACCGACTGGTCGCGGCGCCCCCTCACCGAGCAGCAGGTGAACTACGCCCTTGGCGACGTCACCCATCTGCGGGCGGTTTATGAAGCGCTGCGCGCCCAGCTCGCCGCCTCCGGCCGCGAGGACTGGCTGGCGGACGAAATGGCGGTGCTGACCTCGCCGGCGACCTATGACACCAACCCCGACGACGCCTGGCTGAAGCTTGGCGGCCGGCTGCGCAAAACGCGCGACGCCCTGGTGCTGCGTGATCTCGCCGCCTGGCGCGAGCGCGAGGCCCGCTCCCGCGACGTCCCGCGTTCCCGCATCCTCAAGGACGACGCGCTGATCGACATCGCCGTCAACGCGCCGCGCACGGCGGAGGCGCTGGGCCAGCTGCGCTCCACCCCCAACGGCTTCGAGCGCTCCCGCGCCGGCGGTGAGATCATCGCTGTCATCAAGGGCGCGCTCGACAAGGACCCCCGCTCCATCACCCTGCCGTCGAAAGAGCGCGGCCGCTCCTCCAATGGCGCGCTGATGGACCTGCTGAAAGTGCTGCTGAAAGCGGTTTCGGAAAACGAAAAGGTGGCGCCAAAGCTGATCGCCACCACCGACGATCTGGAAGCCATCGCCGCTGACGACAACGCCGACGCTGAGGCGCTCAAGGGCTGGCGCCGGTCGATCTTCGGCGAACGCGCCCTGGCGCTGAAGCATGGCCGCATCGGCGTCGTGGTCGACAAGGGCAAGGTGTCATTCGTGGATCTGCCGGAGAAAAAGGCGGGTTGAAGCAAAAGGCAGGTTGAAGCCCCGGCGCCCCACGACAGGCGACGGGCAGTCGCGACGGGCCGGCCGCGCGTCGCCAGACAGGCTGGGCGGCCCCTCCCGTCACGACAGGCGGCTGCGTCCGGCAGCTTCGTGCAGGCAGATGGACAATGCCCTCCCCGCCTGACGCTCCATGCCGCGCGTGTTGCGGCGCCCGCGTTGCCGTCGCAGGCCGGAACCGTCATTGCAGACACGGCGTGCGGTGAAGGTCGCAGTGCTTTGGCCCATGGGCCGGGTGTGGCTTTGGCCTGTTAAACCAGGCTCACCTGAACGCTCTCACCTGAGCGCGCTCACTTCGACGCAGTCACTTCGAGACGTTCAATTCGAGACACTCACGTTCACCTGCACCTGCACCTGCATGCCCAGCGTTCGTCCGAGCTGGCGCAGGCGGTTGGCGATGCGGTCGGAGCGCAGGTTCTCCAGTTCCGCCGGAATGGACAGCGTCAGCACGCCCTTCTTCACCGTCAGCGGACAGCGGGGCAGCACCCCGGCCATGGCGGCTGACAGAATATAGGCGACGCGCATGGAGGCCCCGAGGATGCGCGCCCGCTCCACCATGTGCATGGGCATCAGTTCGCGAATGCGCGCCACGTTGCTCTCGATCGACAGGCCCTCATGGCGGATAAAATTGGACAGGGCCATGAAGCCCCGCTCCG
This sequence comes from Camelimonas lactis, assembly GCF_004342915.1. Lineage (GTDB taxonomy): Bacteria > Pseudomonadota > Alphaproteobacteria > Rhizobiales > Beijerinckiaceae > Camelimonas > Camelimonas lactis. Next base: position 276,094 of record NZ_SLWL01000002.1, read on the forward strand.
GGTGGGTGACGCCCGCGAATGTCGCCTGGGAGAGCAGGATCAGCGCCTGCTCGCCGCGATAGTCGGGGTGGGCCCGCCAGCAGGCGTCGGACACCAGGCAGGCGGCCGCCCGCACCCGCGCTTCCGCCGGCGTCTCGCTCAGGTGCAGGGAGGCGAACAGGTCGCCGACCCAGTTCACCAGTTCCTCGCAATGGCGCGGTGAACGGGAGCGCAGCCAGTTCATCTCCGACGCCATGGCGAGCAGTGGATCCTTGGCCTGCAATTCTGGATCGAGCGCCTCGAACAGCAGGCCCTCGCGGACGCCGTAGGGCGAGATCATCACCGAGGACGGATGCCCGCGGCGGATTATCTGCTCCAGCAGCAGCGCGCCATAGGCCAGCAGCGGTCGCCGGGCCGCCGAGATTGAACCGATGGCCTCCAGCGCCCCAACATCGAGCCGCTGCACCATGCGTGCGAAATCCAGGGCCTCACGCGGAAGGATTTCATAGGCGTGCATCACGTGCAGGGGGTAACCCACCTGCTCCATGTGCAGCCGCGCCAGGGCGCGCCAGGTGCCGCCCACGGCGTAAAAGGTCCTGCCCTTCAGCGCGCCGATCTGCGGCGCGTTGGCCAGGGCGGCGCGCACCAGGGTCCCGGCCTTCTTGAGGGACGCGCCAGAGGCGTCCTGCAACGCCAGGCCGCCAAGGCGCAGGCTGAGGCCAGGCCGCAGGGCGCCATGGACGATCTCCACCAGCTCCAGGCTGCCGCCGCCCATGTCGCCGACGACGCCGTCCGGTTTCCAGAAACCGGAGGCGACGCCGAGCGCCGACAGTTCGGCCTCCCGCGCCCCCGCCAGCAGCGACACAGGCCGGCGCAGGATTTCCTCGGCCTTCTGGATAAAGCGCTCGCCGTTTGAGGCGTCGCGCACCGCCGCCGTGGCAAGAACATGCACATCGTCGATTTGCATGACGTCGCACAGGCCACGGAACCGCTGTAGCGCCGCCAGCGCGCTGGCGACGGCGGCCTTGTCCATCTTGCCGGTGCTGGCGACGCCGCGCCCCAGACCACAAAGCGCCTTTTCATTGAACAGCGCCGCCGGCGAACGGGTGCGCCCTTCATAGGCGACCAGCCGCACCGAGTTCGACCCAATATCAATGATGGCGACCGGCTTCAGCGCGGGAAGACGGCCGCCCCCACCCGCCTCAGCGCCTTGCGGACCGCTTGCGAAGGATCTTGGGGCTTGAATCCTTGAGGGATTTTCCACGTCCGGACAAACTCGGATTGGTCATGAAGTAACGGTGAGCGTTGAACGGCTCCTCGCCCTGCATGCGTTGGATACGCGTGGCGGAACCATCGGGAAGGATGCGCCAGCTTTGCTCATTGTCCAGCAGGTTGGCCAGCATGATCTGGTCCAGCACCTGCTGGTGCACTGTCGGCGTCGTGATCGGGCACAACGCTTCCACGCGCCGGTCCAGATTACGCTGCATCAGGTCGGCCGACGAAATATAAACGTGGGCGTTCCGGTTCGGAAGTCCCTCGCCGTTGCCAAAAGCGTAGATGCGACTGTGCTCCAGGAAGCGGCCGACAATGGATTTGACGCGGATGTTCTCCGACAGCCCAGGAATACCCGGGCGCAGGGCGCAGATGCCGCGAATGACGCAATCGATCTCGACGCCGGCCTGGCTGGCCTCATAAAGCGCGTCAATAATCTGTGGATCGACCAGCGAATTGCACTTCAGCCAGATGGCGCCGGGGCGGCCGGCGCGGGCGTGGGCCATTTCCTCGGCGATATGACCGAGGATGCGCGGCTTCAGCGTCACCGGCGACACGGCCATGCGCTCCAGTTCGTCCGGCTCGGCGTAGCCGGTGATGAAATTGAAGATGCAGGCGACGTCGTGAGCGATCACCGGGTCGGCGGTGAAATACGACAGGTCGGTATAAATGCGCGCGGTGATCGGGTGATAATTGCCGGTGCCGACGTGGCAGTAGGTGACCAGCTGGCCACCCTCGCGGCGCACCACGGACGACAGCTTGGCGTGGGTTTTCAGCTCGATGAAGCCGAACACCACCTGGGCGCCGGCGCGCTCCAGGTCGCGGGCCCAGCGGATATTGGCCTCTTCATCGAAGCGGGCCTTCAGCTCCACCAGCGCCGTCACCGATTTGCCGGCTTCGGCCGCCTCGGCGAGGGCCTTGACGATCGGCGAGTCCGAGGAGGTGCGATACAGGGTCTGCTTGATGGCGACGACGTTGGGATCGCGCGCCGCCTGCTGCAGGAACTGCACCACCACATCGAAGCTCTCGTAAGGGTGGTGGATCACCAGGTCCTTTTCGCGGATGGCGGCGAAGCAGTCGCCGCCATGCTCGCGCACGCGCTCGGGAAAGCGGGCGTTGAACGGCTTGAACTTCAGGTCTGGCCGGTCGATCGACACCAGCTGCGACAGATCGTTGAGCGCCGGCATGCCGTCGACGAGGAAGGCCTCGTCGCCGGAGACGTCCAGCTCCTTCATCACGAAATTGCGCAGGTTCTCCGGCATGCCGCCATCGAACTCGACCCGGATCACCGTGCCGCGCCGGCGGCGTTTCAGCGCCGTCTCGAACAGGCGCACCAGGTCCTCCGCCTCCTCCTCGATTTCAAGGTCGCTGTCGCGGATGACGCGGAAGCCGCCGCGGCCAGTCACCTGGTAGCCGGGGAACAGGCGGTCGGTGAAGCGGCCAATGGCCTGCTCCAGGGCGATGAAGCGCACAGCGCCGGTGTCGGCGAAATCCGGCAGGCGGATGAACCGGTCGATCTTGCCCGGCATGCGGATCAGCGCCGTCAGCTTGCGGTTGTCGCTCTGGCGGAACAGCGACAGGGCGATGCTGAAGCCAAGATTGGGAATGAACGGGAACGGGTGCGCCGGATCGACGGCGAGCGGCGTCAGCACCGGGAAGATGTTGTTGAGGAAGTACTCCTCCAGCCACATGGTTTCGGCGCGCGTCAGGTCCTTGTCCTCGACCGTGACGATGCCATTGTCCAGCAGCCTGTCGCGCAGTTCCGTCCAGCGCCGCTGCTGGTCGTCGGCCAGTTGCGACACCTCGCGGCTGATGGCGGCGAGCTGTTCGGCCGGGGTCAGGCCATCCTGCGACAGGGTCATCACGCCGGTGCGCACCTGACCGCGCAGGCCGGCGACGCGGACCATGAAGAATTCATCGAGATTGTTGGCGGAAATCGACAGGAAACGCAGCTGTTCGAGCAGGGGGTGCGCCGTGTTGGACGCCTCCTCAAACACCCGGCGATTGAATTGCAGCCAGGAAATCTCGCGGTTGATGAAGCGCTGCGGCGTGTTGCGCAGGGCGGCGCCGTCGGTCGGCGTCTCGATCTCGGCGGCGGCGGCGGAGATATCGCCGCTCTTGCGGGCGACGCCAAGGTTCTGCGGGTCTGGCGCGGCGGAGCGACGCGCTTCGTCAGCGGCGTCATTCTGGAACAGGGCGGCGTAGGAGGTGGCGAGCCTTGCCGCAATGGCGCCCGGGTCGGAGCCATTGTCAGCGGCCACCACCGGCGCGTCATCGGCAGATACGGCAGGCGCGGGCTCGCTGGCGACACGGCGCGGCGTCGCCTTCCGGGCGCCGGAGGACTTCGCGGCCGAAGACTTCACAGCCGGGGATTTCGCAGCCGGGGCTTTCACTGGGCCGGCGGACTTCACCGGGCCAGTGGAACTGGCGCCGTGGTCCGATTTCGTCGGGCGGGTGGACGTTGCGTGGGCAGACGTTGAATGGCCAGGTCTGGCTGCCTGGCCGGACGGGGCGCGGCCGATCGTGCGGCTCCGGCCGCCAGACGCGGAGCCGGCGGCGCCATGGGAGGCGCCCGGACGGGCGGACGTCTCCGCTGCTGGCGTCGCTCCCTGCTCTTTCACCGGGCCCGGAGCGGGCGTGGCATGGGCGGGCGTGGCATGGGCGGGCGTTGCATGGGCCTGCGCAGCGTCATCCTCCGGCGTCCCCGCATCAATGGAAACGCCAGCGTGCGCTCCATCAGTCCGCGCCGGGCGATCACGTGAGTCTTCGGTATCCACTGCCGCTCTCCTGCCCGCCGCCCAGGCCAGACGCCTGGCCGGCGCATATCCTCAATTTCAGATGCGCCCGGCGGCAGGTGCTCAGATCGCCATGGGATCCTCGCCATCCTGCGCGTCCGGTTTCGCCTCGCGCAACACGTCCGCCGCCAGCACGCGGGAGACGCGTCGCCCCAGCGCGAGCGCCCGGGCGTCGATGCGCGCCACCAGATCGCGCGCCAGCAAAACCGAACGGTCAAGCCGCCGCGCCAGATAGTCGACGACACTGACGTCAATCGCCAGCTGCCGGTCGTGAAACAGCTTGACCAGAATGGCCCGGAACAGGGCGTCGTCCGGCGCATCAACCCCAACCACAGGGCAAAGGCGCAACCGCGACACCAGATCCGGCGTTTTCAGGCCCCAATGCTGCGGCGCGCTGCGGGAAACCAGCAGGGCCGCGCCCCCCTCCGCCCGCACCCGGTTCAAAAGATGAAACAGGGCGTGCTCATCGACCAGCGCCGCATCGCATGAGTCGATGACAATTGGGCGACAATTGTCAAAATCACCGTGCGCAAGCGACGCAACGCCATCATGCCTGCGCATGGCCGCGTCCGGAAGCCAGCGGGCGCCGACGCGGCGGGCAAAAATCGACGCCAGATGGGTTTTGCCAACCCCGGCCGGGCCTGACAGGCGCAAGACCGGCTCCGGCCAGGCCGGCCAGCGCGCCAGCATGTCCCAGGCCTGCTCGTTCGCCGCGCCAACGAGAAAATCCTCCTCGGCGAAGCTGTCCGGCATGGGCCAGGACAAGGTCAGTTGGGCGGCGGCTTCAGACACCAGGTCGTTTCCTGTTCGCGCAGTCGGTAAAGCGTTTTCCAGCGCGACGAACGCCACGTCGCGCCCAAAAATCGCGCCAGTTCAAAAAGACCGGGCCAATATCCTGATCCGGCCCGGTCCCGCGCCAGCAAAGGGTTGAAACCGAACGCATTCTCCCTGATCCCCGTGGCCACATCAGGGCGGCGGCGTCAAAACGGGAAGATCAGGCGCCTGGCTTCCAGCCGGCTCACAATGGCCAAAGCGATTTGTCGAGGCCAGCCCCGTGGCCGTGAAAGCGGCTTTTCCCGCCGTGTTCAACAGCCTGATCCACAACGGCGCCCCGCTTTCCGGCCTCAGCCTTCGCCGCGCGGCGGCGAGACCATGCGCGGCGGCTGCGCGCGATCCTCGTCATGATAATAGGGGCTGGCGAGATATTTGCGCAGGGCGAAGCGCGCCAGCACGCCAATGGCGGCGCCCGCCGGCACGGCGATCAGCACGCCGATGAAGCCGAACAGCGAACCGAAGGCCACCAGCGCGAACATCAGCCAGACAGGATGCAGGCCAACGGCGTCGCCCACCAGCACCGGCGAGATGATGTTGCCCTCGATGAACTGGCCGGCGACAAAAATCGCCAGAACCGCGACAATCCATGTCCATTCCGGCCAGAATTGCACGATGGCCACGGTCATTGACACGACGAGGCCGAGGGTTGAGCCCACATAGGGAATGAAGGTCAAAAACCCGGTTCCAAGACCGATGAGCGCGCCGAAGTTCAGGCCGACGATACTGAGACCAACCGCATAGAACACGCCAAGAAACAGGCAGACCAGACTCTGCCCCCGGACAAAACCGGCGATCGCCCGATCGATATCGCGCGCCAGCGTGCGCACGGTTTCGCGCTGGCCAACGGGCACCCAGGAATCAATGGCGGCGACCATGCGGTCCCAGTCGATCAGCATGTAGAACGCCACCACCGGGGCGATCACCACCAGGCCGACGACGCCCAGCACGGACTGGCTGCCGCTCCACACGGATTTCAGCAGCCCGCCGGCCCAGGAGGCGCCCTGGGAGAAAATCTGCCCCACGGAGGTTTGCGCGTCATTGAGCGCCTGCTCCACGCCGAAGCGCTGGAACAGGGGCCGCACATAGGCGTTGCCGAGGTCGTGCAGGCGGGCGAAATAGCGCGGCATGTTGTCGAGGAAGCCCGCCACCTGCTGGGCAAGCACCGGCACCAGGATCCACAACGCCAGCACCACCAGCAGCACGAACAGCAGCAGGATGACGCAGGCCGCGAGGATGCGGCTCATGCCCAGGCGCTGTAACCGGTCGGCGAGCGGGTCCAGAAGGTAAGCAAGCCCCATGCCGACCACGAACGGGAACATGGCCCCGCCAAACAGCCACAAAAACAGCGCGGCGGCGACAAGCACGCCGATCCAGAATCTGCCCCGACTGACCTGCATCACTGCTCCCTGACCGACGTGGCGGCGACAGTCCGGCCAGTGGCGGCGGGACCTGCAAGCAAAATCTGACCTGACGCCGCCAGATCAGGCGAAACGCCCCTGGGCGCGCCCGCCCGGTCCTCCGGGCCGCCTCAGGCGGCCATATGGCGCAACCATAACACAAGATAGGCGCCGGCCGAGCAGAGGGTCAGGGCGACGGTGAGCATCAGCCCCACCTCCACCAGCAGCGGCGGCGCGCCGCCGAAGGCGTTGGAGCCAAGCATCAGCGCCGCGAAGCCGATCTGCGCGCCCGTGTTGAGCTTGCTGACGATCAGCGGGCGCACCTCCATGGGCTTGTCCAGCAGCATCGACAGCAGCAGCGCCGCAACGATCATGATGTCGCGGAACACGACGACGATCGCCACCCAGCCCGGCAATACGCCGTGAATGGCGAGGGCGACATAGATGGACACCAGCAGCGCCTTGTCAGCCAGCGGGTCGAGGTAGGCGCCAAGCTCCGACTGCATGCCCCAGCGCCGGGCAATGAAGCCGTCGATCGCGTCCGACACGCCGGCCAGCAGAAAGATGGCGAATGCGGCGGCCCAGTGCCCCGCGCCGATCATCACGACGACCAGCGGCACCATCAGCAACCGGGCGACGGTGATCAGATTGGGAATCGTCATACATCCTCCGCCCTGATGGTATGGCACGCGGTGACCGGCCCGCAACGCCGTCCGCCTGCCTGTCCCCGCCGGCGTCCGCATATCACGTCACAACGCGGCGGGCGCATGGCGCCAAAGGTCCGCCAGATCGCCCCGGGGATCTTCCCTGGGGGGCATCCCGCGAGGCCGCGACAGCGCGGAAAATTTCATCCGGCGCGCGGCGCCGTTTATGGCAGACTGGGCGCGCGCGCCCAGGGCAGGCGCAGGCGGCCCTGGACGGCCGCCAGAGCGATTTTCGCAGGAAAATCCGCGCGAAAACCAGGGCGGCGCCACATGAATCCGTCATGAACCCTTGCATCAACCCTTGCGCCTTGCCGCCCGCCGTCGTACCTGCCCCCCAACACCGGAGCGCACGAGACAGATGACTGAGCAGAAAGCAGAAGGCCTCACCTACGCCCAGTCCGGGGTCAACATTGACGCCGGCAACGCCATGGTCGACGCGATCAAGCCCCTGGTGCGCTCAACCCGGCGCCCGGGAGCCGACGCCGAGATCGGCGGTTTCGGCGGTCTGTTCGACCTGAAGGCGGCGGGTTTCAATGATCCCATCCTGGTCGCCGCCAACGACGGCGTCGGCACCAAGCTGAAGATCGCCATCGACACCGGCATCCACGACACCGTGGGCATCGATCTGGTCGCCATGTGCGTCAACGATCTGGTGGTCCAGGGCGCCGAGCCGCTGCTGTTCCTCGATTACTACGCCACCGGCAAGCTCGACCCGGCGGCGGCCGTGGAGATTGTGCGCGGCATCGCCCAGGGCTGCCGCGACGCCGGCTGCGCGCTGATCGGCGGCGAGACGGCCGAGATGCCTGGTCTCTACGCGGACGGCGACTACGACCTCGCCGGCTTCGCTGTTGGCGCGGCCGAGCGCGGCCAGCTTTTGCCGCATGACGACGTGCGCCCTGGCGACGTGCTGCTGGGCCTGCCCTCCTCCGGGGTTCATTCCAACGGCTTCTCGCTGGTGCGCCGCCTGGCGGCCAATCTGGGCCTCGACTGGTCGGCCCCGGCGCCGTTCGCCCCGGAAAAGTCCCTGGGCGCGGCGCTGCTGACGCCGACCCGCATTTATGTGAAGCCGCTGCTCGCCGCCATTCGCAAGACCGGCGCCATCAAGGCCCTGGCCCACATCACCGGCGGCGGCTTCCCGGACAACATTCCGCGCGTGCTGCCCGAGGGCTGCGGCGTGGCGCTGAACCTCGACGCCATTGACCCGCACCCGGTGTTCCGCTGGATGGCGGAGGCGGGCAATATCGCCGAGAGCGAGATGCTGCGCACTTTCAACTGCGGCGTCGGCATGGTCGCGGTGGTCGCGGCGGACAAGGTGGAGGCCGTGCGCACGGCCCTGCTCGGCGAAGGCGAGAAGGCTGTCGTGCTCGGCGAACTGACCGCCTGGAGCGGCGATGGCGAGCGGGTCGCCACGCGCGGCCGGCTGTTCCGGTGAGCGCCCCAAAATGACGCGCAAACGCATCGGCGTGCTGATCTCCGGTCGCGGCTCCAACATGGAGGCGCTGCTGGCCGCCGCCAGCGATCCGGCCTTTCCGGCCGAAATCTCGCTGGTCATGTCGAACAGGGCCGACGCCGCCGGGCTCGTCACCGCGGCCAGCCAGGGCGTCGCCACCGCCGTGGTCGATCACCGTCCTTATGGCAAGGATCGCGAAAGCTTCGAGCGGGCGCTGGACGCGCGCATGCGCGACGCCGGCGTGGAGCTGGTGTGCCTGGCCGGCTTCATGCGCGTGCTGACGCCGGTGTTCGTTGGCGCGTGGGACGGCCGCATGCTGAATATTCACCCCTCGCTGCTGCCGGCCTACACCGGCTTGCACACCCATGAGCGGGCGCTGAACGACGGCGTGCGCGTGCATGGCTGCACGGTGCATTTCGTCACGCCCGTGCTCGACGTCGGGCCAATCATCGCCCAGGCCGTGGTGCCGGTGCGGGCCGGCGACGACCCGGACAAACTCGCCGCCCGGGTGCTACGCCAGGAACACCGGCTGTATCCGCGCGCGCTGGAGCTGATCGCCAGCGGCGCCGCATGGCTCGAGAACGGCCGGGTGATGTACCAGGACGCGCAGGCCATGGCCCGGGCGACGGTTTTCGCGGACGAAACCTGACGGCGCCAGACGGCGCGGATCTGCGCCGCGCGACCGCGCCATGCGCATGCCGGCCTGCCCCCTTGTCCAGACCATAAAAAACCCGGTGGGCTCACCCACCGGGTTTTTGTTGTCAACTCTTGCGCGCTGGCTCAGATCGGCCGCTTCAGCTTGCAGTAGTCGATCGCCTCAAGGCCCTTGGCCTGGGCGCTGTCGTTGAAGTAGCCGGTCCGGCGGAAGGCGTTCAGCTCATCCTTCGTCATGTTGGCGATGGTGCGCCGGGCGTAGCAGCTGCACGGCGTGTGCACCGCCTCACGGGTCGTGCCGAGCAGGCGCGACTGGGTGATGAGGCACGCGTCGAAGGCGCGCAGGGTAATCTCATACGGCGTCAGTTTCGCCGCCGTGGGATCATTTGGCGGCAACTGGTTCACAGCCCTGGGGTTGCCGGCGGCATGCGCGGCGGCGGAAGCAACGAGGAACCCGATAAACGACAAGGTCGTGATGCGCACGATTGCTCTCCTGCTCCCCGAACGGGAGCGGCTCTGTTCATGATGACACAGGCTGAGCCGCCGCCCCGGCGAACCGGAGCGCGCCCCAAGGCCGACGCCGCCAGGACGCCGCCCCGTCGCAGACGTAAACCCGAAAAACCGCACCGGCATGCCGGGATTTACGCCGAATACTGCAACAAGCGGTATGAGCCGCCCCTTTCGACCCGTCAAGCGTAGGTCGATTAGCCTACGATCTCGTTACCGGCGAAGAACTGGGCGATTTCAACCTTCGCGGTTTCCGGCGCATCGGAGCCATGCACGGAATTCTCGCCAACCGACTTCGCGTACAGCTTGCGGATGGTGCCCTCGGCGGCGTTCTCGGGGTTGGTGGCGCCCATGACTTCGCGATAGCGCGCGATGGCGTTGTCGCCTTCCAGCACCTGCACGACGACCGGAGCGGAGATCATGAAGTCAACCAGTTCGCCGAAGAAGGGACGCTCGCGGTGAACGCCGTAAAATTCCTCGGCCTGGGCGCGGGTCATCTGGATGCGCTTCTGGGCGACGATGCGCAGGCCGGCCTTTTCGATGACGGCGTTGACGGCGCCGGTCAGGTTGCGGGCGGTCGCGTCCGGCTTGATGATGGAGAAGGTGCGCTCGAGGGCCATGCGTAATACTCGTCCAGAAGTGAGAGAAAGACAGAAAAGTCAGGCCTTATAGCCGCGCGCCCACGCTGCGGCAAGCAGCGCCGCCGCCGCATGGCGGCTGATTCCCACGCCGGCATCACGGCCGGCGGCGACGCGGCGGCCGCCAGATTTTCCGGGTCACATCAGCGTATTCGACTTAAATCCAGCTTGTAACCAGCGCCGCCAGCCCGTTCATTACGGCGTGCAGGCTGCAAAACCGGAAGGATTTCCGTTCCGGCGAGATACGAAAGCTTGCGCGTGGAGACAATCATGCTTCCAGTCATCTTTCGCGGCGCCGTCGCCGGCATCGGACTTCTCACCGCCCTGGGCGCCACGGGCGCCATTGGCCAGACCGCTGACGTCAACGGCGTCTGGCTCACCAGCTCCGGCGACACACGCGTGAAGATCAGCCCATGCGGCGGCGCGTGGTGCGGCTTGATCGTATGGACCCGCAACGGCGCCAGGGACGCGAAAAACCCGGATCCGGCGAAGCGTGACCGGAGCCTTGCCGGCGTGCAGATGATCTCCGGCATGAAGCGCGGCGCCGACGGCAATTACTCCGGCCAGCTGTACAACCCCATGGACGGCAAGACCTATACAGGCAAGCTGCAACCGGTCAGCGCGACGGAGCTGAAGCTGAAGGGCTGCGTCATGGGCGGCCTGATCTGCAAGAGCCAGACCTGGACGCGCGTGCAATAGGGGCGTTTGAACACACGGGCGGCGGCGCCGGAAGCCCGCCGCGTCAGTCGCTCTCGCGCAGGGCCTGGACGACGCGCGCCTCAAGAACCTGCGGCTTCTTCAGCACCAGCGCGCCGCGGGTGCGCTCGATCAGGTCTTCCTGCGACATGTGGGTGAATTCGCGCGTCACCTGCTCGCGCCGGCAACCGATCCGGGCGGCGAGCACGTGGTGGTAAGGCGGCGGCGTCACCACCCGCTCGCCTTCGTGGCCCGGCCGCGGCGTCGACAGGCGCAGCAGCTCCGAATAAAGCCGGTGGCGCAGGTCGAGCACCGACTGCTCCATCAGCCGGGCGTTGAGTTCGCGCACCCGGCCCGCCAGCATGCGCATGACCCGCTCGGAGAGCGCGGGCGAGGCGTAAACCATTTCACGGAAAACCGGCGCCGGGACAATGCAGGCTTCCCCACGGGTCAGCGCCGTGACATTGGCCGAGCGCCCCACCCCGTCGATGGCTGACAGTTCGCCAAAGAACTGTCCGCCCCGCATTTCCCCCAGAATGATCTCCTTGCCCGCCAGGGTGCGGTTCAGGATGCGCACGTCGCCGGCGACAATGAAGAACACGTCGGTGGAGCTGTCCTCGAAGTCGACGAGGATTTCGTCGACGTCGAACTTGCGCCACCGGCAACGCGGCTCGAAAGGCGCCAGATCAAGTCCGGTGTCCTTGAAGAATGGAATGCGGGAGAAGGATATCAACGTGCGGACCCCTGGAGCCGGCCGGTTACGCAGCGGCAATTCCACGCAATCCGTCAACCGCCTCTCGCCAGACCTCCGAAGCATGGGAAACGCCCGCGCCGCGCCGGAATCGGCTCGCGCATACGTCTCATGATCCGTGATTGACGCGCATCGTCGTTTCCCGTGGCGGTTGCGTCAAGCCTGTGACGCTTCTGAACGCCTGTCTCCGCTAAAAAACCGGCGTCGCACGAAAAAACCCGACGGGGCGCGCCCCATCGGGTCCAGAAAATTCGCATCATGCAAGGGGGGCCAGCCTGGCCGCCCGCCACGCGTCAGACGCGCACGACAGCCACCCGTGTCTTTGCGAGCCCATGCTGGGCGGTGCAGGCGACGCCCTCCAGGCAGGCTGGCGGCGCGGACACCACCCCGGGACGGCCGCCAGCGCCGGAAAAGGCGCGCACCGACGTCTGCGCCAGCACCAGCGTCCCGAGGACGAGGCAGAAAAGCACCAGAAACAGCGCATCGGTGGACAGGCGACGGACGATCATGGGAACCACTGCGAATCAACAACTTATCAACAGGAATAGATAGATGGCGGCAGTGGGCGCAAGCGTGACGCAAACACGGCGACACTTTGACATAGGTCACTGGCACTACATGAGAATGCAGTTTTGTTCACGCAGGTGCGCGTAGTCAGGCGTCCAGGGCGCATCAAATCGCGCCAGATGGCGCACCATGCGTCATCCACAGCCTGTCAACCACCTTCGTGGGCCACGACGCGGCGACGACCTTGCAGCGCCGCGACGGCTGGAGGCGCGCCGGCGCGCGCCCAGGCGGTTTCACGACACGCCCAGACGGTTTTTGCGACTTGCGCGACGGCGCGGCCGGGGCCAAAACCCGGCCATGCTTACCATCAGCGACCTGACCTACCGTCTCGGCCCCCGCATCCTGTTCGACAGCGCCAGCGCCGCCATACCGGATGGCGCGCGGGTCGGCTTCGTCGGTCGCAACGGCGCCGGCAAGTCCACCCTGTTCCGCCTGCTCACCGGAGAGATTTCCTCCGAAAGCGGCGCGTTCTCCCTGCCCCGTCATCGCCGCATCGGCGCGGTGGCGCAGGAAGCGCCTTCCGGCCCCGAGCCGCTGGTGGAGGTGGTGCTGGCGGCCGATACGGAGCGCGCGGCGCTGCTGCGCGAGGCGGAGACGACAACCGACCCGATGCGCCGGGCCGAGATCGAGACGCGGCTGGTGGACATCGACGCCCATTCCGCACCGGCTCGGGCGGCGGCCATCCTTCACGGCCTCGGCTTTGACGCGGAAGCGCAACTGCGGCCCTGCTCCTCCTTCTCCGGCGGCTGGCGCATGCGCGTGGCGCTGGCGGCGGTGCTGTTCGCCGAACCGGACCTGCTGCTGCTGGACGAGCCGACCAACTATCTCGATATCGAAGGCACGCTGTGGCTCTACGACTTTCTCGGCCGCTATCCGCACACGGCGCTGGTGATCAGCCATGATCGCGAACTGCTCGACGAGGCGGTGGACCACATCCTGCACCTCGACCGGGGCAAGCTGACCCTGTATCGCGGCGGCTACACCTCATTCGACCGGCAACGCCGGGAAAAGATGGCGCAAAACAACGCCCTGCGCGCCAGACAGGAGAATGAGCGCAAGCACATGCAGGCGTTCGTCGACCGCTTCCGCGCCAAGGCGACCAAGGCGCGGCAGGCGCAGTCACGGCTGAAGCGGCTGGAGAAGATGGAGCCAATCGCCGCCATGACCGACGAGGCGGTGCTGCCGTTCAGCCTGCCGGGTCCCGAGCGGCCGCTGTCGCCGCCGATCATCGCCATGGAGGGCGTTGCCGCCGGCTATGGCGAGCGCGTGGTGCTGAAGAACCTCAACCTGTCGATCGCGCCAGACGACCGCATCGCCCTGCTCGGCCAGAACGGCAATGGCAAATCCACCTTCGCCAAGCTGCTCGCCGGCTCGTTGCAGCCGCTCTCCGGCGCCATGGCCCGTTCGGGCAAGCTGGAAACCGCCTTCTTCGCCCAGCACCAGCTCGACGTGCTGCGCATCAACGACACGCCGTTCCAGCACGTGGCCGTGCTGATGCCCGGCGCGCCGGAGGCGAAAATCCGCGCCCGGGCGGCGCAGATGGGTTTTCCGGGGCAGAAGGCGGACACGCCGGTGTCGTCGCTCTCCGGCGGCGAGCGCGCCCGCCTCACCATGGGTCTCGCCGCCTTCCACGGGCCGCACCTGCTGATCCTCGACGAACCGACGAACCACCTGGACATCGACAGCCGCCAGGCGCTGATGGAGGCCATCAACGACTATCCTGGCGCGGTGGTGCTGGTGAGCCACGACCGCTTCCTGGTCGAGGCCTGCGTCGACCGGCTGTGGCTGGTGGCCAACGGCTCGGTGAAACCATTTGATGGCGATCTGGATGACTACCGGGCCCTGGTGCTCGGCGGCGCCGACGCGGGCAAACCCCGCGCCGACAACCAGGGCAACGAACAGGCGGAGCGCCGCCGGCAGGCGGCGGAGCGCCGCCAGGCCCAGGCGCCGCTGCGCAAGCGGCTGGAAGCGCTGGAGGCGCGGATCGAGAAGCTGACCACCGCCGTCAACAAGGTCGACGCGGCGCTCGCCGAAGGCGACGCCTTCGCGAAGAATCCGGCGAAGGCGGCGGAGCTGGCGAAAATGCGGGCCGACGCAGCGGAGGCCATAGCCACCGCCGAGGAGGAATGGCTGGAGATCTCGTCGCAGCTGGAGAGCGGCGGCTAAGCGCGGACGCTTCGCCATACGGCGGCTGCCCCCTGGCCAGGCCCAGCAGCAAGATGGCCGCGTGCCTTTTTGCCATTCAACAGGCGGCGGCCGCGCTTCGCCCGGGCGACGCCGCCATGACAACCCTGACCGCGTCATGGCCGCTTGCCGCGGGCGCCCACGCGCCGCCGACCGGGGGCGACCATTTGCACGAGCCAGCGTTCGTGGATGGCTTTCGTGGATGGCCAGAACGCGCGCGTCATGACCCGGCGGGGGCGTGATCAGCGCTCGGGGGGAGCCTTGTGGGCGACCGGATCGCCGGCGTGTCGTGGGTGATCGCGGCGCCGGCAGGCGTCCGAGGCGGGACGCAGCGCCGTCCGGTCATTCGACGATGCGCACCAGCTTGTTGTCGGAGAACAGATAGACCTTTTTTCCGGTCGGCTCCTGATACAGCACCTGAACCTCGCGTTGCCCCTTGCCGCTGCCGCCAACCAGCACGTCGACCGGCGCGCCTTTGGCGGCGACCAGGGCGCATTCGCTGATCCCCGGCACGATAGCGGCCGGAGCCGGGCCGGCGAACGGCTGCGAGCAGGTTCCGTCAGCGCGCAACACCGGCCCGTAATTGGGCGCAGGGGCTGGCGAACTGTAAACCGAGGTTCCGGATGGGCCGGTCTGCTGGGCATGGACGCCGCCCGAGCCGACTGACGCCGAGGCGCTGCGGTCATTGGCGACGCCAATGGCGCTGATGTTGTAGGAGCAGCCCGCCAGCGCGACCGCCAGCGCCGGCGCGATCACCGCCGCCACGCGGCGCTGACCCGCGCGGCGTTCCCCAACCATGGTTGGGACGAGACTGGCCAAACCGGGCTGCGAGCGATCAAACTGCGCGTGATCCAACTGCACCTGATGATCCTTCATGTGGTTGCGGAAAGGGCGCGACGTTTTTCAGACGCGCTTCCCGGGCGTTGTCCTGTCCCTCCGGCCGGACGCGTTCGCGCTGGCGCGGGACGCAGCCTCAGCGGCCCCGCTCTGGCGCGGCGCCCGGCGTTTCCGCCGCCTTCCCTGCAGGATACAGCTTTCGCGCATCTTCCAGGAACGCGCGGCGCGAAGATTCGCGTGTATAGAACATGTGGCCGCCAGGATAGACGCGCAATGGCGTGCGGTCGGCGCCGCCAATGGCCGGCAGGGAATCCAGGTCGAACTTCGACTGGAAGTACGGCGTGACCAGATCGCCATAGCCGTGAACGACCAGCACTTTCATCTTCGGATCAAGCGCCAGCGCGGCGCGCAGGT
This sequence comes from Camelimonas lactis, assembly GCF_004342915.1. GTDB lineage: Bacteria > Pseudomonadota > Alphaproteobacteria > Rhizobiales > Beijerinckiaceae > Camelimonas > Camelimonas lactis. Next base: position 291,773 of record NZ_SLWL01000002.1, read on the forward strand.
CGGAGAGCGCCTCGGGCGGACGCAAGCCGCCTCCCCAGTCCCAGCCGCGATTGACCCGGTCGGAGAGCAGGTGATAGCGCCCTTCCGGCCGCCAGCCGATGGTGCGGGTGATTTCATCGACCGCCGCGCTGGCCAGCGGCGCCTGGGCGCCGTCGAGAATCGGATCTTCGTTGCGGGCCATCAGGGACATGGGCCAGGGATCGGGCCCGCTGACATTGCCGTCATACTGGCTGACCACCTCGTTCTGGCCCTTGCCGGTCCCGTCCCGCCGGAACTCACGCGAAAACGTGCGGCCGTCCAGGCGTCCGCCAAGCCGGGCCACCAGCGCCGGATCGAGGCCGGTGAATTCCGCCACCTTCGCGTTGATGCGGCGCTGGGCGTCCGCGTCGCGCGGTCCACGCAGCAGATCAGCCACATAGGGACCACGCGCGTAATCCTCCGCCGCTTTCAGCGCCTCCGGCGTCAGCTTGCCGTCGCGCTCCAGCCGCGCCGCCGCCATGGACGGAAGCAGCGCCGCCTGGCCGATCACCGGATCGGTCTGGGCGCCAAGACGGGCGAAATCAAGCACAGGCGACAGCATCACCACGCCGTTGACGCCGATGCCCTCGCCGGTCTGCAGGGCGCTGGCCAGCTTGGGGGCGCGAAAGCCGCCATAGCTTTCGCCGACGAGATATTTGGGCGACGTGAGCCGGCCAGTGTCCGTCAGATAACGGCTGACCACCCGGGCCAGCCCCTTGATGTCGCCGTCGACCGACCAGAAATTCTTGCGCAACGCCTCCTTGTCGCTGGCAAGCCGGCTGAAGCCCGTGCCGGGCGGATCGATGAACACCAGATCGGTGAACGGCAGCCAGGTTTCAGGATTGTCGCGCAACAGCGGCGCATCGGAAGGCGCATCGCCCTGATTGCCGAAGCTGACGGTGCGCGGGCCAAGGGCGCCAAAGTTGAGCCAGGCCGACGAAGCGCCAGGGCCGCCGTTGAACACAAACGTGATGGGTCGCGCCGCCGCGCTTCCCCGCGCCCCGTCGCTGGCGGATTTTGAACCATTGCCCGAGCCGGCTTTGTCGTCCGCATCCCGGCGCACGTAGGCCACGTAGGCCACCTCGGCCTGCAAGGCGCCGTTGGCGTCGCGCAGCGGAATGCTGCCGGCGGTCGTGACGTAGCGCAGTGGCTTGCCGGCGATATCGATTTCGCGAACAACGCTACGCGGCGCCGGCAGACGTTCGCGCGCCGCGCTGGCGTCCTGCGACGGGGATTGGGATTGGGGCTGTGCGGGGGATGATGGGCCAGCCGCCGGCGCGGCCGCTTCGTCCGCGGCGTGGGCGCCAGACAGGGTTGGGCCGGTCAGCATCGCGGCGACCATCAGGGCGGCCAGCACGGTTTTCACGGTTTCCGTCCGCCGCGCGTGGCGGCAATGGCGATCGACCGGCTGCATGGCCTTCCTTTCGGTTGAGAAGCTGACGTGGGAACCGCTCGCGGCGCACAATGGACGGCGTGCGCCTGCCGGAAGCGGCCTCACCGTTCATATGGGATCGCGGATGGGATCCACCATGCCAGCCGGCTCCGGCAAGAACGGGGTGCGACAGCCGCGAACTGCGTGGGACTTCATATGACTGTTCAGGAACCCTGCCCCGATTCAGGGGCGGAAGTTTGACGGGCGGCTCCAGCTGGCGCGCGCAACCAGGGCCGGCTCAGGCCTTTTTCTCCCAGCGCCCCTGATCGTTCTGTTGCCAATAGGTCGCATCAGCGCCAAGCGCCTTCACCTTGCGCCAGTCCTCGCGCGCCGCCGACAGCGCTGCTTCATCGGCGCCGTCGAACATCAGCACGACGCGCTCCCAGGCCGAAAGATCGTCCGGCGCCCGGGCCCCATGGACCAGGAAGCGGACGTTCGCGTTGTTGGGATTGCCAGGCTCGCAGACCAGCGCCACCGGCTGGCTGGCGATGTCCGGCTCCCGGGCGGAACCGTGGGGCAGGAAGCTGTCGTCGGAAAACGTCCACAGGTGATCATCGAGCGCGGCCATGCGCTGCTCATCGCCCGCCTCCACCACCACGCGCCAGCCCCGCTCCAGACTGCGCAACAGCAGCCCGGGCAACACCGCCTCAACGGGCTGCCGCTGCAAATGGTAGAACAGAACTTCCGCCATCCGTGGTCCGTTCCTTTGGGCCGCCCTGAAGGCAGGCGCCGGAGTTGCGCCCGCCAGTCCGGGTCTTCCCGCCGCCTGTCAGGGCGCTCCCGCCCCGACAGGGGGCGCCGCGCCTCAGTTTTCGTAATTATCTGCCACCAGGCGGTCGAGCAGGCGCACGCCCCAGCCTGGCCCCCACGACTGGTTGATGTCGCTGGCCGGCGGGCCCATGCCGACGCCGGCGATGTCGAGGTGCGCCCAGGGGGTGTCGCCAACAAAGCGCTTCAGAAACTGCGCCGCGGTGATCGAGCCGCCGAAACGGCCGCCGGTGTTTTTCATGTCGGCGAATTTGGAATCGATCATCTTGTCGAAAGCATCGCCCATCGGCATGCGCCAGACGGTTTCGCCGGTCGCCTCGCCGGCGGCCGACAGCTGGCCGGCGAGCGGATCGTCGTTGGCGAACAGGCCGGCGTGCTCGTGGGCCAGCGACACCAGGATGGCGCCGGTGAGCGTCGCCAGGTCGATCATGAAACGCGGCTTGAAGCGCTCTTTCGCGTACCAGAGGATATCCGCCAGCACCAGGCGGCCCTCGGCGTCGGTGTTGATGATCTCGATGGTCTGGCCGGACATTGAGGTGACGATGTCGCCGGGGCGCTGGGCGGCGCCGTCGGGCATGTTCTCCACAAGGCCAATGACGCCGATGGCGTTGACCTTCGCGTTGCGGGCGGCGAGCGCGTGCATCAGGCCCGTGACGCAGGCGGCGCCGCCCATGTCGCCCTTCATGTCCTCCATGCCGGCGGCCGGCTTGATGGAGATGCCGCCGGTGTCAAAGCAGACGCCCTTGCCAATGAACGCCACCGGCGCGTCGCCGGAGCGGCCGCCGTTCCAGCGCATCACCACGACGCGCGGCGCGAAGGCCGAGCCCTGGGCGACGCCGAGCAGCGCCCGCATGCCAAGCTTGGCCAGCTGCTTCTGATCCAGCACCTCGACCTCGACGCCGAGCTTCGACAGCCTGGCGGCGCGGTCGGCGAAGGCCTCCGGGTAGAGCACGTTCGGCGGTTCATTGACCAGGTCGCGCGCCAGGATGACGCCGCCAGCCACCGCTTCGCGGGCGCGCCAGGCCTTGCGGGCGGCGGACGGGTCGGCGAGATAGATGGCGAAATCGCCGCCCGAGGCGCCGTTGTCGTCATCCTTCTTCTTCGTTTTGTACTGGTCGAAGCGATAGGCGCGCAGTTGCAGGCCCAAGGCGAAATCAGCGGCCGCGCCCGCGCCGGCCGGCGACGCGCCGGACACGGCGTCACCAGTCGCGGCGCCCTTTTTGGCGGCCTTTTTCGCGGCTTTTTTCCCGTCCTTCCCCGAGGCGCCGTCAGGCGCGTCTTTCTGGTCGCCCGCGCCCGTCGCCGGGAAGTCGAACACCACATGGGCGGCGCGGCCAGCGCCGACCTTGCCCATGACCACGCCGCCGAGGCGGGTGAAATCGATGCTGGCGCGGGCGCGGGCGTCGCCAAGGCCGACGACGACCAGCCGGTCAGCGGTGATTCCCGCCGGCGCGGTGACAACCATGGCGCCGCGCGCCTTGCCCTTGAAGCGCTCGACGGCGGCGGCGCGCGACACCAGCGCCTGGGCGGCGGCGCCCAGCAGATCCTGGGCCAGCGGCGTCAGCTTCAGATCATCGCCAACAAAAACGACCACATCGCCGCCGACAATCGGCTCGACGCTCCGGAAATCAACCTTGATACGATCGCTCATGAAACCCTCGATCCGGGCCGGGCTCCGTCTGGGGCTCCGGTCTTTCCTGCTGAATTGCATTCCCTGACGCGAAACCAGGCCGCCCCGACCGCTTCCACGCCCAACCATGACATACTTATAACCGCATGCCCGGCGCCCGTAAGGCGCCGCCATCCGCATTTGACGACGCCCCCGGGGCCAGCGAAGCGCCCGGAGCGCGGCGCCTTGAAAAGGCCTTTTGCGCTTGCGCAACTTCCGCCGCAAGCCGGCCGACCCGGACACACAGCCCCGGACAGGCGCCGCCCCTCTTAACGTGACGCCCGCGCCAGGCTACAGGCAGTGGGATGCATTTGAAGCAAAGAGACACGGGCTCTTCAACAGGGGCTTCGCCGGAGCGACGCCATTCCGGCGACAACGTTTCCTTCAGGCGGCGCGATTACCATGACGCCTGAAACCGCCGTCGCGGCAGCTCCTGTCGCGACATGCCCGTCAAACCTGAACGGAAGCTTGCGCCATCAGGGGGCAAAAGGTCCAGAGCACGCCGCATGACACTGATCGAACGCTATATTTTCCGGAACGTCCTGACCGGCTTCATCAGTTGCCTGCTGGCGCTGACCCTGGTGATCTGGATCACCGAGGCGCTGAAACAGATGGACCTGCTGACCGGCAAGGGCCAGACCATCTGGGTGTTTTTCACCGTCACCGCCCTGTCGCTGCCGGCGCTGATCACCGTGATCGCGCCGGTCGCCCTGTTCATCGGCGCCGTTTACGCCCTGAACAAGCTGAACGGCGACTCGGAGCTGATCGTCATGAGCGCCGCGGGCGTATCGCCCGGCCGCCTGCTGCGGCCGTTCGGCTACGCCTCCCTCGCGGTGGCGCTGCTGACGGGCTGGATGACCATCTGGCTGATGCCCAACAGCTTCCAGGGCCTGCGCGACCTGGTGACCAACATCCGCGCCGATTTCGTCGCCAATATCGTCAAGCCGGGACAGTTCACGGCGCTCGATAGCGGCGTGACCTTCCATTACCGGGAACGGCAGGGAAACACGCTGCTCGGCATCTTCTTCCAGGACCGGCGCGAGCAGGGCAAGACCTCGATCTATCTGGCCCAGCGCGGCCAGACGGTGGAGCTGGACGGCCAGAGCTACCTGGTGCTGGAGAAAGGCTCGATCCAGCGTCAGGACGGCGGTAACGGCGACAACTCGATTGTCAACTTCGACCGCTACGCCATTGATCTTTCAGCATTTGGCGGCGAAGGCGGCGAAGTCGTGTACAAGCCGCGCGAGCGTTCGACCTCGGACCTGCTCAACCCCAATGTGAACGACGGCTATTACAAGATGCAGGCCGGCCGCTTCCGCGCCGAGTTGCACGACCGCTTCGCCGCGCCGCTCTATCCGGTGGCCTTCATGCTGATCGCCTTCGCCGCCCTGGGCCAGGCCCGCACCACCCGCCAGGGGCGCGGCTTCGCCATGATCATGGCGCTGGTCGGCGTGGTGGCGGTGCGCGTGCTGGGCTTCCTCGCCTCGTCGGCGGCGGTGCGCTCGCCGGCGGGCGTCATCGGCATCTACGCGGCGCCGCTGCTGGGGAGTTTTTTCGCCCTGTTGCTGATCTTTTTCCCCGACCGGGTCGCCGTATTGACCGACCGCCTCGACGCCGCACGGGCGCGCCTTGCGGCGCGCCTGCCCGCCCTGCCGCTGCGGCGCGCCTGATGAGCACCCCCCGCGCATGATCATCGGACCCACGCTTGGCCGCTATTTCGCGCGCCATTTCATCCGCGCCGTGCTGATCGTTTTCGGCACGGTGTTCGCCCTGATCTACACCCTCGACCTGGTGGAGCTGATGCGCCGGGCCGGCGACGCCGAGGGCGCCTCCACCTCGATGATGGCGATGCTGGCCCTGTTCCGCACCCCGGCGGTGGCGGAGCAGGTGCTGCCATTCGCCATCCTGTTCGGCGCCATGGCGACGCTGCTCAACCTCAGCCGCAAGCTGGAGCTGGTGATCGCCCGCGCCGCCGGCGTGTCGGCGTGGGAGTTCCTGCAACCGCCCGTGCTGGTGGCGTTGCTGGTCGGCATCGTCGCCATCACCGTCTACAATCCCTTCGCCGCCCATCTCAAACAGCACGCCTCCAGGGTGGAGGCCCGCATTTTCGCCAAGAGCCAGAAGTTCCAGCCCGGCAAGGAGCAGTGGCTGCGCGAGCGGCGGCCGGAGGGCGAGGTCATCATCCGCGCCGACCAGGTGATCGAGAACTCCACGACCCTCAACCGGGTGACGTTTTTCAACTTCAATCCGGACGGCAGCTTCCGCGATCGCATCGAGGCCAGGACCGCAACCCTGGAACATGGTTACTGGAATGTTGCCGATGGCCGGGTGATCTCGGCGGGCGCGCCGCCGCAGCCGTTTTCCACGAAACGGATCGCCAGTTCGCTCGACGCCGATCAGGTGCGGCAGGCGTTCACGCCGCCGGAAAGCGTGCCTTTATGGCAACTTCCACAGGTTATCGAGCGCACGGAAAAAGCTGGTCTGGATGCAACGGCTTACCGGCTCCAGCTCGACGTGCTGATCGCCCGGCCGATGCTGTTTGTCGCGATGGTGCTCGTGGCGGCGTCATTTTCCTTAAGGTTTTTCCGATTTGGTGGCGTCGCCAAAATGGTTCTCAGTGGTGTCGTCGCCGGCTTCGTGCTTTATGTGGCGACTGAGCTCATGCAGGACCTTGGCGGCTCCGGTATGTTGGGAACGGCGGTGGCCGCCTGGTTCCCCGCGGTCACCGGCGCGCTCCTGGGCGTGCTCGCCCTCCTCTATCAGGAGGACGGCTGAACCCGGGCGCCCGGGGCGGACGGCCCCGCGCGCAACCGCCTGGGTCCAGGGGCCATTCGCGCCAGGGTTTCTGGCGCAAAGGTCCCTGGCGCAAAGGTCCTTGGCGCAAAGGTCCCTGGCGAAGGACCCCCGGCGCGACAGCGCCCACGCTTAACCGGCCGCCGCCGCGAGGCGACGTCCCAGCACACGGCGTCCACGGCGGACTTTGAAGTCCTCGCCCGCGGACGGGATGGAACGGCAGTATGAAGTCACGGATTGGCATGGTTGCGTTGAGGGCGATCGCAGCGGTTCTGCTGACGAGCGCGGCCCCGTGCGTCCTGTCGGCCCAGACCCTGAACGACGCGCTGCAAGCGAAGTCACAGAAGCAATCGGGCGAGAAGGACAAGCTGCTCGTGGAAGCGGGCGAGCTGGTCTACAACAACGACAAGAACACGGTATCGGCCGTGGGCGACGTGCACCTGTACTACCAGGGCCGCACCCTGCAGGCGGATTCCGTCACCTATGACCGCAACTCCCGCCGCGTGTTCGCCACCGGCAACGCCCGCATCACCGAGGCGGACGGCACGGTCATCACCGGCGACCGGTTCGAACTCACCGACAATTTCAAGGACGGCTTCATCGACTCGTTGCGCGTGAAGCGCACGGGCGTGTTCGCCGGCAAAACCGTCACCACCCGTTTCACCGCCCCCCGGGCCGAGCGCACCGCCGGCGAAACCATGGTGTTCGACAAGGGCACCTACACCGCCTGCGAACCCTGCGCCGAAAAGCCGGACAGGCCGCCGCTGTGGCAGGTGCGCGCCGCGAAGATCATCCACAAGAACGAAGAGCGGATGATCTATTACGAGGACGCCACGATTGAGTTCGCCGGCATCCCGATGGCGTACATTCCGTACATGTCCGCGCCGGATCCGACGGTGAAGCGCAAGACCGGCTTCCTGTCGCCGCGCTTCATCGCGACCTCGGCCACCGGCTATGGCGTGGCGCTGCCGTACTTCATCAATATCGCCCCCAACATGGACCTGACCCTGACGCCGACCTACATGACGCGGCAGGGCTTCCTGGGCATGGCCGAATGGCGCCACCGGCTCGAAACCGGCAGCTACAACGTCCGCGTGGCGGGCATTTTCCAGCAGGACAAGGACGCCTTTCTCGCCTCGCCCATCGGCCCGCGCGACAAGGACTTCCGCGGCTCCATCGAGAGCGCCGGCCGCTTCTACATCAACGACAAATGGCAGTACGGCTGGGATGTCGCCCTGCTGAGCGACAAGTGGTTCCTCGACAACTACAAGATCAAGTCGGAAAGCCTCTCGACCACCTATTTCCGTGAATCGACCTCGACGGTATTTCTCACCGGCAAGGGGGAACAGGGCTTCTTCGACCTGCGCGCCTATTACTTCAAGGCCCTGTCGAGCCTTGACTGGCAGAAGCAGCAGCCGGTGGTCCACCCGGTGCTCGACTACAACAAGTCCTTCAACGCGCCGGAATGGCTTGGCGGCCAGATCACCGTCGACACCAATGTCACCAGCCTCAGCCGCGACCAGGCGTTCTTCCAGCAGACGCCGGACATGCTGAACAACTGGCTCGGCTACTATTCGAACTGCGCCGTCTACGAGAAGGGCCGCTGCATCATGCGCGGCATGGCCGGAACCTATTCACGCGCCAGCGCCGAGGTGTCGTGGAAGCGCAAGTTCATCGACCCGTTCGGCCAGGTGTGGATGCCGTTCGCCTCCATGCGGGTTGACGGAACCTGGACGCGCGTCGATCTGGACGGTCCGCTGAACAGCAAGATCCCGAACTTCATGGATCCTGATCCGGACGTGCTCGGCCGCGTCATGCCGGCGGTGGGCCTGGAGTATCGCTACCCCTTCGTGGCGACGACCTCGGGCGGCCTGACCCACACCATCGAGCCCATCGCCCAGATCGTGGCGCGCCCCAACGAGACGCGCATCGGCAAGCTGCCGAACGAGGACGCCCAGAGCCTGGTGTTCGACGACACGACCCTGTTCGAGTGGAACAAGTTCTCCGGCTATGACCGCGTCGAAGGCGGCGTGCGCCTGAACTACGGCCTGAAATACGCCGTGACCACCGAAGGCGGCGCCTACGCCGACATGCTGTTCGGCCAGTCGGTGCAGCTCGCCGGCAAGAACTCCTTCTCGGAAGGTTATCGCGACCCGAGCAACACCGGCCTCGACTCCGGCCTCGACCGCCAGGCGTCCGATTATGTGGGCCGCGTCCATATCCAGCCCAACAGCCGCTATTCGTTCACCGCGCGGGGCAGATTCGACCAGGAAACCTTCGCGCTGAAGCGGATGGAGCTGACCAGCAGCATGAACTTCGGCGCCATGCAGGCCAGCCTGACCTATGGTCAGTACGCCGCGCAGCCGGCGCTGGGCTATGCGGTGCGTCGCCAGGGTCTGGCGCCGTCGCTGAGCTATCAGGTCACCCAGAACTGGCGCCTGAATGGCAGCGTGCTGTTCGACCTGAGCGCCCAGAAGAACGCCAGCCAGTACTTCATGTCCAACCCGCTGGCCACCAGCTACGTCAAGGCGCCGTTCGGTTCGATCGCCTCCACATCGTTCGGCGTGCAGTACCAGGACGAGTGCACCACCTTCGCCGTGGTCTACACCAACACCTACAACGATCCGACCACGGGCGTGCGCACCAACAACCAGAGCATCATGCTCAAGCTTGAGCTGACGACGCTGGGCGCGGTGCAGCTCAGCCAGTCGGTCGGCAATTCGACGCGCGACGGCGTCTCGCCATGACGCAGGGCGGCGCGCTGGCGCTCACCATGGGCGATCCCGCCGGGATCGGCCCGGAGATCGCCGTGGCCGCCTGGCTTCAGCGCCAGCAACTGCCGCCGTTCTTTGTGGTTGGCGACGCCAGCGCGATGACCCAGGCGGCGCGCGCCCGGGGCGTCGAGGTCGCGGTTCTGTCCGCGCCTCCTGGCGTCGGCGAGCTTCCGGCGGAACGGCTGCCGCTGCTGCCGGTGAACGCAGCGTCTGCGCCCGCTATTCCTGGCCAGCCTGATCCGGCCAATGCGGCGGCCACCATCGCCGCCATTACCGGGGCGGTCGCCCTGGCGCTGAGCGGCGCGGCGGCGGGCGTGGTCACCAATCCCATCGCCAAATCGGTGCTGTACGCGGCCGGTTTCCGTCATCCGGGGCACACCGAATTCCTCGCAGAACTGTGCGCTGACGACGCCGGCCAGGCGCCGACGCCGGTGATGATGTTATGGTGCGAAGAACTGGCCGTGGTTCCCGTCACCATTCATATTCCGCTGGCGGAGGTTCCGCGCCGGCTCACCACAGCGTCGATCATCGAGACCGGGCGCATCGTGGCGCGCGATCTGGCGCAACGTTTTGGCGTCGCCCGCCCGAGACTGGCGGTGGCGGGGCTCAATCCGCATGCCGGCGAGAACGGGGCGCTGGGCGCGGAAGACGCCGCCGTGGTCGCGCCGGCGGTCGCCGCGTTGCAGGCCGCGGGTATTGACGCCTTCGGACCGCTGCCGGCCGACACCATGTTCCACGCCCGGGCGCGCGCCGGCTATGACGCGGCGTTGTGCATGTATCACGATCAGGCGCTGATCCCGATCAAGACCATCGCCTTCGATGAGGGCGTCAACGTCACCCTCGGCCTGCCGGTTATCCGCACCTCGCCAGACCATGGCACGGCGTTCGATATCGCAGGAAAGGGCGTGGCGCGGCCAGACAGCCTGATGGCCGCCCTGCGTCTCGCCGGGCGACTGGCCGGCGCCAGCGGAGCCGCCCGCCCATGATCGACGCCCTTCCCCCCCTGCGCGAGGTCGTGGCCGCCCACGGGCTGGAGCCGCGCAAGTCGCTGGGCCAGAATTTCCTGTTCGACCTGAACCTGACCGCCAAAATCGCCCGCGCTTCCGGCCCACTGGATGGCGTCACGGTGATCGAGGTGGGGCCAGGCCCTGGCGGCCTGACCCGGGCCCTGCTTGCTGGCGGCGCCCGTGAAGTCATCGCCATTGAGCGCGACCAGCGCTGCCTGCCGGCGCTTGAACAGATCGCCGCCCATTATCCGGGGCGCCTGCGGGTGATCAACGATGACGCGCTGAAGGTGGATTTCGCCGCCCTCGCCGGCCCCGGCGCCGGGCCGCTGCGCATCGTCGCCAACCTGCCCTACAATGTGGGCACGGCGCTGCTGATTGGCTGGATCACCACGGAGGCATGGCCGCCGGCGTGGGAGTCGCTGACGCTGATGTTCCAGCGCGAGGTGGCGGAGCGTATCGTCGCCGGGCCGTCGGCTCCGAACGACTACGGCCGGCTCGGCGTCCTGTGCGGCTGGCGCACCGAGGCGCAAATCCTCTTCGACGTGCCCCCCGCCGCCTTCACGCCGCCGCCGAAGGTCATGTCGTCCGTGGTGCGCATCACGCCGCGCCCGACGCCGGAGCCGTGCCGGCTTGCGGCGCTGGAGGCGGTGACCCAGGCGGCGTTCGGCCAGCGCCGCAAGATGCTGCGGCAGAGCCTCAAAGGGGTAAGCGGCGACCCGCTGGCCTTGCTGGCGCGCGCCGGCATCGACCAGACCGCCCGCCCGGAGACGGTCCCCGTCACGGGGTTCGTGCGCCTTGCCAATGAGCGTGAAGCCATGCTGGCGGAAAGCGCCTGAAGCTCAGCCCGAAAGCCGCGCCGTCCGGGCGCGCGCGTTTAACCTGGAGCACGCGCATTTAAACGGCGCGCCATTTTCTCCATCGCCCTGCCGCCGCGTTTCGCATGCGGCTGGCCACTCATGGATGGACAGATGGCGACGCCTGGCGCGCAACTGTCCTTGGGGTCCGCCCGGGATCGCGCCTCAGTCGTGCCGGGGCAGCGGGCCTTCCATCAGGCTGGCCACCAGCGGGGCCAGCGCCGTCTGGCGGCGACGTTTCAGGCGCTCGGCGGAAATGATGGCGATCAGCGCGTTGTAGCTCTCATCCAGGTCCTCATTGACCAGGACGTAATCATAGGCGTCCCAATGGGCGATCTCGTCGCGGGCGGCGGCGAGACGGGCGTCGATGACTTCTTTGGCGTCCTCGGCGCGACGCACCAGGCGATTGCGCAATTCGACCATGGACGGCGGCAGGATGAAAACGGTCACCACGTCGTCCGGCATTTTCCCGACCACCTGGTCAGCGCCCTGCCAGTCGATATCGAAGACCATGTCGTGGCCTGCGGCGAGGCTTTTCTCCACGGCCCCGCGCGGCGTGCCGTAGAAATTGCCATGCACCTCGGCCCACTCCAGATAGTCGCCGCGATCGCGGCCAAGCTCGAATTCCTCGCGGCTAATGAAGTGATAGTCCTGGCCGGCGATCTCCGACGGCCGCCGCGCCCGCGTCGTGACCGACACGGACATGCGCATCTGCAATTCGTGCCGCTGCAACAGCCGGCGCGTCAGGGTCGATTTTCCGGCCCCGGACGGCGAGGACAGGATCAGAACGAAACCACGCCGGGTCACGGGCGCGTCGGGGATGTTGGCTTTCATGGGGCGTTACTCGACGTTCTGAACCTGCTCGCGGAATTGCTCGACCACGGTTTTCAGGTCAAGCCCAACCGCGGAAAGGCTGGCGTCATTGGCCTTGGCGCACAGGGTGTTGGCCTCGCGGCCCAGTTCCTGGGCCAGAAAATCCAGTCGCCGGCCAACCGCGCCGCCTTCATCCAGCAAGGCCCGCGCCGCCGCCACATGGGCGTGCAGGCGGTCGATTTCCTCGCGGATGTCGGCGCGGCTGGCCAGCAACACCGCCTCCTGGTGCAGGCGCTGGGGGTCCAGCGCCACCGAACCGCCGGTCAGCAGGGCGATCTGGTCGTGGATGCGGCGACGGATTGCTTCCGGCTGGCGGGCCGGCGACGCCTCCGCCTTGACGGTCAGCGCGGCGATGCGGTCGATATGGCCGCGCAGCACGGCTTCCAGCGCCGCGCCCTCGCCGGCGCGGGCGGCGACCATCGCCTTCACCGCAGCGCCGGCCGTGGCGGCGATCGCGGCGAACGCCTCCTCGTCCGGCGCGCTGTCGGCGTCGACGCTCTCCACAACGCCGCGAACGCCCAGCACCGCGTCGAGGGTCAGGGGCGCCATGTCCGCCGGCCGCTCAAGATCACGAAAGGCGTCAATCACCATGCGCGCCACTTCCAGGTTGACGCGAACCCCGGCGGCGGCGGCGGCGCTGGCGACGGTGAGCGACACATGGCAGGCGCCGCGCCGCACGGCCCTGGCAAGCGACTGGCGCATCGCCTCGCCGCTGCGGTCATAGCCGGGCGGCGTGCGCAGGCGGATATCCAGGCTGCGCCCGTTGACGCTTCTGATCTCCCACGCCCAGGAGAGCGCCCCGTGCGCACCCTCGGCCCTGGCGAAACCGGTCATGCTGGCGATGGCCATACCGCACACGCTCCTGCTGTTCGTTTGCCACGGCGCCTGGCGCGCCTTTCCGGCGGAACCGGGTCCCGGCGGGTCAAAACATCATAAAATCAAAACAGACCGGCGCCCGCTTCAATGAACGAACGCCGCCTTTCTCCCGTCTCCTGGCGGAAACGGGTCGCAATCCCGCGCCCAGGCCCCCATGAAACGCCGCCGCGCCATCCAGGGGACGGCGCGGCCAGCGGGAACCATGCGGGTGAAACAGCGTCACCGGACCTTTGGCACAACCTGCGGGGAATTCAGGTCATAGGTCTTGTTGAGCAGCGGGTCCTTGTCCGTGCCCTCTGAAGCGTCGAAGGCGCGGGGACGGCCGCCGGGCGACTGGGGGGCCTCCGCCGTCGGGTCCGCGCCGCCGGGAGCGCCGCCAGCCTCGCCCTCCGCCGGTTTGCCCTCCGCCGGTTTGCCCGCAGCGTCGTCCTGGGCCTTCCGGCTGCTTTCGATCTGGCGCAGGCGGCTGACGCCGCGATTGTGCTGGTCCAGCGTCTCGGAGAACGTGTGGCCGCCCGTCCCGTCAGCCACGAAATACAGATCGCGGGTGCGCGAGGGATTGGCCACCGCCTCCAGCGCGGCGCGCCCGGGATTGGCGATGGGGCCCGGCGGCAGGCCGTTGATGGTGTAGGTATTGTAGGGCGTCGGCGTGGTGATGTCGGCCCGCGACAGCGGCCGGCCCAGCGCGCCCTTGCCGCCGACGATGCCATAGACGATCGTCGGATCGGACTGCAGGCGCATGCCCTTCTGCAACCGGTTGATGAACACGCCGGCCACCCGGGTGCGCTCGTCCGCCCGGCCGGTTTCCTTCTCGACGATCGAGGCCATGGTCACCAGTTCCTCGGGCGTCTTCAGCGGCAGGTCCGGCGCGCGGCGGGCCCAGACTTCCGCCAGCACCCGCCGGCCGTCCTGACGCATGCGGTCGAGGATCTGCTGGCGCGAGGCGCCGCGCGAGATGCGGTAGGTTTCCGGCAACAGGGCGCCTTCCGGCGGGATTTCGGTGATCTCGCCCGTGAGCAGGTCGGCGTCGCGGAGACGGGCGACAATCTGCTCGCTGGTCAGCCCTTCGGGCACGGTGAAGTTGTGCAGCACGGTCTTGCCGCTGACCAGCGTGTCCATGACCTCGCGCAGGCTGGCGCCCTTGCGGAACAGGTATTCGCCGGCTTTCACGTCGTCATTGGCGCCGGACACATAGACGCCGGCCAGGAACAGGGTCGGCTGGGAAATGACGCCTTCGCGCTGGAGCGAATCGGCGACGGCCCGCGCCCCGCCCTTGACCATGACCACCTTGTCCGCGGACAGCGGCCCGGGGGCGTTGAACTCGCTTTTGAGCACATAAACCGTGCCGCCAACCGCCAGGGCGCCCACCACGATCGCGGTGAGGAAATTGCTCATGCTATTAACGAAGCCGCCCCGTTCGCGCCGCCGGCGCGGCGGCGGCGGCGGCACAACCTCCGGCTTGATCGCCTCGGTCGGACTTTTCAGCGAACGGACCCGCGCCCCTTTCTCCGGGGCCGGGTTTGCCTTGCCAATGGACGTCCTGTTGTTGTCGCTCATCCCTGGTCCGTTCAAATCCGCTCCTGCTCACATACCCGCCCAGGCGTGACCTGGGCCATCATCGGGGGTTGGGAAACCCACAGGGCCAGCAGACATGTGACGGGAGCATCAGATGGCGCCAGCGGCGCGCCAGGGCGGGCGAATCGCCCGCCTGACGTCCTGCTCGCGGAAGATTACCACTCCGCCAGCGGCCGCGCGCGCAGCCCCTCCGCATTGGCCGCCGGGGAACAGCCGGACGCCGGCGCATCCAGCTTTATCGCAGCTCCCGGAGGCCGCGAAACTGGCGCGGAGCATGAACGCCGAATGCGACGAAAACGCGCCGGCGCGACGAAACAGACGCGGGTCAGGCCGCGAAGCGACGGAAGATCACCGACGCGTTGGTGCCGCCAAAGCCGAAGGAGTTCGACAGGGCCACATTCACATCACGCTGGCGCGCCACATGGGGCGTCAGGTCAATCGTCGTTTCAACCGACGGATTGTCGAGGTTGAGCGTGGGCGGCACGATCTGGTCGCGGATCGCCAGGATGGCGAAGATTGATTCCACGGCGCCGGCGGCGCCCAGCAGGTGGCCGATCGACGACTTGGTCGACGACATCGAGATCTTGCCGGCCGAATTGCCCAGCAGCCGCTCAACCGCGCGCAGCTCGATCTCGTCGCCCAGCGGCGTCGAGGTGCCGTGCGCGTTGACGTAATCGATATCGGAGACGGAAATGCCGGCGCGCTTCAGCGCCGCCTGCATGCAGCGGTAGGCGCCGTCGCCATCTTCCGCCGGCGAGGTGATGTGGTGAGCGTCGCCGGAAAGACCGTAGCCAATGATTTCGCCATAGATCCTGGCGCCCCGCGCTTTCGCGTGCTCAAGCTCTTCCAGGATGACGACGCCGGCGCCCTCGCCCATGACGAAGCCGTCACGGTCCTTGTCATAGGGGCGCGAGGCGCGGGTGGGGTCGTCGTTGAAATTTGTGGACAGCGCCCGGCAGGCCGCGAAACCGGCGATCGACAGGCGGTTCAGCGGCGATTCCGTGCCGCCGGCGACCATGACGTCGGCGTCGCCCAGCGCCACGAGGCGGGCGGCGTCGCCAATGGCGTGCGCGCCCGTCGAGCAGGCGGTCACCACCGAATGGTTCGGGCCCTTCAGGCCATGCCGGATGGAGACGTAGCCGGACGCCAGATTGATCAGGCGGCCCGGAATGAAGAACGGCGACAGCCGGCGCGGGCCCTTCTCGTTGAGAATGGTCGACGCCTCATAAATGCCGCCGACGCCGCCTATGCCTGAGCCGATCAGCACGCCGGTGGCGTTTTGATCGTCGGCGTCTTTCGGCTCCCAGCCCGCGTCTTCGAGGGCCTGCTGGGCCGCCGCCATGGCGTAGACGATAAAGGGATCGACCTTGCGCTGGTCCTTCGGATCCATCCACTGGTCGGGATTGAAAGTTCCGCCGGAGCCATCGCCCAGCGGAATCTGGCAGGCAATGCGACAGGCGATATCGGAGACGTCGAACGTCGTGATGGCGCTGGCGCCGCTTTTGCCGGCGAGCACATTGCTCCAGGTTGCCTCAACATTGCCCCCAAGCGGGGTCACCATGCCAAGCCCTGTGACAACAACCCGTCTCATTGTCATGCCGTTCTGTCCCGGAGCCGGCTGCATGGGGCGGGATGAAAAAAGTCATCGCCACGCGCATGCAAGGGGCGCCTGTTAAAAGCATTGATACTTTGGGCGCGCCCTGCCTTTTACCCAGCAATCCGTGCAAAAAACAGAACGTGTCCAACGCGGTCAGTCATGTTTCGAGGGCCAGAAGGCCCCCGAAATGCGCGGCTGCCCTCCACGGGCGGCGCGGCGGCGCGCCAGCCCGGGAACAGCGGCCGGTAATGTCAGGAACTGACGCAGGCTCAGGCCGCGTTCTTTTCCAGGAACTTGATCGCGTCGCCGACCGTCACGATGGTCTCGGCGGCGTCGTCCGGGATCTCGACGTTGAACTCTTCCTCGAACGCCATCACCAGTTCGACCGTGTCGAGGCTGTCGGCGCCGAGATCGTCAATGAAGTTGGCGTTGTCCACGACCTTGTCGGCTTCCACGCCGAGATGTTCGACAACGATCTTCTTAACGCGTTCAGCGATGTCACTCATCGTTCGGTCCTCGTTTCATTTTGCAGATGGCGTATGGCCGCCCGATTTTCGAGTTGCCTGGTTCGGAAGCCATGGCCAGTTCGCGCCGTTAATCGTCGGATCAATCCTGCCCGTCAAGGCGCCTTGTCCATTGCTAGTGCAAGCCTGCTTTTGCCTGTCGCGTCAAGTACCCTCGCGGCAGGCCGGCCCTGTTAACACACCGGAAACCGCCTGACGAGGGGCGGCCCGGCGCTTTCCAGAGGCGTGGACGCCGGGTTGCGACGCCCGGCGGAGGGACCGGATTCACAGCCCGGCCCCAGTCCGAATCATGAAGGCGACCAGCAGGCGACGCCGCCGGATCGCGTCCGCCAGCCCTGGCGGCGCCTGCCGCCGCCGGTCAGATCATCGCCATGCCGCCGTTAACGTGCAGGGTCTGGCCGGTGACGTAGGCCGCCTCTGTCGAAGCGAGATAGGCCACCGCCGCGGCCACGTCGCCGCCCTCGCCCAGCCGCCCGGCGGGGACGTTCGCCAGAATGGCCTCACGCTGCCTGTCGTTGAGCGCGTCTGTCATTGGCGAGGTGATGAAGCCGGGGGCCACGCAATTCACCGTGATGTTACGGCTGGCCACCTCGGCCGCGAGCGCCTTGGTCATGCCCACGAGGCCGGCCTTGGAGGCGGCGTAATTGCCCTGGCCCGGGTTGCCCGTGGTCCCGACAACCGAGCCGATGTTGATGATGCGGCCGAAACGGCGGCGCATCATCCCTTTGGTGGCGGCGCGCATCAGACGGAACGAGGCGGTGAGATTGACGGCGATCACCGCGTCCCATTCCTCGTCCTTCATGCGCATGAACAGATTATCGCGGGTCACGCCGGCGTTGTTGACGAGGATGTCGAGGCCGCCGAGGGCGGCTTCCGCCGCCGGAACCAGCGCTTCCACAGATTCGGCGCTCGACAGGTCGGCGGGAACCACATGGGCGCGCCCGCCCAGTTCGGCGGCCAGCGCCTCCAGCGCCTCGCGGCGGGTGCCGGACAACGCCACATCGGCGCCCTGGGCGTGCAGGGCGCGGGCGATCGCCCCGCCAATGCCGCCGCTCGCGCCCGTAACAAGCGCCTTGCGGCCAGTCAGATCAAACATGCATATCTCCATTTGGCGGCGGCGCCATGCTTGAGCGTTACATTCACACTTCAGAACATGGCGCTGAAATAGCGGCAAAAACCGGAATCGTTGACGGCGCAACCACGGCGGGCCAGCGCGCCTGTCAGCCCCTGGCGGCCACGAACGCCTTCACGTCATCCGCCGAGCCAACCGCCACGCCCTTGCCGTTGCTGGCGATGCGCTTCACGAGGCCGGTCAGCACCTTGCCGGCGCCCACCTCATAAAAGGTCTCAACGCCCTGGTCCGCCATCCAGGCCACGCATTCGCGCCAGCGAACCGTGCCGGTGACCTGCTTCACCAGATTGGCGCGGATGGCGTCGGGGTCGGTTTCCGCCTGAGCGGTGACGTTGGCGACCAGCGGCGCCAGCGGCGCGGAGATGGTCACCTGCGCCAGCGCTTCAGCCATGGCCTCGGCGGCCGGCTGCATCAGGGCGCAATGGAAGGGAGCGGAGACAGGCAGCAGCATGGCGCGCTTCGCCCCACGCTCCTGGGCGATCGGCAGGGCGCGCTCCACGGCGGCGCGGGCGCCGGAGATCACTACTTGGCCGCCGCCATTGTCATTGGCGGCCGAGCAGACCTCGCCCTGGGCGGCCTCGCGCGCCACGGCGTCGGCCGCGTCGAACTCCAGACCGATCAACGCCGCCATGGCGCCATGGCCAACAGGCACGGCCTTCTGCATGGCGTCGCCGCGAATGCGCAGCAGGCGGGCCGTATCGGCGAGGGTCAGGCTGCGGGCGGCGGCCAGAGCGGAATATTCGCCCAGCGAATGGCCAGCGACGAAGGCGGCCTCCTTCGCCAGATCCAGCCCGGCTTCCGTCTCCAGCGCCCGAATCGCCGCCATGCTCACCGCCATCAGGGCCGGCTGGGCGTTGGCGGTCAGGGTCAGCTCATCGAGGGGCCCTTCCCACATCAGCTGGGACAGATGCTGGCCAAGCGCGTCGTCGACCTCGGCGAACACCTCGCGCGCGGCCGCGAAATTGTCCGCCAGGGATTTGCCCATGCCGACAGCCTGGCTGCCCTGTCCGGGGAAGGTGAAAGCTGGTTTCATCGTGTTTCCATCCATGCTGCGACGACTGTAATGCATCATGACCAGGGCGCGCCGGCGGGAAAAGCGCGCGCCGGCGGGGAAAACCATGGAGCGCCTGCATGATGGCCGGCGTTTCCACGCCATGGTTCGCTGCGGCGGGCAGTGGCGCCGACCTGGCGGCCTGTCAAGTCGCGGGCGCGCGGGCGGGCCGGAAAAGCTTGCGCCAGCGGACGCCAACGTGTATCTGAACCTGATTCCGCACCATTCAGATCCTTTGAAGGGAGCCCTTAATGGCTCGCGTCACCGTCGAAGACTGCATCGACAAGGTTGATAACCGTTTCGAACTGGTCCTGCTGGCCGGCTATCGCGCCCGCATGATCTCGTCCGGCGCGCCGCTGACCGTGGATCGCGATCGCGATAAAAACCCGGTCGTCGCCCTGCGTGAGATCGCCGACGAGACGATTTCCGTGGACGACCTCAAGGAAGACCTCATCCACTCCATGCAGAAGCATGTGGAAGTGGACGAGCCGGAAGAGGACGCCGTGCCGAGCCGCGCCTCCATCGGCTCCTCGGTCAGCGCCCGCAACGACGACGATCTCCAGGAATTCGATCGCATGAGCGAGGAAGACCTGCTGCGTGGTCTGGACGGCCTGGTGCCGCCGGCGCAGACCGACGACGACGAAGGCTGAGCCTGGCGCCAGCCTGCTACAGATCGCAAGAAAGCCTGGCCAGCCGCCGGGCTTTTTTGTTGCCCGCGACAGGCCCCCGGCGCCCGGAGCCGGGCGCGCGCCTGGCCGCGGCGCCCTGCCCCGGCCCGGTTAACCGGTCGTTCCCACGCCCCGGGGACAGATGTCCAGGGGCGCGAAGCGTCAAAGTCTTTCCGGCGGGTCAACCCCGAACCTGGACTGGATGGCGACGATGACCGGCTCGAGCGCCGAGGCGACAATGCCGGCCGCGAAACCATTGTTGTACAGGTTGAGGCCACCATGGACGACGCCGACGCTGAGAGCGGCGGATGAGTGCAGAAAACCGGCGACAATGCCCCAATGCCAGCCAAAGCGGCCGGCGATGGGGGCCAGCGTCGTGCCGAACAGCGCCGCGAGCACAATGGACGGATCGGCGGCGTTCCAGGGCTTGGCCAGCGAGCCGATGAACACCCCCGCCATCACCGGGATGAAGTTGCGCGGATGCTTGCCGAAGGCGGCGAAGCCAACGATTGACAGGATGGCGCCGATCACCGGCCCGTTCAGGTCGCCGCCGACAAGCAGGACATAGGCCATGCCGATGAAGCCGCTGACGCCCATGTTCACGAAGGTCGGCCCCGCCCCGACCAGTGAAATGAAATCGCTGGGGGTGCGGCCGTCGAGGGCGAAAAGGTCTTTCATTTTCGCCAGCGCGCGCCGGTCGACCAGAAGACCAAGGCCAATCAGGCTGGCGAACAGCACGCAGAGAAAACCGCCGAGCAAGGCGTTGTTGCCGCTGGTCCAGATGAACACCGGCTCGGGAATGAAGCCGTAGGACTGATAGAGCGCCACGACGATCGTGCCGATGATGCCGGCCGTGAAGCCCATGTTGTAAAGCGTGAACCCGTCATGGGCCCGGAACAGCTGCGCGGCGGCCGGCGGCAGGACGAAGCCCATCAGCACCCCGGCGCCCAGCGCCAGCGGCAGGGACTGGTGGATGGGCATCAGGGAACTGAAGAGAATCTCGGAAAACACGGGCGCCAGGGCGCAACCGAAGAACGCGGTGTTGATATGCCGCGAGAATGGCTCCCGCCTGAAGCGGCAGTACAGCCAGACCCCGCCGACAATGGGCCAGATGTTCAGGAGGTTCTTGCCGAACAGGGCGAACCCGAGAATCAGCATCAGACAGGCGATGGCCCCACCGCCAATGGCGACGCCTGATACGCGATATATCCCCGCCACAACCAGGGTCAGCAACCCGGCGTTGACGCAGGCCGCCCCAATGCCGCCCACGCCCATGTAATCGGTGATCAGCGTGTCGCGGACAAAGAGGATCTTGCCGAGCCCGAGAAAAACCTCCCGGGGTCCCGATACGGCGAAACCAAAAACGATAAAGATCGCGGCGAGCCCGCACACAACCAGCAGCAACGCTCCATCCGGCAGGCTTCTTTCAGGAGCCGCCCCAGCCTCCGTCATCCGGACCCTCCCGTTATGGCGCCCCCGCCGGCGCCCTTGCGCCTGACGCCGCTCGCCATCGGCGGCTTCGTCATGGCGCGCCGCGCGCGCCCTGCTACTTCGGGCCCAGCTCCTGCTCCCGCTCTCCTGCGTCGCCGGTCGCGGGTCACCAGTTTCTGTGGGCGGACGTCACACCACACAAATTGGGGATCAGCTGAACAATTGGCCTTTCACACGACCGCCAGTATGGCAGATACTTCATTTGATGTCTGGCGCTGAACAGTCATCTGTTCATCCATATTCAGTGAAGGGGATTGTCATGAAGAGCCTCGTTGTTATCGGATTGTTGGCGATTGGCCTGGCGGCGTGCAACCCCAACGACCGGACGGACCGCACCATTGGCGGCGCCGCCATTGGCGCGGGCGCCGGCGCCCTTGTGGGTGGCCTGGCCACGGGCCGCGCCGGCGGCGCGCTGGCGGGCGCGGCCATCGGCGGCGTTGGCGGCGCCATCGTCGGCAATGCGACGACGCCGAACTGCCGCTCCTACGTCTATCGCGGCCGCACCTACCGGGAGTGCTGACGCAACCCTCTGGACGGGCCGCGCGCGACGCATATCGACACTCTCCGACGGCGCGCCGCCGGGGATGATGCGACCTGCGAAGCGGCCCCTCCCGCCCCCTGGCGGACGGGCTGAGGGCGTGGGCGCGCGTCCGGGGCCGCCCGCAGGGGCGACGCCGGTAACGCATGGGGAATTCGGCGCCCCCCCCGGGACACGCCGCACAGATAAGGGAGCGACGCCTTGGCCGGAGACAGCGTTCCTGCACCGGACATTCCAGGACATGATGCCCTTGGAAGACAATCCGGCCTGTCCGCAAACACGGGCCCGCGCGATGCGGCTGGCGGCGCCCGCCGGTCGCGCCTGCACGGCGCGCTCACCCTGTGGCTGGTTCTGTTCACGGTCTGGACGATCGCCAACATAAGCCTCGCCCCCGATATCGCCATCACCGGCGCGGTGATCACCGGGGCGCTGGCATGGACGTTCTCCGCCTCCGGCGCATGGAGCGGCATCCGCTGGACGCCGCGCGGTCTGTATCATTTCCTGGCGTATCTCGGCGTTTTCCTTGTGGAGCTGGTGAAAGCCAACCTGCAGATGCTGCGCTACGTCTATGCGCCGCGCATCGACATTCACCCGGGCGTTGTTCAGGCGCGCACGCGCCTGACCTCCCCGACCGGACGGCTGGCGCTGGCCAACACCATCGCGCTGACGCCCGGCTCCCTGGTGCTGGCGCTGGAGGGCGACCTGCTGTTCGTCCACTGGCTCGATGTGAAAACCACCGATCCCGACGCGGTGACGACAGCGATCGTCGCGCCCTTCGAGCGGCATCTGGAGAAGGTCTTTGGCTGAACCCTCCTGGGCCGCCGCGCTGGCGCATGTCATCATCCAGCTCGCCGCGGCGCTGATCTTCATGGCGCTGCTGTTCAGTGGCGTCCGGCTCGCCATTGGCCGGACGCTGGTCGACCGCATCGTCGCCATCGACATGCTGACAGTGATTTCCCTGTCGCTGATCGCGCTTTACGCGCACGTCTCGGGCCGGTTCGTCTACATCGACGTTGCGCTGGTTTACGGGCTGCTCAGTTTTCTCGCCGTGCTGGCCATCGCCCGCTTCCTGGAAAGGGGGCTTTGAGATGCTGGAGCTGCTCATCCTCGTGGTGTGCGCCGGCATCCTGCTCAGCGGCGTGCTCGCGGTCTGCCTCAACAATCTGATGGCGGCGATGGTGAGCTCCAGCCTGGCGAGCCTGTTCGCCGCCGTATCGTTCCTGCTGCTGGCCGCGCCGGACGTGGCGATGGCGGAAGCGGCCATTGGCTGCGGCCTCAGCACCTTCGTCTTCATCTACGCCATTCGCAAAACCGGCGGCGGGGGCGCGCAATGACGGATCTGGCTGGCAGCCTCATTATCCTGCTGGGCGCCATCTTCCTGTTTTCCGCGGGCCTCGGCGTCCTGCGCATGCCCGACGCCTTCACCCGCATCCAGGCGGGCACAAAGGCCACCACCCTCGGCAATATCCTTGTGCTGGCCGGGCTGGCGATCCTTCATCCGGACTGGGCCCTGAAGCTGCTGCTGGTCATCGGCTTCGTGCTGATGACCAACCCGGTTTCATCGCACGCCCTGTCCCGCGCCGCCTGGCTGATACGGACGCCGACGGCGCCGTCCACCGGCGCGGACGCGCTGGCCGCGCACGAGGCCGGCGAACGCCTGGCGCGGGAGCCCGACCCGGACGAGGACGGAGGACCGCCGCGATGATGAAGCGCGCCTTCGCCGCCCTTGCCGTCGTCCTGGTGGGCCTGGTTTTCCTTCACATCGTCGGCGACTACGCCGAATTGCAGGCGCTGCGGCCCCTGGCCCACTATTATGTCACCCAGGTTCCCGCCCAGCTCGGCGCGCCCAACGTCGTCACCGGCATTCTGATTTCATGGCGCGGTTTCGATACGCTCGGCGAGGTGGCTGTGCTGTTCATGGTGGCGGCGAGCATCGGCCTGCTGCTGCAGCAGGGGGACGGCCGGGAAACGGCGTCGCCGCCGCGCCGGCCCGCCAGCGAACTGGTCGCCACCGGCGCCATGGTGTTGCTGCCGCTGATCTTCACCTTCGGCGCCTATGTGATCGTCAATGGCCATCTGTCGGCTGGCGGCGGCTTCCAGGGCGGCGCCATCGTCGCCTCGGGCGTGATGCTGATGCTGGTGGCGAACCCGGCGGCGAGGCTCAATACGGCGCTGCTGGGCGCGGTCGAATCGGCGGCCGGGGTGCTCTACGTCTGCCTCGGCGTGCTCGGGCTGGCGCTGGCCGGCGGCTTTCTTGATCCGCGCTTTCTCCCGAAAGGTCAGTTCGGCGCTTTCATCAGCGCCGGGGCGATTCCGCTCATCTCCGCCCTGCTCGGCGTCAAGGTCGGCGCGGAGCTGAGCGTCATCATCGACAGGTTCCGCAGCTGAGCGAGGCGGCCATGAGCATCGGCGTTCCGGTTTCCACCATCTTGATGATCACCGGCTTTGGCCTGGCGCTGACCGGGCTGTGGGGCATGCTGACCCACCGCAACATCATGCGCATCATCATCTGCTTCGTGCTGATGGGCACGGGCTTCAACATCGTGATGGTGGCGGGCGGCTACGTCACCGGGGCCACCGCGCCGATCATCGACAGGGCGCTGGGCGCCGCGGAGGCCGGCGCGCGCGCCATCGACCCTGTGCCCTCAGCCCTGGTGGTGACGGCGATCGTCATTGGCTTCTCCGTCACGGCGGTGATGCTGGCCTTCGCCATCCGCCTGTACGCGGCGAAGAAAACCCTGTCGATCGACGCCTTCACGGAATCAAAATGGTAGCCGCCGCGTTCCATCCGCTTGGCATTTTCCTGTTCGGGCTGGGCGGTGGCTTCGCGCTGCCGCTATTGTACCGGCTCGGCAAGGGATGGCTGGCTGGCGGCTTTTTCCTGGCGCTCGGCGGCATCGCGCTGGCCAGCGGCGCCGGGCTTCTGCGCCTGCTGGCGGGCGAACCGGCCATCGAGGTGCTGACGGCGGGCGCCATGCCGCCGGTCTCCATCAACCTGCGCCTCGGGTTGTGGGAGGCGTTCTTCGCCGTCAGCGTCAATGTCACGGCCCTGCTGGGAGCCTGGCGCCTGTGGGACCGTTTGCGCGGCTCCTACGGGGCGCTGCTGCTCTACCTCATCCTGGTGATGGGGATCGACGGCATGATCATGACCCGGGACCTGTTCAACCTGTTCGTGTTCCTGGAGATCGTGTCCATCGCCACCTACGGCCTGCTTGGTCTGTCGCAGGCGCCGGCGGCCCTGGCCGCCGCCTTCAAGTACATCATGGCGACGGTGGTGGCCTCCAGCCTGTTTCTCGTCGGCTCGGTGCTGCTGTACCATGTGGCCGGCACGCTCAATATCGACGAGCTGATCGCCGGCGCCGGGGCCCTGAGCCGTCCCATGGGCGTCGCCGCCCTGCTGATGCTGCTGGCGGGCCTGCTGGTTGAGCTGAAGCCCTTCCCCGCCAACGGCTGGGGACTGGACGTTTATGAAACGGCGCCTGGCGGGATCGCCGCCATGGTTTCGGTCGGCGTCTCCGCCGGGGTGTTTTTCGCGCTGTTCAAACTGGCGCCGCTGTTCGGGGCGCAACTCGGTATCATCGCCTTTTCCGGGGCCGCCACCTTCCTGTTCTCCAACCTTATTGGCCTGTCGCAAACCCGGACGCAGCGCCTGCTCGGCTATTCCTCCATCGGCCAGATGGGCCTGCTGACCCTGGCCCTAGGCGCGCTGGCGCAAATCGACGCCGCTGACGCGGCGCCGCTGGTGATCGGCGGACTGTTTGTCAATCACCTGCTGGCCAAGGCCGGCCTGTTCTGGCTGGCGGAAACGCTCGGCATGGAGAAGACCGACAGCCGCGCCGGCCTGCGCAACCACCCGCTGGCGCTGGCCCTGCTTGGCCTGCTGATCGTCGCCATCGCCGGCCTGCCGCCGTTCCCCGGCTTCTGGGCCAAGTGGGAGCTGGTGATGCGGCTCACCGCCGCCGGCGCGCATCACTGGACCATGGTCATCCTTCTCGGCTCCCTGCTGGAAGCCGCCTACATGTTCCGCTGGTTCGGCCTGACCCTGCGGCGCAATACCAGCGCCCGCGCCGGCCATGTCAGCAACCCGCCAGCGATCAACGCCAGCCAGCTGGCGCCGCCGCTGGCGGCTGGCCTGCTTTTGCTGGCGGCCGGGGGCATGGCCGCCAGCATGGCTGGCGTGGCGACGTGGCTGTTCGTCCCGCTGGTTGCCGGCGCCGCCCTGCTGGCGATTGACGGCGTCCTGCCTGGCCGGGTGAAGGCCGTCGCCATGCTGCTGGTTATCCTGGCCGCCGGTTCATGGCTTGCCTGGCCCATTACCGGCATCGCCGCCCTGTTCGCCAGCCTGCTGCTCGCTGGCGGCCTCGTCATCGCCGCCGCCAGCCTGTATCGCGCCGACGCGCGCCCCGGCTTTTACCCGCTGATGACCACACTGCTGCTGGCCATCATGACGCTGTTGCGGGCGCGGGACAGCCTGAGCTTCTTTTTCTCCTGGGAGCTTGTCACCCTCGCCAGCTATTTCCTGATCGCCCGCAGTTCCCGCGCCAGCCGCTATCTGCTGAGCTTCCTGCTGTTCTCGCTGGCGGCGGCGTATTTCCTGATGGCCGGGTTCGCCGCCGTCGCGGCGAACGCCGGCAGCGCGGAGCTCGCCGCCCTGCGCCTGCCCGGCGGCGGCATGGAGGTCGCCTTCATCCTGCTGGTCGCCGGTTTCCTCATCAAGGCTGGCGTCCTTGGGGCGCATGTCTGGCTGCCTGGAAGCTACGCGGAGGCGGAGGATGATACGTCAGCCATGCTCTCGGGGGTGGTCAGCAAGGTCGCCATCTACGGCCTGCTGCTGGTCACCTATCTGGCCATCCGCACCGAACTGAAGCTGGAGGCGGCGCATGTGATGGCGTGGATCGGCCTGCTGACGATTGTCGGCGGCGCGCTGATGGCGCTGCGCCAGCAGGACTTCAAGCGCCTCCTCGCCTTTTCCAGCATGAGCCAGCTTGGCTACATCATTATCGCCATCGCGCTGATGAGCCGCCTTGGCTGGGTGACGGCGCTTTACCTTGTCGCCAACCATCTGATGGTGAAGGGCATACTGTTCCTGGGCGTGGCCGGGATCATCGCCAGGACCGGCGCGCGCCGCTTCGCCAGCACGGGCGGCCTCGCCCGGATGATGCCCCTGACCTTTCTGATGATGTGCATCGCCGTGGTCTCCATGTCCGGCCTGCCGCCGCTGATGGGATTCGGCGGCAAATGGCTGCTGCTCGTGGCCATGATGGAACAGGGCTGGAGCCTGCTGGCGGTCGCCAGCCTGTTCGGCGCGTTCCTTGGCTTTCTCTATATGATCCGCCTGCTCCAGGGGCTATTCGCAGGCCCACGCGCCGAGGGACAGGAACAGGCGCGGGAGGCCTCCGTTTTTCTGCTGGCGCCGCAGGCG
Source organism: Camelimonas lactis (assembly GCF_004342915.1). Taxonomy (GTDB): domain Bacteria; phylum Pseudomonadota; class Alphaproteobacteria; order Rhizobiales; family Beijerinckiaceae; genus Camelimonas; species Camelimonas lactis. Next base: position 318,835 of record NZ_SLWL01000002.1, read on the forward strand.
CTGCTGGCGGCGGGCATTATCGTGCTGTCGCTGTTTCCGAAGCTGCTGTTCGAGCCGGTGTCAGCCGCCATTGATCCGCAATTCGCCGCGGGCCTGGTGTGGGAGGGCATGTCGCTGGAGAAAATCTACGCCGCCTGGAACCCGACGCCGGCGCTGCTGGCGGCGCTCGGCGCTTCCGCCCTGCTGTTCGCCGTCTTCTGGATCATCTGGCGACGCAAGGCGCGGACCGGCGGCCTCGCCCGCTTTTACGCCTATTACCGCATGGTGATCGGCCGCTCGCTGCCGCCGGTCGCCATCCTGTTCTGGGATGGGGTCGCCGCCGTCGCGACGGCCGCCGCCAAACTCGCCCGCCGGCCCTACACCGGCAACGGCCAAACCTATGTGGCTTACGTGATTTATTATTTTCTCGCCGTCTATATCGCCGGCGCCGGACTGGGCGGCCTGACCCCATGAACGGCCCCATGGCGCCTCCCCTGCCGCTGCATCTGCTCAGGCTGGTCAGCCAGAGCCTTCCCGTCGGCGCGTTTTCTTACTCGCGCGGGCTGGAAGCAGCGGTGCACGCCGGCTGGGTCCACGACGAAACAACAACGCGCGACTGGATATTCGGGACGCTGGAGCACAGCTACGCCGTGTTCGACGGCGCCCTGTTCCTGCGCATGATGGCGGCTCTGGAGCGCAGCGACCGCGCCGGCTTCGCGGCTCTGGACGCCTGGCTGGCGGCGGGCCGGGAAAGCCGGGAGTTGCAGCAGGAGGACCGGCGCATGGGCGAGGCGATGCTGCGCCTGCTCGCCGACCTTGAGGTTCCGCTGGCCAGGGAACTGGCGAGGGAGTATGTCGCCGCGCGGCCAGGGCAGCCCCCCTGCCCTGGCGGCTCCCCGCGTGGCGGCCTCTCGTGGACAGCCGCCTTCGCCATCGCCGCCTGGCATTGGCGAATTCCGGCGACGCAGGCGCTCTCCGGCCTGATCTGGAGCGCGGCGGAAGCCCAGGTCGCAGCGGCGATCCGCCTGGTTCCGCTCGGCCATACCGCCGGTCAGCGCATCCTGATCGCCGCTCCGGAGATGATTACCCGCGCGGTTGCTCGGGCCGGGGATGCGGGCGATGACGAAATCGGCAATGTCTCGGTGGCGCTGGCCATGGCGAGCGCCTGGCACGAAAACCAGTACAGCCGCCTGTTCCGCTCCTGAAAGCCTTGCGGCCCCCGGGTTTCCGGGGGCCGGACTGGACGCCGCAACGGCGGGACAGCCTCAGAAGGAACCAAACAGCGAGCCGAGGACCAGCACGGCGGCGAGCGAGATGACGACGCCGGCGATCACGGTCATGGCCATGTCGCCGTAGCTTTCCTTGTGGGTCAGCTTGCTGATCTGCAGGAGCATCAGCACCGTGCCGTTATGGGGCAGCGCATCCAGCGTTCCAGCGCTGATCACCGTGACGCGGTGCATCAGCGCCGGGTCGACGCCATAGGTCGCGGCGAGGTTCAGGAAATGGTCGCCAAGCGCCGACAGGGCGATCGCCGAGCCGCCAGAGGCCGTGCCGGTCAGGGCGGCCAGCGTGTTCATCGCCACCGTCAGCGAAATCAGCGGCCCTCCTGGAAGGCCGATGACGGCGTCGCGAACAACGGTGAACGCCGGCAGCGCCGACACCACCGCGCCGAAGCCGACAAGGCTGGCGATTGTCATCATGGGCAGCGCCGCCGAGTTGGCGCCAGCGTCGATGGACTCGCGAATTTTCGGCATACGCCGGAAATTGACGGCAATGACCGTCAGGTTCGCCGCGGCGAGCGCCAGCATCACCGACCAGACGCCGCCAATCGCCCGGAACGTGGTGGAGCCCCAGGCCGGCTCGGCCAGAAAGGCAAAATCGAGCCGCGGAAGCACCACGAGGGCCATCAGGAAATTGACGACGATAACGACAGCCAGCGGCAGGGCCGCCAGGGCCGCCGGCGGATAGTCTTCCGCCTTGTGACCATGTTCCAGTTCGGCGATGTCGAAGTCACCGACCGCCGTGGCCTGCTCGCGCAGCTTCTCGTCAATCGGCGCCGGCAGGACGACGGCGGTTCCAAAACCCTCGCCGGCGCGCCGGGCGGCGGCCTCGGCGCGGGCGAGCCACCACAGGCCAAACGCCAGGGTGATCAGCGACGCGATAATGCCGATGCCGGGGGCCGCGAAGGTGGTCGTGCCGAAATACGGCATCGGGATCGCGTTGTTGACCGAAGGCGTGCCCGGCAGCGCCGTCATGGTGAAGGTGAACGCCCCAAGGCCGATTGTCGCCGGCATCAGCCGACGTGGAATATCGGCGGCCTCGAACATGCGTTGCGCCATGGGCACCAGCACGAAGAAGGCGACGAATACGCTCACTCCGCCGTAGGTCACAACCGCCGAGGCCAGCACCACGGACAGGATCGTGCGCCGGGTTCCGAGGCGTTTCGTCAGATAATTGGCGATGGAGGCGATGGAGCCGCTGTCATCCATCAGCTTGCCGAACAGTCCGCCCAGCAAAAAGATCGGGAACCATTGCGCCACGAACCCCGCGGCGCCCGGCATGAAGGTCTGCGTCCAGTGCGCGAGGACGGGCTGCCCGGCGATCAACGCCGCCAACAGCGCGGCGATCGGCGCGACCAGCAGAACGCTCCAGCCGCGGTAGGCGAGCCACATCAGCAGCGCCAGCGAAACAAGAATCCCGATCAACCCCATGCCGGCATACTCCGTACTCACCTGTGTCGGCGCCGTGGTCCGGCGCGCGTTAACCGTGCGGTCCACAGGACCGGCGCGCCCAGGGCGCCGGTCCCTTTACCTTAATCCCTGGAAACCTGGGCGGCAGGCGCCGACCGATGCCGGCGCATGTTGTCCTCAGGCGTCGTGGCCTCGGCCGGCGGCACGGGAACCAGCGCCCTGAAGCCGTACTGGCCCAGCAGCATCAGCCAGGTGACGAGCACGAAGGTTGACGTCAGCACCGGCATGCCGATGGGCTTGAGGAAAATGGCGATCGAGGCCCACAGCCAGGTGGAGATGACGACGCCGAACAGCGCGTAAAGAAAGCTGCGCCACGTCAGCACCAGGAAAAACCCGCCAAGCGCGATGGCGGTGAGCGCGGCGTTGTAGCCGAACAGACCGTCGCGAATGGCGCCCTCCGGCCCGCCGAACAGCGCCGCCACCAGCGCGGCGACCGCGGCGCCGATCAGGGCCATGCCCGCCGAAATGCGGGAGTTCACGGCGATGCCGAGGATGATGAGGTAGCCAGATATCCAGTTGTCCTGAAAGAAAATCTGACCGATGGCGTTGCCGATGCCCATGTACCAGGTTGGCAGCACATAGGCGACGGCGGCGTCATACTGCTCCGGCGACACCGGCTTCGCCAGCGGCCCCGCCTCGATCGACGCGAATTTCAGCACCGCGAACAGGAACAGCCAGCCCGTGAGCACGAACGGCGCGGTGAGCGCCGAAATCCTGTACGGAGCCAGCAGGGCGGAGAGCGACTGAAACACCACCGCTGTCATGGCGGCGGCGAACAGCAGATAAACAACCATCCAGCCCGAAGGGACATGGCCAACGCGGAAATTGGCGCTGGTGAAAGCGACCAGCGCCAATGTCACGAGCGCGCCGTTGAAGCCGAACAGGCCGTCGCGGACCAGCCCCCGGTCCGCCTGCAACGCCAGCGCCATCAGCGTGGCGGCGACCACGCCGGCGATGCAGACCAGGCCATAGATCCAGGAATTGAAGAACAGGGCCAGAAGGATGATCAACCCCGACAGCGGGTTGTTCTGGAACACCACCTGGCCAACGCCCCGCAGGCACCAGTCGACAAAACCGAGCGCCGGGTGATCGCGAAACATGTCGACTGAAGACAGATTTGCCTGGCTCACGTCACGCCCCTCCCCAAATATCCCGCCGGCCTTTTGCGGCCGGCGGGAGAGGCATTGGTCACCTGCGTTTCTCCGCCCGAAAGCGCGCCCGCCTCAGAAGAGGAAATAGCGCTGGGCCATCGGCAGGCTTTCGGCCGGTTCGCAGGTGATCAGTTCGCCATCGACCCGCACTTCATAGGTTTGCGGATCCACCTCAATCCTTGGCGTGAAGGCATTATGGATCATGTCCTTCTTGCGCACGCCGCGCGTGCCCTTCACGGCCACCAGCTGCTTGTCCAGCCCCAGTTTGTCGCCAATGCGATCTTCCAGCGCCGCCTGGGAGACGAAGGTGACGCCAGTGGCGCCGCGCGCGCCGCCAAGCACCCCGTACATGGGCCGGTAGTGCACCGGCTGCGGCGTGGAGATTGATGCGTTGGGATCGCCCATGGGCGCGATGGCGATCATGCCGCCCAGCATCACCAGCGACGGCTTGACGCCGAAGAACGCGGTTTTCCAGAGCACCAGATCGGCCCGCTTGCCGACCTCGATCGAGCCAATCTCATGGGCGAAGCCATGGGTGATCGCCGGATTGATGGTGTATTTGGCGATGTAGCGCTTGCAGCGGAAGTTGTCGTTGCGGGCGTTGTCCTCGGGCAGCGGGCCGCGCTGCACTTTCATCTTGTGGGCGGTCTGCCAGCAGCGGGTCGTGGTTTCGCCGATGCGGCCCATGGCCTGGGAGTCGGACGACATCATCGAGAAGGCGCCCAGATCGTGCAGGATGTCCTCGGCGGCGATGGTTTCCTTGCGGATGCGTGACTCGGCGAAAGCCACGTCCTCGGGAATCTGCGGGCTGAGGTGGTGGCACACCATCAGCATGTCGAGATGCTCGTCGACGGTGTTGATGGTGTAGGGCCGGGTCGGATTGGTCGAGGCCGGCAGGATGTTCTCCTGGCCCGCGGCGGTGATGATGTCCGGCGCATGACCGCCGCCCGCGCCTTCCGTATGGAAGGAGTGGATGGCCCGCCCCTTCATGGCGGCGAAGGTGTCGGCGACGAAGCCGCTCTCGTTCAGCGTGTCGGAGTGCAGGGCGACCTGCACGTCCATTTCGTCGGCCACCGACAGGCAGTTGTCGATCGCCGCCGGGGTGGTGCCCCAGTCCTCGTGCAGCTTCAGGCCGATGGCGCCGGCGCGAATCTGTTCGCGCAGGGGTTCCGGCAGGGCCGCGTTGCCCTTGCCGAGCAGGCCGACATTGATCGGCAGCTCGTCGACGGCCTGCAGCATGCGGTGGATGTACCACGGCCCCGGGGTGACGGTTGTCGCCAGCGTGCCAACGGACGGACCCGTGCCGCCGCCCACCAGGGTGGTGGTCCCGCTGGCGAGCGCCTCCTCCGCCTGCTGCGGCGCGATGAAGTGGATGTGGGTGTCGATGCCGCCGGCGGTCAGGATCTTGCCCTCACCGGCAATGACGTCGGTGCCTGGGCCGATGACGATGTCGACGCCAGGCTGGATATCGGGATTGCCGGCCTTGCCGATGCCGCTGATCCGGCCATCCTTGACGCCGACGTCGGCCTTGATGACCCCCCAGTGGTCGAGGATGATGGCGTTGGTGATCACCAGGTCGGCGACCTCCGCCGCCACGCCTTGGCCCTGGCCCATGCCATCGCGGATAACCTTGCCGCCGCCAAAGGTGACCTCTTCACCATAAATGGTGCGGTCTTCCTCAATCTCGATCACCAGATCGGTGTCGGCGAGGCGAACGCGGTCGCCCGTGGTCGGCCCGTAGAGCGAGGCGTAGGTTTCGCGTGTGATGCGCGTCATCTCAGACCTCCAGCTTTCCGTTGACCAGGGCGTTGAAGCCGTAAACGACGCGATCGCCGGCAAGGGCCACCAGCTCGACCGTGCGCTCCTGGCCTGGCTCGAAGCGAACGGCGGTGCCGGCCGGGATATTGAGGCGGAAGCCCCGCGCCTGCTGACGATCGAACTTCAGCGCCGTGTTGGTTTCGTAAAAATGATAGTGGGACCCGACCTGGATCGGTCTGTCTCCGGTGTTGGCGACGTCGATCCTGCGGGTCTCGCGACCGGCGTTGAGCTCGACCTCGCCGTCTTCAAGCAAAAATTCGCCCGGATTCATGACGCAGCCCCCCTCACGGAACCGGATTGTGAACGGTGACAAGCTTGGTCCCGTCCGGGAAAGTCGCCTCCACCTGGATGTCGTGGATCATCTCAGGCACGCCCTCCATGACGTCGTCACGGGTCAGCAGCGTCGCGCCATAGGACATCAGGTCCGCCACGGTCCGGCCGTCGCGGGCGCCCTCGAGGATCGCCAGGGAAATGTAGGCGATGACCTCCGGATAATTCAGCTTGACGCCGCGCGCTTTCCGGCGCTCCGCCAGCAGACCCGCCGTGAACAGCAGGAGCTTGTCCTTCTCGCGTGGAAGCAGTTCCATTTCCCAGACCCTCGCTGTGTCAGTTTGCCCGTGTCATGTCGCCCAGATGCGCGGAGCGCTCGCTGGTTTGCCCTGCCCCAGTCTGCGCAAAATATCCCAGGCCTGAACGAACATCGCCTTGCCATCGGCGACCCGCGAACCGAGATACCGGCACACCACCACGTCCTCGAGCTGGCTCACCGAAAACATGCCCTGGAGGCAGCCCGCGTCGCCGAACCCGCCCTGGCCCTGGCCGTCGATGGCCGCGCGCACCCGTTCAGCCGCGTCATCCGGCAGGGCGCCGGCATAGACCATCGCGCCGGCCGTCGGCTGGCCCGAAAGGGCGAAAGCGGCGGCAAGCTGCGGCGCGCCGGCGGACAGCGCCATGCGCTCGAACCAGACCGGCCGGCCGTCGCGCACGATCTCGACGCGTTGCGCCACCCTCCCCGCCGTGAACCCCTCGCCCGCCGCGGGCCGGCCGAGACAGATAAAATCCCAGCCGGCGTAAACCGCATCCGGCGCCAGCGTCACGGTGGTTTCAACGCGCGCATTGGCGCCGGCAAAAATAATGGTTTCCTGCGGCAGGAACTCGCAAACAGCGCCGGCGCCGACCTCAATGCGCGTCGACTGGAGAGCGACATCGCCCAGGCTGCGGTAGAAACGCGTGGCCCCGGGCGTGGTCAGGACGACGCGCGCGCCGTCATCGACATGAAAATGCTGGACGAGACGGTCACCACCGACGATGCCGGCCGGCGGATGCAGCAGGTAAACATGGCAGCTGCCATCCTTCTCGGGATAAAACGGCTTCTGCACCAGCAGCGGGCCGCAATGACGGCGGCGGGCCAGACGGGTTTTGCCGGCCATGGACGCAAACCACAATTCCAGCTCCGCCGGCCAGGAACGACGGCGCGTGGCCGCGGGCGCAACGGGCGTCGCCGTGTCTGGCAAAATCTCCCCTGGCTGACACAGGACCATGTGGCGCCTCCCCTTCCTGTCTGGAGTATGCGCCCCATCTGTTCCAGGCAACTACTTTTATCGTGAAGCTTATTCAATATAGCCGTGAATTTTCACCCTAGATCACCAGATTTTGTGCAACATTCGCGCATTGCGGCGTTAACGCCTGTCATCTAGGGTTGGCGCAGTTTCTCCGCGCCCAGGAATCGGGCCTGCCGCGCGGCGTTTCCCGAATTTCCGGAATGAGGCGCCTCATGTTGAAGGCAATTGCGGTGCGACGCGCATCCGAGGGCGGCGCTCAGGGAAAGTTCGTCGTTGGCCGCGCGGTTCTGGCGCACGATGAACGGCATCTGCGCCGGCGGACCATCGAACTGAGCGATGGCGCGCGGGCGCTCGTCGATCTGCCGGTCACCGTGGCGCTGGAGCACGGCGACGCCCTGATGACCGATTGCGGCGGCGCCATCGCCATTGCCGCTGCCGACGAGCCGCTCTACGAAGTCGTGGCCCGGGACCCGCTCCACCTGACGCAACTGGCCTGGCACCTCGGCAACCGGCACCTGGCCGCCGACATTGCGCCGGGCAGGATCCTGATCCTGCGCGACCACGTTATCCGCGCCATGCTTGAGGGCCTGGGCGCGCAGGTCAACGAAATCGTCGCGTCATTTCATCCGGTGCGCGGCGCCTATTCTTCCGGCCATGGCGGGCATGAGCACGGCCATGAGCCGCATGGCCACGCCCACGGTCATGAGCGCCATCACCATGATCACGCCCACGGCCACCACGACCATCATCCCGACTGACCGTCGCCAGGAAAAGGCCGTGGCCGACAGACCCGGCGCCGGGAGACGGCCAGGGCGCGGAAGCGGTTTTCTGGGCGCGGAAGCGGTTTCTTGCCTGGCCATCGGGTCAAGCTGGGCCCGTTTTACCAGCCGGCGATATCCGCCAGTTTGCGCGGCGTGCTTCATGGTGTTGAAACACCATGTTTTCCTGATGCAAAGTAGCGTCCACTCCGCAAGACCAGGCTTCTGCGGGCAAACCACGCCCCATGCGGAACGCAGGCGCGCCCCGCATGACAACATCTGAGGCGACTGCGTTCATGACATCCAGAAACGGACCCCTGCGCGTCGGCATCGGCGGCCCTGTCGGCTCAGGCAAAACCACGCTGACCGAGCGCCTGTGCAAGGCGCTGCGCGACCGCTTTTCCATCGCCGTCATCACCAACGACATCTACACCCGGGAAGACGCCATGATCCTCGCCCGCCGCCAGGCGTTGCCGGAGGACCGCATCATGGGCGTCGAGACGGGGGGATGCCCGCACACGGCGATCCGCGAGGACGCTTCGATCAACTTGCAGGCCATCGCCGAGATGAACCGCCGTTTTCCCGATCTCGACATCGTGTTCATCGAGTCGGGGGGCGACAACCTGGCCGCGACCTTTTCTCCCGATCTGGCGGATCTGACGCTTTACGTCATTTCCGTCTGTCAGGGCGAGGAAATCCCGCGCAAGGGCGGCCCGGGCATCACCCGCTCGGACTTCCTGGTGATCAACAAGAGCGATCTGGCGCCTTATGTGAACGTTGACCTCGACGTCATGCGCGCCGACGCCGCCCGCATGCGTGGGCGCCGGCCGTTTGGCTTCACCGACCTGTCGCGCGGCGCGGGCCTTGACGCCGTTATCGCGTTCATTGCCGAAAATGGCGGCCTGGAGCCGCATGCCGCTGAGGACGCGCCCTGCCCCGGCGTTCAGAAGGGCTCCCCGAACGGCGAGAGACGGTCGTAAAACCCATGTGGCCGGGACAGGGCCCGGCCACATGCAAAACAACGATCCGCTCCCGGATGGTTATGACGTCGGCGCCGCCGTTGCGGCAGCCGCTTCCGGGGTAATCGGGTGGGCGGCGAGCGCCTCGCGCAAGGCCTGCTCCTTGCTGTGGTCCAGCGAGGTCTTGAGCACCTCGCCGCCCGTGCCGCGCAGCTCTTCCAGCACCTTGTCGCCCGTCACACCCTGCACCAGCACGAACAGGGCCGCGTTGCCGGGCTGAAGCTTTTCGCCCAGTTCCTTCATGAACTTGTCGTTGATGCCAAAGTCGGTCAGCGCGCCGCCGACCGCGCCCGACGCCGCGCCGATGGCCGCGCCAACCAGCGGCATCAGGAAAATGGCGCCGATGAGCAGGCCCCAAAGGCCCCCTGAAGCCGCGCCAACCGCTGTCGTGTTCATCAGCTGGTTGAGCTTGACCTGCCCCTTGTCGTTTTTGACGGCGATCACCGCATCGCCGATCCTGATCAGATATTCCTTTTGCAGTTCGAACAGGCGCTGGCGGATCTCCTCCGCCTTCTGTTCATCCGGATAAACAACGACGACGAGATCAGACACGGCAATACTCCGCAATATACACAGGGAAAGCAGCGTTCCGGGCAACCGCGCAAGGCGGCGCCTGCCCGGGAGCTGGAGCGCTACACTGAACTCCGCAAGCGCGCCGCACAACCGCATGTCGCACGGCGACGTCATCCGGACATGACGGTTCCACGCCTTCCTCACAGCTTCCCCGGGGCCATCTGCCAGACGTCACGCCCCAAGGTCCGCAGGAGGCCGTAACCGCCTCAAAACCAGCATATGCGACAATGAGTGAGCCGCCCCAGCGTTTTTGCGCGAAGAACCGCATTCACCTCAAAATGACCAGCTTCCCGCGCCGCGTTACGTCGGCCTTTCGCGCCGCGTCAGGTCGACGGCGGAGCGAACGGCGCCGCCGCGTCCGACATATGGCGCCGTCCTGGCCGCCGGCGGAAAAGTCAGTCCGCCGCCGCGCCTTTTGGCGGCGCCCCAAGCAGGTCAGAAAACCAGCTGCTCGCGGGATGTTGGGCGCAAAAGGTCAACAGCGCAATGGAAACCGGCACGCCGATGAAGGCGCCAAGAATCCCCCAAAGGTAGCTCCAGAAAAACACCGAGAACAGCACGAGGAACGGCGACATGGACAGCGCCGAGCCGGCAACCCGCGGCTCAAGATAACTCCCGACGACAAACTGGATCAGGTTGAGGCAGGCGAAAACGACCAGCACCGCCTCCCAGGACTGGAACTGGGCCATGGCGAACAATGTCGGGAAAACCGTGGCCACCAGCGGCCCGATGAACGGGATGTAGTTCAGCGCGAAGGCCATGACGCCCCACTCGGCCGCGAGCGGCAGGCCGACGGCGGTGGCGAATAGCCAGACGAGCGCGCCGGTCATGAGGCTCATTACCGTTCGCACGCCCATGTATCTGCGCAACTTGGCGGCGGTCTGGCTGGCGCCGCGCAACAGCACGCCAGCCACGGTCTGGTTCTTCAGCGCGCTGACCTTGCGAGCCGCGTCGTCCACCTCGAGCAGGCCAAGGATGACGTAGACGAACACCACGATCCAGAAACTCAAGGTGGTGTTGAACCGACCCGTGACCTGTTGCGCGGCGCGCACGACCCAGCCAACGTTGAAATGCTCCGCCCAGAGCCCCGCCACCGCGATCCCGTGCCCCTCAAGCCAGGCGACCCCCATGGCGTACAGCGCCTGAAAGCGCCCGGCGTCGGCGATGATCCAGCGGGTGACGCGCCCGAACCCCCAGGCGACGATCCAGCCGAACACCAGGAACACCGCCGCGACCACCAGCATGCTCAGGGCAAGCGCCAGCCCCTTCGGCATGCGCGTTTGCAGCCAGCTCTGGAACGGCCACATGAGGGCGATCATGAACATGGCGAAAACCACGGGGGCGATAACGGCGCCCGCATAATAAATACATCCGAACACAAGCATGACCGCGATCAGCACGATCATGGCCGTCGCTATCGATCCCCTGCCAGCGCTTTCCATACCCGCCCCCCAAAGCCGGACCGATCCGGCGCCGCCATTCGCAACCTCGGGTTGAGGCCAATGACCGACCCGGCGACGACTTGTGAACGAAGTCATGACAGCGGGCGGCGACCATCGCAAGAGACAGGCGCGGTCGCCGAATCGACCGCTCAACGCCGCCTGGCGCGGCGCCCCCGCCGGCCGTGCGGCCCGCGCCGCCGCGCCCTCCTGCCCCGGATCGCCGGTTTGCGACGCGCCGGGCGCGCCGGCGGCAGGCAATTGTCCGAACTGGCGCGGGTCTGCATGTATTTCTCCCTGAAATACTCCTCAGTCTTCTATAATCCGCGTTGTCACGACTGGTTATTGTAGCCTAGGGTTCGGACTCATAACCAGTAGCTGATGGTCGCCGCGATGCAGACTGCGGCCATGAAGTTTACAGCGCTGCGATCATACCGGGTTGCGATGCGACGGAAGTCCTTGAGGCGACAGAACATGCGCTCAATCGCATTTCGCTTCCGATAGAGGGCCGGCGAAAAGCAGCTCTTCCAGACCCGATTGGCCTTGGGTGGAATGTTGGGCGCAACTCCCATGTTCTCAATTTTCGCGCGCACCGCATTGGTGTCATAACCCTTGTCGCCATGCAGGATGTCGGTGTGCGGCATGTGCTCGAGAAGCGTGTCTGCAGCGGTGCAGTCGGCAACCTGCCCACCCGTGAGCAGGAAGGCGATGGGCCGGCAGAAAGCATCGGTCAGGGCGTGGATCTTCGTGGTGCGACCGCCCCGCGAGCGACCAATCGCCTGCGCCCGTTCCCCCCTTTTCCGCCAGCGGCGCACCGGTGCGCTTTAACCGCCGATGAATCGATCAGGACCTGAGCCGGAGGGCCGCCCGCTGCCGCCAGAGCGTGGAAGATGTTCTGCCAGATGCCCTTGTCTGCCCAGCGAACGAACCGGTTGTAGAGCGTTTTCCTCGGGCCGTAGATCGGGGGCGCATCCACCCAGCGGCAGCCCGATTTCAAGACATGCACAATCCCGCTGATGACGCGTCGGTCGTCCACCCGGGCCTTGCCGCGGGTATCTGTTGGAAGATGCGGCTCAAGCCGCGCGAACTGCTCGTCCGTCAGCCAGAAAACGTGCGTGTCCATCCGATGGCTCCCTTCGGGAGCCTTGAATCAGAAAGCGCTTAAAAGCGAAACTGTTTTTATGGGTCCGGAGCCTAAGACAACATAATGGCGGACAGTCCGGCGCGGCCCGTGCGGACCCTCCGGCTCCGTGGCCTTTCAGGGGAGTATCGTGTCTGTGCAGGCGGAAAGAACTGACAGCGCGCGGTCGCATTGTCTCGCCGTTTCAGCGCTCATTGTCATGAGCCTCGCGCTCTGCGCCTGCGGAGAGGAGGACGCGAAAGCGCCTCCCGCGCCAGTCCGGCCGGTGCGGACCATGACGGTCGCGCCCCAGCCGCCAGCCTCCGCGCTCGCCTTCACGGGCCATATCGCGGCGCAGGATCGCGTCGACCTGTCGTTCCGCATCGGCGGCCGCGTTGTGGCGCGCGAGGCAGGCGTGGGCGCCCCGGTGCGTGAAAACGACGTGATCGCCCGGCTCGATCCGGCCAATGAACTCAATGACCTGCGCGCGGCGCGGGCGGCGCTTGCGGCCGCGGAAGGGCATCTGCGCGAAGCGGAGGGGCGTTACCTGCGCCAGTCCCAGCTGCTGGCGCGCGGCGTGATCTCGCGGGCCGATTTCGAGGCGGCGGAACAGGGCCGCCTCTCGGCCCGCTCCCAGGTCGCCGCCGCCCAGGCGCGCGTCGCTTCGGCGGAAGATATCGTGGGCTTCACCACGCTGAAGGCGGACGCGCCCGGCGTGGTGACGCGCGTCGGCGCTGAACCTGGCGAGGTGGTCGCTCCGGGGCGGATGATCGTGCAGCTTGCCCGGCGCGATGGCCGCGACGCGGTGTTCGAGGCCCCGGCCGACGTCGTCCGCGCCCTGCACGCGGGCGACGCCGCCACCGTCTCGCTGGCCGGCCAGCCAGGCGTGACGGCGCAGGGGCGGGTGCGGGAAATTTCCCCGCAGGCGGATCCGGTGACGCGCACGTTCACCGTGCGGGTCGGCCTCTCCGATCCGCCGCCCGCGCTGCGCCTTGGCGCCGCCGTATCGGTTCGCACCGGCGATGACGGCGAGGCGGCGATCCAGATTCCCGCGACGGCGCTGACGCGGCGCAAGGACAAGGGCATGGAAGCCGGCGTGTGGGTGGTTGACCCGGCGGCGTCGACGGTGTCGCTGCGCCAGGTCGAGGTGGTGGCCGCCGATCCGGCCATGGCGCAGATCGGCAAGGGGCTGGCCCCTGGGGACATCATCGTCACGGCGGGCGCGCATGTCCTGCGCGAGGGGCAGCAGGTGCGTCTGGGCGGAGCGGAAACACCATGAAATTCAACCTCTCGGAATGGGCGCTCCGAAGCCGCTCCGTCGTCATCTATCTGATGATCATCGCCGTCGCGGCGGGCGTGTTCGCGTTCGAGCGGCTCGGCCGCAATGAAGACCCCGCCTTCGTCATCAAGACCATGGTGGTGTCCGCCGCCTGGCCAGGCGCGACGATGGAGGACATGCTGACCCAAGTCACCGAGCGTCTTGAGCGCCAGCTTGAGGAAACGCCGGGCCTGGATACGGTCCGCAGCTTCACGCGCCCCGGTGTGACGACCATTTTCGTTGACCTGAAGCAGTCCACCCCGGCGCGCGACGTGCAGGACACGTGGTATCGCGTGCGTAATCTCGTCACCGACATGCGTCATACGCTGCCGGCGGGCGTGGTCGGGCCGCTGTTCAATGACCGGTTCGGCGACACGTTCGGCATTATCTACGGCTTTACGTCCGACGGCTTCTCGGGGCGCGAACTGCGCGACTATGTGGAAGCCGCGCGCTCGCGTCTGCTTCAGGTTCCGGACGTATCGAAGATCGAGATCATCGGCGCCCAGGACGAGCGCATCTTCATCGAGTTCTCCGTCAGGGAGCTGGCCAACCTCGGCATCGACCGCAACGCGCTGCTGGCGGCGCTGCAGAGCCAGAACGTGGTCCGCCCCGCCGGCGCCATCCAGACGCGCAACGAAACCATGTCGCTGCGGGTTTCCGGCGCGTTCGGATCGGAAGCCGACCTGCTCAACGTCAACTTCCCGGTGGGCGACCGCATGGTGCGCCTCGCTGACATCGCCACCGTGCGGCGCGGCCATGTGGATCCGCCGCAGCCGATGTTCCGCGTCAACGGGCGCGAGGCGATCGGCCTTGGCGTCGCCATGCGCGACGGCGGCGACATTCTCGCCCTCGGCCAGAACATCAAGACAGCCATGGCCGGGATCATCGCCAACCTTCCGGTGGGCGTCGAGGCGACGCTGGTCGCCGACCAGGCGGTGACGGTGGACCACGCCATCGCCGATTTCATGACCTCGCTCTGGCAGTCCGTGGCCATCATCATGGCGATGAGCTTTCTGAGCCTTGGCGTGCGCCCGGGCCTGGTGGTTGCGCTCTCCATTCCCCTCACCCTGGCCGTGGTTTTCGCGGTGATGCTGGTGTCCGGCATCGACATGCAGCGCATCTCGCTTGGCGCGCTCATCATCGCCCTCGCCCTGCTGGTCGACGACGCCATGACCACGACCGACGCGATGGTGACGCGGCTGGCCGCCGGCGACGACAAGGCCAGCGCCGCGACCTTCGCCTTCCGCAAATACGCCATGGCGATGCTCGCCGGCACGCTGGTCACCATCGCCGGCTTCCTGCCCATCGGCTTCGCGGCGAGCTCCGCCGGCGAGTACACCTTCTCCCTCTTCGCCGTGGTCAGCATGGCGCTGGTGGCGTCGTGGTTCGTGGCGCTGATCTTCGCGCCGGTGCTGGGCGTCGCCATGCTGAAGGCGCCGGCGCCTGGCGCGGAGCCGCCGGGCCCTGGCAAGGTGGAGCGCCTGTTCCGCCAGCTCCTCTCCGGGGCGATCCGGCTGCGCTGGGTCACCATCGGCGTGACGGTCGCGCTGTTCGTGCTGTCGCTGCTCGCCCTGCCGCTGGTGCCCCGGCAGTTTTTCCCGGCGTCGGACCGGCCGGAACTGCTGGTTGACCTGACGCTGCCCCAGAACGCCTCGATCTACGCCAGCGAGGACATGGTCAAACGCTTCGACGCGACGCTGAAGGATGATCCCGACGTGGCGCGCTGGAGCGCCTATGTGGGACGCGGCGCCATCCGCTTCTACCTGCCGCTGAACGCCCAACTGCCCAACAACTTCTTCAGCCAGGCGGTGATTGTCGCGAAGGACGTGCCGGCGCGCGAGCGCCTGCAGGCAAAACTGGAGAAGATGCTGGCGCACGACTTTCCCAATGTGGTGGCGCGCGTTTACCCGCTGGAGCTTGGACCGCCGGTGGGATGGCCAGTGCAGTACCGCGTCAGCGGCCCGGACATCACCGAGGTTCGTTCGATCGCCATGAAGGTCGCCCAGGCCATCGCCGCCAATCCCCGGACCGATCACGTCAATTTTGACTGGATCGAGCCGGCGCGGGAGTTGCAGCTGAAAGTGGACCAGGACGAGGCGCGGCGCCTGGGGCTCAGCTCCTCGGCGGTCGCCGCGGCGCTCAACTCCGTGGTGTCCGGCGCCACCGTCACCCAGGTGCGGGACGATATCTACCTCATCGACGTGGTGGCGCGGGCGCGCGACGCAGAGCGCGCCTCGCTGGAGACCCTGCGCAACATGCAGGTTTCGCTGCCCGGCGGGCGCACGGCGCCGCTGTCCCAGTTCGTGACCTTCAGCTATGGCCTCGACCAGCCGCTGGTGTGGCGCCGCGACCGCACGCCGACCCTGACGGTCGCCGCCGACGTTCGCCCCGGAACCCTGCCGGAAACGGCGGCCAGCGCCCTGAAGCCGTCGATCGAGGCGCTCAGCAGGAGCCTGCCGGCCGGCTACAGCATCGCCACCGGCGGCGCCGTCGAGGAAAGCGCCAAATCACAGGCCTCGGTTCTCGCCGTCGTGCCGGTGATGCTGCTGGTGATGCTCACCGTGCTGATGGCCCAGTTGCGCAGCTTCCGGCTGCTCGCCATCGTGCTCGTCATCGCGCCGCTTGGCCTGATCGGCGTGGTGGGCGCGCTGCTGCTGTCCGGCAAGCCGCTCGGGTTCGTGGCGCTGCTCGGCGTTCTCGCCCTCATCGGCATCATCACCAAGAACGCGGTGATTCTCATCGGCCAGATCGAGGCCGAGCGGGCCGATGGCAAAAGCGTGGTGGACGCGGCGCTCGACGCCGCCGCCACCCGTTTCCGGCCGATCATGCTGACGGCGATCTCGACAGTGCTCGGCATGATCCCCATCGCGCCGACCGTGTTCTGGGGGCCGATGGCCTTCGCCATCATGGGCGGGTTGCTGGTGGCGACCGTGCTGACGCTGGTGCTGCTGCCCGTGCTTTACGTTACGGTCTTCAACCGGAGCCGGTCGGCGCGGGCCGCGCCCGGCGCCCCGGCCGCGACCACCGCTGTGGGAGTTTCGGCATGATCCGGTTTCCAGCCAGACGGTCCCTGCCCAAACGGTCCCTGCCCCGAAGCGTTCTGGGCGTGGCGGCCGCAGTCAGCCTGGCGGCGCCGCTCATCGCCTGCTAGGAGGCGGCGCCGCCAGCGGCGGAAGGGCGTCCGGTGGGCGTCATCCGCGCCGAGGCCGGCGCGGTCGCCAGCGACGTGCGGCTGAGCGGTGAAATCCAGGCCGAGAAAAGCGTTGGCCTCGCCTTCCGCATCAATGGCCGCGTCAGCGAACGGAACGTCAATGTGGGCGACCGGATCAGCGCCGGCCAGGTGGTCGCCCGCCTCGATCCGACGCTGGAGCGCAATGAGCTGACGGCGGCCCAGGCGTCGCTGAACGCGGCG
This sequence comes from Camelimonas lactis, assembly GCF_004342915.1. GTDB lineage: Bacteria > Pseudomonadota > Alphaproteobacteria > Rhizobiales > Beijerinckiaceae > Camelimonas > Camelimonas lactis. The sequence continues at coordinate 335,734 of NZ_SLWL01000002.1, forward strand.
CGCGGCGAGCTCGACACCGCCCGCAATACCTTCACGCGCCAGGAGCGCCTGATGGCGCAGGGCTTCACCACGCGACCACGTTTTGACCAGGCCCTGCGGGCCCGGGAGACCGCGCAGGCCGCGGTGGAGAACGCCGAGGCGCGGGTGGAGCTGGCGCGGGACAGGCTGGCCTTCACCGAACTGCGCGCCGGGGTCCCGGGGGTGGTGACGGCCCGCTCCATCGAACCTGGCGAGGTGGTGCAGCCAGGACAGGTGGTGATCACCATGGCGCGGGAGGAAGGACGCGACGCGGTCTTTCAGGTTCCGGCCAGGCTGCTGGAGGATCACGCGGGAACCTATCGGGTTCGCGTCGCCCTCGCCGACAATCCCGCGGTGAGCGCCATCGGAACGGTGCGTGAGGTCGCGATCCAGGCTGACCCCGCCACGCGCGCTTTCCCGGTCAAGGTCAGCCTCACCGATCCGCCGGAGGCCATGCGCCTCGGCGCCACGGTGACCGGGGTGCTGGAAATCAGCACGCCGTCGATCATCGCCATCCCGGCCAGCGCGCTGACCCAGCAGGGTGCGACGCCGGCGGTGTGGGTGGTCGATCCGGCCACCTCGACTGTGTCCCTGCGCCCTGTCGACGTGCTGCGTTTCGACCCGGACAAGGTGATCGTCGCGCATGGCCTGGAGCCGGGGGACATTGTTGTCTCGGCGGGCGTGCAGGCGTTGCACCCGGGCCAGCGCGTGCGGCAGTTGCCGGCGCGGTCTGCGGCGCGCGGCGGCCCGGCGTGATCCGCGCTCTTGCCGCGCCCGCGCGTGATCCGGGCGGCTGTTCCATAAACCTGGCGATGTGAACACATATGGCGCGCGCTCGCCGCTGGTTGCAAAGCCGGTCGCGCTGGCCCGGGGAAAGTATGACCAACCAACAGACAAAACGCCTGCTGGCCCGTGGCGCCGCGACGCCGGTGCTGGCTGGCGCCGTCGCGGCGCCGGCCCGGCGCATCGGTTGACCGGACGCGCCATGAAACGGACCATGCGCGGGCGCCTCCTCCGATATCTCCGGCGCGCTGTGGTGCTCGCCAGCGTGGTCGTGGCGACCCTGCTGGGCGCCCGGGCCTTCGACGCCTGGCGCAGCGCGCCGCTGAGCCCCTGGCATACGTTCGCGCCGGAAGAGCTGTCACGCGACGAGCTTCAGCACGCGACCTGGGAGCGTTATCTGGCGGCTGAACAGCGGATTTTCGCGGAGGTTCGCGCGAGGGTTTCAGACAGGCTGCCGCCGGAACTGCGCACGGAGCTCAACCGCTATGCGCCCGGCAGCCGGGTGTATCCGGGCAACTTCGCCACCGACTGGAACCGCTCGACCATCCTCGCGCCAGGCGGCGCCCCGCGCGGCGCGGCCGTGTTCCTGCACGGCCTCACCGACGCGCCCTACAGCCTGCGCCACATCGCCCAACGCTATCGCGAGGCGGGTTTCGTTTCCGTCATCATCCGCATGCCCGGCCATGGCGCGACGCCGGGCGGTCTCACTGGCGTTGAATGGGAGGACTGGCTCGCCGCCACGCATCTCGCCGTGCGGGAGGCGCGCAAGCGCAGCGGGCCAGGCAAGCCGCTGCATGTCATAGGCTATTCCAATGGCGGCGCGCTGGCGCTGATGTACGCCATGGACGCCATGGACAACGCCGCCCTGGCGAAGCCAGACCGGCTTGTGCTGCTGTCGCCGATGGTGGGCGTCACCGCCTTTGCCCGCTTCGCGGGGCTGGCGGGATTGCCGGCCATCTTCCCGGCCTTCGCCAAGAGCGCCTGGCTGGGCGTTCAGCCGGAATTCAATCCGTTCAAATTCAATTCGTTTCCGGTCAACGCGGCGCGCCAGTCGCATCTGCTGACCAGCGCCCTGCAACAACGTTTGCTGGCGCACGCCCGCGACAACCGCTGGCAGGGCATGCCGCCAGTGTTGACCTTTCAGTCCACGGTCGACGCCACGGTGTCGTCGCAGGCGGTCATCGACGCGCTGTACGCCCAGCTGCCCGCTAACGGCAGCGAGCTTGTGCTGTTCGACATCAACCGGGCCGCGCATTTCGCGCCCCTGTTCCGCCCCGGCCTCGCCGCGGAGGCGGACCGGATCAAGGCGGGAAGCCCGCGCCGGTTCCGCCTGAGCGTGATCACGGCCAACGGATCGGGCGCGGCGGTCGCCCGCGTCACAGAAGCGGGCGCGGCGACGGAACAGACGCGTGACCTCGGGCTGTCCTGGCCGCGCGACGTGTTTTCCCTCTCGCATGTGGCCCTGCCGTTTCCCATGCAGGACGGACTTTATGGCCTGACCCCCGATCCGGCCGACAACTTCGGCGTGACGCTGGGGGCGCTGGCGATCCGCGGTGAGCGCGGCGCGCTGGTCATTGGCATGGACACGTCGCTGCGCATGTCCTCAAACCCGTTCTATCCCTACATGATCAGCCGCATCATGGCGGACGTCGGCCTGGAGAAGGCGCGACGCTGACCAGCAACGCCGCCTCCCGGGTTCACAAGACGCCAGGCTACTGCGGGCATGACCAGGCGGCGCCATGGCGTCCCATTGGCGCGCCTTCCCGCCGCGCGGCCGGCGCGGCTTCTGCAAGGCGTGTTCCTGTCGCGGCGAAGCCAGACCGGCTGTTGCAGGCGGGGAACGACGCCTGCTTTTCGTGAAAACGCATCGGGCGGTGGTTTGACGAAAGCCACGGGCCGTTTCATAGAACTGTTACAGGCAGCGCATGAAAGGCGCTCGCATCCAGGCAAACCGCCGCCCCGGCGGGGTCTGACCGGGCTCCCATCTTGTCCGTCTGCTTTGGCGCATTGTTCCGACGCGCAGGCATATCTGCGCCGCCGGGAAATGCTACAGGTGCGCATCCGTGGCGAAGCAAAAGAATATCAGCAAGAATGACGCGCCGTCGCCGGCGCCCGCCAGCAGCGCCCCGGCGACCGGAGCGCCCGTGGCCGTGATCTCCAGCGGCGAAAGCGCCGTCGCGCCCGCGCCGCAAGCCGCGCCTGAGGTCAAAAAACCGGCCCGCAAGCCGTTCATGCGCCAGTACGAGCTGGTCGAGCGGGTCAAGAGCTATGACCCCGACGCCGACGAAGCCCTGCTCGATCGCGCCTATGTTTACGCCATGCGCGCCCATGGCAGCCAGGTGCGCGCCTCCGGCGATCCCTATTTCAACCATCCGCTCGCTGTCGCCGCCATTCTCTGCGACATGAAGCTGGACGACGCGACCATCGTCGCCGCCATCCTGCACGACGTCATCGAGGACACCGACGCCACCCGCGAGGAGATCGACCGGCTGTTCGGCGCGGAGATCGGGGCGCTGGTCGATGGTCTGACCAAGATCAAGAAGCTCGATTTCGTCTCGCGCAAGGCGCAGCAGGGCGAGAATTTCCGCAAGCTGCTGCTCGCCATCGCCGCGGACGTGCGGGTTCTGCTGGTGAAGCTGGCCGACCGGCTGCACAACATGCGCACCCTGGAGTTCGTGCCGCCGCACAAACGCCAGCGCATCGCCCAGGAAACCCTGGACATCTATGCGCCGCTGGCCGGCCGCATGGGCATCCAGGAGATGCGGCAGGAGCTTGAAGAGCTTTCCTTCCACTATCTCAACGGCGACGCCCAGCAGACCATCAAACGCCGGCTGGAAGAGATGGTGGGGCGCAGCGGCGCCCTGATCGAAGGCATTGAAGGCGACCTGCGCGACCGGCTGGCGGCGGCGGGGATCGACGCGGTGGTCAGGGGGCGCGCCAAGTCGCCCTATTCGATTTTCCGCAAGATGGAGCGCAAGTCCGTCGGCTTCGAACAACTGTCGGACATCTTCGGCTTCCGCGTCATCGTCAACAGCGTCGCCGACTGCTATCGCGCCCTTGGCGTGGTCCACACCACCTGGCCGATGGTGCCGGGCCGGTACAAGGATTACATCTCCACTCCCAAACAGAACGACTACCGTTCGATCCACACCACGGTGGTCGGCCCGGGGCACCAGCGGGTCGAGCTGCAAATCCGCACCCGCGACATGGACAGCGTCGCCGAACTCGGCATCGCCGCCCACGCCCTCTACAAGGAGGGACTGAACGACAACGACGCCCTGGCGGTGGAAAGCCGCGCCTATCGCTGGCTGCGCCGCACGGTGGACCTGCTGGCGGAAGGCGACAGCCCGGAGGAGTTTCTGGAGCATACCCGGCTGGAGCTGTTCCACGACCAGGTGTTCTGCTTCACGCCCAAGGGCCGGCTCATCGCCCTGCCGCGCGGCGCCACGCCCATCGACTTCGCTTACGCCGTGCACACCGACGTGGGCGACAGCGCTGTCGGCGTGAAGATCAATGGCCGGCTGTCGCCGCTTCTGTCGGAATTGCAGAACGGCGACGAGGTCGACATCATCCGCGCCAACGGCCAGACGCCGCCGGCGGCGTGGGAGAGCCTGGTGGTGACCGGCAAGGCGCGCGCCGCCATTCGCCGCGCCTCGCGCAGCGCCGTGCGCAAGCAGTACGCCGGCCTTGGCCAACAGATCCTGGAGCGCGCCTTCGAGCGCGCCGGCAAGGCGTTCTCCGACGACAAGCTGCGCGGCGCCCTGCCCCGCCTCGCCCGCCAGTCGGTCGAGGACGTGCTGGCGGCGGTGGGCCGCGGCGAAATCTTCTCCGGCGACGTGGTGAAGGCGATCTATCCGGATTATCAGGAAGACAGCCGCGTCAGCCCGGACGCCCCGTCGATGGCCGGCTGGTTCGACCTGAAAACCGACAGCAGCGTCAAGCTGCAACTGCCCGGCAACAACCAGGACAACCCCGGCGCCCTGCCGATTCGCGGCGCCGGCAAGGATCTGCCGGTGCGCTTCGCCCCAGGCGGCGGCGCCGTGCCGGGCGACCGCATCATCGGCATCTTCACCCTGGGCGAGGGCGTGACGATCTACCCGATCCAGTCGCCGGCGCTGGCCGGTTTCGAGAATGAGCCGGAGCGGTGGATTGACGTGCGCTGGGACGTGGACGGACGCAACCGCCAGCGCTTCCCGGCGCGCATCCGGATGAAGTCGATCAACGAGCCCGGCAGCCTGGCCCAGATCACCCAGGTGATCGCCGACCACGACGGCAATATCGACAATGTGTCGATGGTGCGCCCCACCGCCGACTTCACCAATGTGACGGTTGACCTCGCCGTCTGGGACCTTAAACACCTCAACAACATCATCGCGGAGCTGCGCGCCAAACGCGTCGTCAACAACGTCGAACGCGTTATTGAATAGGCGTCGTAGCCCGAACACCAGTGCAAGGCTCATGACCCAGCAAGACACGTCCACCCAGGCAGACGCCCGGATCCAGGAAGAAACCCTGGCGGAATTCCGCGACGCCGGCGCCCTGCTGGAGGGCCACTTCATCCTGTCCTCGGGGCGGCGCAGCCCCGTGTTCATCCAGAAGATGTTCATCTTCCAGGATCCGGCGCGCACCGAGCGCGTCTGCAAGGCGCTGGCCCGCAAGGCCGAGGCGGCCTTCGGCAAGATCGACGTGGTGGTTTCGCCGGCGGTCGGCGGCATCGTGCCTGGTTACGAAACCGCGCGGCACCTGGGCGCCAAAGCGATCTTCGTCGAGCGTGTCGAGGGCCAGTTTGAACTGCGCCGCGGCTTCGAAATTCCGGCCGACGCGCGCGTGCTGATGGTCGAGGACATCATCACCACGGGGCTGTCGTCGCGCGAGTGTCTGGCCGCCATCGCCCGCTATTCGGCCAATGTGGTGGGCGCCGCCTGCCTGATCGACCGCTCCGGCGGCAAGGTCGACATCGGCGCGCCGCTGGTGTCGCTGGCCGCGATCGAGGTGCCGGACTATGCGGCGGACCAGCTGCCGCCAGAACTCGCGGCGATCCCGGCGGTCAAACCCGGAAGCCGCGGCCTCGTCGCCTGAGACCCCCGGCATCGCGCGGCGCCAGCCACGCCCGCGTCGCCGCGCGGGATGCGCTGATCGCGCGGGCTACGCCGATCCGCGCGGGGGCGCGCCGGCTGGCGTGTCTGCGCGGCCCTTTCGGCCCAATGGACGCTCCGTCGAACGCTCTCCGCCTCCCGGAGCCGTCAACCGGTTAACCTGGACAATTGTAGACCTGATGCTTTTCGTCTAGTGTCAGGGGCGTTCTTCCGATACTTCGCGATTTGATTTCCCGCCGGCGCGACGACAGTCCCCGGCCCATTCATTTGAGGCGCCATGACGAGCCGCGACCGCATTGCTTTGTTCATTGACGGAGCAAACCTGCACGCAACCGCCCGCAATCTCGGCTTCGAGATTGATTACAAACGACTTTTGAAAGAGTTCAACGCCCAGGGCGTGCTCGTTCGCGCCTATTATTACACGGCGATGATCGACGACCAGGAATACTCTTCGCTGCGCCCGCTGGTGGACTGGCTCGACTACAACGGGTTCCGCGTCGTCACGAAACCGGCCAAGGAGTTCATCGACGCCTCGGGCCGCCGCAAGGTCAAGGGCAACATGGACATCGAGCTGGCCATCGACGCGCTCGACATGGCGCCCTACCTCGACCGGGTGGTGCTGTTTTCCGGCGATGGCGACTTCCGCTCCCTGGTCAACGCCCTGCAACGCCGGGGGCTTCGCGTCACCGTGATTTCCTCGATCGTGACCCAGCCGCCGATGGTGGCCGACGAGCTGCGCCGCCAGGCTGACGAGTTCATCGATCTTGCCAATCTGGCCGCGCGGGTCGGCCGGGATATCGCCGAGCGCGGTCCGCGCGGCGAGCGCGCGCCAGAGGGGCGCGGCGAAGACCGCCCGCGCAACCTGCAAAGCCGCTATGGCATTCGCCAGAATGGCGACGAGGAAGTGGAGCCGTAACCGCACGTCGGGGCGCGCGGCCGGCATGTCCCGGGCGTTGCCGGCGCGTCCAGGGCCGCGTCAGTTCTTCCGGAGCGGCGCCAGGAGCACGGCCCGAAGATATGCCGATGGAAGATACGCCGGCGGCGGGGTGAAACGGGCTCCGTGAGGGCGGCGAGCGCCTCAGCTGGCGGGCCGGCGCCCAGCAGCAAGACATCCTCCGCCAGCAGGATAGTCATCGTTCCGCCAGAAAGAACCTGCGCCCCTCCGGGTAAACAGAGCCGGCCCCGGCCGATGCGGATGCACGCCGGAGCGGGCATCCGTTAGCCGTGCAACCGTGCGGCGGCGGCTTCGCCGTTCGCCGCTTATCCCTTGTCGCGCAACAGTCGGCCCTTCTCCCGCTCCCACTCCCGCTTCTTGACCGTCTCGCGCTTGTCGGCGGCGTTCTTGCCGCGCGCCAGCGCCAGCTCGACCTTGGCCCGACCCCGGTCGTTGAAGTAGACGCGCAGCGGCACGATGGTGAAGCCGTCGCGCTGCACGGCGCCGATCATCTTGCTGATCTGGCGGGCGTGCAGCAGCAGGCGGCGCGGCCGCTTCGGCTCATGGTTGAAGCGGTTCGCCTGCAGGTACTCAGGAATGTAGGCGTTGAACAGGAACAGCTCGTTGCCGGAAGGGCCGGCATAGGATTCGCCGATCGTCGCCTTGCCGGTGCGCAACGATTTGACTTCGGTGCCGGTCAACGCAATGCCCGCCTCAACCGTTTCAACGATTTCGTAGTTGAAACGGGCCTTGCGGTTGTCCGCCACGATCTTGCGGTCGTCCTTGCTGGCAGCGGCCATGCTCAGGCGCTCTCCAGCAATCCGGCGTGGACCATCGCCGCCCGCACCGCGACCTGGCCCAGATCCGTCACCGGCACGATCGGCAGGCGCACATGCGGCCCCATGCGGCCCAGCAGCGACAGGGCGTATTTCGCCGGAGACGGGCTGGGCTCGCAGAACAGATTCATGTTCAGGGGCATCAGCCTGTCGTTGAGCAGGCGCGCATGGTCGTACTCTCCGGCCAGGCAGGCGTTCTGGAACTCGCTGTACAGCGCCGGCGCGACATTGGCCGTCACCGAGATGCAACCATGGCCGCCATGGGCCATGAAGCCAAGACAGGTTCCGTCCTCGCCCGACAGCTGGATGAAGTCCTCGCCCATGGCGAGGCGCTGCATGCTGATGCGGGTGATGTTGGCGGTCGCGTCCTTCACGCCGACAATGTTGGGCAATTCATAAAGGCGCTTCATGGTGTCGATCGACATGTCGACGATGGAGCGACCCGGAATATTGTAGATGAAGATCGGGATGCCGACCGCGTCGTTCACGGCCCGGAAGTGCTGGTACATCCCCTCCTGGCTCGGCTTGTTGTAGTAGGGCGTCACCACCAGCAGCGCGTCGGCGCCAGCCTGTTCCGCGTGCCGGGCCAGATCAACGGCTTCGCGCGTGTTGTTGGAGCCGGCGCCAGCGATGACCGGGGCGCGCCCTTTTGCCTCGGCGATACACCACTCGACAACCTTGCGGTGCTCGTCATGGGAGAGTGTCGGGCTTTCGCCCGTGGTGCCGACGGGCACCAGCCCATGAACCCCATTGGTGATCTGCCAGTCCACGTGAGCGCGAAAGGCCCCTTCGTCGAGCTCTCCATCGGCGCCAAACGGCGTCACGAGGGCGGTAAAAGCTCCCTTGAAGTTCGTGTGCGTTGTCATGAATGTTCCTGGACTGTGACGCCGCAAGGCGGAGTATCCGCCAGCAAATTGATATCTGATACCCTGAACCCGGTCATGCCCCGGAAACGCGGTGGTCAAACCAGACGCCTCCGCGCATTTACGTCCATTTAACCATAAATGCTGCTGAATCGGACCCAAAGACGTCAGACTGGCCGCATCTGCTGCCTGACTGATGTCTCATTCCTGTCCTATCGAACACGTGCCGCTCACGCGGGAGTGAGATCATGGATGGCAGGCTCCCGCGCTGGATTAAAGACATACCTGCTCTTTTGAACTCGTGGAAGGGCGCCGATGACCCAGCCCCGTGAAAACGCCGCGCAAGGCGCCCCGCAACACCGCCGCCGGCCACGCCGGCGCATTCTCGCCGCTGGCGCGACGGCCGCCGCCGGCGCTGTCGCCGTCGGCGCGCTCTACGCCGGCCTGCACTGGGGACCCGGATTTCACGTCGCAAAAATCAAAACGCCGCCCAAGGTGATTCCGCCGCGCGTGCAGCAGCAGGCCGCATCGCCGCCGGTCATAACAATGCCAGCGCCAAAGCCGCCTGGCCTTGTCGAGCGGGCCGGCGCCGTGGCGCTTCCCGCTCCGTTGACCGATCCGGCGCTGACTGTCAACGACCGGCCAATCGTGGCCCCGCCTACCGGCGTTGCGACGGCGGTGTTGCGCCAGGCCATCGACGCCTACCGGGGCGGCAAGCTGGCCGACGGCGACGCCGCGGCGGCGCGGCTCAACGACCCCGCTGCCCGCGCCCTGCTGGAATGGCTGGCCATCCGCTACAATGGCCCGTCCATGCCCTTCGGGCGGATCGACGCCTTTTTACGCAAGTATCCCGACTGGCCCTCCGGCGATCTGGCGCAGCGTCAGGCCGAATACGCGCTGATGCGGCAAAAGGCCGGCCCTGACGCGGTCATCGCCTTTTTCACCGGCAAGGAGCCCGAGACGCCGCATGGGACGTTGCTGCTGGCGGACGCGCGCCGCGTCCGCGGCGACACAACGAGCGCCGCCCGGCTCGTCATCAACATGTGGCGCAATGATCCGCTGCCGGCGGCAATCGAGAAGCGCCTGGTCGCGGATTATCCGCAGCAGTTGACGCAGGCCGAGCACCGCAATCGCATGGAACACTTCCTGCTTCGGGAAAAGTGGGATGTGGCGCTGCGCGCGGCGGCGCTCGCCGGACCTGACCATGTAAAGCTCGCCCGCGCGCGCATGGCGGTCGCCCAGGTGAAGCAGCCCGGCAAAGCGGCGGAAAAGGCGCTGGAGGCGGTCCCCGCCGCACTGCGCAAGGATCCGTCGTGGCAATTTTCCAAGGCGCTGTTCCTGCGCAAGAAAGACGACAATGACGGCGCCCTGGCCATCCACAAGAGCGTGCCGCCTGAGGCGCTGGATCTGGACGGCGGCGACGAATGGTGGATCGAGCGGCGCATCCTCGCCCGCCGTTATCTCGACGCAGGCAAGGCGGATATCGCCTATGATCTCGTGCGCCGCCACGGCGCCGAGCGCGACGCCCTGAAAATCGAGGCGGAATTCCATGCCGGCTGGATCGCCCTGCGTTATCTCGGCAAGGCGGACGCGGCGCTGGCCCATTTTGACGCCGCCGCAAAAATCGCCGGCACGCCGGTTTCCCTGGCGCGCACGTCCTACTGGCGGGGCCGCGCTCATGAGGCCCTGGGCGATCTGGCGGCGGCCCGCGCCGATTACGACGCCGCGGCGCGCCATGGCGCCACCTATTATGGCCAGCTGGCGCGCATCAAACTGGCCGGAAACACCCTTTCGGTCAGCCCGCCGGAGCCGCCGGCGACACGCGACGCCATCGACAGCCTGCCCGTAAGGGCGATCCGGCTGTTGCATGAGGCGGACGCGGACGACCTCGCCACGCCACTCTACGTGGGCGTGGCCAGGACGCTGGACGACCCCGGGGTCATTGATCTGGTCGCGCGCCTCGCCGCCAATCGCAATGACGCGCGCGCCATGGTCATGATCGGCAAGGCGGCGATGCAGCGCGGCCTGCCGCTGGCGGAGATCGCGTGGCCGGTGCAGGGCGTGCCGCTATTCACGCAGGCCGGCAAGACCGTGGAACGGGCCATGGTGCTGGCCATTTCCCGCCAGGAAAGCGTGTTCGATCCAGCCGCCATGTCCCCGGCCGGCGCGCGCGGCCTCATGCAATTGATGCCGGCCACGGCGCAGCGCACGGCGCAGCGCGCCGGCCAGCCGTTTGATCAGGGGCGCCTGACCACCGACGCGGTCTATAACGCCAAACTTGGCGCCTGGCATCTGGGAGACCTGCTGGACGACTGGCGCGGCTCCTACATCCTCACCTTCGCCGCCTACAACGCCGGGGGCGGTAATGTGAAGAAATGGATCGCCGCCCATGGCGATCCGCGCGATCCCAATGTGGACCCGGTCGACTGGGTCGAACTCATTCCGTTCAGTGAGACGCGTAACTACGTGCAGCGGGTCATGGAAAACCTGCAGGTCTACCGGCAGCGCCTGAAACCTGGCGCCCCCCTGCGCATCGCCGATGATCTGAAGCGCGGCATGGCCACGACGACCGCCAGCAGTCCTGCGCCGTCGCAGGCTCCAGTCCCGGTCGCCGCCGCCCTCACCGCCTCCACGGAAACCACCGCCAGCATCAGGCCGGCAGAGCCCGTGGCGGCGGACTGACAGGCCGGCCGCGCGGAAACAACGCGGCGCGTTCTGGCCTTACGTCACCGGCTGGAGGGCGCCAGGAATACGTATTCAGGAACACGTCGCCTGGAACACCTGGCCAGGAACACCTGGTCAGGAACACTTTGCCTGAAGCCGCCGCGCGGGACGTCATGGAAGCGCGCCCAGGAATGAGGCGCCAGAACTGGCCGGGCGATTGCCGGAACATCAATCCGGGCGCGGGCGCATGCGCCGGTAACCGTCCAGGTTCTGGCCAGAAGACCTTTGCGCGTACCGCTTCGCGCACCTGCCTGATCCCGTTGCCGCCGGTGATCTTGCCGACGCCGGCTGACGAGGGCGGCGGTCACATGTGCCGATCATGACCCGGAAGCGCGCCACCTGAACCTGTGAACGCAAGCCACGGCGCGCAGCTCCGGAACAACCGCCCCCGGTTGCGGCCGGCCGGGCGCGCCATGGCTGTTGGCTGCGGGATGCCGGGCAAGGACCGGGCGGGCTCTGCGCGCCCAAGCCCCCAAGCCCCCCGGGCCTTCACGCGGCGCTGTTCGCCCACATCAGCCTGTTGCAAATACAAAAAAACCCCGGCTTGCGCCGGGGTTCTCTGGACTGAATGCTGCTGGACAGCAATCAGAAGGTGCGGTCGATACGCAGGCGGGTCAGCCAGTTGTCGTCGAACGTCGTGGTCTTGCCGGTCAGCGTGCCATACTTGTTGGCGTCGTAGACGCGACCCTTGGCGATGTCGAGGCGCTGGTAGAGCACTTCCACACCGATATCCAGGTCCTTCACCGGCGACCAGACCAGGTTCGTCAGGCCGACGAACATGTTGTAGTCGCGCAGGTACGGGCTGTAGATGCCGCTGTT
>NZ_SLWL01000003.1 GCF_004342915.1 Camelimonas lactis
GTCGGTCGTCCACCCGGGCCTTGCCGCGGGTATCTGTTGGAAGATGCGGCTCAAGCCGCGCGAACTGCTCGTCCGTCAGCCAGAAAACGTGCGTGCCCATCCGATGGCTCCCTTCGGGAACTTTGAATCAGAAAACGCTTAAAAGCGAAACTGTTTTTATGGGTCCGGAGCCTAGTGGATTGACCGAAACGAAAGAGTCCTGCGAGGGATTCGCCGCTTGCATTCCGTGAGAACCTTGGTCATGCGCACTGGTATTTCCTTTACTTTTTGCGGAGCTGACCGTCGGCGTCTTGAGGCACTGATCGCCGACCGCAACACATCGCAGAAGCATGCCTGACGCGCCCGGATCGTGCTGATGAGCGCCGACGACGTCGGCACATCAGCTATCATGGCAGAGGCCGGAACGGCGAAGACGACGCTCTGGTGGCGGCAGGCCCGCTTCATGGAGGAAGGCGTCGACGGTTTGTTGCGCGACAGGTCCCGGCCGCCGGGGAGAGCCCCCGGTCGCTGACCACAAGACCGCGACGATCGTGGCGATGACGCTGGAGCCCCCGCCCTTCGAGGCGACGCATTGGACCGCTCGCGCCATGGCCAATGTCGCGGGGCTAGCGGTCTCTACGGTCCAGAAGATCTGGAAGGCCCATGGTTTCGCTCCGCATCGGTCGCGGCGCTTCAAGCTCTCCAGCGATCCGGCCTTTGCCGGGAAGCTGGCGCGACGTCGTTGGGCTCTATGTCAATCCACCCGCTCACGCTCTGGTGCTCAGCATCGACGAAAAGTCACAGACCCTGGCGCTCGATCGCACGCAGCCAGGACTGCCGCTGAAGAAGGGGCGCGGCGCGATCATGACCCATGACTACAAACGAAATGGCACGACCACGCTGTTCGCGGCCCTCGACGTACTGACCGGGGAGGCGTTCGGGCGCAACATGCGACGCCACCGGCATCAGGAATTCATCCGTTTTCTCAATGCCCTTAAGCGCGCGACATTCCGGCAAGCAAGCTGGTCCACGTCATCCTCGACAACTACGCCGCCCACAAACATGAAAAGGTGCCCGTCTGGCTCGATCGACACCCGCGCTGGACGTTCCACAGAGCAGGCTCCGATTGCCCCACCATTCCCTCAACACCTGGATCCCTGTCTAAACGAGCAAAATTTGCGAAGGGCCATTTCGGCGCGTTGACAGCTGGACAGAACCACGAGAGGAAGCTGTGCATGTTCAGTCATTCCTTTGTTCAAGTTAGGTATGCGCACGCCGCGTAGGGCCCAGGAGGTGATTTGTGTGGAAACAGCTAGAAGCGGCCGCGTTCCGGTACTGCCCCGTCGTGTACCTTTGCATAAGTCTGCCAATTGTCCTGTTTCAGGTTTTCGTCTTGCCACCGTTTCAAGGAGCCGACGAAGCCGCACACTTTCTCAGGGTCGCCCATCTCACCAATGGGCATGTGATTGGTGAGAGGTTTGGGGAATTTTCATCGGGCGGCCCAGTTCCTCCCGCTGCAAACATGGTTCATCCCCCGTTTGCCTACATGCTTGCCAAGCCGGCTGCGAAGCTAGATGGCAGCAAATTGACTGAAGCGCGACAATTATTCTGGCGTGGAGCTGAACGGCCATCAACCTTCGAGACGAGCGTCATTTACCCACCACTCATGTACCTTCCCGCTATTGTTGGCTTAAAGATTGGTCAGGTCACCGGAAAGAGTGTGCTGGATTCCATTTATATGGCGCGTTTTTTAACTGCACTCTCCGCCATTGCGATATCTACAGTAGGTTTGGCACTAGCAGGACCTGGAAGAGCAACAATGTTTGTATTGTTATGCTTCCCCATGACCCTGCATCTTTACTCCTACGTGACGCAGGATGCGCTGCTGATATCGCTTGCTGCATTGATCGCCGGGTTGCTTTCGTACGCCTACGCGTCCGGAAAGCGGTTCCGGCTATCCAGTGGCCTGCTACTTTCGATGATAGTAGGATGCATGGTCGCAGCACGGACGCCGTTGTTTCCCATTATCGCAATCTTCCTCCTCCCTCTCTTCGCTCCCCAGATTGGAACCGTAAACCCAAAATGGCACGGGGACCGGCGCGTCCTGTACCTCGCCCTCTCAACGGCAATCGCCATTTCCTGGGTGCTGCTAGGCGCTGCACCCGTCAAGGTGCCGTTTAAATTGGAAGACGGCATATCCATAAGTGGGCAATTGGATTTCATACTTGGTCATATGACCCACATCCCTTCAATTGCGTTCAATACGTTAGAGTTTTACGCTATTGGATATCTTCAGCAGATTGTTGGCGTCCTAGGTAACCTAGATACCCCTCTCCCCCAGTGGTATTATGGATTGGCGGTTGCTCCCGTGTTTGCAGCTATGCTGGGCGACTATATGCGTCCGCAGAACAGCATGCGAATGCGTGACGCGTGGCTCATTCTGGGTCTTTGCGTTGTCGTGGCTGCGGCAATTTTCGCAGCCCAATATCTAAGTTGGACGCCTGTCGGCGCCAGCCGTGTGGAGGGTGTTCAAGGGCGATATTTCATTCCGGTTTTGCTGCTCTGCGCCATCTGCGTGCCCTGCCGATTAAGGGCGCGAGGTGGTGAGGATGAGTTTACGGCAGCGGTGACTTCTAGCAGCTGGCTCATAGTCTACGGCTATGCTTTTTACGGTGTGTGGCTTGTCCCACGCGTCATCTTTAGTCGCTTCATAGGTTGATTCGGCTTCACCGAAGCGATCCCTCGTTCGGCCGCTGTGTCTGGTGCGCCGACATTACGTACATTCCGATGCAGCGGGGCTTCCTCTATCTCGTCGCCGTCATGGACTGGGCGTGACGTTGCCCCCAAGTTCTATCCAGCCCCGAGTTCGACCTGGCGGTTGTGGGTTGTCTTTGCACGGATGGTTGAGGCGGGATCTGTCGTGGAGCCCGCGACCTGGCGCAACGGCAGATCCCGCCGCTGCGCAAACGTGGCCGAGAAGGCGGCTGGTGTCTGCCACGCCAGCGCAGAATGTGGGCGGGCCCCGTTGTAATCGACCCGCCATCTGTCCAGTTGGGCGCGCGCCTGGGTCAGCGTGGAGAATAACGTCTCATTCAGGAATTCGTCTCGCAGACGCCCATTGAAGCTCTCGATGAACGCATTCGGCATGGGCCTGCCCGGCGCGATGTCGTGCCTGCGCACCTTTGAGCTGTCTGCCCATGCCAGAATGGCGTTGGAAGTGAACTCACTGCCATTGTCGCTGACAATCATGGCTGGCTTGCCCCGGGCGCCTGTCAAGGCATCCAGTTCACGCGCCACCCGGGCGCGTGAAAGGGAAGTGTCAGCCACGAGCGCAAGGCACTCGCGGGTGCAGTCGTCGACGATTGTCAGCACGCGGAAGCGCCTGCCATCCGTCAGTTGATCCGACACGAAGTCCAGTGACCAGCGTTCGTTCGGCAGCAACGGGGTCTGCATCGGCGCCCGTGTCCCGATCGCCCGCTTGCGACCGCCGCGACGGCGCGCACCGAGCCGCTCCTCCCTGTATATCCGGAAAAGCCGCTTGTGGTTGATCTCAAAGCCTTCACGACGCAGTAGAACATGCAGACGCCGGTAGCCAAACCGCCGGCGTTCATGGGCCAGTTCTTTCATCCGCGTGCGCAGGACACCATCGTCCCTGCGCTGCGCCTGATAACGCATGCTCATGCGGCTGAAGCCGGTGGCTTTACACGCCCGACGTTCGCTCATCCCGTGCTGCTGCGTGAGATGGCCAACGGCTTGCCGCCTTGTGGCGGGCGTCACCACTTCTTTCCCAACAGGTCCTTCAGCGCCACGTTGTCGAGCATGGCATCGGCCAACATACGCTTCAGACGACTGTTCTCGTCTTCAAGGGCCCGCAGCCGTTTGGCCCCGGACACCTCCATGCCGCCAAACCGCGCCTTCCACTTGTAGATGCTGGCGTCGCTGACCCCGTGCTTCCGGCAGAGTTCAGCCACCGGAATGCCGGCCTCGTGCTCCTTCAGGATCGCGATGATCTGCTCTTCTGAAAATCGGGTGCGCTTCATACCTGGTCCTCTCAGCAGGGCCAGATCGAACTTCAAACCGGAATAGGGCACGGGGGCAACGTCAGTGAAAACTTGACCCCCCGATAACTACGGCACCATAAAACGCGTGGGTCACTTCTCGGTGCAAATCCCGGGTCAGTTCTCAGCGGAAATCAACAGTCTCCACATCGAAAGTGTGAATCACGCCAAAAGCCGATCATCAACCTTTTTCAAAAAACCTCTTAAATCCTGTAAAAGTCAGCGACCTCGTTCCAGGCAGTTTCCTCATCCCAGTCGGTAACGTAACGTTCAGCATTGTCCGTGTTCACGCGCATCAGCGGCTCTGAGAAGTCGGATTGCGTTCGCAATTCTACCTCGCAGGCCATCCCAAGGCGGGACCGCATGGCAGAAGCAAACCGCAGAGCAAAAGAGCCTTGGCTCTCGATATAACCGCTTGGGCTCATTTGGCGTATGGTTTGTCCGCCAGTTCCGTGTTCGGCAACAAATCGAACGTAGGCGCGCGCAAGCAGCATTACATGGATGTTGTCGCGGACATAAGCTGGCGTGTTCACAGCCGCAGTTTCGCCCTTCCTCCAAGTGCGGATGAGATAATTACAAAAGCGCGGTTCTTCCAAAGGTCCGAACGGATTTGGAATGACGAATTTCCCGTAGATAAGACCGGCCTCTCGACAGCGATACCTAACTACTTCCGCTGTGAGCCCTTTGGAAATACCATAAGGCGAGAACGCAACAAGCGGGTGCTCTCCGGCACCTTCATTCTGCTCGAAGACAGAGCCAGTCAGAACCACCCCCTTCAGTCCGCCCTTGCTAAGCGCTTCGAGTACGGCGCGAAGATTATGAGTGTTTTCCTCCAAGGCGCCGGAAATGTCGAAATCAGGGCTGCGGTAATCACCGACCCGCGCTGCATGATGACACAGCACGTCGAAACTGCCCGCTCTTGCGATATCGAGAAAGCGATCCGATCCGAAGGATGAGTGCTCCACAATTTCACTCACCCTCGCAAGCCGGCGAACTCGCTCGGCACGTATGCCGTCCCCATAATCAGCGACGCCCAGTCGCAGCGGGGCGACAACATGGACGCCTGCTGCCGCGAGGCTGTGGGCGAACCAATAGCCAGTAAATGAACTAGCGCCCGTAAGTAGGACTTTCATCAAAGCCCCCGCATCGCTTCGAAACCGTGGAAGGTCTCGTTGAGATCAGGCCACTTCGCGTCCTTCTCAGATATTTCGGTTGGTTGAATTGGCCATTCGATTCCGATTGCGGGATCATTCCAACGCACACCCCGCTCGCTCTGCGGGCCGTAGAACGCGCTCACGAGATACAAGGCCTCCACATTGTCGGTTAGCGTCAAAATGGCGTGTGCGAATCCGCGTGGCACATACATCATGAGCCGGTTCTCGTCATTCAGTTCCGCACCGAACCACTTGCCGAAAGTAGTCGACCCCGCCCTCAGGTCGACGATACAGTCCCACAGCGCGCCTTTGACAGCACGTACGACTTTGACCTCTCCGTCGGGCGGCAGCTGGTAGTGGAGTCCGCGTAGAGTTCCAGCCTTAGAACTCAGGGAGTTGTTGACCTGAACAAAGCGGGTATCCAGCCCATGATCCGCAAACTCCTTCTCACAGAAAAAGCGCGCGAAAAAGCCCCGATCGTCACCACGACGCTCCAACTCAATGAGATAGGCACCTTCAAGGGGCGTTTTATGAAATTTCATTCCCAAACTCCTCAGTACCGACCGCCGGCGCACCAGCGCAAGTCCATGCCAAGTCGGTCGGCCGACATAAGACTTTCCAATGTCTTCAAACGCATAAACTGGGAATTGCGGAAGTCCTTGTCAGCGAAAGCCATACCAATCAGGCCGTTCGTCAGCCGTTCGATCGATTGTCCAAGGCTCACCTGTGGAATCGCTTCTGGTGCCAGTTCCTTGAACAGGGAGAAATCTACTTTGTAGGAACGCTTATCGGGAGGTGCACTGGTATTAATCGACACCTTAGTGTTCGGGATATGGTTGGCTACAGCAGCAGCCAGTTCCGACACTTGATAATTGCCCTCGTCGCGTCCGGCATTCACAGCGAGGAATCGACCACCATTCGTAGCCTGACGCTGAATGGCCCAGCAGATGGCACGCGCCATGTCCTGAACATCGATCAACGGACGCCAAGGGGTGCCATCGCTGAGGACGGTAATTTCACTGGACGCAATAGCGCAGGCGACAAAATCATTAAGAACGAGATCTAGACGGAGCCTGTCAGACATGCCACACGCCGTAGCAAAGCGCAAGGATGTAACGCTCATGTCGCCGAGATCAATCTGCCCGAAAGCGTTTTCCGACCCGATTTTGGAGCGGGCGTAAGCTGTGAGCGGGTTGGTTGGATCCTTCTCCGAACGAGCCCCTCCCTCCGCATACCCGTACATAGAGCAGCTCGACGCAAAGACAAAATTCTTCACCCCACGCGCCGCTGCCGCTTCGGCCAATCTTGCGCTGGCAAGCTGGTTGATTTCATGGGTCACCGCCTCGAATTTGTTACCCATCGGGTCGTTCGAAACCGCGCTGAGATGAACAACAGCATCGATGCCATCGAGAATTTCGACTGGGAAGTCACGGATGTCACCGAATACCTGACGGTTGAGCAACGTCTCCGGCAAGGTGGAGGCATTGGTAAGACAATGCCCGAAAAAGCCCGCATCAAAGCCAACGATCTCGGTTTCAGGCGTTGAATCGCGCAAAAACCGCGTGAGGACGGGCCCGACGTAGCCCATGTTGCCGGTGATCAAAACGCGCATTCTTGAAGTCCTTTACGATTCACCACGTTTTCCAAGGTGCATTGCCGGAAGCCCACAATGCTTCCAGATGGCGCTTATCCCTGAGTGCATCCATCGGGTGCCAGAAACCACGATGGAAATAAGCTGATAGATTGCCTTCTTCCGCTAACGCACAGAGCGGCTCCTGCTCCCAGACGGTTTCGTCGCCGGCAATGTACTTACCGACCTCGGGAGAAAGCACAAAGAAGCCGCCATTGATCCAACCTCCGTCACCAACCGGCTTCTCCTGGAAGCCGGTAACGCGGGTACCGTCGAAATCGATGGCACCGAAACGTCCGGGCGGCTGAACAGCGGTCAGGGTTGCCAGCCGTTTTTCCTGACGGTGCAATGCGATTGCAGCGGTTATGTCGACATTTCCGACGCCATCCCCATATGTCAGGCAAAATTCCTTGTCGTCGCCGATATAAGGCAAGATGCGTTTAATCCTACCTCCGATCATCGTCGTCTCGCCCGTATCCACGAGAGTAACGCGCCAAGGTTCGGCGTCAACGTGATGCACTTCCATTTTATTATTCTTTATATCAAACGTAATATTTGACATATGCATAAAATAATTATCAAAATACTCCTTGATGAGGTACCCTTTGTAGCCCAAGCATATGACGAAATCGTTGATGCCATGGGTAGAGTAAATTTTCATAATATGCCAGATAATCGGCTTACCACCGATCTCAATCAGAGGCTTTGGACGAACATCCGTTTCCTCGGCAAACCGGGTACCTAAGCCTCCAGCTAAAAGAACCGCTTTCATTCCGACCACCATCTGCATTGGCAGAGATCTATCACATCGCTCAGATGGATAGACTCCTTTTCAAGGGACGATTCCAAAATCGAAACCATGTTGGTTTCTGGCGTCAGCGCCGACCCGTAGGGATCATACGAGCGCACGTCTCCCGTCAAGCCACAAAAGTCGGATAATGAAATTGGACGGTTCGAAAAACCTGGTGCTTTGAGGTCTGTGCTGAGAACCTGAGCAGGTCAGCTTTCGGAAGCGTCGATGGCCAGTCAGCCCGGTTTCTTTGATCTTGGGGATCGTTATACAGTTCTGAGCGCCACCGGCGATCCCCTTGAGCGGCTGGCGTCAGTCGTGGATTTCGAGACATTCCGGACGCCACTGGTTGGAGCTCTTCACCGGGCGACGAGGGGCAAGGGCGGGCGACCGCCGTACGACCTGGTCATGATGTTCAAGATCCTCGTCCTTCAGGCCCTTTACTCGCTGTCAGATGAGGCCACGGAGTTCCAGATCCGCGACCGCCTGTCGTTCCAGCGTTTCCTTGGGCTGGGCCTTGAAGGAGCCGTGCCGGACGCCACGACCGTCTGGCTTTTCCGTGAGCGGCTGGTGAAGGCCAAGGCCATCGACAGCCTGTTCGCCCGCTTTGACGCCGCCCTGACAGAGCGGGGCTTTGTCGCCATGGGTGTTGCGGACGACGCCTTCATCGCGAACTTTCACGCGCAGGGCGTCGAAAAACACCAGCGGATAAACCGGCTCCAGCGGCCGGGCCTGCCAGGCGGCGACTTCTTCGAGGACAGCGTCGGTGACAGCGCTGATCAGATCGGGCGAAACGTCAATGCCGTAGAGCTCGCGCAGATGCCCGACAATCTCACGCGCGCTCATGCCCCGGGCATATTGAGACGATCTTGTCATCAAAGCCGGGGAAACGGCGCCGGTAGCTGGCGATCAGTTGCGGATCGAAGGTCGCCTGCCGGTCACGGGGGATGTCCAGCTCGACCCGGCCTGTCTCGGTTGTGACAGTCTTGCGCCCATAGCCATTGCGGCTGTTGCCCGCTTCATCGGCCGCCAGATGATGATCCATCTCCGCGTTCAGGGCCCGTTCGGCCAACGCCTTCTTCAGATCATCGAACAGCCCATTGGCGTCAAAGGCCGTCTTTGGGTCTGCCCCAGCAAGCAACTGGTCAAGAAGCGCGTCTGGAATGCGGGGTGCTTTGCGTCGTGTCATCGGGAACCTCCATCAGGTCCAGTATGACCGCCCGCACACGAAATTCCTGACAGTCCCCCGTTGCGCTCGTGCCGGCCGGCGCCGATCAGGCCGTCAACGTCGGCCTCCATGATCAGCTGCATCACGCTCTCGGCGATCGCCCGCAAAAAATCTCCGTCACCGGTCTTCGCGGCAAGCTCTTCAATCAGTAGTCTGTCATCGGTCATCGGGAATTCCTCTTCGTCAGGGTTGAAGTCGTCAAACTCCACCATAACGATGAGCCCGGTGGCCACCAGAGACGCGGTATTCCGGGGTGGGGACCACGAACGCGGACGCTAACTCCAAAATCCTGCGACCATCTCTGCTGCGCTAGGGAGCACCGTATGAGCAACTACCAGACCGACGCCATTGTCGTGGGCGGCGGCGTCGTGGGCCTCGCCATCGCCCGCGCCATCGCCGCCACGGGCCGCGAGACTATCGTACTGGAGCGCCAGGCCGGCGTGGCCCGCGAGACCTCAAGCCGCAACTCCGGCGTGATGCATGCGGGCATCTATTACGCTCCGGGCTCGCTCAAGGCGCGGTTGTGCGCCCCCGGCCGCGCCATGTTGCAACGTTATTGCGCCGACAAGGGCGTGGATTTCCAGCAGTGCGGCAAGCTCATCGTGGCCACCGGCGATCAGGACGCGTCGGCGCTCCCTTCCCTACGTGACAAAGCGCGGGGCAATGGCGTGGCCGACATCGAACTGCTTGAAGGCAGGGAAGTGCGGCGTCTGGAGCCGGAGGTCGCCTGCGTGGCGGCCCTGCATTGCGGCGACACCGGCATCGTCGACGCCCTCGCCTACGCCGCCAGGCTCGCAGGCGACCTGACGGCGGCGGGCGGTGCCATCGCCTTGGGCACGACCGCCGTCGCCGTCATTCCAACGGGCGACAGCATCTGCGTGCAGGCGACCGACGGCGAGACGGAGACGGAGATCGCAGCACCCCTCGTGATCAATGCCGCCGGCCACGGCGCGCCGCGAATGGCACGCGCCACGCGGGGCCTCGCCGATCACGGCCAGCCGCAGCAATGGTTTGCCAAGGGCAATTATTTCGCCTTCACCGGACGCAATCCGTTCTCGCACCTAGTTTATCCGGTGGGCGCCGCCGCCAGCGGCCTCGCTGCCGGTCTTGGCGTTCACGCCACCATCGATCTAGGCGGGCAATTGCGCTTCGGCCCGGACGTGGAATGGGTGGAGGCGGAAGACGACTATACGGTGAGCGCCCACCGGCTGGAGATGTTCGAAGCCGCGATCCGCGACTGGTGGCCGGACCTGCCAGCAGGCGCGCTCGCGCCAGCATGGGCGGGGGTGCGCCCCAAGCTGCATGGCCCCGGCGAGCCCGCGCCCGACTTCCGCATCGATGGCCCGTCCGTCCATGGCGTGCCAGGGCTGGTCAACCTGTTCGGCATTGAAAGCCCCGGCCTCACCGCCTCGCTGGCGATCGCGGAACATGTGATGGCGATGCTCACCGATTGACGTCTGGCGGCGCTGCGGCGGCACGGCCAAAGAATGGCAGGGCCCATCTGGCCTACAACTTTATCCGGCCGGCATAGCTGGAGGGGGGAAGTGCGCCGCCGAGCGCCAGGCCGAGATGGTGAACGATTATCTCCAGTCGCTGGGTGCACCGACCATGGCGGGCCAGCACGTTGTCGCCGAACCGCTCGCAAAAGATCCGCCGGCCACACTGGACAGCATCGCACCAGAAACGACGCGCCATGATCGTCAGCATCACCCGCCAGCCGCCGAGAGGCAGGTCGGCCGGCCGCCGTGCGTATCGGCTCTGAACCCGGCGGCTTTGCCGCCCGCAATCTGGGCAGGTTCCTGCAATCTGACCAGAACGAGCAGCTTGACGTCAACGCCCCCTTCAGAGAAGGCTCTTAGAGTCCTTTTGAAAAAGAGGTCAATGAGCAATGCGTCTGATGAGGAGTGCACCGAGAGCGATGTGGATCATGGCCTCGGAAACGTCGATGCGCTGCTCATAATCGCGCACGAGGCGTCTCCAGCGCATCATCCATCCGAAGGTTCTTTCCACCACCCATCTGCGAGGCAGGACATGGAAGCCTTGCACGCCTTCGATACGGCGCACCACCTCGACGACGAAGTCGAGGAAGGCGGCCCTGTCCAAGAGCTTCGCCCGGTCGTAAGCGCCGTCGGCGAACAGATGCTTCACAAGGGCCATGGCGGCCTGAGTTTCTTCACGCCGCCCGCACACGAAATTCCTGACAGTCCCGCATACGCCTCCAGTTGATCGCCCAGTTCGCTCAGGCGCTTCAGACGCTCGTCGACATCAAAGAAGCCCGGCATCCCCGACCTAGACCCGTCTCCCTGCGCCAATGCCTCACATCACCACAAAATGGCCAAATGCGTGAGGTTCTTCGAACCCTCCACCTTCTCAAACGTGCGTTAATAGGCAATGTACGCATCAAGCCGCCTATGGGGTGGAAGCTGACCAGTGCTCGTGGATGGGACTAAATGAATAGCCATATCGACTCCATTCCTGAGAGGATTGTATCCGAACCGTTTCAGGAGGATCGACTCGCGTGGATAGGCTCTTCCGCTTTCTGGCCGCCTCAACACGTCGTCGAATCGGCTTGGCTGGAACATGCTCCCTTTGCGTTCTGGCTTGTGGATGCCATCCGCCCAGATACTTTTGTCGAACTCGGGACCCATAACGGCTTCTCCTATTTTTCTTTTTGCCAAGCGGTACAGTGGTTGCGGCTCTCGACGGCCTGTTATGCTGTCGATACCTGGCTTGGCGACGAGCATGCCGGTTCGTATGGCGAGGAGGTTTTCGAACAGGTTGCGGGTACAAACGATAAAGGCTATTCAGGCTTCTCGCGCCTGTTGCGTTGTCGTTTTGACGAAGCATTGCCCTATTT
Organism: Camelimonas lactis; assembly: GCF_004342915.1. Taxonomy (GTDB): domain Bacteria; phylum Pseudomonadota; class Alphaproteobacteria; order Rhizobiales; family Beijerinckiaceae; genus Camelimonas; species Camelimonas lactis. The sequence continues at coordinate 11,697 of NZ_SLWL01000003.1, forward strand.
CGATGATGCTTCCATCGATCTGCTGCACATCGATGGTCGACATTTCCTCGATGATGTGCGCCAAGATTTCGAAACTTGGCGCCCGAAATTGTCGTCGCGTGGCGTGGTGCTGTTCCATGACATCAATGTGCGCGAGCGCGACTTTGGCGTCTGGCGCCTCTGGGCGGAGTTGTCCGCGCAGTATCCCTCCTTCTCGTTTCCACATGGTCATGGCTTGGGCGTGCTGGCGATCGGTCCGGAGATTCCGCACGGCTTACAGCCATTGCTGAATGCCGGTCCCGGCCGAACAGACCTCATCCGCACGGCCTATTCACGACTAGGTCTGGCCGTCAGGCGACAGAGTGAGCACGAGCGTACGCACGCCCACCTCCATGAGACTACAGTGGAGCGGGATCGCCTCCGTCAAGATCATCAGGCGGCACGCGCCGAGCTGGGCAGGCTCCAAGACGAGTGTCAGGCGGCTCTCACCGAAAGGGACAGGCTCCGGGGCGAGCATCAGGTGGCTCTCGCCGAACGGGACAGGCTCCAGGGCGAGCATCAGGTGGCTCTCGCCGAACGGGACAGGCTCCAGGGTGCCACGGACGATCAGGCAAAGGTCGCGGTAGAGCTACGCGACGCGTTGGCTCGAGAGGCTGCGGCCACTCATGCCGCAAGAGCGCATTCCCAACTTATCGAACAGAGCACTTTCTGGCGGGCTTCCGCCCCCCTCCGCGCGATCCTCGGCCGGACACCGCTATCGGTGCGGCGGACGCTCCGGCGCGCGACGAAAGCGTTGTGGTGGGCTGTCACTCCCCACCGCTTGCCCACACGCATGGCCTTTCTACGCGCCCGGCGTCGCGGCGAGCCGGTGCTCTCGACCGCCCCGGAATCCAGGTCGCCCCAAATCGTCGCGTTCGATCGCGGCTGGTTCGATCCGGACTACTACTTGAACCAAGAGCCCAAACTGGAGGGCATCGATGTCGATCCTTTCACGCATTATGTGACGATCGGCTGGCGCCAGAACCGCAATCCCCATCCACTGTTCGATGTCCAGTGGTGGTTGAAGCATCACCCGCCGGGCCCCGACGGCGAGATCGAGCCGCTGCAGCAGTTCCTGTCGCAGATCAGGTCCGAGCCGGCAGCCGCCGATGCCGGCGCTCCCAGAGGCTGGGCACGCTCCGCCCGCGACTTCGGAGGCATCCCCACCCGCGTCCCGGTCCCTTACACCCCACCGGAACGGGCGCATCTACCCAGCACCCAGGATGCGGCAGTTCTCGACCGGCTGGAGTCCGTCGAGGTCCTGTCGCTGGATATTTTCGACACCGCGCTCATCAGGCGGGTCGCCCACCCAACCTCGGTCTTCGACCTGGCGGAGGCGGCGGCGCGCACCATCCATCCACGCTTCGGCACGTTCGCCGATTTGCGTTTCTGGGCCGAACGCGAGGCACGCAATATCGGACAACGAGAAGCCGGGACGGTGGAGATCGGCCTGCGGCACATCTACGATGTCCTGCAGAAAGAGCTGGAGCTCAACGATGGCGAGCGCGATCGACTCGAACGGTTGGAGCTGGATATCGAACGACGGATGCTCCGCGCCAACCCGACGGTGCTGGGCTGGTATCGGAAAGCGAAAGCGGCGGGGAAGAAGACGATTTTCGTCAGCGACATGTACCTGCCTTCCGCCTTCCTGGCGGAAGTGTTGTCCGCTGCCGGCTACGAGGATCCGGTCGTCTATGTCTCCAACGAATACGGCGTAGGCAAAGGGCAGCTCGGCTTGTACGAGAAGGTCGCCGCGGATCTGGGAATTCCCGGCGAGAAGATCCTGCATCTGGGCGACAACCATCAGTCCGACAAGCAGAGCGCCGAGGCTATGGGCTGGAATGCCGTCCACTATGTCGAGCAGGCGTGGGAGCGGCCTTATGCGCTGCAGATGGCCGATGTCTCGACGCTCGACATCTCGAACGCGGCTGCATCCGTCGGACTGGGCCTGGCGCGGGAGCATCGCGTCCGGATCGAGGCCACGGATGTCGATGCCGCGGAACGCATCGCTCGTCATGTCGGCTATGAGGTTGTCGGACCTACGGCCCTTGCCTTTGCCGGATGGGTCGCGAAGCGGGCCAGGGCCGATGGCTTGGACAAGGTCCTGTTCCTAGCGCGGGATGGTATCCTGATCCAGAAAATCTATGAGCTCCTACGTGAAACGGGATTTTCTGTCGGCGAATCCCATTATATACTGGCCTCCCGTAGCCTTTTGTACAGTCAACGTATGCTCACGCTCGACCAGCTTCGGGATTCGGCCGCGAAACTGGACTTTTCGCGAGCCACGACGCTGCGTGATTACCTCGACATGTTCCTGATCCGAAACGACGACATCATCGTCCAATGCGCCAGCAGACTGGGCATCGGCGATGTCGATGCCCCGATCCTGGACCAACTCGGCAAGCGCGACGATTATGGCGCGGCCAAGCGCTTGCTCGGGGAGGCGCTCGCAGACCTTGCGCCGACGATCCTGGAACACGCGAATGCGGCATCGGACGATCTGTTGCGATACTATCGGGATGCCGGCGGCATCGAGGGCAGCAAGGCCATCGGGCTGGTCGATCTCGGCTGGTCAGGCAGCATCATGCCGTCGCTGAAATCCCTTTTCGCAACCCTGGCTCCCGGCGCCACGATGAGGTCCTACTTCTTCGGCCTCGTCCACAATCGCAAAAACCACTTGCCGGCGGACCTGCCGGCGGACGCGTATTTCTTCTCGGATGGCATATTCGAGTCGTACCCTTACACACCGCTCCGGATGCCCTCGCCTCGACAGCATGTCGACGTGATCGGAGCCTGTCCGGCACTGATGGAAGTCCTGCTCAGCGAAAACACGACCACGGCCATCGGGCTTCGATCCGACCCCGCGACAGGAGCGTTGAGCGCGGTCCGCTCCCAGGATACCTTGTCGACCGAGCAGCGGCGCCTGATCGCCATCATGCACGAGGAGGCTCTGCGCTTCGCCCGCGATGCCGTGGATATCCTGGGGAGCGATCCCGGCCGGTGGGATTTCAGCTCGCTGCTAGCCCAAGCTTGGAATCGATTGCTGTCCAGCCCCGATAGCGCGGAAGCGAGCCTGCTCGGCACGTTTCCGCACCGGGCGGATGCTGGGGGCGGGGCCGCGACCTCCACCCTGGTTTGCTCCGGATCCTATCATGGACGAGCCACCTTATCCGATGCCGGCCAGGTGCTGTGGCCTGCTGGATGGTTTGCCCTTCTGGATTCCTCGGAACGGGCTTTGCTGCTCGAACGGTTGCATGCTACGGCCATGGCATGACTTCTGGTTCGAGTTTTGGACAGCTCATGAACGCCTCCGAAAGCCCCCACCCGCTGATCGACCTCGCCTGGATTCGGCAGGCCAGCGGAGCCCCCGACCTGCCTTTCCAGGAGTGCCTGTGGCAGGCGGACCTGGTCGGTCCCAACATCCTGTTCGACGTTTTCTACTACCGCCAGACCTATGGACATGAGATGCCCGCCGGGATGACGTGCCTTGAGCATTTCTGCCGCCAGAGCGTGGACAGGCCTCGTAACCCCAATGCGTTGTTCTCAACCCGGCAATGGCACGAGACCATCGGTGAACATCTGGCCGATCGCACGGCCTGGCAGAACGTCCTGTTTCGGACATTGGCGGACGAGGCGCGCTTTTCCCGGGACGAGCAGCGCAAGCATGAAACCGGCGCAGTGATCTTGTCCAACCTCGAGCTCGGTCCCGCGCCCGCAGCGGAAGAGACGATCTGCCTGTTCGCCCATTACGATTTGCGGAGCGAGGTTCAGGACTACGTCCTGGATTATATCGACGCGATGCGCGCGCAGGGATGCTGCATCGTCTTCCTGACGAGCAACAGCGAGCTGACCCTGGAAGCCTGCTCCAAGCTTAGGGGCCGGGTCTGGCGTTTGGTTCATTGCGAGAACCTCGCGCGGGACTTCGGGCTCTATGCCATCGGGGTCCGCCTGCTCGACCGCCTCGGCGTCTCCGGTCATTCCGTCATCTTGGCCAATGACAGCGTCATCGGCACGATGAACAGCTTGGCCCCCCTGTTCGAGGTGGCCCGCTCGGGCCGGTTCGATATCACCGGCGCCGTGGATTGCCGGCTTCACAACTGGCACCTTCAATCCTTCTTCCTCTATTGCACGGTCGATCTGGTTGCCAGCGACATATGGGGGGGCTTCTGGGACGCCTATAAGCCACATAGTGACCGCTGGTTCGTGGTCAACAGCCATGAATCCGGTTTCTCCCGCTGGATGAACGGCCGGGGAGTCCGTATGGGCTCGGCATGGCGCTATGATGAGATCATTCGAAACGCAGCGGCGGATTGGAAGATGAACAATCCACAGGCGCATGATTGGCGGACTGGAGTTCTCAAGGGAGACATTCCCACCAATCCGAGCACCGAGCTCTGGGAGGTCATGCTGAAAGCCGGTTTCCCCTTCCTGAAGAAAGCCATCTTCACGACACCGCTCTTGTCTGAGAACCTCCTCGGGATCTGCAACGTGCTGAGTGCGCGGGCTCCAGTCGCGCCAGGGCGGCCATCTTCACCGCATCGAAACTGATCGTCCCCACAAGGCGATGCTGCTATCTGTGTGGTACGACCTGTCGGACGTGAAGCTCGCCGAAGCGCTGGACGACCGTGCTTCGTTCCGGCATTTCTGCGGCTTCTCGTTGTCGGAGCCGATGCCGGAACGCACCGCCTTCGTGCGCTTTCGCAAGGCGCTGGTCGAGCGGAACCTGGACACGGTGCTGTGCGGCGCGATCACCGGGCAACTCAAGGCGAAGGCGATCGGGGTCAAGACCGGCACGCTGGTTGACGCCACCATCATTGCATCAGCCAGCGAAGCCGATACCGAGGCCCATTGGTGTTGATTTCCGCTGAGAAGTGATGGCGTGGATGCCCCCTCCCGATGCTTGTGGCCGCTCAACACGGACCACGTTCCAAAATCCTGAACGGAGCAGTCACCATCAGGCTGAAGCCCTAATCACCCCATCTGTTTGGAAATGAAGCGGCCCCGAATTCCCCGGACATGTCTCACCCTTAAAATAAGGGTTGGGAGCAATGTCGTGGCTATGACTGGTTCTTATCCGAAGGCCGAGGTCCTGATCGGACCGGAGCGGCGTCGCCAATGGTCGGTTGCGGAGAAGCTGGAGATGGTGGCGCAGACGCACGAGGCGGGCGTCACGGTCAGTCTTGTCACGGTCAGCCTTGTCGCACGCCGGTGCGGCGTGTCATGGTCGCACCGCGCCCTTTCTTCAGCGGCAGTCCCGGTTGCGTGCGATCCAGAGCATGGATTTCTGACTTCCTGTCGATGCTGAGCACCAAGGCGTGGGCCGGTGGACTCACGTAGAGCCCGACCACGTCGCGCAACTTCCCAGCGAAACCCGGATCGTTAGAGAGCTTGGAGCGCCGCCAGCGATGCGGGGCGAGGCCGTGGGTCTTCCATATCTTTTGGACCGTGGAAACCGCCAGTCCCGCGACGTTGGCCATGGCGCGCGGTCCAGTGCGTCGCCTCGAAGGGCGGGGGTTCCGGCATCATCGCCACGATCGTCGCGGTCTTTTCGTCAGCGACCGGTGGCTTTCCCGGCGGCTGGGACCTGTCGCGCAACAAACCGACGACGCCTTCCCCATGAAGCGGGCCCGCCAACGCCAGACCGTCGTCTTCGCCGTTCCGGCCTCCGCCATGATGGCTGATGTGCCCACGCCATCGGCGCTCATCGGTACTATCCGGGCGCGCCAGACATGCTTCTGCGGTGTGTTGCGGTCCGCGATCAGTGCCTCAAGACGCCGACGGTCAGCCCCGTAAACAGTGATGGAAATCCCGGGGCACGGGAACGCAAGCGGCGGAATGCCTCGACGGACTCCTTCGTTTCGGTCAATCCACCAGCTCTGAGCATTCAGAGCACTCTTTCGCTGCCGTAGACCTCTTTACCACATGGATTCGGCGTCAAATCTCACGAGGCTGCGCGGTAGCGCGCTAAACACCTCCCTCAGCAAGGTTTTCACCACTTCCCCACTTTCGGCCTCCACATACACCCGCAATTCCGGCGCGTTGCCTGAGGCGCGCAGGTGCAGGGTGGAGCCGTCGCCGAGGGTCATGCGCAGGCCGTCGCGGCGGTCACGCGCCACCACGCCGCCGCGGCTGGCGAAGGCGGCGTCACGAAATGCTGGATCGTCATCATCGAGCCGGGCGATGAGCGCGGCGGTTTTCTCCTGGGGAACATTCTGCAACCGGTCGGACAGCGCGCAGTAAAACCCCGCCTCATTCGCCAGTTCCGCCAACGGGCGGCCCCGTCGCGCCGCAAGATCAAGGCAGGCAAGAATGGGCAGCATGGCGTCGCGCGTCGACAGGGCGGGCAGGCTGCGGCCGCCGCGCTGCACATCCGACCCCAGCAGCACGCCGCCGTTGGCCTCAAAGCCAACCACGATCGCAGCGCCTGCGGCTTTGGCCTCGGCCATGCCCGCGATAACGTAGGGACTTCCAACTTTGGTGCGCAGCACCTGACGGAACTGGCCCAGTTTTTCGAGCGCGGAATTCGACGTCACCGGCGTGACGATAACGTCAGCGCCCAGCGCCGTCGCCGTCAATGCGCCCACCAGATCGCCGCGCAGGAAGGCCCCGCTGGCGTCGCTGACCAGCGGGCGATCGGCGTCTCCATCCGTCGAAACGATGGCGTCCAGCTTCTGCTCGCCGGCCCACTGACGTGCAAGCGCATTGTCCTCCGGGCGCAACGCCTCCGTGTCGACCGGAATGAACGAGGACGCGCGTCCCAGCGGAACGGGCGTGGCGCCGGCGGCGCGCAGCACGTCGCACATGACGTCGCGGCCGACGGACGAATGCTGGTAGACGCCAACGGTCATGCCCTTCAGGGCGTCCGGACCGAAGAATGCGGCGTAACGATCAAGATAGGGCGTCAGGGCGTCATGGGCGGTTGCCCTGGCGGTGACAGCTGGCGCCTCCGTAATGGCGAGCCGCGCCTGCCAGGCAGAAATACGAGCCTCATCACCCTTGTTGATCTCTCCATCCGGCCGGTAGAATTTCAGCCCGTTGCGATCTTCCGGAATGTGGCTACCGGTCACCATCACCGCTGGCGCGCCAGCCGCCATCGCGGCCAGCGCCAGAGCCGGCGTCGGAACCGCGCCGCAATCCACTGGCGCAAAACCGGCGTCAGCGATCGCCTGAATGCACAACGCCGCGATCTCCGGGCTGGACGCGCGCAGGTCCCGGCCAACCATGACGGGCCCCGTGACGCCGCCCTCGCGCATCACCTCGCAAAACGCCCGCGTCCAGGCGTAGGCCGGCATACCCAGCAGTTCCGTAACCAGTCCCCGGAGGCCGGAGGTGCCGAACTTCAGCGACGTCATGTTGATCCAGGCTCCCTGTCTGCCGGGTACGCGTTCGACCGCGAAACGGAGGCGTGTGGCGTAACGGATCTGCGCCGCGCCACGAACTCGGGCTCACCGCAGTGGCGTCACAGAGGGTTGGCCGGCTCGGGCCGTTAGCTCCCGTACGGGCCGCCATCCTTTGAACAGGCGCGGTGCAACCGCAACCACGCGCCGTCGTGGATAGCAGAACAGGCGCGACCATCATGAAGGGGCGTGCTGCGGCCAGGACTTTCGCTGAGCGAGCCAGAGTTCTGAACTGCCATTACAGCATGTCCTCCGCGCCGGAGCGCCCTTCGCCCAGACGTTCGCGCACAACGTCAGCCCAGCTCATCTGGCCAACCGGGCACACCCTCACACCCGCCTGTAGATGTCCTCAATACGGACGATATCGTCCTCGCCGAGATATGAGCCGACCTGCACCTCAATCAGTTCCAGGGCAATTTTTCCGGGATTGGCCATACGGTGCACGGCCCCTATCGGCAGATAGATTGATTCATTTTCATGAACCACCAGTATCTCGTTGTTGCGCGTCACCTCGGCGGTGCCGCGCACCACGACCCAGTGTTCCGCGCGGTGATAATGCTTCTGCAACGACAGGATGCCGCCCGGCTTTACGGTGATTCGCTTCACCTGATGACGATCGCCCATATCGATCGACAGATACTTGCCCCAGGGACGCTGGATCTCCCGGTGCTGTCCCGCCTCCGCCTCGCCCTGACGGGCAATCAGCTTCACCATGTCCTTCACTTTGGCGGCCTGGGCGCGCGGGACCACCAGCGTCGCATCGCGCGTCGAAATCACGGCGACGCCGTCGAGGCCGATTACCGCGACAAGCCCTTCCCCGGAGTGGATCAGATTGTCCTTGCCGTCGAGCACATAGCCCCGCCCCTGAATGGCGTTGCCGTCTGCGTCGCGGTTTGAAAGCTCCCATACCGCGCCCCAACCACCGACATCAGACCAGCCGAAATCCCCGACGACGACCGCCGCCTTGTCCGTCTGCTCCATAACGGCGTAGTCGATGGAAATGGCTCTGGCCTTGCCAAATGCTGCGCCGTCGAGGCGCAGGAACGACAAATCCCGCTCGGCGCCAGCCACGGCGCTGGCCACCGGCTGCTGCACATCTGGCGCAAGCCGCTGCAACTCCTGTCGCATGAGCCGGGCGGGAAAGATGAAGTTCCCCGAATTCCAGAGATAACCTTCGAGCAGATATCCGGCCGCCCGGGCGGCGTCGGGCTTTTCGACGAAAGCCTCGACACGACGGCCGCCGCCGCCAATATCCTCGCCCGGACGTATATAGCCGTAGCCGGTCGCCGGACCTGTCGGCGGAATGCCGATGGTGACAATGCGCCCTTCCGTCGCCACCCGCGCGGCCAACTCGCAGATTTCTACGAACCGCCGGCCATCCTGAACCACGTGGTCGGCGGCGAAGACGCCAACGATCGCGTCCGGGTCGCGAAGCGCCGCCAGTTCAACGGCCGCCGCGACTGCGGCGGCTGAATCACGGCGCGCCGGCTCCAGCACGATCTCCGCGTCAACCCCGGCCTGCGCCAGTTGGTCCTGGACTGTGAACCGGTATTCGGCATTGGTAATGACAATCGGCCTGCCAAAGACCACAGCATTGTCAAGCAGGCGCATGACGCGCTGGAACGTCGACTCGCCGCCAAACAGCGAGATGAACTGTTTGGGCATCGAGTCCCGGGAAACTGGCCACAGACGCGTGCCGGCGCCGCCGCACATGATAACCGGGATGAGCTTCGTCAGGTCAGACATTCATAGCCCCGTCGCCAGAAGTTCCTGATGGCTGGACGACTATGGGGCCGGGCAAGCATAACTGCAATCAGCTTATAACGAACATGTTTTTTTCTTTGACTTACTGCGATTGGCAAAAATCCATATCCGTTCCGGCATCATCGTTTGTCACAAAAGAATGACATGATCCGCCAGCTCATTCTCCTTTTGGCCAGGGAGCGCCGGATGATGGAGAGCGAGAATGGCGCCAATGCGCGTCACCACGGCGACCAGGCCGTCGGCGACGCGTTCCGCCTGGATGGCGCCGACCAGATCGTCCACGGCCGTGCGCCACGCCGCCTCCTCCACGCATGAAGCGACGCCTTCGTCAGCGATCACCTCGACGTAGTGCTCGCCAGCGGCCAGAAAGATCAGCACGCCGGTGCGGCCGCTGGTGGCCGAGAGGCCGCGCGCCGCGAACTGGCGGTGGGCGGCCTCGCGCGCCCGCTCCCGCTTCAAAAAACCCGGCGTCAGGGCCAGCCGCGCCGGGCGCCAGGCGAGAATGCCCCCCAACAGCGCGGTGACGATGATCTGCGCCAGCCAGATGCGTCCGGCGCCCCACCCGGTTGTCAGCAGCAGCACGCCGGGGGTGGCGAAACCGGCCGAAGCCGCCAGAAACAGGGCCCAGCTGCGATATTCGCTGGCGGCGCGCGCCACGATGCAGACGATCTCGCCTGTCGTCCGTTGCTCGGCGTCGGCGATGGCCGCTGCAACCCGTTTGCGCCCGGCTTCATCCAGCATGTCGTATGTTCTCCCCATGGCGGTCCCGCCTCTCCACCAGAGAGGACCAGCCGACGCCGCTCAATCACCAGCTCCCCGACGCGCCGCCGCCGCCTGAGGAGCCGCCGCCGCCGCTAAAACCGCCGCCGCCAAAACCTCCCCCTCCGCCGCCGAAACCGCCGCCCCAGCCACCGCCCCAGCCGCCGCCGACAGGCGGCAGCACCACCGGCCCCCAGCGCCCGGTGCGGCTGCGGTGCATGCCGTTGCGACCGCCGCCGCCCGCCATGCGCGACATGATGCGGATGAAGATCAGCAGCAGGATGACATAGAAGATAACGGCCATGATGGACGGGCCATGGTCCTCCGCCCGGGCATCAGCGCGCCGGCTCCACGTTTCGGCGTCGCCGGTCAGCACGTCGACCATGGCGTCGACGCCGGCCTCGACGCCGCCAGCGAAATCTCCCTGGCGAAATTTCGGGATGATGGCGCTGTTAATGATGACGCTGGAGATGGCGTCGGTCAGGCCGCCTTCAACGCCATAGCCAACCTCGATGCGCACCTTGCGCTCGCGCGGCGCCACCAGCAGCAGCGCGCCGTTGTTTTTCTCGCGCGTCCCCAGCCCCCATTGCCGGAACAGGCGGTTGGCGTAGTCCTCAATCGGCAACCCGTCCAGCGAGGGCACGGTGGCCACCACGACCTGGTCGCTGGTTTTGGCCTCATAGGCCGCCAGCCTGTCAGCGATGCGCGCCCGCGTCGCGTCATCCAGAATATGCGCCGCATCGACCACCCGGCCGGTGAGGCGCGGAAACGAGGTCTTGCCGGGCGTGGCGTCCGCGGGCGGAGCCTCCTGCCCTGCCACCGGCGCAGGCTGCTGCGGAGCGCTTTGAGATGACGGGGCGTTTTGGGGCGGCGGCGCCGGGGTAACGGGCGCGGCGCGCTCTTGCGCCGAAACATGCCCCGGCTGCGCCGTCACGGCCACGCCCGCCAGCAGCGCGCCCACGGCCAGCAGCGCCAGGGCTGACGCACAGCGCCGCCAAACCCAGGTCGATGCGCCTGTCAGCGCCATGGCGTTCTGCCTCCGGTTGTCAGGTGTGTGGCGGACAGCATGTCCGGCCGGCGGCGCTGATCGGCGCCCCAGCCGGACAATGCCCTGGAGCGGTTTTCGCCCAATCCGGATCGGAAACCGCTCCAGCTTTCTTGAGCGAATTCTGACCGATCAGCCATCTGGCTGACCGAAAAGCGGGCTAAAACTTCACGGTCGGCGCGGTCTGCGCGCCCTCTGCGGCGGCGAAAGTCTCCATGGGTTTGGCCGACGGGTAAAGTATCTTCGCCACCCATGCGCCGGGAATGGTCGTCAACTCGGTATTGTAAGCCCGGACCGCCTCTATGTAGTCGCGTCGCGCAACAGAAATGCGGTTTTCCGTGCCCTCGAGCTGCGATTGCAACGCCAGGAAGTTCTGGTTGGCCTTGAGGTCCGGATAGCGCTCAACACTGACCAGCAGGCGGCTGAGGGCGCCGCTGAGTTCCGACTGGGCCTGACTGTACTGTTTGAACTTTTCGGGATCGGTGACGGTGGAGGCGTCCACCTTGACCTGGGTGGCCTTCGCCCGGGCCTCGACGACCTGGGTCAGGGTTTCCTGCTCGTGGGTGGCGTAACCCTTCACGGTCGCCACCAGATTGGGGATCAGATCAGCGCGGCGCTGGTACTGGTTCTGCACCTCGGCCCATTTGGCCTTGGCCTGCGCCTCATAGGTCGGCACGGCGTTGATCTGGCCGCAGCCGGCGAGCGGCGCGGCGATGACAAGCGCTGCGAGAACCATGCGAATTCGGGAAAACAGGGCCACTGGCGCCTCCGGTTGGCGGGCATTCCATACAGAATGCGGTTGAGCGGAATCTCAGGCCTCAGGAAATTTTCGCCAGCGTCGCCGGAAAGCTCCGGTTGCAACGCCGGCGCGTTGCACTAAACCAGAATAGCGCCAAACGGTTCCGCGTGCGACGTCTCCAACGTTCCTGTGAGCGCGGCCGGGCAGGCCCTTCCGGCATGTCCGGCCGGGCCCGGGGCGCCAGATACATGTTCAGGCGATATTTCCCATGGATTTCATACCCACCCTTCCGATACTTGCATCCTATACGCTGGCCTGCATTATCCTGTTCATCACGCCGGGCCCGGACATGAGCCTGTTCCTCGCCAAGACCATTGGCGAAGGCCGCCGCCCGGCCCTTGCGGCGGTGGCGGGGGCGGAAAGCGGCTGCCTCATCCACACCCTGCTGGCGGCGCTCGGCGTTTCCGCCCTGCTGGCGGCGTCGGCGACGGCCTTCCTGGTCCTGAAGATCGTCGGCGCCCTGTATCTTCTCTGGCTGGCCATTGGCGCCATCCGCCATGGTTCGGTGCTGAAGGTGGAGGCCCCCGTGCGGGCGCGAAAGCCGTCGCCGCTGTTGCAGTCCTATCTGACCGGCCTTGGCATCAACCTCACCAATCCGAAGGTGGTGCTGTTCTTCGTGACCTTCCTGCCGCAGTTCGTCAGCGCCCATGATCCGCACGCCATGGGCAAGCTGGCGTTTCTGGGGGTGTGGTTTGTCGTGCTGACTGCGCCGCTGTCGGTGTCGCTGGTGCTGGCGGCGGGAGCGATTGTCCGGGGCGTGCGCGCCCGACCCTGGCTGGTGCGGGCGCTGGACTATCTGTTCGCGGGAATTTTCGGTCTGTTCGCCCTGAAAATCCTGGCGACCCAGAGCCGTGGCGCCTGAGCGTCAGGGCGCGGAGGGCGTGCCGGCGCCTGGCGCAACCGCCGGCGCATCCGGGCGCGGCTCGCCCCCGGCGCTGCGGCCAGCCACCAGCCAGTAGGCCAGTCCGGCCATGGCCCCGCACAGGAACAGCGCCAGCGTCACCCGGCCCTCGCCCCAGTTGCCGGACAGCGGATCGGCCGAATAGCCGGTGCGGGCCGCCCAGGGCAGGGCCGCCGTCAGCACGCCGGTCGCGCCGGAATACCAGATGAACGAGCGGATGCGGGCGATTTCGCCAATCAGGCCGATCAGCGTCGGCGGCCCGGCCAGCACAATGGCCAGCACCGTCCACATGCGCATCAGCAGCTCAAACCCGGCGCGCGGATCATCATAGGCCAGGGCGTTGAACGCGTAGTCGATCAGGGACCGGGCGGCGAGCGCGATCATGCGGCCAAAGGCCGGCTCGGCCAGCGCCGCGAACCCCAGGGTCAACGCCCCAACCGAGAAAGCGCAGCACAGGGCGAACAGGATGAGAAAAGCCCGACCGATCACGCCCATGGCGGCTCCTTCAGGGTGTCCAGCGAGCAGGGCGCCGCTTCGCCGCAAACGCGCCAGTTCGAACAGGTAGAGCAGTTTTCCGGAAAGGCGGCGGCCATTTTGCCGGAAAAGCGCGTCACATCAGACAGTCGCACAAAGCGCCGGCCCGGTCAGGATGTCGAGGCCCGTTCCGGCCCCGCCACCCGCCGCCTTCGGCCGGCGCCCATCGTCCGAACCTTCGCCCGAACCTGCGCACGGCGCGGGCCGTCATCTGCTGTAGCGCCTTGTATATGGCGCCTTGCGCGGAAAATGGCAGGCCCTCCGAAAACGCCCGCCTCAGGAAGCCGCTTCCGCGGCCGGATCGCCGCCGTTTTCCAGCATCAGCCGGGCGCGGGCGCGCAGCTTTTCGGTTTCGCTCTTCAACTGGCCGCAGGCGGCGAAAATGTCGCGGCCGCGCGGCGTGCGCACCGGGCTGGCGTAGCCGGCGCGGAACACGATCTCGGAGAACGCCTCGATGGTGTCCCAGTCCGAGCACTCATATTTCGTGCCCGGCCACGGATTGAACGGAATGAGGTTGATCTTGGCCGGAATACCCTTGAGCAGGCGCACCAGCTCGCGCGCATGGGTCGGGCTGTCGTTGACGCCCTTCAGCATCACATACTCGAAGGTGATGCGTTTGGCGTTCGACAGGCCAGGATAGTTACGGCACGCCTCCAGCACCTCGTCGATCTTGTACTTCTTGTTGAGCGGCACGAGGCCGTCGCGGATCTCGTTGGTGGTCGCGTGCAGGGAAATCGCCAGCATCGCGCCGATCTCTGCGCCCGCCTTCCCGATCATCGGCGCCACGCCCGCCGTCGACAGGGTGATGCGGCGCTTGCCGAGGCCGATGCCGTCGCCATCGCTCATGGTGTCGACGGCGGCCTTGACGTTGTCGAAATTGTACAGCGGCTCGCCCATGCCCATCAGCACGATATTGGTGACCAGTCGCCCGGCCGGAACCGCGTCGTCATCGTGCTGAACGGCCTTCGAGGCCTTGTTGGGTCCAGGGACGCTCCAGTCACCCAGCCGGTCACGCGCCACCATCACCTGGCCAACGATCTCCGCGTCGCTCAGGTTGCGCACCAGCCGCTGGGTGCCGGTGTGGCAGAAGGTGCAGGTCAGCGTGCAGCCCACCTGGCTGGAGACGCACAGGGTGCCGCGATCCGCTTCCGGAATGTAGACGCACTCAATCTCCGCGCCCCTGTCATGCGGCCCGGTCGCGGGCATGCGCAACAGCCACTTGCGGGTGCCGTCGACGGAAATCTGCTCGGAAATCACCTCCGGCCGGTCGAGGGTGTAGCGCTCCGCCAGCGCGGCGCGCAGAACCTTCGAGATGGTGGTCATCTCCTCGAAGCTGACGGCGCCGCGCACGTAAATCCAGTTGAACAGCTGGGCCGCGCGCATGCGCAGCTCCCGGTCCGGCACGCCGATCTCCGCCAGCGCCTCACGCAGCCCGTCGCGAGACAGGCCAGCCAGCGAACGCCGGGCCGGCGCCGCGACGGCCTCCGGCTGCGGCGCGGCGACAACGGCGTCCGGCTGCGGCGCAGCCGGGCGTCTGGCCGGGGAGTTGAGATCGATCAGGACGGTCATGGCGGTTTACTACGGTCAGAATGTGGGCGGGGTAAGGCCGCGGCGCAGGCTGGCCGCCGTCAGGGTATTGGCGAGCAGGCAGGCGATGGTCATCGGGCCGACGCCGCCGGGAACCGGGGTGATGGCGCCGGCGATCTCCTTCGCTTCCTGGAAAGCCACGTCGCCGACGAGGCGGGTCTTGCCCTCGCCGCGCTCCGGCGCCGGAATCCGGTTGATGCCGACGTCGATAACCACGGCGCCTGGCTTGATGTAATCACCACGGATCATCTCCGGGCGGCCAACGGCGGCGACCAGCACATCGGCGCGGCGGCAGACCTCCGGCAGATCGCGGGTGCGCGAATGGGCGACGGTGACCGTGGCGTTGGCGGCCAGCAACAGCTGGGCGATCGGCTTGCCGACCAGGTTGGAGCGGCCAACCACCACCGCTTCCTTGCCGGAGAGGTCGGGCAACACCGAGCGGATCAGCATCATCGAACCCAGCGGCGTGCACGGAACCAGGCCAACGGCGCCATTGGCGAGACGGCCGGCGTTGGCGTGGGTCAGGCCGTCCACGTCCTTGTCCGGATGGATGGCGGCGATCACCGGCTCGGCGTCGAGCCCCGCCGGCAGCGGCAGCTGCACCAGAATGCCGTCCACCTCCGGGTCGGCGTTCAGACGCGCCACCAGCGCCTCCAGTTCCTGCTGCGACACGTCGGCCGGCAGCCGATGCTCGAACGAGCGCATGCCGACCTCGACAGTCTGGCGCGCCTTGGAGCCCACATAAACTTCGCTGGCCGGATCATTGCCCACCAGCACCACGGCAAGACCGGGATGCACGCCGTTGGCCTTCATGGCCTCCACCGCAGTGGCGATCCGGCCGCGCAGGCCTTCGGCGAAGCTTTTGCCGTCAATGATCGTGGCGCTCATGAATGTCGGTCTCCAAAGGGCGTCGGCAGGCGCCTGCCCGGCTATCCCGGCTTCGGAATGCCAATAGCCGGTCGGGGCGAGCGCCCCGCCGGTTCCGTGCCGGTCCTGAAATTCCGCCTGTTCCTATAACATTTTCAGGCGCGGTGAAAACCGCCTTGCGCGCACAAATCCGCGCCTGGCGGTCGCCCTGGGATCAGTCGCCGCCCGCCAGCCCGGCCAGCCGGGCCGCGAGCTCAGCGGGGCTGGCCGCGCCTGCGGCGATGCTCAGCGTCTTGACCCTGGCCGTATGGCCGCCCGTTACCTCGACCTGGGACGCGGCGACGCCAAGGCTCTTCGCCACCAGCCTGGTCAGGGCGGCGTTGGCCTGCCCGTTCTCTGGCGCGGCGCGCACCCGGGCCTTCAGCACCGGCCGGCCGTCATCGCGCATCTCCACCCCTTCAAGGGCGTCGCGGCCGCCGCGCGGCGTCAGGCGCACCATCAGGCGCAGGGCGCCGTTGTCGATGCGCCAGGGGCGCTCCCCGTCCGCCATGATCTGTCCGTCCCCGGTCAGATCACCGCCGGGTAGAGATAGAGCACGATGACGCGCTGCAGGAAGAAGATGATCAGCAGCAGGATCACCGGCGAGACGTCGACCCCGCCCAGATTGGGCAGGATATTGCGGATCGGCCGCAACGCCGGCTCGGTGACGCGCTCCAGGAATGTCCATATGGCGCGCACGAAATCGTTGCGGACATTCATGACATTGAAGGCGACCAGCCAGCTCAGGATCGCCGATGCGATGATGAGCCAGGTGTAAATCTCAAGAACGACCATGAGGACGTCGAGAATAGCGCGCATAAGCCCTCTCACCTGCAACAGAAACCTGCCGCCGGTTTAAACCGGAACCATAGCGCGAACAAGCGTGCTGGCGCACGCACACGTCGTCGGCGCGTCAGGCCGCCGTGCGCAGCAGGTCGGTGACCACCCGCTCAAGCTCCTTCAATGAACCGCAGCTGATGCTGCGGTTGCAGTAGGCGGCGTAGATGGGCATGACGCTGTCGCCGCTACCCCAGCGGCTGCGGTGCTCGGGGTTGAGGAACAGCACCCGCTTCGCCCGCTGCTGGATGGTTTGCAGGATGTCGGCGCGCGGGTCGCCATTATTGTTGCGGGCGTCGCCGAGGATGATCACCGTCGTGCGCCGGTCCACGTCGTCCAGCGCCAGCTGCTCGAAATCGCGGAAGGCGTGGCCATAGTCGGTGGAGCCGCCAAAGCGCTGCAGCGTGCGGCCCATGGCGACGTCGGGCGGATAATTGTCAAACAGCTCCGTCACCTCGCCCAGGTTGCTGGAGAAGGCGAAGGAGCGCACCTCCGGCAGCACCTCGTGCAGGGAGTGCAGGAACAGCAGCAGGAAGCGCGACACCTGGGCGACCGATCCCGAGACGTCGCAGATCAGCATCACCCTGGGCCGGTCGACCTTCGTGCGCTTCCAGATGGTGTGGAACGGCACGCCCTCGAACTGGATGTTGGCCCGGATCGTCCGCCGCGCGTCCAGCGTCCCGCGCCGCGCTTTGGTGCGCCGGCGCGAGTGCAGCGACACCAGCCGCTTGGCCATCTTGCGCACCAGCCCCTGCATGATCTGCATGTCGGAGCGTTCGATCAGGCCGATGCGCTGGCTGGCCAGCATGTCCTCGCGCAGCCGCCGGCCCTCATTGCCGGCGAACAGCTGCATCTGGGTTTCCACATACTCCCGCACCTGCTCGTGCAGGCCCGCGCGCAGGCCGCGCAGCCGTGTGGCCCGCGCCGCGGCGGCCGCGTTGGAGCCGCCCTCCGCCTGGTCGATCCAGCGGCCCAGCTCCTCGCTGCCCATCAATTGCAGGATGCGCCACTGATACATGCCGCGCTGGGTGAAAAAGCGGATATCGGAAAGCCCGGCCTGCTGCGCCGCTTCGGCCAGACGCAGCGCCAGGTGGGCAGCGTCGCCGGCCTCGAGCAACTGCGCCAGTTCCTCGGCCATGGTCAGGCTCTCGCCTTCCGCCCCGAACATCCCGGCGTCCTGGTCGCCGCCGGCCTTGTCGCCAGGTTTGCCCTCGCCCTTGCCGGTCGCCTTGCCGGAGCCCTGGCCCGAACCACCCGAGGACGCCATGCCAGTGACGCCGGCTTCCTCGTCGTCGCCGTCGGCCTGGTCGTCAGGGCCCTGCTCTTCGGCGTCGCAGTTACCGGCGGCGCTGTTGGCGGGTTCCGGCGGCGTGAACGGCGCGAAGGCGAAGAACCTGTCGAAGACGTCCCAGAACGCCTCCTTGTCAGCGTCGGACTTGGCCAGCGCCTGGGAGAGCCCGTGCGCCAGCAGCATACGGTCCTCATAGCCCACCAGCCCGAGCACGGCCTCCGCGTCGATCACCTCGGACGGCGAAATGCGTACGTCGGCCTCGCGCAGGGCCTTGATGAATTCGCCGAGAACCTGGGTCATGGCTTCCTTCCGGAGCAGCGGCGCGCGGGCGAGGGACCCGCGCCGCCTTCTCCCGTCTTGCTGTTCAGCGCAGGTTCGATTTGGCCTTGCCAACCAGATCGTTCAGCTTCTCGCCGACCCGCTCGATATCGTCCTGGAACTTCAGCAGCACGTTGAGGGTGTTCTCCACCAGCGCGCGGTCGAGTTCGCGGGCGTGCAGCAGCACCAGGGTGCGGGCCCAGTCGATGGTTTCGCTGATGGCGGGGACCTTCTTGAGGTCCATCTCCCGCAGCGACTGCACGAAGGCCACCAGCTGGGTGCGCAGCTTTTCCTCGGCGTCCGGCACGCGCGAGCGGATGATCGCCCGCTCCAGCGCCTGGTCCGGGAACGGAATGTGCAGGTGCAGGCAGCGGCGCTTCAGGGCGTCGCTGAGGTCGCGGGTATTGTTGGAGGTGAGGAAGACGATCGGCTTCTGGCGCGCCCTGATCGTGCCCAGTTCCGGAATCGAAATCTGGTAGTCCGAGAGCAGCTCCAGCAGAAAGGCCTCGAACTCGTCGTCCGCCTTGTCGATCTCGTCGATCAGCAGCACCGCGCCTTCCGGCTCCCACAGGGCCTTCAGCAGCGGGCGCGGTTCGAGGAATTCCTCGGAGAAGAAGGTGTCGTCGAACTCGTGCAGCCGCGCCACCGAGGCCTTCAGCCCCTCGGCGCCGGAGAGCACGTCGGCCAGCTTGTCCTTCAGCACCTGGGTGTAGAGCAGCTGCTTGGAATATTTCCACTCGTACAGCGCCTTGGCCTCGTCGAGGCCCTCATAGCATTGCAGGCGGATCAGCGGCTTGCCGGTGATGGCGCTGACCGCCTTGGCCAGCTCGGTCTTGCCGACGCCGGGCGGTCCTTCCACCAGCATTGGCTTTTCAAGGCTCTGGGCGATGAAAAGGGCCGTGGCGATGGCCTCGGAGGAAATATAGCCCTGCGCGCCCAGCAGACGGTGAATGCTCGCGACGCTTTCGGACGGCGTGCGCGCCGCGTCGTTCGCCGCGCGCAGGCCATCCCTGGCCTGGTCGCCGGCGGGCGCGTTCTGATGAATGGCGGTGGTCATGGAAATGATCTGGCCTCTTTAACCCGGATCAGCGCGATGCGGGGATACCTTTGGGATATCTTTGCTGGAGCATGTCCAGGAGGATAACCGGTGAAAATGCTGTCTCACTCTGTTGAGCCGGCGCCGGCGCGAACCCGCTCCGCCAGGCGCGCCTGGTAAACGCCCCGGGCATGACGCGCCACCGTGGCCATCAGCGCGAACCATTTGAACAGCCGCTGCGCGTCCGCGCTGTCAGCCCCGCCGCCCGGCAGGACCGCAAGCCGCTCCAGCGCCAGCGCGTTCAGGTTCTTGACGCCCACCAGCGTGGCGATGTCATGGTGCTCGCGCCCCGGGCCTGCGTCCAGGGCGCGGGCGGCTTTCTCCGCGCCCATATGGATCAGCGCGGCGAAACCGGCCAGGGCGCCAATCTCACCGTCCGCTTCCGCGGGAGCCGCGGTCGCCGCCTTCGCCAGCAGCGTCTCAAACGCCGCCGCCTGCACGCTCAGCCCCACGGAATCCTCCAGCGTGCGGAACGGCAGCGCCAGCCGGGTGAAGGCGTCGCCGTCAACCGGCAGCAACGCGTCATCTGACAGGAAGACGTTGTCGAGCACAACCGGGCAATGCTTGCCATGCTTGCCCGCGTCGTCGCCGGCCTGGATGTCGAGCCCTTCGGCGTCGCGCGGCGTCAGGAAGGCGCCAAAGCGCTTGCGCCCCTCCACCTCCCCGACAATGGCGATCACGATGATCAGCCCGGCGACCGGCGCGTTGGTCACCCAGGCCTTGCGGCCGTTCAGCCGCCAGCCGCCGGGCGCCTTTTCAGCGCGGGTTTTCAGCAGCTTCGGACGGGCGCCGGCGTCCGGCTCCGAGACGGCCAGGGACAGGGCGATGATCTCGCCCGTGGCCAGGGCCGGCAGCCAGCGCTGCTTCTGCGCCGGCGAACCATGCTCACCGATGAACGCGCGGGTGGCGATCTGGCGCACCGCATAGGCCATGCCCACGGAGGGGTCGCCCGATTCCAGCGTCAGCGCCCGCGCTGTCGCGGCGATGTCAGCATAACCGCCGCCATCGCCCCACGGCGCCGGAAGGCCGACGCGGAACAGGCCGCGCCGTTTCGCTTCCGCCATCCAGCCGGCGGCGGACTGATGCGCGGCGTGGCCGGCCGGCTCGGTCATGATGTCTCTCCCGTTAGAGCCGGAC
Source organism: Camelimonas lactis (assembly GCF_004342915.1). Taxonomy (GTDB): domain Bacteria; phylum Pseudomonadota; class Alphaproteobacteria; order Rhizobiales; family Beijerinckiaceae; genus Camelimonas; species Camelimonas lactis. The sequence continues at coordinate 32,086 of NZ_SLWL01000003.1, forward strand.
CTGCTGATGTTGAGGCGCTTTTGCGACCCAACAGGCGCCTCCGTCTCGTTTGGCGCGCTGGCGCGCCCTGGGGCGTCCGCGTGCTTTTTATTTTACCGCAAAGGGCGGCGGCGTCGCCCGGAGAGGACGCCGCCGCCGGTATCCCGACAGGGTCTTAACGCCGCAGCAGGCTGGCCGGAACCTTCACCGGCATGTCGAGCAGCTGCTGCGCCTTGCCCTTGGCCAGCGGATCCATGCGCAGGCTGGCGAACTGGCCGCCGCCCAGCGCGTCCATCAGGTGGAAGTTCATGGCGTTGAGGCCCGGCAGTTCGTAGGTCCGCACTTCCGGATTTGCTGCGCCCTCGAATTCATGGGCGAAGAACTTCAACAGCGCGTCCTGGGTCAGGGCCCGACGGATCACCGGCAGCAGCGCCGGATCACGGGCAATGACGCCGACGTTGAAGGCGTCGCCCTTGTCGCCGGAACGGGCCCAGGCAATGTCGACCAGCGGAACCTCCACTTCGTCGTCATTGGCCGGCAGCGGCGCCTCGCTGATCTGCGGCCGCACCAGGCGGGCCGGATCGAACGGCTGGGCCGACGCGCCTTCCTGCACGGCGATGCGCTGGTCGCCCAGCGAGATGACCGGCGTCACTTCAGAGCGCGGGATCAGGAAGGAGAACACGCGCGCCACCGGCGAGATCGCCGGACGGCCGCCGAACCAGCCGGTGGTGCCCACCGACATCGAGGTGGTCGGCGCGTCGAACTCGCGCAGGAACAGGTCCATGGCGCGGCGGTCGTCGTGCTCGACGCCGATGCGGGCGACGACTTCGCGCACGCCCAGATCACGCCCCTGCGCGCCATAGCTGGCCTCGGCGCCCAGGATTTCCACGCGCGAGGCGCGGAAAGGCCCAAGATTGCGCTGGCGCAACATTTCATCGAGGCGGGTCAGCACGGCTTCAGCCTGCCGCTGCGCCTTGCGCGCCGCGTCGCGACCCACCACCGGGCTGGCGGCGATGCAACGCCAGCCGTCTGTCCACGTCACCGACACCTTGTAACAGCCGGAAGGCGCATAGCCGCGCGTGTTGTCCACCAGCACCCGGTTCTCGCCGACCGGTTTCACCGTGACGGCCGAGAAATCGCACACCACGTCCGGCAGGGCGTAGGCCTGCGGGTCGCCAACCTCGTAAAGGATCTGCTCGGCCACCGCGGCCGGCGACACCAGCCCGCCCGTGCCCGGCGGCTTGGTGACGACGAAGCTGCCGTCCGCATGGCATTCGATCACCGGATAGCCGATGTGCGCCCAGTCCGGCACGTCTTCCCAGTCAGTGAAGAGCCCACCGGTCGCCTGGGCGCCGCATTCGATGACGTGACCGGCCAGCGAACCGGCGGCCAGCTGGTCGTAATCCGTGTCCTTCCAGCCGAACTCATGGATCAGCGGGCCGAGCGTCAGGGCGGAATCGACGACGCGGCCCGTGATCACCACGTCGGCGCCCTCGGCCAGGGCGCGGGCGATCGGGAAGCCGCCAAGATAGGCGTTGGCGCTCAGCACCGCGTCGGCGGCCGGGAAGGCGTCGCCCTTGAACATCTCGGTCTTGCCGGCGAATTCCGGCAGGCGGCCGATGAGATCGTCGCCTTCAATCACCGCGATCCTGAAGGAAAAACCGGCGTCAGCGGCGATTTTCTCCATGCGCGCCCGGCAGGCGTGCGGATTGACGCCGCCAGCGTTGGTGACGATGCGCACGCGCTTCTCGCGAATGGCGGCGAGATTGTCTTTCCACACCCAGTCCGTGAAGTCGCGGGCATAGCCCTCATCCGGCTTCTTGCGGCGCACACGGCCCAGCACCGACATGGTGGCCTCGGCCAGATAGTCCAGAACCAGATAATCGAGGTCGCCGCCGGCGATCAGTTGTGGCGCGGCGACTGATGAGTCGCCCAGAAATCCGCCTGCGCCGCCAATCCTCACGGCTTTCTTGCCGGCCATGGTATGCCTTCTCCCGAACAATCGCTTGATTGGGGAGGCACGTTACATGGCTTGCCCAGGGGCGGCAATGTTCACCAGAGCATGGACGGACGCCCTTTCCGGCGACCAGCACATGACGCAACGGCGCCAGATCATCGCATCCCTGGACGCGACGTCACCGGCGCCTGCCGCCGCCCCGACCTGAACCGGGCCGCCCGCACTGGCCCCGGACCGTGATCAGCGGACGCGGCGAATGACGCGCGGCAGGTCCGGCTCGACGACATGCGCCGCGCCTTCCGTTTCCGCCAGCAGGCGGTCGCCATGGTGCGGCGGGGCCGGATGCGCGCCCGGGTCACCGGCCATGGGATGCGCCGGCGTCCCGTCCAGGCGCTGCGCGCCGCGCCCGCCGTCGAGCCAGCGATCGAGAAACATCCCCAGCCACAGCCGCACCGCCGGATCGTACATGAAGCGGCCGCGATGGTGCAGCGGCGCCGCCTGGGCGCCTGGGGCATTCATGCGGGCGGCGGCCAGGGTGGTCCAGCGATACACCATGGCGTGCGTCACTTCCGGGTGAAACTGGAAGCCGAAGGCCGCGTCGCCGTAACGGATGGCCTGCACGGGAAAATCGTCGCCCTCGGCCAACGCCACCGCGCCGCGCGGCGTGTCGAACCCCTCGCGGTGCCAGTGGTAGACGTGGGTTGGCCACGGCGCGCCGAGCTCATCGGCGAAATCAAGGCCGGCGCGGGTCGGGCGGATGGGGTAGTAGCCAATCTCGGCCCGGCCGTCCGCATGGGCGCAAACATTGCCGCCGAGGTGGCGGCACAGCATCTGGGCGCCAAGGCACAGCCCGAGGAACGGCTTCTCTTCCTTCAACGCCACGCCGATGAAATCCGTCTCCGCCCGCAGCCAGTCGTCCCCGTCGTTGGCGCTCATGGGCCCGCCGAAAATCACCACGCCGGCGTGCAGCGCCAGGGTCTCCGGCAGGCGGTCGCCCAGGCGCGGGCGCCGGATATCAAGCGGGTGGCCACGCTCCGCCAGCAGGCGGCCGACGCGCCCCGGCGTCGAGCCCTCCTGATGCAGAATGATGAGAACCGGCAGTTTGTCCGCGCTCGCCGCAGGGCGCCTGACAAGCTGTTCATCACGCCGCGCGCCGGCGTCACTGAATTTCATCACCATGTCCCAGTCCTGCCGCAGCGCGCAGCTCCGGTATGCTTTGCCTCCAGCCTGCGACCCTGCGGACGCGCCTGTCGGCCAACGATCAATATTTTGGAATCCCGAAGCGCGACAGATGAATTTTCCATCGCGCGCCTCTCCATAAGGTTAATATATTTGCGGCGCGGCCATGGCGCCACGTGCATGGATGCACGCCTCCAGAGGCAACGTTGCAACCGGCGCGTGTCCGGCCCCCAAAGTCGCCGGTCAGGCGCGGATCACCATGCGGCCCGTTATGCGCGGCCGACCATCTGAAGGAAGATTGCGGCATGAGACGGGCGCGCCTCACCTGGACTTTCCTGCTTGCCGCCAGCCTGGCGGGCGTCGTGGAGGCGCGCGCGGCGCTGGCGCCCAACTACCAGCGTCTGGCGGAACTGCGCGCCATTCTTGATGATCCGGCCGTGATCGCGGCCTTCGGCGCCGCGCCCATTACCAGCATCACGCATGTTGGTTCCGACAGCTATCTGGTCGCCAGCGAAACCTGTCAGCTGTCCGTACGCATCGTCGGCCATGCCCTCCCTTCCGGCATGGTCGGCCCGCGCCGTTTTTCCGTGAGCGCTGGCAAGGCAAGCTGTCGCGGCGGCCGGTGAAAACATCAGGGTTGAATCATTAAAAAAACGGGTGACACGGAACACGTGTACCGTATATCCTGCCATCCAGGGCATGAACGACCTTGGCCGCCCCGCGCGGCGCGTACCGGATTGGCAAAAATATCCGGACGGTTTCACAAGCCCGGGAGGACGCACATGACGCAGCAGACAACGGCGGCGACATCGCCCGCTCTTGACCTCGATATTCCTGAAAATCTGGCGCGGGCCCTTGTGACGCCGCGCAGCTACGCCACCGGCGAAACCACCGAAGCGCACCGTTGGCTCCGCGCCAACAATCCGCTTGGCGTCGCCCGGCTCGAGGGCTTCGATCCGTTCTGGGTCGTCACCAGACACGAAGATCTCGCCGCCATCTCCCGCAACAACAAGCTGTTCCTTAGCGGCGAAAAACCAACCACCCTCACCGACCGGGCGACAGACGAGCGGGCGCGGGAAATCACCGGCGGCTCGCCCCACCTGGTGCGCTCGCTGGTGCAGATGGACGCGCCGGACCACCCCAAATACCGCGCCCTGACCCAGGGCTGGTTCATGCCGCAGAACGTCAAAAAACTTGAGGCGGCCATTCGCGGAATCGCCCGCAAGAACGTCCAGAAATTCCTCGACACCGACGGGACGTGCGACTTCGTCAAGGACGTGGCGCTTGGCTACCCGCTTCACGTCATCATGAGCATTCTCGGCGTGCCGGAGCAGGACGAGCCGCGCATGCTGAAGCTGACCCAGGAGCTGTTTGGCGCGCGCGACCCCGAGCAGACGCGCGTCATGGGCGAAATGACGCCCCAGCAGCTGGCGATGATGATCAAGATGGTGCTGGATGACTTCGCCAGCTACTTTGGCGCGATCAGCGAAGCCCGTCGCAAGGAGCCGCAAGACGATCTCGCCACGGTGATCGCCAACGCCATCGTCGATGGCGAGCCGATCTCCGACCGCGAAGCCGCCGGCTACTACACCATCGTCGCCACCGCCGGCCACGACACCACCTCCACCACCACCGCCACCGCCATGGCGGCGCTGGCGGACAATCCGGAGTTGCTGCGCGCGCTGAAGGCTGACCCGTCGAAGATCGGCGCCTTCATTGATGAAGCCATCCGCTGGGCCTCGCCGGTGAAGACCTTCATGCGCTCAGCCAGCGAAGACACCGAGTTGCGCGGCCGCAAGATCGCCAAAGGCGACTGGCTGATGCTTTGCTATGAATCGGCCAACCGTGACGAGGACGTCTTCGAGAAGCCGTACGAGTTTCGTCTCGACCGCACGCCGAACCGCCAGATCTCCTTCGGCGGCGGCGGCCACGTCTGCCTTGGCCAGCACCTCGCCCGCATGGAAATGCGCATCCTTTACGAAGAGCTGCTGCCTTATGTGGCCTCCGTCCGGCGTAATGGCGAACAGCGCATTTCCGAGAGCACCTTCGTCTGCGGCCTGAAGACGCTGCCGATCGTGTGGGAGCGCGATGCGTCGGCGCCCGCGCCGTAACGCCAGAACCGGCGCGACCCGCCAGGCGTGATTGGGCGTGACCTGGCACGGCACGGCATGGCGTGGGACGGGCGGCGACTGACGCCGCGCCGCCGGTGCCATCACGCCTTGCCGCTGGCGATGCCGGCGTGACGCCGCAAGCAGCATCCGGCGCGGTTCGCCGCGCCGCCCCTGTCATGGAGCAGCCCGCCCTGGCGGCCTCGCCAGGCGGGCGCTTCCCGCATGCTGAAAGTCCATCATGAAAGTTCAGGCCGCGGTCGCCGTTGGCGCCGGACAACCCTTCGTATTGCAGACACTCGACCTTGACGAACCGCGTGACGACGAGGTGCTGGTGCGCATCGCCGGCGTCGGCGTCTGTCACACCGACCTCGTGTTTCGCGAGGCCGGCGCCATCCCGGCGCCCGCCGTGTTCGGGCATGAGGGCTCGGGCGTCGTCGAGAAGGTCGGCGCGAAGATCAGCAAGTTCGCGCCGGGCGACCGGGTCGCCATCACCTTCCGCTCCTGCGGCGACTGCGTGCGCTGCGGCTGCGGCGACGCCGCCTACTGTCTGACCATGCCCCAGCTCAACTACGCCGGCATGCGCCCGGACGGCACGCGGGCTTTCCGCGCTGACGACGGCGCGGCTGTCGGCAGCAATTTCTTCGGCCAGTCGTCCTTCGCCACCCATGCGCTCACCTATGAGCGCAATCTGGTGAAAATCCCCGATGACCTGCCGCTGGAACTGATGGGTCCGCTTGGCTGCGGCGTGCAGACCGGCGCCGGGGCGGTGATGCGCTCCATGGCCTGCGAGCCCGGCTCATCGCTGCTGATCACCGGCGGCGGCCCCGTCGGCCTCAGCGCCGTGATGGGGGCGAAGATCCGCCGGTGCGCCACGATCATCGTGGTGGAGCCGCACGAAGCGCGGCGCGCGCTGGCGCTGGAGTTCGGCGCAACCCATGTCATTGATCCCGCCGCGACGCCGGACCTCGCGGCTGCGGTGCGGGCCATCATACCGGACGGCGTCAATTACGCCTTCGACACCACCGGCATCCCCGCCCTGCACGCGGCGGCCCTCGCATCGCTGGCCCCCAAGGGCACGCTTGGCATTGTCGGCGTCGCCGCTCCTGACACCCCATTGCCTGGCGACATCAATACGGTGATGACCTTTGGCTTCACCATTCGCGGCATCATCGAGGGCGACAGCGACCCTGGCGTTTTCCTGCCAGGACTGCTCGAATACTACCGCAAGGGCGAACTGCCGTTCGACCGCATGATCCGAACCTGGCCGTTCACACAGATCAATGAAGCCATCGCCGCCCAGCACATGGGCGAATGCATCAAGGTGGTTCTGTTGATGGACGAGACGGCGTAAGCTGCCGTCGCAACGATCGAAGATGACTGGCCCGCATGCGCCGGCCATGCTTTCTGGGGGAAATGCGCCATGATTTTCAACGACGTTTACGAAATGACGATCAACGGTCGCGGCGTCGCCGGCAGCGCGACCATCGACGTGATCAACCCCGCCACTGGCGAGGTGTTCGCGAAGGCGCCCGACTGCTCGCCCGGGCAGCTGGATGAGGCGGTGGCCGCCGCCAAAGCCGCCTTCAAAACCTGGCGCAACACCCCGATCGAGGAGCGCCAGGCGCTGGTGCGCAAGGCTGGCGAGGCCATCGCCGTCCATGCCGAGGCGCTCGCCCGCCTGTTCACCCGCGAACAGGGCCGGCCCGTCGACGCCGCCATGATCGAGGTCAATGGCGCCACCCAGTGGATGCAGGCGGTGTCGCAGATGACGCCGCCGGTGCATGTGTCGGAAGATTCGGACGACCAGCTGATCGAGACGCGCTATGTGCCGCTTGGCGTCATCTGCGCCATCGCGCCATGGAATTTTCCCATCTCCATGGCGATCTGGAAAATGGCTCCCGCGCTCGTCGCCGGCAACACCATGGTGCTGAAGCCGTCGCCGTTCACGCCCCTGTGCACGCTGAAACTCGGCGAGATTTTCCGCGACATCTTCCCGCCTGGCGTGATCAACATCATCTCCGGCGGCGACCAGCTTGGCCCGCAGATGACCGCGCACCCCGGCTTCGCCAAGATTTCCTTCACCGGCTCCACCGCCACCGGCAAGAGCGTGCTGGCCTCGGCGGCGAAGGACCTGAAGCGCGTCACGCTGGAGCTGGGCGGCAACGACGCCGCCATCGTCATGCCCGACGTGGACCTGGACGCCGTCGCCCAGAAGATTTTCTTCGGCGCCTTCTACAATACGGCTCAGATCTGCGTCGCCACCAAGCGGCTTTATGTGCACGAGGACGTCTATGACGGCCTGCGCGACCGGCTCGCCGGCATCGCCAAAGCGGTCAAGGTGGGCGACGGCGCCGAGCAGGGCACGGTGCTCGGCCCGATCCAGAACCGCCGCCAGTACGAGCGGGTGATGAACCTGCTGGACGACGCGAAGAAGAATAACCTCACGTTGCTGCAGGGCGCCGACGTGCCGGCGAATGGCGGCTACTTCATCCCGGTCACCATTGTCGACAACCCGCCGGAAGACTCGCGGGTGGTGCAGGAGGAAGCCTTCGGCCCGATCCTGCCGATGCTGAAGTTCCGCGACGTGGACGAAGTCATTGAGCGCGCCAACGCCAGTGACTATGGCCTCGCCGGCGCTGTCTGGTCGAAGGACACGGACAAGGCGGTGGAGATCGCCCGCCGCATCGAAACCGGCACCGTGTGGGTCAACCAGAACCTGAACCTGCGTCCCGACACGCCCTTCGGCGGCCACAAGCAGAGCGGCTTCGGCGTCGAGAACGGTATGGAAGGCCTGCTGGAATATATGGTTCCCCAGGCAATCTACGTGGCCCGCAGCTAATCGCCCCACCCGGGGCGGCGCGTCGCCTTGCTGTCAGCAATGGCGATGCGCCTGATCAGGCCTGGCCTGTCGCGGCGGCGTCCGCGCGACCGGCGAAGCGTTTTCCAGCGAAGCCTTTTCCAGCGAAGCCGGGGCCGCGCCTGGCTTTGCCTGGCCGGGACAGAGCGCTTTCCGGTCAGCCAGAACCGGGCTGATCGACCAGAGTTCGCCCAAAACAGGGAAAGCCGGGCCGTTTCCGATCCGGATTGATTGACACCGCGCCAGCCCGGCCATGAGCGCGCGAGGTAAAACGACCACGCGGCCCAAACCGCCGCGCATGGTGATCACCCGGTCGCCAGACTTCCGCCGACGCATTCGCTCCAGCCGCACCTGCCGCCTGCCGCCTGCCGCCTGCCGCCTGCCGCCTGCCGCCTGCCGCCTGCCGCCTGCCGCCTGCCGCCTGCCGCCTGCCGCCTGCCGATCGCGGCTGGGGCCTTCCCGTCGCGCGGTCAATGCTTCAGAGCGTCTTTGCATTTTCTCCCTCGCTTCGCCAGAAACTGAAGAAATAAATATAATAATTTCATCGCAAATTCAGTTGATGTTCCATTATTTTGAAATACTTGAAAATATTTGATCAACACTGAATCACCGAACGTTTCAGCAATTGGCAAATGTCGGCAAATTTCCCGAAACTGATCTGGAACAATTGTGTTTCTCGGGCGTTTCCCAACCACATTTTTGCGTCCGCCGCCCGCCATGGGCGCGCCGGCCGACTGACAGGAGCTTTGCGGTATGTGTGGAATTTGCGGAGAAGTGACATTCAACGGTACGCAAGCCTCACCATCCGCCATCGCAGCCATGAACCAGGTGCTCGCCCCGCGCGGCCCGGACGCCGAAGGCGTGGTGACCCGGGGGCGGTGGGGGCTTGGCCATCGCCGCCTGCAGATCATCGACCTGTCGGCCCGCTCCGAACAGCCGATGACCGCCCCCGATCTCGGCCTCACCGGCGTGTTCAATGGTTGCATCTACAATTACCGCGCCCTGCGCGCCGAGCTTGAGACGCTGGGCCACCGCTTCTTCTCGGAGGGCGACACCGAGGTGGTGCTGCGCGCCTACGCCCAGTGGGGCCTCGATTTCGCCAGCCATCTCACCGGCATGTTCGCCGTCGCCATTGTCGAGCGCGACAGCGGCCGCCTGATTCTCGCGCGCGACCGTCTGGGCGTAAAGCCGCTCTATCTTGCCCGCACGGCCAGCGGCCTGCGCTTCGCCTCGACCCTGCCGGCGCTGCTTGCCGGCGGCGGCGTCGATACGTCGATCGACGCCGTCGCTTTCCGCTTTTACATGAGCTTCCATGCGGTCGTGCCGCCGCCGCGCACCATTCTGAACGGCGTGAAGAAGCTGCCGCCGGCCACCATCCGCGTCATCGACGCCGCCGGCGCCGAAGAGGATCACGTCTACTGGCGCGTCTCTTATGACCGCTCCCGCGAGGACGCCGCGCGCCCGGCGGCGGAGTGGCGCGAGATGCTGAAGGCGTCGCTGACGGAGGCCGTGCGCCGGCGCATGGTGGCGGACGTGCCGGTTGGCGTGCTGCTCTCCGGCGGCGTCGATTCCAGCCTGATTGTCGGCCTGCTCGACGAGCTGGGCCAGAAAGACCTGCGCACCTTCTCCATCGGCTTCGAGGCGGCCAACCAGGAATCCGGCGACGAGTTCGTCTATTCCGACCTTATCGCCCAGCACTTTGCCACGGCGCACACCAAAATCTTCGTGCCCTCGGCGGATCTGCTTGGCGCCCTGCCCGGCGCCATCGCCTCCATGTCCGAGCCCATGGTGTCCTATGACAATGTCGCCTTTTACATGCTGTCGCGCGAGGTCGCGAAGCACGTCCGGGTGGTGCAGAGCGGCCAGGGAGCCGATGAAGTATTTGCCGGCTATCATTGGTATCCGCCGATGGCCAACGCGCCCGACCCGGTGGCCGCGTATGCGAAGGCCTTCTTCGATCGCGACAACGCCGCGCTGAGCCGGCAGATCGGCCCGGCGTACGCCGGCGACGACGTGGCGCTGGCCTTCGTGCGCGAGCAGTTCGCCAGGCCTGGCGCCGATGATCCGGTGGACAAGGCGCTGCGCCTCGACACCACCGTCATGCTGGTCGATGATCCGGTGAAGCGTGTCGACAACATGACCATGGCCGCCGGCCTTGAGGCCCGCGTGCCGTTTCTCGACCATGATCTGGTGGAGCTGGCTGCGCGCATGCCCGCCAGCCTCAAGCTGGCGGATGGCGGCAAGGGCATCCTCAAGGACGTGGCGCGCACGGTGATTCCGCCGCAGGTCATTGACCGGCCCAAGGGCTATTTCCCGGTGCCGGCGCTCAAATATCTCGACGGGCCCTATCTGGAGCTGGCGCGTGACGCGCTCGGCTCCACGGCGGCGCGCCAGCGCGGCCTGTTCCGGCAGGACTGGCTGGAGACGCTGTTCGCCGACCCGCGCGCCCACATCACGCCCCTGCGCGGTTCGGAGCTGTGGCAGACGGCGCTGCTGGAAATGTGGCTGCAGACCCAGGGCGTCTGAGGGAGGTCGCGGCGATGAACGACACCAGAAGCAACGGCAAAAGCGGCGCCCGCGAACGCAAGACCCGCTCGCGCATGATGGCCCACCGCATGCAGCGGCTGCGCGAGCACGGCCTCAAGCCGCCCGTGGAGCACGATCAGGAGCCATCGGGCGAGAACGTCACGCTGGAGTGCGGCTGGGGCCGGCTGCTGTTCAGCCACACGTTCCGCACGCCCGAGGAACTGGCCGCGGCGATGCGCGCCGAAAAGCCTGGCCAGCGCGATATCGCCGTCTATATCCGCGATCCGCACGTGGCCATCGCCGCCGCGCCGCAGGAGCTGTTCCTCGATCCCTCGCACACCTACCGGCTCGACCTGGCGACCTACCGCCCCGAGCACCGGCGCGGTCGTGGCTTCACCATCCGCCGGCTGTCGTCGATGTCGGAAGCGGACGCGGTCAACAACATCTACCTGCGCCGCAAGATGGCGCCGGTGCGGCCGGAGTTCTTCCTGTCCAAGGCGCGCAACGCCCGCGCCCTGATCCACCTCGTCGCCATCGATCAGGACACCAGGCGCGTGCTGGGCACGGTGACCGGCGTCGATCACGCGCGCATCGAGGGGGTGTCCGAGGCCGGCTCGTCGCTGTGGTGCCTGGCGGTTGATCCGCAGGCCCCGCGCCCTGGCGTCGGCGAGGCCCTGACGCGCCATCTCGCCAGCCTGTTCCATGCGCGCGGCGCGCCCTGGATGGACCTGTCGGTGCTGCATGACAACGCCCAGGCCATCGCGCTTTACGAGAAGCTGGGTTTCGTGCGCGTGCCGTTCTTCTCGGTAAAGCACAAGAATTCGATCAACGAGCCGCTGTTCGTCGGCCAGCCCGCCGACGAGGAACAGCTTAACCCCTACGCCGCCATTATCGTCCAGGAAGCGCGCCGGCGCGGCCTGCTGGTCGAGGTGACCGACGCCGAAGGCGGCTTTTTCCGCATCACCCATGGCGGCCGCTCGGTGCACTGTCGCGAAAGCCTCAGCGAACTGACCTCGGCGGTGGCCATGTCAATCTGCGACGACAAGCAGGTGACGCGCCGCTTCGTCGGGACGGCCGGGGTCCGCGTGCCCGACCAGATCGAGGCCGACGACATCGAACGGGTCGATGCGTTTGTGGCGAAGCACGGCAAGGTGGTGATCAAGCCGGCGCGCGGCGAGCAGGGCAAGGGCGTCGCCGTTGGCCTCGACGCCGATGACGACATCGCCGGGGCCATCGCCGCCGCCCGCGCCTTCAGCGACCGGGTGCTGGTCGAGCAATATGTGGAGGGGCAGGACCTGCGCCTCGTGGTCATCGATTACCAGGTGGTGGCGGCGGCGGTCCGCAGCCCGGCCAGCATCATCGGCGACGGCCAGCACACCATCGTTGACCTGATTGAACGGCAGAGCCGGCGCCGCGCCGCCGCGACCGGCGGCGAGTCACAGATACCGCTGGACAATGAAACCCGCCGCTGCGTCGCCGCCGCCGGCTACGCCATGCGCAACGTGCTGCCGCCGGGCGTGGAGTTGCAGGTGCGCAAGACCGCCAACCTGCACACCGGCGGCGCGATCCACGACGTCACGGGGTCGGTGAATCCGGCGCTGGCGGAAGCGGCGGTGAAGGCCGCCCGCGCCATCAATATTCCGGTCACCGGCATTGATTTCATCGTCCCGGACCCGGCCAGCGCGGACTATGTTTTCATCGAGGCCAACGAACGCCCCGGGCTCGCCAATCACGAGCCGCAACCGACGGCCCAGCGCTTCATTGACCTTCTGTTCCCCCACTCGCTCCCGGCCGCGTCCCGGCCATGATCCCCGCGCGATCCCCGCGCGCGCATCCCTCGCGCGCAATGGACAGCCGCCGCTGGCGCTCCAGGGCGCCCGGGCTTTCAGGACGTGGATAGCGCGGCATCGCCCGCGTCCCGTTCACCGCGCCAGACATTGTCCCATCAGGGAGACCAGACCTTCCCATGACCCGCAAGCCCACCGAACCAACCCAGGCGCAGCCGGAAGCCTTCCAGCCGTCCGGCGTCGACACCGTCTACCTCTGCAATGTCCTGCGCCGTCTGCTCGACATTCCAAGTCCCTCGGGCTTCACCGACAATGTGGTCCGCGCCTGCTGCGAGGAGCTGGCGGCGCTCGGCGTCAACTATGAGATCACCCGGCGCGGCGCCATCCGCGCCTGCCTGTACGGTGAGGAGCGTCGCCCGGCGCGCGCCATCATTGGCCACCTCGACACCCTGGGGGCCCAGGTGCGGGCGCTGAAGGACAACGGCCGGCTTGAGCTGGTTTCGATCGGCACGTGGTCGGCCAGGTTCGCCGAGGGCGCGCGCTGCACCGTGTTCATGGAAAACGGTTCCTGCCGCGGCACCATCCTGCCTCTGAAAGCTTCCGGCCATACCTATGGCGATGAGGTCGACACGCAGCCCACCGGCTGGGACCACATCGAGCTGCGCATCGACGAACACGCCGCCACCCGCGCCGATCTGGAGCACATTGGCGTCGCCATTGGCGATGTGGTGGCGATTGATCCCCAGCCGGAGTTCCTCGACAACGGCTTCATCGTTTCCCGCCACCTCGACGACAAGGCCGGCGTCGCGGCGATGCTGGCGGCGATCAAGGCGCTGGCCGACGCCAGCAAGGAAACCGGCCAGCGCCCGCCAGTCGACACCTGGTTCATTTTCTCGATCACCGAGGAGGTTGGCGTCGGCGCCGCCGCCGTGCTCACCGGCGACATCGCCTCCATGGTCACCGTCGACAACGGCACGACAGCGCCCGGCCAGAACAGCCGCGAAACCGGCGTCACCATCGCCATGGCGGATATGGGCGGGCCATTCGACTACCACCTGACGCGCAAGCTGATCCGGCTGTGCCAGGACAACGCCATCGCCTTCCAGCGCGACATCTTCCGTTACTATCGCTCAGACAGCGCCTCGGCGATTGTCGCCGGTCATGACGTGCGCACGGCGTTGATCACCTTCGGCGTCGACGCCAGCCACGGCTACGAACGCATCCATCTCGACGCGTTGCGTTCCGTCGCCGAACTGACCGCCGCCTACGTCAGCAGCGACATCGAGATCGGCCGCGACGCCATCGACCTCGGCCCGCTCACCGGCTTCACCACCCAGCCAACGGCGGAGGACTGAGGAAAGAGCGATACGGCGCGCTGGCTGACAAAACCTGTCATCACCGGCGCTGCCGGATCAGCAACGCCGCCAGTCCCGTGAAAATCAGCGCGATCAGAATTGTTTCGGTCAGTATCCCTGTTCCCATGACGCCTGTTTTCGCCCTTCTGCTTTTATTGCAGAGCCATCGTGCGCCTCCCCGCGACGGCGCTTATGTGCGCGCGCGCATGTCGTGACCCGCCCTGTTGCTGCAAATTGAACAGGCGGGCCTGCAGGTGGATTTGCAGGCAATTGGATTTGCAGGCGATTCTTCGCCGTGCGTCGCGCGCGTCGGGGCGCGCGGGAGGCGATCCAGGGGCCAGGGAGCGCATGGCGCATACGCGGAAGCAGCGCCCCACCCTCCGGGGACCAACTCCTGACGCAGCTGTCCGGCCGCGCCAGCGGCGGCGGGCCATATGGACTAGCGAAGCTTTGGAGGAAGTGGTGCCGCAGAAGGGATTCGAACCCCCGACCTACGCATTACGAATGCGCCGCTCTACCGACTGAGCTACTGCGGCTTCCGGGCGCTTCCTTGCCCCAAATGACGCCCGTTTGCAAGCCTCATGCCGCCGCAAACCACAACCCATGCGCTTCACACACGCTCCATAAGCCCCGCGCGGCCCCAAACGGCCGGATCGCGACGTCGTGGGCGCGCCCGCGACACGCGCCCGGCGCCCCCGTGCGTTGGCGCAGAATCGCGCCCGCGCGCGTCGTGGCCCGCGCCACATGGCGGCGGGCCGGACGCGGTTTTGCGACGTGAAAAAATCAGACGGCGCCATGCCCCTTCGCGCGCGCCCTTGCCGAAAGCGCCCATATGTTGCCTGATCGTCGCCGCCGCCGCATGACCGCGAAATGACGCCGCCGGTTTTGCGGCCATGTACAACAAGAGTGCTGGAACAGCAGGAAGGCCAATCCATGCAGGGCTTGCTCAGGCTGCAACTTCTCGGCCGCTACGCCGTTTTCGTCTGTTGCATTGTTCTGATGATTCTGTGCGGCCTGTTCGCCGACCACCTGTTGTTCGGCCGGTTTTGGGCCTGGCTGTTCGCGGCGCTGACGCTGGTCGGGATTTATGACCTGTTGCAAACCCGGCACGCCATCACCCGCAACTATCCGGTTATTGGCCACATGCGCTTCATGTTCGAGGCCGTGCGCCCCGAGATGCGCCAGTACTTCTTTGAAACCGACGCGGAAAGCCTGCCATTCTCGCGGGCGCAACGCTCGCTGGTCTACCAGCGCGCCAAGGCGGAGCCGGACCAGCGCCCCTTCGGCACCACGCTGGACACCTATGCGGACCGCTATGAGTTCATGGGCCACTCCATCCGCACGGCTCCGCTGGCGGACCCGAAAACCTTTCGCATCACCATCGGCAACAGCCAGTGCGGCCAGCCCTATTCGGGTTCGGTGCTCAACATTTCGGCCATGAGCTTCGGCGCCATCAGCGCCAACGCCATCATGGCGCTGAACCGTGGCGCGAAACTCGGCCAGTTCTGCCAGGACACCGGCGAGGGCAGCGTCAGCCCCTACCACCTGCGCCACGGCGGCGATCTCGTCTGGCAGATCGCCAGCGGCTATTTCGGCTGTCGCAACCCGGACGGCTCCTTCTCGCCGGAAAAATTCGCCGCCCGCGCCGCCGATCCGCGTATCCGCATGATCGAGATCAAGGTCAGCCAGGGCGCCAAGCCTGGCCACGGCGGCATTCTGCCAGCCAGCAAGATCACGCCCGAGATCGCCGAGACCCGCGGCATTCCCCTGGGCCACGACTGCGTCTCGCCGCCGTCCCACAGCCGCTTCCACACGCCGCTGGAGATGATGGCTTTCGTCAAGGAGTTGCGCGAGCTGTCCGGCGGCAAGCCGGTAGGCTTCAAGCTGGCGATCGGCCAGCCCTGGGAGTTCATGGCCATCGTCAAGGCGATGCTGGAGACGGGGATCGTTCCGGATTTCGTCGTGGTTGACGGCTCCGAGGGCGGCACGGGCTCGGCGCCGGTCGAGTTCACCGACAACATGGGCGTGCCGCTGCGCGAGGCGCTGCTGTTTGTCCACAACACCCTGGTCGGCGCCGGCCTGCGCGACCAGATCCGCGTCGGCGCCGCCGGCAAGATCATCTCGGCGTTCGACATGGCCTGCGCCATGGCGCTGGGCGCCGACTGGGTCAACAGCGCCCGTGGCTTCATGTTCGCCGTCGGCTGCATCCAGTCGCGCAGTTGCCACACCAATCACTGCCCGACCGGCGTCGCCACCCAGGACCCCTTGCGCCAGCGCGCCGTCGTGGTGACCGACAAGGCCGAACGCGTCGCCAATTTCCATCGCAGCACCCTGCACGCCCTGGCGGAACTGCTGGCGGCCGCCGGCCTGCGTCACCCATCGGAAATCGCGCCGCACCATATCGCGCGCCGGGTCAATTCAACGGAAATCCGGCTGTTTTCGCACCTCTTCCCGTTCCTGGAGCCTGGCGAACTCCTCGAAGGTCGCGGCGAGCATCCCTTTTACGCCGACACCTGGCGCATCGCCCGCGCCGACAGCTTCGCCCCGGCCGACGCCCCGCGCACCGATATCCGCGCCAGGGCGGCCTGAGGCCCGGAGCCGGACGCCCGGAGCTGGGAGCGGCGGCGGGCGGGACGCGTGCGCCCCGCCTGATCCAGGCTGGTCAGAGGTTGATGCGCCGGGAAACCTGCGGCGACCCTTCATCGTCGTCAGCGACCGGGCCCGGATCATCCGGCGCATGCGCCATCGGGAAGATCACCTCCGACGGCGGCCGCGATGCGACCACGCGCGGCCTGGGGGACGCTTCCCCTGCTCCGCCTGTCGCCACATCACCCGCCGCGCCGGCAGCCGCCGCCGGAACAGCGGCGGCCTGTTGCGTGGTTCCCGCGCCTGCCGGCGGCTGCGGAGCGGCGGCGCCTGATGGCCCGCGCGCTTCCGTTGCGCGCTCGGGCGGCGGCGCTGCGGACGCCACGGCGGCCGGCGACGGCTTGCCGGCTGTCGCCGCGACCGACGCCTCGATTAGCCGGCCTGCGGACGGAGCCGGCGCACCGGCCGCATCCTCCAGCCCGGGCAGATCGCCGGCCGCCATCGTCTCGTCGCCATCGGCGATCACGTCCTCCGATGTCCAGGCGGTGGGGTGGGCGCCCAGCAGTTCAGTCGGCGCCGCCCACACGAAGGCGTCGAGTCGGCCGCTAACCGGCGAGATCGGCTCCCAATGGTCGGACACGACGCCATCGGCGATCCACGCCGGATCACGCGGCGCCCGCGACGCCCGCGCCAGCCATTCGCGCACCGCGCCAGCGCCTGCCGGGCCGTGTTCCGCGATTTCCGCCATCATCAGGCAGACCCGCGCCGGCGGCCGGTCCTTCAGCAACGGCTCCAGCGCCGCCCGAGCCCGGTCGTATTCGCGGGCGTCGATGGCGGTCCGCGCCACGATGATGCGCGCTTCCTCGTGACCAGGCGTCAGCCGTTGCAGGTTGCGGGCCCGGTCGAGCCGGTCCAGCGCCGAATCGCCTGGCCGCATGTCGATGTAGGCGGCGGCGATCTCGGGATGCTGCGCCTGCTTCCAGCCAGCCTCCAGCACCCGCGACGCCTTGCGCAGGGCGCCCTGGCGCGACAGCAGCCGCCCGTACAGCGCCACCGCCGGAACCAGGTCCGGCGCCAGCTTCGTCGCCTGGCGCGCCGCCTCCAGCGCGCCATCTGGATCGGTATCGGCGCTGTCCAGCGCGTCAGCCGTCAGCAGCACCGCCCGCTGGCGACGGGCGAGGTCCCTGTCCATGCGGCCGGTGGCGAGGCGGCGCTCAAGCATGCCCAGCGCGTCGCGCCAGCGCCGCTGCGCCCCCAGATGCTCCAGCATGGCCTCATTGGCCCAACCCACCGCGGGATCGAGCTGCGCCGCCTTGCCGGCGAAGGCGAAAGCGTTGGCAAGGTCGCCCTTGCGCCGCGCCTCCACATACAGGCCGCGCAGTCCAAGCACCCGGGTTTCCGGCTGCTCCAGCATGGCATTGAAGGCGGCCTCCGCCGTCTTGCGGTCACCGGCAAGCTGCGCGGCCTGCGCGCGCAGCAGCAGCGTCATCGGCTCCCGCCCGAGCAGCTTTCCCGCTTCCAGCGCGTAGCGGCGCGCCATGGCGGCGTCGCCAGAGCCAACGGCGATCATGCCGCGCGACAGGGCGGTGAAGCCACGCGCCCGCCGCCGCCCGCTGGTCGCGGCCCCCACCAGGTCCGGCGTGCGCAAAATCATCCGCAACACGGACCAGGCCAGCAGCGCCGCCACGACGACCGCCAGCACCAGCAGCACCGCCACCGCCACCGACGTTTCGATGTGATAGCCCTGCCAGACCACGGCCACGTCGCCAGGCCGGTCCGCCAGCCAGGCGGCGCCGGTGGCGAGCACGGCGATGATGACGATGTACCAGAGGATGCGAATCATGGCCGCGCCCCCTGCCCGGCCCTGGGGGTGCCCTCGTGTTTGTCCGTTTCTGGCCGGGCGAGCGCCGCCAGCGCCGCGTCGAGGGCGCCGCGCGCCGCCCGCTCGGCGGCGACCCGCGCGGTGAGCGCCGCGCCAAACTCCGGCACCGCATCGCGCAGGGGCTGCGGCAATGCCCGCCAGGCGGCTTCGGCTCCGGCGAGATCACCGGCGGCAAGCAGGTCGGAAACCCGGTCCACCGATCCTTCGGCGGCGGCGATGGGCCGCCCCTCCTGATCAATCGGCCGCACTCGCACCAGGCGCGATGCGCTGGCGGTGAGCCGGTCCAGCACGCCTTCGTTCTGGTGCTGCAGGGCCGCGAGCCGGTCACGCACGGCGGCGAAATCATGTTGCAGCCTGGCTGTGGTGGCGACGCCGCCCGCCTCCACGCCCATCAGCGGCGTGGCGGCGCCCTGGCCGCCGGCGGCCGCCAGGTTCGCCACATCGCGCGGCAGTGGTCGGCCGTTACGAATCGCCGCCAGCGCGTCCGCCGCCGCCACGGCCTGGACCAGCGCCTTAACGCGTGGATCCTCGCCCCCGTCCGCAACCTGCCGCGCCAGATCGTTCAACCGCGCGTCAAGACCGCTGACGCGTCCGTCCGCCTGCTCGGCCAGACGCGTCGCGTTCTGCGCCGCTGCCTGCGCGGCCGCCGGATCGCGTTTTTGCACGGCCTCGTCCAGCGCCCGGACCTGGCCGCTCACGTCGTCGAGTTTCGTATTTGCCTCCCGGGCCGCCTGCTCGGCGCCGCCGAGGCGGCTTTCCAGCGCCGCGATCTGCGCTGTCAGCGCCGTATTATCCGCGGCGTCGTTCGCCGCCTGGGCATCGCCAGGGCCGGCCGGCCGCGCCGCCAGGGCGCGGATGTCAGCGCCGGTCCGCTCGCCCAGGGCCGCAAGCTGCTGGTTGAGGGCGGTCAGCCTGTCGGCCAGGGCCGCCACATCGGTTTTCGGCGCCATCGCCGCCATGCGGACCGACAATTCCTGCTCCACAGCCGAAATCCGCTGCTCGATGGAGCCATCCTGCTGGATCGTCGCAATGGAGCCGGGATGGATCACCGAAACGACCCAGGCCCCGGCGACGCCGGCGGCGGCGCCAATCACCGCCGCCAGCACTCCGCCAGCAAAGCCAAGCCCGGCCCTGGGCGAAGCTGGCGGCGAGGCGGACGGTGACGAAGCGGACGGCGGCGCCGACGCCCCGGCGGGCGGGCGCCGCGCCGCCTGGTCGGCGCCGCGACCCGCCGCATCGCCCGGCTTTCCTGATCCGCCAGCGGCGCCCGCTTCCGCCCGCCCGGCCGACGCCATGTCCGCGCCGGCCCGCGTCGTGGTCCCGGGGGAGTTCGCCGCGCCGGGCGGCGCGGGGGCGGCGGCGGACGGGGATGGGGCGGACGTGGTGGAGACGGTTTTCGGACCCGTCGCCGATGCTGGCCCGGAAGCGGTCGCCGCGCCGGCTGATGCGGCGGCCGCCGTGTCCGCCGCCGGCGGCTGGCCGGAGGCTGGCGTCGACGGGGCCGCGGGCGAGGCGGCGCCGCCAGGCTCGACGATCGAGGACGCCGTCGCCTTCAGGTCGATGGTGGTGGGCTGGCGCAATGATTTGCCGGCCGTGGACCTGCCCTCGCTTCCTGTTGAGCCGCCAGCGGCGCCGCCGGCGCCAGGGGAGCCTTTTCCAGTCGAAGAGCTGTCCGTCATCGTCCGTCGTTCTCCGTGAAAAAATTGTCTCAAACTTGCCTGGAAAGCTGTCCGCCGGCGTTACCTGGCCGCCTCCAGCTCCTCCAGCGCCGCCATCACGCCATCTTCGTCCGGATGGCGCGCCGTCACGATGCGGCCGACGCCAGCGTCCCGCAGCACCGCCGCGGCGTCATCGGAGATGGCGACATGGGCGATGGCGCCCACCGCCTCGCGCACGCCGGCCTGTTCGGCAAGCGCCATGAAAACCCCGGCGCTGCGCGGCGAATAATGCAGCGCGCAATCAATCCGCCCGTCGGCAAGGGCGCGCGCCGCGCCGGGCGGCAGCGCGTCGACGGCGTCAGCATGATAGCAAACCCAGATCACCGGGTCGTGGCCGGCGTGGCGCAGCAGATCGGCCAGGTCTTCCTTGCGCTCGCGCCCCACGGCCATCAGCAGGCGGCGCTCCGGCGCCAGGGTTTCGCGCGCCATGTCCGCCAGATCGAGCCGGTCGCCGGCGGCGGACATCACATGCAGGAAGCCGGCGCGGCGGGCGTCTTCCGCCGTGCGGTCGCCCACCGCCAGCACCGGCAGATGCACGGGCGGCTCGGGAAACGCCAGCAGGGCGCCAGGACTGGTGAGAATGATGGCGTCGAACACGCCATGCGGCATCGGCTCGCCGCTGGGAACGATCGTCAGCACCGGGGCGCGGACCACGTCATGCCCCATCGCGCGCAGGCGTTGCTCGGTCTGGCCGGCGCGTGATCCTGGACGCGTGACGAGTATCCGCATGGGCCTCTCCCGATCCGCCGCGACCTTCGCCAGAGGTCCCGCATTCGCGTACAACCGGCGCCGGCCGCATTCCCGGAAGGCATTGTGAACCGGTTCCCGGCAAAAGGCGACTGCGACCCGTGAATTCAATCGGCCGGTTACCGGCTCAGTTCCGGTCGCCCTGATGCTGCAACAACGCCGGGTTGGCGCGGGCCTGGATATCGCGGCCGGCGTCGTCGCCAAGCGCCCGGGCGTCGCTGACCGGTCCCTCGCGCACCGTCTCCACCCATTCGGAGCCATCGAGCGCCAGCAGCAGGCCGCGCAGCAGCAGCCGGCCGTCCCGCACCTGGGCGAGGCCGGCGATCGGCGTGCGGCACGAACCGTCGAGCACCGTCAGGAAGGCGCGCTCTGCGGCCAGCGCATGGCCGGTGTCGGGGCAGATGATGCGGTCCAGCGCAGCAAGCACCGGCGTATCGCCGGTGCGCGCGGTGATGGCGATGGCCCCCTGACCGACGGCCGGCAGCATCTCGTCCAGCTCAAGAATGGTGGCGGAAGGATCGGCCACGCCCAGCCGCCGCAACCCCGCCGAAGCCAGCAGGGTGGCGTCGAAACGGCCTTCATGCAGGCGGGCGAGACGGGTCTGCACATTGCCGCGCAACAGGCCCGTGGTCACGTCCGGGCGCAGGCGCCGCACCTGGGCGGCGCGGCGCAGCGAGGCCGTGCCCACCACGGCGCCAGGCCGCAGATCGGCCAGCCCGCGCGCGTTCGGCGCGATGAGCACGTCGCGCACGTCCTCGCGCTCCAGATAGCCGGCGATCGTCAGGTCGTCGGGCAGCCAGGTCGGCAGGTCCTTGGCCGAATGCACCGCCAGATCGATGGCTCCGGCCTGCAGCGCCGAATCCAGCTCCTTGGTGAACAGTCCCTTGCCCCCCGCCTCGGACAGGGCGCGGTCCTGGATCATGTCGCCGGTGGTGCGGATCACCTCCAGCACGACCTGATCGGGATCAAGGCCAATGCCGGCGATCAGACGGTCCCGCACGATGTTCGCCTGGGCGAGGGCCAGCGGGCTTCCGCGCGTGCCGACGACAAGGCGGGAAATGGACATGTGGCGGTCCTGTCTCAAAACAGGCGGGCGTCCCGGCGGCCAGCCGGAACGCCCGCTGCAGCATCGGCTGCGAAATCCGGGTGTCGCGCGGCGCGTTCCTGGCGGACAAGACCATCCAGGCGCGCTCCGGCGCGGTCTCTATAAAACATTGGTTGCAAAAGTGGGAGCCGATTTGCGGACAGGTTGCCGCAACCGCCGGCGCGTCGTCCACAGGGCCGCCGCCGCGGCCAGCGCGCGCGCCCTGCCGGCGCCGGGTTCCCGCGCTTGGCAATTTCCTTTGCCTGTAACATGCTCTAAAGCATCCCCAGACGGATCCGGCGCGGCTTCGCATCAGGAAAACGCGTCAAATCAAAACGATAGGGCAGACATCCTTCAACCGGGCGGGGCCTTCATCCTCCCGGAAGCCCGTCAGCGGCGGAGTTACGGGAGCACCATGCGCGTCCTCGGCATCGAGACCACCTGCGACGAAACGGCGGCGGCCGTGGTTGAAACCGACGGCGCCGGGCGTCCGATCATTCGCTCCAGCGAGGTGCTGAGCCAGATCGCCGCCCACGCCGCCTATGGCGGCGTGGTGCCGGAAATCGCCGCCCGCGCCCATGTGGAGGCGGTGGATCACATGGTCGCCCGCGCCCTGGAGCGCGCCGGCGTCGAACTCTCCGACATCGACGGTTTCGCCGCCGCGGCCGGCCCCGGCCTGATTGGCGGCGTCATGATCGGCCTCACCACCGCCAAGGCGCTTTCCCTCGTTACCGGCAAACCGCTGATCGCCGTCAACCACCTGGAAGGCCACGCCCTGACGCCCCGCCTGATCGAACAGGTGCAGTTCCCCTATCTGCTGCTGCTCGCCTCCGGCGGCCACACCCAGCTCATCGCCGTGCGCGGCGTCGGCGATTACGTCCGCCTCGGCACCACCATCGACGACGCCATCGGCGAGGCGTTCGACAAGGTGGCCAAGATGTTGGGCCTGCCCTATCCCGGCGGCCCGCAGGTCGAGCGCGAGGCGAAGAAAGGCAACCCGGAGCGCTTCCACCTGCCGCGTCCCATGCAGGGCCGGCCGGTGGCCGATTTCTCCCTGTCCGGCCTGAAAACCGCCGTGCGCCAGGAAGCCCAGAAAATCCTGCCATTGCGCGCCTCCGACGTCTCGGACCTGTGCGCCTCCTTCCAGGCGGCGGTGGTCGACGTGGTGGCGGACCGCACCCGCGTCGCCCTGCGCGGTTTCCGCGATATCGCCGGCCACCCCACGGCGCTGGTCGTCGCCGGCGGCGTCGCCGCCAACATGGCGATCCGGCGCGGGCTGGAGCGGCTGGCGGCCGAAGCTGGCGTTCGCCTCGTGGCGCCGCCGCTGGCCCTGTGCACCGACAATGGCGCCATCATCGCCTGGGCCGGGCTGGAGCGCCTGCGCATGGGCATCCAGGACGATCTCACCGTCGCCGCCCGTCCACGCTGGCCGCTGGACGCCAGCAAGGACACCCGCGCCGGCGCCAAGGCCTGACGGCGATGGCGGAGGCATCTGACGCTTTTGCGTCGCCCCTGCGCATCGCCGTCATCGGCGCCGGCGCCTGGGGAACCGCTTTGGCCAACGCCGCCGCCCGCGCGCAGCCTGACGTCATGGCTAGCGCGGAATCCGTTCCCCTGTGGGGGCGCAACGCCGCCGATATGGCGGCCATGGCGACGCGGCGCGTCAACGAACGCTTCCTGCCGGGGGTCACCCTCGCCGACGGCGTGGCGCCATCGTCCGACCCCGCCGTCATGGCGGGCGCCGACGCCGTGCTTCTGGTCATCCCGGCCCAGCAGATCCGCGCCGCCCTTGCGGGGCTGAAGCCGCATCTGTCGCGCCCGGGCCTGCCGGTCATCATCTGCGCCAAGGGCATCGAGCGCGGCTCCGGCCTGTTCATGTCGGACATCGTGCGCCAGTCCCTGCCGGAAGCTGTTCCCGCGGTGCTCTCCGGCCCCAGCTTCGCCGCTGACGTGGCGCGCGGCCTGCCAACGGCGGTGGTTCTGGCGGCCGATGACGAATGGCTGGCGGCGCGGCTGGCGCGACGCCTCTCCGGCCCGACCCTGCGCGTCTATCACAGTGGCGACATGCGCGGCGTCGAGATCGGCGGCGCCGCCAAGAACGTTTTGGCCATCGCCTGCGGCATTGTCATGGGGCGTGGCCTCGGCGAGAGCGCCCGCGCCGCCCTGGTGGCGCGCGGCTTCGCCGAACTGGTGCGCTTCGCCACGGCTTTCGGCGGCGAAACCGCGACGCTGATGGGACTTTCCGGCCTCGGCGACCTGGTGCTGACCTGCGGCTCCGCCCAGTCGCGCAACTTCGCCTTCGGCGAGGCGCTGGGCGCCGGCGTCGCCCTGGCGGCGGCGGGCGGCGGCAAGCTCACCGAGGGCGCGGCGACAGCGCCGGTGCTGTTGCAACGGGCCCGCGCCGCCGGCGTCGACATGCCGGTGGCGAGCGCCGTCGCCGATATCCTCGACGGACGCCTTGGCGTCGACGACGCCGTGGACGCGCTGATGATGCGACCGCTGCGGCGCGAGAGTTGACGCGCCATCGCGAAAAGCGGACGCCGCTTTCCGTGCGGGAATGCCCGCGAACACGGGCGAACGGGTTAAACCAGATGGAGGCGCCGAGGTCTGGCGCGGCGTGAGGGGAATTGCCCTGACCGCCGTTTCGTGGCCCCTCCAGATCAACCGCCAGGACTCAGGAGCAGAATTCATGGCTTACTGGCTGTTCAAATCCGAACCAGATACGTGGTCGTGGGAACAGCAGGTTGCGCGCGGCGACGCCGGCGAGCACTGGAACGGCGTGCGCAACCATGTCGCCAAACAGAACATGATGGCGATGAAGGTTGGCGATCGCGGCTTTT
This sequence comes from Camelimonas lactis, assembly GCF_004342915.1. Taxonomy (GTDB): domain Bacteria; phylum Pseudomonadota; class Alphaproteobacteria; order Rhizobiales; family Beijerinckiaceae; genus Camelimonas; species Camelimonas lactis. The sequence continues at coordinate 56,694 of NZ_SLWL01000003.1, forward strand.
TCTACCACTCCAACCAGGGCAAGGCGATCGTCGGGATCGTCGAGGTCATCAGACCCTATTACCCCGATCACACCGATCCCACGGGCAAATTCGGCATGGTCGACATCAAGGCGATCGAGCCGCTGCCGCGCCCCGTCACCCTGGAGGAGGCGAAGCACGAGCCGCGCCTCAAGGACATGGTGCTGGTCAACAACTCCCGCCTGTCGGTCCAGCCGGTGAGCGCGGCGGAATGGCGGGTGATGCGCGAACTGGGCGGCCTGCCGGCCGAATGACGCCGCGACGATGCGGCGTCCACCGCCCTGATCCATTGGCCGCCTTGCGCCGCGCGGCCGCGCCCGGCTAACCTCGCCGCCAATCGTCCATATGAACGACGCGCGCCCCGGGGGACAGCGGTCCCGCCTGGCGGCGCCAGATTTACTGGGGAGCACGCAATGACCGATCTGTCCCACGGCAAGACCTATCCGCCGCCTCCCGAATGGCAGCCGCGCGCGTGGGTCAATCCCCAGACCAGCCGGGAGATGTACGACGCCTCGATCGCCGATCCGGAGCTGTTCTGGGACGAGCACGGCCAGCGCATCGACTGGTTCAAACCCTATACCCGCGTCAAGAACACCAGCTTCGCCCCCGGCGCCGTGTCGATCCGCTGGTATGAGGACGGCGTCACCAACGCCGCCTATAACTGCATCGACCGTCACCTGGAGACGCGCGCCGATCAGGTCGCCATCATCTGGGAAGGCGACGATCCGTCCGAGTCGAAGCACATCACCTACCAGGAGCTGCACGACGAGGTCTGCCGCTTCGCCAACGTGCTGCGCAACCGCAATGTCGGCAAGGGCGACCGCGTCACCATCTACATGCCAATGATCCCCGAAGCGGCCTACGCCATGCTGGCCTGCGCCCGCCTCGGAGCCGTGCATTCGGTGGTGTTCGGCGGCTTCTCGCCGGATTCGCTCGCCGGCCGCATCGAGGATTGCGGCTCGCGCGTCGTCATCACCGCCGACGAGGGCCTGCGCGGCGGCCGCAAGGTCGCCCTGAAGGCCAATGTCGACGCCGCCATCGACCGCCTGCCGCCTGGCGTTGACGTGGACCACGTGATTGTGGTGCGGCGCACCGGCGCCAATGTCGCCATGGATCCGCTGCGCGACGTCTGGTACGACGCGGCGCGCGAGATGGTCACCGCCGAATGCCCGTGCGAACATGTGGAGGCGGAGCACCCGCTGTTCATCCTGTACACCTCCGGCTCCACCGGCAAACCCAAGGGCGTGCTGCACACCACCGCCGGCTATCTGGTCTATACGTCGATCACTCACAAATATGTCTTCGACTACCATGACGGCGACATCTACTGGTGCACCGCCGACGTGGGCTGGGTGACCGGCCACAGCTACATCCTCTACGGACCGCTGACCAACGGCGCCACGACGCTGATGTTCGAGGGCGTGCCCAATTATCCGGACATGTCGCGGTTCTGGCAGGTGATCGACAAGCACCAGGTCAACACCTTCTACACCGCCCCCACCGCCCTGCGCTCGCTGATGCAGGCCGGCGACGCGCCGGTGAAGGCGACCTCCCGCGCCTCCCTGCGCCTGCTGGGCTCGGTGGGCGAGCCGATCAACCCCGAAGCCTGGGAGTGGTATCACCGGGTCGTCGGCGACGACCGCTGCCCCATCGTCGATACCTGGTGGCAAACCGAGACCGGCGGCGTGCTGATCAGCCCGCTGCCCGGCGCCACCACGCTGAAGCCTGGCTCCGCCACCCTGCCGCTGTTCGGCATCCGGCCCGAACTGGTCGACGCCGACGGCAAGGTGCTGGAGGGCGAGGCCGAGGGCAATCTGGTGATCGCCGACTCCTGGCCTGGCCAGATGCGCACGGTCTACGGCGACCACCAGCGTTTCATGGACACCTATTTCGCCACCTATCCGGGCAAATATTTCAGCGGCGACGGCTGCCGCCGCGACGCCGACGGCTATTACTGGATCACCGGACGCGTCGACGACGTCATCAACGTCTCGGGCCACCGCATGGGCACCGCCGAGGTGGAATCGGCGCTGGTGGCGCACGCCAGCGTCTCGGAGGCGGCGGTCGTCGGCTACCCGCACGACATCAAGGGGCAGGGCATTTACGCCTACGTCACGCTGATGTCCGGCGTGGAGCCGACCGAAACCCTGCGCAAGGAGCTGGTGGGCTGGGTGCGCCAGGAAATCGGCCCGATCGCCACGCCCGACCTGATCCAGTTCGCGCCCAATCTGCCAAAAACCCGCTCGGGCAAGATCATGCGCCGCATCCTGCGCAAGATCGCCGAGGACGATTTCGGCGCCCTGGGCGACACGTCCACCCTGTCGGATCCGGCCGTGGTGGATGAGCTGGTCAACAACCGCCAGAACCGGCGAGGCTAAAACGCTGTCCGGTCAGCCGGAAACGGCTGATCGACCAGGCTGCCCCCCACGCGTGCAGAACCGGAGCATTTGCTGATCCCGATGGATCGAAAAATGCTCCGGGACATTTTCTGAAAAAGGAGTTTCCACCTCCATCAGGAAATGCGTTGAATGAAGGCGACCAGCGCGCCTCCGTAACCAGATTTAAACGAAGCGCCCCAGCGCACGGTGCGAACAGGCCGTTAAAGGCTGTTCGCGAACAATCTTGCGTTCAAAAAAGATGGGAGGGGTGATGCAACACAACCGCATCCCGCTCCAGATTTGTCATTCCATCTCCATATGGGAGCCGACACGCCATCTGCTCCGCTCCAGAATCACCACGTCCTTACCGGCCGCCGCCGTCCCGGGCGTGATATGACTATGGAGACGCGTATGACACGGCTGATCATCATGACGTGCGCCGGCCTGCTGACCACCAGCGCCATGGCGCTCGATCAGACGCCGAAGCCTGTTTCCCAGGAAATATGGCAAACATGCGTGAACCACTGTCTGTGTCAGGCGCCCGAAGTCATCCTTACATGCGTCGAGGACTGCATCACACGCCTGTCGGGGCAGTGACATGAACCGATTGTCCGCAACGGTCTGGCGCAGATCGTCTGCCAGGGAACGATCCGGATGAAAAGACGGGCGCGCGCATCAGAGAAGTCCCGCAACTCCTTCAGGCATTGACCGCGCGCCCGCCTGTGACCAGCCATACTCAAAAGTCAGAAGGATATTTGCATGCTTCGGCCCGTCATCTGGGCGCTCATGATGCTCGCCGGTTCAGCCTCCGTCGCCGCCGCCGCCCCGGAGGATTCAACAGAGCAGGAAGTCATCTACTGCCAGAGCTACTGCATGGCGAGGCATCCGCTCCGCCCGGATAAATATGAGCAGTGCACCTATAACTGCCTCGCCCGCCACAGGCAGATCAGGCACGGCCGCCGTGGCTACTGAAACCAGCGCCCATCTGTCCGACAACGCGGCGGGCGGCGTGAAGCCCGCCGCGGGCGCTTAACGCGCCTCGGGCAAGCCCGCGATGGCCCGGGCGAAGTCGCGGGCGGAAAACGGCTCCAGATCATCGACGCTCTCGCCGACGCCAATGAAATGCACCGGCAGGCCAGATTTCGCCGCGATCGACACCAGAATGCCGCCGCGCGCCGTGCCGTCGAGCTTGGTCATCACCAGCCCGGTGACGCCAGCGGTTTTCGCGAAAATCTCCACCTGATTGACAGCGTTCTGGCCGGTGGTGGCGTCCAGCACCAGCAACGCCGCATGAGGCGCGCCGGCGTCGAACTTTTTCACCACGCGAACGATTTTCTCCAGTTCGGCCATCAGGCCGGCCTTGTTCTGCAGACGGCCGGCGGTGTCGATCATCAGAACGTCGACGCCGCGTTCCTTCGCCTCCTTCAGGGCGTCGAAGGCCAGGCCCGCCGCGTCCGAACCCTGCGGCCGGGCGATGACCGTCGCGCCGGTCCGCTCGCCCCAGACCTTGAGCTGCTCGATCGCCGCCGCGCGAAAGGTGTCGCCCGCCGCCAGCATCACCGAACGGCCCTCGGCGCGAAACTTTTGCGCCAGCTTGCCGATGGTGGTGGTCTTGCCGGCGCCGTTGACGCCGATCATCAGGATGACGAACGGCTTGTGGTCCGCGTCGATGACCAGCGGCTGCGCCACCGGCGTCAGCGTCGCCTCCACCTCGCGCGCCAGAACCTGCTTCACCTCATCGGCGGAGATTTCCTTGTCGTAACGGCCAGCGCTGACCGCCTTGATGATGCGATCCGTGGTGTCAACGCCGAGGTCGGCCTGGATCAGGATGTCTTCCAGATCCTCCAGCGCCGCCGCATCGAGTTTGCGGCGCACGAACAGATCGGTGATGCCGGTTCCGATCGAGGATGAGGTGCGGGAAAGCCCGCCCTTCAGCCGCTGCCACCAGCTTTGTTTGACTGGCGGGGTCGCAACGACCGCGACCGGCGTCGCGGCAGGATCGGGCGCCGGGGCAGGATCGGGCGCCGGGGCAGGCGTTGGGGGAGCAGGAATTGGCGCGGGCGCAGAAACCGGCGCGGGAGCGGAAGCCGCCGCGGCAGCCGGATGTGACGGAGCGGCTGGCGCGTCCTGCGGCGCCGGGGCAGATGTCTGCGGAGCAGGCGTCGCGGGCGCAAGCGCAACAGGCGAAGTAGCAGGGGTCGGCGAGGCCGGCGCAGGCGCAACAGGAGATGGCGCAACAGGAGATGGCGCGACAGGAGATGGCGCGACCGGCGCCGGCGGGGCAGGCGTTTCGGTTGCGGACACCGGCGCCGGCGTCACGCCAGGCGCCGGGGATTGCGCGACAGGCCCGGGCGCCGTGGCGGCGTGATCCGGTTTCGCAGCCGGCTCTTCCGGTTTCGCCGCTTCGTGGTCGAGCTTTTCGGGCGCTTCGGCAGGCTTTTCCGCTTCAGCGGCGTTTTTCTTGCCGCCGAACAGCCGCGAAAAGAAACCCTTCCTGTCGTTGTCGCTCATGTCGTTCCCAATGATCGCCGGCCATTGCCGTCCGTCTGTCCGCGTCCATGACGCCATGAATGCCGGCCATCACGGATGCGGGCCCGCCGCATTGTTTCCACGCCAGAATTCCGCGCGCGCCGCCGGCCTATGGTCTTAACCGCCGGCGCGGCGATGGCAACCGCAACCTGTCGGAATATGGCGACGCGGGGCAAAATTTGCGCCGCCCGCCGCACCGCTTTACAGCGGAGCTGACGACCGGACCCCGATGACCGCATGCCTCACGCCAACGCGCCTTCTCCCCCGACCCTCGACGACCTGCGCGCCGGCATGGCCGACCGGGTGCTGTATCGCGATGGGCTGATGCTGGTCATCAACAAGCCGTTCGGCGTGCCGGTGCATCGCGGGCCGGCGGCGGCGGACTGGAAAAACGCGCCGGATCTGGAAAGCGCCTTCGATGTCCTGCGCTTTGGCCTGCCGCGCATTCCCGCCCTCGCCCACCGGCTCGATCGCGACACCTCCGGCTGCCTGGTGCTCGGCCGCCACCGCAAGGCGCTCGACAGGCTGGGCCGCATGTTCAGGGCCGGCGACATCGACAAGACCTATCTGGCGGTGGTCGAGGGCCGCCCCGAAACCGACGCCGGCGAGATTGACCTGCCGCTGGGCAGGCGCGACCCGGATCGCGGCTGGTGGATGAAGGTCGATCCGGCCGGGCTGCCGTCCCTCACCCGCTGGCGCGTGCTCGGAGAAATGACCGCTAACGGCGCGCCGCGCGCTTTGGTGGCGCTGGCGCCGGTCACCGGGCGCACCCACCAGTTGCGGGTGCACTGCGCCGCCATGGGCTGGCCGATTCTTGGCGACGCTGTCTACGGCGCCGCGCCCCGCCATGGCGGCCCTGGCCTGCATCTGCACGCGCGCTCGGTGACTATTCCGCTCTACCCCAACAAGCCGCCGGTCGTGGTGACGGCGCCGCCGCCGCCCCATATGACCGCGATGCTTGAGACGATGCCTGGCTGGAGCGTGGTCGAGGAAAGCGGCGCCCACCCCCGGTGAACAACATGCGCCGCATGACAGGGCGTTTCCGGCGAACCGGACTTCACCGGGCATGCCCCAGGAGGCGATCGATCTGGCCCGAAGCAGCGGTGATCCCGCCGCAAGGCCCCGCGTTACTCCATCCGCTCATCCAGCACCGGTTCCTGCTGCGAGCGGGCCAGTTTGAGGCGCATGGGCGCGGTCATCACCTCGGCGCGCAACGCTTCGGCCAGGGCTTCCGGAGACATCAGTCCCTCCTCCAGAACGATGTCCGCCACCCGGCGGTTCTCGCGCAGCGCCCGCTTTGCGATGCGGGATGCGGCTTCGTAGCCGAGCGCCGGCCCCAGCGCCGTCACCAGACCAATGGCGTTGTCGACGCCGGCGCGGCAATGCTCCCGGTTGGCCTCGATGCCCTCCACGCAGCGCAGCCGCAGCGTTTCGATGGCCGCCGTCAGATGCCGCAGCGATGACAGCAGGCTCCAGGCGATGGTCGGCTCGAACGCGTTCAGTTGCAGCTGGCCGCCTTCGGCGCACATGGTCACCGTCAGGTCAGCGCCGATCACCAGATAAGCCACCTGATTGACCATCTCCGGAATCACCGGATTGATCTTGCCCGGCATGATCGACGACCCCGCCTGCACGGCGGGCAGCGTGATTTCGTTGAAGCCGGCGCGCGGGCCACTCGACAGCAGGCGCAGGTCATTGCAAATCTTCGACAGCTTGACGGCGAGGCGCTTCAGCACGCCGGAGAACAGCACGAACGCCCCCATGTCGGAGGTCGCCTCGACCAGATTGGCGGCGGGCGTCATCGGCTCGCCGGACAGCCGCGCCAGCTCCTCAACCGCCAGGCTGGCGTAGCGGGGGTCGGCGGTAAGGCCGGTGCCAATCGCCGTGGCGCCGAGATTGACTTCATGGAACAGAACGACGGCCTCGCGCAGTCGCCCGATATCCTCACGCAGGGTCGCGCTCCAGCCATCGAACTCCTGCCCCAGGGTCATGGGCACCGCGTCCTGCAACTGGGTGCGGCCAATCTTCAAGACGTCAGAGAAGGCGACGGCCTTCGCCTTCAGCGCGTAACAGAGGTCATCGATCGCCCGCAGCAGCGGCCGCGTCGCCGCGATCAGCGCCAGCCTGACCGCCGTGGGATAGGCGTCATTGGTCGACTGGGACATGTTGACGTCGTCATTGGGGTGCAGGCAGGCGTACGCGCCCCTGCCGCGCCCCATCAGCTCCAGCGCGAGGTTGGCGATGACTTCATTGGCGTTCATATTCGTGGAGGTGCCGGCGCCGCCCTGCACCACGTCGACGACGAACTGGTCATGCAGCCGGTCGCCGGTGTGAATCATGACGCAGGCAGCCGCGATGGCGTCGGCTTTCACGGGCGGCAGCAGGCCAAGGCGGCGGTTGGCCAGCGCCGCCGCGTGCTTCACCAGCGCCAGGCTCCGCACCAGATCGGGAAAATCACCGACCTTCACGCCGGTCACGGGAAAATTGCCAATGGCGCGTTGCGTGTGCGCGCCCCAATAGGCGTCGCCCGGCACACACACCGCGCCAAGGGAATCCGCCTCCCGCCGGACGGACGCGCCGGCGCCGTATCCATTCATGTCAGCGGGGCCGGTCGGGCCGGCGGCAACCGGCGGCGCATCGATATGGATGATGGGATCTGTTTTGCTGTCGCCGCTGCTCGCCATGGGCCACCACAGGCTGGCGCGGCGCAAAACCTGCGCGCCGCGCGCTCAAAAGCCCCCCGCCCCAATGATCTGTTACCGCAAATACATCATGCGATCCAGCTATTCATTTTTTCCTGTAATTAATTCCGACATGGATAGCCGTCGCAATTTTTGAAATTAGCATCGATATTCAATAATTTCACGCCGCAACTGGCGGAGCGTTACTGTTCGACGCCGCCCGCCGGACAGCGACTGCCTGATCAACCCGCTCATGTCTCGCGCCAGGCAGGCCTGACGCCGGGCAAAGTCTGACACGGGGCAAAGTCCGACACCGGGCAGCCCGCCCCGTGTGGCGGAGCCTGCCCCAGGGCCAGGCCCATGGGGACAGGGCGCGGGGCGGGTGAACGCCGCCGCGCCCCGCGATCAGTTCAGGGCGGCGCCGGCGGGGCGGGCGGCCTCGGGGCCAACCGCCATGTCGCCGACCGTCAGGCCAAGCGGCCCGGCGTTCACCGAAACCGCGTCGCCGTCCTTCACCTTGCCGGCCAGGATCAGCTCGGCCAGCGGATCCTGCACGTTCTTCTGCACCACCCGCTTCAGCGGACGGGCGCCGTAAGCCGGATCGTAACCGCGCCCCGCCAGCCAGTCGCGCGCCTCGTCGCTGACATCGAGCGTGATCTTGCGCTCCTCCAGCAGCCGCGCCAGGCGCTTCAGCTGGATGTCGACGATCGCCCCCATCTGGTCGCGCTTCAGCCTGTGGAACAGGATGATCTCGTCGACGCGGTTGAGGAACTCCGGCCGGAAGTGGCTGCGCACCACCGCCATCACCTCGTCGCGCACCGCATCCGAATCCTCACCCTCCTTCTGGTTGACCAGATATTCGGCCCCCAGGTTCGAGGTCATGATGATCAGCGTGTTGCGGAAATCGACGGTGCGACCCTGGCCGTCGGTGAGACGGCCGTCGTCGAGCACCTGCAGCAGCACGTTGAACACGTCCGGGTGCGCCTTCTCCACCTCGTCGAACAGCACCACCTGATAGGGCCGGCGCCGCACGGCCTCGGTCAGCGAACCGCCTTCCTCATAGCCGACATAGCCGGGCGGCGCGCCGATCAGCCGCGACACGGAGTGCTTCTCCATGTACTCGGACATGTCGAGGCGCACCATGGCGTTCTCGTCGTCAAACATGAACGACGCCAATGCCTTGGTCAGCTCGGTCTTGCCGACGCCCGTCGGGCCGAGGAACATGAACGAGCCGATCGGCCGGTTCGGGTCCTGCAGACCGGCGCGGGCGCGCCGCACCGCCGTCGACACGGCGATCACCGCCTCATGCTGGCCGACGACGCGCCTCGCCAGCGCCTCCTCCATGCGCAGCAGCTTGTCACGCTCGCCCTCCAGCATCCGGTCGACGGGCACGCCGGTCCAGCGCGACACCACCTGGGCGATATTGTCGGGCGTCACGGCCTCCTGCACCACGTCCTTGCCGCTGCTTTCGGTGTCGGCCAGTTCCTTCTCCAGGCCGGGAATGACGCTGTAGGTCAGCTCGCCGGCGCGCTGGTATTCGCCGCGCCGCTGGGCGATGGCCAGTTCGTTGCGGGCTTCATCCAGCTTGCGCTTCAGGTCGGCGGCCTTGCCGAGCTTGTCCTTCTCCGCCTGCCATTTGGCGGTCAGGGCGGACGACTGCTCCTCAAGGTCGGCCAGTTCCTTTTCCAGCCGGGCGAGCCGGTCCTTCGAGCCGGCGTCGCTCTCCTTCTTCAGCGCCTCGGCCTCGATCTTCAGGCGCACCACTTCGCGATCGATCGAGTCCAGTTCCTCCGGCTTGCTGTCCACCTGCATGCGCAGGCGGGCGGCGGCCTCATCGATCAGGTCGATGGCCTTGTCCGGCAGGAAGCGGTCGGTGATGTAGCGGTTCGACAGGGTGGCCGCGGCGACCAGGGAGGCGTCCTGGATGCGCACCCCATGGTGCTGCTCATAACGCTCCTTCAGCCCGCGCAGGATCGAGATGGTGTCCTCCACCGTCGGCTCGGAGACGAACACCGGCTGGAAACGCCGCGCCAGCGCCGGATCCTTCTCCACGTGCTTGCGATACTCGTCGAGCGTGGTGGCGCCGACGCAGTGCAGCTCGCCGCGCGCCAGGGCCGGCTTCAGCAGGTTGGAGGCGTCCATGGCGCCGTCGGTCTTGCCGGCGCCCACCAGCGTGTGCATCTCGTCGATGAACAGGATGATGTTGCCTTCGGCGGACTGCACCTCCTCCAGCACGCTCTTCAGCCGCTCCTCGAACTCGCCGCGATATTTCGCGCCGGCGATCAGCGAGCCCATGTCGAGAGCCAACAACTGCTTGTCGCGCAGGCTCTCCGGCACGTCGCCGTCGACGATGCGCCGCGCCAGCCCCTCGACGATGGCGGTCTTGCCGACGCCCGGCTCGCCGATCAGCACCGGATTGTTCTTGGTGCGCCGCGACAGAACCTGGATCGTCCTGCGGATTTCCTCGTCGCGGCCGATCACCGGGTCGATCTTGCCCTCGCGGGCCGCCTGGGTGAGGTTGCGGGCGTATTTCTTCAGGGCGTCATAGGCCTGCTCGGCCGAGGCGGAATCGGCCGTGCGGCCCTTGCGCAGCGCCTCGATGGCAGCGTTCAGCCCCTGGGCGGTGACGCCGGCGGCGGCCAGCGCCTTGCCGGCCTCACTGTCTTTCTCGATGGCCAGCGCCAGCAACAGCCGCTCGACCGTCACGAAACTGTCGCCCGCCTTGTCGGCGGCTTTCTCGGCGGCGTCGAAGACGCGGGCCAGCGCCGGCGACAGATACACCTGGCCGCTTCCGCCCTGCACTTTCGGCAAACGGCCCAGCGCCTGCCCGGTCTGCTGCAGCGCCAGACGCGAGTTGCCGCCAGCGCGGTCAATCAGCCCGGCGGCGAGGCCCTCGGGATCATCCAGCAGCACCTTCAGCAGGTGCTCGGGCGTGAACTGCTGGTGATTTTCACGCAGGGCAAGCCCCTGCGCCGACTGGAGGAAGCCCTTCGAACGGTCGGTGTATTTGTCAATGTTCATGCGCATCTCCTTTCGGGCCCCCGCATATGGGGCGACCCGCGACGGCGGCCCCTCGGGAGGCGACTGCCGGAATACGTCGCTGGCGCACTGCGCCGGCACTGACGTATCTGGGTGTTGCTGACCGGCAACACCAGAGGGGACGGTTGTTTTTTATCAGGCCCGAAAGCCCCGCCTCCGCCGGTGAGACACGGACCTGATCGCATGCGTCAGCAGCATCCGGCGCGCCCCGGCAATGCGCCAGACTGGATGCTGCTTCAGAGAATACAGGAATACATGGGGAGCCCGCCACGCGGGAAACCGGCGCAAGCCGATGAAATACGCCGGTTTCGGCGCGGCGCCGTCCGCATCCCTTCACGATCGCGCGCGCCGGCCGGAACCGGAGCCCGCTTCCCGGCCCATGCCCGTTCGAGCGAAATTCAATTCCACTGCGACCGATGCTCCCCTAGACTGCGCCGCAAGGGCGAAGACCCGCAACATATTGGGAGGGAAGTCATGTCGCAGGTGCTGTCCGGCGTCCGCGTGCTGGATTTTGGCCGCTTCATCGCTGGCCCCTATTGCGCCGCGCTGCTGGCGGATTTTGGAGCCGACGTCATCCGCATCGAAAAACGCGAGGGCGGCGAGGACCGTTATATCGCGCCGATCTGCGAGTCCGGCGCCGGCGGCATGTTCATGCAGATGAACCGCAACAAGCGCGGCATGACGCTTGATCCCATGAGCGAGGACGGCGCCGCCATCGTCCGCAAGCTGGTCGCCTCCGCTGACATTGTCGTCGCCAACCTGCCGCCGGACACCCTGCGCGCCATGAAGCTGGATTACGACAGCCTCACCGCCGTCAAACCCGACATCATCCTGGTCACCGCCTCGGCGTTTGGCGCCGTTGGCCCCTATCGCGACCGCGTCGGCTTTGATTCCATCGGCCAGGCCATGTCGGGCGCCGCCTACATGACCGGTCAGCCGGGCCAACCCGTGCGCGCCGTCGCGCCTTATGTCGATTTCGGCACCGCCTTCGGCATGGCGTTCGGCGCGCTGATCGCGCTGATGGACCGGGCGCGCACCGGCAAGGGGCAAATCGTTGAAGGCGCGCTGCTGCGCACCGCCGTCAACATGATGGGCTCCACCCTCATCGAGCAGGCCGCCATCCAGATCAACCGCACGCCAACCGGCAACCGCGGGCAAACCTCCGCCCCCTCAGACATTCTGCCGACGAAGGACGGGCATGTGCTCGTCGCCGTCACCGGGCAGCCCATCTACAAACGTTGGGTGAAGCTGATGGGCGATGAGGATTACTGGCTGAATGATCCGAAATTCGCCAACGACCTGGCGCGTGGTGACAACGCGGCGCTGATCAGCGCCCGGCTGGCCGCCTGGCTGGCGGAAAGAACCACCGATGAAGCGATCGCCGCGCTGGCGCAGGCGCGCATCCCCGCCGCGCCGGTGCTGACGCCGCAGGAAGTGCTGGAGGACCCGCACCTGCGGGAAACCGGTTACCTGCAACCGGTCGACTTCCCGGGCATGGCGCAGGCCGCCCTGCTGCCGCAGCCGCCCATGGTGCTGTCGCGCACCCCGGGCGAGATCCGCTCGCGGGCCCCCCTGAACGGCGAGCACACCGACCAGATCCTGCGCAGCATCGGCGTTGATGAGGCGGAGATCGCGCGCCTGCGCGAGGCGCGCGCCATCTAGGGCGCGACCGAAAAAGGCGCCGGGCGCAAAAAAAATCTGGCCGGAACACCCGGCCAGATCACACATGGCGGCGGGGCTGAAAAGCCTCAGCCCATATGGAAAACGCAGACCTTGTTGCCTTCCGGGTCGCGGAAATAGGCGCCGTAGAAGGTCGGCATGCGCTCGCCAGGCGCGCCCTCATCGGTGGCGCCGTTGGCCAGCGCCGTCTGGTAGGCCTTGTCCACCGACGCGCGGTCGGGCGCGGCGAGCGCCGGCATCACGCCATTGCCCACCGTCGCCGCCTTGCCGTCATAGGGCTTGCAAACCATGATCCCGGCGGCGCCCTTGCGGCCCCAGCCGATCATGCGCTCGTTGTCGACCGTGCGCCTGGCGCCAAGGTCGGCGGCAATCGCGTCATAAAACTTGCCTGCGGCGTCCAGGTTGTTGGAGCCGAGGGTCATGTAACCAAGCATGTGTTCCTCCCGATGAGCCTGAATTCCGGGCGTCCGCTCCGGCCAGACCTTGCCGCGCATGGCGCCCTGTTTGCGCTCCGCCGTCAAGCGGGATGTACAGGCGGATCGCGGAAATAGACAAGCTGATGGCTTGTGGCCAGCAGGGTTCCGTCCCGGCTCCACAACTCGGCCGACTGGTCGTGATAGCCGTGGTTGTACACCCGCGTGTCGGCGTGGCCGATCAGGGGCGCCTCGCCCTGCCGCGCCAGGGCCTCGGCTGTCGCGTGGAACCAGGTTGTCATGGAAATGGTGCCCACCGGCATCAACGTTCCGCGCGCCACGAACACCCGCGCGAAGAAACAATCGGCGAAGGCCGCCAGCGAGACGAAATCGAGCGGCCTTGGCGGCTCATCGCGCATCAGGCCGGTCTGGGCGCCGGCGACCGGCTCCGCCAGGGGCCGCGGCGCCAGCGGCGTGTAGCGATCGAGCCGCACGTCATAACGCGACATCCAGGCGCAGGGCGATTTCTCCCATGGAAAGCGCACCAGCTCCGCCTCCGGCGGCAGCGACGGCGGCTGCGCCGGGCGGTGGCTCCAGGTTTCGGGGCGGGCGCTGCAAATGGCCGTGGCGGTGATGGCCGGCGCGTCGTCGCCCTGGGCAAGCTCCAGGAACCAGTGCTGGGTCGATCGGTTGGTGCGGGCCGCCCGCAGGCTGATGCGGAGCGGACCTTCAGCAATGGTGGCGCAATAGTTCACAGTCAGGGCGATGGGATCGCCGCGCCGCTCCGGGTGCTGCATGAGCGCCCGCATCAGCAGGGCGGCGGTCAGCCCGCCATAGGGACCGGCGAAGTTCCAGTAAGCCCGCGTCATCAGACCGGTGAAGCCATCCCCGGTCCAGGTCAGTTGCGTCGCCGCGTCCAGCGGATGCAGCGCCCCATCCACCATGTTTCCGGCGTCGCTGTCGTGCGCCCGTTGCATCGATCCATCCTCCCCCCGGTCGGCCATAACCGCCAGCCATTTCCGGGCGAAGCCGCCCGTCATCGTATTGCCGGCAATGTGCATGGTCCCGCCGCGCCGGTCCAGCCCGGCTTCTGGCGTGCGCCAGACGCCCATGGCGCCGCCGTTACCTCCCGCGTAATCGCCAGGGCTCATGCGGCCGCGCATGATGACGTCACGATCCGCTGCAGGATCAACGCGAAAGGATACGTCATGCAACAGCAAGCCCATCTCCCTGCGGAAGCCGCCCGGCGCCTCGCGACGCAGTACATCGCCTTATGGAATGAGGCCGACGCCACCCGCCGGCAGGCGCTCGCCACGGAGCTGTTCACCCGCGGCGCGGCCTATCTTGATCCGATGATGGCCGGCGAAGGTCCTGACGGCATCTCCGGCATGGTCGGCGCGGCGCAGCAACAGTTTGCCGGCTTGTCATTCAACCTGCGCGGCGAACCTGAAGCCACCGGCGACTGCGTGCGCTTCTCCTGGTCGCTGGGGCCGGCCGGCGGTGCCTCCGTCGCCGCCGGAACCGATTTCGCCCGCGTCGACGGCGGCCGGTTCAGCAACGTCACCGGCTTTATCGACCAGAAGCCCGGCGATCCGCCGCCCGCCAGCTGATCGCCCGCGGCCCGGAGCAACACACCAACCAGGGAGTCCGGTCATGACCCGTTTTCACACCAGCCCCATGCTGCGCAACCTTCTTGTTCTTGACGCCGTGACCTGCCTTGGCGCGGGCGCGCTGATGGCGATCGGCGGCGGCCATCTGGCGTCGTTGCTGGCCCTGCCAGAACCGCTGTTGCGCTATGCGGGGGTATTCCTCATTGTCTTCGGCGGCGCCGTCGGCCTGCTGGCCCGCAGCGCCCGGGTCCCCCGGGCGGCTGTCCTGGCGGTCGTTGTCTGCAACGCGCTATGGGCGATTGAGTCGGTCGCGATCATCGCCGCCGGCTGGGTGACGCCCAACGCCTTCGGGGTCGCATTTGTCCTTGCCCAGGCGGTGTGGGTCGCGGCGTTGGCCGCGCTGCAATACGCCTGCCTGCGGCGCCAGGCCGTTGTGGCGTCCGCGCCGTGAGGCGCCGTTCAGTTCAGATCATCGGGGAGGGCGGGCAGCGGCATGATGTCGACGCCCTCCTCCAGCAGCGCCCGCACCTCTTCCGGCCGCGCTTCGCCGCGAATGGCCCGCGCCTCGGCTTCGCCAGAATGGATGCGCCGCGCCTCGTCAGGAAATTGCGCGCCCACGTCGATGGTGTTCTGCACCACATAATGGCGCACGGCGCGCATCACCGCCCGCACCCGCCGGGCGGCTTCGTCGCTCATGACGTCGGGAACAGCCGCCGCCGGCTGCGCCGGCCCGGCGGATGCTGGCGGGGCGTCGACCGTGACGGCGCGATCATGCGCGGCGGAGCGGGCCAGCGCCGGAGCCATGATGGTCTTGCCGACCTTCAGCGAACCGCATTGCGGACATGAGACAAAACCCGCCGCCGCCTGGGCGTCATAAGCCTGGCTGTCGGCGAACCAGCTTTCGAATTCGTGCCCCTGATCGCAGGCCAACGTGTAACGGATCATCCGCGCAGCGCGCCTCTCGCCCCTGGCTGCCGGCTGGCGGCGCCAGCCTGAATGGTGGTTGCGGCCGCGTCCCGCGTCCCGGTCGCCGGGCCTTCGCGGATCGCGCCACAGGCGTCAGATAAGCACTTTCGCCGGACTTTTCCACCAGACGGCTCAGCCGACCCGGCGCACCGAAAATGGCCGGGTGTGCCGCAACGCCGGAATGCGCTGGCGCGCCGCCGCCACCGCCGCCAGATCGATGCTGGCCAGAATGACGCCGGGCGCCTCGCCGGCTTCCGCCAGCACCACGCCCCACGGGTCGACGATGATGGAATGGCCGTACGTTTCGCGGCCATCCGCGTGCCGCCCTCCCTGGGCCGCCGAGATGACGAAGGCGCCATTCTCGATGGCGCGGGCCCGTTGCAGCACCTGCCAGTGCGCCTCGCCGGTCTGGCGGGTGAAGCAGGCGGGCGCGGTGAGGATATCGGCCCCGGCCTCCGCAAGGGCGCGATACAGATAGGGAAAGCGCAGGTCGTAGCAGATGGTGACGCCGACGCGCCCCACCGGCGTGCGCACCACAGGCGCCACGTCGCCGCCCGTGTAGGCGCCCGACTCGCGCCAGCTCTCGCCATTGGGCAAATCGACGTCGAACAGGTGAATCTTGTCGTAGGTGGCGAGGATGTCGCCGCTGGCGCCAATGATGATGGCGCGGTTGGCCACCTTGTCGCCGGCGCGCAAGGCCAGCGACCCAATGTGAACGGTGACGCCGCGCCGCCGCGCCAGGTCCTGCACGGCGGGAATCAGCGGGTCCTCATCCTGGCTATGGATATTTTCCATCAGGCCAGCGCGCGAGCGCTCGACCAGCCCGGTCATTTCCGGGGTCTGGATATAGGCCGCGCCGGCGTCCGCCGCCTCGCCGATCAGGCGAATGGCGGTTTCGCGATTCTCCGCCGGGTCACGGCTGGAGCGCATCTGCACGCAGGCGACGGTCAATGGCGTGGTCGGCGGCGTCGCGCCATGGCCTGAGCCGCGCGTCGCGCCGGTCGCCGGCGAAGGCGCATCCTGTTGTCCGGCCGCGGCGGCGACTCCTGCTTCCTCGGTCATGGCGGCCTCCTCCGGGCGTGGCGGCGTCAGAGCAAACATCCCGCTCAGGCAGTCTGTGCTCCGTTCTGAAATACCGGGCGCCTGCGCCCGAACATGCTGGAGCCTGGCTCCATTCCCGCAAACCGCGAGGCGGCGATGCCATCCACGCTCCCGGGACCGGAGCCAGGGCGTTAGCCCTTCAGCAGGGGATCAAGCTTGCCGGCGGCGTCGAGCGCATGCAGATCGTCGCTGCCGCCCACATGCTGGTCGCCAATAAATATCTGCGGCACGGTGGTGCGCCCGCCAGCGCGATCAATCATTGTCGCCCGCTGCTCCGGGTGTTGCAGGATGTCGATCTCCTCGAACGTCGCCCCTTTGGCGTTCAGCAGCTGCTTGGCCGCGTGGCAATAAGGGCAGGTGGATTTGGTGTAGATGGCGATGTGCGGCACCGGTAACTCCATGCAACCGTCGTAAAGCTGTCCAGGTTCATTATATGGCGCGCCGCGCCGCCGCCGTCACCCATCTGACCGGCCATGTTCAAACCTGCCGGTTTCATCCGGCGCGAACCACCAGGGCAAAGGTCAGCACGTCCACCTGCGCCGCGCCGGCCTTCAGCAGCGCCCGCGTCGCCGCGGCGGCGGTGGCCCCGGAGGTCATCACATCGTCCACCAGCAACACCCGCTTGCCCACGATCCGGGCCCGGGCGCCGGGCGCCACGACGAACGCCCCCCGCAGATTGCTGGCCCGCGCCGTGCGCGTCAGCCCCACCTGCGGCGCCGTGCGGCGCACGCGGCGCAGGATGTCGGGAACCGCTGGCGGCCCGCCATGCCGGCTCACCGCCGCCGCCAGCGCCGCCGCCTGGTTGAAGCGCCGGCTCCACAGGCGCGTCCGGTGCAGGGGCGTCGGCGTCAACAGGTCCGCCTCCGCCAGCAACCCCGCGCCGGCGGTCGCCATCATCCGTCCCAGCAAATGGGCGATGTCGGGGCGGTCGCCGAACTTCATCGCGTGCACCAGATCGCGCGCCACCCCGTCATAACGCACCGCCGCGCGGGCCCTGCTCCAGGGCGGCGGATCGGCGATGGCCGCCGGCGACACAACGCCCGCGCCGGGATCCGTGGCGAACGGCGCGCCGAGGCGCTCACAGCAGGGCCGGGTGATGAAGCCGAGGCTGCGCCAGCAGGCCGGGCACAGGGCGTGCGGCGCGCTGATCGCCTGGCTGCAATGCAGGCAGATGGGCGGGTACAGCATATTGAGGCCGGCGCGCCGCACGCCGGCGAACAGCGCCGGCAATCGCCGCCACGCCGCCAGGCGAGCCTGGCCATCATCTTCGGGAGCGTATTGGGCAGCGTTCTGGGTTTCCGTCATCCGGGCGGCTTCCCTGCTTTGACCGTGGACCGCCACGCGCCATATAAGCGGCATCATAAATGGCCGCCGCGCAGGTTGAAGCGGATTTCACGCCATCTGCGGGGCAAGGGCCGGCAGCCGCCGGAGCCGGAAGCCCGGAACAGGAAAGCCGCATGTCCGCTCCCGATACGCCTGAGGGCGCCGCCGCGCCGCTGGTTTTCGATCGCCCGCTGGCGCGCCGTTATCTTGAGCGCGCCGCCAGGGCCGGGCTGGCGGATTTTCTGGTCGACCGGGTGGCGGAAGACCTCGATCTGCGCCTGTCGGCGATCAAACGCGACTTTTCCTGCGCCCTCGATCTCGGCGGGCCGGGCGAGCAGGTGCGCGACGCATTACGCCGGCGCGGCGTCGCGCGGGTGGTGCGCGCGCCCGTTGGCCAGGGGCTTGGCGGCGACGTGGTGGTTGATGAGGAAGCGCTGCCGTTCGCGCCGGAATCCTTTGATCTGATCGTCGGCGTGCTGTCATTGCAGGGGGTGAACGATCTGCCGGGAGCCATGGCGCAGATACGCCGGGCGCTGAAGCCGGACGGCCTGTTCATCGGCTGTCTCCCCGGCGGCGCCACGCTCACGGAACTGCGCCAGGCGTTCACCCAGGCGGAGGCGGAGACGACGGGCGGCGTCAGCCCGCGCGTGGCCCCCTTCGCCGACGTGCGTGACATGGGCGCGCTGCTGCAACGCGCCGGCTTCGCCCTGCCGGTCGCCGACCTGGAAAGCCTGACGGTGCGCTACGGCCACCCGTTGCGCCTCGCCGCCGACCTGCGCGCCATGGGCGCCGGCAACGCTTTGGTCGATCGCCTGCGCAAACCCCTGCGCCGCGACACGCTGATGCGCATGGCCGAGGTGTATCTGCAACGCTTCGCCGATGCGGACGGGCGGGTGCGCGCCACCTTCGAGCTGGTGTGGATGTCCGGCTGGGCGCCGCATGAGAGCCAGCAGAAGCCGCTGCGGCCTGGCTCCGCCAAGGCCCGCCTCATCGACGCTTTGAAGGTGGACGCAGACGCCATGGCGGCGGTTCCGCGGCGCAAGGGCTGACAGGACCTTTCCGCGCCGATGAAATCCGCCCCGCCTGGCGGGAAAATGATCCACGGGCAGATGACATCGGCGCCAATTGGGGCCAGGCTTGCCCGACGCTGCCAGAACCGGTCGCAGGGGCAATACCGCCGACGCGCCGCGCCTCCAGCGAAGCGGAGCCCGGCCGCGCCGCGACGCCCGGCCCGAATGCTCCGACAGATGACGCTGGAGCGGTGGGCCTGGGCCGGTTGGGCGCGGGACCATGGGGGCTCCTGCATGACGGGAGCCGCCGCCATGAAACCGTTCACATTCGACACCGCGCATTCCATCGTTTTCGGGGCTGGCGTTTCAGGGCGCATTGGCGAACTGGCGCTGCAACGGCTTTGCGGGCCGGCTTCTGGTGAAGCGGCTTCTGACGGCGCCAACGCCCGGGTGTTGCTGGTGACGGACCAGGGCGTCGTCGCCGCGCACCTGCTCGACCCGGCGTTGCGATCCCTGCGCGCCGCCGGCCTTGCGACAGAGGTGTTCGATGGGGTCGTCGCCGATCCACCCGAGGCGGTGGTGCTGGCCGCCGTGGCGCAGGCGCGCGCCATGCGGGCCACGGCGGTGATCGGCTTCGGCGGCGGTTCGCCCATGGATACGGCCAAGCTGGTGGCGCTGCTGGCGCGAACCGGCGCGGCGCTGGGCGATATCTACGGCGTCGGCAAGGCCGTGGGGCCACGTTTGCCATTGATGCTGGTTCCGACCACGGCGGGCACGGGCTCGGAAGTGACGCCGGTGGCGGTGGTCACCACCGGCGCCCGGGAAAAGCAGGGCGTGGTGTCGCCGTTGCTGCTGCCGGACGTGGCGCTGCTCGATCCGGAGCTGACCTATGGCCTGCCGCACCATGTCACCGCCGCCACCGGCGTCGACGCCATGGTGCACGCCATAGAGGCGCACGAATCGCTGAACCCCAACAACAACCCGCTGTCCCGGCTGCTGGCTCGCGAGGCGCTGCGCCTGCTCGGCGACGGCATTCGCTCCGCCGTGCGCGAGGGCACCCACCCGGAGGCGCGCTGCCAGATGATGCTCGGCGCCATGCTGGCTGGCCAGGCCTTCGCCAATTCGCCGGTCGCCGCCGTGCATGCGCTGGCCTATCCGGTCGGGGCGCACTTCCATGTGGCGCATGGCCTGTCGAACGCGCTGGTGTTGCCGCACGTGCTGCGCTTCAACTGCGAAACCGACGGCGGCGCCTATGCCGGGGTCGCGCCGGCCCTGTTCCCGTTTCTCGCCGGGACGCCCGCGTCAAGGCGCGGTCTGGCGCTGGCCGATGCGCTGGCCCACCTGATCGAAGAAATCGGCCTGCCCACGCGCCTGCGCGACGTCGCGGCGGGAAACGGCAACCGGGCCGGCCGGGAGGTCCTGCCCGGGCTGGCGCGCGACGCCATGAAGCAGACCCGGCTGCTGGTCAACAATCCGCGCCCGCTGTCGGAGGCCGACGCCCTGGGGATCTACGAGGCGGCCTGGTAGGACGCCGGCGCGGTGCGAACCAGGCATGTTCATGCGGGGAGCCGGAGGCCCCGTTCGACCAAAGACCCATGCGCCGGAAGCGGAAGCCGCAAGGCGCGCGACTTGCGGGAATGGTTGCGACTCCCTTATAGAACACTATCAGAACGGGCGGCGAACAACGCCGTCTTTCGTCCACTCCGCGCGACTGGTCCCCGGTGGCGGAACGTGCCGGAAATCCGGCCTGAGCGAGGTGCTTGCTGATGCGAGGCGCTCTTGGCGGCCCACGCGTGCTCCTGCGCCGTCTCCGCGAGGTGATGGCGGAGACAGTCAGCGCCCAGGAGAAGCTCGACCGCATCGTCGTTCTGATCGCCAGCAACATGGTGGCCGAGGTTTGCTCGGTCTATGTGCTCCGCGCCGACGGAAACCTGGAGCTGTACGCGACGGAAGGCCTCAAGCGCGAGGCCGTTCACCGCACCATCATCAATTCCGATGAGGGCCTCGTCGGCCTGATCGCCGCCAGCGCCGAACCGCTGGCCCTTTCCGACGCCCAGAGCCACGAGGCGTTCTCCTACAAGCCGGAGACGGGCGAGGAAATCTATCACTCGTTCCTTGGCGTGCCGATCCTGCGCGCCGGCAACACCCTTGGCGTGCTGGTGGTGCAGAACCGCGCCTACCGCATCTACACCGAAGAAGAAATCGAGGCGCTGCAGACCACCACCATGGTCATCGCCGAAATGGTGGCCTCGGGCGATCTGCAAACCCTGGTGGAGCCTGGCCAGGACATCGCCATCCGCCGCTCGCTGGCCCAGCGCGGCGCCTCCCTGTCGGAGGGCATCGGCCTTGGCTACGTGGTGCTGCATGAGCCGCGCGTGGTGGTGCAGAAGCTGATCGCCGACGACGTCGCCGGAGAACTGGCGCGCATCGACGGCGCCATCACCAGCCTCAGGGCGCGCATCGACAACCTGCTGGCGCGCGGCGACGTCGCCCATAGCGGCGAGCACCGCGACGTGCTCGAAACCGTGCGGATGTTCGCCAATGACCAGGGCTGGCTGCGGCGGATACGCGAGGCCATCCACACCGGCCTGACGGCGGAGGGCGCGGTCGAGCGCGTGCAGTCCGATACCCGCGCCCGCATCCTGCGCCAGACCGACCCCTACCTGCGCGAGCGCCTGCACGACCTGGACGAACTGGCCAACCGGCTGCTGCATGAACTGTCCGGCGCCAATTTCACCGCGGCGCGCGAGGAACTGCCGGACAACGCCATTCTGGTGGCGCGCTCCATGGGGCCGGCGGCGCTGCTCGACTATGATCGCTCCCGCCTGCGCGGCCTGGTGCTGGAAGAGGGCGGCAAGACCAGCCATATCGCCATTGTCGCCCGGGCGTTGGGCATTCCGGCTGTCAGCGAGATCGACAATATCGTCTCACTTGTCGAAGCGGGCGACGCCATCATCGTCGACGGCGTCGCCGGCGAAGTCCAGATCCGCCCGCAGCCCAATGTGGAGGCCGCCTATGCGGAAAAGGCCCGGCTGCGCGCCCGCGCCCAGGCCAAATACAAGCGCCTGCGCAAGCTGCCCTCTACCTCGAAGGACGGGGTGCACGTCCGGCTGAACATCAACGCCGGCCTGCTGGTCGACATGCCGCATCTGGCCGAATCCGGCGCGGCGGGCGTCGGGCTGTTCCGCACCGAACTGCAGTTCATGGTGGCGGAAAAGCTGCCCTCCACCACAGAGCAGCAGATGCTTTACGAGCAGGTGCTGCAGGGCGCGGGTGAAGCGCCGGTGACGTTCCGCACCCTGGACATTGGCGGCGACAAGGTGCTGCCCTACATGGAGCGCGTCGAGGAGGAGAACCCGGCCCTCGGCTGGCGCGCCATCCGCATCGCCCTTGACCGGCCGGCGCTGCTGCGGGCCCAGATGCGCGCCCTGCTGCGCGCCGCCGCCGGCCGCTCGCTGCGCGTCATGTTCCCGATGGTGGCGACCGTCGACGAGTTCCTGCGCGCCCGCGCTTTGGTGGCGCGCGAGCGGGCCTACCTGAAGCGGCATGGCCATGCCGTTCCGGCGGAGGTCAGGCTCGGCGTCATGGTCGAGGTGCCGTCGTTGCTGTTCCAGCTTGAAGAAATCTGCGCCGAGGCCGATTTCATCTCCGTGGGCTCGAACGACCTGATGCAGTTCCTGTTCGCGGCTGACCGCGAAAACCGCCACGTGGCTGGCCGTTTCGATCCGCTCGGCCCGGCCGCGCTGCGCGCCTTGCGGCATATCGCTCACACCGCTGCCCGTCACAATTGTCCGGCCACGGTGTGCGGCGAGATGTCGGGGCGGCCGCTGGAGGCCATGACGCTGGTGGGTCTCGGCTTCCGCGCCCTGTCGATGCCCCCCGCCTCCGTGGGGCCGGTGAAAGCCATGCTGCTGGCCCTGGACGTGGCGCCGTTGACCGCCTTCCTCGACGAAGCCCTGCGCTGCGATGGCCAGCTTGAGACGCTGCGGCCACGGCTGGAGGCGTTTGCCGAAGCCAACTGCATCCCGGTATGAACCGCGGCGCCCCTGTCATGCGCGGCGCCGGCCCTGAAACTGGCGGCTTTTCACCGGCCGCGCTTTCTGCCATTGCGAAGCGATGAACGGATTCAGGCCTCCCGAGGACCGGCTGGACGCGATTCTCGCGCGTCACGCCCAGTTGAACGCGACCCTGGCTGAGGGACCGGACGGCGCCACGTTCGCCCGCGTTTCGCGTGAGCTGGCGGCGCTTGAACCCGTCGCCGCGGCCATCGCCGCATATCAGGGCGCCCGCGACAATCTCGCGGATCTTCAGGCCGTGCTGGACGATCCCGCTTCTGACGCCGACCTGAAGGCGCTGGCCCAGGACGAAATCGCCGGCGCGGAGGACGCGCTGGAGCGCCTGTCGCACGAGGTGCGGCTGATGTTGCTGCCGCGCGACGAGGCGGATGAAAAATCGGCCATTCTGGAAATTCGGGCCGGAACCGGCGGCGACGAAGCCTCGCTGTTCGCCGGCGACCTGTTCGGCATGTACAGCCGCTACGCCGCCCTGAAAGGCTGGACGGTGGAGCCCCTGTCGGTGAGCGAGGGCGTGGTTGGCGGTTACAAGGAAATCATCGCCGAAGTGCGCGGCGCCAGCGTCTTCGCCAGGCTGAAATTCGAATCAGGCGTCCATCGCGTGCAGCGGGTGCCGGCGACGGAGAGCTCCGGCCGCATCCACACCTCGGCGGCGACAGTGGCGGTGCTGCCGGAGGCGGAGGACGTCGACGTCGACATTGACGAAAGCGATCTTCGCATCGAGACCATGCGGGCGGGCGGCGCCGGCGGCCAGCACGTCAACAAGACCGAATCCGCCATTCGCATCACTCACGTGCCAACAGGCACGGTGGTGCATGTGCAGGAGGAGCGCTCGCAGCATCGCAACCGGGCGAAAGCCATGAGCCTGCTGCGCGCCCGGCTGCACGACGCAGAGCGCGGCCGCAAGGACGCCGAGCGCGCCGCCGACCGGCGCTCCCAGGTCGGCTCCGGCGACCGTTCCGAGCGGATCCGCACCTATAACTTCCCGCAGGGGCGTGTGACCGATCATCGCATCGGCCTGACGCTCTACAAGCTGGATGAGGTGATCGCCGGCGCCGCGCTTGATGAACTGGTGGACGCCCTGACGGCCGCCCGCCAGGCCGAATTGCTGGCCTCGGATGACGCTCCGTGAGCAGCGCTGTCGCCAATGACCGGGCGCGTGAAGGCCTGGCGATGCTCGACGCTTTGCCGGCTGGCTCCGGCCGTGGCGCAACCCTGACGGCGCTGGGCAAGGCCCTGGCCTTTCCCGACGCGGGCGAAGGCGCCCGCATCGCCCGCATCCTGTTTGCCGGCGTGCTTGGCCTTGAACTGGTCCAGGTCGTCGCCAGTCCTGAAACGCCCCTGTCCGGCGATGAACGGGCGCGGCTGCGCGCGGCGGCGGCCCGTTGCCTGGCGGGCGAGCCGCCGGGGCGGGTGCTGGGCAGGCGGGCGTTCTGGGGCATGGAGTTCCGGCTTGGCCCGGAGACGCTGGAGCCGCGCCCCGACACGGAAACCCTGGTGGAAGCCGCGCTCACGCGCCTCGGCGCGCAGCGGGCCGGCCAGCCGTTGCGGCTGCTTGATCTGGGGACCGGCACGGGGTGTATCCTGATCGCCCTGCTCAACGAACTGCCGCGGGCGTTTGGCGTCGGCGTCGACCTGGCTCCAGGGGCGGCGATGATCGCTCGCGACAACGCCCGCGACAACGATGTCGGCGGCCGCAGCGCTTTTGTGACGGGCGACTGGGCGACGGCCATCGGCGCGGCCCCGTTCGATCTGGTCGTCTCCAACCCGCCCTATATCGAAAGCCACTCCCTGGCCGGGCTCGACGCCGGGGTGCGCCTGCACGATCCGGTTCTGGCGCTCGACGGCGGCCCCGACGGGCTTGCGCCCTACCGGCTGCTGGCGCCGGAAGCGATGCGGCTGCTGCGCCCGGGCGGCGTGGCGGCCTTCGAGGTTGGCGCCGGCCAGGCGGCTGATGTCGCGGCGTTGATGCGCGCCGCCGGCTTTGCCGCGACGCAGGTTACAGCGGATCTGGCGGGCGTGATGCGGGTCGTTTCTGGCGCCAGACCTTGAGCGGCAAGGACGATGATCCTGAATTTCTGCTTGGCGATGGCGAACGAAACAGGTAATGTACCCGACATACGACGTGATTTGAGCCTGTGATCTGGCGCTTCGGAGGGAGAAGCGGCCTTACGGGCGCGTCGATCGGCCGTACCTCCCCGGCGTCTTTCCTGCCAGATCAGCGTCTGGCCGTCGGAAAGGTCCCAGGATTCAGATTGTTGGAGTTTGGTCTGGTCACCCGGATCCCGGGTCTGGACCAGTTGCGCTCTGACAACGGCTGATGGACGATTACGGAAGCATCCGCAGACCAGAGCATTTGAACGCGAAAGAAACCAGTTCGCGGACGGGAATGCGCCAGGCGGGAACAAGCCTGGTCTGGCGTCTGTCCGGGCGATTGCCGGTCAGGGACCGGCTTCGTTTCGGGGACCCGCCGGCGGCCGGATGCGCGCCGTCATCAGTTGATCACCTGAGCAAGGGGTATCGGCTTCTCCGCAGAGAGGCGCCCTGTAGCTCGCTGTGGATGTTGATCCCGGCCGTCCAGCGCGCGAAGCCGGCGCGGATCGGAAAGTAGTGCAAGACAATGGCTTCACATGAGAGACAGATGAGACCAGGTCAGAACAGGCGCGTGCGGGGACGGAACAACCGCAAGGGCCCCAACCCCCTGACGCGCAGCTACGAGTCCAACGGACCGGATGTGAAGATCAGGGGCACTGCCCAGCATATTGCCGAGAAATATGCGCAGCTGGCCCGCGACGCGCAGGTCACCGGCGATCCTGTCGCCTCCGAGAATTATCTGCAGCACGCGGAGCACTACTTCCGCATTATCGCGGCGGCCCAGGCGCAGTTCCAGCAGGCCTACGGGGCGCTGCCCCGCGCCTTCGATGACGCCGATGAGGGTGAGGTCGACGACGAATACGGCGCCGACGCGCCGGTCGCGACCCAGCGCCTGCCGCAGGGCGGCGACGAAGCTTATCCCGCCGGCGCGCCGCAACCCGGCCAGGGCGCGTCCTCCTATCGCGAACGGCAGGAGCGGTTCGATCGCCCCCAGCGCGGCGAGCGTTATGAGCGGCAGGATCGCGCTGAGCGGCAAGATCGCGCTGAACGACAGGAGCGCCCGGCGCGTGGCGAGCGCCAGCCGCGCGTGAACGCTGGCGATAACAGCGAACCCCGTCCGGCTGGCGAGCGTGAGCCACGCGGCCGTCGCGAGCGCTTCCGCCGTGACCGCGACGTCGCTCCGGCGCGTGACGTGGAGCTCCCGACGGACGAAGCGGACGCCGGCGGTTTGCCCGCTTTCCTGACCACGCCGCTGCGCGCGGCCCCCACGCCGGTGGAAACCCAGCCGGAGCCGGTGGCGGAAGACAATGCGGGCGCGTCAGAAGCTGCGCAGGCGCAGGATGACGCTGGCGTCGATGAGACGGGCGAGCGCTTTCCTGTCCGCGCCCGCCGGCGCCGGGGCCGCACCCGCGCTGACAGCGCGACGGATTCGGCTGATATCGAGCAGTCCGCCGCTGGCTGATCGCCGCGGTCGTTGACAGATCATGAAACCGGGCGACCCGCTGGTCGCCCGGTTTTTTTTTGCTTCCGCCTCCTCGTCATCCGGCGTTTTTGAACGCGCCAGGATCCAGGTGACCGCCGCTGGGGCGATATTCTTTCATCCACGGATGATCCCTGGCGGAGAATACCGGCGGCGCCCGGCGCGAACCGGAGGCCGCGTCACGGCCGGAACCGGCATGCGCCCGACGCCTTCCATGACCTTGCGGGTAATGGACGCCGCCCGGTCGCCATGGCCCATTTGGCGGCGCAACGCCTGGCGGCGGCCGCATCCTCGCGTGGCGCGCCAGGACACCGGGAAAACCTCCATGTCTGTCACCGCCGCCCCTGCCGCCAACGACGCCGCCGCGCTTCAGGCCCCGTGCCCGTCAGCGCCCGCGACGACCAGTTACGCCAGCCTGTCGCCGCGCACCCGCTGGCTGCTGGAAGGCCCCGTGTTCGGGCGCCTGCTGGTGCTCGCCGCCCCCAACGTCGGCGAGGCGATCGCCCGCATCACCTTCATTATCGCCGACGCCTTTTTCGTTTCCTGGCTGGGACCGGAGGCGCTGGCCGGCGTATCCGTGGTGTTCCCGCTGCTCATCATCATGCAGACCATGACGGCCGCCGGAGTGGGCGCCGGCGTGTCATCGGCGGTGGGCAGGGCGCTTGGCGCCGGCCTTATCGACGACGCCCGGCGGCTGGCCGGCGTATCCGTGGCGCTGGCGCTGGCGGGGGCCGCCCTGTTCACAGCGCTGGCCCTGGCGGGAGGACCGGCGCTCTACCGCATCATGGGCCTCAGCGGCGGCGCCCTGGAGGCCGCCGTCATCTACAGCGCCGTCGGCTTCAGCGGCTGTGTGCTGATCTGGCTGCAAAACATTTTCGCCAACATCTGCCGGGGCGCGGGCAACATGCTCGTGCCGGCGACGGCGATTGTCGTTGGCGAGCTGGCGCATCTGGCCCTGTCGCCAACGCTCATCATGGGGTGGGGGCCGTTCCCCCGGATGGGCGTGGCGGGGGCTGGCGTCGCGTTTCTCTCCGCCTATGCGGTGGGATCGCTGATCATTGGCGCCTATCTGCTGTCGCCCCGGGCGCTGGCCCGCCTGCGGCTGCGCGCCATCCGTCTTGACTGGCCCCATGTGCGCGACATCATGAGCGTCGGCCTGCTGGCGGCGATTTCAGCGCTGCTGTTCCAGATGGCCCTGTTTATCGTCACCGGCATGGTTGGCCGCTTCGGCAACGCCGCGATTGCCGGCTACGGCGCCGCCGCCCGCCTCGACCTGTTGCAGGCGCCCATTACATTCGCCTTCGGTTCGGCGGTCATCGCCATGGTCGCCACCGCCGTTGGCGCGCGCGATCTTGTCCGCGCCCGCCATGCGGCCTTTGCCGGCATGACCATCGCCGCCGGCATCGGCCTGGCGTTCAGCATCGTTTCATGGAACGCCGGGAGCTGGATGGCGCATTTCACCTCAGATCCGCAGGTTTCCCGCTATGGCGAACTTTACCTGCATTGCCTGACGCCGATTTTCCCGATCCTCGGCGCCGGGCTTGCCGCCTATTTCGCCTGCCAGGGCCTTGGCGATATCCGCCGGCCATTCATCCTGTCGATCGTCCGTTTTGTCATCGCCATCGGCGGCGGCTGGCTGGCGCTGGCGCTGTGGAACGACGTGCTCGGCGTCTATCTCGCCAGCGCCCTCGCCTCCCTGGTCTTCTCCGTCGCCATGATCGCCATGGCGACGCAGGCGTTCCGCCGGGCCGCCTGACGCGCCGGGCCGATCCCTGATGAAGGGCGTTTGCGCTGGAGCTCTCCGGTCAACCTGGGCCGGAAATGCTCCAGCTTTCTTTACTTTGGGCGGCTTCTGATCGATCCGCCGATTCTGGCTGATCAGAAAACGCCCTGGCCGCCCAGCCGTCTGGCCGACAGCATGTAATTGACGTCCGTGTCCCGTGAGCGGCGCCAGACGTCGCGCCAGGGCTCGTAGACCACGCCCTCGGTGCGCTGCACGGTCATGCCGCCGCCGGCGATGAAGGCGGCAAGCTCCTCGGGCGTGACGAAGCGGTTCCAGTCATGGGTGCCGCGCGGCACCCAGCGCAGCACATATTCGGCCCCTACGATGGCCAGGGCCCACGCCTTGCGGGTGCGGTTCAGCGTCGCCATCAACAGGACCCCGTCCGGCTTCACGGCGGCGCAGCAGGCGGCGACGAAGCCTGCCGGGTCCGGCACATGCTCGATCACTTCCATGGCGGTGACGATGTCAAAGCGCTCGCCAGCCGCCGCCACGTCTTCCACCAGTTCGCCGCGATAGGCGATCTCAAGACCGCCGGCCTCCGCATGCGCCCGGGCGACAGCGATGTTTTCCGGCGCCGGATCCAGCCCGGTGACGGCGGCGCCCATGCGGCGCAGCGGCTCACACAACATGCCGGCGCCGCAACCGACATCCAGGGCGGTCAGACCGGCGAACGGCGCGGTTTCCCGCGCGTCGCGGCCAAAATGCTCGCAAACCACATCGCGGATAAAGGCGAGCCGCACGGGGTTCAACCGGTGCAGCGGCTTCATCGGACCGTCCGGGTCCCACCACCGCCGCGCCAGGGCGTCGAAATGCGCCACTTCCGCCGGATCGGCGCGAGGGGGAAACGGCGCGGATGAATCATTGCTCACGGGCCACATTTCCTTGCAATCAAACCTGGCTTCCAGGAAAACGTCCTGTAACCTGGCCGCGCGGACGCCAAGGCATCCGCGACGCTGTGAAGCCCAGGCCGCCCGGGCTTCACCGGAACCCGATCAGCCAGGCTTGTCGGGCTCTGGTCTTACCATCACCGCTGGCGCGCGCCTAACCTGTCACGGGACGGTTTCCCGCATCTGGCAGGCTCCGCCGCGCGCTGCAGCAAGCAACCGCCTGCGGCGCCGCGCCACCGCGTCTTCGCGCAAAAACCGGCTCCCCTTTTCGCGCAAACTGGTTTACCTGCGCGCATTCGCACCCCGGATCAAAAGTGTCACGCCTCCAGACTGTTATACGCAAGACCGGCTCCCGCGTCGCCGGCATCCTCATGCTCGGCGCCGTGCGCGCCATCTTTGGCTTCTTTCGCCTGCTCGGGCCGGACCGCTCCAGCGCCCTCGGCGGCGCGCTGGCCCGCGCCATTGGGCCGCTCATGGGCGTCAATCGCGTCGCCATGGCCAATCTGCGGGCCGCCTTCCCGGACAGGCCTGACGCGGAGCTGAAGGCGATTGCCCGCAAATCGTGGGAGAATCTGGGGCGCACCGCCGGCGAATATCCGCATCTGGCGGAGATTTTCGACTACAACTACGACAATCCCGACCCGGACGGCCGCATTCAGGTTTCCGGCATCGAGCACTTCATCGCCCTGCGCGAGGACGAGAAGCCAGGCATCATCTTCTCGGCGCATCTGGCCAACTGGGAGCTGCCGGCGATCTGCGCCGCCCGTTACGATCTTGCGGTGACAGCGGTGTTCCGGGCGCCCAACGATCCGGCCATCGCCGGCGCGGTGCAGGAAATTCGCAGCCAGACCATGGGCGGCCTTGAGGCGGCGCGGCCCGGGGCCGCCTTCGCCATGGTCGAGGCGCTGGAAAACGGCGGCCACCTTGGCATGCTGATCGACCAGCATTTCACCCGCGGCGTGGTCACGCAGTTCCTCGGCCGCCCCTGCCTCACCAATCCGATCATGGGCAAATTCGCCCGTCGCTTCGATTGCCCGGTGCACGGCGCCCGCGTCATCCGCCTTGACGGCGCCCGTTTCCGCATCGAACTGACGCCGCCGCTGGAACTGCCCCGCGACGCCGGCGGTGAAATCGACGTGGCCGGGGCCATGCAGGCGATGACCGACGTGGTGGCGAACTGGGTGCTGGAGCATCCCGAACAGTGGCTGTGGATGCACCGCCGCTGGCGGCCGCAATTCATCAAGGCCCAGAAATCGCCGGACCAGAAGCCGGCGGAGCCCCCGCGTCCTGCGGCCTGACGCCGCCAGCCAGCGCCAGCACGAAAAAGGCCGGGCTTTCGCCCGGCCTCATGCTTTCAGCCTGTCCCGACCTTACTCGGCGGCCTGCTTGGGCGCGCCCAGAACGGCCTTGACCTCGAGGAACTCGCCAAAGGCGTGATCGCCCCACTCACGGCCGTTGCCGGACATCTTGTAGCCGCCGAACGGCGCCATCAGGTCCGGCGCGGCGCCGTTGAGGATGACCTGGCCAGCGCGCAGGCGCGACGCCACTTCACGTATCTTGGCCGGGTCCGACCCCGAGACATAGGCGGCGAGGCCATACTCGGTGTCATTGCCGATACGCACCGCCTCGTCCACGTCCTTGTAGCCGATGATCGACAGCACCGGGCCGAAGATCTCTTCCTTGGCGATGGTCATCTCGTTGGTGACGTTGGCGAATACGGTCGGCTTGACGTAATAGCCCTTGTCGAGACCTTCCGGGCGGCCGGGACCGCCGGCGACCAGGGTCGCGCCTTCGTCGACGCCCTTCTGGATCAGCCCCTGGATCTTCTTGAACTGGGTCTCGGACACCACCGGACCGATGGTGACCTTGTCCTGGGGCTTGCCGACCACGGTGGCTTCCGCCGCCGCGCGGGCGATGTTGATGGCCTCTTCCATGCGGGCCGCCGGCACCAGCATGCGGGTCGGGGCGTTGCACGACTGGCCCGAGTTGTTCATGACGCTGCGCACGCCGCCGGAGACGGCGCGGTCGAAGTCAGCGTCATCGAGAATGATGTTCGGGCTCTTGCCGCCCAGCTCCTGGTGCACGCGCTTGACGGTCGGCGCGGCGTTCTTCGCCACCTCGATGCCGGCGCGGGTCGAACCGGTGAACGACACCATGTCGATCAGCGGGTGCGAGCTGATGGCGGCGCCCACGGTCGGGCCGTCGCCATTGACCAGGTTGAACACGCCGGCCGGCACGCCAGCGGCGTCCATGATCTCGGCGAAGATCTGGCCCGAGAACGGCGCGATCTCGGACGGCTTCAGCACCATGGTGCAACCGGTGGCGAGCGCCGGCGCGACCTTGCAGGCGATCTGGTTCACCGGCCAGTTCCAGGGCGTGATGAAGCCGCAGACGCCGATCGGCTCCTTGACGATGATGGTGCCGCCGCGCTCTTCCTCGAACTTGTAATTCTTGAGAACGTTCAGCGCCGTCTGCAGGTGGCCAACGCCCATCGGGGCCTGGGCGCGCTGGGCGAGAACGGTTGGGGCGCCCATTTCTTCGGTAATGGCCGCGGCCATGTCGTCGAAGCGCTTCTTGTATTCCTCGATGATGCGCTCAAGCAGGGCGATGCGCTCTTCACGGCTGGTGCGCGAGAACGTCTGGAACGCCCGGTGCGCCGCCTTTGCCGCGGCGTCCACGTCCGCCGCCGTGCCCAGCGAAATGCGACCCGCAACGGATTCGTCAGCCGGATTGATCACGTCGAGGGTTTTGGCGCCGGCGGCGGGCTCAACCCATTTTCCGTCGATATAGAACTTCGTGTAATCGCGCATGACGTTCTCCCTGCCTTTCCGCCGAATTCGGGCCCGGGGGACCCGGCTGACGATGAACCTGGATGTTTTTGTGTACGGCCCGCCACAGGCGGCGCAACAGCGGCGCGCGGGGGCCGTCCCGCTTCATCAGATAGGGCGCCGGCGGCGCCTTCGCTACCGAAATCAGCAATTGTCCTGCGCCAGTATCGCCCGGGGCTGAGCGGCGTGACCAGAACGGACGCCAGCGCGACGCCCCCCATGGCGCCGCCAGCGCCGCGCCCCTGACGGCGCCCGCGCGCCAGGAGCGCTGGAGCGCATCGCCTTCCTCACGCCCTGGCGTTGCATGTCTCCGTCAACGCCTTGCGCACCGCATCCCGGTAGGCTGCGAAAATGCGCGGGGTGTCCGCGTTCGGCCCGCGCCAGTTAATGGTGAAACAGAACGTCGCCGGCCCGCCTGCGGTCAGCACCTGGCCCGCGAGGCTGAAGCAATGGAAGTCGCCCCAGTCAATGCTGCCGCCCTTGCCCCAGGCCAGGATGTCTGGCGGAACCACCTGCGGCAAGGCGTCGGCCATGGCCATGATGCGCCGGTACTGCTGCAAGGTTTCAGGCTTCTCAAAGAAGCGTCCGGTCATGGCGGCGCGGTGCCAGGCCACCAGGTCGCTCGCCGTGCTTCGCATGCTTGGGCCGTCGCCCGCCATCGGGCTGCGGCTGTTTGGCGGCGTGGATCCGGCGGCGATCGCCTGCAGCCCCTGCCAGCCCGGGTCAACGCCGGCGTCGCCGCCAGCGAGCCAGCCGAACAGCGCCCGGGTCGAATCCGGTATGCGGGTTTTCGTCAGTCCCGCTTTCTGGATCAGCGCCCGGACGTTGGCCGGCCCCGCAGCCGCCAGGGCGACGTCGGTCGCGGTGTTGTCGCTGTGGGTGATCATGGCCTCCAGCACGCTGACATGGGGCGTGCGGCCGGTCAGGTTGAGGAACACCGGGCTCGACAGCGAGCGCACAGAATCATCAATGAGAGCCTGGGCATTGAGGGAAACCTTGCCCGCCTCATGCTGGCGGAGAAATTCGGCCAGAATGAAGGTTTTGATGGCGCTGCCGACGAACAGCGGCTCGTCAGGCGCGTGCGACGCCCGCCACAGCGTTTTGGGTTCCGGGCCGCCAGGCTGCTCCTTGCCCCCCTTGCTCCCCTGACTATCCGCCTGTGGCCCGCTGGCTGGCGCGTTTGCGCCAGCGCGCGCATCGGCGACGATCAGGCAGGAGGCGCGGCCATCGGCCCCGAAGTCCAGGCTGGCGAAACCGCGCATCGCTTCATTCACCGCCTCAGGCGCCGCCGGCGCAGGCGGCTCGTGCTTCGCCGCCTGACGGCGCGGAGGCTTTGCCCGCGCCGGCGCGGCCAGACCAGCCGCGGTCGCCGCGGCTACTGATGCAAGCAGGAGTGTGCGCCTGTCCATGAATCCTCGCGCAAAAGCAGCTCCGGCTCCGCGCCGCATCACCCGCCCGC
This sequence comes from Camelimonas lactis, assembly GCF_004342915.1. GTDB lineage: Bacteria > Pseudomonadota > Alphaproteobacteria > Rhizobiales > Beijerinckiaceae > Camelimonas > Camelimonas lactis. The sequence goes on from NZ_SLWL01000003.1 coordinate 90,046, forward strand.
GGGGGAGAGGGGGCACGGCAATCCGGAGGTCCGGGACGATGTCGTGCGAAACGGACGCCATTTCGCGGGAAGAAAGCGCGGCCAGATCAGACGCCGGGTCGATGCCGGACGGAAGACCGTGCTCCGGCAGGCGGCCGTTCACGCCCTGACAGGTGCGTCAGACGATTTCCCGCGGATACAACCGCGCCTCCCGGCCGATGATTGTCGCACGCCCTGTGTCATGCAAGGGCCTGGCCGGTCCCGGTGGGATAATTTCAGCGCCGTGTGGCTCCGGCGGGACGAACCGAACTGGTCAGATCGCCGGCGGCCGGCTGGGCGCAGGCCGATGTCGGCGACGCATTGGCGGCGAACAGGGCGGCAATCTGCGGCTCATCCTGATCGCGCTGCCAGCGAACCGCATCGATAACGCAGGCCGCGGCCTCAGGCGCGGGGGGCGCATCGCCGTCGAGGCAAATCCAGCCGCTCAGGCGCAAATCTGGCTGGGCGCGCACCTGCCTGAACGTCACGCAACTGCGCGCGCCGGCATGCCCGCCAAAACGGGCCAGGGCAACGTCGACCGGCCCGAGCCGGGTTTCCAGGGACGGCAGGGGCGCGAATCGCTCCACCCACATGCCGGCCTCGCCGGCCCGCCGCGCCACATCGACAAAGAACGAGCCGCCAGGCTGCGGCTCGGAGCCAGGCCGGTACAGGGAAAGGCGCAGCAACGGTCCCGCCTGGCCAGCGTCGCCAATGATCAGCGCGTCGTCACGGCCGCCGCCGGAGGCGTGGAGCACCCCCTCGACCGCTCCGGTCATGGCCATCAGTCCCCTGAGCGCCGCCGTTCCCGGCAATTGCGGCAGGGGATCAAGGCGGAACGCCGGCTGCTCCTCACGCGCGGCCACCCAACCCGCCGCCGGCGATTTGTCCGGTTGCCCGGCTGTCTGGGCGCCGGCCTCGCCAGACTTCACGGCGTCCTGACCATTGACCATCTGAACCGCCGGCCGTTCCGGGGCGACCGGGCCTTCAGCGCTGGCGCGGGCTGGCGCGCTGGGCGGCGCACTGGCCGGCGCCGGATCGTCGCCGCCGGACATCGCCATGAACGCGGCGAAACCGCCGAGCAGCAGCGCCGAGAGCGCCGCCACGCCGCGCCATGAGCCCTTGCGGGCGGGCATGTCCTGCATTGGCGCGCGTCGCGTCGGTTTGCCGGCGGCCAGCCTGTGTCCGGTCAATCCTGCGCGCGCCAACGTTCCAATGCGTTTCATGGATGCAAAACCCTCAGGGCGCGGCCAGTCGCCGCCGCGCGTCCTCGCGTTGCTGGAAGGCCGCATCACGCGAAAAACGTGAGGCATACCTGCCGCCAGCGCCAGCTTTGCGCCGGATCAGGTTAACGTCCGCTTCACATGGCCAGCAGGCCCCCGACTTCCCCACGTTGTTCACGCAAATATTGACAACAGCGCCAGTCCCGTGCTTGTGGAAGCCAGCCGCGACAGGTGCGGCTTGCAGGACGTTTGACATGCTTCCGCTCAGGTTCTCTGGAAATCTGGCGAATGGCGCATCGCTGGGGACGGCGACCGCCGCCGCATCCACCATCATTCCGTCCACCACTCTCCGGATAAAAACGGCGAAACCCTGAATCGCGCCCTCTCCCGCGTCCTCCGACGGGTGAGGACGGCGTGTTGACGACCGGCGTGGCCGGCGCGGAGGGTGACGGCAATCCGGCGGCGACAGGGCCTGCGCCGGAATTGCCTCAGATCAGGAATACAGGCGTTTCCGCGATTTCATCATGTGAACGGGAATGACCTGAACGTGGTTTGTCCGGCGCAGACTCCCCATATGCGCGGACGGAACGCCAGCAACCTGGAACGGGACTGTCTTCCAGCCGGCTCTGGGGCGGAAAGGAACATCACCATGGGTTACAAGGTCGCCATCGCCGGCGCCACCGGCAACGTCGGGCGTGAGATGCTGCAAATCCTTGCCGACCGGGCCTTCCCGGCGGACGAGGTCGTGCCGCTGGCCTCGCGCCGCAGCCTCGGTCAGGAAGTCTCCTACGGTGATCGCACCCTGAAGGTGAAGGATCTCGCCACCTACGACTTCTCCGACGTCGATATCTGCCTGATGTCCGCCGGCGGCGACGTGTCGAAGGAATGGTCGCCGAAGCTGGGCGCCCAGGGCGTCGTCGTCATCGACAATTCGTCGGCTTTCCGCATGGACCCGGACGTGCCGCTTGTTGTGCCGGAGGTGAACGGCGACGCGGTGCGCGGCTTCACGAAGAAGAACATCATCGCCAATCCGAACTGCTCGACCGCCCAGCTCGTCGTGGCGCTGAAGCCGCTGCACGACAGGGCGACCATCCGGCGCGTCGTCGTCTCGACCTACCAGTCGGTGTCCGGCGCCGGCAAGGACGCCATGGACGAGCTGTTCAACCAGACCCGCTCGATCTTCACCGCCGGCGAACTGAAGACCACCAAGTTCCCGAAGCGCATCGCCTTCAACCTCATTCCGCAGATCGACGTCTTCATGGAAGACGGCTTCACCAAGGAAGAGTGGAAGATGGTGGCTGAGACCAAGAAGATCCTCGATCCGAAGATCAGGCTGACCGCCACCGCCGTGCGCGTGCCGGTGTTCATCTCCCATTCGGAATCGGTGAACATCGAGTTCGAGAACCCGATCACCGCTGACGAGGCGCGTGACATCCTGCGCAATGCGCCGGGCTGCATCGTCATCGACAAGCGCGAACCCGGCGGCTACATCACCCCGCACGAGGCGGCCGGTGAGGACGCCACCTATATCTCGCGCATCCGTGAGGATCCCACCGTCGACAATGGCCTCGCCATGTGGGTGGTTTCGGACAACCTGCGCAAGGGCGCGGCCCTCAACGCCGTGCAGATCGCGGAAGCGCTCATCAACCGCAAGCTGCTGACCCCGAAGAAGCAGGCGGCCTGATTACACAAGGTGTCCTAAACTGAAGACGCCGCCCTTTCGGGCGGCGTCGCCGTTTTCAACGCGCGCCGCCGCGGTTCAGTCGCAGCGCGGCGCCAGCCGGCCCAACGCCTCCAGACCGTCCACCGCCGGTTCGAATGCACCGGTTTCCGGGTTGCGCACCCGCAGCACGCCGTCGACCACGCCGAAATAGGCGCCGTGCAGCGCGATCTGGTTACGCTCCGCCAGAATGCGGACGCAGGGGAAGGTCATGAGATTGCGGAGCGACAGCTCGATGGCCGCGAACTCCAGCCGGGTGATGTAATCGGCCGCGTTGCGGGCCTGCGGACCGAGCGCGTCGGCCGCCGGCTGGATCTGCGCCATCCATTTGCCAATGAAATCACCCGGCGACAGGGGATCGGCATGATTGGCGAACGCCTTGATGCCGCCGCACATCTGGTGGCCGAGCACGACGATGTGCTTCACCTTCAGGGCCTGCACGGCGAACTCGAGCGCCGCGGACGTGCCGTGGAAATCACCGCCGGTTTCAAACGGCGGCACCAGATTGGACACGTTGCGGACCACGAACAGTTCGCCAGGGCTGGCGTCGAAAATCACCTCCGGCGACACGCGGCTGTCGCAGCAGCCGATAATCAGCGTCTCGGGACTCTGCCCGCGCTCGGCCAGAACCTCGAAGCGCTTGCGTTCGCTGGGAAAGCGCCCGTTCAGGAATGCCTTGTACCCCTCCGTCAAACGGCTGGGAAATGCGGGGGTGACAGCTTCTCTGGCCATGGGCGCTCCATGTCATGGGTGGTGACGATGTCCCGGGACACGCAGCCGGCGACCCTGACGCGCCGCAAAGGACGCGTCCTGGCAACACGCGCGACCGGCGCCCCGCAGACGGATTGCAACACCGTTTGCGCCCGTAAAGCCTTGTACGCAATCATTTTATGCACCATTGAAAAATGTGGAATTTGCCGGCGCAATAGCAGACGTCGGCGTCCGCACGCGTCTGCGACCCCGAACGTTTGCGGCCGTGCGCGGCTTGACGCCATGGGTCGCCGCCATGGCGAAGCCCTGAGGCATCCTGGCTGAATGGCTCCGGCGCCAGGCTTGCGAAATTGCGGAAATCCGGCACAAACACCTCCAGAAACACGCGCCGTTCCAGACAGGACGGCGACCACACACGCCAGGAGTTTCTGATGACCGCCATTCGCCCCCGCCGCAGCGTTCTTTACATGCCGGGCTCGAACGCCCGCGCGCTGGAGAAGGCGAAAACCCTGCCGGCCGACGCGCTGATTCTTGACCTGGAAGACGCGGTGGCGCCTGACGCCAAGGCCAGCGCCCGTGACCAGGTGTGCGGCGCCGTGAAGGCCGGCGGTTATGGCCCCCGCGAGGTCATCATCCGCGCCAATGGCCTCGACACCCCCTGGGGTCGCGATGACATCCTCGCCGCCGCCGCAGCGCGTCCCGACGGCATCCTGATTCCCAAGGTGTCCAATCCGGAAACCCTGCAGGAGGTTGGCAAGCTGCTGGCCGGCGCGCCGGACAACATTCGCGTCTGGGCCATGGTCGAAACCCCGGCCGCCATGCTCGACATCGCCCGCATCTCCGCCGCGGCCCGCGACAGGTCCACCCGCCTCGCCTGCTTCGTCATGGGCACCAACGACCTGGCCAAGGAAACCCGCGCCCGCTTCGTACCTGGCCGCGCGCCCATGTTGCCATGGCTGTCGCTGGCCCTCACCGCCGCCCGCGCCGAGGGTCTCGACATTCTCGACGGCGTCTACAACAACATTTCCGACATGGATGGCTTCCGCGCCGAGTGCGAACAGGGCCGCGATTTCGGTTTTGACGGCAAGACCCTGATTCACCCGACCCAGGTGGAGCCGGCCAACGAGATTTTCGCGCCGCCAGCCGCCGAGGTGGCGTGGGCCCGCAAGATCATCGCCGCCTTCCAGCTGCCGGAGAACGCCGGCAAGGGCGTGCTGTCGGTGGACGGCAAGATGGTCGAGATCCTGCACGCGGAAATGGGCAAGCGCGTCGTCGCCGTGGCCGACGCCATCGCCGCCCGCCAAGGCTGAGGCGGGTTGCCGGGCAGACGTGGCCGGGCAAGCGTTACCGGAGCTCAACGGACGCGCCAGGGCGTCCGGGCGCCCCTGAAGCGCGTGGGGTGGCGACAAACCGCTGCGGCGCGCCCATATAGGGACCATCCGGATGACCTGACCATAACCTGGCCAGTCGACCGGACCAGGGGACTTGCCAGGGGAACCTGGCGAGAACCTGGCTTCCACCTGGAAGCGCCCCCCTCAACCCAGAAGGCGCCGACCATGCCGGAGAATCGCTGTCCGCTCCGGCCAACCGGTCCAATGCCTTTCCGGGAAGCGGCCTTCCGCTTTCCGTAAAGGCGCCGGCGCTCCGGCCATGTGATGAGCAAACACACCTTTTCCGCCCGCGGCTCCCTCGCTCCTGGCGAACGCGCCCGCGGCGTCACCGCCATTCTCGGGCCCACCAACACCGGCAAAACCCATTTGGCCATCGAGCGTCTCGTGGCCCATGGCGAGGGCATGATCGGCCTGCCGCTGCGGTTGCTGGCGCGCGAGGTCTACCAGCGCGTGGTCGAGAAGGTTGGCGCCGCCCATGTCGCCCTGATCACCGGCGAGGAGAAGATCAAGCCGCCGCGCCCGCGCTACTGGATCTGCACCATCGAGGCGATGCCGCGCGACATCTCTGTCGCCTTCTGCGCCATCGACGAAATCCAGCTGGCGGCGGATTTCGGCCGCGGTCACGTCTTCACCGACCGGCTGCTCAACATGCGCGGCCGCGATGAGACGCTGATCATCGGCTCCCTGACCATGAAGCCGCTGATCCAGAAGCTGCTGCCGGGCGCGGAGATCGTCACCCGTCCCCGCCTGTCGACGCTGATGTTCGCTGGCGGCAAAAAAATTACCCGCCTGCCGCCGCGCTCCGCCATCGTCGCCTTCTCGGTAGAGGAAGTGTACGCGGTCGCCGAACTGATCCGCCGCCAGAAAGGCGGCGCGGCTGTGGTGCTGGGCGCCCTGTCGCCGCGCACCCGCAACGCCCAGGTGGAGATGTTCCAGTCGGGCGAGGTTGATTATCTGGTCGCCACCGACGCCATCGGCATGGGCCTCAACCTCGACCTGCATCACGTCGCCTTCGCCAGCGACCGCAAGTTCGACGGTTTCGGCTTCCGCCGTCTCAATCCGTCCGAGTTCGGCCAAATCGCCGGCCGCGCCGGGCGCTACATGCGCGATGGAACCTTTGGCACGACCGGACGTTGCCCCGCGTTCGAGCCTGAGCTGGCCGAAGCCATAGAGGAGCACCATTTCGATCCGGTGCGCGTGCTGCAATGGCGCAATCCCGACCTGAATTTCCGCTCGATCCGGGGCCTGCTGGCCTCGCTGGCCGCCACGCCGAAAGAAGGAGGCCTGACGCGGGCCCAGACCGCTGATGACATGGCGGCGCTGGAGGCGCTGGCCGGCGACGTCGGGGTGACCGGCCTGGTGCGTCACCCCCAGCATATCGCCCGTCTGTGGGACGTCTGCCAGACGCCCGATTACAGAAAAGTCTCGCCACACGCCCATGCAGACCTTGTCAGCACGATATTTCGTGCTCTGATGCGCCACGGCAGCCTTGATGAAACCTGGTTCGCCCGGCAAATAGCCGCTGTTGACCGCACCGACGGGGACATTGACGCCCTGTCGGCGCGCATCGCCCAGGTCCGAACCTGGACTTATGTCGCCAACCGCCCCGACTGGCTGGCCGATCCTGAGCATTGGCAGGAGCGCGCCCGTCAGGTAGAGGACAAACTTTCGGATGCATTGCACGAGCGGCTCGCCAGCCGTTTCGTGGACCGGCGCACAAGCGTGCTCATGCGGCGCCTCAGAGAGAACGCGCATATGGAAGCAGTAGTCACGCCCACGGGCGAAGTCAGCGTCGAAGGGCAGCACGTGGGCAATCTCCGCGGCCTTCATTTCGTGCCTGACCCGCAGGCGGATGGATCGGAAGCCCGCGCCTTGCGCGCCGCCGCGCAAAAATCGCTTGGCCCCGAGCTTGAAGCCCGGGCCGAGCGGGTGTCGATGGCGGTGGACGAGGCGTTTGTGCTGTCCAACGACGGCTCCCTGCGCTGGCTGGGCGACATCGTCGCGAAGCTGGCCCCCGGCGACAAACTGCTCGAGCCGCGCGCCATCCTGCTGGCCGATGACATGCTGGCGGGCGAAGCGCGCGAGAAAGCCCAGGCGCGCGTCGATCTCTGGGTGAAGTCGCACATCGCCAAACTGCTTGGCGCGCTGACCGCGCTGGAAGAGGCCGCCGACATCGAGGGTCTTGCCCGCGGCGTCGCCTTCCAGGTGGTGGAAGCGCTGGGCGTGCTGGAACGGTCGAAAGTCGCGCAGGACGTCAAGAGCCTCGACCAGAATGGTCGCGCCCAATTGCGCAAATATGGCCTGCGCTTCGGCGCCTACCACATCTACCTTCCGGCCTTGCTGAAGCCGGCGCCGCGCGCGCTCGCCGTGCAGCTCTGGGCGCTCAAGCATGGCGGCGCCGAGACGAAGGGCCTGGACGAACTGCCGCATCTGGCCGCCTCCGGCCGCACGTCGATCGTGCTCGATCCCGAAATCGGCCGCGACCTTTACCGGGCCGCCGGCTTCCGCGTCTGCGGCGCCCGCGCCGTGCGCGTCGACATCCTGGAACGCCTGGCTGACCTGATCCGCCCGGCCGTGACCTATCGCCCCGGCGTAACGCCGGGCGAGCCGCCGGCTGGCGCGGCCGATGGCGACGGCTTCGTCGTCACCGTGGCCATGACCTCGCTGGTGGGATGCGCCGGCGAGGATTTCGCCTCGATCCTGCGCTCCCTGAACTACGCCCCGGAGCAGCGCGAAGGCCCGGCCATCACCGTGCCGCTGGTCCCCCGCGCCGCGACCGCGCCGGCGGAAGCCGCGCCGGGCGAGGACGGGAAGGACGAAGCCGAAGCGAACCAGGCCGGGACCGATGAAAGCGCCGGGCCGGTTGACGCCGGCGCCGCTCCGGAAGAAGTCGCGCCTCCGGCGGCGGAAGCCCCAGCGGTAACCGAAGCCGCCGCCGAAGCGACGGCAACGCCGGCGCCGGAAGCAGACGATTCGGCGGCTGAAGCCTCCACGCCAGCCCCGGACGCCTCCGTCGAACCGCTGGCGGCCGGGCCCGCTGGTGAAACAGCCGGCGCGGAAGCAGCGGTGGAAGACGCCGCCACAGCGGAAGAGGTCGGGCCGGTCCTGCTCGAAATCTGGCGGCCGCAACGTCACCAGCACCATCGCCACGGTCGCGGCGGCCGTGACAACGCCGGACGCGGCGGACGCGGACGTGGCGGCCCGGGCAATCAGCAGGACGGCGAGCGCGGCGGCGGTCATCGTGGCGGCCAGCGTCAGGGCGGCCAAGGCCAGGCGGACGCTGGTGAAGGCGGACGCCGTGGCGACGACAGGCGCAAGGGCGGCTTTCGCGGCGGCTTTACGCCAGGTCAGGAAGGTACGCGCCCGCGTCCCCGACATGAGGGCCAGGGGCGTCAGGACAACCGTCACGAGGCCCGGGGCGACCAGCGCGGCGATCGCAAGCCGCAGCGGGCGGAAAAGCAGCCTGACCCGGATTCGCCCTTCGCCAAGCTGTTGGCGCTGAAGGAGCGGATGCAGTCCAGCGACAAGAAATCCTGATCCCCGGGCGCATCCCCGCGAAACGTCGCCATTTCGCGGGCAGGGCGCGCGTCAGCGCCGGTTCCAGGCAGCCAGATCCCGGTGACAGGATCTGGCGGTGCTGCTGCAAACGCCCCCCTTCGCCGCCGGGGTTGCGTTGCATCAAACAGCCTGTCCCCGTCGCGGGCTAAAGTCCGGCCTGAAGCGCTAGGGCGTCCACGGAACGGTTTTGGAACCCGCGGAGGCCGGAAACCGTCTCGTCCAGGCGCCGCGTCGCCAGCGGCGCGCGGGATTCTCCCTAGTGACGCCAGGCGCAGGAACGTCTGACCGGATGACAGAAACCCAGGAGCGGCAACGCATCGACAAATGGCTCTGGTTTGCCCGCATGGCGCGCACCCGGTCGCTGGCGGTCGCCCTGGTCGCCGGCGGCAGGGTCCGGCTTAACGGGGCCCGCGTTGACGCGCCGGGCAAGGGCGTAAAGATCGGCGACGTCCTGACGCTGAACCTGCCGCAGGGCGTGCGCGTGGCGCGGATTCTTGGCCTGCCACATCGGCGCGGCCCGGCGCCGGAAGCGGCGCAATGCTGGCTGGACCTGACCGGGACGGCTGGACCGGAGGACAATAGCCCGGGACGCGGCGTGGATGAGGACAATGCTGATTCAACCACGCTGGAAATGTGAAATAACTTAATCAACATTCCCGGTTGAGTATGGCGTCGTCGCGGATTATTTCAGCATCGTCCGGGCCACGAGGGATGCGCCGCGCGCGGGATGTTTGCGCCGCAAGCGCGTCCCGCCAGGTCCGGCGCGCTTTGCGAGCATGCCGGCCTTCAGGCGCGGCGGTCAGGCGGAGCTCCGGTCATGGCGGACCGGCATTCCGCCATTGATGCGTTATCCGCTGGCAGGGGTTCGCAGCCCCGCGTGGAAAACGCTCCAGGAATGCCTCTGGCGTCGTCCGCCAGGGCTCATACGAGGTCGCGATGACATACGTCGTCACTGAGAACTGCATCAAGTGCAAGTATACGGACTGCGTCGAGGTCTGCCCCGTTGACTGCTTCTACGAGGGTGAAAATTTCCTCGTCATCAATCCCGACGAATGTATTGACTGCGGCGTCTGTGAACCCGAATGCCCTGCCGAGGCCATCAAACCCGACACCGAGCCGGGGCTTGAGGACTGGCTGAAACTGAATGCCGACCTGTCCGTCTCCTGGCCCAACATCACCCGCAAGCGTGACGCGCCGCCAGACGCGAAGGAGTGGGACGGCAAGCCGGGCAAGCTGCCCCTGCTGTCGCAGGAGCCGGGCGAAGGCGACTGATCCCGCCTCCCCTGCGCCCAAACGCCTCACGATTACCCCGGGGAGCGGTTCGCCGGCCCGCGCTGGCGGAAGCGCGGCCCCCGAGCGGACGGGGTCCGGCTGCGTGAAAGCGCCTTCGGGACGTAACGGCAGTCAGGGCCGGCAAATCACGCTACGCCGCGCATGTCCCAACGGCAGGGCTGGCCTCGCGGCCGCACGCAGACATGCGCCCGGCGCGCATGCCGTCAGGCAAATGCTTTGATTCTTTGCAAATTTGTGATATGCAATGTGCTGAATGGCCGTTGCCCCATAAGTCATGGCGCAATTGCCCATCCAGGCATCAGGCAAATGAGTTTCTGTTTGTGGCTTCAACCCGTTTGGCGTCGCAGGCGGAGATGTTTTGCGAGCACCTTGTAGCGCGCAGGCGCAGCGTTTGTGTTGCACCCGCGTGACAATGGCGATTGTCCGCCCTGACCGTCGACGACCACGTCCCAATGGACCGTGATCAGGAGGCTTTCCGAATCATGACTGCAAAGAAAACAGCTAACAAGCTTGGTTTCAAGACTGGAGAGGCCATTGTCTACCCCTCTCACGGGGTTGGCCACATCCTTGCCATCGAGGAGCAGGAGGTCGCCGGTTTCAAGCTGGAGCTGTTTGTGATCAGCTTTGACAAGGACAAGATGACCCTCCGTGTTCCGACCTCAAAGGCAGCGAGCGTCGGCATGCGCAAGCTGGCGGACGGCGAGGTGGTGTCGAAGGCGCTCGTGACCCTGACCGGCCGCGCCCGCGTCAAGCGCACCATGTGGTCGCGCCGGGCGCAGGAATACGAAGCGAAGATTAACTCCGGCGATCTCGTCAGCATCGCCGAAGTCGTGCGCGACCTGCACCGCTCCGACGCCCAGCCGGAGCAGTCCTACAGCGAGCGCCAGCTTTACGAGGCTGCCCTGGAGCGGGTGATTTCGGAGCTCGCCGCCGTCAACCGCATTACCGACACTGAAGGGCGCAAGCTGGTTGAGGAAGCCCTCGCCAAGAGCCCCCGCGGCGCCGGCAAGACCGATGCGGCGGCTGCGTCCTCCGAGGACGACGAGGTTCAGGAAGAGGCCGCCTGATCCAGGCTGCCGATCAAAGCTGCCCCAAACCGCGGGACATTCCGGCGATGGCGGGCGACGCCGTTGCCAAAAAAGCCCTGTTGACGCCTCCGGTTCCAATGAGCCGGAGGCGTTTGCTTTTTGGGCGCGCGATTGCGAGCGGGCGCGGACGGCCCGCAAGGCAGCGGGACGTCGGCTCACACAGGAGGCTGACGCCCTTCATCCATATCCCGGACACAACGCCCTGACGCCCGCCCGGCCACGGGCCCCCACCGCCCTGCCGGGCCGGAAGCGGCCCGACGTCCACGCCCTGGCGTCCGGCCTGTCCGTTGTCCGTCAAGACGATTGCCCACCGGCAGGGCGTCAGTCGACGATCTTGTAGGAATAGCCGGGAACGGGCGCTTCCCCCTCGCGCAATCCATTGATGGCGGCGAAGCGCGCCAGCGGATTGTCGACGCCCTGCATGCGGGCGGCCAGGCTTTGCTGGGTGTCCTCAGGCCTGGCGGTCACGATGCGGATGCGCAGCGGCGCCACGGCGCGCGCTTCTTCCGCCGTCAGCTTCCGGATGCTGCGCAGGCTTTCCTCAAACCTGGCGCGCTCCTGGGCGCCTGGAGCGCGCGTGGCGTACAGCAGGCGATAGGTGATGTTGTCGATGCGAACGGCGCCCAGCAGGAACATCCAGTCTCTCCCCTGGGCTTCGGCGACAACCATCGGCGCGGCGCCGCCGTCAAGCGCGTGAATGTTCCGCGCTTCCAGGCCATCGATCCATCCCGACGCGATGAACGCCTCCAGGCTGTCGCTGACGTCAGCGATATGGTCGAAGCGCAACGCGCCGGCGGAGCCGCCGTGGGCAAGGCCAATAACCGCCTCCGGCGACGCCTCCAGCGCATAGCCCTCCGGCGCCGTGAAGGTCACCGCAAGGCGGGGACTGGCGAACACCCGCCCGCGCACCACGCCCGCTGACGGATCGTCGCCATAGAGCATGCCGTTGATCGCCCCGGCGTAGTCCTCCGCCGCGCCGGCGGTGGTTTCGCTGGCGCCAGTTTCACGCGCCACCGAGATCGCCGCCGCCACCCGCTCCGGCGTGGAGGGATGCGACGAGAGAAAGTCCGCGCTCTTGCCGCCATTGCCGCTGCGCAGCTTCGCGTGGCGATCCAGCGCCACCAGGAAACGCGCCGCGCTGTAGGGATCATAGCCGGCGCGGGCGATGACGTTGACGCCGATCCTGTCCGCCTCCAGCTCCTGGGCGCGCGAGAAGCGCGCCAGCGTCACCCGCCCCTCGCTTTTCGCCACCCGGCTGGCGTTGGGATCGTTGAGCACATCGGCCACCACGCGCGTCACCAGCGCCGAACGCTGCGCCAGTTCGGCGCGCGCCCGGGCGTGCTCAAGCGTCACATGGGCGATTTCATGGGCGATAACCGCCGCCACCTCACCCTCGTCCCGCGCAAGTTCAAGCAGACCACGGGTTACGTAAACCTTGCCGTTGGGCAGGGCGAAAGCATTGATGGTGGGCGAATTCAGAATCTCGACGCTGTAGGCGTTGGCCGGCCGGCCCGTGACCCTGGCGATGCGCTCCACCACCCGGTTCAGCAGGCCGTCCATCGGCGCCCAGCGATAGCGCCCGCCCAGCGAGGCCGCCAGCCGCTGCTGCTCACGCTCCACGGCGCGCTCCACCCCCGTGACCCGGGGGGCGCTTTCCGGAACCTTCAGGCTGGCGATGGCGTCCGGGTCCGCCGACACGCACCCGGCAAGGAGCAGCGCGACCGCCGGAACGCTCACGACGCGTCGCGTGATGCCGGGGAAACACAGCGCTCGTCTCGTCAAGGGCGACTTCCCGTTTCTGCGATTTCAAGCTCGGCGGGCGAAGCAAGCTCGATCATCGGACCGCCCCTGCTCTCGACAATACCCCTGACGCGGACCACGCGCCCCTGCAGCCGGGCAACCGTCAGCCCGCTCCTCTTAACCATACGCCAGATTCGCGCCGGCGCCGAGACTGTCATGTCTTCAGACCATCGTGAGCCGAAATTCAGCCAGGTCAGGCCCGGTCGCTCGTTAATACTCGTCACCGCGCCCTCAACGATCACGAAACGTCCCTCCCGCCGCAGGATGGCCTGCGGTAAATCGGCCGGGAGCGGCGCATAGGCCGGATCGGCCCACAAGGCAAGCCGGGCCGCCCGCGCGGCCGCCTCCGCCTTCCGCCAGGCCTGAAGTCCGGCGGGCGCGGGCTCATTGGCGGATTCCGGTCGCAGCCGCGCCAGCCCCTGCCCCAGCAACCAGGCCTGGACGTTGACGCATGGCTCCTTCGCGTCTCCCCTGGCCACGGCGACGTCGGCGACCACGCCAAATCCACCCCAGCGGTCATGCGCGCCGCCATTGCGCGCCCGGATCTCCGACGGGGGGGCTCCGGCGCCGCCAAGCAGCTGTTCAAGCGCCGCCTTGCGCGCGGGCAGCCAAGGCTCCGGCGTGTCAAGCCACGCGAGGCGCGCCACCGCGCCGCCTGCCAGCAACAATGCCCCCTGCCCGGTGACGCCCATGACCGCCAGCCGCACATCATCGGGCGCGGACCAGCACACAGGGGCGCCGTCACCGGCCGGAGCGCCGGCCATCACCTGTCCGGTCACGCCGCAGAGCCCCATGGACATGGCCATTACCAGGGTCCGCCAGCCAGGCGCGCCATGCCTCGCCATCTCCCCTCCGGTCACCAGGTTCACCGCATTCTGGAAAAACCCGCGAGCGTACGTGACGGCGGCCCGCGTCCGCGCTATATGATCCGCGTATCTTACATGCCCGCGCCTGCCGCGGCCATGCGGGACTCCCGGTAGCTCAGCAGGATAGAGCAACGGTTTCCTAAACCGTAGGTCAGGGGTTCGAATCCCTTCCGGGAGGCCATTTTTTTCGCGCCGCGCGGTCCATCGCCGCCTGGGTGGCCGGCCGTTTCGCAATATTCCGCCCCGTCGTGTTGCCCCGGCGCCGAATTGCCGGCGGTCCCCCCGCGTGATAGCCACCGCCGCATGAGCAAGCCGAAGCGCAGCGCCGCCCTTGACCTGAGCGGCGACACCATCGCCACCATCCGCCGCCTCTGGCAAAGCCAGATGCGGGCGCACTGGCGCATGCTCGCCGTGGTGCTGCTGTGCATCGGCCTGGTCGCCGGCGCCACCGGCCTCTATCCGGTGCTGATCAAGCACGCCTTCGACGCCTTCACCAACAAGGACACGCAGGCCATTCTCTATGCGCCGCTGTTCGTCATCGCCGTCACCTCGGTGCGCGGCTTCTCGCTGCTGGCGCAGAGCGTGCTCACCAACAAGGTGGTGACCCAGATCGAAGCGGACATGCAGACCGACCTGTATGGCCATCTGATCGACGCCGACCTGGCGCAGCTTGGCGAGGAAAGTCCCGCCGCCCTCACCCAGCGCTTCACCACCGACTTCGCCTTCATCAAGGAGGCGCTGACGCGGATCTCCACCGTGTTCCTGCGCGATCTTGCCCAGATCATCGCGCTCATCTGCGCCATGCTGTGGATCGACCCGGTGCTGACCATCGCCGCCGCCCTGGTCGTGCCTTTCGCCGCCATCCCCATCGGCCGCATCGGCAAGAAACTCCGCCGGGTCGCCAACTCCACCCAGGAGCAGATCGGCGCCATGGCTGGTCTGGTGTCCGAAAGCCTCTCCGGCGCCCGCGTCGCCAAGACCTTCAGCCTCGAAGGCTATCTCAAGCAACGCGCCTGGCGGGCGTTCGACGAGGTGCGCAAGCTGAAGATGAAGGCCGCCAACGCGCGCGGCCGCCTCGATCCGCTCCTGGAAGTCGGCGGCGGCGTCGCCGTGGCTGGCGTGCTGGTGCTCATCGGCCTGCGCATTTCGCGCGGCGAGAGCACCGTTGGCGAATTCACCGGCTTCGTCACGGCGCTGCTGCTTGCCGCCCAGCCGATGCGTTCCATCGGCAATCTCAACGCCATCGTCCAGGAGGCCATGGCGGCGCTGAAGCGTTATTACGCCATCATGGACCGGAGCCCGACCATTGTCGACCAGCCCGGCGCCGCGGACCTGCAGGTGAGCGCCGGCGCCATCGCCTTCGACCGGGTCAGCTTCCACTACCATAGCGGGGCGACGGCGCTGCGCGACGTCACCCTCAACGTTCCGGCCGGCGCGGTGACGGCGCTGGTTGGCCGCTCCGGCTCCGGCAAATCGACGCTGATGGCGCTGGTTCCGCGCCTGTACGACGTGACGGACGGGGCGGTGCGCATCGACGGCGCCGACGTGCGCGCCGTGACGCTGCAATCATTGCGCCGCCAGATCGCCGTGGTCAGCCAGGACGTGGTGCTGTTCGACGACACCGTGCACGCCAATATCGCCTTCGGCCGCCCCGACGCCACCGACGCCGAAATCCAGGCGGCGGCGGAAGCAGCGGCGGCGCACGGCTTCATCAGCCGCCTGCCGGAAGGCTACGCCACCCGCGTCGGCCATGGCGGCTCGCGCCTCTCCGGCGGCGAGCGCCAGCGCATATCGCTGGCCCGCGCCATTCTCAAGGACGCGCCGGTCCTGCTGCTGGATGAGGCCACCAGCGCTCTCGACGCCGAAAGCGAGCAGATCGTCCAGACCGCTTTGGCCCGGCTGATGCGTGGACGCACCACCCTCGTCATCGCCCACCGCCTCGCCACCGTGCGGGAAGCGGACCAGATCGTGGTGATGGATCAGGGCCAGATCATCGAGACAGGAACCCACGCCGTCCTGGTCGAAGCCGGCGGCGTCTACGCCCGCCTCAGCCGCATGCAGCTGGTGGACGACAGCCCCGTCGCCACATCGCCCGGCGTCGCCTGAGGCGCCGGCGTTTCCAGCGAAACGCGTCCCGTTGGCCCGGCGCCGGCCGCCGAAACAGCCGCCAGCCGGAAAGACAGGCGAAATCCGCTTCCCGTAAGCGGACTCCCCGCTGTAAAAATCAGTTCACTCGCGGCGGATGATGCGGTCGACCACCAGATCCGAGAGCAGCCCCGGCCTGAAGTCGCGCTTGACCGCTTCCGGGTCATAGATGGTGTCCACCCAGGTCAGGAAGTCGACGCCCTTCGCCTCGCCCTCACGCAGATAGGCGTCGAAGAAAGCGTCGAGCACGCCAGTGCGGGCGAAACGGAAGTGGCCATAGCGCCAGGACAGCTGTCGCATGGCTTCCCGCACCGGCAACTTCTCGTGCAGGATCAGGTACAGCGCCGACATCATGCCGGCCCGGTCGGCGCCGGACTTGCAATGCACCAGCGCCGGATATTCCAGCGTCTCGAAAAACCGCTTCGCCGCGTGGATGGTTTCGCGATCCGGCGCCTCCCGCGAGCGCACCACGAACTCCGTCAGCGTCACGCCGTGGCGCTCGCAGGCCTCGCGCTCCAGCGGCCATGAGCCGTATTCGCGGCCGCCACGCAGATTGACGATGGTGCGCAGGCCCTGCTTCGCCAGCCGGCCAATCTGGGTCGGCGTCGGCTGGGCGGCGCGCCAGAACCCGGGCGTCACCCGGAACAGGTTGAGGTAAACGACGCGGAACACGCCGTGGTCCACCAGCAACATGTTGGTCCACGCGCGCATGCGGTCCCATGCGCCGCCGACGGGCCTGTCCCAGCGGGCGATCCGCGCCATGCGCCGCGCATAGCGCTCCTCGTCCTTCAGTGGTCGACCAAACCCCATCTGCCTTCCTGATCAATCGCATCCGCCCATCGGGCCGCGCTGTGTAGCAGACAGTCGCAACAATCCAAAGCGACCGCCGCTTTTGGCTGGCGGTCCATGTCGCCGGCGGTTTTACCTGGGCGGCGGCCACAAATATACTTTACGCTGACGCCTCACGCTTTCGTCAGAACAGCACAGCTTGTCGATCCCGGCGCTGTTACATACGCTCTCCTTATGCGTGAACTTGTCATCAGCATCCGTCGCGCCAGACTCTCCGACGCCGAGGGTCTTTCAATCGTGCACGATGCCGCCTGGCGTGAAGCGTATCAGGGCGTATTGCCCGGCGTCGCCCTGGAGCGGATGATTGCCCGGCGCGGCCCTGAATGGTGGCGGCAGAACGCCGCGCGCGGCAACGAGCCCGGCAGCCGCCAGATGCTGGTTCTGGAAGTCGGCGATCAGGTGGGCGGTTATGTCATTTATGGTCAAAACCGCATGCTCTCCCTGCCGCAGCGCGGCGAGATCGACGCCCTGTATCTGGACCCGGTCTGCCAGGGGCTGGGCCTTGGCCGCCGGCTGTTTCGGGCGGCGCGGCGGGATCTGTCGGGGCGCTCCCTCGGCTCCACGGTCATCTGGTGCCTCGACGCCAACGCGCGCGGCAGCCAGTTTTACGCTGGCCTTGGCGGCGCGCCGCAAGCCCGCGCCGCGTTCCGCATTGGCGGCGAGAACTTTCCCGCCAGCGCCTGGGCCTTCAGCTAGACGCGCCTGATCCGGGCCAGCCCTGCTCATCCCGCTTCCGGATGAAAAAAACCTCTGTCTCACTTGTTGTTGCGGCCGATCGGACCTAAACAGACGCCGTTCACGGGACAAACCGTCCTGCAATCCATTCACGGCTTTTACCGGAAGACTTCCCATGCGCCTTGACGCAATTTCGATCGGCAAGAATCCGCCCCACGACATCAATGTCATCATTGAGGTTCCGCTCGGCGGCGAACCGATCAAGTACGAAATGGACAAGGATGCGCAGATCCTGACCGTGGACCGCTTCCTGTACACCCCGATGCGTTATCCGGGTAACTACGGCTTCGTGCCCCACACCCTGTCCGAGGACGGCGATCCGATCGACGTGCTGGTGGCCAACACCCGACCGATCGTGCCGGGCGCCATGATGAACTGCCGCCCCATCGGCGTGCTGAAGATGGAGGACGACGGCGGCGGCGACGAGAAAATCATCGCCGTGCCGTCCACCAAGCTGACGCGCCGCTACGAGAACGTGCAGAACTACACCGACCTGCCCGAGATCACCTGGAAGCAGATCGAGCACTTCTTCCTGCACTACAAGGACCTCGAGGCCGGCAAATGGGTCAAGCTGAGCGGCTGGGGCGACGCTGAGGAAGCCCGGCGCTACATCGCCGAGGCTGTCGAGCGCGGCAAGAAGCTGAAGGCCTGATTTTCAGCCCGTGCAGAACGCGAAAAAGCGCCCGGGAGGGCGCTTTTTTGTTGGTTGGGGCCCGATGAACCATCGGGGTGGCCGGCCTTGTTTTTCACGTCACGCCGGACCGCGAAAAGGCCGGCGCGCCGGCCTTTGCAACGCTCACGCCTTCCGGCGCACATGACGTTGCAGCCCCGCGGCGCCGCCCCTGATCGGCAGGCCTGCCGGTGGCCGTCACTCCGCGGCGCCGGCCTTGTCCTGGTTGTCGAGCGAGCGCTGGACCACGTGAACGATGCCCTTCATGACCTCGTCGAGGGCATAGTCCTTCGGCGTGTAGACCGCGGCGACGCCGATATTCTTCAGCACCAGCTCATCCTCCGGCGGCACGATGCCGCCGACCACCACCGGAATGTGATCGAGCCCCTCGGCGCGCAGCTTCGCCTTCACCTCGCGCACCAGCGGCACATGCGAGCCGGAGAGGATCGACAGGCCGATAACGTGGGCGTTTGTCTCACGGGCCCGGCGCACGATCTCGGTCGGCGTCTGGCGGATGCCTTCGTAGGTCACGTCCATGCCGACGTCGCGGGCGCGCAACGCCACCTGTTCGGCGCCATTGGAGTGCCCGTCGAGGCCCGGCTTGCCAACGACAATGCGCGGGGCCGCGCCGATGCGATCGGCGAGATCGGCGACCAGCAGCCGCACTTCACGCTCGATTTCCGGGGACTTCGTCTCGATGCTGACGCCAGTCGGCGCGCGGTATTCGCCGAAGATGTCGCGAAGGGTCTGGCCCCATTCGCCCGTGGTCACGCCGACGCGGGCGCAGGCGATCGACGGCTCCATGACATTGCGCCCTTCACGCGCCGCAGCGGCGAGATCGGCGAGCGCCGCGTCCACCGCCGCCTGGTCGCGGCCGGCGCGCCAGGCGCGGATCTTGCTCACCGCCTCCATTTCCACCGTCTCGGGAACGGTCAGGATGGAGCCTTCGCCGGCGGTCAGCGGCGATGGCTCGCTCTCCATCCAGCGGTTGACGCCGACGACCACCAGCGAGCCGTCCTCGATGGCGGCGAGCCGGCGGGCGTTGGATTCCACCAGGGCGCGCTTCATGACGCCATTCTCGACCGCGACGATGGCGCCGCCCATGGCGTCAATGCGGGCCAGTTCTTCCCGGGCCGCCGCCTTCAGCTCCTCCACCTTGCGGGTGATCTCGACGGAGCCGTCGAAGATGTCGCCATAGTCGAGCAGGTCTGTCTCATAGGCCATGATCTGCTGCATGCGGATCGACCATTGCTGGTCCCAGGCGCGCGGCAGGCCAAGCGCCTCGTTCCACGCCGGCAACTGCACGGCGCGGGCGCGGGCGTTCTTCGACAGCACCACCGCCAGCATCTCGATGAGGATGCGGTAAACGTTGTTCTCGGGCTGCGGCTCGGTCAGGCCCAGCGAGTTCACCTGCACGCCGTAGCGGAACAGTTTCTGGCGGGCGTCGGTGATGCCGTAGCGCTGGGTGCAGATCTCGTCCCACAGTTCGACGAAGGCCCGCATCTTGCACATTTCGGTGATGAAGCGCAGGCCGGCGTTCACGAAGAACGAGATGCGCGCCACCACCTTGCCGAAGCCGGCCTCGTCAACCTCACCGGAGGCCTTCACCGTGTCGAGCACGGCGATGGCCGTGGCGAGGGCGTAGGACAGCTCCTGCACCGGCGTCGCCCCAGCCTCCTGCAGATGGTAGGAGCAGACGTTCATCGGGTTCCACTTGGGAACCTCACGGGTGGTGAACAGCGCCACGTCCTTGATCAGGCGCATGGACGGCGCCGGCGGGAACACATAGGTGCCGCGCGACAGATATTCCTTGATGATGTCATTCTGCGTCGTGCCGGTGAGCGAAGAGCGCGGCGCGCCCTGCTCGTCGGCCACGGCGATGTACAGCGCCAGCAGCCAGGCCGCCGTGGCGTTGATGGTCATCGAGGTGTTCATCGTCGCCAGCGGAATGCCATCGAACAGCGCCCGCATGTCGCCGATGTGCGACACGGGCACGCCCACCTTGCCGACCTCGCCCCGCGCCAGTTCGTGATCCGGGTCGTAGCCGGTCTGGGTCGGCAGGTCGAAGGCCACCGACAGGCCGGTCTGACCTCTGGCGAGATTGCTGCGGTACAGGCGGTTGGACTCAACCGCCGTGGAGTGGCCGGCGTAGGTGCGGAAAATCCAGGGTTTGTCGCGTGCAACCGTCTTGCCGGCGTCGGCGCCTGCCGCGGTGCTGTCCTGTGCGCTCATCAAGCCACTCGCTCATAAGGTCCGGCCCACCGTGCTTCAGCGCCGGCGGCGGACAAAAACCTGCGCCCCGCGCGGGGCCATTTCACAAGTCGCCAATCTAGCCCGAAGATGACGAAACGTCTGCCGCACAGGCAACAGAAGCGCATCAAACTTTTGGCCAACTTCCGACTGCCCTCTTGCGTGTCTATATCTCGGGGGCTGGCGTTGTCGCGGTTCCGGGGATCGCTGACCGGCCGCCAGCCGCGCCGGATGTCCGGCCGACGCCGGCGCACGGATTTCGCGCCACAGCATTGCCTCACGCGGGGCGCCCGCGCCTCGTCAAGGGAAAATGCGGCAGATCAGCAAGGCGGAGCATGGCCCGGCCAACGGTCATGTTTCCGCCAGTCATCATAGCCCTTCCGTCCGGGCCATGGAGTGGAACATCATCATGACCGCCGTTCAGAAGTCGTCCAGTGGAGCGCAGAAGGATCTGTACCGCATGGGCGAAGTGCCGCCGCTCGGCCATGTGCCCGCCAACATGACGGCATGGGTGGTGCGCAAGGAACGCCACGGCCCGCCGGACACCGCGATGCTGCTGGAAACCGTGCCGACCTGGACTGTCGGCGAGGACGAGGTGCTGATCTATGTGATGGCCGCCGGCGTCAACTATAACGGCGTCTGGGCCGCCCTTGGCGAGCCGATTTCCGTGCTCGACGCCCACAAGCAGCCGTATCACATCGCCGGCTCCGACGCTTCGGGCGTTGTCTGGGCCGTTGGCAGCAAGGTCAAGCGCTGGAAGGTCGGCGACGAGGTCGTGGTGCACTGCAACCAGGACGACGGCGACGATGAGGAGTGCAACGGCGGCGACCCGATGTTCTCGTCCTCCCAGCGCATCTGGGGCTATGAGACGCCTGACGGCTCCTTCGCCCAGTTCTGCCGCGTGCAGTCGCGCCAGCTCATGGAAAAGCCGCGCCACCTCACCTGGGAGGAGGCCGCCTGTTACACGCTGACGCTGGCCACCGCTTACCGCATGCTGTTCGGCCACGCGCCGCACACCATCAAGCCCGGCGACAACGTGCTGGTCTGGGGCGCCTCGGGTGGTCTCGGCGTGTTCGGCGTGCAGCTCTGCGCCGCCTCCGGCGCCAACGCCATTGGCGTGATCTCGGACGAATCGAAGCGCGACTACGTCATGCAGCTCGGCGCCAAGGGCGTCATCAACCGCAAGGACTTCGACTGCTGGGGCCAGCTCCCCAAGGTCAACTCGCCGGAATTCAACACCTGGACGAAGAACGCCCGCGCCTTCGGCAAGGCGATCTGGGACATCACCGGCAAGAAGGACGTCGACATCGTCTTCGAGCATCCCGGCGAGGCGACTTTCCCGGTCTCCGCCCTGGTGGCCAAGCGCGGCGGCATGGTGGTGTTCTGCGCCGGCACGTCCGGCTTCAACATCACCTTCGACGCCCGTTACGTCTGGATGCGGCAGAAGCGCATCCAGGGCTCGCACTTCGCCCATCTCAAGCAGGCGTCGTCGGCGAACCAGTTCGTCATCGACCGTCGCATCGATCCCTGCATGTCCGAGGTCTTCCAGTGGAATGACATCCCCGACGCGCACATGAAGATGTGGCAGAACCGCCATGCGCCCGGCAACATGGCCGTGCTGGTCAACTCACCCCGGGCCGGCCTGCGCAACCTCGACGACGTCATCGAGGCCAGCAAGGGCGGCTGAGCCCCGTCCTGACGAACGCCGGGGGCGGGACAGACGCCGACCATCCCGCCAGGGCGCATGCGTTGCGCCCCCTGCGCGCCCCCTTCGCGGAGCGTCAACCGACACAAAAAACCGGCCCATGGCGGCCGGTTTTTTTTTGCATGAGCGAACCACGATTCTTCAGTCGCTCTCCTCCGCATGGTCGATCAGCGCCGCATTGACCTCGCCGCCGAGCAGGAAAAGCGCGCCCAGCACGTAAAGAAACACCAGCGCGATGGCGACCGAGGCGAGGCCCGCATAGGTCGTGACATAGCCCCGCTGGCCGAAGTCGGCGATATAGGCGCCAAAGATCGCCCCGCCCACGAACCAGGCGATAATCGTCAGCGCCACGCCCGGCATCACCTGGCGGAAGCTGCGCCGGCCGGCGGCGATCAGCAGGTGCGCGGCCGTCAGCACCACGAACATCACGGCGCCGGTCACCACATAGCGGATCACGCCAACAAGGAAACGCAGCGGCTGCAATTGCGCTTCCAGCGCCGGCGCCCACGCCATCACCGTCTGCCAGAGCACCGGCCACAGCACCACCAGCACGGCGAAGATCATCAACGCCGCGGCGCTCACCAGCACGAACAGGATGGATTCCAGCCGCGTCCAGTACCAGGCGCGCCATTCCACCGCCCCATAGGCGCGGTTGAGGCCGATGCGCAGCGCCTCGATGCCGTTGGAGGCGAAGTAGACAGCGAACAGGGCGCCGAACGTCAGCGCGTCGCCGCGCGTCACCGTCAGCACCTTGCGGATCTCGCTGGCCAGCGGCGCCGCGATGTCCGCCGGCCAGATCTCGAACAGCAGGGTGGCGGCGCGGTTGGCCAGATCGGAAGCGCCGATCATGCTCGCCAGCGAGGCGATGACGATCATGAACGGAAACAGCGCCATCAGCGCCGACATGGCGATATGGCTGGCGAGCGCCCAGCCGTCATGTTCGAGAAAACGGTTAATGGCGGCGCTGAACACCCGATAGATCACTGTGATGGCCCGTCCCCCCGGGTTTGCCTTGCGCGCTCGCCAGGGGCGGAAGCCGTCGCACGCCGCATCTGGCCCCATGAACGGCCCAGATCCCGGTTCACGACAAACGGATTCTGCCCCGTTCAGAGCACAACGCGGGCTGGCGCAAAAGGCAACCCCGGCGGCAGGCGCCCGCGCTATCCCATCTGGATCATGGCCCTCATGCGCCGCGATGATTGCTTTTGACCGCGAAAAATCCCACCACTGTTGCGCCTGGGCCCGGAGCCCGCGGCGTTTGATCAGGGCCCTGGGCCCTTTCAACCCGATCATCTCCGGTTTCCAGAAGGCCACATAATAACAACGCCGCCAGAATTTTCACGGCGCCGCGCGTTGCGTGGAAATTCTGGCGCGCATTGCTGCGATGTCGATGCGGCGATTACCCCGCTGCTGCGAGACCGCTTCCGGAAACGCCGTTCCCATGTCCCATTCCGCTCCGGCGGTCCGCCTCGCCGGCGTCGCCCTCGTTATCATTCTCGCCAGCGGCTACATCGTCGCCCGCTACGTCGCGCCCCATGCCGAGCCGCTGACCTTCCTTTCCGTGCGGTTCGCCGCCACCGCTCTGGTCATGGGGGTAATCGCCGTGGCGGCCCGCGCCCCATGGCCGACGACGATGCGGCAGTGGCGCGATATCGCCATCGCCGGGGCGCTGCTACAGGGCGTCATGCTCAGCGGCGTGTTCTGGAGCGTCCGTCACGGCCTGCCGGCTGGCGTCTGCGCCCTGATTCTTGCCCTGCAACCAGTGCTCACCGGCCTGCTGGCCGGCCCGTTCCTCGGCGAACGCGTCACCGTGCGCGCCTGGATGGGGCTGGGCGCGGGCCTGGTTGGGGCCGGCATGGTGCTGGCGCCGCGCCTTGCCGGCGACGACGCCCTGCCGCCGGCCGCCATCCTCGCCGCCGGCTGTGGTCTGGTCGCCATTTCCGTTGGGACGCTTTGGCAGAAAAAGACCGGCCAGACCGGCGACCTCAGGGTCAACGTGACCATCCAGTTCCTGGCCGCCTTCGTGCTGGTGACGCCGCTGGCGCTGCTGGTGGAGGACCTGCATTTCGACGGCGCCGGCGAATTGTGGGTCGCCATGGCTTGGTCTGTGCTCGGAACTTCGGCCGCCGGCATCCTGCTGATGTTGTGGCTGCTGCGGCGCATGCAGGTTTCGGCCATGTCGGCGCTGTTCTATCTGGTTCCCGTCGCCGCAGCGGCCATGACCTGGCTGGTTTTCGGCGAAACGCTGACGCCCGTGCAGATTCTCGGCATGGTCATCGCCGTCGCCGGCGTCTGGCTGGCCAACCGCACGCCCCGCCCGGTCGCGGCGCCGTCCGTTCCAGCCCCGCCCGCATGACGCCTGCCGCCATCTGCGTGGTTCTCGCCGTCACAACGCCGTTGCCTGCGCGGACAGCTTGTTTATTGTGCCGCCAACAACCGGTCCTGTTGTGACTTTTGCCGGATTGTCACGGACGCGCCATCCGGCGCAATGTGTCGCCGCAATCGCGCCTGGCAGGCTGACCGCGCCGTAACGACGCGTCCAGAACATCAGGAGCGTTTTTCCGGCAAGGCCGTCTCGCCTTGCGTCAGGGAAAGCGTCCAGCCAGGAGGACAGGGGCAAAACTCCCGGGCCGGCGCGCGTGGATTTTTGCCCTGACGGCCGGCCGGCCGGCCCCGATTTGCAACGAGACGGTTTCATGCCGGACGGGATCGCCCTGCGACGCCCGCCGGGGCAACCGGCTCCGGAATACAGCGCCGCGACGCCCCCCGGTGGCCGTCGCGTAACAAGGAAACTGCGTCATGAGCCAAGTGGCGACCGCCACCCTTCCCGCCGCCTCCGACCTCATCTCCCTGGTCAGCCGTGTTTCCGGCGATCTGGAGGCGTTGCAGAGCGCCGCCACCTCCGCGGTGCGCGCCCGCGTTTCCGAGAACGGCAAGGTTTCCGCCGCGCGCATCGACGCCGAGCAACACGCCGCCCACGGCCTGTCCTGGCTTGCCACCTATGTCACCGGCGTGCGCGAGGCCGCCGGCTGGGCGCAGCGCCTCAGCGATGAAGGCCGGTTCGGCGAAGTGGAGCAGTTGCTGCTGGCCATCGCCGCCGGCGAATATACGGCGCAGATTTTCGGCGGCATTCCGATCAGCCAGAACGAGATGGTCCGCCTCGGCGACCTGGGCGTCGACGCGGCGACCGTCGCCAGCCACCGCACCGCGGCGGTTGAGGAGCTGATCGCCGTCGGCAACACGCCGGCCACCCGCCTGCGCCTCGTCGAACTGATGAAGGACATGGACGGCGGCTCCAGCATCGGCGCCACCGGTCTTGACGAGACGCTGGAAGCGATTCGCTCCGAAATGAAGCGCTTCGCCGACGCCGAAGTGGTTCCCCACGCCCATCAGTGGCACCTGAAGAATGAATACATCCCGCTCGACGTGGTCGCCGGCATGGCCCAGCTCGGCGTGTTCGGCCTGACCATTCCGGAAGAATATGGCGGCATGGGCCTGTCCAAGGTCTCCATGTGCGTCGTCTCCGAAGAGCTGTCGCGCGCCTATATCGGCGTCGGCTCGCTGGGCACCCGTTCCGAGATCGCCGCCGAGCTGATCCTGGGCGGCGGCACCGACGCGCAGAAGCAGCACTGGCTGCCGAAGATCGCCTCGGGCGAGATCCTGCCGACCGCCGTGTTCACCGAGCCGAACACCGGCTCCGACCTCGCCTCGCTGCGCACCCGCGCCGTGAAGGAAGGCGAAGGGGACGCGGCTGTGTGGAAGGTGTACGGCAACAAGACCTGGATCACCCACCCGGTCCGCGCCGACGTCATGACCATGCTGGTCCGCACCAGGCCGGACGTTGCGGGTTATCGCGGCCTGTCGATCCTGCTGGCGGAGAAGCCGCGCGGCGACGACGCCAACCCGTTCCCGGTCGAGGGCCTGACCGGCGGCGAGATCGAGGTGCTCGGCTATCGCGGCATGAAGGAATACGAACTGGCGTTCGACGGCTTCCAGGTGAAGGGCGAGAACCTGCTCGGCGGCGTCGAGGGTGAAGGCTTCCGCCAGCTCATGCAGACCTTCGAGGCGGCCCGCATCCAGACGGCGGCGCGCGCCGTCGGCGTCGCCCAGGCGGCGCTGGAAGTTGGCCTGCGCTACGCCCAGGAGCGCATCCAGTTCGCCAAGCCGATCATCAGCTTCCCGCGTGTCTCCGACAAGCTGGCGATGATGGCGGCGGAACTTATGATCGCCCGCCAGCTCACCTATTTCGCTGGCCGCGCCAAGGACGAAGGCAAGCGCTGCGACCTGGAGGCCGGCATGGCCAAGCTGCTCGCCGCCCGCATCGCCTGGTCGAACGCCGACAACGCCCTGCAGATCCACGGCGGCAACGGCTTCGCGCTGGAGTACACCGTGAGCCGCCTGCTCTGCGACGCCCGCATCCTGTCGATCTTCGAGGGCGCGGCGGAAATCCAGGCGCAGGTCATCGCCCGCCGCCTGATCGAGGGCGGCAACTGAGCCGCGACAATGACAATGCCGGCGGGGCCCGATCCCGCCGGCGCATCTCCACTGGCTCGCCGTTCGAAAACGCATGGGGATATTCAAGGCTCGTCGTCGACGGGCCTTTTGCTTTCGTGGCCGGAACCACCGGCTATGACTATGCGACCATGCTTCTGCCGGAGAGCGCGGCGGAACAGGCGCGCAACGCGTGGGCGACGATTGGGAAAATCCTGCGGGAAGGCGGCTTCGCCCTGGAGGACATCGTCCGGGCCACCTATTACGTCACCAGCCGTAACGACGCCCGCGCCGTGCTGGACGTCTGCGGCGCGGTGCTGGCTGGTATCCGCCCGGCCGCCACGGTGCTGATCGTCGCCGGCCTCATTGAGCCGGAGATGAAGGTCGAAATCGAAGTGACGGCGCTCCGCAATCACGGCTGACCCCACAGGGAACTTGCCACCGGGCCGCCGCCGCGCCTAAACCCGGTCGCGAACAATTTCTGTGAGGCGTCCATGGCATCCTTCAATCTTCTCCTGCTCCCCGGCGACGGCATCGGCCCCGAGGTCAACGTCGAAGTCGAAAAGCTTGTGCGCTGGCTCGACCAGGCTGGCGTGGCGAAATTCGAAATCGAGAAAGACCTGGTCGGCGGTTCGGCCTATGACGCCCATGGCGTGTCGATCACCGAGGAAGCCATGGCGCGCGCACAGGCCGCCGATGCGGTGCTGTTCGGCGCCGTGGGCGGCCCCAAGTGGGATTCGGTGCCCTACGAGGTGCGCCCGGAAGCTGGCCTGCTGCGCCTGCGCAAGGATCTCGGCCTGTTCGCCAACCTCCGCCCCGCCATCTGCTACCCGGCCCTCGCCGAGGCCTCCTCGCTGAAGCGCGAGCTGGTCGAAGGCCTCGACATCATGATCGTGCGCGAGCTGACCGGCGGCGTCTATTTCGGCGAGCCGAAGGAAATCGTCACCCTGGAGAACGGCGAGAAGCGCGCCGTCGACACCCAGCTCTACACCACCCATGAGGTGGAGCGCATCGCCCGCGTCGCCTTCGATCTGGCGGCGAAGCGCAACAACCGCGTCGCCTCTGCCGAGAAGCGCAACGTCATGCGCACCGGCGTGCTGTGGCACGAGGTGGTGAGCCGCGTGCACCGCGAAGAGTTCGCCGGCGCGGCGCTGGAGCATGTGCTGGCCGACAATTGCGC
Source organism: Camelimonas lactis (assembly GCF_004342915.1). Lineage (GTDB taxonomy): Bacteria > Pseudomonadota > Alphaproteobacteria > Rhizobiales > Beijerinckiaceae > Camelimonas > Camelimonas lactis. Next base: position 117,736 of record NZ_SLWL01000003.1, read on the forward strand.
CATGCAGCTGGTGCGCAACCCCAAGCAGTACGACGTGATCGTCACCGACAACCTGTTCGGCGACATCCTCTCCGACGTGGCCGCCATGCTCACCGGCTCGCTGGGCATGCTGCCGTCGGCCTCGCTGGGCGCGGAAGACCCGGCCACCGGCAAGCGCAAGGCGCTGTATGAGCCGGTGCACGGCTCGGCGCCGGATATCGCCGGCAAGGGCATGGCCAACCCGATCGCCATGATCGGCTCGCTGGGCATGGCGCTGCGCTATTCGTTCGGTCTTGGAGATGCGGCCGACAAGCTGGATCTGGCCATCGCCAATGTGCTGGGCGCCGGCCTGCGCACCCGCGATATCGCCGGCCCCGGCGCCAACGCCGTCTCCACCAGCGAGATGGGCGACGCCATCATCGCCGAGATGCAGCGCCTTTCCTGAAGCCGTCTGCTGGCGCAGCCGGTCCAGCCGGCTGCGCGTCCGGCCGCATTGCCGCCATGGAACGCAAAAAGAAACAGGGCCGGTCAGACCGGCCCTGTTTCTTCAATGTTGTCCGGCAGTCCAGACAGCCGCACGCCGGTGGGGCTGGGGGGCTGATAAACCCGGCGAAACAGCGTTAGACTGCCGGAACAACGAGGGATTATTGACGTGACTTTGCGGCAACCGCAAGGCATCGCCATGTCGATATCGTGTTTTTTCAATAACAATTTCTTGAACAGCGCTCAGTATAATAATCATAAACAATCATCGTTATCTGCACAATAAATATCCACCAACAATACGATGAGAATACATTTCCGGGATCAGGTCGCCCGCGCGCCGGCGGGAAAAGATGCAACCCGCGCGGTAATTTCCCCGGAACACGCACAGCCGCCGCCATATCTGCGCGCCAGAAGCCCGCATCCAGAGAAACCAGGATCGACAAAAGCCGGTATCTACAGAAACCAGCATCGCCGGGTCCGCCAGCATCCGGCTGGCTGCGCGCCATGGGCGCCGCCGCCATTTACCTCACGACCAATCCGCTTCAGACTGGCGGCGCAACCCATCGGTCTTGCGGCCTGCATCAAGGAGGATGGCGACCGACATGATGACATCCGAGCAACCCGCGGAAGATGAGCAGACGCAGCACGCGTCGCCTGGCGATATCGTCGCCATCAGCGCCCGGCCTTCCCGCACGAATGCCGCCACGATCGCCCCGGCGCTCCCGGCCGCCGCTCCCGCCCCACTCCCGACGCCCGTCCCCATCACGCCCACGCCGCCCCGCGTCAGCTTTGACCGGCGCGAACTGAATACGTTGCTCAACCTGTATGGACGTCGCGTCGCTGAGGGCGAATGGCGCGACTACGCCATCGACTTCCACAAGGACCGGGCCATTTTTTCCGTGTTCCGGCGGACTTCGGAAGCGCCCCTGTACCGCATCGAGAAGCAGCCGCGCCTGGAGCGCAAGCAGGGCGCCTGGAGCGTGGTTTCCGCGGCGGGCCTCATTCTGAAACGCGGCAACGACCTCTCCCGCGTCCTCGCCGTTATCGACAGGCCGCTCCGCCTCATACGCGGCTGAGGCGCTTTCGCCCAAAAAGGCCGCTCCCGCCCTTTCGCAAGAGTGTCCCGGAGGGCCAAAGAAAAAGGCCCCGCGAACGGGGCCTTCCACACTGCGGTCCAGGGCTGGGCCTGTCCTTACAACCGTTGTCAGTCGTTGCGCGAGCCGAACAGCTGCAGCAGCATCGTGAACAGGTTGATGAAGTCGAGGTACAGCATCAGCGCGCCGAGGATCGACTTCTTGGCGGCGGTCTCGTAGCCGTCAGCCTCGTAGTACATTTCCTTGATGCGCTGGGTGTCCCAGGCGGTCAGGCCGGAGAACACCAGCACGCCGACCAGTGAGATGGCGAACTGGAAGGCCGACGACTGCAGGAACAGGTTGACGATCGAGGCGATCACCACGCCGATCAGGCCCATCACCAGGAAGGTGCCGAAGGCCGACAGGTCACGCTTCGTCGTGTAGCCGTAAAGGCTCAGACCGCCGAACGCCGCCGCCGTGATGAAGAACACCCGGGCGATCGAGGCATGCGTGTAGACGAGGAAAATCGACGACAGCGACAGACCCATGACCGCCGCGAAGGCGTAGAACAGGCCCCGGGCCGTCGACGCCTGCATGCGCTCCATGCGGGCGCTGAGGAAGAAGACGAAGGCCAGCGGCGCGAAGATCACCACCCACTTCAGCGGGCTGGCGAACAGCGCGTAGCCCACGCTGGTCAACATGATGTTGCCGGCGCGCGCCGCGGCCTGCGACGCGTCGGTCGTCACCGACAGCATATATGTGCCCAAGGCGACAAGGCCGGTGATGGCCAGGCCGACCACCATGTGGTTGTAGACACCGAGCATGTAGGACCGCAGGCCCTGATCGAGCTCTACAGTCCCGGTCTGGGCATACCCCTGGTTCAGTTCCGGGGCGCCGCGGTTCCAGTTTGACATTAAACCCTCACAACGTCTCGTGATGCGCATGCGCAAGCCAGCACGGCCCGACAGTTGCACCGTGAGCAAAACATGGTTGCTCTGCGCGCATAATACAAGTGAAAACCCGTTCATGTGTTAATGCGCCCGCTGGAGCCGGCTCATGGTCGCTCCCGCGCCAGCTTTCGCCGTCAGTTCGCCCGCAGTCGTTGCGCCGGTGACTGGCCGAGCACCCGCCACGTGCCGGCGAGGCCCAGCGCCACCGTCACGACAATGGCGATGACGATAGCCATCAACGGTTCCGGCCAGCTGAACAGGAATTCGAGGCGCATCGGCCTTGTGACGATGAACCAGCCCGCCGCCGCGCCTGCGGCGAGGCCGAAGGCGCCGGTCACCACCGCCAGCCCGCCATATTCCAGCGCATAGGCCAGCAGCAGCCGGCCGCGCGTGGCGCCGAGGGTTTTCAGGATCACCGCGTCGTAGAGGCGCGCCCGCTGGCCGGCCGCCAGGGCCCCGGCCAGCACCAGAACGCTCGCAGCCAGTGAGATCAGGCTGGCGCCGGCGATAGCCCAGGACAGCTTGCCGACGATCTCGTCGATGGCGTTGAGCGCCTCGCGCACCCGCAGCGACGCCACCATCGGAAACGCCTTCGCCGCTTCGCGCACCACCGGATCAGCAGCCCCGGGCGGCGCGTCGGGGGCCATCCGCAAGGTAGCCAGCGCCGTGTGCGGCGCGCCGCGAAAGGTGTTGGGCGAGAAGATCATGACGAAATTGATGCCGAGCGAGCGCCATTCAATCGCCCGCAGGCTGGCGACCCGCGCCCGGATCTCACGGCCAAGCACATTGACCACCAGCTCGCCGCCCACCTCCAGGCCAAGTCCTTTGGCGATGCGCTGGTCCAGCGACACCAGCGGCGGACCGCTGTAGTCCGCCGGCCACCAGGCGCCCGATGCGATGCGCGATCCCTCTGGCGGCTTTTCGGAGAAGGTGACGCCGCGATCGCCGTCCAGCACCCACGCCACGTCCTGCGGCGCATTGATCTTCTCCGCCGGCGCGCCGTTGATGGAGACGATGCGGCCACGCATCATCGGCACGCGCTCGAAACGGCCGCCGGGAGCGAGCCGGTCGATCATGGCGGCGAAGGCGTCAGCCTGAGCCGAGGGAATGTCAACGAAATAGAAATCCGGCGCCGTGCCTGGAACGGACCGGGTCAGCTGGTCGCGGATATTGGTCTGCACCAGGGCCAGAGCGACCAGCAGGGTCACGCCGAGGCCAACCGACAGCACCAGCGACGGCGTCAGCGCGCCAGCCCGATGGATGTTGGCCAGCGCCAGCCGGGCCGGGGCATGGCGCGGTCGCGGCAAGCGGCGCGCCACGGCCATGACACCCATCGCCACCAGCCGCAGCATCAGGAAGGTGAGGAACGCGGCGACGACGAAGGCGATGGCAATGCGCCGGTCATAGGAGAAGCCGATGGCGACGGTGACCAGAATGGCGAGCCCCGCCGCCATGGCCAGCAGATAGGCAGGGCGCGGCCAGCGCCGGTCCGCGTCGGCCATGTCGCGGAACAGCCCGGAGACCGGCACGTCGCGCGCCCGCCCCAGCGGCCCGATGGCGAAGACGAACGCCGTCAGCAGGCCATACACCGCCGCCAGCGCCAGTTCCCGCCAGGCCAGGGTGGGAATAATGGGAACCGGCAACAGATCGCCAGCCAGCGCCACGGCGGCGAACGGCGCAACCGCCCCGACCATCAGGCCGATAATGACGCCGGCCAGCGCCACCAGCATCACCTGCGTCAGATAGATGGCGACGACGCGGCTGCCGGAAGCGCCAAGGCTCTTCATGGTGGCGATGCTGCGCCGCTGCCGGTCAACGAAGCCGCGCGTGGCGTTGGCGACGCCGACGCCGCCCACCAGCAGCGCCGTCAACCCCACCAGCGACAGAAACTGGGTGAAACGCTCGATATTGCGCTCGAATTCGGGCGCCGCCGCCTGGCGGGAGCGCACCTGCCAGCCGGCCTTGCCCCAGTCCGTCTCCAGCCTGGCCTGCACCGCCTTCAGGGCCGCGTCATCATTGGCGCCTGCCGGAAGCGCCACCTGCCGGGTCCAGCGCACCAGGCTGCCTGGCTGGATCAGGCCGCTCTCCCGCAGGGTCTGCGTGCTCACCATCAATCGGGGGCCGAAGCCATAGCCGCCGCCGAGCTTGTCCGGCTCGCTGACCAGGCGGGCGCGCAGTTCGACCGGCCGGTCGCCGATCAGGATGCGATCGCCGACCTTTACCCCAAGCCGGGCAAACAGCGCCGGTTCGGCCACGGCGCCGGGCGCGCCGTCACGCACGGCCAGCGCGTCGTCGAGCGGCAGGGCCGGCTCCAGCTCCAGCTTGCCGACCAGCGGATACGGGTCTTCGATCGCCTTCAGTTCGACCATGGCGGCCGAGCCAGCGTCGCCGCCCGGCCCGTCGACCCGGGCCATGGCGCGCAGATTGGCCGTGACGGCGTTGGCGCCCAACTTCTTGATATAGGCCGTTTCGCGGGCGTCAGGCTCGCGCTGGACGAAACTGATGGCGAGGTCGCCGCCCAGAATCGCCCGGCCCTCGCGCGCCAGGCCTTCGGTCAGGCTGCGCGAGATGCTGGAGACGCCGGCGATGGCGGCGACGCCCAGAATGATGCAGCCAAGGAACACGCCGAACCCGCGCAGGCCGCCGCGCAATTCGCGTAGCGCCAGACGCAGGGTCAACGGCAATATGGCCCGCCGGCCGCTCATGGCCCGGTCGCTCATGCCGCGGCTTCCGCCGAAGCGTCTGCCCCGGCCGCGTCGATCCGCCCGGAGCGAATGCGGATCACCCGGTCACATCGCGCCGCCAGATTGTTGTCGTGGGTCACGATCACCAGCGTCGATCCGCGCTCGCGGCGCAACGCGAACAACAGGTCGATAATGCTGGCGCCGGTGGCCTCATCGAGATTGCCGGTCGGTTCGTCCGCCACCAGCAGCGGCGGATTGGCGACGATGGCGCGGGCCACCGCCACACGCTGCTGCTCGCCGCCAGACAATTGCGCAGGATAGTGCCCGGCCCGGTCAGCCAGGCCGACGGCGGCCAGTTCGGCTGCGGCGCGGGCGAAAGCGTCGGCCGCGCCGGCCAGCTCCAGCGGCAGTGCGACGTTTTCCAGCGCCGTCATCGTCGGCACGAGGTGGAAAGACTGGAAGACGATGCCGACATTACGGCCACGAAATCGCGCCAGCTGATCCTCGCCATAGCTGGTGAGGTCCTGGCCAGCGACGACGACGCTGCCGCTGTCGGGGCGCTCAAGCCCGGCCAGAGTCATCAGCAGGGTGGATTTTCCCGAACCGGAAGGACCAACGAGGCTGACGATTTCGCCCCGGCGGATATTGAGCGAAATGCCTTTCAGGATATGAACCCGCGCCGCGCCGGCCCCCAGGGACAGTTGTAAATCTGTCAGCGCCACCGCCATATCATGGGTCGATTCGCGATCTGCGGCCTGCGCCATGCTTCCAGTCCAATCCTGCTGCCGTAACGTCTGGCCCTGGCAGGGCCACGCAAGGGTCCCGCGCCTCTTCAGATTTGCCGCAATTCCAGGGACAAAACATAAAAAGAGGCCCTTACAGGCAACGCCGCCACGCAAGCGGCTTTTGCTGCAAGGGCTCTGGCGCCTGACGCAATCAGCCTCATATGGGGTGCTACGGTCCCGGCGCCAGCCCTGATGCGCCGGTCGGTTCCGCGCCTCGCGCCCGCAATGCCCGCCATCCGCCACACCTGCCCGCCACGGAGATATGCTGAATGTTACGGCCCACCCATCGCCCCAGCGCATCCACGTTTCCGCCGGCCAGCGTTGGCCAACGCGCCGCGACGCCCGGACGGGCCCGCGTGAGCGCTTGCGGGACGATGGCGGGAAGCCGGCTCGCGGCGGCGGTGTTCGCCCTGACATTGGTCGCGGCGGCGCTGACGCCAACGGGCATCGTTTTCGCCCAGGAAGCAACGTCTCCCCCGCCTACCCCGGTCCAGCAAGCCCCGGCTTCGGCGCCATCGCCCGCACCAGCAGCTCCTGCACAACCGGAACAGCCCGCTACCCCCGCCCAGCCCGCGCCCCAACAGCAGCAGCCCGCGACAGGCGCCGCGCCGCAGGCCAGTCCGCCGCCAGCGGCAGAACAGCCGCCACAGGCGGGTGGGCAACCGTCCCCGGCCGAGCAGCCCCAGTCAAGGGAGCTGGTGCTGGTGGTGCTCGGCGACAGCCTCAGCGCGGGCTATAACCTGCCAGGCGACAAGGCGTTTCCCGCCGTGCTCGAAAAGGCCTTGCGGGTGCGCGGGCATCCCGTGAAGGTGGTCAACGCCGGCGTTTCCGGCGACACCACCACCGGCGGGCTGGAGCGGCTGGACTGGTCAGTGCCGGACAATGCGTCCGGCGTCATCGTCGAGCTGGGCGCCAACGACATGTTGCGCGGCATTGACCCGGCGATTCCGCGCGCCGCGCTCGACAAAATCATCAGCCGGCTGAAGCAGCGCAACATTCCGGTGCTGCTCGCCGGCATGCGGGCGGCGCCCAACCTCGGCGGTCGCTACAGCGAGGATTTCGAGGGCATCTACCAGGACCTGGCCAAACGCCACGGCCTGATGCTGTATCCGTTCTTCCTCGACGGCGTCGCCGGCGACCGCAACCTGCTGCTACCCGATGGCATGCACCCCAATCCGGTCGGGGTGCAGCAGATGGTCAGCAAGATCCTGCCGACGGTGGAGCAATTCCTGGCGTCGCTGCAACCGCGATGAGCCGCCTCCCGGGAGGCTGCGCCCGCATGCGGCCACCCGGATCGACAGGCGCGGCGCCTGCCTGCGATACTGCGACAACAGTTGCGGCGCCGCGCGGCGCCAGCCGCGCCCTGACCGGGGCCCGACGAAAACCGGTCAGGCCAGCCCCCCGTTTCGTCCAGCCATGCGCGCCTTGCCGTTGCCGGGAATGTCGCGCCCACGTGGAGGCCCCATGCCAAGACTGTTCACCGGACTGGAGCTTCCGACCGACCTCGCCGCCGCGCTGACCGGCGCGCGCGGGGGCCTGCATGGGGCCCGCTGGATCGACCCAGAAAACTACCACATCACCCTGCGCTTCATCGGCGACGTCGATCATGCCCTTGCCCGCGACGTCTATGGCCTGCTCGCTGAAATCCATCGCGACCCGCTGGAGGTCACCATCGAGGGGCTGGATGCTTTCGGCGGCAAACGCCCCCGCGCCATTGTCGCCCGGGTCGCGCCCGACAGGCCGCTGCTGGAATTGCAGGCGGCGCATGAGCGGCAGATTCGCAAGGCCGGCGCCGCCCCGGAAGGCCGCAAGTTCTCACCGCACATCACCCTGGCGCGGCTGCGCGACGCCTCGCCCCTCGACGTCGCCGATTATCTGGCTGTGCGCGGCGCTTTCCCCCGCGTCACCTTCACCGCGCGACGCTTCGTGCTCTATTCATCGCGCGATTCCGTGGGCGGCGGACCTTATGTGGTCGAAGCCGCTTACCCGCTGGGTTAGATCGCCGGGAGGCGTCGGGCCTTATCTCCGGGAAGATACGCAGAAAATCTTGAAATCGGCGTTATCGGGACCAGATTCCCGTCTATCCGTTCCCAATTGGCAACTGTCGGGAGAGGCGCGCCTTATGCCCCGTTCACTGACCGAACCCTTCACCGAGGCGGAAATGCAGGCGATCCGCCGGGCCGCCAGTGGCGGGGACGCTGGCGCCCATGCCAGTGAAGAGCACGTCAGAACCAACTTCTGGCAGGCGCTGAAACGCATCGCCCGCCATACGCCGTTCGCCCATGACCTGGCGGCGGCCTTCTATTGCGCCCGCGATCCGGCGACGCCGCTGAAGGTGCGGATGATCCTGTTCGGCGCGCTGGGCTATTTCATCATGCCCCTCGACGCCATCTCCGATTTGCTGCCGCTCATCGGCTTTACCGACGATATCGCCGTGCTGACCCTCGCCGTCGCCACGGTCGCCAGCGCCATCAAGCCCGAACACCGCCAGCTGGCGGAGGAGGCCCTCGCCGACAGCAAACCGGAGGCCGGACCGCCGACCATTGAAGGCGACGAGCCGGAAAAGCACGGCGGCTGGCGCGCATGGACCCGCCGTTTCCGGTGATGTGCGCCGGGCGTCTCAAGAAACACCGTGTCCGTTTTCACGGATTGCAGGATTTTTCCCCTGCGGACAAAAGTTCCTAACGCCCTGATAACGATCCCGGGGTATGATCGTAACATTCGCATCAGCGACCGTTCCGGTCCCGCCGCGCGGTCGTTGCCTCACGTCATTTATGAGGCCCTTCGGGCTCACCACCGCAGGGGATTTGATCATTCAATGATTCGTCCGGACCGTTTGTCGCGCCGCGCGCTTGTCTGCATGGGCTTGCTGCTTTCAACCACCCTCGTCGCTGGCCTGGCGACGGAAGCCAACGCCCAGGGGCGCAGCAGGGCCGCGGCCAAAGCCGCCGCTCCCGCCGGCGGCCAGTCCGTTGGAACCTATGGCGACTGGGGCGTCTATGTTTCCCGCAATGGTCGCGGCAAGGTCTGCTACGCCCTCTCCCATCCCAAGGTTCGGCTGCCCAAGGGACTGAACCGCGACCCCGGCTACCTGTTCGTCTCGGCGCGCCCGGCCGAGGGCGTGCGCAACGAAATCGCCTGGGGCCTTGGCTTCGCGGCCAAGCCCGACGGCGAAGCGCTGATTGATGGCGCGACCCTGCCGGTGGTGGCGCGCGGCGAGAACGCCTGGCTGCGCGACGCCTCCCAGGAAGGCCAGGCCGTGGCCGCCATGACGCGCGGAAGCAAGCTGGCGTTGAAAGTACAATCGCAGCGCGGCAACAGCCTCACCGACGAATATTCCCTGCGCGGCTTCACCCAGGCCATGGAGCGGGTGCGCAAGGAATGCCCCTGAGTAGGGACGCCTTGTGAACGACAACAGGCGGGCCGCGCGGCCCGCTTTTTTATTGTTCGCGCCACGCCAGGGCGCACAACCTGGGATCACCCCGGTCGCGGCGCCCCGCGCCGTCTTGAAAAGACGCGCCTTCCTGGCCATTTCCGCCACTGTGACAAATCGCGCACGCCCACGCGCCGGAGCATTTTTCCGGCAAAGTGGACGCCACTTTGCGTCAGGAGCAGGCATCAGGCGAAACTGGTCAGGCGATCGCCGTTGCGCCAGCAGCCGATCCTGCCCGGACCGCCATATGGGCGTCAGACATTTCAGGGAAGAAAGATGACGATGACAGACGACAGGAGCAGTCAGAAACAGGCGTTCGGCGCGGATGTCGCCCGGCTGCTGCACATGATGGTGCACTCGGTTTATTCCGACAAAAGCGTCTTTCTTCGCGAACTGGTCTCCAACGCCGCCGATGCCTGCGAGAAGCTGCGCTATCAGGCCATCGCCCACCCCGAACTGCTGGGTGACGACGCCTCCGCCATGGGTATCGACATTACCATCGACCGGGCGCGCCGCACCCTGACCGTCGCTGACAATGGCGTTGGCATGACGGCTGAGGAGATGACCGAGGCGCTGGGCACCATCGCCCGCTCCGGCACCCGCGCCTTCGTGGAGGGGCTTCAGGGCGACGCAGGCAACCCGGACAAGGCGCAGGACGCTGGAGAAGAAGCCGGAGAGGACGCCGCGACGGGCGCTGGCGGAGCGCATCTCATCGGCCAGTTCGGCGTAGGCTTTTACGCTGCCTTCATGGTCGCCGACCAGGTGGACGTCATCTCGCGCAAGGCGGGAACCGACACGGCGGCGCGCTGGTCCTCCGATGGCAAGGGCGCGTTTACCGTCAGCCCCGTCGACCTGGCGGACGCCCCGGCCCATGGCGCGCGGGTCGTATTGCATCTGATGGCGAACGCTGACGAATGGCTGGATCCGGCGAACGTTCGCCGTCACATCCGCGAGCAGTCCGGCCATGTCCCGGTGCCGGTCACCCTGCATTTCACGCGTCCCGCTCCGCAGGACGAAACCGCACAGGATGACGCAGCGGAAGCCGATGCGGAAAGCACTGCGCGGCCGGATGAGGCCGTCGATGAACAGATCGTCGACGGCAGCGCCCTGTGGACCCGTTCCCGCAACGACATCAAGCCGGAAGAATACACCGACTTCTACCGTTCCGTCGGCGGCATGTTCGACGAACCGGCAATGACGATCCATTATCGCGCCGAGGGCCGTCACGAGTTCAGCGCCCTGCTGTTCACGCCGTCGTCGCGGCCGTTCGACCTGCTCGATCCGGAGCGCAAGGGCCGGGTCAAGCTCTACGTCAAGCGGGTGTTCATCACCGACGACGCCGACATCCTGCCGCGCTATCTGCGCTTCGTGCGCGGCGTGGTCGATTCCGCCGATCTGCCGCTCAATCTCTCCCGCGAGATGATCCAGAACAGCCCGGTGCTGCGCGCCATCAGCCAGAATGTCACTGGCCGCGTGCTCACTGAACTGGAAAAACTGGCGGAGTCCGACGCGGACGCCTACGCGAAAGTGTGGGAGAATTTCGGAGCGGTCATCAAGGAAGGCGTGCACGAGGACTTCGCCCGCCAGGAGCGGCTGCTCGGTCTTGCCCGCTTCAGGACCACCGCCAGCGGCGACGCCTGGCGGTCACTGAAGGACTATGTGGCGAACCTGCGCGAGAATCAGACGGCGATCTATTACATCACCGGCGACGCGGCGGCGAAGCTGGAGAATTCGCCGCATCTGGAAGGCTACCGGGCGCGGGGCGTCGAGGTGCTGCTGCTGACGGACCCGGTCGACAGCTTCTGGGTGATGGGCGCGCCGGGCTTCGAAGGCAAGCCATTCCGTTCCGTCACCCAGGGCGGCGCTGATCTGGACCTCATTCCGCTCATTGATGCGGACGCCCGGAAAGGCGGCGACGCCACCCCCGAGGTCACCGCCTTCATCAGCGCTGTGAAGGAGACGCTTGGCGACGCCGTCACCGACGTACGCGCCTCAAGCCGGCTTACCGACAGCGTCGTCTGTCTGGTGGCCCCTGGCGGCGGCTATGACCGGCATATGGAGCGGCTGCTTTCCGGTTTCGGGCGGCTGGACCAGGTGACGAAGCCGGTGCTGGAGATCAACCCGCACCACGCGCTGACAGAGGCGCTGGCGGCCCTGCCGGCGGACGACCCGGAGTTCCGCAACGACGTGGCGCATCTGCTGCTGGATGAAGCAGCGATCCTCGACGGCGGCCAGGTCAGCGACGCCGGCGCTTTCGCCGGTCGCCTGACGCGGCTGCTTGCCCGCGCCGCGCGCAACTGAGCAACTGACGACAGCATTCCGGTCAGGCAGGCGCCTGGCCGGAATCATTGCCGGCTATAGGTAACCCGCCCGCCGGAGCCAGGCCCTTCGCCTGAAGCGGATTTCGCTCCCCTGACGCGTGTCATCGCGAAGCAGGCCAGCGCGTCTGACGATGCTTCAGCCAGGCCGCCCGCCCGCGGCGTCCTTGCGTCTGGCGGCGGAAAGCGCCTGCAACACATTGGCCGTCGCCTCGTCTACCGGGAAGAACGTTTCCAGCGCCAGCTCCGACAGGGTGATGTCCAGCGGCGTGCCGAACACGGTGGTGGTGCTGATGAACGACAGCACGGCGCCGTCCATGGCCAGTTGCAGCGGCGCGACGATGCCCGTCGCGGCGCTGCGGCGCGTGGCGCCGGGCGGCGCCGGATACCCCTTCAGCTCGTCCAGCAGGGCGATCAGTCCGGCGTCGGCGGTAACGTCGATCTGCTGGCGCAGCCGGGCCAGCAGATGCTCCCGCCATTCATGAAAATTCAGCGTCCGGCTGGCGAGGCCGTCCGGGTGCAGCGACAGGCGCATCACATTGACCGGAGGCTCCAGCAGTGCCGGCGCGACGCTGGCCAGCAGCGGCGCCACCGCCGCGTTGGCGGTGACCAGATTCCAGTGCCGGTCGATGGCCAGCGCCGGCCAGGGGTCATGCCCGGCCAGCACCTGTTCAACGGCGGCGCGGGCGCCGGCCATGTCGGGATGATCGAGCGGACGCTCGGCGAATACGGGGGCATAGCCGGCGGCCACCATGAGCACATTCCGTTCACGTAGCGGGATGGACAGGTGCTCGGCCAGCAGCATCAGCATGTCGCGCGACGGTTGCGCCCGGCCTGTCTCGACGAAGCTGAGGTGCCGCGTCGAGATATCGGCCTCGCAGGCCAGATCCAGCTGGCTCATGCGCCGCCGCAACCGCCATTCCCGCAACCGGGCGCCAACGTCGCCCTGCGTCTCCGCCATCACCGCTTCTCCCTTTCAGCCATGGCCTGATCGAAGCACGCCGGACGGCGCCGCGCCATTACCCGCGAAGTAATGAGAACACATGGCCACGCCAGGTCGCCAGGCCCGGGGGACGCGCCGCCGCGGCCTGAACAGCCCGGACGCTGCCCAGCCTGGCCTTGCGTCAGTCGCCCCCTGACCGGAAGGAAGCGTGATATTCCGGGTTCGGCCGCATATCGATGGCGGAGGCCATGCGGTTGCTCATGTTGTAGAACGAGGCCACCGCGCCGATGTCCCAGATATCGCGATCGTTGAAACCGGCGGCGCGCAGGGCGTCCCGGTCGGCTTCGACCACCTTCTCCGGCTCTTCGGTCAGCTTCGCGGCGAAATCCAGCATGGCGCGGTGGCGCGCGTCGAGATCGGCGGCGCGATAGTTCATCACCAGCAATTCGCCCAGCACGGGATCGCCGGACAGTTGCCGCACGGCGGCGCCGTGGGCGGTCAGGCAGTAGAAGCAGCGATTGATGCTCGACACCACCACCGCGATCATCTCGCGCTCCAGCTTGGACAGCCCCGACGGCGCCAGCATCAGATCGTTGTAGAAGGCGGAAAACGCCTGCAACTTGGCGTCATCGAAGGCATAGGCCTGGAGTACGTTCGGCACATAGCCGAGTTTCTCCTCGCACTTGCGGAAATAGGCCTGCGAGCGTTCGGAAAGCTCCCCCGGCGGCAGCGTCACCGCCATGACGTGATCGTCCCGTTGCCGGCGGGGCGCGGCGTCCGGCGCGACGCTCTTCGCCCTGTCAGCTTTCTTGGCCTTGTTGTCCGACTTCTTCGCCATTGGGTTTCCTCCGCTCGCGCGCCTTTATGCGCCTTCCCGCGCGAAGCAGCGCTGACTTCGCTGGAAACACGCTGGCGCCGGTTCCGGCACAGTGAGCGGAAGCCGCGATGGATGCAATGGCGATGGCGTCTGAACGGGAACCGCAGGCCACGCCGGCCTCGCGCGCCCGTCAGCCCTTGAGTTGCAGCGGCAGGCCGGCGGCCAGAAACAGCACCCGGCCGGCGATGGCGGCCACGGCCTGGTTCAGGCGGCCCGCCTCGTCGCGAAACCGGCGCGCCAGCGCATTGTCCGGCACGATGCCGAGGCCAACCTCATTGGCGACGACAAACCACGGGCCGCGCGGCGCCTGAAGGACGGCGATCAGCCCCCGGGTCGCCGTCGCCACGTCGGCGCCGGAGAGCATGACATTGGTCAGCCAGACTGTGAGGCAATCGACCAGAACCGGTTCGCCCTCCGGCTGTCCGGCCAGCGCGCCTGGCAGGTCGATGGGCGCCTCCAGCGTGCGCCAGCCCGCGCCGCGCCGGTCGATGTGGTGGGCGATGCGAGCCCGCATCTCATCATCAAACGGCTCCGCCGTGGCGATGTAACGCCACGGCGGAGCCAGCTGTTCGATCAGCGTTTCGGCGTGCCGGCTCTTGCCGGAGCGGGCGCCGCCAAGCAGCAGGGTCAAAGAGGGAGCGCGCGCATCACCCATGCAGATCACCCGGGCCGGTCACTCATGGCCCCCTCTCCCGCCAGGCGTCAGTGCCGGAAGTGGCGGTGGCCGGTAAAGACCATGGCGAGGCCAGCTTCGTCCGCCGCCTTGATGACCTCATCGTCGCGCATGGAGCCGCCGGGCTGGATCACCGCCGTGGCGCCCGCCTCGGCCGCGGCCAGCAGACCATCGGCGAACGGGAAGAAGGCGTCTGACGCCACCACCGATCCCACCGCGAGGCTCTCCGGCAGACCTGCCGCCTTCGCCGCTTCGGCCGCCTTCCATGCGGCGATGCGCGAGGAATCGACGCGGCTCATCTGGCCAGCGCCGATGCCGACAGTGGCGCCGTCCTTGACATAGACGATGGCGTTGGACTTGACGTGCTTGGCGACGCGGAAGGCGAAGCGCATGTCGGACAGTTCGCGCGCGGACGGCTGACGCTTGGTCACCACGCGCAGATCCATGTCGTCGACCACGGCGTTGTCACGGCCCTGCACCAGGAAGCCGCCCGAAACCGTGCGCACGGAGAGACCGGCGGCGCGCGGATCCGGCAGGCCGCCGGTGAGCAGCAGGCGCAGGTTCTTCTTCGCGGCGACGAGGGCGATGGCCTCCTCGCTGGCGTCCGGCGCGATGATCACCTCGGTGAAGATCTCGACGATCTTGCGCGCTGCGGCGGCGTCGAGCGTCTGGTTGAGCGCGACAATGCCGCCGAAGGCCGACACAGGGTCGCAGCGCAAGGCGCGCTCATAGGCCTCGACGAGGCTCGCGCCCTCGGCCACGCCGCAGGGGTTGGCGTGCTTGATGATGGCGACGGCGGCCGTGCGGGCCGGGTCAAACTCCGCCACGCATTCGAAGGCGGCGTCGGTGTCGTTGATATTGTTGTAAGAGAGCTGCTTGCCCTGGAGCTGGCGAGCGGTGGCGACGCCGGCGCGGGCGTCGGGGCCGCGATAGAACGCGGCGCTCTGGTGCGGGTTCTCGCCGTAGCGCATGGCTTCCGCCAGCTCGCCGCCAATGGCGCGGAACGCCGGGTTGGCTTCGCCGAGCTGGGCCGCGAACCAGTTGGAGATCGCCGCGTCATAGCTGGCGGTGCGGGCGTAGGCCTTCTGGGCCAGACGCCGGCGCAGCTCCAGCGAGGTGGAGCCGGCGTTGGCGTCCAGATCGTCCAGCACCGCCTGGTAATCGGCGCCTTCGACTACCACGGCGACATCGCCATGGTTCTTGGCGGCGGCGCGGATCATCGCCGGGCCACCGATGTCGATATTCTCGATGCAGTCGTCATAGCCAGCGCCGGAGGCGACGGTCGCCTCGAACGGGTAAAGGTTGACCACCAGCAGATCGATCGGGCCGATGCCATTGGCCAGCATCGCCGCCTGATGTTCCGGGTTGTCGCGGATGGCGAGCAGGCCGCCATGCACCGCCGGGTGCAGGGTCTTGACGCGACCGTCCATCATCTCGGGAAAGCCGGTGACTTCGGAAACGTCGAGAACCGGCAGCCCCGCCTGGGCCAGCGCCTTACGTGTGCCGCCGGTCGAAATCAGCGTCACGCCGCGATCCGCCAGGGACCTGGCGAAGTCAATCAGGCCGGTCTTGTCCGACACGGAGAGAAGTGCGCGGGTCACGCGCCGCAGTTCGTTCGACATGTAAGATCCGTGTATTGTCCGATGTCATCCGGCCGCGCGGCGCCCGGCGCCAAAAAACGTCGTGAAAGCGGCGCGATAGCACGGATGGGCCGGTGATCCAATCGCCGTCGCGTCACATGCCCGCAAGGCAGGCATGCGCGAGAGCCGCGACGACGCGCGAACCAGGGCGCGGATTCATCGATCAGGGCGCAGGCTGCAAGGCCTGGCCGGAACCACCGTCCTCCCGGCCCTCGCGTACGAACCGCCAGGCGATTTCGGTGGAGGCCGTGCGCTCCGGCGCCGTCATGTCAATGACCAGCTGCCGGGACGCGCGGGCGCCGCCGGGCGCGGCGAACCAGACGCTTTCCTCAATGTGCGCCACATGACCCGGCGCCTCGAAACGCCAGAACTGCCCATCCGGCAGACGTAATGACACGGCCATGCCGTCCTCTTCCGGCGCGACGTCCACCGCCGGGTGCAGATGGAAACGGATGACGGCCGAAACCCGGCCCGGCGCCGACTTGACCAGCCGGTCCATGCCGGCGAGCTCGTCGCCCTGGGCCGACAGGCGCCACTGGCGCTCGTGCGTCACCCCATGGCGGGGAAAGTAACCGTCATGTGACGCGATGAGCGCGTGGGCGCCGGCGTCGCTGCTGCGCTCGGCCAGCACATTCGCCGGTCCCGCGAGAATAACCGGACCGAGCAGCCGCTCCAGCCAGGCCGCCAGCCGGTCGCCGCGCGGCGCGCCGGCGAAATGGCACGATGAGGTTTCCTCGACCGTCACCGTGGAGTGGGCCGCCGTCGAGCGGGCCGCCAGCCGCGCCGCTGCCGAATCCACCGGCGAGGCGCCGCAGTTGACCACCAGCATCGCGCCGGCGACGGACATCTCGAACGACAGGCAACCCGCGTGCGCCTCGGTCGAGAACGCCCGTGGCGGCGGCGCGCCAACGTCGGCGATCACCAGCGTGCGCCCCGCCGTCATACGTTCATAACCGCTCCACGGCGCGTGGGTCATGGGCCGGGCATGGGCGTCGTCATAGGCCAGCACCGTCGCCAGCAGGTCCGGCGCCGATTCGCCCATGCCGTTGAACAGGGCGATGGCGCCGTCCTCGTGCCGGAACAGGCGCAACATCGGCATCATGCGGTCAATCGCGGTGATGAGCGCCAGCGGCGGCTCCATGCCGCGCGTGGCGTAGACCTGCCGTAGCGGCAACAGGTCGGCCAGCAATTCGATCAGCCGGCGCGGATTGCGGCTGACATGGCCGCCGTCCTGCAGAATGTGCTCGCCGAGCAGCGTTCCCAGCGTGGCGTCGGTGCGGGTCTGCGAGCGCGACGGGGCGGCGACGCACAGGCTGGCGAAGCTCTGGGCGATGGCGATCAACAGCCGATCGTCCGCCGCCACGTCCGGGCCGGCGGCGACGCGCAGCTGGGCCATCGAACGACCGATCGTGCGCATGAAACGCAGGTAAAACGCCCGGTCCGCCCCCTCCAGCAGCAGCGGCGCCTGGGAGAGGAACGAGATCAGCCGCCTGGCGACGACGCGCGGCAGGGCGCCGCCGCCGCGCCGGTCGCCATCGTGACGCAAAAAGTCATCAACGAGGCTGCGGGCGTGGGCGCGGGCAATATCGGTATTGGCGGCGCGCAAATGGCGCAACCAGCCGAACCCGCACAACGCCTCATCCCATGCCTGGCTGGGCGGCGGCACGCCAAACGGCGAATTCCCGCGCGTTTCCACCATGCGGCCGGCGAAAGCGAAACGGCCAGCGTAATAATCCGCCGCGAGCGTGGGATCAGCCGTGCGCAAATCCTGCGGCGCGACCAGCAGCCGCTCGGGCGCCCGCGCCGGCGCCGGAAGGACGCGGAGCGCGAGCGAGCCGGCCAGCGACAGGACGCTGCGCGCTGTCTCCCGCACGACCAGCGCATGAAGCCGCAATCTGTCGCCTGTCGCCGCCACCCAGAACATCCCTCCGGAGCATGTTTCCAGGATGTGGCGCGCCACCTCCGGATCAAGAACACGCCAGGGCGGTGTCGCCCCGGGCCGCACTGCGGAAACACGCCCGTCCGCCGTTTTCACGCACAAGCACGCGGCGCGGGCCCGCTTCACCGGCAGGCGCGTTTTCCGGCGAAGCAGCCATCGCCGCGCGCCAGAAACACGTCAAAACCGCAGAGCAAGGCGAGGAACGCTTCCAGGACGCAACGCCAATGCCTGCATCCCGATGAAAGCGCCCCGTGAATCGACCCCGCCGCACGCCTGGAGACTATACCGCGACGTCTGGCGACGGGAAGCATGCCGCCGCAATGAATCCACGCGCTTTCAGTTTTTGCGCTGCAACCGGGCGGCGAAAAACCCGTCGAGGCCGGCCATGCGGGCCTCGGCGTCTGGCAGCATGGAGGGAAAGGTTCGCACTTCGCCGGCCGCATTGATGGCTTCCCGCAGTCCTGGCAATTCCGCCGCGATGACGGGAAGGCGCTGCATCTGCGGATGCCGCTCCAGGAACCGGGCGATCTGCTGTTCGCCCTCTTCCGGCTCAAGCGAACAGGTCGAATAGACCAGACGGCCGCCAGGCTTCAGCAATGCGGCGGCGCAATCAAGCAGCCGCGCCTGCAAATCGGCGAGCGAGGCGATGTCGCCCGGGCGTTTGGTCCACGCCACGTCCGGGTGGCGGCGAATGGTGCCCGTTGCCGAACATGGGGCGTCAAGCAACACCGCGTCGTAAGGCCCACCCCGGATCTTCTCCGGAGCGACGGTCGCCAGGTTGACCACATGGCGCTCCGGCGCGAAGCCAAGCCGGCGCATGTTCGCGGCCAGCCGGTCCATGCGGGCGGGTGAACGGTCGAAGGCCGCGACCTTGCCGCCCGCCGCCAGCAACTGCGCCGTCTTGCCGCCGGGGGCGGCGCACAGATCGGCCACCTGCTCGCCTGGCTGCACGCCCAGCAGCCGCGCCGGCAGCGCCGCCGCCGCGTCCTGTACCCACCAGGCGCCTTCCGCGTAGCCGGGCAGCGCCTCGATGCCCCGCGTCGTGCGCAGGCGAATGGTCTGCGTCGCCGCCGCCGCCGGCGCCAGCGGCAGGGCCACGCCGTCGAGTTTCTCCGTCCACGGCCCGGCCGGCCCGCGCACGCTAACGTCCACCCCAGGCTCCTGGCGGAGCGCCGCGGCGATGGCTCTGGCCTGCGGTTCGCCCCAGGCGGCGCGCCAGCGGGCGGCGAGCCAGCGCGGCGTGTCGATATCGAGCGGATCGTAGCCAGCGACCTCATCCTTGCGGGCTACGACATTACGCAGCACCGCATTGGCCAGCCCGGCGAACGGCGCGGCGTTCCGGTCGGCCCGCGCCAGGTTGATGGCGGTGTCGACGGCGGCGTGATCAGGCGTATCCATGAACAGGATCTGCGCCGCCGCGGTGACCAGAATCGCCTCCAGCGGACCGCACTTGCGCGGGTAGCCGCGTTCCATCAATTGCGCCAGCAGATGCTGGATTGAACCCAGGCGCCGCAAGCTGGCGGTGACGATGGCGCGGGCCAGGCCCCGGTCACGATCATCAAGGTCGGCCGTGGCGTCAGCCAGCAGGACGTCGACCTGCGGCGCTTCATCCGGCTGCTCCAGCACCGCGCGCAACACGATGACAGCGGCGCGGCGCGCCGCCATGCCTGGTCCTGTGGCCGAACTCATGCCGCCGCCCTGACCGCCGCGCCCGCCCTGGCGCCCCGGGGCCCCGGCCTGCCGATGGTTGCCAGACGCGCCGCTCTTGCCCGAAGGGTGGCGGGAGGGACGCCCCTGACGATGATCGTCTCCAGACTTCAACCCCACGGCCCGCTCCTGCGCGACCAGGGATTGCCCGCGGCGCCCGTGGTGAAACCGCCGGAAGAGGGCGCGCCAGCCTGATCGGCCCGCCAGCCCTTGCCCCAGGCCGCGGCCAGTTGCTGCAATGCGTTGATGCGGTTCTGCGTCGAGGGATGCGTTGAAAACAGATTGTCCATGCCGCGCCCGGAAAGGGGGTTGATGATAAATAGCGGCGCCGTCGCCGGGTGCGCTTCCGCGCGCTCGTCGACCACCTGCGCCACGCCCTGCTCGATTCGCGCCAGGGCGGATGCAAGCCAGACCGGCTCGCCGCAGATTTCCGCGCCCAGCCTGTCTGCTTCATACTCGCGCGAGCGGCTGACCGCCATCTGAATAACCATGGCAGCGAGAGGCGCGACAATGGCGACGAGGAGACCGGTCAGCGCTCCGTGGCTGTTACCGTCCTGGCGGTTGCCGCCAAACAGCATGCCGAACTGGGCGATCGAGGAAATGGCGCCGGCGATGGTCGCCGCCACGGTCATTGTGAGGGTGTCCCGATTGCGGATATGCGCCAGCTCATGGGCGATGACACCGGCGAGTTCCTGACGCGACAACGCCTGCGTCAGCCCGGTGGTCACCGCCACCGCTCCCTTCTCCGGGGTGCGCCCCGTGGCGAAGGCGTTCGGCTGTGGACTGTCGATGAGATAGACGCGCGGCGGCGGCAGCTGGGCGCGCCGCGCCAGTTCATGCGTCATCTGCACCAGCTCCGGCGCGCTGTGCTGGTCGACCTCACGGGCGTTATAGGCGGCCAGGGCCAACCGGTCGGAGTTCCAGTAGGCAAACAGGTTCATGCCGGCCGCCACGACCAGGGCGATCATCATGCCGCCAGCACCGCCCAGCATGTACCCCACAACTCCGAACAGCGCGGTCAGCGCCGCAAGCAGCAATGCGGTTCTGGCGAAGTTCATCTGGCGTTCTCCCATTTTCGGGCGCCAACCGGCGCGAAAATGCGTAAAATCAGCGGCGACCCAGTCCTGACGAACGCCGCTACAACGCCAATGTGGGCGCCCGGTATGGCCTGCCGCAAGAGCAGGATGGCGTCCACCCATTGACATCCCGTGGCTTTTGCCTCTGGGCTGCCATGACGGAGCCGCCGCCGCGACCTGTCGTGATGCGCATGTTCCGGCGGACGGACCCGGGTTGCGTGAAGAATACGCGTTAAATCAACAGGACGGAGAAAATCCCGTTTCGATATGAACGGATTTGCTCTGTGATCGGGGAATCCGGCAGATGACCGACGACAATCCCACAGCTTCGCCCGCCGCCAGCGGGCAGGAGAACACGAGCCAGCCGCGCCAGCTGACGCCAGCGGCGCAGCGGGCGCTGGCGGAAGCGGAAGCGCGCCGCGCTGACCTGGAGGCGCGGATTGCCGCCCTCGGCGACAAAACCGAACTGGGCGGCCGGGCCGGGCCGGACCCGGTGCGCTATCAGGACTGGGAAAACAACGGCATCGCCTCGGATTTCTGAGCCTTTTCCGGTAACGGCCGCCGCTCCGCCTTGATGCGGCCACGGCGGTTTCATAGGGAGCCGACGCGCGACCGCGCCTCCCGGATCACACGACGACGCCGTCCGCCTGGACGATTGGGGACACAGTACGTGACAGCGCAATCCCGGACGATCTCTCCACTGGCCAAGTTCGCCCTCGAACTGGGCCCCCTCGGCGTGTTCTTCTTCGCCAACGCCCGTCCGCACCTGTTCACGCCGCTGGTAGGCGCGCTGGTTCCGGAAAACCTGGCGCAGACCGGCCAGCTGGGCATTCTCACCGCGACGGCGGTGTTCATGGCCGCAACCCTTGCTGCGCTGGTGATTCACTATGTGCTGGTGCGCAAGCTGCCGATCATGCCGCTGGTGTCGGCTGTCGTCGTGCTGATCTTCGGCACGCTCACGCTGGTGTTGCGTGATGACCACTTCATCAAGCTCAAGCCGACCATCGTGAACTGTCTGTTCGGCGGCGCGCTGCTTGGCGGTCTCGCCCTTGGCCGGCCGCTGCTCAATGTGGTGCTGGACAGCATGATTCGCCTGACTGACGAAGGCTGGCGCAAGCTCACCTTCCGTTGGGCAATGTTCTTTTTCGTGCTGGCGGCGCTCAATGAAATTGTCTGGCGCAACTGGTCCACGGACGCATGGGTGAATTTCAAGGTGTTCGGCATCATGCCGCTAACCCTTGTGTTCGCCCTGGCGCAGACGCCGCTGATCATGCGCCATACCCTGCCGGAAGACGCGGAGCCGGCGCCCCAGGGCGATCCCAATTCATTGATCGAATAAGGCAGACGGTGGGCCTGGTTCTCCCGGGGTTTTGCTGAAGCAAGGGGCTGAACTTCGCCCGTGGCCATACGCGCCTCTCACCTGGGGCAGGGCGAGATCTGCATCAGCTCCGGGGACGCTGGGCCAGCCGGTCAGTGGCGAGCGGCGCATAGAGGCGCACTGGCGCCGCCCGCCCCCGCAACTGCTCGGCGCCGACGAACCGGTAACCCGCCAGACGCTGCGGCGTATCGTCCCCCGCCGCCGCCAAAGCGTCGCCGGAAACCAGCAGGGGCGTGAGGCGGGTCTTGGTGGCCTGCTCCAGCCGCGCGGCCACGTTCACCGCATCGCCAAGCACGGTGAATTCCAGCCGGTCGTCGTTACCGATGGCGCCGACGAACGCCTCGCCGAAATGCACCCCCGCCCCCACGCGCACCGGCGGTTGACCCTCCGCCTCCCGTTCGCGCGACCACAGTTCCATGGTCTGCACGATTTCGACGGCGCATGCGATGGTGCGGCGGGCATCGTCCCGCCGCGAATCGAGCAGACCGCAAACCAGAAAAGCGCCATCGCCGATGAACTTGTCGATCACCGCGTCATGTTTTTGCGCGATCCGCGTCAGGTGATCGCGGAATGCGTTGATCATCACGCTTAGCGAACGGGCGTCGAGACTCTCTTCCATCGACGTGGAGTTGCGGATGTCGACGAACAGCAGGCCCACCTTCTTGCGGCTGCCCTGCTTGAGGTCATCCATGCTTTCCGTGGCGAGGATCTGCGACAGTTCCGATGGCAGATAACGGCCAAGATTCATCCGCCGTCGCGTTTCATCCACCGCCCGCAGCAGCATGGCCCGGCCGCGTACGGTCGCGAGCCAGGTGATCCCCGCCATTCCCACCAGAATCAGAAGCCGCATGGCATTGGCGTTATCGCCGAACATCGGGGCAAGCGGCCCGACCAGCGGCGCTGATCCAGCATCCACCCTTTGCCCCCAGACAGCCGCGATCGCCAGGGCGCCGACGATAATCAGCAGTCCAGCGTAGGCCTGCACCGCCGGGCGCATGCGCACGATCGACATCACCAGGATCAGGGGGATGCCGCTGGCGGCTGGATAGGCGGGGAGAAAATTACCGCCGAGCCTGATTGAGGCCGCCGTCATGCCGAGATTGATCAGAACCACGCCGGTATCGACGGTCACGGTGAGATAGGCCATCCATGGCCGCCAGCGCCCGGTCTGCACCAGCGCCAGGGCGATGCCCCCCGACAGGAAGAGCACGATGAGGGTGGCCTCGGCCACCCGCAGCATCACCGCTGGTTCGGGGCTGGCGTAGTCTTCCGGCGTCGTCAGCAGCCACAGCGCCACCAGCAGCAGCAGCGCTGTGGCAATGCGCACGTAACTGACCTGGCGCTCTGCTCCGAGGTCCGCGGTGCGCAACAATTCCCGCCCCTGGGGCGGCATCGGTCTGGCCATCGCACTCCTCAACAGCCCGGCGGCGCCCCATGCCGCGTTCGTCCGCGCCTGTCAGCGCGCCGCCTTGGCCAGCGCCGCGCCGAAAGCACCCCGTAACGCCTCTTCCGTCAACGGCCCCACATGCCGGTAGCGGATGATCCCGGCGCCATCAACGATGAATGTTTCGGGAACGCCATAAACGCCCCAGTTCACGGCTGTCGCGCCGTCCCGGTCGGCCCCGACGGCGACGAATGGATCGCCAAGCTGGCCGAGAAAGCGACGGGCGTTTTCCGGGACATCCTTGTAGTTGACCCCGAGCAGGCGCACCCGCCCCTCCCGCGCCAGCTGCATCAACTGCGGATGCTCGATCCGGCAAGGCCCACACCAGGAAGCCCAGAAATTCACCACCACTGGAGCCCCGGCTCCCATGAGGGACGGAACGAGGCCTGGCGTCGGCGTTCCGTCCGGCCGCTTCAGCCCTTCAAGGGGTGGAAGAACGAGCGCCGGCGCCTTCCTGCCAATGAGCGCAGACGGCACGATGGAAGGGTCGCCGCCCCGCCACAGCCGCCAGCCAAGCAAAACGGCCAGCAGCGCGAAAACCACAAGCGGAGCCGCCAGGAGCAATCGCCGGAATGCGCGTCCCTCACCGCCGCTCATGATTGCGTGCGCCTCCCCGGCGCCGCAGCCCCAGTACGCCGGGCGCTGAAGAGGGCGCTCTCGGCCTCGGTCCGGGCCAGTTCCCGTTTCGCCTGCCGTGCGCCAAGCACCGTCCAGAGGGTCAGGCCCGCCATCAGCACGAACGCCACCGCATAGGCGGCGAGCACATATCCAGCGTAAGTCCCGGTCATGACGCAAAGCCGACAGTTTCAGCGCCGGCCCGCGACATGCGGTCCAGCAGCACAATGCGCCGCGCCCTGATCCGGCGGCGCAGCACTTCGGTGCGCATGCCAGCCATATGCAGGCAGATGGCCACCAGGCTCATGGCGCCAGCCATCGCCAGCAACGGCCAGAGCATGGCGGGATGCATCGCCGGGCCGTCAAGGCGCAGCACGGAAGCAGGCTGGTGCAGCGTATTCCACCAGTCCACCGAGAACTTGATGATTGGCACGTTGATGAAACCGACGATGGTCAGGATGGCGACGGCCCGCGCGGCGCGCAGGGGATCCTCGATTGCCCGCCACAGGGCCAGCACCCCGCAATACATCAGGAACAGCACGAGCACCGAGGTCAGCCGGGCGTCCCACACCCACCAGGCGCCCCACATGGGTTTGCCCCAGATCGAACCGGTGATCAGGCACAGCAAGGTGAACACCATGCCGACAGGCGCCGCGGCGCGCTGGGACACGTCCGCCAGCGGATGCCGCCACACCAGCGTGCCAAGCGCAGAAATGGTCATGATCGTGTACATGAACAGCGCCAGCCACGCCGCAGGCACATGCACGAACATGATCCGCACCGAATCGCCCTGCTGATAGTCAGCCGGCGCCCGCCAGGCCAGCCACAACGCGCCCGCCAGCGCCAGCGCCGCCCCGGCCGTCAGCCACGGCAGCAGGCGCCCGGACCATTTCATGAACACCGCTGGATTGGCGAATGCCATCATGCTGAACGTCCCAAGGCGTTTCAAACCTGCGCATTGACCTCTGGCTGCGGAGCCGCGCACGCGCCAGACAAACTGGAGCGCAACTCCATGCAGGACAGGCGCCCCCCGGCCGCCAGCGCATCCGCCAGCCCGAGCCCGCGTTCCGGCGCGCAGCCAAAACAAAACATCCCGACCTGACAAGGCCGGGATGCTGTTTATACCGGAAAGCGGGGAAAATCGCGCGGACGGCCCTGCGGCAAATCAGGGCAGGCCCGCTTCAGCTTTTCAGCTCTGCAGTAAACCGCGGACTTCCTTCAGCTGCCCGAGCCGCTCCAGGGCCACCCGGCGCTGGTCATCGTCCGTGGCGGCGTCGACGGCCCTTTCGGCGTCGGTGATGACCACGTCGATCAGGTCGTCGGTCAGTTCCTCGACCGGCACAGCCTGTTCCGCGAGAATGGTCAATCCATCCGGACGGATGTCGGCGAAGCCGCCGCGCACGAAAATTGCCTGGGCCTTGCCAGCCGATTCAACCGTGATCAGGCCCGGCTTCAGCACGGCCATCAGCGGCGCGTGGTGCGCCAGAACAGTCAGGTCGCCGTCCACGGACGGAACGATGACTGCCTCCACGTCGCCGGAGAACAGCAGGCGCTCCGGGGCGACCAGCTCGAAGTGGAAGTTTTCCGCCATGGGGCGCTGCTCCAATAGGGCGTCCGGCGCCATCGCCGGATCACGTCGCGGGTCTGGACCTCGTCGCGCTCCGCAACTGAAGAAACGGGAGCGGACGGTGCGCGGACCCGTCGCCGGGTCCGCGAGCCTTCATCAGGCCTCAGCGGCGAGCTTCTGGGCCTTCTCGATCGCCTGATCGATCGAACCGACCATGTAGAAGGCCGCTTCTGGCAGATGGTCGTACTTGCCTTCGACCAGACCCTTGAAGCCCTTGATGGTGTCTTCCAGCGAAACCAGCTGGCCGGGCGAACCGGTGAACACCTCGGCGACGAAGAACGGCTGGCTCAGGAAGCGCTCGATCTTGCGGGCGCGGGCCACGACCAGCTTGTCCTCTTCCGACAGCTCGTCCATGCCGAGAATGGCGATGATGTCCTGCAGCGACTTGTAGCGCTGCAGCACTTCCTGGACCTGACGGGCGACGTTGTAGTGCTCTTCGCCAACGATCAGCGGCGACAGCATGCGAGAAGTCGAGTCGAGCGGGTCCACCGCCGGATAAATGCCCTTCTCGGAAATCGCGCGGTTGAGCACCGTGGTGGCGTCAAGGTGAGCGAACGAGGTGGCCGGCGCCGGGTCGGTCAGGTCGTCGGCCGGCACGTAAATGGCCTGCACCGAGGTGATCGAACCCTTGTTGGTGGTGGTGATGCGCTCCTGCAGGGCGCCCATGTCGGTCGCAAGGGTCGGCTGATAGCCCACGGCCGAAGGAATACGGCCAAGAAGCGCCGACATTTCCGAACCCGCCTGGGTGAAGCGGAAGATGTTGTCCACGAAGAACAGCACGTCCTGGCCCTGGTCGCGGAAGTGCTCGGCCACGGTCAGACCGGTAAGGGCGACGCGGGCGCGGGCGCCCGGAGGCTCGTTCATCTGGCCGAACACGAGGGCGCACTTGGAGCCGGCGGTCGAGCCATTGTTGGCGTGCGGATCCACGTTCACGCCCGACTCGATCATCTCGTGATACAGGTCGTTGCCTTCGCGGGTGCGCTCGCCAACGCCGGCGAACACGGAGTAACCGCCGTGCGCCTTGGCGATGTTGTTGATCAGCTCCTGGATGAGCACGGTCTTGCCCACGCCGGCGCCGCCGAACAGGCCGATCTTGCCGCCACGGGCGTAAGGAGCGAGCAGGTCCACGACCTTGATGCCGGTGACGAGGATCTGCGCCTCGGTCGACTGTTCGGAATAGCTCGGGGCCGGCTGGTGAATGGCGCGGCGACCTTCAGCGTCCACCGGACCGGCTTCGTCCACCGGCTCGCCGATGACGTTCATGATGCGACCGAGCGTGCCGGCGCCAACCGGAACCTCGATCGGCCGGCCGGTGTCGGTCACGGCCTGACCGCGCACCAGACCCTCGGAGGTGTCCATGGCGATGCAGCGCACGGTGTTCTCACCAAGCTGCGCGGCGACTTCGAGAACCAGGCGGTTGCCCTGGTTGCTGGTCTCGAGCGCGTTCAGAATTTCGGGCAGGTGGCCGTCAAACTGCACGTCGACGATAGCGCCAATGACCTGCGTGATGCGTCCTGCGGAGGTTGTTGCAACCATGGGAAGCTCCCGTCCGAGCCCGTACGGGCCTCGCCTTGAAGTAATGTCGGACGCTGCGGGTCAGACCGCGCGTCGCGCTGGAATGGTTCGTGGCCCACGCCCTGCCCGCCGCCGTGCGCTGGACAGGCCGCGGGCCTGCAGTGTCCTGTTCAGAGCGCCTCTGCGCCGGAAATGATCTCGATCAGTTCCTTCGTGATCATCGCCTGACGGGTGCGGTTGTAGAGCAGCGTCTGCTTGCGGATCATCTCGCCCGCGTTGCGGGTCGCGTTGTCCATCGCGCTCATCTGGGCGCCGTAGAACGACGCATTATTTTCCAGAAGCGCGCGCAGGATCTGAACCGTCACGTTGCGCGGCAGAAGCGATTCGAGAATCTCTTCTTCGCCAGGCTCGTAGTCGTAGACCGCGCCGCCCAACTTGTCGCCAAGCCCATCCGCCGGAATCTCGGCCGGAATGATCTGCTGCGCCGTCGGCACCTGCGAGATCACCGACTGGAAGCGGGCATAGTACAGGGTGGCGATGTCAAACTCACCGGCCTCATACAGGGCGAGCACCTTGCGGCCGATCTCGTCCGCCACGTCCCACGTCAGGTTCTTCACCGAACGCAGTTCGATGTACTCGACGATATTGCCCTCGAACTGGCGGCGAAGGGCGTCATAGCCCTTCTTGCCCACAAGGAGCATTTTGACCGTCTTGCCCTCGGCGATCAGCGCCTGCGCCTGCTCACGGGCCAGACGGACGATCGACGAGTTGAAGGCGCCCGCAAGACCGCGTTCACCGGTGCAAACGACCAGCAGATGCACCTTGTCCGAGCCGGTGCCGGCAAGCAGGCGCGGCGCGCCCGGCTGACCGACGACGCCGGAAGCGAGATTACCCAACACCTGACCCATGCGCTCGGCGAACGGGCGCGCGGCTTCAGCCGCGCTCTGGGCGCGGCGGAGCTTTGCCGCCGCGACCATCTGCATGGCCTTGGTGATTTTCTGCGTCGCCTTCACCGAGGCGATGCGATTGCGAAGATCCTTGAGCGAGGCCATGCGATGCGCCCTTCAATCAGGCGAAGGTCTTGGCGACGTCAGCGACGACAGCCTGCAGCTTCGCGGCGACATCGTCGCTCAGGTCCTTCGACGTACGGATGGCGTCGAGAATATCCGTGTGGCGACCACGCAGGGCGCCAAGCAGGGTGTCCTCGAACTCGCGAACCCGCGAAACCGGCAGGTTGTCGAGATAGCCATTGACGCCGGCGTAGATCACCGCGACCTGCTCTTCCATCTTCAGCGGCGAGAACTGCGGCTGCTTCAGAAGCTCGGTCAGGCGCGCGCCGCGGTTCAGCAGGCGCTGGGTGGTGGCGTCAAGGTCAGAACCGAACTGGGCGAAGGCCGCCATTTCACGGTACTGGGCCAGTTCGCCCTTGATCTTGCCAGCGACCTTCTTCATCGCCTTCGTCTGCGCCGACGAACCGACGCGGGACACCGACAGGCCGACGTTCACAGCCGGGCGGATGCCCTGGAAGAACAGGTCGGTTTCAAGGAAGATCTGACCGTCAGTGATCGAAATCACGTTGGTCGGAATGTAGGCCGAGACGTCGTTGGCCTGGGTCTCGATGACCGGCAGCGCCGTCAGCGAACCGTTGCCGCTGGCGTCGTTCATCTTCGCCGCGCGCTCCAGCAGACGGGAGTGCAGGTAGAACACGTCGCCCGGGTAGGCTTCGCGACCCGGCGGGCGGCGCAGCAGCAGCGACATCTGACGGTAGGCGACGGCCTGCTTGGAGAGGTCGTCATAGGTGATCACGGCGTGCATGCCGTTATCACGGAAGAACTCGCCCATGGCGCAACCGGAGAACGGCGCCAGGAACTGCATCGGCGCCGGATCCGAAGCGGTGGCGGCGATGATGATCGAGTACTCCAGCGCGCCGTTCTCTTCGAGAACCTTCACGAACTGGGCGACCGTCGAGCGCTTCTGGCCAACGGCGACATAGACGCAGTAAAGCTTCTGCGATTCGTCGTCGCCCTGGTTCAGGGGCTTCTGGTTCAGGATGGTGTCGAGCGCGATCGCGGTCTTGCCGGTCTGGCGGTCGCCAATGATCAGCTCACGCTGGCCGCGGCCAACCGGGATCAGTGCGTCAATGGCCTTCAGACCCGTCGCCATCGGCTCATGCACCGACTTGCGCGGAATGATGCCCGGCGCCTTGACGTCGACCTGACGGAACTCGGTCGCCTGGATCGGACCCTTGCCGTCGATCGGGTTGCCAAGCGCGTCCACGACGCGGCCGAGCAGGCCCTTGCCGACCGGGACGCTGACGATGTCGCCAGTGCGCTTCACGGTCTGGCCCTCGGCGATGTCACGGTCGGAACCGAACACCACGACGCCGACGTTGTCGTTTTCAAGGTTCAGCGCCATACCGCGGACGCCGGACTCGAACTCGACCATCTCGCCGGCCTGAACCTTGTCCAGACCGTAGCAGCGGGCGATGCCGTCACCAACGGACAGAACCTGGCCAACCTCGGAGACCTCAGCCTCCTGGCCAAAGTTCCTGATTTGCTCTTTGAGAATGGCGGAAATTTCTGCGGCCCGAATGTCCATCAGCCGACCTCTTTCATCGCGAGACGGATCGAATTGAGTTTATTGCGCAGGCTGGCGTCGAGCATCCGACTGCCAAGCCTGACGACGAGACCGCCGATGATCGACGGGTCGATTTTCACGTGCAGATCGACGTCGCCGCCGGCCACGTCGCGCAGCGCCTGCTTCAGGTCATCAAGAACCTGCACAGCCGGCAGCGCGGCAAGCGTCACGTCGGCGCGAACCACGCCCTTGCGGGCGGCGACCAGCGCCTTGTACGCCGCAATCATCTGCTGAACTGCAAACAGACGGCGACGGGATGCGACGAGTTTGAGAAAATTGGCGGCAAGGCCGCCGATGCCGGACCGATCAAGGATCGTGGTGACAGCCGCCAGTTGCTCATCCGCCGAGAAAACCGGACTGCGGACGAGGCGCTGCAGGTCGGCGCTCTCCCTCACCAGGGCGTCGAACCGGTCGAGATCCGCCTCGACCTGGTCGATCGCCGCGACGCCGGATTCCGCCGCCGTTTCGAGCAACGCGGAAGCATAGCGGCCAGCGACCCCTGAAATCGGACCTGTCATTGAAGGCTGTTCGGCCACGTCGGCGTCTCACTTTCAGGCTCACGGCGACTCACATTGCGTCACGTCAATGACGCACATGATTGCGCGAGCACATGGACAGGGAGCGGGAAGCGTTCAGCCACCCGTTGGCAGGTCCCCTATCATGGGGATTATTGACGTGCAACAGCTTGCAGGCGCCTGAACGTCGCAACCAGGCCACGTTTGCGCCAGGATTTCCGCGTCTGGGGCGGAAAGACCCATGGCGCAGCTATTGCGCCAGCCTGTTGTCACGATTTCTCACCGCGCCTGGTTGCGGTTTGCCGCGCCCGATCCTGTAAAAATCCCCAGCGTTCACAGCTTTTCACAGGCCTGGTGCGTCATGACGTCCATGTGCGCTGAATCTGGCGCGACCTCCTTGCGCGTCAACGGCAGCGAATCACCATTTCGCCAGTCACAATCCGTACAAGGCAGGGATACCTCTTGCGTCTCGCTGCCCGTCCTGGCGTCAGAAGAAACTTTGCGGATCGACGTCCACGGTAACCCGTATCCGGGCGGCCGGCGCGGACGTCGCGGCGAGAACCGCGCGCAGAAATCCCTGTAAATCCGTATTGCGCGCAGATTTGATCAGCAGGCGGAAGCGGTGCATGCCGCGGACGATGGCCAGCGGCGCCTCGGCGGGGCCCAGCACGACGAGGTCGCCGGAGGCATTCGGCGCGGCGTGGGCGGCCCGGGCCAGCGCCTGGGCGTGCGCCTCCGTCGCCTGCCGGTCCGGCCCCGCGACGATGATCGCCGCCAGCCGCCCGAAAGGCGCGAGGCCCGCCGCCTCGCGGGCGGCGATTTCTTCCGCATAGAAACGCTCGGACTGGCCTGACAGCAGCGCGGTCATCACCGGGTGCTCCGGCTGGTGCGTCTGCAGAATGGCCCGGCCCGGGGCGTCGCCTCGCCCGGCCCGGCCCGTGACCTGTTGCAGCATCTGGAAGGTGCGCTCTGCGCCGCGTGGATCGCCCGTGGCGAGGCCGACGTCGGCGTCAACGACGCCCACCAGGGTCAGGCGTGGGAAGTTATGGCCCTTGGCCACGAGCTGGGTGCCGATGATGATGCGGAAATCGCCGGCGGCGACGGCGTCCAGCTCCTTGCGCATCCGCTCGGAACCACCGGCCAGATCGCTCGACAGCGTGATCGCCGGCACGCCCGGAAACAGCGCCGCCACCTCCTCGGCCAGGCGCTCCACCCCCGGCCCGGCCGGAACCAGCGCGTCCACCTCGCCGCAGGCCGGACATGCGTCAGGCCGCCGTTCGGCATGGCCACAGTGGTGACAGATGAGGGCGCGCCGGAAACGGTGCTCCACCAGCGAGGCCGAGCAGTTCGGACACTGGAAGCGATGGCCGCACGACCGGCACAGGGTGAGCGGCGCATAGCCGCGCCGGTTCAGATAGAACAGCGCCTGCTCGTCGCGGGCCAGGGTTTCGCGCGCGGCCTCGACCAGCGGCGCGGACAGCCAGCGGCCTTTTGGCGGCGCCTGTTTGCGCAGGTCGATGGCCGACAGGCGCGGCATGGCGCGCTGGCCGAAACGTTCTGGCAGGCGCAGATGGCCATAGCGGCCGCGCATGGCGTTAACCCGGCTTTCGATCGACGGCGTCGCCGAAGCCAGCGCCACGTGGCAACGCTCGATGCGACCGCGCACCACCGCCATGTCGCGCGCGTGGTAGTGCACGCCGTCCTCCTGCTTGTAGGCCGCCTCGTGCTCCTCATCGACGACAATCAGACCAAGCTTGCTGAACGGCAGGAACAGCGCCGATCGGGCCCCGGTCACCACCTGAATCTCGCCGCTGGCGGCGCCGGCGTGGATGCGTTCGCGCTGACGGGGACTGACGCCCGAGTGCCATTCCGCCGGGCGAACGCCGAAGCGGGCGGCGAAACGATCGAGAAACTGGGCGGTCAGGGCAATCTCCGGCATCATCACCAGCGCCTGGCGGCCCTGACGCAATGCCTCGGCGATCGCCTCGAAAAAAACTTCGGTCTTGCCCGAACCGGTGACGCCCTCAATCAGGGTGACGCCAAATTGCCCGTCCGCCACGGCCGCCCGCAGGCTGGCGGCGGCGCCAGCCTGCCCGTCTGACAGCGCAGCTGGCGCGAATTCGGGGTCCGGCGCCGGCGCCGGCGTATCCGGCAACACGCGGGTTTCGAGACTGCCGTCGTCGATCAAACCATTGATGACAGCCAGGCTGACCCCAGCCGCCACGGCCAGCCCCTTGCGCGACATGGCGTCGTGACCGTCCAGCGCGGCCAGCGCCCGCCGCCGCGCCGGCGTCAGGCGCGCCGGCAGCCTGCCGGTCGCCGCCACGGCGACGCGCGGCGCTTCTGGCGGCAGCTTTTCGGGGTGACGCAGGGCAAGGCGCAGCACCTGACCACGCGGCGCCAGGGTGTATCGGGCGATCCAGTCAAGCAGCGTCCGTAACCCGTCGGGTAGTGACGGAACGTCATACCTCCCGCTGACGGTCTTCAGCTTGCGGCCACCGACGGTCGCCCCTGGCGGATGCACCGCCCAGACGACGCCAATGGCCTCGCGTGATCCAAACGGGATACGGACGATATCCCCGGCCGCCAGCGCAAGGTCCGGCGGCGCCAGATACGACCACACCATGTCGAGCGCCAGCGGCGCCAGCACATCGACAATGGCCGGGGCGCCAGCCTGCGCTTCATCATGCGCGGCCAGCGCCGGTTTCTGGTCCGGATCGTCAGCGTTCATCATGAGGGGCAGATAACATCGATTCGGCGCCGGCCGGGCGGCAATTCGCGCCGTGCGACGCCGCGGCGGCAACCTTGCGTTAGCCAGCCGGCGATAGTGTCCCGCAGGCGGGCCCTGTTTCCGCCCGGGCCGGAGCAGAGGAGCAGCGGATGATCGTCGCCACCGACGTCCAGGCGGTATTTCAACATTGGCTCGAACATCTGGCCAGCGTCCGCCGCCTGTCGCCATTGACCATCGAAGCCTATGGCCGGGATCTGCGGCAGTTCTTCGGCTTTCTCACAACCCATCTCGGAGCGCCGCCATCCATCGCCGGTCTTGCCGCGCTGAAACCGCTGGACCTGCGCGCCTTCCTGTCGGCGCGTCGTCGCGACGCCATCGACAACCGCACGCTGATGCGACAGCTCGCCGCCCTGCGCTCCTTTGCCCGCTATTGCGAGCGGGAGGGCGTCGTGACCCTCGCCGCCATCGCCGCCGTGCGTGGGCCGAAGCTGACCCGCAACCTGCCCCGACCGCTGACCTCGGCCGCCGCCGTGGCGGTGACCGACGTGGACAGCCGCGCCGGCGATGAGCGCCCCGCCTGGGTTCTGGCCCGCGACGCAGCTGTGCTGGCGCTGCTCTATGGCAGTGGCCTGCGCATCAGCGAGGCCCTGTCGATCCGCCGCAAGGACGCGCCTGTGCCTGGCGTCGGCCAGGTGACCGTCACCGGCAAGGGCGCCAAGACACGTTCCGCCCCGGTTCTGCCCAAGGTCGCGGCGCTCGTCGGCGACTATATCAGCCAATGCCCGTGGACCTTGCCGGCGGATGGCCCCCTGTTTGTCGGCGTGCGCGGCGGACCGCTCTCGCCGCGCATTATCCAGCTTGCCATGCAAAATATGCGCGGCGCGCTCAATCTGCCCGAAACCGCCACGCCCCATGCCCTGCGCCATTCCTTCGCCACCCATCTTCTCGGCGGCGGCGCCGATCTGCGCAGCATTCAGGAACTGCTGGGCCATGCCTCCCTGTCGACCACGCAGGGCTATACCAAAATCGACGCCGCCCGCCTGCTCACGGCGTATGATTCGGCCCACCCCCGCGCCTGATCCTAGCGCGTAACAGGCGCATGCGCCGGACAAGCCGACGCATGACGCCGCCGCCGCGCAGACGCAATTTCGCGGCGATGGCGCGTAAACGCGCCCGTAACGGCGCCGTCTGCTCCAGCGCCCAGGCATGCAGGCGCATCAGCCAGCCATAGCCGGTCGCGAACCACCCGATGGTCATGAGCTTCGGGCGCAGGATATCGAACAGGAACAGGCTGAGACCCGCCGTCAGCAAATGGGCGACGATGAAGGTCAGAACACCGGATTTGAATTTTCCCTGCGCCAGCAGCCACAACGAAACCAGCTTGAGCGGCTCGACGCAGGCGAAAGGGACGATGAAGGCCAGCAACGCCGCCCATGCCGGCAACCGGGAAAGCGCCGCCTCTGCCCGGGCGCGCAGCTGCGCCCACGGCAACACACGGCCGAGCCAGTGCAGCAGCGGCTGCAATTGCGCCCAGGCCCAGGCCTCCAGCAGGAACGCCAGCGCCAGCAGCAGCCACAGCGCCTTCTTGATCCTTTGCATGCGTCCGTCCTGCATGGGCCAGAAACAGCGACGGCGCGAACCGGAGGTCCGCGCCGCCCGCACCGCCGGAATGTGATCCGAAGATCAGATGTGAATCGCGCGCTTGTCCACCGCGAGCGCCGCTTCGCGCACCGCTTCCGACATGGTCGGGTGAGCGTGGGTCGAGCGGGCCAGATCCTCGGCCGAGCCGCCGAATTCCATCAACACCACCGCCTCATGGATCATTTCGCCGGCATTGGCGCCGACGATGTGCACGCCGAGCACCCGGTCCGTCGCCTTGTCGGCCAGCACCTTGACGAAGCCGTCCGTCGCAAGATTGGCGCGGGCGCGGCCATTGGCGGTGAAGGGGAACTTGCCGACGTTGTATTCAACGCCCGCCTTCTTCAGCTCTTCCTCGGTCTTACCGACGGAGGCGATCTCGGGCTGGGTGTACACCACCGCCGGGATGGCGTCGTAGTTCACGTGCCCGGCCTTGCCCGCCAGCATTTCGGCGATGGCGATGCCTTCGTCCTCGCCCTTGTGGGCCAGCATCGGCCCGATAACCACGTCGCCAACGGCATAGATGCCAGGAACGTTGGTGCGGTAATGATCGTCGATGGTCACGCGCCCGCGCTCGTCGACGGCGACGCCAACCTCCTGCAGGCCGAGGCCTTCGGTATAGGGCCTGCGACCGATGGCGACCAGCACGACATCCGCCTGCACCTGCTCGGCCTCGCCGCCGGCCGCCGGCTCGACCGTGAGGGTCACGCCTTTCGCGTTTGCCTTGGCGCCCGTCACTTTGGCGCCGAGACGGAACTTGACGCCCTGCTTCTGGAACAGGCGCTGGGCCTGCTTCGCCACCTCATCGTCCATGCCCGGCAGGATGCGGTCGAGGAACTCGATCACCTCGACCTCGGCGCCCAGACGCCGCCACACCGAGCCGAGCTCCAGGCCAATGACGCCGGCGCCAATCACCACCAGGCGGCCAGGAACCTTGTCCAGCTCCAGCGCGCCGGTGGAGGACACGATGCGCTTCTCGTCGATGTCCACGCCCTTCAGCGGCATGACGTCGGAGCCGGTGGCGATGACAATCGCCTTCGTCTCCAGGGTGGTCTTCGCGCCGCCCTCCGCCGTCACCTCAACCTTGCCCGGCGCGGTGATGCGACCGGCGCCGATGTGGCTGTCGATCTTGTTCTTCTTGAACAGGAAGGCCACGCCGTTGACGTTGGCCGAGACGGTGTCTGTCTTGTGCCCCATCATTTTCGGCAGATCGAGCTCCGGCGCGCCCACCTTGACGCCAAGCGCCGCCAGACCGTGACCGGCTTCCTCGAACATCTCGGAGGCGTGCAGCAGCGCCTTCGATGGAATGCAGCCGACATTGAGGCAGGTGCCGCCGAATGTCTTGCGCTTCTCCACCACCGCCGTCTTCAGTCCAAGCTGGGCGGCCCGGATGGCGCAGACATATCCGGCCGGGCCGGAACCGATGACGACGAGATCATAGGACATGATTGAACTCTCAGTGCCACGTACAGGGGAAGCGGTCGCCGCCGACGCCGGCGGTCAGGGCCGGTCCGGCGTCGGGATAATTGCGCGTCGGCTCAGAGATCGAGCACCAGACGGGTCGGATCCTCAAGGTTCTCCTTGATGCGAACAAGGAAGGTGACCGCTTCTTTCCCGTCGATGATGCGGTGGTCGTAGCTCACCGCCAGATACATCATCGGCCGGGCCACGATCTGGCCCTTGTAGACCACCGGGCGCTGCTCGATGCGGTGCATGCCCAGAATCGCCGACTGCGGCGCGTTCAGGATCGGCGTCGACATCAGCGAGCCGTAGATGCCGCCGTTGGAGATGGTGAAGGTTCCGCCCTGCATGTCCTCGATCTTCAGCTGACCGTCGCGGGCCTTGCGGCCATAGTCGGAAATCTGCTTCTCGATGTCGGCGATGGAAAGCATGTCGGCGTCACGCACCACCGGGACGACCAGCCCCTTGTCCGTGCCGACGGCGACGCCAATGTGGTAATAATTTTTGTAGACCAGATCGGCGCCGTCGATCTCGGCGTTGACCGAGGGCACGTCCTTCAGGGCGGCGACGGCGGCCTTCACAAAGAAGCCCATGAACCCCAGCTTGGCGCCGTGCTTCTTCTCGAAGGCGTCCTTGTACTGGGCGCGCAGTTCCATCACCGCCGTCATGTCGACGTCGTTGAAGGTCGTCAGCATCGCTGCGGTCTGCTGGGCGTCCTTGAGACGACGGGCGATGGTCTGGCGCAGCCGGGTCATGCGCACCCGCTCTTCGCGGGATGCGTCATCGGGAGCGGACGGCGCGCGCACCGCGGCCGGAGCCTCGGCCTGCGGAGCCGGCGCGCTGGCGAGACGCGCCACGGCGCCGAGCATGTCGCCCTTGGTCACCCGGCCATCCTTGCCGCTGCCAGCGACGGCAGCGGGATTGACGCCGCTTTCCGCCGCGATCCGGCTAACCGCCGGACCATTCTCCACCGCGGCTTTCGGCGCGGCGGCAGGGGCCGGCGCGGAAGCGGCCGGGGCGGCCTTCGCATCTTCCTTCTTCGGCGCAGGCGCTACGGGGGTTGCGCCAGCGGCGCCTTCCATGATGGCTCCGAGCAGCGCCCCGGCGGCGACCGTCTCGCCTTCCTGCGCCACGATCTCGGCCAGAACGCCCGAGGCCGGCGCATTCACCTCAAGCGTCACCTTGTCGGTTTCAAGTTCGCACAGGGGCTCGTCCGCCTTGACGGCGTCGCCAGCCTTCTTGAACCAGCGGCCAATGGTGGCCTCGGTCACCGACTCGCCAAGGGTAGGAACGCGGATTTCGGTCGCCATGATCGTATCGGTCTTTCTTTCAGCGACGGTGCGCCTCGGGCGTTTTCCGGGCGGGCCGGAAGCAGCGGGAGCGCCGCGTCAGATTTCGGATCGGGCGATTGGCGGCCAGGCCGCTGCGACTCGCCGAATTGTGTTTCCAGGCGCGCTCATTGCTGGCAGGACCAGCAGCGCGCTTCTTCCCGGACTGTCGCCCGACAGGCCTTTGTGAGTCCAGCCGCCCCTGTCATCTGGACGGGCGGCGCCCCGGGGCGAGGCGCGCCGGAAACCGGCCGCGCCGCGCCCCTGGTCCTCAGGACGCGAACGCGTCGTCGAGGAAGGCCTGAAGCTGGGCCTGGTGCTTCGACATCTGCCCCACCGCGGGGGAAGCCGCCGCCGGACGCCCGACGTAGCGGGGGCGCTGCGTCCTGGCGTTGCAATGCTCCAGCACCCAGTCGAGGTACGGTTGAACGAACGTCCACGCCCCCATGTTGCGCGGTTCTTCCTGGCACCAGACCAGCTCCGCGTTCGGGAAGCGGCTGAAGATATTGGTCAGCGTCTTCACCGGGAACGGATAGAGCTGCTCGGCGCGCAGCAGGTAGACATCGTCAACGCCGCGCTTTTCGCGCTCTTCCAGCAGATCGTAATAGACCTTGCCGGTGCACAGGATGACGCGACGGATACGGTCGTCCTTCACCAGCCTGATCGGGCTGGCGTCAGGATAACGCTCGGCGTCATCGTGCAGGATGCGGTGGAAGGTCGAATCTTCGCCCAGTTCCGACAGGTGCGACACGCAACGCTTGTGCCGCAGCAGCGACTTCGGCGTCATCAGCACCAGCGGTTTGCGGAAGTCACGCTTCAGCTGCCGGCGCAGGATGTGGAAGTAGCTGGCAGGCGTCGAGCAGTTGGCCACCTGCATGTTGTCTTCGGCGCAGAGTTGCAGATAACGCTCAAGGCGCGCCGACGAGTGCTCGGGCCCCTGGCCCTCATAGCCATGCGGCAGCAGCATCACCAGGCCGGACATGCGCAGCCACTTGCGCTCGCCCGACGAAATGAACTGGTCCACCACAACCTGGGCGCCGTTGGCGAAGTCGCCGAACTGGGCCTCCCAGATGGTCAGGGCGTTGGGCTCGGCCAGGGAGTAGCCATATTCAAAGCCGAGCACAGCTTCTTCCGAGAGCATCGAGTTGATGGCTTCGTAGCGCGCCTGGCCTTCACGCAGATGGTTCAGGGGCTTGTAACGGCGGTCCGTCTCCTGGTCGTGCACCACCGAGTGGCGCTGCGAGAAGGTGCCGCGCTCCACGTCCTGACCGGACAGGCGGACGGGATTGCCATCCAGCAGCAGCGAGCCAAAAGCCAGCGCCTCGGCGGTCGCCCAGTCAATGCCTTCGCCGCTCTCGATCGCCTTGCGGCGGGTGTCGAGGAAGCGGACAATGGTGCGGTGAGCGGTGAAGTCCTTCGGCAGCTCCGTCAGGCGCAGGCCAATGTCCTTCAGCTCTGCCACCGGCACGCCGGTGTGACCACGGCGCGGATCGTCGCTGTCCTCGCGGACCGCCTTCATGCCGGACCAGCGCCCATCGAGCCAGTCGGCCTTGTTGGGCTTGTAGGTCTGCGCCGCCTCGAATTCGGCGTCGAGGTGAGCGCGCCATTCGGCCTTGCGCTCATCCACCTGCGCCTCGGTGACCACGCCCTCGTCAATCAGCTTCTTCGCGTAGATGTCGAGAGTCGTCTGGTGCTTGCGGATGGTCTTGTACATCAGCGGCTGGGTGAACGCGGGCTCGTCGCCCTCGTTGTGACCGAACCGCCGGTAGCAGAACATGTCGATGACCACCGGCTTGTGGAAGCGCTGACGGAATTCCGTCGCCACCTTGGCCGCGAACACCACCGCCTCCGGATCGTCGCCGTTGCAGTGGAACACCGGCGCCTCAACCATCTTCGCCACGTCTGACGGATAGGGAGAGGAGCGCGAGAAGCGCGGATTGGTGGTGAAGCCGATCTGGTTGTTGATGATGAAGTGCAGCGAGCCGCCGGTGCGATGCCCCTTCAGCCCCGACAGGCCAAAGCATTCCGCCACCACGCCCTGGCCGGCGAACGCCGCGTCGCCATGGATCAGCAGCGGCATGGCCTTTGAACGCTCGATACGGTCGTCCAGCTGGTCCTGCTTGGCGCGCACCTTGCCGAGCACCACGGGATCGACGATCTCGAGGTGGGAGGGATTGGCGGCCAGCGACAGGTGCACCTGGTTATTGTCGAACACGCGGTCCGAGGAGGCGCCAAGATGGTACTTGACGTCGCCGGAGCCCTCGACGTCGTCCGGCTTGAACGAACCGCCCTTGAACTCGTTGAAAATGGCGCGGTGCGGCTTCGCCATCACCTGGGCCAGCACGTTGAGGCGGCCACGGTGCGCCATGCCGAAGGAAATGTCGCGCACGCCAAGCGCCCCGCCGCGCTTGATGATCTGCTCCAGCGCCGGAATGATCGCCTCGCCGCCATCAAGGCCGAAGCGCTTGGTGCCGGTGTACTTGAGATCGAGGAACTTCTCGAAACCTTCCGCCTCGATGAGCTTGTTCAGGATGGCGCGCTTGCCTTCCGGCGTGAACGCCACCTCCTTGTCAGGCCCCTCGATGCGCTCCTGGATCCAGGCCTTCTCGACCGGATCGGAGATGTGCATGAATTCGAAGCCGATGGTCTGGCAATAGGTGCGTCGCAGGATGTCGAGCATCTGGCGCACGGTGGCGAATTCCAGCCCGAGCACATTGTCGATGAAGATCTTGCGATCGTAGTCGGCTTCCTCAAATCCGTACGATGAGGGGTGCAGTTCGACATGATCTCCGCGCGGCTCAAGGCGCAGCGGATCGAGATCGGCGTGGAGGTGACCACGCATGCGGTAGGCGCGGATCATCATGATGGCGCGCACGCTGTCGCGCGTGGCCTGGGCGACAGCGCCTTCCGTCATGACGACGCCCTGATCCTGCGCCTTCTTGCGCAGTTTGTCGCCAACGATCTTTTCGGCCGGCCAGTCCCCGTCCATGGCCGAGACCAGCTCGCCATTGGCGGGCACAGGCCAGTTGGGGCGCCGCCAGGAGGCGCCTTCGGCATTCTTGCGCACCAGCGACGCGTCGTCGCTCAGACCGCCGAAAAACTCCCGCCACTCGGCGTCAACAGAGGCCGGGTTGTTTTCATACCTGGCCTGAAGTTGCTCAAGATAGGCGGCGTTACCTCCGTAGAGGAACGCTGTGTCGGCAAAAAGAGCGTTGTCGTCCTGTCGCGCCATAACTGTCTGTCCCTGCCGGAACCCGCCGGCCGCCACCTGAACGTGGCGCGCCATGGAAGGC
This sequence comes from Camelimonas lactis, assembly GCF_004342915.1. Taxonomy (GTDB): domain Bacteria; phylum Pseudomonadota; class Alphaproteobacteria; order Rhizobiales; family Beijerinckiaceae; genus Camelimonas; species Camelimonas lactis. The sequence continues at coordinate 158,481 of NZ_SLWL01000003.1, forward strand.
CTTTCAGCCCTGGTCCGCCTCTCTCCGGTTGGAGAGGCGGAGCGCGAATCGGCCGTCGGTGGTCGATCCGCCATTGTTGATGTTCGCCTGGGCCTGTTACTGAAATCCAAAACTGGCGAGGATATGGTGTTTTTCGCCAGTTTTGCCAGTGAACGGCTGCGAACTGCTCACATCAGCCCTTGAGGACCTCAACGAGCGTCTTGCCGAGACGGGCCGGAGACGGCGACACGCGAATGCCGGCGGACTCCATGGCCTCGATCTTGTCCTCTGCGCCGCCCTTGCCGCCGGAGATGATGGCGCCAGCGTGGCCCATGCGGCGGCCGGGAGGAGCGGTGCGGCCGGCGATAAAGCCAACCATCGGCTTCTTGCGGCCGCGCTTCGCCTCGTCCTTGATGAACTGGGCTGCGTCTTCCTCGGCCGAGCCGCCGATCTCACCGATCATGACGATCGACTCGGTCTTTGGGTCAGCCAGGAACATCTCCAGCATGTCGATGAACTCGGTGCCCTTGACCGGATCGCCGCCGATGCCGACAGCCGTGGTCTGGCCGAGGCCTTCGTTGGTGGTCTGGAACACCGCCTCATAGGTCAGCGTGCCGGAGCGCGAGACGATGCCCACATTGCCGGGCTTGAAGATGTTGGCCGGCATGATGCCGATCTTCGACTCGCCAGCCGTGACGACGCCAGGGCAGTTCGGGCCAATGAGGCGCGACTTCGAGCCTTCCAGCGACCGCTTGACGCGCACCATGTCGAGCACCGGAATGCCCTCGGTGATGCAGACGATCAGCGGGATTTCCGCGTCGATGGCCTCGCAGATCGCGTCAGCGGCGCCTGGCGGCGGCACGTACACGACGGAAGCGTTGGCGCCGGTCTTCGCAGCCGCCTCGGCGACGGTGTCAAACACCGGCAGGCCGAGGTGGGTGGAGCCGCCCTTGCCGGGCGCGGTGCCGCCCACCAGGGTCGCGCCATAGGCGATGCCCTGCTCGGAATGGAAGGTGCCGGTCTTGCCGGTGAAGCCCTGGGTGAGGATCCGGGTGTTCTTGTCAATAAGAATGGACATCAGCCCTGCTCCTTCACGGCCTTCACGATTTTCTGCGCTGCGTCATCGAGATCGTCAGCCGGAATGACGTTCAGACCCGAATCACGAATGATCTGCTTGCCTTCCTCGACATTGGTGCCTTCGAGGCGGACGACCAGCGGAACCTGGAGGCCAACGGTCTTCACGGCGGCGATGACGCCGCGCGCGATGACGTCGCACTTCATGATGCCGCCGAAGATGTTGACGAGGATGCCCTTCACGGTCGGATCGGAGGTGATGATCTTGAACGCCGCGGTCACCTTTTCCTCGGAAGCGCCGCCGCCGACGTCCAGGAAGTTGGCCGGCTCTTCGCCGTACAGTTTGATGATGTCGAGGGTCGCCATGGCGAGGCCGGCGCCGTTGACCATGCAGCCAATGGTGCCGTCGAGGGCGATATAGGCCAGGTCGTACTTGGACGCCTCGATCTCCTTGGCGTCTTCTTCGGTGAGGTCGCGCAGCTCCATCACGTCCGGGTGACGGTAGAGGGCGTTGCTGTCGAAGCTGATCTTGGCGTCAAGGCACTTCAGCTGACCCTGGGTGGTCACGATCAGCGGGTTGATCTCGAGCATCGACATGTCCTTGGCCGTGAAGGCCGCGTACAGCGATTCAACCAGCTTGCCGGCCTGCCTGGCGAGCTCACCAGTGAGGTTCAGCGCCTGGGCGACGCGGCGACCGTGGTGCGGCATGACGCCGGTGGCCGGGTCAACCGAGAACGTGAGGATCTTCTCGGGCGTGTCATGCGCGACCTGCTCGATGTCCATGCCGCCTTCCGTCGAAACGACGAAAGCGATGCGGCCGGTCTCGCGATCCACGAGCATCGACAAGTAGAATTCCTTTTCGATGTCGGAGCCGTCCTCGATGTAGAGGCGGTTGACCTGCTTGCCGGCTTCGCCGGTCTGCACGGTCACGAGCGTGGCGCCCAGCATCTGCTGTGCGAATTCACGGACCTCCTCAACCGACTTGGCCAGGCGCACGCCGCCCTTCTCGCCAGCCGAGGCTTCCTTGAATTTGCCCTTGCCGCGACCGCCGGCATGGATCTGGCTTTTCACCACCCAGAGCGGACCGCCGAGCTCGCGCGCGGCAGCCTCCGCTTCTTCCGGAGAAAAGATCGCCTTGCCGCGGGAGACCGGCGCGCCGAACTCCTTGATGACGGCCTTGGCCTGGTACTCGTGGATATTCATACGAAGCGTCCCTCTATGCCCGACGGGGCTTCCTTTGTGAGCGCGCCAGCTTCGGGTAAAGCTGCGCGAACCGTCTGTCTGGCCCCATCAAGGCGCCGTTCCAGTCTGGACAGATGCCGGAGCAATGTCCGCGCAGAGCGCCATGCGCCTTCTGAAGGCGGCGACAGCCCCTGCAAACGTCGCGCGCTCCGCATCATCCAGACTCAACCCGATGATGCGTTCGACGCCGCGCCGCCCAATGACGACCGGCGCGTTCACGACAACGTCGCGCTCGCCATAGTCCCCATCGAGGCGCGCCGCCAGCGTGAGCACGCGTTTCTGATCGCTCAGATAACTTTTTGCCGCGATGACGGCCAAGGCGGCCGGCGCGCTGGACGCCGAACCGGTCTTCAACCCACTTCCAGGCTCGCCCGCAACCTTGCGCGCGCGCGCCACCACGGCCTCGATCCACCCCCGGCCGGACTGTCCTGAAGGGACAATTTCCAGGAGCGGAACACCGGCAACCGTCGAATAGCGCAGGAGGACCGCCGTGTCATCGGCGTCAAACTCACCGCCAATGACATTGACCCGCACATCGGCAACCGCCACATCCAGTTCACGAGCGAACTGGAGCGTGAGTTCCGCTGCGAAAGAAGACGCGGGGACACCCACAATACGTTGCGGCGCCATCCCCGATGCTTCCTGCAATCGCGCCGTCATGATCGCCGCAGGGCCGGCGAGACACACCACAAAGGCGTCACGCGCCACATCGCCAATCACCCTGCCGATCTGAGTCATGGCGGCGGCGTTCATCGCCATCCAGTCATCGCTGGAGGAGAGCGAGGCGGGCGGGAGCCCCGCGGCGACGATGACAACGTCGGCGCCCCGGATATCCGCGAGGTCCTCCGAGGCGACGACATCGAGCGCTTCGCCGGCCACCGCCGCGGCGCGACGCATATCGGCGGCGCGCTTCTCCGCAACGCCCGTGGCGGTGTCGATCAGGCGCAGCCCCGCCACACCGGAGCGATGCAACAGCTGGGCCACCAACTGCCCCGCATGCCCCACGCCAACAATCGCAACGACGCCTGTTCTCATGCCTCTGAGGCCACCGGTTCCTGTTCCCGCCACAATCGGGCATTCAAGCTCGCCAACCGCGACATGTTTCGCAGCGGCAGGGCCGTTTAGACAGGTTCCGCATTATGTTTCAAGTGGTTGACGCCGGCGCCTGGACCCCGCTGGACCCGCCCGCCGACCCACATCAAAAAGTCGGCAACCGACTGGCGACATTACCGAAAATCTAACAAACACTCCCCTTTCCGCCGGGGGGAAAGGTCAATCTACTGCAGTTACAGATTTCTATTTTTGTAAATTGTTACACGATGCCCGCGCGCATGACCCGCAGCACAATGCGCACCGAAGCCTGCAAGCGGTTGTCGATCAGAACCCGGACCCGCGTGGCGTCCTCAAGCACCGGGGAGGGGTGGGTGAAGCGGTGCAGCGCGTCGACAAGAAACGCCAGAGCGGCGTCGCGATCAGAGACTTCGAAAATCCCGGCGATGCGCCCTTCATCAATGACATCGCCGAACAGCCGTCGCACCCGGCCCAGGTGCCGGCGCGCCAGCGGCCGGTTGCCAGACGCAGCGCTGGCGTAAAGCGCGAACACGGGCGGTTCGCGCTCCAGCAGGTCGCGATATCCGCGCGCCAGGGCATAAATCATCCGCTCAAGCTTGTCGTCGGCGGGATCTGGGGCGCCGGCCACATCAGCCAGATGCGCTTCAACCGGCCGCAACGCTGCCGCCGCCACCGCATCGAGAAGGTCCTCGCGCGACGAAAAATACCGGTAGACGTTCGCATGGGTCATGCCGGCTTCCTCGGCGACAGCAACCAGCCGGACCCTTTTTGCGCCGCCCCTGCGCAGATGCTCCGTCGCGATCGTCAGCAACCGTCCCTTCGGATCACCGGACAGGCGACGGTCGGCGGCGGTCACCTGACGCTTCCCTCCGCATCGGCCCCCACGTCCGCCTCTTCCGGATTGGTCAGGTCGCCCAGATCGGTGGGACGCCCATAGGGAAGCGCCAGATAGGCCTCAGACTGCATTTCAATCAGACGTGAAACGGTGCGGTCAAACTCGAACGCTTCACGCCCGGATGTCGCGGTATACAGAGCCGTTGGCTGAGCCTGGGCGGAAGCCAGCAGCTTAACCCGATATTCGTACAGGGTGTCGATCAGCGTGATGAACCGTTTGGCCTCGTTGCGCTTTTCCATCGCCATCACCGGAATGTTTTCGATGATGACGGTGTGAAAATTCTCGGCGATCGCCCGATAATCGGAAGCGCCATAGGCCCGTGCGCACAGGTCATCGAAATCGAAGCGGCCGACGCCAGGACCGGCTTCCGGCACGGAAACCCGATGCCCCTTCACCGTCAGGGTCACCGCCCGTCCATGGGCCATGCCGGACAGACGACGGAAAGCGTCGCGCAGGGCTGCATGGGCTCCTTCATTCGCCGGCGTATGGAAGACCCGCGCGCCGGCGAGCTTCTCCAGGCGAAAATCGGTGCGTGAATCGAGTTGCACCACATCCATATGCGCGGTGATCAGATCGATAAACGGCAGAAACAGCCCGCGGTTGAGGCCATTCTCATACAGGCGGTGCGGCTCGACGTTTGAAGTCGCCACCACGATGACGCCGTGGCTGAACATCGCCTTGAACAGCCGTCCCAGGATCATGGCGTCGGCGATATCCGTCACCGTAAACTCATCGAAACACAACAGCCGCGCCTCGGAAGCCAGCTCCGCTGCCACCACCGGGATTGGATCGACGTCCTTCGTCCTGCCGTCCTTCACCTGCTGCCGGAACGCGAAAATGCGGTCATGGGCGTCAGCCATGAACTCGTGAAAATGCGCCCGCCGTTTGCGGTCGATGGCGATTTCCTCGAAAAAGAGGTCCATCAGCATGGTCTTGCCACGCCCGACCAGACCCCAGATGTACAGGCCGCGCAACGGCGCGGGCGCCGGTGGTTTTCGTCCGAACAGACGACCGAGCAAACCGCCGCTGCCCTGGACCGCCCCGGTCTCCATGCGTTCGAGCAGCGCGTCGAACTCACGTACCAGCATTTCCTGGGCCGGGTCACGTTCAATCGCCTCGCTGGCCACAAGCGCGTCATAGCGCGCCTGCACCTTGCCGGAGCCGTCGCGCCGCGCCATAGCCGATGCAGACTGAACGCCCAATATCCCGCTCCATCCCCGCGACACTGCAGGGGAACTCAAAACCATCTGATCACGGGCAAACGGCGCCCGCAGGCGCCGTTCTGTTTCCAACCGCCCTGTAACGCAAGCCTTATTTGCTCAGTGTCAGCGGCGCGCCGGATTTGGCGATTACGCCATTGAACTGCCCGCCGTTGTCGCGCAGGCGGGCGACGACGCCGCCGCGGGCGTACAGATAGACTTCGCCGTCACGGAACTCCCAGGCGTTGACGCTCTGAAGGTCCTTGTTGGCGCAGCCCGAGGTGCTGGCCCGGTACAGGTCGAGCGACGGGGTTGATGACAGGGTCACGCCGCAATTGCCCGCCGCCTCCCGCGCCGTCCAGCGACCGATGGCGCTGGAACGGGTCGCCGGCGGAGGCGCCGCCGGCGTCGCCGATGGCGTCGTTGCCGGGGAAAGGCCGGCGACATTGGTCCCTCCGGGAGCGGCTGCGCCTGGCATGTTTGGATCAGGCGCGATCACCGCGCCCGGGGCCGGCGGCAGGGGGCTGCTTTCCACACGGCCGGCCGCAGAGGCGCCAAGGCCAGGCTCGATATCCGAGTCCACCGCAGCCTGACGCGAAGGCGCGGACCGCCGGTAACCTCCGCCGTCATCGAAGCGGCTGGACTGGCAGGCGGTGAGCGCCGCGGCGACCGACACAACAGCCGCCAGGCGCAGAAAACCGGCGCCGCTCTTCCGTTCAAGCTGGGAGTAAGTGCCAAACAGCATGTGCGCGTTTCCCGGACCTCTTTGATGCGATCCCCAGCAGGGACCATGCCATGTCTAGCCCGGAACGTGCCCCGGGCGAAACGCCAGTCATCCGATATTCACGTAACTGTGGCCCCAAAACAAGGCGGCGCCGGGCAAGGCCCGACGCCGCGCATGCAAATAACGTCAGGACAGGTCAGACCTGGCGAACCACCATCATCTTCTTGATTTCCGCGATGGCCTTCGCCGGATTCAGGTGCTTGGGGCACACATTGGCGCAGTTCATGATGGTGTGGCAGCGATACAGCCGGAAGGGGTCTTCCAGCTTGTCGAGCCGCGCGCCAGTATCCTCATCGCGGCTGTCAATCAGCCAGCGATAGGCCTGCAGCAGGGCCGCAGGGCCCATGTAGCGACTGCCGTTCCACCAATAACTCGGGCAGGAGGTGCTGCAGCAGGCGCAAAGGATGCACTCGTACAGACCATCAAGCTTCTGCCGGTCTTCCGGCGACTGGCGCCATTCCTTTTCCGGGGCCGGCGTCACCGTCTTCAGGTAAGGCTCGATCGCGGCGTGCTGCGCGTAGAACGTGGTGAGATCCGGCACCAGATCCTTCACCACCGGCATGTGCGGCAGCGGATAAATGCGCACCACGCCCTTGTCGACGCACTCATCAATGCCAATGGTGCAGGCCAGCGTATTGGCGCCGTTGATGTTCATCGAACACGAACCGCAGATGCCCTCACGGCAGGAGCGGCGCAAGGTCAGGGTCGGATCGACGTTGTTCTTGATCCAGAGCAAAGCATCCAGAACCATCGGGCCACAATCATCGCGATCGACGTAGTATGTGTCGATGACAGGATTTTTGCCGTCGTCGGGGTTCCAGCGATAAATCCGGAACGTGGTGATGCGGGCGGCCGAGGCAGGCTTCGGCCAGGTCTTACCCTCGGAAATCCGGGAGTTCTTGGGCAGGGAAAATTCGGCCATCTCGCGTCCAGCCTCAATCTCGTCATCGGCCCGGCGACCTTCGCCGGCCGGGCCATTTCAACGTCCGTCCGGCGTCCGGACGAGGATGCTCAGTACACGCGCGCCTTCGGCTTGATGTACTCGATGTCGTCGGTCATCGTGTAGGTATGCACCGGGCGATAATCGATGGTGACGTTACGGGCGTGATCATCGACCCAGGTCAGGGTGTGCTTCATCCACTCTGCGTCATTCCGGTCCGGGAAATCCTCACGCGCATGGGCCCCGCGGGACTCCTTGCGGTTGACGGCGCCTTCCATGGTGACGACGGCCTGGGTGATCAGGTTGTCGAACTCCAGCGTCTCCAGCAGATCGGAATTCCAGACCAGCGAACGATCGGTGACGCGCACGTCGGCGGCGGAGCGCCACACGTCATGGATGAGCTTCTTGCCCTCTTCCAGAACTTCGCCGGTGCGGAACACGGCGCAGTTGGACTGCATGGTCTTCTGCATGGCGAGCCGCAGCTCCGCGGTCGGCGTCCCGCCATTCGCGTAACGGAACTTGTCCAGACGCGACAGGGCGAGGTCTGCCGAATCAGCCGGCAGGTCAGCGTGCTTCTGGCCGGGCTTGACCAGTTCGGCGGCGCGCAGGCCTGCGGCGCGACCGAAGACCACGAGATCAATCAGCGAGTTGGAGCCGAGACGATTGGCGCCGTGCACCGACACGCAGGCGGCTTCGCCAAGCGCCATCAGGCCGGGAACCACCGAATCCGGATCGCCGCCAACCTTGGTGAGCACTTCGCCGTGATAGTTCGTGGGAATGCCGCCCATGTTGTAGTGCACGGTCGGCAGCACCGGGATCGGCTCGCGCGTCACGTCGACGCCCGCGAAGATCTTGGCGCTTTCGGAGATGCCCGGCAGACGCTCGGCAAGGATCGCCGGATCAAGGTGATCCAGGTGAAGATAGATGTGATCCTTGTTCTTGCCGACGCCACGACCTTCGCGGATCTCGACGGTCATCGAACGGGAGACCACATCGCGCGAGGCCAGGTCCTTGGCGGATGGAGCGTAACGCTCCATGAAGCGCTCGCCTTCGGAGTTGGTCAGATAGCCGCCCTCGCCGCGCGCACCCTCGGTGATGAGGCAGCCGGCGCCATAGATGCCGGTGGGGTGGAACTGCACGAACTCCATGTCCTGCATGGGCAGGCCGGCGCGCAGCACCATGCCGCCGCCGTCGCCGGTGCAGGTATGGGCCGAGGTGGCCGAGAAATAGGCGCGGCCATAACCGCCGGTGGCCAGCATCGTCAGATGCGAGCGGAAGCGGTGAATGGTGCCATCGTCCATCTTGATGGCGATGACGCCGCGGCAGGCGCCATTGTCCATGATCAGGTCGATGGCGAAATATTCGATGAAGAACTCGGTCGAATTGCGCAGCGCCTGGCCATACAGCGTGTGCAGCATGGCGTGGCCGGTGCGGTCAGCGGCGGCGCAGGTGCGCTGGGCTGGCGGACCGTTGCCAAAATCGGTGGTCATGCCGCCGAAGGGGCGCTGGTAAATCTTGCCGTCCTCGGTGCGTGAGAAGGGCACGCCCCAGTGCTCCAGTTCATACACGGCGGCCGGCGCGTTGCGCACGAGATATTCGATGGCGTCCTGATCGCCCAGCCAGTCCGACCCCTTGACGGTGTCGTACATGTGCCACTTCCAGTTGTCCTCGCCCATGTTGCCGAGCGAAGCGGCGACGCCGCCCTGGGCCGCCACCGTGTGAGAGCGGGTGGGAAACACCTTGGTGATGCAGGCGGTGCGCAGACCGGCCTGGGAGCAACCGACGGTGGCGCGCAGACCGGCGCCGCCGCCGCCGACGATCACCACGTCGAACGTATGGTCAGTGATCGGGTAGGCCCGGCCGTTGATGGTGTAGGTAGCAGAGGCTGACATCGATCACCCCGTTGAGGCTCTCCGGGGAAACAGCGAGGCTTCCAGCGGCGGAGAGGCAAAATACGACGATTGAAAAAACGACCGGCGGCAGTCCGCCGGACAGCCTCAGAGCAGCAGGCGTCCGACGCTGAGCTTGACGATGGCGAACACGCCGACCAGCCCGACCGCCGCGCAGAAGAAGGTGTTGGCGATGACCGCGACGACGCGCTGCGCCCTGTTCGGCAGGTAGTCTTCGATCACCACCGTCATGCCGATCCGCATGTGGATGGCGACAGACACCACCAGAAGCAGCAGAACGACCGCCGAGAACGGATGCGACACGATCGCCACCGCGGAGGCATAGTCGCGGCCATAGGCGGCGGCGAGAATCCACAGGAACGGCACGATCAGCAGCAGGTTGGCGAGCGCCGTCAGGCGCTGGCGCCAGAAATGCTCGGTGCCATGATGAGCCGCGCCAAGGCCGGTGACATTGGCGCGGGGCGTGCGGAAAGAACGGTTTTGCGTAGCCATTGCCATGCCTCAGCGCGCCAGCGCCACGATCACCCAGAAGGCGATGGTGAGCACGATGGAGCCAACCAGGGTGAATTTCGCCAGCGCCATGCGGGCGTCGCGCTCGAAACCGGCGCCGGTATCCCAGATGAAGTGACGGATGCCGCCAAGCAGGTGATGGAACAGGGCCCACGTGTAGGCGACCAGCACCAGCTTGCCGATGATCGACGTCATCAGCCAGCGGGCGCATTCATACGGACCAGGACCGGCGGCGAGGGCGAGCAACCAGCCGACGATGAGCACCGTGCCGGCATAGAGCGCCAGGCCCGTCATGCGGTGGAACACGGACATCGCCATGGTCCACGTCCACTTGTAAATCTGAAGATGCGGCGACAGCGGCCGGATATCCTCCAGCCGCCTTGCGGGCGATTTCGCCTGAACCTCCGCCATGAAGACGTCTCCACTCAACCCGCGCGGCGTTCGCCGCAAATGACATCAACGCTGGGGCGCGCGCCACAGGCCTGAACCTGTCGTGACCACGCCGTCTGCAAGGGGCTGCGACACATGGCCCGCCCTAATTTGGAATGGTTCCTAACCAATGTTCGCGTTGCCTGCAACGGACGATTCGACATTCGTGCGAATCAGCCTGCCAACCAGTCGCCGGAACGCATTTACTCCCGCTTGCGCGAACATTGCGCCCGTCATGCGAGGGCAGCCGTCACCACGCACCGCGCAAACATGAAACAGGCGCCGCCTGCCGGTTCAGCAGCTTCCGGCCCCGGCTCCATCAGGATGAAACCGGCTCCGCGATGCGGAACAGCTTGCGGATTGCTGCATCTGTTTAGAATGACGTTAATCTGTAATGGCTCGCAATCAATGAGCTTTTCATGTACCCATCCTTCGCCATTCACGAAGGATGGATCATGCGTTTTGATCTCACCGATCTCCTGCTGTTTCGCAATATCGCTGAGGCCGGCTCCATCACCAGGGGCGCCGAGCGCAGCAATCTGGCGCTGGCGGCGGCCTCAACCCGCGTCCGGCAGATGGAGGAAAGTCTTGGCGCTGCGCTTCTTGTGCGGCGAAGGCAGGGCGTCACTCTCACCCAGCCCGGCATGACGTTCCTGCAGCACGCGCGCACCCTGCTGGGCCAGGCTGAGCGGTTGCGGGAGGATATGGGGCGCTACACCGAGGGACTGGCCGGTCACATCCGCGTGCTGTCCAACACCAATGCCCTGACTGAGTTCCTGCCGGAAGCGCTTTCGGCGTTTCTCGCAGCCCATCCGCATGTTTCCGTCGATCTGGAAGAGCGTCTGTCTGGAGAAATCGTCGGGATGATCGCTGAAGGAGCCGCTGAAATCGGTATCGTCGCCGGCACCGTGGACCGCGGCGCGCTGGAAACGTTCCCCTTCCGGCGCGACCGCTTCGTGCTGGTGGTCGCCCGGGACCATCCACTCGCTGGCGGCGAGACGCAAATACCCTTTGCCGCCATTCTGGATCATGAATTTGTGGGTCTGGACCGTTCCAGCGCCCTGCAACGCTTCCTCGCCGCCAAGGCGGCGCGCGCCGGCCGGCCGCTGCGCCTGCGGGTGCAGTTGCGCTCATTCGATGGCGTATGCCGGCTGGTTGAATGTGGCGTCGGCGTCGGCGTCGTCCCCGAAACCACTGCGCAACGGGCGAAGCGCATCATGAAGATCGCCGCCATTCCCCTCAGCGACGCCTGGGCCGAACGGGAACTGTTCCTTTGCGTGCGGAGCTACGCCGGGCTGACGCCGCTGGCGCGGGAACTGGTCAATCATCTGCAGCGCAACTGAGCCCGGCATGAAAAAGGCGCCCCCAACCGGGGCGCCCCTTCCGATATTGCTGGCCACCGACATTCGCCTTAACGAACCACCAGCACCCAGTAATCGAAGTCGAGAATGACTGACGGGTCCATGTCCTCGCCAACCTTGTACGGATGCGCGGCGCACGGCTGGTTCTTGGTCGCGATGGTGCGCAGACGCAGCGCGCCCACGTCGGAGCGGCCAGGAACCTCCGCCTTGTCCAGCACTTCGGTCCAGGCATAAACCGTATCGCCCGAAAACAGCGGCGCCACGTGACGGCCGCCATTGATCGCCGCGATGTGGAAGGCGTTGCCCAGGCCATTGAACGACAGCGCCCGCGCCAGAGAAATCACTACGCCGCCATAGATCAGGCGCTTGCCGAAGCGTGTGTCCTTCGCGGCGTGGCCGTCGAAGTGCACCTTGGCGGTGTTCTGGTACAGGCGGGTGGCGATCTGCTGTTCAGCCTCCTCCACCGTCATGCCATCGACGTGATCGATACGCTCGCCCACCTCATAATCGTCAAAGCGGTAACGGCTTCCGGCCAGTTCGTTCGACCAGGCGCCCACATCGAGCGCCGGAACGGCGGCGCCAAGATCTGCTGCGGCGACAGCCTTTTCGAGCTGCGGCACATGCTCGCCGGTGGGCGCCGCTGATTCGTCAGCCTTGCGCACCATCACCCACCGCACATACGCCAGCACCGCTTCGCCGTTCTGGTTGTAGCCGGTGGAGCGAACGTAAACGACGCCAGTCTTGCGGTTCGAATTCTCCTTGAGGCCAATCACCTCGGACACGGTGGAGATCGTATCACCCGGATAGACCGGTCGCAGAAAACGGCCTTCCGCATAGCCGAGGTTGGCCACTGCGTTCAGCGAAATATCAGGCACCGTCTTGCCGAACACCACATGGAACACCAGCAGATCATCCACCGGGCTGCGCGCATACCCGATGCTGCGCGCGAACGCGTCGGACGACTGCACGGCGAAGCGGGGCCCGTATAGCGCCGTGTAAAGCGCCACGTCGCCAGTGGTGATGGTGCGCGGCGTCGCGTGACGGATCACCTCGCCGATGCGGAAGTGTTCGAAAAAACGGCCCGGATCGGTCTTCTGCGATACCCCGGACGCCTTGTTGTCTGCAGTCATGGCCAGCTCATATATGAATGCACTCTCCGGCGAAATGAGCGTCAGTTCGCAGGAAGACAATGCGTGAAACCAGAAAGACGGATCGTCCGGGCGACCAGGTGGAAGCCCAGCTCAAGAGCGCATCAAAAGCGCACGATCACCTTGCCGAACGCCTGACGCCCTTCCAGCCGTTCGAGCCCCTTGAGGAAATCCGGCAGCTCGAACACCGAATCGATCACCGGATTCATGCCCCGCGCCATCTTGTCCAGCGACTGGACAATGTTGCCCATGCTGCAGCCGAAGGAGCCGGTGATGCGGTATTGCTGCTGGAACAGCTGCATCAGGTTCAGGGTGGTGGAAATGCCCGAGGTGGAGCCACAGGTCACCAGACGACCGCCGCGCTTGAGGCACAGCAGGCTGCCGTTCCAGGTGTCGACGCCGACGTGCTCGAAAACCACATCGACGCCCTTGCGCCTGGTCGCCTTGCGCACGACGCCTTCGAAGCGCTCGGTGCGGTAGTTGATGACCATGTCGGCGCCAAGCGCCTTCGCCCGTTCGCCCTTGGCGTCGTCACCGACCGTCGTATAGACGTAGCAACCGATATCCTTGGCCATCTTGATGGCGGCGGTGCCGATGCCGGAGCCGCCCGCGTGCACCAGGATGGTTTCGCCAGGCTCGAGTTTTGCATTGTCGAACAGCATGTGCTGCACGGTGCCAAAACCGATCGGCGCGCAGGCGGCGTCATCGAAGCTGACGTTGTCGGGAACCTTTATAACCAGGCGCTCGGGCCGGTTGATCAGTTCCCGGGCAAAACCATCGACATGGAAGCCAAGAATGCCGGCGACGTTCTCACACAAATTGTCGCGGCCTTCCCTGCAAGCCTTGCAATGCCCGCAGGTCTCAGCGCCGTACATCACCACCTTGTCGCCAGCCTGAAAGCGGCTGACGCCTTCGCCAACCGCCACAACCTCCCCGGAAGCCTCGACGCCCGCAACCTGGGGCATCTTGCGGCGGGCGAAGGCCATGCCGCGAAAACCCCAGACGTCGAGATAGTTCAGCGCGATGGCGCGCGTGCGGATCTGCACCTCGCCCGCGGCGGGCGGCGGCGGCGGCTCGATATCGGTGAGGCGAAGATCCCGATCACCAAAAAGCTGAAGTGCGCGCATGGTCGGTCCTGGTGCGCCCGTTTCGGGGCGGTTACGTGCGGCGGCCGAACGGAGCTCGCGCGCCGCCCGCCTGTCCGGCCCGGCCTGCTGCTCCAGCCCGGGCCCATGATCCTGCCGGCGCATCAGGCAACCGGCCAGTGAAGCGCCTCAGTACCGGTGCGCGCTGATCTGGGCCGACAGGCCGCCATCGACCGGCAGCACAGCGCCAGTTATGTATGAAGCGGCGTCGCTGAGAAGGAAGGCCGTCAGCGCCGCAACCTCTTCGGTGCGCGCGAAACGACCGGCCGGAATCTGCTTTTCAAGCGTGGCGCGATGCTCGGCGTAACGCGCCATCATGTCAGTGTCGATGAAGCCAGGCGCTATCGTGTTCACTGTAACGCCACGCTTTGCGGTTTCCACCGCGAGCGTGCGCAACCAGGAGGCCACGGCGCCCTTGGACGCTGCATAGGCCCCATTGCCTGCATTCGCGTGAATGGAGGTAATCGAGCCGATGGCTACGATGCGACCGGAGCGTCCCCGGACCATACCGCGCACCAGCGCCTTGGCGATCGTCGTCAGCGACCAGAAATTGACCTGCATGGCCTCCTCGGCCTTTTCGCGAGCCATCATCGCTGCCAGGGCGTCATAAGACTGACCGGCGTTGTGCACGAAGCCGTAATAACCCTCGTCCTCATGCGCGGCGCAAAAGGCGTCGACGGCGGCCTGATCCGCCAGATCGAGCTGGAAGGCGCGATGGGCTTCGGACGACGACGCTGCGGACAGTTCGGCTACCAGCGCCTCCGCGGCGGAGCCCGACGACCTGTAGGTGAAATCAACGTCGAATCCGGCCTGGGCCAGAGCGCGGACGATCGCCGCGCCAAGCCCCTTGCCCCCGCCCGTCACCAGAACGCGCCTGCTCATAAACCTTCCTTCAAATGAACACGGCGCCCATGGCGCCGCGTCGGTCTGCAGCCCATTCCGGCCAGTTCAACCTGGCTCGCCAGAGAACACCAGACAGGTGTTTTGCCCGCCGAAGCCAAACGAATTCGACAGAACGTAACGCACATTGGCGTCACGAGCGACATTCGGCACCACATCGAGCTCAATGGCCGGATCTGGAACGTTGTAGTTGATCGTCGGTGGAATCCGCCCCGTGGCGATGGTCATCAGCGACGCCACCGCCTCGACTGCGCCAGCGGCTGTCAGAGTGTGCCCCACCATCGATTTGTTGGACGAAATCGGCACGGACTTCATCCGCTCGCCAAGCACTGACGCCAGTCCCAGCGCTTCCATCTTGTCGTTCTCAGGCGTGCTGGTGCCGTGCGCATTGACATAGTCGATGTCGTCCGGCGACAGGCCCGCGTCGCGGATCGCGCCTTCGATGGCGGCGATCGCCGGCGCGCCGTCCGGACTGGAGCGCGTGCGATGGAAGCTGTCGCCTTTCTCGCCGCATCCCAGCACGAAGCCAAGAATCTTCGCGCCGCGCGCCAGGGCGTGGTCATAATCTTCCAGCACCACCGCAGCCGCGCCTTCGCCCATGACAAAGCCGTCGCGATTCTTCGAAAACGGCTTGGAGGCGCCTTCCGGCGGATCGTTCTGTGTCGAAAGGGCGGAGAGCAGCGAGAACCGGATCAACGATTCCGGGTGGACCGATCCATCGGTTCCCATGCAGAGCGCCGCCTGCGTTTCGCCGCGCCGGATCGCCTCGACGCCAAGCTGGATCGAGGTCGCGCCCGACGAACAGGCCGTCGACAACGAAATTGGGGATCCCTTGGTCCCGAAACACCGCGCGACATTCTCGGCGACGGTCCCGAACAGGAACAGTTCGTACCATGCCCGGAATTTCCCGGTGCGCGCGCCAGCCAGCAACGTGGCGTAGGTCACGTCCTCGCCATTGGCGCCAGCTTCCGCCAGCGCCCGCCGGTGCGGCCACTCCATCTCGACTGGCGGCACGGCGATGAATAGCGGACCGGGAAAATCCCCCGGCGCGCCGATGCCGGCCTGGCCAACAGCCTCCGCGCCAGCCCGCATCGCCATTTCCTGCGACAACGCCGGAGCGCAGAACGGCTCCGCCTTGATGAAATCAACGGTGGCGGCGATCGTGGTCTTGAGACCCGCAACGGGAAAGCGGCTGAGCCGCTTTACGCCCGACTGGCCTGCCGTGAGCGCGGCCCAGTTGTCCTCCTTGCCCTCGCCGAGGGAGGTGACAATGCCAAGACCGGTGACAGCCACCAGTGGCCGGCCTGCCCTATCGCGATGTGGCGACGTCATGCGCGCTGCTCCGCCAGAAAAACCATGCGTTTCAACCCACGCGCGACAGACGCGCGCTTCCCTCTCCACGCCGGTGACCGACGCCAGTCACCACCGCGTCGTCATACAACCCCTCCGAAAGGGCGGCGGCCGCCAGCGCAACGCCGGCCGGAAACTGCGGTTCGACCAGATGCCCGAACAGATCGCCCGTGACGTGGACCCTGGCGTCGCCAGCCCGCCGGGCGAGCACTGACTGCTCTTCGGCGGTCACGCCGACAGCGCCGGTGGCGCCGGAAAACACCACGCCTCGCGATGGATCAAAGTCCGCCGCAATCCGCCCCCACATCCCGTCCAGCGATGCAGCGACGGACCCTGGCTTGCGCGCGGGCATATCCGACGCGACAGCATCGAGACGGGCAAGCGGCGTAGCTCCCCGCGCCCTGGCGACGTCCGCCGCCTCCACAACCAGAAAGGCCGACCCCGAACCCAGAATGAAGCCGCCGCCGCGATCTTCACGCTCCGTCACTGGCGCATACTCATGCGTCCAAAGATAATCAGCCATGGCGTAGATCAGCAGCACGTCCGGGCGCTCGGCGTTGTAGGAGCCGCCGACAAGGAACGCGTCAGCCTGCCCGGCGCGGATGCGCGCCTCGGCAATGCGCAGGGCGTCAACACCAGCCTGCTCCTCGCCCATGAAGGTGCGGGAGCCACCGGTCACCCCGTGCACGATCGAGATATTCCCGGCCAGCAGATTCGAGAGCTGGGCCAGGAACATGGTGGGCCGGATATCGCTCATCAGACGCTCATTGAGCATCTCGGCTGGATGCTCGGAGAGCGGGGCCTGGGTCAGAATCTGGCCGTCCACCGCATAGTCGCGCTCGCCGCCACCTGCGGCGACAATCATTTCAAGCCGCCCCAGCCGCTCGGCGTCGCCTTTCAGGCCGGCGGCGTCCAGCGCCATGCCGGCGGCAAACACCCCAAGCTTCTGCCAGGCTTCCATCTGCCGCTGGTCAGCCTTCTTGGGGATTTGCTGCTCGTATGGAACCGCGACGACCGGGTGAACGCGATAGGGCGCGAAACTGTCGTTATCGACCTGGGGCGCGTCGCCTTTTTTCAGCGCCTCCAGATGCGCCGCGACGCCAACGCCAGCGGACGACACCATGCCAATGCCAGTAATCCAGATTTCGCGGTCCATTCAGGACGCCTCCGAAGGAGCAAGACCGATATCGCGCGCCCTCTCCTGCATCAGCGCCGACATACCGTCAGGGAATGGCAGCAGCCGGAACATGAGCTCGGCGTCGCAGATTGTTCTGTCGTCGCTGCGAATCCGGGCTTTGGTCACCGCATAGCCAGATCCGAGATGCTCAAGACGGGCTTCGATTTCAAGACGCGCGCCGGGGCCGACAAATGAACGAAACTTTGCCTTCTCCACCCCGGCAAGGAAGGGCATACGATCATAGTCGCTGAGGGCGAGCAAGAGAAAGCCCGAGGCCTGGGCCATCGTCTCCGTCAGCAGCACGCCTGGCATCAGCGGATACCCGGGAAAATGCCCTTCGAACACAGGACTTTCCATGGGAACGGTCGCTGTCGTAAGGATGCGCTTGTCGCCCATGTCGAGCGCAGCGACCCCGTCGATCATCCTGAAATATTCGAGATGCATAGAGGCGCCTTCAACGGGTTGAAGAGCCGTATCCGTCTGGATACGTCTCTTCAGGCACGGAACAGATCGTTATTCAGCCCTGCTTCGCGGCGACGAGCTGGTCGATGCGATCACACAGGTTCTTCAGGACGAAGTATTCTTCCGCCGGGACCTTGCCCTCGTTGACTTCCTGGGTCCACTGCTCGAGCGGCAGCTTGATGCCGAAAGCCTTGTCGATCGCGAAGGCAATGTCGAGAAAGGCCAGCGAATCAACGCCGAGGTCCTCGATGGCGTGCGACTCCGGCGTAATCTGCTCGCGCGGAATATCGCAGGTGTCGGCAATGATGTCTGCAACGGTGTCGAAAGTGGACGCCATTACGTGCTCCTGATCCTGTACAGGTCTGATGCATCCGGAGAAACACCGACTTGCTGAAATGATTCCAGCCAACGCGCGCTGGCCGGTTTGGGCGTACCTATACCGCCGTCGGGGGTGTTGTCCAATGGCGTTCACCGGATTTGATCGCGACGCCTCAGCGCCCATGTCGCAATGGCGTCAGTGGCCTGGTCCATTACAAGCGCCCGCCATCCGCCTGTCATCCACCACAGGACGACGTTTCGCGACATGCCTTCATGATGTATAGGTGCGCCTTTCGACCTGGTGGCCAACCAGCGTACAAGGCCACATTTTCCAGCAGTGCGGCAAGCTGGCGTCACGCCCGCGCCGCCATCGTCCCTCGGCGGACAACCAGGCTCCAGGAGTATCATGTCTCTCAAGCCATCATCCCGGGACTGGCAACGGGCGATCGCAGACGCGCGGCAGGGCCTGTCAGCCTGGCACGTCTGGAACCTGCTGGCGATGACGGACATACGCCAGCGCTACAAACGCTCGCGCGTCGGCCCTTTCTGGATCACGCTCAGCATGGCGGCCTTCGTCGGCGGCATTGGCCTCGTTTATTCGACATTGTTCAAACAGGACATCCGCACCTATCTGCCCTATCTGGCGGTCAACTATGTGGTCTGGACGCTGATCCAGGGCATCATCATGGACGCCACGGGGGTTTTCAGCAGTTCCGGCGTCTACCTCCGTCAGGAGGCCATGCCGAAGACCCTGTTCGCCATGCGGCTGATCATGCGCAACCTCATCATGTTTGCGCATAATATTATCATCATCCCCCTGGTGTTCCTGCTGTTTGGCGTCTGGCCCGACTGGGAGATGCTGCTCGCCATCCCGGGCATGATCATGCTGCTGGTCGCGGCCTATCCGGTTGTGATGCTGATCGGCATGATCTCCACCCGTTTCCGCGACACGCCGGTGATCATCCAGAACGTGCTGCAGATCGCTTTTTTCCTCACGCCCATCATGTGGAAAGTCGATCAGCTTGGCGCCGCCGCCCCCTTTGTGGTCGGCCTCAATCCCTTCGCCATCTTCCTCCGCATCGTCGCCGAGCCGATGAACGGCCGGGCGCCGAGCCTGTGGACCTGGGGCGTCGCCATTCTCGTCATCGTCTTGCTGTACGCCATCACCGGGCCCCTGTTCGCCAGGTTGCGGGCGCGTATCGTTTACTGGCTGTGAGGGAGAGACGTCTTGGCCTCGATTATCCTTGAAAACGCCTGCGTCGAATTCCCGATCTACAATGCGCGCGGTCGCTCGATCCGGCGCAATCTGATGGCTCGCGTTGGCGGCTCCGTCGCTGCGGACGGCGACGTCGTTTCTGTCAACGCCCTGAAGAACATCAACCTCAGGTTGACCAATGGCGACCGACTGGGCCTTCTCGGTCACAACGGCGCCGGCAAGTCGACGTTGCTGCGGGTGCTGTCAGGCGCTTACGAACCATCGTCAGGCACGGCCGAGATCGAAGGCGCCGTGTCGTCGCTGCTCGACATCACCATGGGCATGGATCCGGAGATGAGCGGGGCCGAGAATATCGTCCTGCGCGGGGCAATCATCGGCATGACCATACCGGAGGCGCGTGAGCGTATTCCGGAAATCGCTGAGTTCGCGGAAATCGGTGACTTCCTCGATCTGCCCATGCGCACCTATTCGTCCGGCATGAACTTGCGGCTGGCCTTCGCCATTTCCACGGCGATCCGACCCGACATCCTGCTGATGGATGAACTGATCAGCGTCGGCGACGCCGCTTTCGCCAGCAAGGCGCGGCAGCGGGTGCAGGAACTGATCGCCAGCGCCGGCATTCTCGTGCTGGCTTCACATGATCCAAAATCGCTGCTGGAATATTGTACGCGCGGCATCGTCATGGAACACGGCCAGATCGTCTTCGACGGCCCGATTGAGGAGGCCATCGTGCGGCACGGCATGGAAGTTCCCGAGATCAAAAAAGAGGTTCCCGCGGCAACGGGCGCGTAGTCCTGGCGGTCTCCCATCAAACCGCCCCTGCTATGGAAAGGGCCCGGGACACATGTCCCGGGCCCTTCTCAATTGCCGTTCCTGGGCCGTTGCCTCAGGCCGCGAGCTGGCGCAGCACATAGTGCAGGATGCCGCCGTTGCGGAAATATTCCAGCTCGTCGAGGGTATCGATGCGGCAGATCAGCGGCACACTGAGTTTTTCGCCATTGGCGCGGGTAATATCCGCCGTCAACGTCTGGCGCGGGCGCAGGCTTTCGCCAAGACCGTGGATCGTGACGGTTTCATCACCCTTCAGGCCGAGAGTCTGCCAGTTCGTTCCAGGCTCGAACACCAGCGGCAATACACCCATGCCCACCAGGTTCGAGCGGTGGATGCGCTCGAAGCTCTCGGTGATCACGGCGCGCACGCCAAGCAGGTTGGTGCCCTTGGCGGCCCAGTCACGCGACGAACCGGTGCCATATTCCTTGCCGGCGAACACCACCAGCGGCGTGCCCTCCGCCTGGTACTTCATGGCGGCGTCATAGATCGGCATCTGCTCGCCCCCCGGATAATGGATGGTGACGCCGCCTTCCACACCCGGAACCATCTGGTTCTTGATGCGGATGTTGGCGAAGGTGCCGCGCATCATCACCTCATGGTTGCCGCGACGGGTGCCGTACTGGTTGAAGTCGGCAACGGCGACGCCATGATCCAGCAGATATTTGCCTGCCGGGCTCGCCGCCTTGATCGAACCGGCGGGCGAAATATGGTCGGTCGTGATCGAGTCGAGGAACAGCCCCAGCACGCGCGCGCCGACGATGTCCTCCACCGGCTTCGGCGTTTTGGTGATGCCAACGAAGTAAGGCGGATTCTGCACATAGGTGGACTGGCTGTCCCACCCATAGGTGTTGCCGCCAGAAATCTCGATCTTGCGCCAGTTCTCATCGCCCGTGAACACATCGGCGTAACGGGCGCGGAACAGCGCCTGGGAGATGTTCCGGTCGATGAACTCCTGGATTTCAGCGGAGCTCGGCCAGATGTCGCGCAGGTAAACCGGCTGGCCGTCAGAGCCGACGCCCAGCGGATCGCTGGTCAGATCGACCTGCAGTGACCCGGCCAGGGCATAGGCGACCACCAGCGGCGGCGAAGCCAGATAATTGGCTCGCACGTCCGGATTGACGCGCCCCTCGAAGTTGCGGTTACCCGACAGCACGGCGGCGGCGACAATGTCGTTGTCGTTGATCGCCCTGGAAATCTCCTCCGGCAATGGCCCCGAGTTGCCGATACAGGTCGTGCAGCCGAAGCCGACCAGATTGAAGCCCAGCTTGTCGAGTTCAGCCTGCAGACCGGATTTGGCGAGGTACTCACCCACCACCTGCGATCCCGGCGCCAGCGAAGTCTTGACCCACGGCTTCGACTTCAGCCCCTTCGCGGCGGCGTTGCGCGCCAGCAGGCCAGCGCCGATCATCACGCTGGGGTTGGAGGTATTGGTGCAGGACGTAATGGCGGCGATTACCACGTCGCCATGGCCGAGGTCGAAATTCTTGCCCTGCACCTGATAGCGTTTGGCGATCTCGGCGGCCTTCCTGAACTCGCTCTCCATCGAAGCAACGAAGCCCTGCCTGGCGCCGCTCAGCAACACGCGGTCCTGGGGGCGCTTGGGGCCAGCAAGCGACGGCTCGACGTCATTGAGATCGAGGAACAGCGTATCGGTGAACACCGGATCCGGCGTCTCGCTGGTGCGGAACAGGCCCTGGGCTTTGGCGTATTCGGCCACCAGCGCCACCCGCTCCGGCGCGCGGCCGGTCTTGGCCAGCCAGTCGACGGTCGCCTGGTCGATCGGAAAGAAGCCACACGTCGCGCCATACTCGGGCGCCATGTTGCTGATGGTGGCGCGGTCTTCGACAGTCATGGCGTCGAGACCCGGACCATAGAATTCCACGAACTTGCCGACCACACCGCGCTTGCGCAGCATCTGGGTCACGGTCAGCACCAGGTCGGTGGCGGTGACGCCTTCGCGCAGCTTGCCGGCGAGCTTGAAGCCGACCACCTCGGGAATCAGCATCGACAGGGGCTGGCCCAGCATGGCCGCCTCAGCCTCGATGCCGCCAACGCCCCAGCCGAGCACGGCCACGCCATTGACCATGGTGGTGTGCGAGTCGGTGCCGACCAGGGTGTCCGGATAAGCGACTTCAACGCCATTCTCATTGCGCGTCCAGACCGTCTGCGACAGGTACTCAAGGTTAACCTGGTGGCAGATGCCGGTGCCCGGCGGCACGACGCGGAAATTGTTGAACGCTTCCGAACCCCAGCGCAGGAACTTGTAGCGCTCTGCGTTCCGCTGGTACTCAAGACGGACGTTGTCGCCGAACGCTTTCGGCGTGCCAAATTCATCGACGATCACCGAGTGGTCGATGACCAGATCCACCGGCACCAGCGGATTGATCTTCACAGGATCGGCGCCGAGGCTGTTCATGGCGTCGCGCATGGCCGCCAGATCCACAACCGCAGGCACGCCGGTGAAATCCTGCATCAGTACGCGCGCCGGGCGGAAGGCAATCTCACGCTCTTCGGAGCCACGGTTGTTGGCAAAGGCGGCCACCGCCAGGATGTCGTCCTTGCGGACGGAACGACCGTCTTCAAATCGCAGCAGATTCTCGAGAAGAACCTTCAGGGAGAATGGCAGGCGCGATACGTCCGGCAGACCATTTTCCTCGGCTTTCAGCAGAGAATAATAAGCATAGGCGCGCTCGCCGACCTGAAGCATCTGGCGGCTTTTGAAACTGTCGAGAGAAGTCATGGCGAATCCTGAGCGTGACTGCGGGGAGACCGATCGACGCCTGTGTCGCCAACGTCTGCGGACAGGGCGACCGGTCACCTTCCGGATGACAGCGGACGCCCCGACGCCACCGGCATGGCCGGAATCATCTGGACGCCCAATGCGCGCGCCGCCCCGGGAGTGCCCAGGCCCCGCGCGTCACGCGCGCGGCGCAGCCATGATTTTTATAGAGCGTTTCTTCACCTTTCGCCATAGCCGCGAGTCATTCTAATCTGCGCATGACGCCATCTGGCGGGCGGATTCGCGCCGTTTCAGCCCGTTGCCCGGCGCTTCGCGACATGGCACACAGCCTCCATGATCCTCACAGCCAACAACCTGTCGTGTCGCCGTGGCGGCCGGCTCATTTTCCGCGACATTTCCTTTCGCGTGGCGTCGGGATCAGCGCTTGTCATCACCGGCGACAACGGCGCCGGAAAATCGAGCCTTATCGCCATGATCGCCGGCCTTCTGCCGCCAGCAGGGGGCGACATCACGCTCAGCAATGATCAGGAGCGGGCGCCCGGCGAGCTGATCGGCCTCATGGCGCATCGCGACGGTCTGAAGCCGTCCCTGACCGTTCAGGAGAACCTGTCCTGGGCGCGAAGGCTTCTGGGCGCCTCCGCCACGGGAATTGGCGAAGCGTTGGAAGCGGTGGGCCTCAGCCACGCCATGGACATGCCGGTGGAGCATCTGTCCGCCGGACAGCGCCGCCGGGTTTCGCTGGCCAGGCTTCTCACATGCAGCAGGCCCGTCTGGCTGATGGACGAACCAGCCGGCGCGCTTGACCAACGCTCGATCCGCGGTCTCACCGCTCTGATGCAGCGGCATCTTGCCGGGGGCGGCATGATTATCGCGGCGACCCACCAGCCGCTTGGCCTCGACAACGCCCTGACGCTGCACCTCGCCCCTCCCGCTATCGACGCCGGCGACGAAGAGCCGTTTTGGGAAGACGACGACTGCGAAGACGAATTGCTGATGGGATACGCGCCGGCGCGGGCCGCACCATGACAGGAGCGCTGGCGGCCATCCTCCAGCGTGACATTCGCCTCGCCCTGCGTCAGGGTGGCGGCGCGGCGCTGGGCCTGGTTTTTTTCCTGCTGATCGTCACCATGACGCCGCTGGCGATCGGGCCGGATCCGGCGCTGCTGGCCCGCATCGGGCCAGCGATGCTCTGGCTTGCCGCTGTCCTTTCCATTCTCCTTGGACTGGACCGTCTGTTCCAGGCCGATGTGGAGGATGGTTCGCTGCAACAGATGCGTCTGTCATCGGCCCCACTGGAACTGGTTGTCCTGGCCAAGGCCACGGCGCACTGGCTGGTGACCGGCCTGCCCCTGGTGATCGCGGCTCCCGCCTACGGGTTGCTGCTGGCGCTGTCGCCAGCGGCCATGCTGGCGGTCACAATCACCCTGCTGGTCGGTACGCCTGCGCTGGTATTCATTGGCGCCACCGGGGCCGCGCTGACCGCCGGCATGCGCCGCGGCGGCCTGCTGCTGGCGATCCTTTCCCTGCCGCTGATGACGCCCGTGCTGATTTTTGGCGTATCGGCCACCATGTCGGCGCTGGACGGTCTGACCCCATTCCGGACCCCCTTGCTGGTCCTGGCGGCGCTCACCCTGTTCTCATTGGTTGTCGGCTGCGCAGCATCTGCCGCGGCGCTACGGGCGAGCGACTGAAACGGCGAGGGAAACGATCCGAGGATTGACAGCAAGGCAATGGCGCCCACTCTGGACCTGACAGACGCCGCCCTGGCAGGCGCGGCGCCAACCCTCTTTATGTGAAGCTGATACAGGCAGGTTATGGCGAAACGTTTTCTGGTTACCGGCGGGGCGGGCTTTATCGGATCGGCCGTGGTCCGCAAACTGGTGCGCGACACGCCGCACGACGTGCTCGTTGTCGACGCGCTGACCTATGCCGGCAATCTCGATTCGCTCGAGCCGGTCGCCAACAACCCGCGTTACCGTTTCCTTCAGGCCGACATTCGCGACCAGGGCGCCATGGACGCGGCGGTGACATCGTTCCGGCCGGACGTGATCATGCATCTCGCCGCCGAGAGCCACGTCGACCGTTCAATCGACGGCCCGGCCGAATTTCTGTCCACCAACGTCACCGGCACATTCACCCTGCTCCAGGCCGCCCTCGGTTACTGGCGCAACCTGGACGAAGCCGGCCGCGAGGCGTTTCGCTTTCACCACATTTCGACGGACGAGGTGTTCGGCTCCCTGGGAGCCGACGGCTTCTTCCACGAAGAAACGCCTTACCAGCCCAACTCGCCTTATTCCGCTTCCAAGGCGGCGTCAGACCATTTCGTCCGGGCCTGGCGCCATACCTACGGTCTACCCACGGTGATGACCAATTGCTCGAACAATTATGGGCCTTACCATTTCCCTGAGAAGCTGATTCCGTTGATGATCATCAACGCGCTCGAGGGCAAGCCGCTTCCAGTTTACGGCAAGGGCGACAACGTGCGCGACTGGCTGTATGTCGACGACCACGCCGGGGCGCTGATTGAAGTGGCGACCCGCGGTCGCGTCGGTGAGAGCTATAATATCGGCGGCTGGAACGAGCGGAAGAATATTGACGTGGTGCGCGCCATCTGCGCCCTGCTTGACGAGCTTGCGCCAGACAGCGCCGGGGGCAGCCGCGAGCGCCTGATCAGCTGGGTCGCGGACCGCCCGGGCCATGACCAGCGATACGCCATCGACGCCAGCAAGATCGAACGCGAACTTGGCTGGAAGCCGAAAGAGACGTTTGAAAGCGGTCTGCGAAAAACCGTCGAATGGTATCTCGCAAACCAGCAATGGTGGGATCGGGTGCGCTCAGGCGGATATCGGGGTGAACGCCTCGGCCTGTCCGCCTGATCCGTACACATAAAATCACAGGCTTTCTCCATGCTTTCCGTCACCCCTACCGCCCTGCCGGACGTCAAGATCATCACGCCAGTGCGCCACGGCGACCAGCGCGGCTTCTTCAGTGAAACGTGGAATCGGCAAGCCATGCGCGAAGCCGGCGTCGACGCTGATTTCGTTCAGGACAACCATTCGCTGTCCGGTCCGGTCGGCACCGTGCGCGGCCTGCACTTCCAGTCAGCACCGTTCGCCCAGGACAAGTTGGTGCGCGTGTCGCGCGGCCGGATTCTGGACGTGGCTGTCGACCTGCGTCGATCGTCCCCAACCTATGGCCAGCACGTTGCAGTTGAGCTTTCCGCCGAAAACTGGCGCCAGTTGTGGGTGCCCGTCGGGTTTGCTCACGGATTTTGCACGCTCGAGCCCGACACCGAGGTCCAGTACAAGGTGACGGCGCCCTATTCGGCGGCCAACGACCATGGCGTGTTGTGGAACGACCCGGATATCGGCGTCGACTGGCCGGTGTCCGGCGCAGAGGCCCTGCTTTCACCAAAGGATCTGAAGCAGCCGCGCCTTGCGGATCTTCCTTCCTGGTTCGATTGAACGCGCGCGTACGACAAACAATGGTGGTGAAAAGCCCATGCGGATTCTGGTGACCGGCACGGAAGGTCAGCTGGCGCGCTCGCTGCTGGAGCAGGCGCAAGGAGTAAATGATCTGTCAGTTTTTGCCTTGGGCAGACCTGATCTGGACCTGACGCGGCCGCACGCCATCGCCGGCGCCCTGGCTGGCGTCGACTGCGATGTGATCGTCAACGCCGCCGCCTATACGGCGGTGGACCAGGCAGAATCGGAACCCGATATCGCCCACGCGGTGAATTGCGATGGCGCCGAGGCCGTGGCCCAGGCCGCCGCGCGGGCAGACATCCCGTTCATCCAGATCTCGACCGACTACGTCTTCAATGGCCAGAAAGATGGCGCATGGAACGAAGACGACAGTCCCGATCCACTTTCCGTCTATGGCAAGACCAAACTTGCCGGAGAAATGGCGGTGCAGGCCGCGGCGCCCAAAGCCGCGATCCTGCGCACCGCCTGGGTCTACAGTCCTTTCGGCAAGAACTTCGCCAAAACCATGCTTCGGCTTGCCGAAAGTCGGGACGAGTTGTCCGTTGTCGCTGACCAGACCGGCGCGCCGACCTCAGCCCTCGACATTGCCGGTGGCGTCATTGCCGTGGCGCGCAATCTCGCCGCCCGTCCCGACGACCCGGCGCTGCACGGCGTCTTCCACATGACGGCGATCGCCGGAAGCACGGCCCCAACCTGGGCGGATTTTGCCGAGCAGATTTTCAGCGCCTCCCGCGCCCTCGGTGGACCTTCGGCGCAGGTGCGCCGCATCAGTACCGCCGGGTATCCAACGCCCGCCGCCCGGCCGCGCAACTCGCTGCTTGATTGCACACGGCTGGAACAGGCGCACGGCGTGCGCCTGCCATTCTGGGAAGTGCCCGTTGCAAACATCGTCCGGCGTATTCTGGCGGACAGCTAACGGGCAACGCCCTTCCATCAAAAGGCGATCCTGATTGAAGCGCAGAAAGGTCCAATCAGGAAATTGCCTTTGCCTCTGCTATGGCGCTTCCCCTCCTGAGGGGCAAAGACCATGACGATCCCCCGCCGCGCCCATTTCAAACTTCGGCGCGGCTTGCCGCCATCGCCCGGGGACCTCGCGCCGGCGCTGCAGGGTCGTTCGCGCGCCACCATCGCACCGTGTCCAGCAGGCCGTCACGCAAGCCGATACGTGGGCGCCAACCGAGCGCCCGGATCCGGGAACTGTCGAGCAATTTGCGCGGCGGGCCCTCCGGCCGCGATGGGTCGAAGATGATCCGGCCCCTGTAACCCACCGCATGCGCGACGAGGGTCGCGAGGGTGGCGATTGACACTTCCTCACCCGAGCCAATGTTGAGGGGCGCGTCTCCCGAGTAATACTGCAAGGCATGAACCACGCCATCGGCGCAGTCATCCACATGCAGGAATTCACGCCGGGCAAGTCCAGAGCCCCAGATCACGCATTCTGGAATCCCGGCGGCTTTTGCTTCGCCCATGCGGTAGACCAGCGCCGGAATGACATGTCCGCGCTCGGGATCGAACCTGTCGCCTGGCCCATAGAGATTGGTGGGCATCACCGAGATGAAGTCATGCTCATATTGCCGGCGGATCGCCTGGGCCAGCTTCAGCCCCGCGATCTTGGCGATGGCATAAGCCTCGTTGGTCGGCTCCAGCGCGCCGGTCAGCAAGGCGTCTTCTGTCACTGGCTGTGAAGCCTCTCTCGGATAGATGCAGCTTGAACCGAGAAACACCAGCTTCCTGACATCATATTTATGCGCGGCCCCGATAACATTGCCTGCAATCGCCAGATTGTCCGTCAGAAATTCCGCCGGCCGGGCGCTGTTGGCGGCAATGCCGCCGACAGTCGCCGCAGCCAGCAGCACGATGTCGGGCCGATTGCCGGCCATCCAGGTCTCCACCTCCTGTTGCCGTCGCAAATCCAGCCGCCGCCGGTCGATTGTCAGGATATCGCACCGCTCCCGCAGCAGCCGCCGTCGCAGCGCGCCGCCAACCAGCCCGGTGTGACCCGCGATAAATACCCGCGCGCCCTCCAGTCGACAGGACGGCGCCGGCAGGACATCGTTTCCGGGCTCTGGAAGATCAATGCGCCCGACGACGCCCGTCAGTGGAGAAACGTAAGATCGATGGATAGCCTGGCCCTGTACCGTAGCGCCCGACGTTAATCTCGCGCGGTCGACATAAGAAAGAGCCCTCATTTGACGTCGCCCCCTCGCTCATGTAGCTTTAATCAAATATTAGCAAACAACGATAAATAGCAACACAGAAATGTCGATAATTTTTACAGATGAATGCTTTTGCAACCGCCTATCGATAAATGGTTGTCTTTTTCGCCAACCGAACGTCGCATGTACGCGCAAGTAGGACCAAGAAAAAGACAAATGAAGACAGGGGGCCGCACTCCGGGCGGCTGCCTTCACCAGCGTGGCGGCTGGACGCCAGGCTCATGGACGCACAGGGGAGGAACTGAATTTTCCAAACGCGCGTGGCGTAGACAGGGCGCGCGCCCGTCAGTCGCGTGTGGACGCGCCGACGCCGGCCGCCTCGCGGATCAGCATCTGCTTCACAACCGAAGAGCGTCCGGCCAGCCGGGCGCCCAGGCCGCGAATCAGCCGTAGCGGGGTAAAATCGCTGGAAAACAGCCGGTTCAGACCGTCTGTCACCGTCGCCATGGCGATGACGTCAGCGCGCCGGTTACGGTCATACGCGCGCAGCAAATTCATCTCGCCGGCCGGCAGGCCAATGCGGATTGCCTCGACCAGCGCATCGCCCAGCGTCATCACATCTCTCAGGCCAAGGTTGAGCCCTTGTCCGGCAATCGGATGCACCTGATGGGCGGCGTCGCCCACCAGCGCCAGGCCATCTGCATAAAACCGGCGCGCCACGCCAAGCGCGAGCGGGAAGGCGCCCACGGGCCAGGTTTCAAGCCGCAGTGAGCCGCGCTCAAGGCCAAATCGCCGCCGGATCTCGGTGAGCATATCCTCCGCGTCCATTGCCAGCAGGGCGGGAACGTCAGCCGCCCTTTCCGTCCAGACGATCGAAGACCGGTTTCCCGTCAGAGGCAGAATGGCGAATGGCCCCGAGGGCAGGAAGTGCTGAATGGCCCGGCCGCCGTGTGGGCGCTCATGCGCGAGGGTCGCGACGATGGCGGTTTGGCCATAACCCCAGCCGTGCCAGCCGATACCTGCCAGTGCGCGCAGATTGGAGCGGGCGCCGTCCGCCGCCACCAGCAGGCTGGCCTGGCGTCGCGATCCATCGGAAAGCCTCGCCATTCCGGAAGAGCCGGCCGCAGCCCCGTTCCAAAGCCAGCGTTCGACCCGCGCATCGCACAGTTCAACGCCAGCCTCGACAGCAGCCTTCGCCAGGGCGTGCAAAACATCGTCATTCGCCAACATATGGGCGAATGGCTCGCCAGCGCCGACATCGCCCGAGAGGGAGAGAAGTTTCGCGCGCACCGGATCAGCCAGCGCGCTGTCGGTGATCTCCATGCTTGCGATGGCTTGGGCGCGGGCGGAAACGGCGTCCCATACGCCAAGCCCCTGGAGCAGTCGCCGGCCGTCCGCCGCCAGCGCCGAAACTCGCAGCGGGTTATCTTCCGGCGCCTTCTGCGCAGCTTCCGCCGCCGCCGGATCGCAGACCACGACCTGCACGCCAGATGCCAGCGCCTGCTTCAGCAACACCGCCAGCGTCATGCCCGCAATGCCGCCGCCTGCAATAATGATGGTCTGGGGGGAATGGGACACGACGCTTCCTGTCTGTGATCGGCACACCCGCCTTATAACGCGCCCGCTCCCAACTTTCACGCCAGGGCAAATATCCGCGCGCGATCCCCCACGCGGACAGACATGACAGCGACCCGCAAAGGCGTCACACTCCGCCCCAGGCAACGGTCAATCGGCTCTGAACGGGCCGGCGGAGGCGTCATGAGCAAGGCCATCGACAACCTTCTGTCGATTCTGGATCTGGAAACCATTGAAGTGAACCTGTTCCGCGGCAGAAGCCCGCAGGATCGCTGGCAACGCGTATTCGGCGGGCAGGTCATCGGTCAGGCTCTGGTCGCGGCCTGCCGCACGGTCGAGCAGCGCACCCTGCATTCGATGCACTGCTATTTCCTGCTCGGCGGCGATCCGCGTGTTCCGATTGTCTATGAAGTTGATCGCATTCGCGACGGGCGCAGTTTCACGACCCGCGGCGTTTCGGCCATCCAGCACGGCCGGCCGATTTTTTCACTCACCGCCTCGTTCCATGTCGATGAGACTGGCCTCGAACATATCCAGCCGCCACCAGACGTGCCGCAACCTGAAGATCTGCCCAGTCAGTCCGACATTGATCCGGCCCTGCTGGCGAAAATGCCGGAGAACCAGCGCCGGTATTATTCCACGGCGCAGCCAATCGAAATCAAGGCCGTCGATTACCAACATTATTTCTCCCGTTACTTTGCCCGTGAACCCACGACCCTGCCGTTCTGCGTCTGGATCCGGGCCGCCAACCGTCTGCCTGATGATCTGGCCATTCACCAGTGCGTGCTGGCTTACGCCTCCGACATGACGCTGCTCGACGTCACCCTGTTTCCCCACGGCCGCAGCGTCATCGAGCCGACGATCCAGAGCGCCAGTCTCGATCACGCCATGTGGTTCTACGGCGATTTCCGCGCCGACGAATGGCTGCTGTACGTGCAGGACACGCCGGTGGCGGGCGGCGCGCGCGGCCTGGCGAGGGGCAATATCTACACCCGCGATGGCCGGCTGGTCGCTTCCGTGGCCCAGGAAGGCATGATCCGCCTGCGCCCCGACCTGGCGCGCGCGCCGTGACAGACCTGCCCAAATCCAGATCATTCCCAATGACTAAAAATCAGGCGCCGGCATAAACGGCGCCTGATTTTCATTCCCCACCATTGTGATTGCCAAAACAGGCTTCCGACTCGCCAGCCACTCGCTGAATGATCTCATATCTAATTGAAATACATAATAAATATCTCATGCCGCCTGAATAAATCAAAAACTGGCGCCCTTCTTGCTTTTTGATTTCCGGAGCCATGACCGCCGCAACGGCGGACGCATGGAGGAACCGGGGCCAACCGACTTTCCGGCTGACACGCCGGCAGGTCGCGCGACCAGCAATCGGGGGAAAGCAATGAAGATCGTCATGGCGATCATCAAGCCATTCAAGCTTGAGGAAGTGCGCGATGCACTCACGGCCCTGGGCGTCCATGGCCTCACCGTAACGGAAGTCAAGGGTTACGGCCGGCAGCGGGGCCATACGGAAATCTACCGCGGCGCCGAATACGCCGTCAGCTTCCTGCCCAAGGTCAAGATCGAGGTCGCCGTGCCATCCGCGATGGTGGAGGCGACGGTCGAGGCTATCGCCGGCGCCGCGCGCACCGGCCAGATCGGCGACGGCAAGATCTTCGTAACCTCCATCGAAAAAGCCCTGCGCATCCGCACCGGCGAAACCGACGACGACGCACTCTGAGCCCGCTGCCGGCCAGTATCTGGAGAAATAACATGACGCTCATGCGCACAACCGGCGCGCCCTGGCGCCTGCCGAGGGCCCTGGGCCCCGCCGCCGTCGGCATTGGCCTCGCCCTGTTTGCAGGGGCGCCCGCTGCGTTCGCGGCCGGGCCCACGCCAGCGAAGGGCGACGTCGCCTGGATGGCGATTTCGACCATCCTCGTTCTGGCAATGTCGATTCCGGGTCTCGCCCTGTTCTATGGCGGCCTGGTCCGCACCAAGAACATGCTCTCGGTGCTGACCCAGGTATTTGCCATCGTCTGCCTCGCGGCGATGATCTGGGTTTGCTATGGCTACTCCCTTGCCTTCACGGACGGCGGCTCCCTGAACAGTTTTGTTGGTGGCTTCTCCAAGGCTTTTCTCGCCGGAATCACCCCTGAGAGCACCGCTGGCACGTTCTCCAACGGCGTGGTCATCCCCGAGCTGATCTATATGGCGTTCCAGATGACCTTCGCCTGCATCACGCCGGCGCTGATCGTTGGCGCCTTCGCCGAGCGCGTCCGCTTTTCGGCGCTGCTGGTGTTCGTCGGCCTGTGGCTCACCTTCATCTACTTCCCGATGGCGCACATGGTCTGGTACTGGGCCGGCCCCGACGCGGTTGCGGCGGCGGCGCGTGAACTGGCTGCAGCGACAACAGAAACAGCGAAGGCCGCGGCGCAGATCAAGCTTGATGCTGTCAACGCCGATGCGGGCATGCTGTTCAAGTGGGGCGCGCTCGACTTCGCTGGCGGCACCGTGGTGCACATCAACGCGGGCATCGCCGGTCTGGTCGGCTGCCTGATCATCGGCAAGCGCATCGGTTACGGCCGCGAACTGATGGCGCCGCACTCCCTGACCATGACCATGATCGGCGCATCGCTGCTGTGGCTGGGATGGTTCGGCTTCAACGCCGGCTCCAACCTGGAGGCCACCGGCGGCGCGGCCCTGGCCTTCGTCAACACCTTCGTGGCCACCGCCGCGGCGGCGCTGGCGTGGATGTTCGTGGAGTGGGCCTTCAAGGGCAAGGCGTCGCTACTCGGCCTCGTGTCGGGCGCGGTCGCCGGTCTGGTCGCCATCACCCCCGCCGCCGGCTTCGCTGGCCCGATGGGGTCGATCATTCTCGGTCTCGTCGCCGGCGCGATCTGCTTCTTCTTCTGCACCACCGTTAAGAACGCCTTCGGTTATGACGATACGGCGGACGTTTTCGGCGTTCACTGCATTGGCGGCATTGTCGGCGCCATCGCCACTGGCGTTCTGGTCGCTCCGGCGCTCGGCGGCGTCGGGCTTGTCGACTACGCGACCAATCCTGGAACCGCATCGCCTGCTGCTTATGTGATGGCGACGCAGGTCTGGGCCCAGATCAAGGCAGTGCTGTTCACCATCGTTTTCTCGGGCGTTGGCTCGGCCATCCTGTTCAAGATCGTCGACCTGGTCATCGGTCTGCGGGTCTCCGTCGAGGAAGAGCGCGAGGGTCTCGACATCGCCGATCACGGCGAGCGCGCCTACAACTATTGAGCGGAGGCGCCCGGATCTGGAGAACCCGGTGCGGACTCCCTGCCAAAAGACCTGGCGATCATCATTTGTCTCCGCGCCCTGTGGCGCGGAGATTTCTTTTGCGCAAGCGCGTCCTTCGCCCGCCCGGCGCGCCGCAAGGTTAAGCGGGTCTTAACCCCCCAGCGGCTAGCCTTCGGGCATACCTCCACGAACCGCCAGGTCGGCATGCGCACCGTCAGACGTTCCACCTCGCCAGCCCAGGATCTCTCGTTGGCCGCCCGCTACTTCATGAAGCGGCGCGCCTTCGATCTGGTTGGAATCGCCCTGATCGTTTTCGCCATCACCATGGCGATCGCCCTCATCACATGGTCGGTCAGCGATCCCAGCCTGACCCACGCCACCGATAGCCGGATTTCCAACTGGCTTGGCGCGCCCGGGGCCGTCATCTCCGACATGGCGATGCAATTGTTTGGCCTTGGTTCGGTCGCCTGGCTGTTGCCGCTGGCGGTCTGGGGGGTGTCGCTGGTCACGCGTCGCACCATGCCCGGCATGAAATGGCGAATTCCACTCTGGATCATCGGCGCCTCTGCGGCGGCGGCCGTCGCCAGCGCCATGCCGGCGACGGGCAGCTGGCCGCTGCCCACGGGGCTGGGCGGCGTGGTCGGCGACGGCGTGCTGTCCGCCGCGCGCGGCATGCTCGGCGTGCTTGGCGCATTCGGCCGGGTGCTGGCCGGCTTTATAATGGCCGCAATCGCCATTCTCGCGCTCAGCGCGGCCTGCGGCTACGGATTTGACGATCAGGCAAGCGAAGACGACACGGATATGGATTCATGGCGCGCCTCCCGGGGCAAGGAAACTGATTCGGACGAACCCGGCCTTGGCATCGTATCGCTCGGCGCCATCGTGCATGGCTTCATGATGCTTAAGGCCGCGATCAGCCGCCGGCGCAATCGCCGCAAGCTGGCGGCAGCCGCCGGCGCGGCGGCCCTGGGAGGCGTCTCCAGCGCATCAGCCAGGGGATCGGGAAGCCGGATCGAGCCCAGCGCCTTCCCGGACGGATTTCCACCATCGCCGCCCGACCATGCTCCGGCGGCTATCGCTGTCCCGGCGCAGCCAGTCGAGGCTCCCCGCTCCCGCGTGCGCATGCCGCCAACGTGGCGGGAGACGCCGGTCACGCCCGCCGCGTCGGGCGTGGTCGAGCCGCCGTGGCGTCAGGAGGAGGCCCCATCGCCTGTTCACGCCGCGTACGCTCCCGCGCACATGCGCGCCGCCAGCCGCCAGGACGTGAACGCCGGCTATTACCCCGAACCCGAGGCAACCGCGCCTCTCGCGCCCACCGCCGCCTGGTCAGAGCCAGATGGGGCCCTGACAGCCCACGCCCAAGCCCAGCCCGTGCAAGCCCAGCCTGTGCAGGTCCACGAGCCCGCTTCCGTTGCGTCGCCCTCCATGACGCACGCGGCCGAAATCGCCGCAACCGCCGCGCGCGCCGCTGTTGGCGCGACCCGGGCTGCCGCTGCTCCGCAAAAAATCATCCCAACCGCAGCCGCCATTGCCGCGGCCGCCGAACTGTCCTCGCGCTTTGCCGCGCGCGTACGCAGGAAAGCAACTGCACCGGAAGAGAATCCCGAAAGCAGGGGCACAACCGGTGAAGAGGCGGCTAGCGCCCCCGCGGACACAATCGACACGGCGGAGACTACGCCTGCCGAGGCCACCCAGCCCTTCGTCCTGCGCCGCAAGCGCAGGGAGCCGGAGAGCGACATCGCGCCTGAAGACGCGGAGCATGGCGCCGACGATGTCGACGCAGACTTCTCTACGGAAGCAGACCCTGTCGCGCCCACGCCGCCACGCATTCCGCCCCATGCGCTACGGGTTGGCGTTCCCCCCGCCATGACCTCCGCCGGTCCGGCGAATGATGACGCCGTTGCGGCGCGCCCTTCCCCGGTTCAGGGCGCAGCGGTCGCCGTGGCTGCGGCGCGGCCGGCCGCCAGGGCAGCCGTTGCCCCGCCACAACCCGCCTTCGATACGGAAAGCTACCAGTTGCCCGAACTGGCGCTGCTGGCGGAACCGCGCCGTCCGGCGGCGAACAGCATGCTGTCCGTGGAGGCGCTGGAGCAGAACGCCACGCTACTGGAAGGCGTGCTTGAAGATTTCGGCGTGCGCGGCGAAATCATCAATGTACGGCCAGGCCCCGTGGTGACGTTGTACGAACTGGAGCCGGCGCCCGGCACCAAATCTTCCCGGGTCATCTCCCTGGCTGACGACATCGCCCGTTCGATGAGCGCCATCTCGGCCCGCGTGGCCGTGGTGCCGGGTCGCAACGCCATCGGCATCGAGCTGCCCAACAGCAATCGCGAAACGGTCTATCTGCGCGAGCTGCTGGCCAGCGAGGATTTCTCGTCGTCCAAGTCCCGCCTTGGCCTGTGCCTCGGCAAGACCATCGGCGGCGAACCGGTGATCGCCGATCTGGCGCGCATGCCGCATCTGCTGGTGGCTGGCACAACCGGCTCGGGCAAGTCGGTCGCCATCAACACCATGATCCTGTCGCTGCTATACCGGCTGCGGCCCGATGAGTGCCGCCTCATCATGGTCGATCCCAAGATGCTGGAACTGTCGATCTATGATGGCATCCCGCACCTGCTGACGCCGGTCGTCACCGACCCCAAGAAAGCGGTCGTCGCCCTGAAATGGGCGGTGCGCGAGATGGAAGACCGCTACAAGAAGATGTCGAAGCTCGGCGTGCGCAACATCGACGGCTTCAATACGCGCGTCGGCGAGGCCAGGCGCAAGGGCGAGATCATCACCCGCACCCTGCAAACCGGTTTCGACAAGCAAACTGGCGAGCCCGTTTACGAAGAAGAAGTGATGGATCTGGATCCATTGCCCTACATCGTCGTCATCGTCGACGAAATGGCCGACCTGATGATGGTGGCGGGCAAGGAGATCGAAGGCACCATCCAGCGCCTGGCCCAGATGGCCCGCGCCGCCGGCATCCATGTGGTGCTGGCGACCCAGCGCCCGTCGGTGGACGTGATCACCGGCACCATCAAGGCCAATTTCCCGACGCGCATTTCCTTCCAGGTCACGTCGAAAATCGACAGCCGCACCATCCTTGGCGAGCAGGGAGCCGAGCAATTGCTCGGCCAGGGCGACATGCTCTACATGGCCGGCGGCGGCCGCGTCACCCGCGTGCATGGTCCGTTCGTCTCCGACAATGAGGTGGAGAAAGTTGTTTCCCACCTCAAGTCGCAGGGACGGCCGCAGTATCTGGAAGCCGTTACCGCCATGGAAGAGGGCGAGGGTGAGGAAGGCGGCGCCGTCTTCGACCAGAGCGCCATGGCCTCCGCTGGCGGCGATCTCTACGACCAGGCTGTCGCCATCGTGCTGCGCGACCGCAAGGCGTCAACGTCCTATATCCAGCGCCGCCTGCAAATCGGTTACAATCGCGCCGCATCGCTCATGGAACGCATGGAGCTGGAGGGCATCGTTGGCGCTGCCAATCACGCCGGCAAGCGCGAGATTCTGGCCCAGGGCGGTGGGGAGCAGGAAGACGACTGATTGCCCGCCCTCACAATGCCGGCTTCAAGGCTTATATTGTAACCGATGAGCCATTTGACCGACCAACCGGCGCGGGAAATCCCTTTCCCGTCGGCCGGACAGACGAACAACGGAAAGCGTGGCGTCATGCGGCATTCGGCACCGGGGCAATTCTCTGTCGGGACCCGCACGGCGCGCCGCCAGTCCGGCCGCCAGGCGTCCCTGTGGCTCGCGCCTGCCCTCGTTTCGCTCTTGTGCCTTGGCTCCGCTGGCGGAGCCAGGGCGGAATTCCAGTGGAACCCCTTCAAGCCAGGCTTCGGCAAGCAGGTCGCGCCGCAGGCGGAGCGCCCTCCAGTCGCGCCCCCACCCGCTTCACTGACCGCTCCCGGCAAAACGCAACCGGCGCCGGCTGCCTCAAAGTCCAAACCGCAGAATCCGGCGCCCACCAAGCCGGCGACAACTCCGGCGGCGTCCCAGGCCGCAACGCCCCAGGCTGCGCCGCAGCCGGATTCGCCCCAGGCGACGGCGCCACTGCCGCCGAGGCGGCCAGCCAGTCTCCAGGGCGGCGCGCCGGTAGCCGCCAGCGCGCCCACAGCTGCGGCGCAGCCGCGACCGGGCGTGCAGGCAGCGGCCGTGGAGGCGGCGAAAACAGCAGCGCGCACGGGCGCCAACCCCGTGCCGAAATCATCCGCTGAAGCCCTGGCGCGGGTGAATGAATGGCTTAACAGCTATGAGGCGATTCAGGCGCGCTTCATCCAGCACAATGCCCAGGGCCAGAAGGCGGAAGGTTCGCTCTATGTACGGCGGCCGGGACAACTGGTGTTCAAATACGATCCGCCCAGCACCCTGGAAGTGGTGGCGGATGGCAAATCCGTTGCGGTGCGCGACAGCAAGCTGCGCACCAATGACGTTTATTCCATCAGCCAGACGCCGCTGAAGTTCCTGCTGAAGGACCGCATCAACCTCGCCACCGACACCAAACTGCTGAACGTGGCGACCGACGCCGACGGCATCGTGCGGGTGGCGTTGTCCGATTCCTCCACGCTGGGAGGCACGTCGCAGATCACGCTGATCTTCGATTCCCGCGCCAACCAGCTCAAGCAGTGGAACATCGTCGATCCGCAGGGTTACCGGACCACCGTAGCGCTCTACAACCTTCAGGAGACGCCGCGCTAAAGCGCTTGCCGATCAGCATTCGCTTAAAACAGGAAAAACTGGAGCGGTTTCCGATCCAGTTGATCGAAAACTGCACCAAAGCAAACGGCCAGCGTCATCCTGATGCAGGCGGCGTCCGCCGTCACGGCAATTCCCTTCGGCGGCAACTTGCTCTAAATGCGGATATCCCCTGAAGTTTAACGTCCAGACCAGCGTAACTGAACCGGAGACCGCTGCTGACGTCCCGAACTGCCGGAGCAGACGTGCCGCTTTCCGTTACGACATGGAACATCAACTCGGTGCGGCTGCGCGCCGATCAGGTTATCCGCCACATCGACGCATGTAACCCGGACATCGTTTGCCTTCAGGAAACCAAATGTCCGGACGAGCAGTTTCCAAGCTCCGTATTCCGGCAGCGCGGGTACGGCCACATCGCCGTCAATGGTCAGAAGGGCTACCATGGCGTGGCCATTCTCTCGCGCATCCCGTTCGTCCGCACTGACGTGAAGGCCTTTTGTGGCCAGAACGATTGCCGCCACATATCAGTGCGCCTGCCAGCCCAGTGCGCCGACCTGGAAATTCATAACTTCTACGTGCCGGCCGGCGGCGATATCGCCGACCCGGCGCTCAACCCGAAGTTCCGTCACAAACTCGATTTTCTGGAAGAAATGCTGGCCTGGACCGGCGTCGACCAGCCAGCGCAGCGCAACAGCATCCTGGTAGGCGACCTGAATGTCGCGCCCTATGTCACTGACGTCTGGAACCACAAGGCGCTGCTCAATGTCGTCAGCCATACGCCCGTTGAGACCGAAGCACTGGAGAACATCCGGACAACCGCCGGTTTTGTTGACGCCGTCCGCAAGCTGGCGCCCGAACCGGAGAAGCTTTTCACCTGGTGGAGCTACCGCTCGAAGGACCACACGGTGAACGACCGCGGCCGCCGCCTGGATCATGTCTGGCTGTCGCCTGGCGTCGCCGCGGGGCTGGAAGATTTTGTAATTTCAAAGGAAACGCGAAGTTGGGAGCGCCCGTCCGACCACGTTCCCGTCACCGTGCGCCTCGATCTTAAAGCGATCCGGCGACCGGCCTGAAGCCAGTCCATGTCTCCACAAGCAGCCGCGCTCCAGACGCCCTTGCCAGCCAGTCAGCGTCGCATGCCGGAAAGGCCCTATTCCCCGTCCAGCCTGGCCAGACGCTGGCCGATCTGGCCAATTTCGCCTGACAGGCGGTCAAGGCGGTCCGACAGGGCATCCCGGACCGCTGCCGCAGAAGCCGGAAATTCAACCAGCACCCGCCGCACCATGTCGCGGGTCAACACCATCACCGTGACCGTTTCGGCGGCTTCGGCCCGCACGGTCCGCTCGGTGTCCACATACATGGCCATTTCATCCAGCAAATCGCCGGGACCCGCCTCCGTGCGGATATCCGGGCCGCCATCGGCAAGGATCACGCGACCGGAGAGGACAGCGACAGCGCCTTGCGCCATCTCGCCCGCTTCGAATAGCACGGCGCCCGGCTGGAATGTGGCGTGCGTCGCGGCAAACGCCAGCAGACGCAGAGCGTCCGGCTCAAAATTACGCAGTGCAGGCATTCGCGCCAATATGGCGACATCCTGGTCCAGTGACATCAGCTACCAGCCCGCCTGCTTTCTGGAATATCCCCAACTGGAACAAAACCGGTTCAACAGGAACGGCTTTTTGCGCCAGCTTCCTGCCTCGACGTATCTTCTCCACGCAGGGTGACGTCCACCTTGCCGAAAAAACGGGCTCACGGCGAAGTGGACTTCGCCCTCATCGCCATCATGGCGCGAGCCTGTAACCTCCAGCTTCGGTTACAAGTATCCGCGCCCGGGCCGGGTCTTCCTCGATTTTTTGTCGCAGACGATAAATGTGCGTTTCGAGCGTGTGCGTGGTCACGGTCGCATTGTAGCCCCAGACTTCTTGCAGCAATGTTTCCCGGCTGACCACCTTGCGGTCGGCGCGATACAGGAAACGCAGGATCGCTGTTTCCTTTTCCGTCAACTTCAGTTTGGATCCACGACCGTTGACCAGCAGCTTGGCGCTGGGCCGGAAAGTGTAGGGCCCAATTGTGAAAACGGCGTCCTCGCTGGCCTCATGCTGCCGCAACTGGGCGCGGATACGGGCGAGCAGCACGGCGAACTTGAACGGCTTGACCACAAAGTCATTGGCGCCAGCGTCGAGGCTGAGAACCGTGTCGGTATCGGTGTCGTAACCGGTGAGCACGATAATCGGGCTTTTGAAACCGTTCTGCCGCATCACCTTGACGGCGTCACGTCCGTCCATGTCGGGAAGCCCCAGATCCATGACGACCAGATCGACGCGACGGTCCCTGACCCGTTCGATAGCGGCGCTGGCCGTTTCCGCGCCTTCGACGGTGAACTCGTCATTGAGCAGCAACTGCTCCGACAGGGTGTCCCGCAAATCCTTCTCGTCATCGACGATGAGAATGTGGCTACGATGACTCAAGCGATTCTCTCCCAGACGGCGCCAGCTCACAGGTAGACCAGATGGTGACCATCAGGCAATATCGCGCCCGCAGGTCAGTCGGTCTGTGGCTATTGCAACTCAAGACGTCCAGCATGAAAAAAATTACGCGCGTGGTTGTTTATCAAACTCCAGGGAACCACAGAAGCGCAACCCTGATTGCAGGTTTCATGCGCTTTCCGTGCGTAATAGGCCGAAGCGGGATGCGGCCTCAGGGGCTTAAAACTGAAGGCGACGGGGTAACGCCCCAGGGACGTTTCCATGTTCGCAGGATTTTCTACCGGGCCGACAGGGTTAAAAGGCCGCTTACCAGCCTGCCCGCCACGCCGTTGCGACGGTCCGACGGCTGGTGCGACACAACCGGGGCTGGCGTCTACAACCGCCATGTCAGATTGCCGTGCAGATATGGCTGTGAGCAGATGTGGCGCGACGACCATCTATATGATATAGTTATGGAAATTGACCACAATCATCGACCGCGCATCCAGGGCAGAGGCAGCGCCGTCTTCATCCATCTGATGCGCCCTGACAGGACGCCGACCCAAGGCTGCGTGGCCCTGCGCCCGCGCGATTTGCGCTTGCTGCTGCGTCACATTTCTCCAGAAACGGTGATTGATATCCGCTGAACGGCCGGCGCTGATCATGGTGGAAGCGCCGCCTGCCGCGTCAGCCCGATGTTCACATTCTCGCGAATCACCTGGTTACAGCGGCAGGCTGAACCATCAGGCGCGCGAACCAAAGATGGCGCTGCCCACGCGCACATGCGTGGCGCCGAGCATGATCGCCTGCTCGAAATCGCCGCTCATGCCCATGGAAAGCCGTGACAGGCCATTGCGCGCGGCAATCTTGCGCAGCAGCGCGAAATGCGGGCTGGGCGGGTCCTGCACTGGCGGGATGCACATCAGACCAGCGATCTCCAGTCCGAACTCATTTCTGCAGCGGGCAATAAAGTCGTCCGCTTCAGAAGGCGCAACGCCGGCCTTCTGGAGTTCCTCACCGGTGTTCACCTGAACAAAAAGCTCCGGTCTGCGGCCTGCCCGGTCGATCTCCCGCGCCAGAACCTCCGCCAGCCCCGGGCGATCAAGGGTATGGATCGCGTCGAACAGGGCTACGGCTTCCCGCGTCTTGTTGCTTTGCAGGGGGCCGATCAGGTGTAAGACGACGTTCTCATACCGCTCCCTGAGCGGCGGCCATTTGCCGTGGGCTTCCTGAACACGATTTTCTCCGAACACGCGATGACCGGCTTCGAGCACGGGTATAATCTCCTCCGGCCCAAAGGTTTTGGAAACGCACACCAGCGTGACGTCCTGTCCGCTCCTGCCGCTTTTCGCGGCGGCGCGGTCACAGGCATGACGAACGGCGCCAAGACGCTCCGCGACCTGGAGGGATATGGTGGGGGGCGTTTCAGCGCTCATGGATGCCTCTGGATCTGTCGGGGGACTGCCACCGGTTCCGTTCCGGAAAAGCCGGTGGCTGTCTCTCCAGCCTGAATTGCGACGGGTCGCGGAAATGGGTGCGCATCCGCAAGCTTCAGGCTATGGGGAAAACGCTGCCGCCTTCGTACATCAGCGCCCCGCGCGAGGGAAACCGGACCGGGGCCTGGCGCAGACCGCAGATATCTCCTTCGCACGCCCGCGTCGCATTGACCCCTGCCCGCAATCGTGGCCTAGTCCGCGCCAGTTTGACCCAAGCGCCTTTGCGCTTACCGGAGACGGGACGCCGCCTCCGGCGATGATGAACTGGACCAGGCTGGAAGATGACGCGCGAGCGCTACAACCCGAAGGAAACCGAACCACGCTGGCAGGCAGCCTGGGAAGAAAAGCAGCTCTTCTCGACGTCCAACGACGACAGCCGCCCCGCGTACTATGTGCTTGAGATGTTCCCGTACCCGTCCGGGCGCATCCACATGGGCCACGTTCGGAACTACACGCTTGGCGACGTGCTGGCGCGTTACAAGCGGGCGAAGGGCTTCTCTGTGCTGCATCCCATGGGCTGGGACGCCTTCGGCATGCCGGCCGAAAACGCCGCCATGCAGAACAAGGTGCACCCTGGCGAATGGACCTGGGCCAATATCGCCAGCATGCGCAACCAGCTGAAGCCGATCGGCCTGTCGCTTGACTGGGCGCGGGAGTTCGCCACCTGTGACCCCAGCTACTACAAGCACCAGCAACGCCTGTTCATCGACTTTTACAAGGCCGGTCTGGTCGACCGCAAGACCGCCAAGGTCAACTGGGACCCGGTCGATCACACCGTGCTGGCCAACGAGCAGGTCATCGACGGTCGCGGCTGGCGTTCGGGCGCGGTGGTCGAGCAGCGCGAGCTGACCCAGTGGTTCCTGCGCATTACCAGGTTTGCCGACCAACTTGATAATGCTCTCGACAGTCTGGATCGCTGGCCTGAGAAAGTGCGCACCATGCAGCGCAACTGGATCGGCCGGTCGGAAGGCCTGCTGGTGCGCTTCGCCATCGCCAACGCCGCGGCGACGCCTGGCGCCGATGGCCAGCGCGATCTGAAGGTTTACACCACCCGCCCGGACACGCTGTTCGGCGCCGCGTTCATCGGCATCGCCGCCGACCATCCGTTGGCCCGGACGCTGGCGGCGCAGAACCCGGCGCTTGCCAGCTTTATTGCGGACATCCGCAAGACCGGCACCGCCCAGGAGGCAATCGACAAGGCGGAGAAGCGCGGTTTCGATACGGGCCTGCGCGTCGCCCACCCGTTCGATCCGGACTGGACGCTGCCCGTTTACGTGGCCAATTTCGTCCTGCTGGAATACGGCACCGGGGCCATCTTCGGTTGCCCGGCCCATGATCAGCGCGACCTGGATTTTGCCCGCGCCTATGACCTTCCGGTTACGCCAGTCGTCTGCCCCCCTGGCGTTGAGCCGGCTACCTTCCTGATTGGTGATGAAGCTTATGACGGCGAAGGCCAGCTGATCAATTCGCGCTTCCTCGATGGCATGTCCGCCAGCGACGCCTATGAGGAGGTAGCGCGCCGCCTGGAAACAGCCCAGCTCGACGGCGCTGCGGTTGGCGAGCGCAAGGTCAACTTCCGTCTGCGCGACTGGGGCATTTCCCGCCAGCGCTACTGGGGCTGCCCGATCCCGATGATCCACTGCGACGCCTGTGGCGTGCAGCCGGTTCCTGTCGACCAGCTGCCGGTTACGCTGCCGGAAGACGTGAGCTTCGACAAGCCAGGCAATCCGCTGGACCGGCACCCAACCTGGAGCAAGGTTGACTGTCCGAACTGTGGCGCGCCCGCCCGTCGGGAAACCGACACCATGGATACCTTTGTCGATTCATCCTGGTATTTCGCCCGCTTCACCGATCCGTGGAACGCCGGCGCGCCGACGACAGCCACGGCTGTGGCCAGGTTCATGCCCGTCGACCAGTATATCGGCGGCGTCGAGCACGCCATTCTGCACCTGTTGTATTCGCGCTTTTTCACCCGGGCGATGAAGGAAACCGGGCACGTCGATCTTGAGGAGCCGTTCACCGGACTGTTCACCCAGGGCATGGTTGTGCATGAAACCTACCGCGACGCCAGCGGCGCCTGGACAGAACCTGGCGACGTCCGCATCGAGAGCTCGGGCGCGGACCGGCGCGCGATTCATGTAAAAACTGGCGAACCCGTCTCGATCGGTCCGATCGAGAAGATGTCCAAGTCGAAAAAGAACACGGTCGACCCCGACGACATTATTGCTGCCTATGGCGCCGACACGGCCCGGTGGTTCATGCTGTCGGACTCACCGCCGGAGCGCGACGTCATCTGGACCGACGAAGGCGTCCAGGGCGCATGGCGGTTTGTCCAGCGCGTCTGGCGCATCACCCAGGAAGTCGCTTCGCTGGAGGCGGGCTCAGGCGACGGCCCCTCCCCCGTGGCCAGGGCATTGCGCAAGGCCGCCCATCACGCCATCGCCGCGGTGAGCGATGATATCGAAAAGCTGCGCTTCAACCGCTGTGTCGCGCAGATTTACGAGTTGGCCAACGCCATCCAGAGCGCCATCAACAACGCGACGGAATCAGGAGATGGTTCGGTCGACGTCGTCGACGCTCTGCGCGAGGCCAACGCCATTCTCATCCAGCTGCTGGCTCCGATGATGCCGCACCTTGCCGAAAGCTGCTGGGAAGCGTTGGGGCGCAAGGAACTGGTGGCGACAGCGCCCTGGCCTGTTCACGATCCGGCCATGTTGGTGGAGGATGAGATAACCTTGCCGGTGCAGGTGAACGGCAAGAGACGCGCAGATATCACCGTTGCCAGGGACGCGGACCGCGCTACCATCGAGCAGGCCGCGCTTGCGGAAGATGGGGTGAAGCGCGCCATTGGCGACGCCGCGGTGAAAAAGATCATCATCGTGCTGCAGAGGATTGTGAATGTCGTCATCTGAATCCGGGCATGCGGTTCGCAGCCGT
Organism: Camelimonas lactis; assembly: GCF_004342915.1. Classification (GTDB taxonomy): domain Bacteria; phylum Pseudomonadota; class Alphaproteobacteria; order Rhizobiales; family Beijerinckiaceae; genus Camelimonas; species Camelimonas lactis. The sequence goes on from NZ_SLWL01000003.1 coordinate 203,226, forward strand.
CTTCGGTCCATGCGCCTTCTGCCCTTGCTGGCCGTCGGCGTCTCCCTCTCCCTTGGCGGCTGCTTCCGTCCACTCTATGGAACGTCCCCGACCGGGCACAATGTTGCTGACCAGCTCGCTTCGGTGGATGTCGTAGTCGTGCCGAAAACCTCCCAGGAGCGGCTGGCCCACTACGTTGAGCAGGAACTGCGGTTCAATCTGAATGGTAGTGGCCGTCCGGCCGCCAAGGCCTACCGCCTTGAACTGGATCTGAGCCAGGAGGTGTTGACCTCATCGGTGAACCAGGCCACCGGCCAGGCGGTCGCGGCGATCCTGCGCATCAAGGCCAATTACAAGCTCATCGAAAGCGGCTCCACCAAGGTGGTTGCGGAAGGCGCGGCCAGCGCCTCCGCCGGCTATGACCGTACCCCACAGCGCTACTCCAACCTTCGCGCCGCCCGGGATGCGGAAATCCGGGCGTCCAAGGTCCTGGCCGAACAGTTACAAACCAAACTCGCCGGTTGGTTCGTCGCGCGGCGCTGATCGGCCGGGCCGTGGCCTGCGCCGCAGCCAGCCCGGAGCTCCCCGCGCCGGATGACTGTTGTGGTTTCCATGCCGGTTTTGCCAGCGCGGAAAGGTGCCCATGGTTGCGGTCAAGCCAGCAGAGATCAACGCGGTCCTGAACCGTCCGCCAGACGTCCCGGTCGTGCTCGTCCACGGCCCTGACGCCGGCCTGGTGGCTGAGCGGGTCGGCAGGCTCATAAAAGCGGTCATCGACAGCGACGATGATCCCTTCCGCCTGTTGCGTCTGGATGGGGACATTGTGGCGGCGGATCCCATGCGGCTTGCCGACGAGGCCAACACCATCAGTCTCTTCGGCGGCAAGCGCGCCATCGTCATCCGGGCCGGATCAAAGAGCATTGTTCCGGGATTGAAGCCCCTTCTGGAGGCGCCGCCCGCGGATGCGCTGGTTATTGTCCAGGCGGGAGATCTGGCCCGTACATCGCCGCTCAGAACGCTCTGCGAGCGCTCCAGAGCGGCTTTGACCGTTCCCTGCTATGCGGATGGCCCCAGAGAGCTCGCCGCCCTTTTGGACGAGGTTATGGCGGTCCATGGACTACGCCTGGATAGCGACGCCCGGGTCCACCTTCTGTCGTTGCTGGGGGCCGACCGGCAAACGACCCGCAATGAACTTGAAAAACTCGCCCTGTACGCGCGTGGCGCCAACACTGTAACGATTGGGGACGTCGACGCTGTCTGCGGCGACGCCGCGTCCCTGGCCGTCGACTCGCTGGTTGACGGCACTTTTCTCGGCGACCTGAAGCGTCTCGACATGGATTGTAGCCGGCTGTTCGCCGACGGTAACGACCCGGGCGTGCTGGTGGGATTCCTGCTCAGACACGGGCTGATGCTGTTGTCGGCGCGTTCCCAGATGGAGAGCGGCGTTCCAGCTGGCCAGGCGCTTGAGAAAATGCGCCTTCACTTCAAGCGGAAGGACGCGGTTGATCGGCAGTTGGGCATCTGGCCAGCGCAGGATTTGCTGCTTGTAACCGGTGATCTGGGTCAGGCGGTCGCCCGATGCCGGCAGAATCCCCTGATGCGCCGCGAGATCGCACGGGTAGCCATGTGGGCGGTCGCCATGCGCGCAGCGCGCCATCGCGCCCGGAACTGATCGCGGCCTGGAAAGACCAGCGCCGCGCCCCGCAACGGCAACAGTTCATGATTGTTTGACCGGCTGGCGTGGAATGAACGTCAAACGGCTCCGGGCGCCTCAACGCATCCCTGCACGATCCGGCCGTGTTTCTTCCGGTTCTGGAGAAATCGCCATGCGTTCGCTAGCCTCGCAGGCGCTGACAAATCATGTCCAGCTGTTGCAGGGAGCTGTAACGCAACCGCAACTCACCCTTGTCGCCGTTATGAGATATCCGGACGCGGGCGCCCAAAACGTCTTCCAGAACCTTCTCCAGAGCCCTTGTATCGGCATCCTTCGGCGCCCGGGTACGAACGCGGCTGGGCGGCGTCTCCTCGCCCTGCTCGGCCTCCTCCTGCGCTATCCGTTCGGCATCGCGTACATTCAGGCCATTCTCGATAATCTGCCGGGCTACAGCCTCTGGATCAGCCACAGCCAGCAACGCCCGGGCATGACCCGCGGTCAGGTCGCCATTGTTGACCAGTTTCTGAATTGACTCCGGCAATTTCAATAACCGCAGCGTATTTGCTACGTGGCTGCGGCTTTTTCCGATAATTTTCGCCAGATCATTCTGTGTGTAGCTGAAATCCTGCATGAGCTGATCATACCCCATTGCCTCCTCAATGGGATTAAGATCCGCTCGTTGGACATTCTCGACGATTGCAAGTTCAAGAGACAGCTTGTCATCAGCTTCGATGACAACAACGGGAATATCCGTCAATCCAGCCCGCTGCGCCGCCCGCCAGCGGCGCTCACCAGCGATCAGTTCAAATACGTCTGGCAGATTGGGCAACTGCCGGACAACGACCGGCTGGATAACGCCCCGCTCAGCAATCGAGGCAGCAAGTTCCTCAAGATCACTTTCGGCGAAGTGTCGCCGCGGATTACGGGGATTGGGACGGACAAATTCAATGGCGACACGACGCTGCCCACGAACGTTACTGGCGTCGCCCAGCGCCATATCACTGCTGGCTTCGCCGATCAGGGCCGCCAGGCCGCGGCCGAGCCGCGGGCGAGGTTCATCCGCCATTTCTGATGTCCCGTAACCTGTTCAAACACTATCGAACCGCACAGATATTCACGCCGCCCGGATCATACGCTCCCGCGCGATGACTTCCGATGCAAGCTTGAGATACGCCTGGGAACCCGCACACTTGAAATCATACAGCAGCGCTGGCTTGCCATGAGAAGGCGCCTCCGACACGCGGACATTCCGGGGAATGACGGTGTCATAGACCTTTTGGCCCATATAGCGCCGGACATCGTCAACGACCTGGTTGGAAAGATTGTTACGCGGGTCAAACATGGTCAGGACAACACCATGAATGCCAAGGCGCGGATTGAGCGCCGCCTTCACCTGCTCCACGGTCTTGAGCAGCTGGCTCAAACCTTCAAGCGCAAAAAACTCGCATTGCAACGGAACAACAACCGCATCCGAGGCCGTCAGCGCGTTAATGGTCAGCAGATTGAAAGATGGAGGACAATCAACCAGAACGTAGGTAAAAGCCTCCGCATCTTCTTTAGCCGCCATGGCGGTAATGGCGTTCTTCAAACGCTGTGCGCGATCCCGTTCCGCAGCGATTCCCAGCTCAACGCCAAGAAGATCCAGTGTCGATGGCGCCACCCAGAGGTCAGGAACGGCTGTTTCCTGGGCGCAATCCTGCAAGGCAAGACCGTCCATCAACACGTCGTAGGTCGACAGCCGCCGCGCCTGAACGTCAATACCGAGACCAGTTGAAGCGTTGCCCTGTGGGTCCAGATCAACAATAAGCACCCGCTCGCCGATTGCCGCCAGGGCTGTGCCGAGATTGATGGCCGTCGTGGTTTTGCCAACGCCACCCTTCTGGTTGGCGAGCGCCAGCACGCGCGGCATCGCCCTCAGTGAGCCAGAAGCAGAGGCGCCAGCCGACAAACCTGAAGCCGGTTTATCCGAGATACCCATCGTCATCGCGTCGCTTCCCTGATTGACCTGATCCGCACGATCCGCGCCGCCTCATCCGTCCGACTCGCGATCAAATCATGCTCCATAGTCCAGGATATGGATGCCTGGGTCAACTCGGACACTACATATTGTCCCTTTGGAAACAATGCGATAGCGCCACTTCTCAACACGTCTTTTGACCAGCCGACAAGCTGATCCAGCGAAGCAAGGGCCCGGGCAGTCACCACATCGACATCACCTGCAAATTCCATGATGCAAGTCTCCACACGCCGCTGGTGAACGGTCGCAGAGGCGCCAGTCAATCTGATGACATGCCGGAGAAAAGCACATTTTCTGGCGTTGGCTTCGACCAGGTGGATGTGACCACCTTGCTCCGCCAGCAAAATTCCCAGGATGACCCCAGGGGCGCCCCCGCCTGAACCCAAATCCAGCCAACGCTTACGACCTGAAGCCAAGCTGAATAGTTGCGCCGAATCAATGACGTGCCGACGCCACGCGCTTACCAGGGTCGAGTTGCTAACCAGATTCTTGGCCTGTTGCCAGCGAATTAACTCGTCGATGTAGAGGCCGAATTTATCGATCGTTTCACGTGAAACAATACCGATATCCGCGAGCAGTTCGATATCTGCCGAAGAAGGTTCATGAACGACGCTCATGCCGCGGTCCCCCGAGCTGACGCCCGGCGAATCATCGCTGAAAGCAAGGTTAACGCCGCAGGTGTAATCCCCTCAATCCGTGCCGCTTGCCCGACGGTCCCGGGCTTCACCTCGGCAAGTTTAGCCTGAAGCTCTGCTGAAATCCCGGGAATTGAGAAGCTCATATCCTCGGGTATCAAAATCGCCTCAGATCGCCTGAAAGAGGCAATGTCCGCCTCCTGCCGTTCGAGGTAGACGGCATAGGTAGCGTCCGTTTTTAGCCTTTCCTGCAACGCCAGCGGTGCCTCGGCGAGCCTTCTGTCAATGGAGGAAATTTGGGAAAAAGTACAATCTGGCCTGGAAAGCAGATCCATAGCCGAGCGACGGACCCCGTCGCGATTAACCCGCACGCCGATAGCATCAGCCTCATTTGGGCTGAAGCTCACACCCTGCAGAACCTCGCGTAGTTCGGTCAGGGCCCGTTGCTTTTCTGCAAATCTGCCGGCCCTAACATCGCCAACGCAGCCAATTTTCAGTCCCAACGGCGTCAGACGTTCATCAGCATTGTCTGCGCGCAAACTCAGCCGATACTCGGCGCGCGACGTAAACATGCGATAAGGTTCCGTCACGCCGTTGGTAACCAGATCATCCACCAAAACCCCAATGTAAGACTGGCTTCTGTCAAAAACTACCGGCTCCAGGCCGCCAGCGAACCGGGCTGCATTGAGACCGGCGACAAGGCCCTGCGCCGCAGCTTCCTCGTAACCTGTCGTGCCGTTGATCTGCCCGGCCAGATAAAGACCTGGAACGGTCTTCACCCCCAATGTCACGCTGAGCGATCGGGGATCCACGAAATCGTATTCGACCGCATACCCGGGGCGAACAATACGGGCATCCTCCAGCCCATCCATCGTGCGGATAAATGCTTCCTGCACATCGGTGGGCAGGGATGTCGAAATCCCGTTTGGATAGACCAGCGTGCTATCAAGGCCCTCAGGTTCAAGAAAAACCTGATGCCCATCCCGGTCCCCGAAACGAACCACCTTATCTTCGATGGAAGGACAATAGCGCGGGCCACGACCGGTAATCTCACCAGAATACATCGGCGCCCGATGCAAATTGTCCCGAATCATGTCATGCGTGCGAGAGTTTGTACGGGTTACGCCGCATTTGATCTGCGGATTATCAATCCTATCTGTAAGTTCAGAAAACGGCTCAGGCGGCGTATCGCCGGCCTGAAGTTCCAGGCGTCCCCAGGCAATTGAGTCGCCATCCAGTCGCGCTGGGGTTCCTGTCTTGAGGCGCCCCATACGCAACCCGAGGGCGCGCAGGTTTCCGGATAACGAAATGGATGGCGGTTCACCGATCCGCCCGGCTGCGTGCTTCTCCTCGCCGACATGTATACGACCATTGAGAAATGTGCCTGTCGTTAAAATACAGGCGGCACACCGCACCGTTCGACCATCAGCCAGTTCCACGCCTTTAACGCGGCCATTCCGGAGGCTGAGAGAGCTGGCTTCCCCGACGATGATTTCGAGACCCGATCCATAGGAGTCCAGAAGCGAACTTACGGCGCGCGCATACAGCTTTCTGTCCGCTTGTGCTCGGGGACCACGTACAGCAGGACCCTTCCTCCGGTTCAGCATTCTGAACTGAATGCCCCCACGATCTGCTGCGAGTCCCATCAAGCCATCGAGAGCATCAATCTCCCGAACGAGATGACCCTTGCCGAGGCCGCCAATTGCGGGATTACAGGACATCACACCGATATTATCCGCAGAAAGCGTGATAATTGCGGTTCGGGCTCCGAGACGGGCAGAAGCTGCTGCTGCTTCCGCTCCCGCGTGCCCGCCCCCAATAACGACAACATCGTAAAATGCCGTACTCACGTTAGCTCCTGTTTCACGTGAAACACGGAAAACCCATTCCCAAGATTCGCCGCAAACTATCACTTTCCGATGCAAAAGGCTGCAAAAATTCGATCCAACACATCATCGGCGCGCGCGTGGCCTGTTATCATACCAAGCTGAAAAATAGCCGATCGCAGGTCCTCGGCCCATAGGACCAAATGCGTCCAGTCGAACAATTCGTCGCCTGAATCGAAAATACCAACAGGCAACCTCTCCAATGCAGTCAACGCGGATGAAAACGCATTTCTATGCCGGCGTCGGGTAATGGCGATACCCTCTCCCACAGCGCTCGCTGGAATGGCCCCCTTCAGAAGCTCTATCAGACCCTCTATTCCGGCGCCGGTTTTTGCAGAGACAGCAATATCGGCGCCAGAATCATCCACATGATCAGAAGCAATTCGGTCGATCTGCGTCAAAATCCGAAACACACGACCGTCGGTGGAACCTGGTATGTCTTTCCAAGCCGGGCGTAAACCCGGCACTGCACATTCAAGCCAAAGAACTATGTCCGCTACACCCACCTGATCCACTGCGCGGGCAATGCCGATCTGTTCAACCGCATCTTCCGACCCACGCATCCCCGCCGTGTCAACAAGCCGGACGGGATACCCGCCTATATCCAGATGGACCTCAAGCAAGTCGCGGGTGGTCCCGGCAACATCTGTCACGATAGCAACATCCCGACCGGCCAAACAGTTTAAAAGAGTTGATTTTCCCGCGTTGGGCGGCCCGGCTATGACAACGCGAAATCCATCGCGTACACGCTCACCAATACCCCGGTCGGATAGCAGCTTCCTGAGATCGGCGCGAACCGTGTCGGCAGTCTTCAAAGCGGCGATGAAATGCCCCTCGCCTACATCGCCTTCGTCGGAAAAGTCGATGTCAGCCTCTATCAGGGCCAGCGCATGAAGGAGAGAATCCCGCCACTGCGTCACAGGATCCGACAACGACCCATAAAGCTGGGCCATCGCCTGCTTGCGCTGTACTGAAGTTTCGGCATCGACGAGATCCGCAACGGCCTCAGCCTGAGCTAAATCCATTTTCCCGGCAATGACCGCGCGTCGCGTAAATTCGCCCGGGCCCGCAAGTCTCAGGCCCAGCTTAGTCAGTTCTTCCGTCAAAGTATCAACGAGAAGCATATTGCCGTGGATATGAAACTCCGCAGCGTCCTCCCCTGTTGGGCTCTTCGCGGCAGGAAAATATAGCGCTACTCCCTGATCGATTGCATCGCCCGAACTGTCACGCAAAGTGACCAACGTCGCCATCCGGGCCTCAGGCAGTCGCCCACAAAGCGATTCCAGCACGCTACAAACCTTGGTCCCCGTCACGCGGACGATGGCGAGGGCGCTCCTTCCGACAGCAGTTGCGGGAGCATAAATAGTGTCGGTTTCCGAGCCGTAGGAGAATTTCATCCGAGCCGTCCGCTATCGATGTTTCACGTGAATCATGTCGATGATCAGCAATCAGAGTTCAGGCCCTGAACCTGCAGCCACCAACCGGTTGCGTGGGTAAATCAATAAAAAACGCCAGGCGAGAGCCTGGCGTTGTTTCACGTGAATCACATGGCCCCGTTCAGGTGTTCATCGAATCGAAGAACTCCGAATTCGATTTGGTCTGCCGGAGCTTGTCCAGCAAGAACTCAATTGCATCGACCGTACCCATTGGATTCAGAATCCGGCGCAAGACATACATTTTTTTCAGCACATCAGCCGGAACGAGAAGCTCTTCCTTGCGCGTCCCTGAACGGGTGATGTCAATGGCCGGGAATACGCGCTTGTCAGAAACCTTTCGGTCCAGAATGATCTCAGAATTGCCTGTGCCCTTGAACTCCTCAAAGATCACCTCGTCCATACGACTTCCGGTGTCAATGAGAGCAGTCGCGATAATGGTCAGCGACCCGCCTTCTTCGATGTTTCTGGCGGCGCCAAAAAACCGCTTCGGCCGCTGAAGGGCATTGGCGTCGACGCCACCGGTCAGCACCTTTCCAGATGAAGGCACCACCGTGTTATACGCACGACCGAGTCGCGTGATCGAATCCAGCAAAATCACGACGTCCCTGCCATGTTCGACAAGACGTTTTGCCTTTTCGATCACCATCTCGGCAACCTGAACATGCCGCGCAGCCGGCTCGTCGAATGTCGATGAAATGACCTCGCCGTTCACCGACCGCTGCATGTCGGTGACTTCCTCGGGGCGCTCATCAATCAGCAAAACGATCAGATAGCATTCCGGGTGATTGGTCGTGATGGCCTGCGCGACGTTCTGAAGCAACACCGTTTTGCCGGTGCGCGGGGGCGCGACGATCAAACCACGTTGCCCTTTGCCAATCGGCGCCACGATATCGATAATTCGCGCCGAATAATCCTTCCTCGTGGGATCCTCGATCTCGAGCCGGAGCCGTTCAGAAGGATACAGCGGCGTCAGGTTATCAAAATGCACCTTATGCCGGATTTTTTCCGGATCTTCGAAATTAATGGTGTTGACCTTGAGCAAGGCGAAATAGCGCTCGCCTTCCTTTGGGCCCCTGATCGGACCTTCAACCGTGTCACCCGTTCTCAATCCAAACCGGCGGATCTGCGAGGGTGAAATATAGATATCATCCGGTCCCGGCAGATAATTGGAATCTGGCGAGCGCAAGAAGCCAAATCCATCCTGCAGCACCTCAACCACGCCCTCCCCGATGATATCCGTTTCCTGGGCGGCCAGCTGCTTCAGGATCGCAAACATCAATTCCTGCTTGCGCATGATTGAGGCGTTTTCGACCTGAAGCTCTTCCGCAGAGGCAAGCAATTCAGTGGGAGTTTTGGATTTGAGATCCTGAAGCTTGATCTCCCGCATGGGGGAATCTCTCACGTAATACAACTCCGGAAGGAGTTCTTGAGGGAAGGAAAAATCGCTCACGGCCAGACGGCGCGATATTTGACTGGCGAACGTCAAGCCAGGATGCAACAGATCGGATGGCCCGGATGCGTTGGATTTCCCGCGAAATCGGTACTCACACACACGCTGCACGGCTTGGAGGGAAGCTATCCATAGCGCAATGCCTTAACGATAACAAGCCTATCAGCCTGATCATGGCCACGGCTTGATAATCACCAGCGCGACGATAGCCACCATCAGCACCGCCGGAAGTTCGTTGATAGCGCGATAGAACCGGCTGGAATGAGCGTTGCGATCCTCCCGAAACGCCAACGCCTGCCGCGACAAAAATATATGGAATCCGAGCAATATAACCACCAAGGCAACTTTTGCGTGAAACCAGCCGTCGCGCCACAACCCTGCGTCCCAGGCAAGCCAAGCGCCAGCGAGTACAGACACCGCAGCCGCCGGGTTCATGATTCCCCGTAACAGCCTGCCTTCCATCACTTTAAACGTTTCAGCGGCGTCGCCGTTCTGTCGCGCCTCTGCGTGGTAAACAAACAGACGCGGCAGATACAACATGCCGGCCATCCATGAGATGACCGCAACTATATGAAGCGTTTTGATCCAGAGATACAGCACCACAGCCTCCGTATCAGGCGCTCCTGACAAGTCGCACCAGCTCCTCGACGTGCGCCACGGGCGTCGTCGGCTGGATGCCGTGCCCCAGGTTGAAGATATGCGGGCCGTTGGACAGGGCGTCGAGAATGCACCTGACGCCTTCCGCCAGCGCTTCACCGCCCGCCATCAGCGCCAGTGGATCGAGGTTACCCTGCACCGTTTTCATCGGCTGTACGGCCTGCGCAGCCCAGTTTACGTCCACGCCCCAGTCCAGCCCCAGTCCGTCAACCTCGGCGACCTTTCCGAATAGCGTGAGGTTCTGGCCGACGCCCCGGGCAAACACGATGACCCGAACATGAGGCCGCTGCGATTTCACGTTCTGGACAATCCGCGTAACCGGGTCATGACACCAGCGCTGAAACAGCGCCGGGGGCAGGGCCCCTCCGAAACTTTCGAATATCTGGACGGCCTGGGCGCCAGCATCAATCTGCGCGATGAGATAATTGGTCGACGCTTCCACGAGGAGGTCGATCATCGCCTGCAAAAAATCCGGATCCTGATAGGCAATCAACCTGATGGGCGCCTGGTCCGGCGTGCCCTTGCCGGCAATCATGTAACTGGCGACTGTCCATGGCGCGCCGCAAAAACCGATCAGGGCTGTCTGTCCGCCAGTTTCCTCGACCAGCTGCGCCCTGACGCGAGCAACCGTCTCCAGCACCGGATCGAGCCTTCCAAGATTTCCTGGATGGTCCAGACGGGAAAGGCGGGAATGATCGGTAACAGGATCGAGACGGGGACCTTCCCCCTCGGCAAACCAGACATTCTGCCCGAGCGCGTGGGGAACCACGAGAATGTCACTGAACAGGATTGCGGCGTCAAAACCAAATCGCCGGATCGGCTGCATGGTCACTTCAGCCGCAAGGGCAGGGTTGTAACAGAGATCCAGGAAGCTGCCAGCGTGGGCGCGGGTCGCCCGGTATTCCGGCAGATAACGGCCTGCCTGACGCATGAGCCAGAGCGGCGCGCGTGGGGTTCTTGCGCCGGACAATGCCTGCATGAAAAGCGATGCGTCCTGTCCCATGCGCACAGCCGTCCTTTTAAAAAGAGAGATATGAATCTTTGAATCTGTTTTTTCTTTTTAGGCAGGGGATTCCCCAAGCCCAACTCCGTCCACATACCATCCCCAGGGCCCGCTCCAAAGCGGCTCCGCCCGGACAAATGGTTAATGCTTCGTAAACGCTGGCGCGTTAACGGTCCGTTAATAATTATGGCGACTTGCAGGCAATGTTATGCACCTCCTGCGATCCGGGAGCGGATTCGGCGCACAGGCAGGGCGGTGTTGAGAAGGGCGTGCATGGAATTCGGCCATTGCAGGCTGGCCCGACACAAACCGGGGTTCCGTGCACAGGGGTCCACACCTTTCCCCGACGGGAGATGCAGGGTTGCGGGCCCTCACGGCTTTGATGGGGCGTCAGCGCTGAAGATTGCTGTGGCGTGGGAATGAGCGCGCGATCACAATGCGGCGCTATCGGGATCAGGAGCAGTCAATTGGGCAACCGGAGCTTTTTTCACTTACACCTGATATCGGATTCGACGGGTGAAACCCTGATCGCGGTGGCGCGGGCGGTTTCTGCCCAATATGACGGCATATCGGCCATCGAGCATGTTTACCCCCTGGTGCGTTCGCGCTCGCAGCTGGAGCGGGTTACCGATGGCATTCAGGCGGCTCCCGGCATGGTGCTGTACACCCTGGTGGACCCGGATCTGGCGTTGGAGGTGGAGAAGGTTTGCCTCGAAACCGGCTCGCCATGTCTGTCGGTGCTGTCGCCGGTGGTGAACATGTTCGAGGCCTATCTGGGCGCTGCGTCGCGTGGTCGGCCAGGAGCTCAGCACACCCTCAACGCCGATTATTTCAAGCGTATCGACGCCATGAACTATACGATGATGCATGATGACGGTCAGTTGGTCAGCGGCCTGGCCGACGCCGACGTCATCCTGTTCGGCGTCAGCAGAACGTCCAAGACCCCGACAAGCATCTATCTGGCCAATCGCGGCGTAAAAACCGCCAATGTGCCCTATGTGCCGGGCGTTCCAGTTCCCCAGGGCATGACAGAGTTTCGCGGGCCCCTTGTCGTTGGCCTGGTCGCCAGCGCCGAACGCATCGTCCAGATCCGGCAGAACCGGCTACTCAGCCTTAATGCCTCCGACAGTTCCTCTTACGTGGATGAGGAGGCCGTCGCGGCCGAGATCACTGAAACGCGCCGGATCTGTGCGCGGAATCGATGGCCAGTTATTGACGTCACCCGCCGGTCGATCGAAGAAACCGCGGCGGCTATCATGGACCTGTACCGGGATCACCGTTTGCGTCAGACCAGTTCATGGGAGACGAGAGGGCAGGGCGCAGCCACAGGCCCGACGACAACATCATGACAAGAGGGATGTAATGATAAAGGGGCTCTGGCTAGCTGACATGCCGCTGGTGCTGGCGTCCGGTAGCACAACGCGTCGTGACATGCTGGCAGCGGCGGGTATCCCTGTTGAGGCCAGTCCGGCCGCCATTGACGAGCGGGAAGTGGACAGGGCGGCGCGCTGCGCTGGCGCGCCGGCCGCGACTGTCGCCATGTTGCTGGCCAGGGCCAAGGCGATGGAGGTTTCCGCCCGTTATCCAGGAAGGCTGGTGCTCGGAGCGGACCAGACGCTGGCCTGTGAGGGGCGGCAATATGACAAGCCAGCCGATATGGCGCAGGGCAAGGCGCATCTGAACGCCCTTTCCGGGCGCACCCATCATCTCCATTCGGCCGCGGCTTTGATCAGGGACGGCCGGATCGTGGGGGAAGCGCAATCATCGGCGGACCTGACCATGCGCCATCTCGGGGCGGATTTCATCGACGCCTACGCGGCCGCAGTGGGCCCCAAATTCATGATGAGTGTCGGCGGCTATCAGCTGGAGGGACTTGGCTCCCAGCTGTTTGAACGCATTGATGGTGACTATTTCACCATCCTCGGTCTTCCGCTGTTGCCTCTGATGGGCCACCTGCGGGCAGCGGGTTATATGGCGGAGTAAGGCGTGGAACGGACAGAAAATGTTGTGCGGGCGTGCGTTGTCGGCGATCCGGTTTCCCATTCGCGCTCACCGCTGATCCATGGCCATTGGCTGCAGCGCCTGGGCATTGCGGGGGCTTATGACCGGCGCCAGGTGAAAGCTGACGAGGTCGACGCGTTTCTGGACGAGGTGCGAGCGGGCAAACTTCGTGGCGGCAACGTTACCGTCCCTCACAAGGAGGAGGCGGCGCGCCGTGTGGACGTCCTTACTGACACTGCGCGCCATTTGGGCGCCGTCAATACCGTCTGGGAAGTTGATGGCAAGGTCTGGGGTGACAACACCGACGTTACCGGCTTTCTGGCCAATCTCGACGAGCGCAGTCCAGGTTGGGACCGCGAGCGGGAGAAGGCGATCGTTCTCGGGGCTGGCGGCGCCGCGCGGGCCATTATTTATGGATTGCTGACGCGGGGTTTCCGCGAGATCGGCATCGCCAACCGCTCTGTGTCCCGCGCCCGGAAGCTGGCGGAAGAACTGCAGCCCCAGGGTGAGCAGCAGCTGGTCCCGATCGCGTGGGACGCGCGCTCCGACGCCTTGAAGAATGCAAACGTCCTCGTCAACACCACCTCGCTGGGCATGACCGGCCAGCCGCCGCTGGAGCTTTCCCTGGAGGCGTTGCCGGTTCAGGCTGTGGTGCATGACATCGTTTATGCGCCACTGGAAACTGACCTGCTGCGCGCTGCGCGCCAGCGTGGAAATCCGGCCGTGGATGGCCTCGGCATGCTGCTGCACCAGGCCGCGCCGGGCTTTTCCCGCTGGTTCGGCCAGGAGCCGCAGGTGACGGACGAACTTCGCCTGCTGATTATCGACGACATGAACAGGACCGCGGCATGACCTTCATTCTCGGACTCACCGGCTCCATCGGCATGGGCAAGTCAGCCACCTCCGCCATGTTCCGTGAGATGGGTGCCTGGATATACGACGCCGATGCGGCCGTGCACGCTATTTATGCCGGGCCGGCCACGCCGTTGGTTGAGGCAGCCTTTCCGGGGGTCGCTGATGAAAACGGCGTGGTGAACCGGGAGCGGCTTGGCGCCGCAGTGTTGGGTGATGCAGCTGCGCTCAAGCGTCTGGAGAGCATAGTCCATCCGCTGCTACGTCAACATCAGCTGGATCTCGTTCGACAGGCTGTCGAAGCCAATGTTCCCGTGCTGGTGATGGATGTGCCCCTGCTGTTCGAGACGGGCGGGGACCGGCGCTGCGATGCGGTGGCTGTCGTCAGCGCCGATCCGGAAATCCAGCGGGAGCGCGTTCTGGCGCGTCCTGGCATGACGCCTGAAAAATTTGAAATGATTCACGTGAAACAGATGCCTGACGCCGAGAAGCGCCGCAGGGCCCATTTCATTATCGACACGGGACACGGGTTCGACCATGCGCGGCGTCAGGTGGGCGATATCCTCAAGACGATCGCCGGCCGTGAAGGAGCAGCCGCAAAAGAGTTACTGGCGGCTGCCTGAGATCTACAGGCGCTACGCCATCGAAGGGGTTTACGGGCGCGCACTGGCCCTTCCGTGCAGCGGCGCCCTGCCATTGAACGTCCCGCCAACCGGAGATCAGCCGTGAAGCTCAGGGAGATCGTTTTCGATACAGAAACCACGGGTGTTGACCCCCATAAGGGGGATCGCATCGTCGAAATTGGCTGCGTCGAAATTCTCGACCATCTTCCGACCGGGAACACGTTTCATTGTTATATTAATCCGCAGCGCGACATGCCTGCTGAAGCGTTCGCCGTTCATGGACTGAGCGCCGAGTTTCTGGCGGACAAACCGGTATTCGCCTCTGTGGCCGACGATTTCCGCGCTTTTATTGGCGATGCGCCGCTGGTCGCTCACAACGCGCAGTTCGATGTGAACTTCATCAATGCCGAATTCGCCCGGCTTGGCGTTGCCGCGCTCGACCCTGGACGCATCGTTGACACGCTGTTCATCGCCCGCCGCAAGCATCCAGGCGCCAACAACTCACTGGATGGTCTGTGTTCGCGTTATGGCATTGATAACAGTCGCCGCACAAAGCATGGCGCCTTGCTCGACGCCGAAATTCTCGCGGAAGTGTATCTGGAACTGCGCGGCGGCCGGCAGACAGGTCTGGATCTGAGTGTGGCGGAGGCGCCGGCCCGCGCCCGGATCGTTATCCAGACGACAGTTTCCGAAACGGAGATCCTGGCGCGTAGCAAGCCATTACCGTCTGTTCTGACGGAAGACGACCTGACGGCGCATCGCGCCCTGGTCGCCAGTATGAAGGACAAGGCCATCTGGCTGGACTATATCCAGCTTGACGATGCGGGCGCCGAAAACTGAGGAAAAAGCTGGAGGCGCGACGCTTTGTTTGCCGGATAAGCAAAAAAGGGCGGTGGCATGGCCACCGCCCTTTTTCAGCAGTTTCAAAACCGCCCGCCTTACTGGGCTTGCGCCGGAGCTTCAGCGAACTGTTCGGCGCGCTCGCGGTACAGGGCGGCGAAGTCGATTGGATCGACATACAGCGGCGGAAAGCCGCCGCCGCGCACGGCGTCAGCAACGATCTGGCGTGCGAACGGGAACAGCAGGCGCGGGCACTCGATCATGATGACCGGATGCAGGTCTTCCGCCGGAATGTTCTGGGTGCGGAAAATACCGCAGTAGGTCAGGTCGAAGGCGAACAGGGTGTCGTTGTCGACCTTGGCGTTGCCCTCAAGCTTGAGCTCGACTTCAAAGTCCGTTTCCGACAGCTGCTGCGCGCCGACATTGACCTGGATGGAGATCTGCGGGGCCTTTTCCTGGGGAGTCAGGGACCGGGGCGCGTTCGGATTTTCGAACGACAGGTCGCGGGTGTACTGCGCCAGGCCGTTAAGCAGCGGGGCGCCGTCTTGCGGCTGCGGGCCGCCGTTTACAGACGTGTCTGACATGAAAGGATCCTCTCCAGGATGCGTCGCGTATACTCGGCGTCGCCGGTTATCTGTCGGCGAATGATTCGTGACGGACGTCAGAAGCCATGACGCCATGCGGGCGGAAGCGGCGCGCTAACATGGAACAGTCTCCCATACAAGCGCCAGTCTCTTCGCCGCCGAGATGATGAAAAGGCTAGATGTTCGACGATAGCACACCATATTATCCGGAGCATTCGCAAACACGACGGTTCTGGCGGTCCCCGATATCGCCAGCGCCTCCGAAAGCAGTCCGCCGCAGGTCGCGTCTGGCGTGGCCGGCGGTGGTTCTTACTGACCAGTTTTTACAGGTTTCCAGGGACCATGCAGGATTCGTTTGACCCGCTTACCATTATCTTTCTGGCCCTGGCGGTTTTCATTATCTGGAAACTGAGGTCGGTCCTCGGCCAGCGCACCGGCGGTGAGCGTCCGCCTTATGACCCCTTTGCCCGCAAGGACGCGGCGAAGCCCGATGAAAAGGCGTCGCAGCCGGATGGCGGCGGCAAGGTCATCCATCTGCCTGGCAGCGGTCCGGTTGCTCCCGCCGCCGGTCAGCCGTCGGGCGAGCGCTGGACGGGAATAGCCGAGAAGGGCGCGCCCGTCACAGCCGCCCTGGACAGCATTGCCGCCGCCGAACCACAGTTCGACGCCAGCCAATTTCTGGAAGGCGCCAAATCCGCCTACGAGACCATAGTGCTGGCGTTTTCGCGGGGGGATCGCATTACGCTGAAATCACTGCTGTCGCAGGAGGTCTATGAGGGCTTCGAGCGGGTGATCGCCGAACGTGAAAAAGAGGGCCAGCGATCTGAAACGACATTCGTCGCCATCGCCCAGCCGGTAATCTCCGATGCCGAGGTCAGCGGCAAAAACGCCCAGCTGACGCTGCGCTTCACCTCGAAACTGATTGCCGCTACCCGAAACAGGGCAGGTGATGTGGTTGATGGTGATCCAGAAGGCGTGGTTGATGTTACGGACGTCTGGACGTTCGCTCGCACCCTGGGCAGCCGGGACCCCAACTGGCGGCTGGTGGCGACCGAAGCTGGCGGCTGAGGGGCGTCTGGTTGCCTCCCGCTTGAGTGACGTGATGGATTGAGTCGGGAGCGTTTCCAGGTCATGGAAACGCTCCTTTCGTTGATGCGGTCCCGGATGTGAAAAACCCTGCGGGCGGTTGGGAAACCAAAGACAGCTGTTCGCGGGCATGATTCACGTGAAGCATTCCGGTTGCGCAGCAGAGCCGTCGCTGGACCACGTTGGTCCAGACTTTGCCTGGCCGGCCGCAAATGACCTGGCTGGAGTTCCTTATGACGCGCAAACGCCCGCGGGAGCTTGACCGGCAGGAGCGCCTCCTGTGGGAAACGGTGGCGCGAACCGTGACGCCCCTCCGGGGAAGACCACCGCTGCAGCTCCCCGTTGATCCATCGCCCGTGGAACGGACCGATGCGGCTCCATCACATGCCCGGGAAACGGTCGCTCAAACCAGCGGAAAGGCCAGCAGTTCGCGCGACCTGCCCGCGGGAAAACCACCGCCAGCTTTGCCGCCCATGGTCGCCATGGCCCGTAAGGAACGCAGGGCGGTGGTCAGCGGCTCCGTGCAAATTGACGCCAAGCTCGATCTGCATGGCTTACGTCAGGATGAGGCCCACCGCACCTTGCGCAATTTTCTGTTGCGTTCCGCCGCAGCCGGCTGCCGCACCGTGCTGGTGGTGACCGGCAAGGGCG
The DNA here is from genome assembly GCF_004342915.1 of Camelimonas lactis. Taxonomy (GTDB): domain Bacteria; phylum Pseudomonadota; class Alphaproteobacteria; order Rhizobiales; family Beijerinckiaceae; genus Camelimonas; species Camelimonas lactis. The sequence goes on from NZ_SLWL01000003.1 coordinate 220,580, forward strand.
CGCCGGCGCGGGACGACGCGCCGCTCTGGCATGGTGATCGTAGCGAACGCGGCGTACTGCGCCGGCTGGCGCCCTTCATCCTGGAGTCCGCTGAACTCAGGGAGGTTGTCCTGGGATATGAAGTGGCGGGTCAGCGCCACGGCGGCCTCGGGGCCCTTTATGTGCGGTTGCGCCGCCGCAGCCGCTGACAGCGGGCTTTTTTATTCGTGGCCTGACTTGTGGCGTCCCCATCCGGGAAGTCCGCCGCCGAACCAGATGACGCCGCCATAGAGGGCTCCGCCCGTCGCGCATACCAGCAGCAGGACCGCGAGACGGCGGAGGCTGCTCCCATGGTTGAGGAGCGGGGCGCTGGCCACGACGAGGAGCGCCGCCGTCATGATGCTCGCCGCCAGCGCCTGAACCAGCAACGGTTTGAGGATGGCCAGCGACGGTCGCCACCAGTTCTGGTACGCCAGGATCAGCGCAATGGCGGCGCATTGCGCCCACAGGCCCGCTGCGACGGCCGCGCTGGCGCCGCCGACGCCCCAGTACGGCGTCAACAGAACCGCTGCGACGGCAGTGACCATGACGCCGGCGCCGCCGCAGGCGGCCGACGCCCAGGCCTGCTCACGGACCAGAAGCTCCTGCAACAGGACCCGCGCCGCGACGCCTGCAGGCAGGCCCGGCGCCATCGCCATCAGCGCCAGCGCCGTGCCGGTGACGTCGCCGGGAGAAAATGCGCCCCGTCCGAACAGGGTCTGGATGATGGGCTCCGCCAGAACGAACAGCGCCGTCGCCGCCGGCAGGCCAATGGAGAGCGCGGAAACCAGCGCATGGTCCAGCATTTTGTTGTCTGCAAGCGCATGGGCGGCGGAGGCGCCGGCGCGGCTGGCGCCAAGCTCTGTCAGCACAACAGAGCCTATGACAACGCCGGCTAATGAAAGCGGTAGCTGGAACAGCCGGTCGGCGTAGTAGAACCAGGCCAGGGCCGCTGGTTCCTGTGAGGCCACGGCCGAAGCGACGAGGCCTATGATCTGGAAACTTGCCGTTGCAACAAGGGCAGGCGCACCAAGCCGCAAAGCTTTGCCGACGCTGACCATCACGCCGTGTTGCAGGCCTTCGGCTGCCTGACGCAGAACCGGAATGAGCGGCCAGAGGACAAGCGCCAACTGCAGCAACCCGCCGGCGCTCAGGGACAAGGCCATCAGCGAGCCCATGGTCCGGGGCGTGCTGGTGACGTGCGGGATCACCAGATAGGCTCCTGCCAGCGCCGCATTGACGATGGCCGGCGCCAGCGCCGCGATGACATAACGCCGCTCGGCGTTGAGAAACGCGGCGGCGATCGACGCCAGCGTTGCCGCCCCGATAAACGGCGTCATCAGCACGAACCACCAGCGCGCCAGATCAAAATCCTGGGGACGGCTTTCCAGGCCCGGCGCTGACAGATGGATGGCGGCGCCCGCGCCCAACGCCAGCAAGGCGCCCAGAATGCCAAGCGCAAGTGTCGCCAGTATCAATGTGGTCCGGGCGAAGGCTGCCGCGTGGACGTGGCCCTCCTGCATGCGCAGGCGCAGATAGATCGGGGTGAGGGCCGCGTTCAGCCCGCCTTCGCCGAGCGTACGGCGCAAGGCGTTGGGCGCCCGCAGGGCAGCCAGCAATGCCTCGGCCATGGGCCCGGCGCCCAGCAGGTTTGCCACCAGCACATCGCGAGCATAACCCAGCAGGCGGGATACGATCGCGGCGATGCCAACCGCTGCAGCTGGCGACGCCAGTTTCATGGACGGCCCGCCACAACAGATCGCTTGCCGGCCGCACAGCTATGGAGCTCTGGTCCGCATGGCTGGGCTTCACGCCGGGGCTCGCTTATGGTCGGCTGGCCTGAGGCCAATGCCCTGTGCGCAGACCTGTTCACCGAATGACCACTCCACCAGAACGCATATTCATGACCGATATGGCTTCAGATCGCCCGCAAGCGCCAGCCCATGGTCCTGCGCCATCCGCCGGATCACCGTCCGCGCCGGGCAGGGCAATTCTGTTCCTTGCCATGGCGTCGTTCGTCAGCGCCGCCACCGCCCGCGTCGCCGATCCCCTGTTGCCGGAAATCGGTCGGGAATTCGGCGCCACGCCTGGCCAGGCGGGCCTCATCGTCGCGGCCTTCTCCATATCCTACGGCCTGCTTCAGGCTGTCTACGGCCCAGTCGGCGATGCCTTTGGCAAATATCGCCTGGTCGCCATCGCCACGTTCCTTTCGTCGCTCGGCGTCATTGCCAGTGCGTTTGCCGGCTCCCTGCATGTGCTGGCTGTGACCCGGCTGCTGTCCGGAGCCACCGCGGCCGCCATCATTCCCCTGTCGATGGCGTGGATCGGCGATGTGGTGCCTTATGATCAGCGCCAGTCTGTGCTGGCGAAATTCATGAGCGGACAGATTCTGGGACTGGTGTTCGGTCAGGCGTTTGGCGGCATGCTGAGCGAAATCATGGGCTGGCGCCAGGTGTTCGTGGTGCTGGCGCTGCTCTACGTGTTGGCCTCGGCTGGCCTGACGGCCGACATGTTCCGCAAGGATCATCCGCCGCCGGTGCGGTCGGGTAATGGCGGAGTGGGACGCGGCGTGTTGCAGATGCTGGGACTGCTGGCGCGACCATGGCCGCGCACCGTCATTGTCATGGTCTTTCTGGAAGGCGCCATTGTCTTTGGCTGCTGGGCCTATGTCGGCTCGGAGTTGCAACGTCGGTTCGCCGTTGGTCCCGGAACCGCGGGCGCCATACTTGCGGTCTTTGGCTTTGGCGGACTGGCCTACGCCCTGAACGCCCGGACCATGGTTAAACGGTTCGGCGAGCGCGGCCTGGTGATCTGGGGCGGCGTTGGCCTGGCCATTGCCTTTACGTTGATCGCCATCACGCCGGTGCTGTGGAGCGCCGTTGTCGCATCGGCCATTTGCGGCCTGTCATTCTACATGCTGCACAACACGCTGCAGACCAACGCCACACAGATGGCGCCCGAGGCGCGTGGTTCAGCGGTGTCGCTGTTCGCTTCCGCGCTGTTCATCGGCCAGACCGTGGGCGTCGCTGTCATCGGCCCGACGTTTGATCGCTGGGGCGGTCAGCCCGGGCTGATTATCGCCGCCATTCTGACGCCACTGCTGGTGGTGTGGTTCGCCGGGCGGTTGCGTAACCGCCCGGAGTGAGCCGGTGGCGAAGCCGTTACAGGATAAAACGGCTGAGATCGGTGTTCCGCGCCAGTTCACCCAGGCGGGCCTCCACATAGGCGGCGTCGATCCGGACAGTTTCGCCAGCGCGGTCCGCGGCGGTGAAGGAGATGTCGTCGAGCACGCGCTCGATGACCGTCTGTAGCCGGCGGGCGCCAATGTTCTCCACCGAGGCGTTCACCTCCACGGCGATGCGCGCCAGTGCGTCGATGGCGTCGCTGGTGAAGTCCAGCGTCACGCCCTCCGTCGCCATCATGGCGATCGACTGGCGGATGAGGTTAGCCTCGGTGTCCGTGAGAATGCGCCGGAAATCGCTTTCATCCAGCGAGCTCAGCTCGACGCGGATCGGCAGGCGACCCTGCAGTTCAGGCAGCAGATCCGAGGGCTTGGCGACATGGAAGGCGCCGGATGCGATGAAGAGAATATGGTCCGTCTTCACCGGCCCGTGTTTGGTGGAGACGGTGGTGCCCTCGATCAGCGGCAGCAGATCGCGCTGCACGCCTTCACGTGAAACATCGCCGCCGCCACGGTGTTCACGCACGCAGATCTTGTCGATCTCGTCGAGAAAAACGATGCCGTCGTTCTCGACCTGGCGGATGGCCTCCTGAACCAGTTGCTCCTGATCGAGCAGTTTGTCGCTTTCCTCGCTCACCAGCGGCTCAAAGGCGTCGCGCACGGTGGTGCGGCGGGATTTGGTGCGGCCGCCCATGGCCTTGCCGAAAATGTCGCCAATATTGATGGCGCCAACGGAGGCGCCCGGCATGCCCGGCAGTTCGAACATCGGCATCCCGCCAGAAGGCGCCTGCAGTTCGATGTCGATTTCCTTTTCGTCGAGCAGGCCGTCGCGCAGCTTGCGGCGGAACGATTCCCGGGTGGCGGCGCCAGAGGTGGCGCCGACCAGGGCGTCGAGCACACGTTCTTCGGCGGCGAGTTGGGCCCGGGCCTGCACATCCTTGCGCCGGGTTTCCCGCACCAGCGAGATCGCCACTTCGACCAGATCGCGGACGATCTGCTCCACGTCGCGGCCCACATAGCCGACTTCGGTGAACTTGGTGGCTTCCACCTTGAGGAATGGCGCGCCGGCCAGCCGCGCCAGCCGGCGCGAAATCTCGGTCTTGCCGCAGCCGGTGGGGCCGATCATCAGGATGTTTTTCGGCATCACCTCATCGCGCAAGGTCGCGTCGAGCTGCTGCCGGCGCCAGCGGTTGCGCAGGGCGATGGCGACGGCGCGCTTGGCGTCACGCTGGCCAACGATATGCCGGTCCAGCTCCGAAACGATTTCACGGGGAGAGAAAGTGGTCATGGCGGCAACATGCTAGAGCGGTTCCCGGAAAAGTGGACGCCACTTCGGGTCCGGAAAGCGCATTGAACCAAATAGATAGGGCAAGCTCCGATTCAGCGGGAATGGATTTTGCTCCTGGCGTTTCTGGCGAAACTTGCAGGTGTTTCGCATCGACAATGCATGGGTTGCGGAGGCGTGAATTGCTTAACGCGCGATCTCGAGGCTTTCGAGGACAAGATTGCGATTGGTGTAGACGCAGATGTCGCCGGCGATCGCCATCGACTTGCGCACGATCGCTTCGGCGTCCCGGTCAGTATCGAGCAGGGCGAGCGCCGCGGACAGGGCGAAGTTGCCGCCCGAGCCAATGGCCATCACCGAACCTTCCGGGTAGGCTTCCGGTTCGACCACGTCGCCGGTGCCGGAAAGCAGCAGGCTGACGTTCCTGTCCGCCACCAGCATCATCGCCTCGAGCCGGCGCAGATAGCGGTCCGTGCGCCAGTCCTTGGCCAGTTCGACGCAGGCGCGGGTCAGTTGCGCGGGATATTGTTCCAGCTTGGCCTCAAGCCGCTCGAACAGCGTGAAGGCGTCTGCGGTGGCGCCGGCGAAGCCGCCGAGCACGCCGCCGCCGGCCAGGCGCCGAACCTTGCGGGCATTGCCCTTGATAACGGTCTGGCCGAGGCTGACCTGACCATCGCCGCCCATGACGACCCTGTCGCCCTTGCGGACCATGAGAATGGTGGTGGCGTGAAAAACGGCCGGGCCGTCACTGGGCATGGAAAGATCCGTCTACATGCTGGAACATTGCTCCTGCATGTAGGACGTCCGGCGCCGGCAATCCAGTGTCACGCCGGAAATGCGCCTTTCGGAGGCCCAGGACCGCGCCGGTCCTCTGGCGCAGGGCAGGGGATTGAACCACGCCCGCCCTGCGCTTCGTTCCTGATGGCGGAATTATTCTGCGGCCATTGGCAGCCGCTGGTAACGGCTGGCCCGGGCGTTGAGATCGGCGAGGGCGGCGGCGTATTCCTGACGGAAACGGGCGATGAGTTCGCCGGCGCCGATGATCCCCTTGATCGGACCCACGCCCTGGCCGGAGCCCCAGATGTCGCGCCACGGTTTCACCTGCTTGCCGTCGTCGCCGAAATTCATCTTCGACGGGTCCGAGGTTGGCAGATTGTCCGGATCGAGGCCGGCGCGTTCGATCGACTTGCGTAAATAATTGCCGTGCACGCCGGTGAACAGATTGCTGTAGACGATGCCCGAGGAATCGGCGTCGACGATGCCCTGCTTGTAGGATTCATGGGCGTTGGCCTCGCGCGTGGCGATGAATGCGGAGCCGATATAGGCAAGGTCCGCTCCCATGGCCTGCGCCGCCAGAATGGCCCGGCCGCTGGCGATGGCGCCCGACAGGGCGAGGGGACCGTCAAACCACTCGCGAATATCCTGGATCAGCGCCATCGGCGAAATGGTTCCGGCATGCCCGCCGGCGCCAGCGGCCACGGCGATCAGCCCATCGGCGCCCTTCTCGACAGCCTTGCGGGCGAAACGATTGTCGATGACGTCATGCAGCGTGACGCCGCCGTAGCCATGGATGGCCTGGTTCAGGTCTTCCCGGGCGCCCAGCGAGGTGATGATGACGGGAACCTTGTGCTTCACGCACAATTCGACGTCGTGGTCGAGGCGGTTGTTGGAGCGGTGAACAATCTGGTTGACGGCGAACGGCGCTGAGGGCTGGTCCGGATGGTCACGGTCATGGGCCGCCAGTTCCTCGCGGATCTGGTGCAACCATTCATCCAGCAATTCCTTGGGGCGGGCATTGAGGGCCGGAAAGCTGCCGACGACGCCGGCCTTGCACTGGGCGATAACCAGTTCGGGTCCCGAGACGATGAACAGGGGCGAGGCGATCGCCGGCAGGGACAGGCGTTCCGACAGGACCTTTGGCAAACTCATTTGTTCCTCCTGAACCGGCCGCGGGCCAGTCTGTGTAATGCTTCGCGAAACAGGCCTGTAGCGCCTGTTCCGGCAGGGTCGATATGGCTGACAGCAAGCCCCCATAACGCGTGGCCGACAATGCGGGATTGCGCCACAGACTTGTCAGAATGCGCCAGTCAGAATGCGCCCGGTGAAAAACCCGTTGATGACCGTGGACGCTATTTGACATTGAAACGCGACCGCGACAGCTTTTTCAAAATCAATATTGAACAACATTCAGGAGGGAACAAAAGATGGCGCAATGGCGCAAGAAAATGTTTGTCCGGAAAAGCACCACGTGTCTGCGGCGGGCCAGCGCGACCGCCCTGATGGGCGCGCTGCTCGCTTCATCCGCCCTGCACGGCGTGAAGGCCGGAGAACAGCCTGCGATTTCTGACGACGCCGTCAAGATCGGCCTGCTGCTCGACATGTCTGGCCCTTATGCCGATATCACAGGGCCCAACAGTGTCGCCGCGGCGCAGATGGCCATTGATGATTTTGGCGGCAAGGTACTTGGGAAAAAGATCGAGCTTTTGAGCGCCGACACCCTGAACAAGCCCGATATCACCGCCGCGCTCGCGCGGGAGTGGTTCGATTCCAAAAAGCTCGACGCCATCATGGATGTCGCCGCAACCGCCCCGTCGCTGGCGGCGCTGGAAGTCGCCCGTCCGCGCAACAAGATCGTGGTGCTGACCAGTCCGGCCTCGGCGCGCCTCACCAACGAAGCCTGCACGCCCACGTCCGTCCACTGGACCTATGACACCTATGCGCTGGCGCATGGCACCGGCAAGGCCGCCGTCAAACAGGGCTTCGACAGCTGGTTTTTCGTGACGGCCGACTACACCTTCGGCACGGATCTGGAGAAAGACGTCACGCGCGTCGTGCGCGAGGGCGGCGGCAAGGTGCTGGGGTCGGTGCGCGCGCCGCTCAACACGCTGGATTTTTCGTCGTTCCTGCTGCAGGCGCAGGCCTCAAAGGCGAAGATCATCGCCCTGGCGAATGGCGGCAATGATACCGTGAACTCCATCAAGCAGGCCCAGGAGTTTGGCGTGGTTCAGGGCGGCCAGAAGCTCGCCGGCATGCTGATCTTCCTGTCCGACATCCACAGCCTCGGCATCGACAAGGCCCAGGGGCTGGTGCTCACCACCGCATTCTACTGGGATCGCGATGAGGCCTCCCGGGCATGGTCGAAGCGTTATTTCGAGAAGACCGGACGCATGCCCAGCATGTCCCAGGCTGGAACCTATTCGGCGACGATGCACTATCTGAAGGCGGTGCAGGCGGCCGGCACGGATGCGACTGACGCCGTGATGAAGAAAATGCGCGAAACGCCGGTCAATGATTTTTTCGCGACCAACGGCAGGATTCGCGAAGACGGCCGCATGGTGCATGACATGTATCTGGCCGAGGTGAAATCGCCTTCCGATAGCAAGGGTCCTTGGGATTATTACAAGATCCTGCAAACCATTCCAGGCGATGAGGCGTTCCAGCCCCTGTCCGAATCGCGCTGTCCGCTGGTGAAGAAGCCATAAGCCTACAGGTTCGCGGCAGTGATTGACCGTTGACGCGCGACCGTCCCATGGTTGCGCATCAACGCGTCGCGCGTCGGGAGAAGCCGTTCTGACGGACTCTCCAGGACGATGTTTCGCGTGAAACATAAAAATCCGGGAGAGAAAACGTCATGACGCAATCCGGCCGCTGGAAGCAGCGGCCTGAAGGCTCCACCTGGGGCGACTTCGGGCCGGACGATCAGTTGGGACGGCTGAACCTCATCACGCCGGAAAAGGTGAAGCAGGGCGCGGCGGAAATTCGTGAGGGCCTTGCGTTTTGCCTCAGCCTGCCGCTGGAATATCCCGGCGGCAACGTGCTGAACCCGCGGCGCTTCCCACCCGTGCTGCGGCCGACGCGCCGCGGCGACGCGGTCAACATGAACTACCAGCTTGGGCGCGATCATGCCGGCGCCACCGATGTGCTGTGTGACGATCTGGTGCTCCTGCACCTGCAATATTCAACCCAGTGGGACAGCTTCGCCCACGTTGGCTCCATGTTCGACGCCGACGGTGATGGCGTGCCGGAGCCTTTGTACTACAACGGCTTTCGGGCGGGCGAGGACGTTGTTGGCCCCAGCGACCTGACGGACGCCGGCGCGCCGGAAGGTTATGGCCCCAGCACGTCCGGCGCCCGGCGCCTCGGCGTTGAGAATATGGCGGTGAAAGGCATGCAGGGCCGCGCCGTGATGATCGATCTGCACGCCCATGTCGGCCGGGCGCGGGAGATCATCGGCTATGACCAGCTGATGCCGATCCTGGAGAAAGACCGGGTGGAGATTGAACCCGGCGACATGGTCTGCCTGCACACGGGATTCGCCGAATTTCTGCTGGAGCTTGGTGGAAATCCGACCCATTTCGCTGTCGAAAATGCCTGCGCCCTGCTGGATGGCCGCGACGGGCGCCTGCTGCAATGGATTACGGACAGTGGCCTGGCCGCCCTCATCGCCGACAACTATTCGGTTGAGGCCTATCCAGCGCGCCCCGGCGGCGATTGCTGCGCCCAGCTGCCCCTGCATGAGCACTGCCTGTTCAAGCTCGGGGTTCATCTGGGCGAATTGTGGCATCTGACGCCGCTGGCCAACTGGCTGCGGGACCATGGCCGCAACCGCTTCATGTTGACCGCGCCCCCGCTGCGGCTTACGGGCGCCGTGGGCTCGCCGGCGACACCGGTCGCGACAGTCTGATGTCGCGCCTAGCCGGCGGATAGCGCCGCCGGCCCGGCCCCCTCCGGATTGCGCAGATAGGCCAGCATTGGCTCGGCGTTGATGCGGATATCTTCTTCCGCGCCCTGCCGCGCCAGTTGCGGGTCCTTCTGCCGCAGGCCGTCCAGCAACGTATGGTGGGGATGACGGCGGGGCAGAGTGGTCGGGCGGTGAACCAGCAGCGCATTCATCAGCGGGCCGATTTGCAGCCACAGGGTTTCGGCGATGCGATAATGCAGCGGCATATCGGCGATGGCGCAGAAGGCTGCGTGAAAACGCTGGTTCTCCGCGAATGATTCCTTGAAGTCGCGCGCCTTTTTCAGGGCGATCATACGGTCATGGATCGCTTCCAGCTCCGCCACCTGGTCAGCCGTGGCGATTTCGGCGGCCCGTGCTGCGGAGCGCCCTTCGACATCGATGCGCAACACGCAGATCTCGCTGAAGCGCTCCGGATCGATATGCGGAATGCGCACCGAGCGATGGTCAAGCTGGGCGACCGCCATGTCGGCGACGAGACGCGCCAGCGCCTCGCGCACCGGCGTCGGACTGACGCCGAGTTCCGCCGCGATGTCGCGCAGCTTCAGCTTTTCGCCCGGGGAGAACCGGCCGCTCATGATGTCGCGACGCAGACGGAAATACGCCTGGTTGCTCAGGCTTTCCCGGGCCAAGGGTTCATCGGACTGCTTTTGGAGTGCGGACATCATGGCGTTTTCTCCCGCCCCCTGGACAGGATGTCATTTCATATATGCGATGCGAAGCGGGTGTGGGCGCTACATGCACCGCCGCCGCCGCCAGCACAACCCCCCGGTCCGCGCGAAGCTGCGGGCAATCTGAAACTTTATGGGACGTTACAATAATTCAGGCGTCGTTTGTTGACGCCCGGGAGTCGCCGATCGGGAAAACTGCGCGTGCAGGTGCCGAAAGGCAACCAGGCGGAATTGCTACTTGGCATGATGCGAACCGCCGCTTAACACTGGCCCACGCGCCCAATCCGTGGCGCGCGGCGACAATTCCGCCTGACGCCACATGTCGAGAAAACAGCCCAGGCTGGCTGGAAATGGCCCGCGGGGCGCCCGCTTTGCCGGTTCTCGGGATCATGGGGAGGGAAGGGCAGCGGTTCCCGCCGCGCGCGATGAGCATGGGCAGTGATCGTGTTTGGCGGGCTGAACCGCGGATTGCCGCAGGCGAATTCCCGCAATGGAAATACTCTTCTGGCGTGAGCCACAAGGGAAGCAGGAAACCGACCGCTTTGCCCCCTTGGGGGCGTGCGGCGACATGGCGCACGGGAAGGACAAGAGGATGGATCTGAGCTTTACCCCTGAAGAACAGGCCTTCCGTGAGGAAGTGCGGGAGTTTTTCCGGACCGCTCTGCCGGAAAAGCTTCGCGCCAAGCTTCGCGCTGGCCATCACGTCAGCAAGGACGAGCAGGTCGAGTGGCAGCGCACCCTTAACAAGAAGGGTTGGGCGGTTCCGCATTGGCCGGTCGAGTGGGGTGGCACCGGTTGGGATCCGGTGCGTCAGTACATCTTCCGTGAGGAGCTGATGGCGGCGCCCGCGCCGGAGCCGCTGGCCTTCAACGCCAGCATGTGCGGTCCGGTCATTATCCAGTTCGGCTCGGAAGAGCAGAAGAAGCGCTTCCTGCCGCGCATGGCCAATCTGGATGACTGGTGGTGCCAGGGCTTCTCGGAGCCGGGCTCCGGCTCGGACCTCGCCTCGCTGAAGACCTCGGCGCGTCGCGATGGCGATTTCTATGTGGTCAATGGCCAGAAGACCTGGACGACCCTCGCCCAACACGCCGATTGGATCTTCTGCCTCGTCCGCACCGATCCTTCCGCAAAACCCCAGCGCGGCATCAGCTTCCTGCTGATTGACATGAAGACGCCGGGCATCACCGTACGTCCGATCATCACCATCGAAGGCGGCCACGAAGTCAACGAAGTGTTCTTCGACGACGTGCGGGTTCCCGCAGAGAACCTGGTTGGTGAGGAAAACCGCGGTTGGGATTACGCCAAATTCCTGCTTGGCAATGAGCGCGTTGGCATTGCCCGCGTTGGCGCTTCGAAGGAGCGCGTCCGCCGTATCAAGCTGCTCGCGTCCGAATCGCGCCACGGCAACCCGCCGGTGCTCGAGAACGCCCGTTTCCGGGAAAAGCTCGCCGCTATCGAGGTGGAGCTGAAAGCGCTGGAAATGACGCAGATGCGCGTTGTCGCCAACATGGCGACTCTGGACGGCAAACCCGACCCGGCCTCGTCGATCCTCAAGATCAAGGGCTCGGAAATCCAGCAGACGCTGACCGAGCTGATGGTCGAGCTGGCGGGTCCCGAAGCGCTCGCCTACCAGCCCCATGGCGCAGATGGTCGCAACGAACCGGCGGCGGCGCCGGAATGGGCCCTGACCTCGGCGCCCAACTTCTTCAATTATCGCAAGGTCTCCATCTACGGCGGCTCGAACGAAATCCAGAAGAACATCATCAGCAAGCAGGTGCTGGGTCTCTGAGAGGCGAGCGCCGCTTCCCGGCCCCCGGGGCCGGGAAGCTTCCGTTATCCATTATCCAGGCTCCGGCGCTGCGGTGCTGTTGAGCCGGCAAAGGAACAGTCAGTCATGGATTTTGACCTCAGTGAAGAGCAGCGCCTGCTGAAGGACAGCGTCGAGCGCCTGGTCGCCGACAAATACGATTTTGAGTCGCGCAAGCGGTATGGCGCCGAGCCGAAGGGCTATAGCGACGCGCTGTGGACGCAATATGCCGAACTCGGCATTCTTGGCCTGCCGTTCGCGGAAGAAGACGGCGGTTTTGGCGGCGGCGCCGTCGACACCATGATCGTCATGGAAGCCCTTGGCCGCGCCCTGGTGCTGGAGCCGTATCTGGCGACGGTGGTGCTGGGCGGCGGCGCCCTGCGTCGCGCTGGCAGCGCGGCGCAAAGGCAGAAAATCATCCCCCAGATTGCCGAAGGCAGCCTCAAGCTCGCCTTGGCCCACGCTGAGCCTCAGGCCCGGTACAATCTCGCCAATGTCGCAGCGACGGCGAAGCGTGATGGCGATGGCTGGGTGCTGAATGGAGCCAAGTCCGGCGTCCTGCATGGCGACAGCGCCGACCTGCTGGTGGTCAGCGCGCGCGTTTCCGGTGACCAGACCGCCGAAAACGGCGTAGCCCTGTTCCTCGTGCCGGCCGACGCTGGCGGCCTGACCCGCCGCGGCTACGCCACCCAGGACGGCCTGCGCGCGGCCGACATCGACATGGCTGGCGTCCGCGTCGGCGCCGACGCCCTGATCGGTGGCGAGAGCGATGGTCTTGCCGTTGTCCGCCGGGTCTACGACGACGCCATTGCCGCTACTTCGGCGGAAGCTGTCGGCGCCATGCAGCGGGCGCTGGAGCTTACGGTTGAGTACATCAAGACGCGCAACCAGTTCGGCCAGCCGATTGGCAACTTCCAGGCGTTGCAGCACCAGGCCGTGGACATGTTCACCGCGCTCGAACAGGCGCGCAGCATGGCCATGTACGCCACGATGATGACCCAGGAGGAGGATGCGGACGAGCGTGCCCGCGCCATGGCCGCCACCCGCGTTCAGGTTGGCCGTTCCGGCCGCGTCGTCGGCAAGAATGGCGTGCAGCTTCACGGCGGCGTTGGCGTCACCATCGAGTTCGCCATCGGCCATTACTTCAAGCGCCTGACCATGATCGACGCCATGTTCGGCGACGCCGACCATCACCTTGGCATCCTGTCGGACCTCGGCGGTCTGCTGCCGGCTGCCTGAAACAGACGGCGCCGCTGACATCATGCAACCCGGCCTGTCGTTCTGACAGGCCGGGTTTTGTCCATTCTGGCGCCATGAATTCCCCGCCTTCTGTCGGCAGCATTCAAACGGTTCCCCATGCAATAATTGCCCGGGCTGGTGGCGCGCAATGACTGACGTCCGTATGGTTCTGGCGGCCCTGCTGTTCTGCATCGCCGCCATCAGCGGCGTGATCTATATCGCCATCCAGCCAACGCAATTGCGTGTCGGCGTGACGGCGGACGACGCCATCAGCCGGCATGTCATGCAGATCGCCGACCAGGCGTTCCGTGAGCGCAAAAAGGAAATCCGCCTGAAAACGGTGGTGTTGCGAAACGCCGCCGAGGTGGCTGCGGCGCTGAACGCCGGCTCTGTCGATCTGGGCGTGGCGCGCTCGGACAATATTGCCGCCACCGCCGCCGAGGCTGTTCTCGTGCTCCGCCGCGAAGCGCTGGTCATTGTCGCGCGCGGCGTCGATGACGCGACGGATGTCAGCGCCCTTGCCGGCAAGCGCATCGGCGTGCTGGCTTTCGGCGGCCCCGAGCCCGGCAATCGCCTGAATGCGCTGTTCGATTATTATGGCCTCGTGGGCGCCTCGCAGAAGAGCGCCGTCATCCAGCCGGCGGAACTGGCCGACGCCCTGGCTTCGCGCCGCTTTGACGCGTTCGCCCTGCTCGGTTCGGTGGCCGCCCCCGCCATGGCCGCCAGCGTGCGCCGCATCGCGGAAGGCAACCCGGGCGGCATCGCCATTATCGACATGGCGGAGGCTGAGGCGCTGGCGCAACGCGTTGGCGATCTGGAAACGGTTTCCATCCCCGCCGGCATATTTCGCGGCAGCCCGCCATTGCCGGCGAAAAAGAAGGATACGGTGGCCGCGCCGGTGCGCCTGATGGCCCGGGCAGACCTGGACGAAGGCAAGGTGTCGCGGCTATTGCAGCAGTTCCTGTCCGTCCGCTCCGCCATCCGCCGCGCCGCGCCGGGCTATGACCACTATGAAGTGCCAGATCCGGAGGACTCCCCGGTTCTGGTGCATCAGGGCGCCCGGGCTTTCCGGGACGGCGAAAGTACTGGCCTGCTCGAACGCTACAGCGATGCGCTCTATCTCGGCCTGTTCGTGATCGGCGGCGTCGCCTCCTTCGCTACCGCTGTCGCCGCCCGTTTCGCGCTGGGCCGGCGCCGACGGCTGATGCGTGTGCTGGGCGAACTGCGGGCCATTGGCGCCAGCCTGACAGGCGTTGCGTCGCTGGCGCAACTGGACGAGGCGGAGGTCAGGGTTGAACATCTGCTGTCGTCGGTGTTCGAGCGCGCGGCCAACTGTGAACTGTCCGCTGACGATCTTGCCGCCATCAATCTGGCGTTTGACTGGTGGCGCACCCAGATCACCGATGCCCGAACCCGTCTGGCTGCTCCGGTCGACAGGGCGGGGAAGCGATTCCTGCCGGCGCAGGCGCCCGGCAGTTGATCAGCGGCGCGTTATGCGTCAAACGAACCTGAACCGGTTATAATGGCCCTGCCATTCCGCCGGCCCGTCATTGGGTAGCCGCTGTTTGATGCGCAGGCTACGGGACAGGAGAACGCTCCATGCGTGCCGGCGAAGTCGCGCGATCGACCAACGAGACCAAAATCTCCGTTTCCATCAATCTGGACGGGGACGGCAGGGCTGACGTCGCCACCGGCGTCGGTTTCTTCGATCACATGCTGGACCTGTTTGCCCGTCATGGTCTGTTCGACGTCAAGGTCCATGCGGACGGCGATCTGCATGTCGATGACCATCATACGGTGGAAGATTGCGGCATTGCCCTTGGTGAAGCTTTCCGCAAGGCGCTGGGCGACAAGCGCGGCGTGGTGCGCTACGCCGACGCGCACGTCCCGATGGACGAGACCCTGTCGCGCGTCTGTGTCGACATTTCCGGCCGGCCGTTCCTGGTGTTTCGCACCGAATTTACCGCGGGCAAGATCGGGACCTTCGATACGGAGCTGGTGCGGGAGTTTTTCCAGGCTTTCGCCATGAACGCGGGGCTCACCCTGCATGTCGAGACGTTCTACGGCCTTAATAGCCACCATATCGCCGAGAGCTGCTTCAAGGGGCTCGGCCGCGCCCTGCGCAAGGCCGTGGCGATCGACGCCCGCGAAGGTAACCGGATTCCGTCCACCAAGGGCGCGCTCTGACGCGCCTTGCAAGAGGGCGTGGATTGCCGTGCGACAGGGGGAGCTGGCATGAAGTCCTTTCTGTTGTTCGCGCCGCGGGGCGCGACGCCCGGAGACCCCGGCGCTCTCGAAAACGCCGTGGTCGTCAGGGATTCGTTCACCTGGCTGGCGTTTCTGGCGCCGACGCTGTGGTTTCTGTATTTCCGCCTTTGGCTGGCGGCGCTGGGCGCCCTCATGATCACGCCCGCGGTGCTCGCTCTCGCCGCGTATTTTCCCGTTGGGTCGGGCGTCGTGCTGATGGTCCTGCTGGCGGTTCGCCTGTTCATCGGGCTTGAGGCTGGCGCGTTGCGGGCGCGATCCCTGCGTGGCCGGGGCTATCGTCTGGCGGACGCTGTCGTTGCCCGTAACGGAGCCGAGGCGGAGAACATGATGTTCAGGCGGTGGCTGTCGCAGCCAGCGGAAGATTCCCCACCAGTTATCGCTGCGCAATCCGCCGCGCAGCCGGAGCGGCGCGCCGTGGCGGGCATTGTAGGGTTGTTTCCGGAGCCGGAGGGCGGTCGTTGAATACGGTTGTTGTGGTTGATTATGGCTCGGGCAACCTGCACTCCGCCTGCAAGGCCCTGGAGCGCGCTGGCAATGACGCCGGCAGCGAGGTCACCGTCCGGCTGTCGTCTGATCCGGATGAGGTGCTGAAGGCCGACCGGGTGGTGTTGCCGGGCGTCGGCGCCTTCGCCGACTGCCGTCGCGGCCTCGACGCCGCGCCAGGTCTGACCGAGGCGCTGACGGAACTGGTGCAGGAGAAGGGCCGGCCGTTTTTTGGCATCTGCGTCGGCATGCAACTGCTGGCCTCGCGCGGTCTGGAATATGAGATCACCGCCGGTCTTGACTGGATCAGCGGCGACGTGGCGCCGATTCGTCCAGCGGATCCGTCGCTCAAGATTCCTCACATGGGGTGGAATGATCTCACCCAGGTCCGTCCCCATCCGCTGCTGGACAATCTGCTGAACTCCGGTCGTAGCCGCGACGCCTATTTTGTCCATTCCTATGCGCTGACCGCCGCACGCCCGGAAGACGTCGTCGCCACGACCGACTATGGCGGAGCGATTACCGCCTTCGTGGCCCGGGACAATGTGGCTGGCAGCCAGTTTCACCCAGAGAAAAGCCAGGGTTTCGGCCTTGCGCTGCTTTCCAATTTCATCAGGTGGCGTCCGTGATCCTGTTTCCCGCAATCGACCTCAAGGAAGGCCAGTGCGTCCGCCTGGTTCATGGCGACATGAAACAGGCCACGGTGTTCAACGATAACCCGGGCGCCCAGGCTGAAGCCTTCCGCGCCCAGGGGTTCGACTGGCTGCATATCGTCGATCTGGATGGCGCCTTCGCCGGGCGGCCGGTCAACGCGGATGCGGTTGAAGCAATCCTCGCGCGGGCGCCTGGCATGTCCGTGCAACTCGGTGGCGGCATTCGCGACATGCGCACCGTCGATGGCTGGCTGTCGCGCGGCGTGTCGCGCGTCATCATCGGCACTGCTGCGGTGCGCGACCCGGCGTTCGTGCGTGAGGCGGCGCGGCTGCATCCTGGCCGCATCGCCGTTGGCATCGACGCCCGCGACGGCCGCGTGGCTGTCGAGGGCTGGGCCAGCCTGTCGGAGATCGGCGCGGAGGAGCTTGGCAAGAAATTCGAGGACGCCGGCGTCGCCGCCATTATCTTCACCGACATCAGCCGCGACGGCGCCATGGGCGGCCTCAACATCGAGTCGACGCTGGCGCTGGCCCGCGCCGTGTCCATCCCGGTGATTGCGTCAGGTGGGCTGGCGTCCATTGCCGACGTCCAGCGCCTGACGCAACCCGACTGCGCGATTCTGGAGGGCGCGATTTCCGGCCGCGCCCTGTATGACGGCCGTCTCGACCCGGCGGAAGCGCTGGCGTTGCTGAAGAACGCGGGACGTTGAGCCGATGTTGAAGGTTCGCATCATTCCCTGCCTCGACGTCAAGGACGGGCGGGTCGTCAAGGGCGTCAAATTCGTCGACCTGGTCGACGCTGGCGATCCTGTCGAAGCGGCGCGCGCCTATGACGCGGCGGGCGCCGATGAGCTCTGCTTCCTCGACATCACCGCCAGCCACGAAGATCGCAGCACCCTGCTCGATGTGGTGCAGCGCACGGCCGAGGCCTGTTTCACGCCCCTGACTGTCGGCGGCGGCGTCCGCGCCGTTGAGGATATCCGCCGGCTGCTGCTGGCTGGCGCCGACAAGGTGTCGATCAACACGGCGGCTGTGAACAACCGCCAGTTCGTCCGTGAAGCGGCGGAAAAGTTCGGCGACCAGTGCATCGTCGTGGCCATCGACGCCAAGCGTGTTTCGCCGGATGGAGCGCCGCCGCGCTGGGAGATATTTACTCATGGCGGCCGACGCGAAACCGGCATCGACGCCATCGATTTCGCGCGCGAGGTCGTTTCTCTGGGCGCGGGCGAACTGCTGGTCACCTCAATGGACCGCGACGGCACCCGCGCCGGCTACGACCTGCCGCTGATGAAGGCGATTTCCAGCGCTGTCAGCGCTCCGGTGATCGCTTCAGGCGGCGTCGGCTCGCTGGATGATCTGGTTAATGGCGTCACGGAAGGTGGGGTCAGCGCTGTGCTGGCCGCGTCAATTTTCCATTTTGGGACTTACACGGTCAGCGAGGCCAAGGCGCATATGGCCGCGGCCGGCATACCGGTGCGGATGGTCTGACATGGCTGAACTCACGGGCAAATTCACGCTTGAGGATCTCGAAGCGATCGTGGCGGCCCGCGCCGCGGCAAGCCCGGACACGTCATATACGGCGAAACTGCTTGCTGACGGTCCGATGAAGGCTGCAAAGAAGCTTGGCGAGGAGGGCGTGGAAGCCGCGCTCGCGGCCGTGGCGCGCGACAGGGAAAACCTGACCGGCGAAGCAGCTGATGTTTTATACCATCTGCTTGTTGTGTTGCGTGGCGCTGATATTCCGCTCAGCGCCGTCATGGAGGAACTGCAACGCCGGACCGGTCAGTCCGGATTGCAGGAGAAGGCGTCCCGCCAGACCTGAATGGTACGGCGGGAGACAGGAACGACAATGACGCCAGCAGATTACGCCGCGCCGCCAGAGCAGATCGAGCGCTCCGTCTCCCCATTTCGCGAATTCACCCGGGCGGAGTGGGCCAGGTTGCGCGCCGACACGCCGTTGACGCTGACGGGCGATGAAGTCGTGAAGCTGCAATCGCTTAACGACCCGATCTCGCTGGAAGAGGTCATCGCGATCTATCTGCCGCTGTCGCGGCTGTTGTCCCTGTACGTCGCGGCGACCCAGGGACTGTTCAAGGCGACGCAGCGCTTCCTGCTGGCCGAGCAGGAAACCAAGGCACCCTATATCATTGGCATCGCAGGGTCGGTCGCCGTTGGCAAGTCAACCACCGCCCGTATCCTGCAGGCGCTGCTGGCGCGTTGGCCCAATACCCCCAAGGTCGACCTGGTCACCACCGATGGCTTCCTCTATCCTAACGCCGAGCTTGAGCGTCAGGGACTGATGGAGCGCAAGGGCTTCCCGGAAAGCTATGACACGCAGAAGCTGCTGCAGTTCCTCTCGGACATCAAATCCGGCAAGCGCAATGTAGCCGGTCCGGTCTATTCCCACCTCGTCTACGACGTGGTGCCGGGCGAGGAAGTGTATGTCGACCAGCCGGACATTCTCATTCTCGAGGGGCTGAACGTCCTGCAACCGGCGCGTCTGCCCCGGGATGGCAGCGATATTCCGTTCGTATCAGACTTTTTTGACTTCTCGGTCTATCTGGATGCGGATGAGGATCTGCTGCACGAGTGGTATGTGACGCGCTTCATGCGCCTGCGTGAAACGGCGTTCCGCGATCCGCAATCCTATTTCCGCAAGTACGCCAGCGTCAGCGAGGGCGAGGCCCTGCAGATGGCTGAGCGGTTGTGGAGCCGCATCAACCTGACCAACCTGCGCGAAAATGTGCTGCCGACCCGCCGTCGCGCCGATCTGGTATTGCGCAAGGGCCGCAGCCATCTGATCGAGGAAGTCTCGCTGCGCCGGCTGTAAGCCGCGTCGATAATCGAAAAGCAGGGCTGAAAACGGGACGGCGCAAACCGCCCCGTTTTTTTTCAGAACTTGAGGCCCGACTGGGCGATCAGCTGTTTGAGATCGGCGACCGGGCGGGCGCCCATGTGCTGGATGACTTCCGCGGCGGCGATGGCGCCGATCTGCCCGCAGATTTCGAGCGGCGCATTGCGGGCGAGCCCGAACAGGAAGCCCGCCGCGAACAGGTCGCCGGCCCCGGTGGTGTCGACCAGCGTCCCGATCGGCGCCGCTGGCACGGCGATGCGCTGGCCCCCGTTCAGGATGACACAGCCCTTTTCCGAGCGGGTGACCACGCCCAGTACGTCGCGCTGCGCCAGTTCGCCCAGCGCCGTCTCAAAATCCGCCGTCTGGTACAGGCTCGTCACCTCGTGGGTATTGGCGAAGACGATATCCACCACCTTGCTGTCGATGAGATTGTTGAATTCGTCGCGATAGCGGTCGACGCAGAACGCGTCCGACAGGGTAATGGCGACGCGCCCGCCGCTGGCGTGCGCCACTTCGGCGGCGCGCAGGAAGGCCACCTTGGCCTGCGGAGGGTCCCAGAGGTAGCCTTCAAGATAGATGATGTCCGACGCGGCGATCATGTCCTCGTCCAGGTCCGCCGGGCTGAGATCCTGCCCCGCGCCCAGATAGGTGCTCATGCTGCGTTCGCCATCCGGCGTCACCAGCACGAAGCAACGTCCCGTGCCGGGCCCCTCTCCGGCTGGCGCCGTTGGAAAGGCGACGCCCATGGCGTGCAGGTCGTGGGCGAAGGCCGCTCCCAGGTCGTCTTTCCGCACCCGGGCGATCAGGGCGCCGCGGCCGCCTAGGGCGGCGACGCCCGCGATGGTGTTGGAGGCGGAGCCGCCGGAAACCGTGGTGGTGGGCCCCATGGCTGCGTACAAGGCGTCGGCGCCGGCTTCGTCCACGAGCTGCATGGCGCCCTTGGCGATGTGATGCTGGCCAAGAAAGGCCTCATCGGCGCGCGCCAGAATGTCGACGAGCGCATTGCCGATGCCAAGCACATCGTGCCGTTTTGCAGACATGAAGATCTCCTGAGGGATGCGCCCGGACGCGGGCGTTCTGGCGGGTGGTTGGCCGGAAAGCCGTCTGGAATCGGCGCCTTCCTGGCAGTTTGCGAAACAATTGTCAGTTACCTGATAGCAGAACGGGATGGGGCCGACTCATGATTCTGGTCAAGCCTGGGTAATGGGGCCTGCCGTTGGCGCATGCCCAGGCCCGACGCCTGAATCCGTTGTGCTTGCGTGAAGGCGTGGCCGGCGTCATAACGCGCCCTTGCGACGCATGTTCACGCGGGGCGCTTCCTGACCGGGGCGGCGCCGTTCATCTGCCAGGAGCATGCCCGTTCTTCCGACATGCGATTTACGTCCGTTCCGGCGCTGTGGCTGAACGAACGCGGGTCGCACCTGACGTCAACCGGGTGATGGTGAAGCAGTATGGCGACAATCGGCCAGCGCGTGTTCTCCGGCGTGCAACCAACGGGCAATCTGCATCTCGGCAATTATCTTGGCGCCATCCAGCGCTTTGTCGGGCTCCAGGACCAGTATGAGTGCATCTATTGCGTGGTGGACATGCATGCGATCACCGTGCCCCAGAAGCCCCAGGAGCTGACGCGCCAGATTCGCGAGGTCACCGCCGCCTTTCTGGCCTGCGGCGTCGACCCCAGGCGGCATATCGTGTTCAACCAGAGCCAGGTCAGCGGTCATGCCGAACTGGCGTGGGTGTTCAACTGCGTCGCCCGCATGGGCTGGCTCAACCGCATGACCCAGTTCAAGGAGAAGGCGGGCAAGGACCGGGAGAACGCCTCGGTGGGGCTGTTCACCTATCCGGACCTGATGGCCGCCGACATCCTTGTTTACCGCGCCACCCATGTGCCTGTCGGCGAGGACCAGAAGCAGCACATGGAGCTGACCCGCGACATCGCCCAGAAATTCAACAATGATTTCGCCGAATCGATCGCGCGCAATGGCTTCGGCGAGACATATTTCCCGCTGGCCGAGCCACTGATCCAGGGCCCGGCCCGCCGGGTCATGAGCCTGCGTGACGGCGCGAAGAAAATGTCCAAATCGGATCCGTCCGATTATTCGCGCATCAACCTCAGTGATGGCCCCGACGCGATCGCCCAGAAGGTGCGCAAGGCCAAGACTGACGCCGAGCCGCTGCCTTCCGAAGAAGCCGGCCTCGCAAACCGCCCGGAAGCAGACAATCTGGTCGGTATCTATGCGGCCCTGTCCGGCCGGGCCAAGGCGGATGTTCTGTCCGAGTTTGGCGGTTCGCAGTTTTCGATCTTCAAGACCGCCCTGGTCGACCTGTCCGTGGCCCATCTTGGCCCCATCGGTTCGGAGATGCAGCGCCTGGTTGCGGATGGGCACTACATCGATTCGGTGCTCGTCGACGGGGCCAACCGCGCCCGTGTGCTGGCCGACCAGACCATGCGCGACGTAAAGGATATCCTCGGTTTCATCCGCGCCCGCTGATTTGACTGATTCCTGCAACGGCAGGGCGTCGCCCATATCCGGGCGTGACGTCGCTGTTTGTTGCCATCACTGGGCGCCACCGCCATATTTGGTTCAGAGGCCGGCATGGCTGGCCTGGAAGCGCGCGCAGAGCGCGTTC
Source organism: Camelimonas lactis (assembly GCF_004342915.1). GTDB lineage: Bacteria > Pseudomonadota > Alphaproteobacteria > Rhizobiales > Beijerinckiaceae > Camelimonas > Camelimonas lactis. The sequence goes on from NZ_SLWL01000003.1 coordinate 242,408, forward strand.
AGACAAAAGACAGGGCAAAATCCGTTCCAGCGTGAACGGATTTTGCTCCAGCCGACCCGCCGGCCTTGAACCGGCGCGCGAGGAGTTGAGAATGTTTATCCAGACCGAAGCGACGCCCAATCCGGCGACGCTCAAGTTTCTGCCCGGTCGCACCGTTCTGGCTGACGGCACGCTCGATTTCCGCAGCCGTGACGACGCCTCGGCGTCCCCCCTGGCCGAGCGGCTGTTTAACGTGGATGGCGTCGCCGCCGTGTTTTTCGGCAATGACTTCATCACCGTCACCAAGGCAGGCGGCGAGTGGGTGCATCTGAAGCCGGCCATTTTGGGCGCGATCATGGAGCACTTCATGTCCGGCGCGCCTGTGGTGGCCAATCAGGCGGCTTTGCCCGTAGATGACGGCGAGGAGTTCTTCGACGAAAAGGACGCCGGCATCGTCGACACCATCAAGGACCTGCTGGAAACCCGCGTGCGGCCGGCGGTGGCCAATGATGGCGGCGACATCACCTTCGTCGGCTATCGCGACGGCACCGTTTATCTGTCGATGAAGGGCGCCTGCTCCGGCTGTCCGTCGTCAACCGCCACCCTGCAGCACGGCATCCAGAACCTGTTCCGGCACTTCCTGCCGGACGTTCAGGCCGTGGAGGCCGTATAAACATCGCGCGGGACCCGGGCGGCGGAGGGAGATGTAATTGCGCGTTCTGGCGATTGATACGGCTCTTGGCGCCTGCTCGGCGTGCGTGGCGGAGCGTGGGGCTCCGGCGGCGATCTCGACGGAAACCATGGTTATGGAACGTGGTCACGCCGAGGCGCTGCTGCCGCTGCTGGAGCGCGTGATGGCCCATGCGCCAGGTGGTTTCGGCGCCATCGACCGGGTGGTGGTGACCGTCGGACCCGGCAGTTTCACCGGCTTGCGCATCGGCATCTCGGCTGCCCGGGCCATCGGTCTCGCCCTTAAAGTTCCTGTCGTCGGCGTCACCAGCCTTTCGGCCCTGCTGAGTCCGATCGTCGCCACCGCTGGCGATCGCGTCGCCGTCGCCGCCATCGACGCCCGCCATGGCCAGGTTTTTATCCAGGCCGTGGCTCCTGGCGGCCGTGTTGTGGTGCCGGCGCGGCTGGCCACCGCCCGTGAAGCGGCGCGTCTGCTTGGCTCCGGCAATATCATGATCGCGGGCTCCGGCGCCGGCCTCCTCGCCGCCGAGGCCTGGTCCGTGGGCGTCAACGCCACGGTCGCGCCGGACGCCCTGTTTCCCGATCCCCTGTGGGTGGCGCGGCTTGGCGCGCTGGCTGATCCGGCGACGGCGCTGCCCAAACCCTATTATTTGCGTGCGCCCGATGCGAAGCCGCAGGAAGGCGGGGCGCTGCCGCGCGCCTGACAGGTCATACGCCGTTGGTGGCTTCAGGAGGTCGTATGAGCGTTTTACGATGGCCCTGGGGGTCTAGCGAGGAGCTGGTGACGCAACGGCTTCAGCCGGCCTGCGCGGCGGTTCTGGCGCATATCCACGCCGCCAGCTTCGCCCATGGCTGGGATGAAGAAGCCATGGCGGCGATGATTCTCGACGACATGATCCAGAGCGACGGGCTGTTCGCCTCCGGCCAGCCGGTCGCGCCGGTCGCGTTCGTGCTCAGCCGCTGCGTGCTGGATGAAGCCGAAATCCTCACCATCGCCGTCTCCGACCGCTGGCGCGGCCGCCGGGCGTCGCTCCGCCTGTTGCAGCATCATCTGCAATGTCTGGCGGCCAGGGGCGTCAGAACAGTGCATCTGGAGGTGGAGGAGGGGAATGCGCCCGCCCTGCACCTGTACGACCGCTTCGGGTTTATCAGGACGGGCGAGCGCAAGGGATATTACGCCAGGGCCGATGGCTCGCGCGCGACTGCCGTGCTGATGAGCAGGGAGCTCTGAGTTTCGCGCAAGGGGCGGTTGGGTCAGGGAATGCGTTGAAACGCGCCCCGAGCTGAAGCCAATTCAGGGCCGACGTAAAGGACCGGCAGCATCGCTCCATGCTGCGCCAAACAGCGCGGCCCGCGCCACATCTGGCGCGGGCCGCATATTTTTTAACTGGCCGGCGATAATGCGTCCGCCGGACTCATGCCGGCCTTATTTCTGGCCAGGCGCCGCGGCGCGGATTTCCGCGTCCACATGCGGCTCGAAGGTTTTGAAATTGTCGTGGAACATGCCGACCAGGCGTTGCGCCGTGGCGGCGAAATCCGCCTTGTCGGCCCAGGTCTTCATCGGGTCCAGAATGTCGTTCTCGATGCCCGGAACCGCGACCGGAACTTCGAAGCCGAAGTTTGGATCAGCGCGGAACTCGACCTTGTTCAGGGAGCCATCGAGCGCGGCGCCGAGCAGGGCGCGGGTGACGCGGATCGGCATACGACTGCCAATTCCGTGCTTGCCGCCGGTCCAGCCCGTGTTCACCAGCCAGCAGGTCACGCCGTATTTCGCGATCAGTTCGCGCAGCAGGTTGCCGTACTCGGAAGGATGGCGCGGCATGAACGGCGCGCCGAAGCAGGTGGAGAACGTCGCCTGCGGCTCGGTCACGCCCTTCTCGGTGCCAGCGACCTTGGCGGTGTAGCCGGACAGGAAATGATACATCGCCTGCGCTGGCGTCATGCGGGCGATCGGCGGCATGACGCCGAAAGCGTCGGCCGTCAGCATGATGATGTTCTTCGGAATGCCGGCGCGGCCGGTGGCCGAGGCGTTCGGAATGAAATCCAGCGGATAGGCGCAGCGCGTGTTTTCCGTCTTCGACGTATCGTCGAAGTCGGGCTCACGGGTCAGCGGATCGACGACCACGTTTTCCAGGACGGTGCCGAAGCGCTCGGTGGTGGCGTAGATCTCAGGTTCGGCTTCGCGCGACAGCCGCACGGTCTTGGCGTAGCAGCCGCCCTCGAAGTTGAACACGCCTTCGGGCGACCAGCCATGCTCGTCGTCGCCGATCAGCGTGCGCTTGGGATCAGCGGAAAGCGTGGTCTTGCCGGTGCCGGAGAGGCCGAAAAATACGGCGACGTCGCCATCGGGACCGGCGTTGGCCGAGCAATGCATCGGCATCACGCCAACGGTCGGCAGCACGTAATTGAGATAGGTGAACACCGACTTCTTCATCTCGCCGGCGTAGCTGGTGCCGCCGATGAGCACGATCTTGCGCGTGAAGTCGATGGCGATGACGGTTTCGCTGCGCACGCCGTGCCGGGCTGGATCAGCCTTGAACGACGGCAGGTCGACGATCGTCATTTCGGGAACATAGCTGCTCACCTCGCTGCGGTCCGGGCGGATCAGCAGGTTGCGGATGAACAGCGAGTGCCAGGCGAATTCCGTGAAAACGCGGGCGCGCACGCGGTGGGCCGGGTCGGCGCCGCCAAAGAGGTCCTGCGCGAACAGTTCCTTGCCTTTTGCGTGGGCGATGAAATCGGCCAGGAGCGTATCGAACTGGGCCGGCGTGATGGCGCCGTTATTGTCCCACCAAACCGCGTTTTCGGTGTTGGCGTCGCGCACCACGAACTTGTCCTTGGGGGAGCGGCCGGTGTGCACGCCGGTTTCGGCGAGCAGGGCGCCGCCCCGGACCAGCTGTGCTTCATCCCTTTTCAGGGCTTCTTCATACAGGCGGGGGGCTTCGAGATTCCAGTTTACCCGTTTGAGCTCACGAAAACCGAAGCTTTCAGCGCCATGCGCTGCATTGAATACGCCCACGTTCTCCACGAAACGTCCTCCTTGGGGCCGTCCGGGGGGCTTGAGAAGCCTGCAACGGCCGCCAGCGGTCAATCAGATGTGCGGTTCCTATGACAGAAATCTGTCAGCGTTTCTACGTGGCAATGTAAGTACAATGCAACGGCGCCGAACGCGCGTGTTTCACGTCAGCGCCAGAGGCCGGGCTTTCCCCGGAAATTGGCGCATTGCAGGCTGAAGGGCGTTTTCCGCGTCTCTTGGACGCATGTGGTCGCGCACGGCGAGGCCCGACCCTGCCGGTTTTACTCTTCCTCGCCAAACCGGTCGGCGAGCAAGGCCTCGATGGCGTTCAGGGCTTCTTCGGCGTCATGGCCGCTGGCGGAAACGATAACGGAGGTGCCCTTGGCCGCGGCGAGCGTCAGGAGACCCATGATCGAGCGGCCGCCCACAGTTTCCCCGCACCGCGTCACCGTGACGTCAGCTTCGAAGCGGTCGACGGTCTGAACGAATTTGGCGGATGCGCGGGCATGAAGCCCTTTGCGGTTGATAATCGGCAACTCGCGCGACAGCGCGCCAGGCGGCAGATCGGGAGGCGGGAAGTCTGGCTCGCAGTCCAAGCGGCGGGCCTCCTATTTACCAGCCAGGACGCGGCTGGCGACGTTGATATACTTCCGTCCGGCTTCCTGCGCCTGCAGCACCGCGTCGGCCAGCGGCAGGTCTTCACGAACGCTGGCGAGCTTGATCAGCATGGGCAGGTTGATGCCGGCGATGACCTCAACCTGGAGGCCGGCCATGCAGGAGATGGCGAGGTTCGAGGGCGTGCCGCCGAACATGTCGGTAAGGACCACCACGCCGGAGCCGCTGTCCACATGGCGCACCGCCGTCAGGATATCCTGACGGCGACTGTCCATGTCGTCTTCCGGCCCGATTGTGATTGTTTCTACCTGTTGCTGTGGGCCGACGACATGCTCCAGGGCGGAGCGGAATTCCGTGGCCAGACACCCGTGCGTCACAAGCACAAGACCGATCATTTAGCTTCCCATTGGCGACGCCGGTCCCTGGAGGTCTCTGTCCGGAGCGTCCACAAGAGCAGTCATTTTGAGCATCGGGCGCACAAGCGCAAGATGGGTGCGACCTTTTCGCTCAAAATACCGCGGGTCCCTGATGCTGCTCCGGGGCTACACGCAAACCGGGGTGATCCAGAAAAGCCACGACCAGCAACTCACGCTGATGATTACGGCCAAGGCTGATCATGGGTAACGACAGGACGCCGTGCTTCCATTGCAACACCGGATCGTCGGGATAACGGGAGCCGTCACCCTTTTCACACCACGCCGCCGCGCGTACGACTGCGGTGCGCTCGTACGCGGTTCGCCGGATTCCGTAACCGTACAGTTCGTAGTCGCCGGCCAGACGTGGGTGCGGGCGCGCCAGCACCCTTTGCCCGGATGTCCACAGCAGCGTGCGATCGTCGGCGACCAGACGGGCGAAGCGGCCGGCGCGGCGCCATCTGTCAATCAGGCCGAGCGCCAGGGTTGTCTTGCCGGCGCCGCTATCGCCAAGAATGAGCAGGCCCCTGTCGTCCAGGAGCACGCAGGAGGCGTGAACCGACGCCGTTTCATGGGCCCCCTGACGCGCCGCCAGATCGCAAGGGGGCGGCATCAGGCAGCGACCAGCGCCGGGAGGCGCACGACAAAGGTGGCGCCCAGGACGATTGGATCGTCATCGTCTTCGTCTGTAGGGTCGAGCCGGTTGCGCGCCGTGATCGTTCCCTTGTGCGCCGAAATGATCTGGCGGGAAATCGACAGGCCGAGGCCGGAGTTCTGCCCAAAACCCTGCTGGGGACGGTCCGTATAGAAGCGCTCAAAAATGCGCTCCAGGGCATGTTCGGGGATGCCCGGGCCGTCATCCTCGACCCGGATCTCCACATCCTGCTTGAGGCGCCGCACATGGATGCGGACGCTGGCGCCGTCAGGCGAAAACGAACGCGCGTTATCCACGAGATTGTTGATGACCTGGCTGAGGCGTCCGTCATGCCCCATGACAACAAAAGCGTCCTTGCCGAGCGGATGCGGGTCGATGGTCACTTGGACCGGCGCCTGTCCTTCCCGGCGCACTTCATTGGCGATCGATGAAACGCCCTGCACCAGGCGGGCGACGTCAACCGGCTCGGCGTCTTCGCGCGACAGTTCCGCATCAAGGCGCGAGGCGTCGGAAATGTCGCTGATGAGCCGGTCGAGACGCCTCACGTCATGCTGGATGACCTCCATCAGCCGGCCACGCGATTCATCGGTTTTCGCGAGCGGCAGGGTTTCCACCGCGCTGCGCAGCGACGTCAGCGGATTCTTCAGCTCATGGGCGACGTCAGCGGCGAAGCTCTCGATGGCGTCGATGCGGTCGTACATGGCCGTGGTCATGTCGCGCAGGGCGCCTGACAGGTGGCCAATTTCGTCCGCCCGGTTGGTGAAATCGGGAATGCTGTGGCGTGATCTCGCGCCCTTGCGCACCCGGTCGGCCGCCTCGGCCAGCCGTCGCATCGGGCCGGCGATGGCGCCAGCCAGCAGGAACGATAGCAGCACCATGACGAGGGCGGCGATCAGGAACACCTGCAGCAGCCCCAGGCGCTCCTTGGCGATGATCTGGTCGATATCGCCGCCCTGGGTCGAGAGCAGCAGAACGCCGCGGACGGATTTCAGCCGCTGGATAGGCACCGCCACCGAGACGATGGTTTCGCCATTGCTGTTCACCCGCACAACCGAGGCGGGCTTGCCGGCAATGGCGCTGGCGACCTCTGGCAGGGAGCGGCCGCTGCTGGTGGTCAGCACCTCGGCCGGAAGGCCTTTGGTCTGCGTCCAGCGGCGGATGGTTTCCCACAGGCGCTCCAGCAATCCTGGGGGCTCGCGGGGGATGGGCGGCAGATCAAGCCGCAGCACGTCGCCGCGGGCCAGGTGCGACTGGGAATCCAGCAACAGCTGGCCTTCGCGATCGAACACCCTCGCGCGGGTGCCCGTTGGCGTCACAAGGTGACGCAGCAGGGGCGCGACGCGCTCCGGATTGATCGAGAATTCCAGCGGCGACAGGGCTTCCTCGCCGAAACCGGAGCTTTCTCCAGCCTGGAGTTGCAGCAGCTTGTCGGGGTCAATCAGGATCGCGTCGGTTTCGACTGTCGCGGAGGTCGCGATGGCGCCAGCGATGATTTCGCCCTGGGTCAGAAGGCTTTGAACCCGGGCCTCGATCAGGCCCTCGCGAAACTGGTTAAGATACAGGAAGCCGATCAGCAGAACGACGAGGCCGGCCAGGTTCAGCATGACGATGCGGCGCGTCAGGCTGGACGACATGCGCGTCAGCATCATGCGTGCGAATCGCCTGATGCGCGTTCCCAGTCCCCGGGCCGCCTCATCGGCGGCCGGCTCAACCTGGTCGTCGGATACAGTGTCAGTCATTCGCGCGCATCGCCCGCCCGGGCGTGTTGAGAGACGGTGTAGCCATCTGCACCGAACAGGACGACGCGCCCGTGAGGGCGCGGCGTCGGGTTTCATTCAATCCTGGCCCCACGCGTCATCAGGCTTCCTTGAAGCGGTAACCGACGCCATACAGGGTTTCGATCATGTCGAAATTATCATCGACAGCCTTGAACTTCTTGCGCAGGCGCTTGATGTGGCTGTCGATGGTGCGGTCGTCCACATAGACCTGATCATCATACGCCGCATCCATCAGGGCGTTGCGGCTTTTCACAACGCCCGGACGCTGGGCCAGCGCCTGCAGGATGAGAAATTCCGTCACGGTCAGGGTCACGGGCTCGTTGCGCCATGTGCAGGTATGGCGCTCCGGGTCCATCTTGAGCGCGCCCCGCTCTAGGGCGCGGGCGTCGCTTTCCCGCACCGCCGTCTGATCGCGTGGGCTGGCGCGGCGCAACACGGCCTTGACGCGCTCCACCAGCAGCCGTTGGGAGAACGGTTTGCGAATAAAATCGTCGGCGCCCATCTTCAGGCCGAAAAGCTCGTCGATTTCCTCATCCTTCGAGGTAAGGAAAATAACCGGAAGATCGCTTTTCTGCCGTAGCCGCCGCAACAGCTCCATGCCGTCCATGCGGGGCATCTTGATGTCGAGAATGGCCAGGTCCGGCGGATTCGTCTTGAACCCGTCCAACGCCGAGGCGCCGTCCGTGTAGGTGAGGATCCGATATCCCTCCGATTCCAGGGCAATGGAAACTGAGGTCAGAATGTTACCGTCGTCATCAACGAGAGCGATCGTTGGCATTGTGGCGTGGTTTTCCCGGATAGCGCGATGATGGCCATCGCTGGCCGCACGCGGGTTGAACACGGGTGAAGTCTGCGCTCCAACACGGCCGAAAAAAGGCGGTGGATCGCGTCCTTTGCTTTCACAGCATAATATTTTCAAGAGATTCGCGCCAGCCTTCGCTTTGCGACGGCGGATTCGTCATGGCGGATGCCTGTCGCGGACCGGTTATTGTCTGGGTCATGAAAGCGCTTTTCATCAAGGCCGGCGCCCCGGGGCCGCCGGAGTTGGCGCGGGAGCGGCCGGTTCTGAAACGGGAAAGCCGCCCGGCGCGGGCCGGGCGGCTTTCTGTTTCAATATCTGACGCGGGGCGGGGCGCCGTTCCGCCCAAAGGCCTCAGTCGTTGGCGTCTTCGGCCCTCTCGGCCTTCTGCTTCGCCTCGAGGTCCTCGCCAGTGGTCTGGTCGACCACGCGCATGGACAGGCGCACCTTGCCGCGGTCATCGAAGCCCAGCAGCTTCACCTTGACCTTCTGGCCTTCCTTGACCACGTCCGTCACCTTGGCGACGCGCTGGGGCGCCAGCTGCGAGATATGGACCAGACCGTCCTTGGCGCCGAAGAAGTTGACGAAGGCGCCGAAGTCGGTGGTCTTCACCACGGTGCCGTCATAGATCACGCCGACTTCCGGCTCCGACGCGATGGACTTGATCCAGTTCATGGCCGCTTCGATCGACTTCAGGTCGGCCGAGGCGATCTTGATGGTGCCGTCGTCGCTGATGTCGACCTTGGCGCCGGTCTTCTCGACGATCTCGCGGATGACCTTGCCGCCCGAACCGATGACTTCGCGGATCTTGTCCTGCGGAATCTTCATGGTCTCGATGCGCGGCGCATATTGGCCGAGCTCGCTGCGGGCTGCGGTCAGCGCCTTCGACATTTCGCCAAGGATGTGCTCGCGTCCGCCCTTCGCCTGATCAAGCGCCACGCGCATGATCTCTTCGGTGATGCCGGCGATCTTGATGTCCATCTGCAGCGAGGTGATGCCCGACGCCGAGCCGGCCACCTTGAAGTCCATGTCGCCAAGGTGGTCCTCGTCGCCCAGGATGTCCGAGAGGACGGCGAAACGGTCGCCTTCCAGGATCAGACCCATGGCGATGCCAGCAACCGGCGCGCGCAGCGGCACGCCCGCGTCCATCAGCGCCAGCGACGAACCACACACGGTGGCCATCGATGATGAACCGTTGGACTCGGTGATCTCCGACACCAGGCGGATGGTGTAGGGGAACTCGTGCTTGGCCGGCAGCATCGGGCGCACGGCGCGCCAGGCGAGCTTGCCATGGCCGATTTCGCGGCGGCCAGGCGAACCCATACGGCCGGTTTCGCCGACGGAGTAGGGCGGGAAGTTGTAGTGGAGCAGGAAGTGCTCCTTGTAGGTGCCTTCCAGCGAATCGATGAACTGCTCGTCGTCCGCGGTGCCCAGCGTCGCCACGACCATGGCCTGGGTTTCGCCGCGGGTGAACAGCGCCGAACCGTGGGTGCGCGGCAGGAAACCGACTTCCGACACGATCGGGCGCACGGTGCGCACGTCGCGACCGTCGATGCGCACGCCGGTGTCAAGAATGTTCCAGCGGACGATCTTGGCCTGCAGCTCCTTGAAGACGCCCTTCACGGTCTCGGCCGGGAAGCGCGGCTCCGCGCCCTCGGGGAACAGGGCGGCGAACACCCTGGCCTTGACGGCGTCGACAGCGGCATAGCGGGCCTGCTTGTCGGTGATCATATAGGCCTTGCGCAGATCGGCCTCGGCGATCTCCAGCACGACCTTCTCGATTTCGGAAACGTCAGCGACGGCCAGGTCGCGCGGCTCCTTGGCGGCGCGTTCGGCCAGGCGGATGATGGCGTCGATCACCGGCTGGAAGTGCTTGTGGCCGAACATCACGGCGCCGAGCATCACGTCCTCGGACAGCTCTTTGGCTTCCGATTCGACCATCAGCACGGCGTCGGTGGTGCCGGCGACCACCAGGTCGAGCTCGGAGCCTTCACGCTCGGCAAAGGTCGGGTTCAGCTTGTACTGGCCGTTGGCGTAGCCGACGCGGGCGGCGCCGATGGGGCCCATGAACGGCGCGCCGGACAGGGTGAGCGCCGCGGAGGCGGCCACCATGGAGACGATGTCCGGGTCATTCTCCAGATCGTGCGACAGCACGGTGATGATGACCTGGGTGTCACAGCGCCAGCCATCGGCGAACAGCGGGCGGATTGGGCGGTCGATCAGGCGGGAAACCAGGGTTTCCTTTTCACTCGGACGACCTTCACGTTTGAAATAACCGCCGGGAATGCGGCCGGCGGCGAAGGTCTTTTCCTGGTAGTTGACCGTCAGCGGCATGAAGTCGATGCCGGGCTTGGGCTCTTTCGCCGCAACGACTGTGGCCAGCACGGTGGTCTCGCCGTAGGTGGCGAGCACGGCGCCGTCGGCCTGGCGGGCGATGCGGCCGGTTTCGAGCGTCAGCTTCGAACCTGCCCAGATCAGCTCTTCGCGTTGAATATCGAACATGTATTTCTTTCCATGGGTATGCGGTCCGGCCACCGGGTGCGCCATGAGCAAGATGGCGGGGGGCTCGCGCTTCAGGGCGAGCCGCCGGCTATCCTGCTCCGGCCTGGCCGGAACATCATTTGTGGGACCTTGGTCCCGGCGTCGCCAGCCAATTTTGGCCAACATAGCTGAACGGGCGCGCCTTTGTGGCGACAGCACTTCAGCGTGGAAGCGGCTTCATCGCAGAAACCACCCGGCGCGGGCGCCCAGCGCCAGCGGGTAAATCCCTCACGCACGGTCCTGGCGTAGTGCTCAGGACGCGCGGACAGTGATGTGCGTATCGGTCGGAACGGCAGGCGCCAGATAGCCGGCGCACGCCTGTTTGTATGGGCTACCTGTCGGGCGTCGCCGGGCGCGCTCCGAACCTGTCGCCCGATGCCTGCGAGGCGATCAGCGGCGGATGCCGAGACGCTCGATCAGCGAACGGTAGCGGGCTTCGTCCTTGCGCTTGACGTAATCAAGCAGCTTGCGGCGCTGCGAAACCATCTTGAGCAGGCCACGACGGGAATGGTTGTCCTTGTTGTGGGCCTTGAAGTGCTCGGTCAGGTTGACAATGCGCTCGGTGAGGATCGCCACCTGGACCTCGGGGGAGCCGCTGTCGCCGTTCGACGTCGCGTATTCCTTGATCAGTTCCTGCTTGCGCTCAGGCGTAATCGACATCGGTTGTTCCTTTCAGTTGGAATATGGCCCTGCCGGGATGTCGTCCAGCAGGGTCGGGATGCACGCGCCTGTCCGCAGACGGGAGCGCACGGCGGCGCTTATGCACCAATCAGGCGGATTTGGCCATAACATTTTCATGCCGGCCATCACCGCCTTGTGGCAAGAAGCGCCCATTAATCAAAAGGATATGGCAAAATATCCGCCTGCGGGGACGTGGCGGCCAGGGGGCAAAAGGGCTTCAGCCGCGCTCTCCGAGGTTAAAAATCCGCTTCGGATGCAGCTCGCCCCGGTCGAAATCCGCCAGCGCCACAAGGCGCCCGGCCAGCATGACGGCGACGGCGCCTTCGAACACCGGGGCGTCGCGACCACGCAACAGCACGCTTTGTCCCCGCGTCAGACGACCCGCGCCGGTGCGGTCGACGGTGACCGCGGGCAGGTCGCACAAAGCGGTGACCACCGGCAGAAGCGCGGCGTCGGGCAGCCCATCCGGCGCTTCCGAAGCGAGGGTCTCAATCGCGTCGAGGGTAACGGAATTGTGGAGGTTGAACGGCCCGACCCGGGTGCGGCGCAGGGCCGCCACATGGCCGAAGCAGCCGAGATTGCGGCCGAGATCCCGGGCGATGGCGCGCACATAGGTGCCCTTGCCGCACTCTGCCTCGAACAGGGCCCGGTCGTCGGTGCGGTTGACCAGACGCAACTGCTCAATGGTCACCGCGCGCGGTTGCAGTTCGACCGCCTCTCCTTCCCGCGCCCGGTCGTAGGCCCGCTCGCCGTCGATCTTGATGGCGGAGAATTTGGGCGGGACCTGCAGAATGGTGCCGGTGAAGCGCGGCAGCAGTTCGGCGATGGCGTCGGGCTCTGGGCGCGCGTCGGAACTGGCCACCACGTGGCCTTCCGCGTCGTCGGTATTTGTCTCCTCGCCCCAGGCGACGGTAAATGCATAGGCCTTGCGGCCGTCCATGACGTATGGAACCGTCTTGGTCGCTTCACCAAGAGCGATGGGCAGGATGCCGGAAGCCAGCGGATCCAGCGTTCCGGCGTGGCCGGCTTTGCGGGCCCGGAACAGCCGCTTGATGACGGCGACGGCATGAGTCGACGTCATGCCGACCGGCTTGTCCAGCACCACCCAGCCGCTGACGTCGCGTTTCTTCGGGCGCGGCGCGGCGGAGGCCACGATCCGGGCTTCAGCTTCCTCTGTCATTGGTCTTCCATTCCGGAGCATCCGGCGGTGCGGCGGTCCGGCGTCGGTTGGAGGCTACTCCCGTGCGGGCGAACCCGGAACCGGAGCGGTCATGACGGTTCCGGCGCCGGCAAACAGCCTGACGCCCGGAAACGCCAAAATCAGGGTGGCGGAGCGTTTCACGATTCCAGGCTGAATGGAAACATTCCCGGATCACACGGCAAATGGCGCCGGCGCGGGGCGTCGGGAATATGGTTGCCGCCAGTCACGCCTGGTCGTCGGTTTCCTGTGGCTTCGCGAGGTCGGCCTGGACCTTTTCGGACTGGAGCAGCCGCTCGATGCGGCCTGCTTCGTCGAAGGTTTCGTCGCGGCGGAATCGCAGGTCTGGCGCATAGCGCAGATTGATGCGGTGGGCCAGTTCGGTGCGGATATGCCGCTTGTGCCGGTCAAGGGCGGCGATCACCGGCTTCTCGTCCTTGCCGCCGAGCGGCATGACATAGCACGTGGCCAGTTTGAGGTCCGGCGACATGCGAACTTCCGGCACCGTCACGACATTGCCGCTGAGGGCGTCATCCTGGATCTCGCCGCGGGCGAGGATCTCCGCCAGGGCGTGACGGACGAGTTCGCCCACGCGCAACTGGCGTTGCGAAGGGCCGGAGGATGGGGAGGCGGCGCGTTTTGCCATTGGGGTCACTGTCTTCGCCAGGGCGACGTGCGGTCGCACTGGACCGGGGATCGCCGCATTGTTCTGAACTTACGCAGTTTCCTGACTCAAAGCGACGTCCGCCCGGCTGGAAAATGCTCCACGATGCGCCCGCCGGAGCAAATGCCTGCTCCGGATGGCGATAGATCCGGATCTGGATGCCGAACGGTTTTTTCGCAGTTTTGCGTCGGGCGATATCCCGCACCTGGGCTTGCGGATCATCCGCCGCCCGGCTGTTCCCGACGCTGTCCCGATACACACAGCCCGCGCACGGGCGTCGTCATGCCGTGGATCACGGGAACGGCGCGCATGTGATTGATGCGCGCCGTCACTGTCACTGCAGGGTGCGGCGGATTTCCTCGACGCGGTAGCATTCGATGACGTCGCCCTTGCGCATGTCCTCGAAGCGTTCGAAGGCCATGCCGCACTCCTGGCCGGAGCCGACTTCCTTCGCGTCATCCTTGAAGCGCTTGAGCTGGCTGAGCTTGCCTTCGTGGATGACGATGCTGTCGCGGATAATGCGCACATGGGCGCCGCGCTCGACCACGCCGTCGGTGACGCGGCAGCCGGCGACCTTGCCAACCTTCGACACGTCGAAGACTTCCTGGACCACAGCCTCGCCGAGTCGGTGCTCGCGCAGGGTCGGCGCCAGCAGGCCCGACATCGCGTCACGCACGTCATCAATGAGATCATAGATGATGTTGTAGTAACGGATCTCGATGCCGGCCCGGTCGGCCGCTTCGCGCGCTTCCTTGTTGGCGCGGACGTTGAAGCCCATGACGGTCGCTTTCGAGGCGCCGGCGAGGGTCACGTCGGACTCGGTGATGCCGCCGACGCCGGCGTGCAGGATGCGCGCCGTGACTTCGTCATTGCCGAGCTTCTCGACCGCACCGCGAATGGCCTCGACGGAACCGTGCACGTCGCCCTTGACGACCAGCGCCAGCTCCTTCTTGCCGCCGCCCTCGCGCAGGTCGCGCATCATGTCGGCCAGTGAGCGACCGGCGCCGGCGCCGCGCGCCGCCAGCTTCTCGCGCCGCTGACGGGTGCGGAAGTCGGTGATCTCACGGGCGCGGGCCTCGTTCTCGACGACGGCGACGCGATCGCCAGCCTCGGGGGTGCCGTTGAAGCCCAGCACCTCGGCCGGGACCGACGGGCCTGCTTCCTTGATCTGGGAACCGTTGTCGGCCACCAGGGCGCGCACGCGGCCCCATTCGCAACCGGCGACAACAATGTCACCAACCCGCAGGGTGCCGCGATCGACCAGCACCGTGGCCACAGGGCCACGACCGCGATCGAGCTTGGCCTCGATGACGTTGCCTTCCGCCGAACGGTCGGGGTTGGCGCGCAGGTCGAGAATCTCGGACTGCAGCTGCAGGCCTTCCAGCAACTTGTCGAGATTGGTTCCCGCCTTGGCCGAAACCTCGAACTCGAGCGTCTCGCCGCCCATGGACTCAACCACAACCTCGTGGCGCAGCAGTTCGTTGCGCACGCGCTGCGGATCTGCCGAGGGCTTGTCGATCTTGTTGATGGCGACAATCAGCGGCACGCCGGCGGCGCGGGCATGGTCGATCGCCTCAATGGTCTGCGGCATGACGCCATCATCAGCGGCCACAACAAGCACGACGATGTCCGTCACCTTGGCGCCGCGGGCGCGCATGGACGTGAAGGCGGCGTGACCGGGCGTGTCGATGATGGTGATCTTGCCGCCGAGCGGCGACGTCACCTGATAGGCGCCGATGTGCTGGGTGATGCCGCCAGCTTCGCCGGACACGACGGTGGTCTTGCGCAGGGCGTCCAGCAGCGAGGTCTTGCCGTGGTCGACGTGGCCCATGATGGTCACGACCGGCGGGCGCGGCAGCTTCACCTCATCCACGTCATCGGCGCTGAACAGGCCTTCCTCAACGTCGGATTCGGCGACGCGGCGCACCGTATGGCCAAGCTCTTCCGCGATCAGCTGCGCGGTGTCCGCGTCGATCACATCGGTAATCTTGTGCATCTGGCCCTGGCGCATCAGCAGACGGATCACGTCCACGCCACGCTCGGACATACGGTTGGCCAGTTCCTGAATCGTGATCGTTTCAGGAATGGTCACCTCGCGGGACAGACGCTCCTTCTGCTCGCTTGCTGCGCCGCGATTCATGCGCTGCATGCGGCGGCGGAAGGCGGCGACCGAGTGGGTGCGCTCCTCACCAGCGTTGTGGGCGGTGCTGATGGTCAGACGGCCGCGACGGCGCTCATCGCCGGCGCCCGACTTGCCAGGCTTGGGCGCGGCGGCGGGGCGCAGGGCGCCGGGCCGCCGGGCGCGCGGCGCCTCGTCATCGGTCGCGGCGGCGGGACGGCCAGCGGGGGCCGCCGTCGCGGGACGCGGGCTTGCGGGCTGCGTCGTTGTCGTCGCTGCAGGCTTGGCCGGCTCGGCCGGCTTTGGCGGCGCAGGTGGGCGCGGCGACAGCAGCACAGGGGGGCGTGAGCCAGCTGGACGCGGGCGCGCCACGATGGCCGTTGGCGTCGCCGGCCCGGTTTCATAACGGGGCGTGGGCTCCGGCGTCGGCGCGGCCTTTGCCTCGGATTTGGCCTTCTGGGGCGCGGGAGCGGGCTGTGGCGCAGACGGGGCGGCGGCCCTGGCGGCCTCCTCCTCGGCGCGCAGACGGGTCTGCTCTTCGCGCTGGCGCGCTTCAGCCGCCTCACGCTCCGCCTTTTCAGCGGCTTCGCGTTCGGCGCGGCGGCGCTCCTCCTGCTCGGCCTGCTTGCGCTCCTCGACCTCGCGTCCCTTGGCGAGCGCCAGCGCCCGGATACGGGCCTCGCGTTCGTCGTCGGTCAGCGTGCGCAGAACAACGCCGGTCGGACGCTGGCCCGCGGCCGGACGCCTGGGGGCGGCGGCTGAAGGCGCGGCGGGGCGCGGCGCGGCGGGGGCAGCGGGAGCAGCCTCCTTCGCCTCACCTGGCCCGACGGCGCGACGCTTCACCTTCTCAACCACAACCGCCTTGCTGCGGCCATGGGAGAAACTCTGCCTCACCGTCCCATGCTCGACCGGGCGCTTGAGCGTCAGCGTCTTGTTCTGCCCTCCGCTGATCGTCTTGTCGCCCGGGTTCTTGCTATCGCTCATTCCGTTCCTGCCGCTCGCATGCCGGATCAGCTGATCCGCATATACCTCGTGCAGGTCCATGGCGTTGAACCATGGGCCTGTCAATCTGCCGGACGCTGTGGTCCGCGTGGGGACCGCCGGCAGGCTTCTCAAATCCGGCGACCGACGGCGCTCATGCTGCGCCGCTGTGGCCTGCACGGGTGCTCCAGGGCATGGGGCCCGGGGGCGCATCAGGGGGAAAACGCTGCAATCAATCGGGCGCGCTATCGCCCGGCTGGTCTGTCGGGAGTTCCGCCACGTTGGCTGTCGTCGCCCGATACGCGTTCAACCTGCCCCAGCACGCCAGGAATCCTGTGCTGGCGGGACCGGCTTCCAGGGCAGCATGTATCACATGTACCCCACCTAATGCCAAACTCAAATCGTCTGAGTCAAATGCATCGATCACATGGACTGGTCGCTGGTCCGTCAACTGACGCCGGCGCAACATCTGTCCAATCTTGCGGACGCCGTCCGGGGCGGCGTCCCTCGCATGCAGCAAAGCCACAATATTGGCCCTGTTGATGGCGCTTTCAACCTTGGTGAAGCCGGTGACGGCTTCTCCGGCCTTGCTGGTGAAAGACAGCGCCTGAATGGCGTCCTTGACCAGCAGGGCGTCGATCTCCCCGACAAGATCCGGCGAAACCTCCACCGGTTGCTTCAGGCTTCTGGCAAAAGCCTTGCGCTTCATCGCCTGGGCCACGAGCTCGGCGGACAGGGTCACCCAGACGCCGCGTCCCGGCAGCTTCCGCTTCAGATCCGGCGTCAGGCGGCCGTCCGGCGCGGCGACGAAGCGCAGCATCTCCGCTGGCGGCCGCGAGTTGCGGGTCACGATGCAGAGCCGCTCCGGTCCCCGGTCATCTTCTTCGCGCCGCTGCGCCACGTCGTCCTCATCCCTCGAAAGCCCTGGATTGATGGCGGTCCGCCCAGACGGGCGGAATACGCCATAACCCTGATATCGGGCGCGCCCGAAATGTTTGAAGGCGCCAGCGCCGGTTGGCTGGCGTCCATCACGTCAGGCGCTGGCTTCGTCGCCCTGTTCGCCTGCGGCTTCAGTCTGGTCGTCCGCCTGGGCTTCGGCGTCGCCGTCTTCAACGCCTTCAGCTTCCACTTCCGGTTCGGGCGCCTCGATCCAGCCGGCCAGCACGCGGGCGTCCATGATCATGGCTTCCGCTTCGACGCGGGACACGTCGAAACCATCCAGCGCGCCCTTGTGACGGATGACCTCGCCGTCCTTGCGCTCGGCCCAGCCGCACAGGTCGTCCGGCACGGCGCCGGCCAGATCCTCCAGCGAGCGGATGTCGTTCTCGCCAAACGCCACCAGCATGGCGGTGGTGACGCCGTCGACCTGACGCAGGTCGTCGGAAACGCCCAGTTCGGCGCGTCTGGCGTCCTGCTCCGCTTCCAGCTGGTCGAGGTGCTCCTGCGCGCGGGTCTGGATTTCCTGTGCGGTGTCCTCGTCGAAGCCTTCGATCGACGCCAGTTCCGGCAGGTCGACGACAGCAAGCTCCTCAACCGAGCTGAAGCCCTCTGACGCCAGCAACTGGCCGACGACCTCGTCCACGTCCAGGGCTTCCATGAACAGGGTGGTGCGCTCGGCGAATTCCTTCTGGCGACGCTCCGATTCCTCGGCCTCGGTCATGATGTCGATGTCCCAGCCAGTCAGCTGGGAGGCCAGACGCACGTTCTGGCCGCGACGGCCGATGGCCAGCGACAGCTGGTCGTCCGGCACCACCACTTCGATGCGCTCGCTCTCTTCGTCGAGAACCACCTTCACCACTTCGGCCGGCTGCAGGGCGTTGACGATGAAGGTGGCGTTGTCCGGCGACCAGGGAATGATGTCGATCTTCTCGCCCTGCAATTCACCGACCACCGCCTGCACGCGCGAGCCGCGCATGCCGACGCAGGCGCCCACCGGGTCGATCGAGCTGTCGCGCGAGACGACGGCGATCTTGGCGCGGGAGCCCGGGTCGCGGGCCACGGCCTTGATCTCGACGACGCCGTCATAGATCTCGGGGACTTCCTGCGCGAACAGCTTCGCCATGAACTGCGGATGGGTGCGCGACAGGAAGATCTGCGGGCCGCGGGTTTCGCGACGCACGTCATAAACATAGGCCCGAACGCGATCGCCGGGGCGGAAGGCCTCGCGCGGGATCAGCTCGTCGCGGCGGATGATGCCTTCGGTGCGGCCAAGGTCGACAACGACGTTGCCATATTCGGCGCGCTTGACGAGGCCATTGATGATCTCGCCAATGCGATCCTTGAATTCCTCATACTGCCGGTCGCGTTCAGCTTCGCGCACTTTCTGCACGATCACCTGCTTGGCCGACTGGGCGGCGATGCGCCCGAAATCGAACGGCGGCAGCGTCTCGGCGATATAGTCGCCCGGCTGCGCCGCCGGATTGCGCTTGCGCGCGTCGGCGACCGAAATGTGAATGGCGTCGTTCTCGACCTCGTCGGTCACCAGCAACAGGCGCGACAGGCGGATCTCACCGCTCTTGGGATTGATCTCGGCCCGCACCTCCGTCTCGCTGCCGTAGCGCGAGCGGGCGGCCTTCTGGATCGCGTCTTCCATGGCGGCGAGCACGATCTGACGATCGATAACCTTCTCGCGCGCCACAGCATCGGCGATCTGCAGCAATTCGAGCCTGTTGGCGCTGATGGCCATGGGTCTCTCCCTCTTTCAACCACCTGGTGCATTTCCGGGGGCGCTGTTCGCCCGATTTCCCGAAATGCCTCATTCCCAAAATGAACATCTTCATGGGAAGCCGCGGCTTCGCGCCAGGAAAATGCATCACCAGAACCGGTAAGGAAAATCCAGGTCCATGCCGGCCGGGTTTCCCATTCAGAATATTAGTGCGGGCGGCCCTGACCGGCGTCGTCTGGCGTATCGTCGCCGTCGAACTCCCCGTCCAGATCCGCGTCGTCTTCTTCGTCGACTTCGCCCCGCGCGTGGCGGGCCGCCTTGTCGCGGCGCAAGGCCTCGGCGATCACGGCGTCGGTGAGCAGCAGACGCGCTTCGAGAATGTCAGACAGGGCCAGGCGCGCCACCCGATCCTCGTCAGCAGCCGCGTCCAGCCGCTCGACCAGCACATGGCCGTCGTCCACGCCGCGCAGCACGCCGCGATACTTGCGCCGCCCCGAAACGAGCGCGTTGAGCTCGACCTTGGCTTCATAGTCGGCCCAGCGCGTGAAATCGGAGGCGCGCACCAGGGGACGGTCGATGCCCGGCGAGGAGATTTCCAGGTGGTAGGCCCGGTCGATGGGGTCATCCACGTCCAGCGCCAGCGACACCGCCCGGCTGATTGCCTCGCAATCGTCGACGGTCATTGTGCCGTCCGGACGCTCGGCCATGATTTGCACCGTGCAGCCGTTCTGGCCTGTGACCTTGACGCGCACCAGCACGTAACCCAGGTCCTCGATGACCGGCTCGACGATCGTGGCGACCCGCGCCGCGACGCCCGATTCGGTGACAACCCGCCTGTCGGCTGTATCCGCCATGGAAACTGCGACCTCATGAAGCCCGCCGCCAGGAATTCCGCCGGCCGGGCTGTGATCATGTGCGGACCATACCGCACAGGTAAGACAAAAAGAGCGGACCCCGGCTGGAGCCCACTCTCCGGTTCGGTTTGTAACAAACCGTTCTGGAATGTCGGAATAACGGCAAGATAGCTCCCGGCGTCGTCATTGACAAGCCGCCGGCGCATTTTCTTCGGGCAAGTCTGTTTCTTCAGGCAGGTCTGTCCGGGGCGCGCCGGACAAACGTCAGATAGCTCGGCGTCCGCCCTTCACGGAACGCCTTCTGCTCGTAGCGGGTGCCGGGCCAGTCAGCCCAGGGCTGGCGCCAGTCGTCGGCCCGCTCGGCTGTCCAGTCGAACTGGCCCGAGGCCATCACCCGCGCCAGGGTCCAGGCCGCGTAATCGTCAATGTCCGTGGCGAAACGGAAAACCGCGCCTGGCTTCAGCGCCCGCGCGAGGTTGCTGACGGTTTCGGGAGAGACGATGCGGCGTTTGCGCTGGCGGCGCTTCGGCCACGGATCGGGGTAAAGGATGAAGGCGCGGTCGAGGGAGGCGGCCGGAAGACGGGGCAGGAGTTCGGTGGCGTCGGCGTCATGCAGGGCGAGGCGCTGCAGGTCCGGCTCGCCGGCCAGCAGCTTGGCCATGCCGTTGATGAACGGTTCGCAACCAATGAAACCGACGTCGGGGTTCAGCTGCATCTGGTGCAGGAGATGCTCGCCGCCGCCAAAGCCAATTTCCAGCCAGACCTGTGCAACCGGTCGGGCGAACAGCGCCCCCGCGTCGTTTATGACGTCAGCGCCGATGCGCAGGCGCGGCAGCGTCTCTTCCATCAGACGGGACTGCTGCTCGCGCAGGCGGTGTCCTTTCCTGCGGCCATAGAAGGAGCCGGCGCGGGGCTGTTCGGTCGTCATCGCCTTTGTCGTCTTTCCAAAAACAAACGCCGCCCCGGACAGGGCGGCGTCAAATCACCAGTTCGCCCTGTTCAGCCGGCGACGGCCTTGCGAATCGCGTCGGCCAGATCGGTGCGCTCCCAGGAGAAGCCGCCGTCTTGTTCCGGCGTCCGGCCGAAGTGACCGTAAGCTGCGGTGCGGGCATAGATTGGCCGGTTCAGGCCAAGGTGCTGGCGAATGCCGCGTGGCGACAGGTCCATCACATCCATCAGCACGGTTTCCAGCCGGGCTTCATCCGCCTGGCCCGTGCCGTGCAGGTCGACATAAAGCGACAGCGGGCGCGACACGCCAATGGCGTAGGAAAGCTGGATGGTGCAGCGGTCGGCAAGGCCGGCGGCCACCACATTCTTGGCCAGGTAGCGGGCGGCATAGGCGGCCGAGCGGTCGACCTTGGTCGGATCCTTGCCGGAGAAGGCGCCGCCGCCGTGCGGCGCAGCGCCGCCATAGGTGTCGACGATGATCTTGCGGCCTGTCAGACCGCAATCGCCGTCCGGGCCGCCGATGACGAATTTGCCGGTTGGATTGACGTGCCAGATGGTCGCATCCGAAATCCAGCCTTCCGGCAGGGTTTCGCGCACATACGGCTCCACGATGGCCTGCACGTCATGGGAGGTCAGCGTGTCGTCCAGATGCTGGGTCGACACGACGATCTGCGTGGCGGCGACCGGCTTGCCGTTCTCGTAGCGGACGGTGACCTGGCTCTTGGCGTCCGGTCCAAGAACGCCGGATTCGCCGGATTTGCGCGCCTCGGTCAAGCGCTTCAGGATATTGTGGGCGTAATAGATCGGCGCCGGCATCAACTCCGGCGTTTCGCGGCAGGCGTAGCCGAACATGATCCCCTGGTCGCCGGCGCCTTCGTCCTTGTTGCCCGCCGCGTCGACGCCAACGGCGATGTCGGCGGACTGGGCGTGCAGCAGCACGTCGATCTGGCTTTTCTCCCAGTGGAAACCGTCCTGCTCGTAGCCGATGTCGCGGATGGCGAGGCGGGCGAGGTGGGCCAGATATTCCGGCGTCAGCGTCGCGGGACCACGGGTTTCACCCGCGATCACCACCTGGTTTGTGGTGGCCAGGGTTTCACAGGCGACGCGCGCCTCGGGATCGGCGGCCAGGAAGGCGTCGACAATGGTGTCGGAAATGCGGTCACACACCTTGTCCGGATGACCTTCTGACACAGATTCACTGGTGAACAGGTAATTCTGACGCGACACCCGAGCCTCCGGACGAATAGATGAATGACAGCCTGCGCTTGCGTAGGTTACCGGCCTGGCGACGTCAAGCGCCGGGACGGACGCGGAAAGGGCAGGGCAAGGGAGGAAAATCAGTCTTCGCCGTCTTTCCCGGCCGGCTGGGCGTTGGCCACGGCCTCAACGAGCGCCACCAGTTTCCGGCGCACCCCGGCGTCCTGGATGCGGACAAACGCCTTGTTGAGGTGAAGCCCCTCGGACGTGGCCAGAAAATCGGCGACATGATCCAGCGCCGGCGCTTCAGCGAAGCCCGGGGCGGCGTCGCCCGCCGGCGCCGCGCCATCATAAAAGAATGATACCGGCACCCCGAGCACCTGGGCGATCTGGTGCAGGCGGCTGGCGCCAATGCGGTTGGCGCCCTTTTCGTATTTCTGGATCTGCTGGAACGTGACGCCCAGCGCGTCGCCGAGTTTTTCCTGGCTAAGGCCAACAAGCATGCGTCGCATGCGAACCCTGCCGCCTACGTACAGGTCTATGGGGTTGCGGGCCTTGTTCACTGTAAATCTCCGTTGGCGTGATTAACCAACTGCCTGCTGTCTGTGGCGGCATCGGGGCGCCTGCCGGCAAGCGCGCTGCACCCAAAGCAGAAAATCAGAAGCAGGACGAAAAACAGATCGCCGCTTTGGGCGTAAGCCGTTGGCGGAAGAGCCGACGGCAGGGTTGAGTCGGCGTAGCCAATTTTTCCCAGTGGAAGAAAAGTATTCGTCCGGCCCCATGAGTCAACTACAACGGATATGCCGGTGTTGGCTACACGCACAAGTGGCAGCCCCTGTTCGATGGCGCGCAGGCGCGCCTGGGAGAGGTGCTGCCAGGGGCCGGGCGTCTGGCCGAACCAGCCGTCGTTCGTGACGTTCACGATGGCGCCGCGCGCGCCTCTGGCAGGGCCAAATCCAGGGAAAATCGCCTCATAGCAGATCAGCGGCGTTACTGGCGGGAAGCCCGGGACTTCCAGGCTGCCCCCCGGGGCGCCGGCAGTAAAGCCGCCTGGAATATGGACGAACTGCCGGAGGCCGAGGGAGTCCAGAAGGCCGGAAAGCGGCAGGTATTCGCCAAATGGCACCAGGTGGGATTTGTCATAGACGGCCGTGATCCTCCCATCATGGTTCACAACCTGCATGGAATTGTAAAAGCGGTTGGGACGCCCGCCTGGCGTCAGCGCCTCGCCACGGGCGGCGCCGGTAATCAGCACCGCGCCGGGCGGCAACATGTCGCCGATGGCGGCGCGGGCTTCCGGATGGTCCGCCAGCAGAAATGGAAATGCCGATTCGGGCCAGATGAGGTGGGTGACGCCGCGTGGCCCAAGCCCGGCGTCGGGGGCCTGACCTTCACTGAGGCGGATGTACTGGTTGAGTATTTTTTCCCGATTGTCCCAGTTGAATACGGCCGTGTCCTGGGAAATGCCAGGCTGGACAAGACGAATTCTTACGCCGGGCTCCTGCGGCCCAGGGCCGGCCGGAATTCTGTCATAGCCGAAAACCGCAAGCGCCAGGAGCGCGGCAAGCGCCGCGCCTGCCGGCGCAAAGCGGGACAGCCAGCCGCGCGCCAGGTCATCAACCGGCCTGGCGGGTGAGGCCAGGGTGGCCGGCGCGGCGCATATGGCCACCGTGAGCACGCTTAACCCATACATGCCAACGACCGAGGCGATCTGCGCCGTCAGCAGATGTCCGCCGAAGGCCATGCCGAAGGTGTTCCAGGGAAAACCGGACAGCAGCACGCCGCGCAAATATTCGGAGGCTCCCAAAGCGCCGGCCAGGGTCAGAACCCTCACGGGGCCGGGGGACCACAGGGCGCCGGCCAGGCCGAAGCCGGCTGCGGTGAAAATCGCCAGCCCGGCGGGCAGGCCCAGCACGCCGAGCGGCAGGGCCCAGGCGAATTCCTCCGCCTCGACCAGAAACGCCGCGCCGAGCCACCACAAGCCGGCGACGAAATATCCAAATCCGAACCACCAGCCCAGCGCCGCCGCGGCGCGGGCGCGCCGGCCAGCCTCACGCAGGGGGGTGGGCGCCGGGGGAGATTGTCCGGTCGCGCCATTCAGGGCGGCGGCGTCAACAAGCCAAACCGCCATGGTCATGGCGATGACCATGGCCGGAAGGAAATCGAACGGCGCCAGCGACAAGGCGCCAACGGCGCCAGCGACCAGCGCGACCATCCGTCGCCGCCAGCGCCCGCCCACGAAACCGCCGCGGGCGACGGCGAAAAGCCAGCGGCCAGCCGCCGGGAAGCTGCTCACCCGCTGGCTCATCTGGCGCCGGATTCGCGAGGCGGCGATGTTTCCCCGTCGGCGTCAGTCCCCGCGCCGGCGTCGCCCGATGGCGAAGGCCGGCAGATGCGAACACGTTTCAGCCGGCGCGGATCGGCCTCCAATACCTCGAAGACCAGACCGTGCGGACCCTCGATCCGCTCCCCCGTGGCGGGCACGCGCCCGGCCAGGTGCGCCACCAGGCCGCCGATGGTGTCGATCTCGTCAGCCAGCGTGTCGTCGACCAGCGGGGCGCCCAGCGCTTGCGCCACATCATCCAGATCGGCGCGGGCGTTGGCGTCAAAAGCGTTGTCGCCGGCCGGCGCGATCATCGGACCGGCGTCGTGATCGTGCTCATCCTCGATATCGCCGACGATCAGCTCCACGACGTCTTCCATGGAGACGATGCCGTCGGTGCCGCCATATTCATCAATGACCAGAGCCATGTGGGTGCGGCTGGCCTGCATGCGGGCCAGAAGGTCGATGGCCGGCATGGACGGCGGCACGAACAGCACGGGGCGCAGGATGTCCGCCTCATTCAGCGACAGCGACAGGTCGACGCCGGAAAAACTCGGCATGGAACTGTTTTCGTCGATAACGACGCGGGGCGTGCAGCCCGCGAGATAGTCGAGGAAATCGCGGATGTGGACCATGCCGCGCGGATCATCGAGTGATTCGCCATATACCGGCAGGCGGGAGTGTCCCGCCGACCGGAACACGTCGAGTACATCAGCGAGTCTGGCGTCCTCGCGAATGGCGACGATGTCGGCGCGCGGCACCATCGCGTCCTCGACGCGGCGTTCGTGCAAGGCCAGGACATTGCGGACCAGCGACCGCTCCGTGGCGGAAAATTCTTCCGTTGGGGCGCTGTGCTCCAGAACGTCTTCCAGGTCGTGGCGCACGGAGGTTCCGTTGCGCGGCCGGGCCAGCGCCAGCAGGCGGTCAAACCATCCTGGAGCATCCTGCCTGCCGGTCGACTGGGGCTGGCGCCCCGGGCGCGCACTTCGGTCCTCGCTCATCGCTCCAGCGCTTCCCCCGCCACATCATCAAGGCCAGCCGTTCCCGTCGCATAAGGATCGGCGACGCCGAGGCCGGCCAAAATCTCCGTTTCCAGCGTCTCCATCTCTTCCGCCTCATCGTCGGTTTCATGGTCGTAGCCAAGCAGATGCAACACCCCATGAACCACCAGATGCGTAAAATGGTCGGCGACTGTTTTTCCTTCCTCGACGGCCTCGCGCGCAAGGGTTTCGTAAGCGACGGCGATGTCGCCGCAGTGCGGCGAGCGGACGAGATCATCCGGATCCGCCGCGGGCCAGGACAGCACATTGGTCGGCCTGTCCTTGCCGCGCCACGTCCGGTTGAGTTCCCGCACCGCTGCGTCGTCGGCCAGCATCAGCGACAGCTCGGCGCCGGCCATCACGGCGACGTCGCCGGCGGCGATGGCCGCCAGCGCCGCCCGCTCCGCCAGCGCCTCCGCTTCCGGCAGCGCCGCCCACAACGGGCTTTCGATCACCACGTCGATATGGGGGAGGGCGGTCATTCCCGGGCTCCCGTGGTCGTGGCGGGCCTGCCGGCAGGTCTGGAGGTTGCTCCGCTGGCGGCGTCGCGTTCTGTCAGGGCCCGTGTTTCGGCGTCATAGGCGGCGACGATCCGGCGCACCAGGTCGTGACGCACCACGTCGCCCTCGGCGAAGCGCACATGGCCGACGCTCTCGACGCCGCGCAGGATGCGCGAGGCCTGCACCAGGCCGGACTGCTGGCCTGGCGGCAGGTCGATCTGCGAAGGGTCGCCGGTGACGATCATCCGCGAACCCTCGCCGAGGCGGGTCAGGAACATCTTCATCTGCATGGTGGTGGTGTTCTGCGCTTCGTCCAGCAACACGGCGGCGCGCGTCAGGGTGCGGCCGCGCATGAAGGCGAGGGGGGCGATTTCGATCATGCCTGTGGCGAGGCCGCGCTCGACCGTACGCGCCTCCATGAAATCATAAAGCGCGTCATAGACCGGGCGCAGATAGGGGTCGATTTTCTCGCGCATGTCCCCTGGCAGGAAGCCGAGACGTTCGCCCGCCTCCACCGCCGGCCGCGACAGCACCAGTCGCTCCACCACGCCCTGTTCAAGCAGCGAGACGGCGTGGCCGACGGCCAGCCACGTTTTGCCGGTGCCCGCCGGACCTTCGGCGATCACCAGCTCATTGGTTTGCAAGATGCGCAGGTAATCGTCCTGCGCCTTGTTGCGGGCGCGCACGCTGCCGCGCTTGCGGGTGACGATCTGACGGAAATTTCCGGGCGCGACGGAGCTGTCGTCCCCCGGAAAAAGGTTTCCCTGCAAGGCGATTTCCTGAATGACGCCGTCGATGTCGCCGGGGGTGATGGCTTCGCCAGCCCGGGCGCGTTCATACAGGGCCAGGATCACCTGGCGGGCCTTGGCGGCCGCCGGCTGTTCGCCGTGAATCACCACCCGGTTGCCGCGCGCCGTCGCCAGCACGTCGAGCCGCCGCTCGATGTGGGCCAGGTGCTGGTCGAACTGGCCGAACACCAGGCTGGCGAGACGGTTGTCGTCCAGGGTCAGCGCCAGTTCGGTTTGCGGCGGCGCGTGGCGGGCCGGCTGTGCGCCGCGGCCGCCGGGTTTTGCCGGTGAACCGGCGCCGCGCAACTGTTCGGGGGAGAACTCGCCTTCGTCACGCGGCATTCGCGTTCCTTTGCTGCGGGGAGGGGGGCTGTTCCGCCGGCGCCGGGGCGATCCCCGTGGCATGGTCGGGGACGGACCCGGCCGGACCCAGATAACGCCCAAGCAGGCTGCCGGCGCTGGCCTCGATCACTTCCACGGTCGCCATCTGACCCAGGATGTCGTCCGGCGCGTCAAAATGCACGCCCTGCAGATAGGGCGATTTGCCGGCCATCTGCCCAGGCTGGCGTCCCCGGCGCTCGACCAGCACGTCGATGACGCGGCCGGCCATGGACCTGTTGAACGCGGCGCGATCGCGCTCCAGCGCCGCCTGAAGCTCAGCAAGCCGGTCGGCCTTCACCTGCTCGGGAATCTGGTCGGCCTGTTCGGCGGCCGGCGTGCCGGGCCGCTGGCTGTATTTGAAGGAAAACGCGCTGGCGAAGCCGATGTCGTCGACAAGCCGCATGGTCGCGGCGAAATCGGCGTCGGTTTCGCCCGGGAAGCCAACGATGAAGTCCGACGACAGGGCGATATCCGGGCGGGCGCCGCGAATCCGGTCGATGATCCGCCGGTACTCGTCGGCGGTGTGGCGACGGTTCATGGCGGCGAGAATGCGGTCAGAGCCGGCCTGCACCGGCAGGTGCAGGTAGGGCATCACCTGGGGCAGGTCGCGATGGGCGTCGATCAGTTCGTCATCCATGTCGCGCGGGTGGCTGGTGGTGTAGCGCAGGCGCTCCACCCCCTCCATGTCCGCCAGTTGCCGCAGCAGCCGGCCCAGCGTCCAGGTTTTGCCGTCGGGCCCCTCGCCATGCCAGGCGTTGACGTTCTGGCCGAGCAGCGTGAACTCGCGCACGCCAAGGCCGGTGAGCCGGCGCGCCTCCGTCATCAGCGCTTCGACCGACCGCGAGCTTTCCGCGCCACGCGTATAGGGCACGACGCAGAAGGTGCAGAACTTGTCGCAGCCCTCCTGGATGGTCAGGAAGGCCGAGACATTGCGCTGCGGCGCGATGCGTCGCGCTGGCAACTGGCGGAATTTGTCCTCGACGGGAAATTCCGTGTCGACGGCCTGGTCGCGGCTTTTCGCGGCGAGCAGTTCCGGCAGGCGATGATAGCTCTGCGGTCCCACCACCACGTCGACCACCGGGGCGCGGCGCATGATCTCCGCGCCCTCCGCCTGGGCGACGCAGCCGGCCACCACCACCCGCGTCTCCTTGCCGTCGCGGGCGCGCTCCGCCTTGTTCTCACGCACGCGGCCGAGTTCGGAATAGACCTTCTCGACGGCCTTCTCGCGGATGTGACAGGTATTGAGAATCACCAGATCGGCGTCATCGATGCTGGGGGTCTCCACATACCCCTGGGCCGCCAGCACGTCCGCCATGCGCTCGGCGTCGTAGACGTTCATCTGGCAGCCGTATGATTTGACGTGAACCTTTTTCACGTTGGTCTGACACTTTCACTTGGGCCGGCGCGCCATGGGGCCTGACAGAACGGGCAGGAGCTCATGGACGCGCCATCGTCGATACGAAAGACGGCGTTTTCGGGCGGACGAAGAACGCGTGAACACCTACATTATCGCATTTCGGCGCGGTTGGCACAGGG
Source organism: Camelimonas lactis (assembly GCF_004342915.1). Lineage (GTDB taxonomy): Bacteria > Pseudomonadota > Alphaproteobacteria > Rhizobiales > Beijerinckiaceae > Camelimonas > Camelimonas lactis. Next base: position 270,769 of record NZ_SLWL01000003.1, read on the forward strand.
CTTCGCGCCGCATCTGCAACGAACATACCGCTTCGCGTGAAAGAAATACGACGACGCTGCCACGCCGCCGGCGCCATGTTCATGGTGGCCGCCGCAACCGGCGGATGCGGGCGCGGGCAAAATCCTCGGCCATGCGGGTGGCGACCTTGCGGTTGACACCCCCGGCCACCGGTTCGCCGAACGAAATCACCGCTTCGTAGCGGTCGCCGCTGCGCAGCAGATCCATGAGATGCGGGGCCAGATCCATGTCGCCATACCAGGCGATGCGCGGCAGGCCATCGCGCCCCAGCGGCAGGCCGTTGCGCGCCACGTAGCAGATGCACATGGGTTGCAGGCGCACGGCCTGTTCGCCCGCCGCATCCTTCACGGCGCCCACCAGCGCCGAGCGGAACGGCAACACCCGCATGCCCTCGCCGGTGGTGCCTTCGGCGAACAGCACCATGGCTTCGTTGTCGGCGAGGCGCCGCGCGATGGCGCCGTTGACCTGCGCCGTTGCGGAGCGCCGGGCGCGGTCGACGAACACCGAGCGTTGCAGGCGGGCGAACGTGCCGAAAACCGGCCAGCCCGCCACTTCGGATTTGGCGATGAACGACAGGGGCGTCACGCTGGCGATCGCGGTGATGTCCGCCCAGGAAACGTGGTTGGAGACCAGCAGCGTTGACCGGCCGCGCGGCGGTTGACCCTCGACCCGGACCCGCACGCCGATGATCCGGCAGACCAGCCGGTGGAACAGCACAGGCAGGCGCTGGTAGACAGGGCGGGCGCCAACGCGCAACGCCACCCATTGCAGGGGCGCGCCCACCAGGGTGATGGCGGTCAGGGCGCCGATGCGGCTCCATGCGCGCAGATTGCCCCGCAGATTCCCCATGATCAGCTGGTCGCGTCGTCGTCCGGCGCCACGCCGTCCACCGGAGCGGCGTCGCCGAGCGGCACGCCGTACAGTTCCAGCCGGTGGCGCACCAGCCGGTAACCCAGCTTGCGCGCGATCTCGGCCTGCAGGCGCTCGATTTCCTCGGACTGGAATTCAATCACCGTCCCGGTGCGCAGGTCGATCAGATGGTCATGATGCTGGCGCTCGGCCCGTTCGTATCGGGCCCGACCGTCGCCGAACTCATGCCGGGCCAGAATGCCCTCATCCTCGAGCAGGCGCACGGTGCGGTAGACGGTGGAGAGTGAAATGCGCGGATCGATCAATGCGGCGCGCCGGTGCAGCTCCTCCACATCCGGGTGATCATCCAGATCGCCCAGGACCTGTGCGATGGTGCGCCGCTGCCCGGTCATGCGCAGGCCGCGCTCCTTGCAGGCGCGCTCGATATCGGAGGTTCGCGCCCGCTTGCCCTGGCCTTGCTGCATCTGCGCCACGTCAACTCCTCCCTGGGCTTCGGGCCAGGCATTGCATCGCCGTCTGAAGAATACGCATGGCCACAAACACCAGAACAAAAATCCTGCCCGTCTGGGGCGAAAGGCCGATCGTTCCGCGACGCTCGCCTGGGGAAGGCCAGGATATACGGGCAAATGGCCTTCCCGGCCCCTCATGCAGGCGCATTCGCCGGCCGGCTGACGCCTGGCTGGATTGTGTCTGGCCGGATTGCGTCTGGCCGGGTCGTCATTGCAGGGTTTACATGCCCTGAGGCGCCGAGGGCAAGCGCTCCGGAGACGGCGTATCCACCTCTTCCACGCGCCTGACCAGTTCGCAGACGGCGATGCGTTCGCTGGCGCCGCGCACGTCCGCCAGGCCCACGTCCCGGAACACGAACCCGTCGCCGGCGCTGTCCCGCACCGCGCCCGAGGCCAGGATGGTCGTGCCGAACTCCTTGTTCAGCGCTTCAAGGCGGGAGGCGATATTCACCGTGTGGCCAAGAACCGTGTAGCTCAGGCGATCAAACGATCCCACATGGCCGATCACCGCCTCGCCGGTGTGGACGCCGAAGCGGGTGTGCAGTTCCGGGAGGCCTTCGCTGCGGAAGGTTGCGTTCAGCGCTTCGAGCCGGCGCGCGGCGTCAAGCACGCCGGCGCAGGCCCGGGCCACGTGATCGGGCTGCGGATCCGGCGCGTTCCAGAACGCCATGACGCTGTCGCCGATGAATTTGTCAATGGTGCCGCCCGAATCCACCAGGGCGCTGCCGATCACGGCGAAATAGCGCGACACCAGGCCGGTCAGCGCTTCTGGCGGCAACCGCTCCGCGATGCCGGTGAAATTGGCGATGTCCGAGAAAACCACCGTGGTTTGCTGGCGCGCTCCGCCCAGGCTGGGCTGAACGCCATCCCTGACGATGCCGCGCACAATCTGCCTGGGCACGTAACGCATGAAATTGTTCATCGCCAGTTGCAGGCCGCCAACCGCGCTGGAGAGCGCATCGATCTCGGTGATGTGCGATGGCGGCAGTCGGGCGCCGTCGCCCTGGAAGGCGACAATGCGGCCGACCGCTCCGGTCAGGGTCTGGAGCGGCCTGCTGATCCTGCGCGCCGCCAGCGCCACGATTGGCAAGGCGATGAGCAGGGCGAGAAAGCCCATGGTCATCAACCGTCGGGCCAGGTCGTTCGCCGCGCCCATGATTGCGGACTGGGGAATGGCGATCGCCGTCACCATGCCCGTGTCCGAGAGTCCGGGCTCATATCTGACCAGGTAATCCTCGTCGCCGTTGCGAACGATGCGGCTGCCGGCTTTTCCGTCCTCCCGGTAGGCCTGGGCGATGGCGCGCAGCAGCGGCGAAGGCAGCGCCGACATCAGGGGCAGTCCGTGTGGGCCGGCCGGCGTGTCCCCCTGCCGGTATCTGCGCCCCTCGGGATGGGCGGCAAGCTCGCCATCGACAGTGAACAGCGCCAGTTCCTGACGCGGATGGGTGCGCATCCGGCTCAGCACGTCGTCGAGGTCGGAGAGCAGGACGTCGATGCCAAACACAACGCCGGGGTTGACGGCGGAGCGCTGCGCCACCGTGACGCCGATTTCGGGAAAGGTGGCGAAACGGTAGGGCGCCGGCGTAACCGGCCGCCGGCTCTCGACGGCCATCTGGTACCAGGAGCGCTTGCGCGCGTCATAGTCCGACAGCACGGGCGCATTGCGCCGGATGACCTCGCCACTGGCGTTGAGAAACATCGAGCGGCGAAGAAAACGGCCGGACGCCTCGTCGGGGGTGCTGACCACAACCTCATAGGCGGCGCCGGGCGCAACGGAACTGTCCACGAGGCGCTGGCTGAGAACCAGGGAGCCATCGGGCCAGCCGGCCAGAACGCCAAGCACCGAGGGCGTGGTTTCCTGGAGCGTGCGCAGCAGGGTGACCAGCAGCCGCCCCATGTCCTCATCCGGTTTGGCGGGGGTCGCCGTTTCGCCAATGGTTTTCAGGAAAATATGGGCGCTCGCCAGCTGGTCGCGCGCCTCGTCCCGGATCTGGCGCGCCAGATCAATGAAGCGCTCCTGCGCCTCGCGATGGGCAAGGTGCGCCATGCTCCGGTGGTTGAACCATGTGAGGCCACCCAGAATCAGCGCGATGATCGCCACGAACGTCACCGCCACAATGATTTGCAGGCTGTATCTGTGGGGGATCGGCTGGGCCATTCCATCCGGCGTCGTTCGCGGCGGGGCGCGACGCCGCCGGGGTCAGGACTCTGTTGTTCGCGACATCACTTGTATGGCCAGCCGTACGCTTTGAAAACCTGTGAGGCCAGACCGGCGTCTGGTTCTGGATGACAGTCGGGCAGCCTGTCGCCGCCCCGCCCCGCCTGGTCTGGTTCTTGATGGCGCTTGCATGGAAGGCGCGCGCCCGCAGCTTCAGGGATCGCGGGAAATCGTCACCGGCGGCGGCGTCTCTCCGTTCTGAAGCACAAGCTTTATCGAAACGCTGCGCGCGTCATGGGGCGCCGGCAGGCTGTTCTGGGCTCCGGGCGGGGGCGGGGCGTTGTCGGCGCACCCTTCCGTTGGCAGCGGCAGGGCAATGTCCGGAGCGGCGCCATCGAATCCCACGTGGGCGCTGCGGATGGCGCAGCGATAGGTCAGAAGATAGGGAAAATAAATCTCATCCCGGTCCGTCGCCCACGTCAGCCATGAGCCCGAGGTAGTCATCAGGATGCTGCGTTGCCGCTCGCTGCTGATCTCCGAAGCGTCGAAGTGATAGACGAACGGGCCGGCGGTCAGGCCTGCCGTATCCACATAACTGACATAGATCTTGGTCTTTCCCGCCCGCGCCGGCATGGTGAACGCGGCGGCGCGCGCGGTCTTTCCATCGCCCGACAGCCGAAGGTCGGCGCGCGAGAACCCGCCGCGATCACCCAGGCGATATTGCACGGCGATCGCGTCCTCGGGCAGCGCGATATTGACCGTCCAGTGGCTTGGGCTGGCCTGATAGGCCAGGACCGGCCGCGTCTCACGGTTGCCGAATGCGGCGTCGATTTCGGCGACGCGGCGCCGGGCCTGCTCCACCCATTCCTGGAGCACGGCCGAATCGATGAAGAATCGTGTCAGCGCTCCCGTCCGGCTCGCCGTGAGAAACTGGTCGAGGGCGGCGTGTTCGGTCCGCAGGCGGGTCAGCGTTTCATGGCCGGCGCGGGAATCATTGAGGGCGAGGGCCAGCGCGTACCATGCGGGCGCAAAGGCGGGCGTTGCGTCGAGCAGACGCCGGAGGCGCGTGGCCTGTTCCGTCAGTCCCAGTTGTTGCGCGTAAACCATCTGGACGGCCGGATCCGGCGACACTGCGGCCAGATCCGCGAACAGGCGACGGGCGGCGGCGGGGCCGTCCTGCAATCGCGCCAGCGCCGCCAGGCGCAGCAGTGGATCGATGAAGCCCGCGCCCGCCCGCGCGGTTTCCACATAAGCGGTGCGCGCGCCAGCCACGTCTCCGCCGGCCTCCAGGGCGCGGCCCTTCTGGTACAGCTCCCGGGCCCCGGCCGCCACATCTGGCGATCCTGCGCCTGGCTGAACGCTGGCGGCGCGCTGTGGCGGCGGCGCCTTCTCCGCCTGTTCTTTTGGCGGGGCGGGCAATTTCAGGCCAAGCTGGGTTTCCAGCAGACGCTTGGCGTGCCGCACGGTCGGAACCACCACCGTGAAGGCCAGCACGATGAGGATGATCCGCGCCCAGCGCCTGCGGCGGCGGGCGGCGCGCTCCGGGTCGCCGCGCTCGCTCCGGCTGACGCGGCGCGCCATTTCCGTTGGCTTCGCCGGGGCGTCAGCGACGGCGGAGAACGCCACGGTGAATGCTTCAACGGGCGCGGGAATGTTCTTCAGCGTCTGGGGGCCAATGCTCCGGAATGACGCTGACACCTTGCCGGCCACGGCGTCGTGGACGCTCCGCGATACACAGACGCCGCCAGGTTGCGCGACGGATTCCAGGCGGGCGGCGATATTCACGCCATCGCCAAGCAGGTCCCCATCCCGTTCGATGACATCGCCGATGGTGACGCCGATGCGAAAACGCACGCGCCGGTCCGCCGGCCAGGGCTGGTTTACAACCTCCAGTGCATGCTGGATGGCGATGGCCGCCCGCACCGCTTCCACCGCCGAGGCGAACTCGGACATGACCGAATCGCCGGCCGTGTTGAAAATCCGCCCGCCGTAACGCGCCACCTCTGCGTCGAAGACGTTGCGACACTGATGGAACAGTTGCAGTGCGTCTTCCTCGCCGGTCGCAAGCAGGCGTGAATAGCCGGCGACATCGGCCGCCATGATCGCGGCCATGCGCCGGCGGAACATGCTTGGGCCGTCAGGCTCGTCACGGCTGGCGCTGTTTGCTTCAGTCATGCCCGTTTTCCGTCGCGACCACACGGGTCGGCGTCGCCAGCCCCAGCCAGGAAGTCAAACCCCGGATCATTTTCAAGCCCTGTTCACGTGAAACCTTGCGCGCCTGGCGCCTGCCGTCAGGCTGGCGTCACCCCTGCATATCTGGGCATCGGGACATCGATGCGCCAAATTGGGCGATACAAAGTTATGTCAACGGGCGGCCCGTCCCCGCAGGTCCTGCGGTCAGGGTGGGGCCGGGTTCCGGAGCGTGCAAAATGCCGGCGCTGCGATCCAGGCAATATCCGGGCCTCCTTGGTGCAGTTGCCCCGGGAGGGGCTGATCAGGCAAACAGGCAAGGGAGTTCAATCCATGTCCATGCAGGACAAAGTTTATCCCGTCCAGCACACCGACGCGGAATGGCGTCGCCGGCTGACCCCCGAACAGTACGCCGTGCTGCGCGGCCACGGCACGGAGCGACCAGGCAGTTGCGCCTTGCTCCATGAGACGCGAGACGGCGCATTTGTCTGCGCCGGATGCGGCCAAAAATTGTTCTCATCGGCAAAAAAGTTTGACAGCGGCACAGGATGGCCAAGTTTCGACAGTCCCGAGCCGGATTCTATTGAACTGAGCCAGGACGAAAGCCATGGTATGGTGCGTACAGAAGTCCATTGCAGCAGTTGTGGCGGCCACCTTGGCCACGTTTTTCCTGATGGTCCGCCGCCAACCGGCCTGAGGTACTGTATAAATGGCGTCGCCACCGTCTTCGTGCCGGACTGACGCACGATTGTAGCGGACCCATCTGCCCAGGGGATGACGGCGCCGCCGCTGTTTTCCCGCGTGGGCCTTCCGCCCGGATGCCCCGGGGAACATGCATGGCCGGCAACACCCATTGGATCGCGCCGGGGGAGGCGTGTTGCGCACGCCTTTCAGGCGGCTCCACCGGCCAGCGATGTTCCGTGCGGCAAAAACCTCGTGAACTTTTCCGGCTCTTGCGCGTTTGAGGGGGAGGCGGGACGCGGGACCTTTATTTGCCGATTGCGTCCGCACGCCATTCCGGGGGGCGAATCATTGAGCAATTTTGACATGCGCATTCCTGTGCGCGAGCTGAAAGTGTTGCGGTGGCAGGAAGGGCGCGTCGTGCTGGAGTTGCGTCCGGCGTTTGCATCCGTTGATCCGATCATCGTCGAGATTCCCGAAGCTGCGATGTCCGGCTTCCGTCAGGAACTGGCCGCTTTCCAGCCAGCGCCAGACAGCGCCTCTCCAGCGCCTCTCCCGCGGGCGCTTCCTGACCGGGTGATCAGGAATGACGACAATCTGGCCGACGGGGCCCCGGCGCATCAACTCCCGTTGGGCGACAGCCGGTTTACCGGGACGTTCGCCACAATCCCGGAGGGCTCGCGGGAGGAGGATGATCTCACCGAGGAAGAATTGAGCTGGCTGGCGCGTTCTGCGGGTTGAGCCCGGTGGCGCGCCATGGCGCCCTGTTTGCGCCCGCGCCAGAAAGCCTGCCGGCCTCTCTCACCGGGAAACGATGGCGCGCGCCACCCTGCATGTCCGCCGCGTCCCGGTCTTCTGGTATCAGGGGGGCGGCCGGGAACGGCGCATGAAGCTGTAACGTCAGCGTCATGCGCCTGATGGCGCAGGGATTACTCGTCCATCTTGAGCGCGGCGATGAAGGCTTCCTGCGGAATCTCCACCTTGCCGAACTGGCGCATGCGCTTTTTGCCTTCTTTTTGCTTGTCGAGCAACTTGCGCTTGCGCGAGGCGTCGCCGCCATAGCACTTCGCCGTCACGTCCTTGCGCAGGGCGCGGATGGTTTCGCGGGCGATGATCTTGCCGCCAATCGCCGCCTGGATCGGGATCTGGAACAGGTGCTGCGGGATCAGTTCGCGCAGCTTCTCGCACATGGCGCGGCCGCGCATTTCTGCCCGGGTGCGGTGCACCAGCATGGCCAGGGCGTCCACCGGCTCGGCGTTGACCAGCAGCGACATCTTCACCAGGTCGCCCTGGCGGTAGCCGGAAATGGCGTAGTCGAACGAGGCGTAACCCTTCGACACCGATTTGAGCCGGTCGTAGAAGTCGAACACCACCTCGTTCAGCGGCAGGTCGTAAACCACCATGGCGCGCTTGCCGACATAGTTCAGATCCACCTGCTCGCCGCGCCGGTCCTGGCACAGCTTGATGATGGCGCCGAGATAATCATCCGGCGTCATGATGGTGGCGCGGATCCACGGCTCCTCGATCGACGAGATTTTCATGACGTCGGGCATGTCGGCCGGATTGTGCAGCTCGATCTGCGTCCCGTCCGCCATGTTGAGCTTGTAAACCACCGACGGCGCCGTCGAGATCAGGTCGAGATTGAACTCGCGCTCCAGCCGTTCCTGGATGATTTCCAGGTGCAGCAGTCCGAGGAACCCGCAGCGGAAGCCGAAGCCCAGAGCCGCCGACGTTTCCATTTCATAGGAGAAGCTGGCGTCGTTGAGGCGCAGCTTGCCCATGGCGGCGCGCAGGTTCTCGAAATCGGCCGCGTCCACCGGGAACAGGCCGCAGAACACCACAGGCTGCGCCGGTTTGAAGCCGGGCAGGGCTTCCGCCGTCAGGCGGCGCTCCTCGGTGATGGTGTCGCCGACGCGGGTGTCGGCCACTTCCTTGATCGAGCCGGTGAAGAAACCGACCTCGCCGGGACCGAGCTGGGCCACGTCGGTCATCTTCGGGCGGAACACGCCGACCTTGTCGACGCCGTAGTTGGCGCCTGAGCCCATCATGCGGATGGTCATGCCCTTCTTCAGCACGCCATCGATGATCCGCACCAGCACGACCACGCCGAGATAGGAATCATACCAGCTGTCGACCAGCATGGCCTTCAGCGGCGCGGTTTCGTCGCCCTTCGGCGGCGGCAGCCTTTTTACGATGGCTTCCAGCACGTCGGGAATGCCAAGGCCGGTCTTGGCCGACACCGGGATCGCCTCCGAGGCGTCGATGCCGATAACGTCCTCGATCTGCTCCTTGACGCGTTCGGGCTCGGCGGCGGGCAGGTCGATCTTGTTCAGGACCGGAACGATCTCGTGGTTGGCGTCGAGCGCCTGATAAACGTTGGCCAGCGTCTGCGCCTCGACGCCCTGGGAGGCGTCGACCACCAGGATGGAGCCCTCGCAGGCGGCCAGGGAGCGCGACACTTCGTAGGCGAAGTCCACGTGGCCGGGGGTGTCCATCAGGTTGAGGATGTAGTCGCGGCCATCCTGCGCCCGGTACTCCAGCCGCACCGTCTGGGCCTTGATGGTGATGCCGCGCTCTTTCTCGATATCCATCGAGTCGAGCATCTGCTCGCCCATGTCGCGCGCCGCCACCGTGCCGGTTTCCTGGATCAACCGGTCCGCCAGCGTGGATTTGCCATGGTCGATATGCGCAACGATCGAGAAGTTGCGAATGTTGTCAAAGGGATGCGTCGCCATGCTCTCTCTGGGGGCGGCTGTCCCGGCGGCAAACGCGCCGGCCGGCAATGCGGGGCTCGATGGCCTTTGCATGGGCAATACCAGCCTTGGGCTGCTTCGCCAAGGGCTGCTTCATCGCCTGCGCGCCGCGCCCGCGAAAGGTGGAACGGCAAATGGTTACGGCAATTCCGTCCGGGCGGGCCGGGGTTATCCGCCAGCGCGCGATCCGGCCAAACCGGAGCCGTCGCGCACTGCCTTCCGATCCGCGCGCCGTGGCCGCAAACGCCTCAGCCGTCCTCGGACCAGCTCTCGCCCTCAAAACCGGGTCGGGCGAAGGCGACGCCGCCGTCGACGGTCAGCGTCGAGCCCACCACATAGTCCCCGGCGCGTGACGCCAGGAAAATGGCGGCGCCGGCCATGTCGTCATCATTGCCAATGCGGCCGGCGGGCACGCGCCTGGCCACGCCCTCGGCGCTGTCGCGGGCCGCGGTGTTCATGTTGGAGCTGAACGGGCCGGGCGCGATGGCCGTGACGACAATATGGTCGGCGATGAGTTGCGCCGCCATGCGTCGGGTCAGATGGATCAGGCCGGCCTTCGAGGCGGCGTAAGGGTAGGTCTCCAGCGGATTGACAAAAATGCCGTCGATGGAGGCGATGTTGATGACCTTCGCCGGTTGTTCGGCGCTGGCTGCCTTGCGCAGCAACGGGGCCAGCGCCTGGGTCAGGAAGAAGGGCGTTTTCAGGTTGAGGTCGATGACCTTGTCCCAGCCGCTCTCCGGAAACGTGTCGAACGCCGCCGCCCATGCGGCGCCGGCGTTGTTCACCAGAATGTCGAGCCTGTCCTCTCGTTCGGCGATCTGTTGCGCCAGCGCCCGGGCGCCTTCCACGGTGGAGATGTCGCCAGGCAGTGAAATGCACTGGCCGCCGTTCTGCGACAGCTCGGCGGCCGTGGCGTCGCAGGCGGCGGCCTTGCGGGCGGTGATGTAGACCTTCGCGCCGCTGTCGATATAGCCGCGCGCGATCATCTTGCCGATGCCGCGCGAGCCGCCGGTGACCAGCGCGACGCGACCTTCGAGTGAAAACAGTCCGCTCATGTATCCTCCCGCCCGGGCGCCCCGCGAATTTTGCGTCGGGCGATGGGCCGTCTCTTATCGGCTTTGTTGGCGGCGGCAATGTTCGCTGCTCGGCGGGCAGGGTTCAAGCCCGTTTACGTCCCCTTGCCCGTCGGCATGGGTTTTTTGGCGGGCCAGCCCCGGTCGTTTTTCCTCCGGCCCATGATCGCATGCCGTTCTTACAGAAAGGCGCTTGCGGAATGACTGCTTGCGGAATGACTCTTGCACAAATGACTCTTGCACGATGGCGCGGACCGGAGGCAGATGGCCGGCGCGATGGCGGAGGGAGCAGGCGATGACGGGCGATCCGGCGATAAAAGGCATGGCGGCAATGCCGGAAGCGCCGCAAGTGCGGGCGGCCACAACGGCGGACGCGCCCGCCATTCTCGACATCTACAATTACGCGGTGCGTGAAACCACCGCCGTCTGGACTGAGACGCCGGCTTCCCTCGACAACCGGCTGGCGCTGATGGCGGAGCGCGCGGCGCGTGGCTATCCGTTTCTGGTGGCCGAGCTGGCCGGCGGCGTGGTCGCCGGTTACGCCACTTTCGGCGATTTCCGCCACTTCGACGGCTACGCCGCCACGGTGGAACACTCGGTCTATGTGGGGCCGCAGTTTCACCGGCGTGGCGTCGCCCGGGCGTTGATGCCGCCGCTCATCGACGCGGCCCGCGCCTGCGGCAAGCACGTCATGGTTGGCGCCATCGCCGCCGATAACGAAGCCTCGATCCGCCTGCACGCGGCGTTCGGTTTTGAGAAAACCGGCCTGATGCCCCAGGTCGGCCGCAAGTTCGGCCGCTGGCTCGATCTGCTGTGGATGCAGAAAATCCTGTCGGGGGACTGAACCGCGCGGCCCCGCCTTACCGCCGCCGGTAAAGCTGTGACACCACCCGCGCCGTATAGTCGACCATGGGGATAATGCGCGAGTAGTTCAGTCGCGTCGGGCCGATCACGCCGATGACGCCGACGATGCGCTCCTCCGCGTCGCGAAACGGCGCGGCGATGGTGGAGGAGCCGGAAAGCGAGAACAGCTGGTTCTCGGAGCCGATATAGATGCGGACGCCTTCGCCGTCTTCGGCGCGGGACAGCAGATCGATCACGTCCTTTTGCGTCTCCAGGTCCGCGAACAGCAGCCGCATGCGCTCCAGGTCCGCGCCGACGCTCACGTCTTCCAGTAAATTGGCCTGGCCGCGCACGATGAGCTGGCGCGTGTCCGATGAGCCGCCGATGGCGGTGGCCAGCCCGGCTTCCACCAGCCGCGCCGTCAGCGTGTCCAGTTCGCGTTCCATGGCCGTGCGCTGGGCGGCGACGTCCTGGCGCAACTCGTCCAGGGTGCGGCCGCTGATGCGGGCGTTGAGGAAATTTGCTGCTTCCACCAGTGCTGACGAAGGCAGACCGGCCGGCAGGTCGAGCAACCGGTTCTCCACGTTGCCGTCGTCGCTCACCAGCACCACAAGGCCGCGTTGGGGGCCAAGCCGCACGAATTCGATCTGCCGCAGCCGGGCATTGGTCTTGGTGGTCAGCACCACGCCGGCGCCGCGCGACAGGCCCGACAGCAGTTGCGTCGCCTGGGCGAGGGCGGCGTCGAGCGGATTGTCCGCGGCGGCGGCGCGCATTTCCGCCGCGATGCGCCGGCGCTCATCATCGGCCAGGCTTCCGGTTTCCAGCATGGCGTCGACGAAAAACCGCAAGCCGGTTTCGGTTGGCAGGCGGCCGGCCGAGGTGTGCGGCGCGTAGATCAGTCCGGCGTGCTCCAGATCGGACATGACGTTGCGCACGGAAGCCGGCGACAGGTGCATGGGAATAATGCGCGACAGGTTGCGCGAGCCAACGGGCTCGCCCGTGGCCAGATAGCTTTCAACGATCTGGCGGAAAATCTCGCGAGACCGTTCGTTCAGGGCCGTTTGCGCGCCCCTTTCCTGAAATGGCCCCAATGCTGTCGCGCTCCTGTCCATGCGGACCCCTGTCCCCATTCATATAATGTAGCTGGCAGCCGTTCGCCTTGCCAGAGGCAGCCCCGCGCCGCCGCCGGGCGCGAAACCACCCGCCGTTGAAGCCGGTTCAGGGGCTTACCGCCTCGCGTCCGGACCGCTATAGCTCTGTGCGACGTCTCAGACCGACATTTGAATCCACACAACCCAGGACAGACAGATGCGCCCCTCAAAACGCGCCCCTGATGAAATGCGCAAGGTCACGCTGGAGCGCGGCGTGGCGCGCTACGCTGAAGGCTCCTGCCTCGTGCGTTTTGGCGAAACCCATGTGTTCTGCACCGCCTCGCTCGAGGATCGCGCCCCAGGCTGGCTGCGCGGCCAGGGCCGGGGCTGGGTCACGGCGGAATATTCCATGCTGCCGCGCGCCACGGCCGAACGCACCCGGCGTGAGGTCAATGCTGGCAAACCGTCCGGCCGCACCCAGGAAATCCAGCGTCTGATCGGCCGTTCGCTGCGCGCCGTGATTGATCTGCCGGCGCTTGGCGAACGGCAGATTTCCATCGATTGCGACGTGCTCCAGGCCGATGGCGGCACCCGCACCGCCGCCATCACCGGCGCCTGGGTCGCGCTGCACGACTGCATCGCCTGGATGCGCGCCCGCTCGATCATCAACACCCATCCGCTGAAGGACCACGTCGCCGCCGTGTCGTGCGGCGTCGTGCAGGGCGCGCCGGTGCTCGATCTCGATTATGCAGAGGATTCCACCGCCGAGACTGACGCCAATTTCGTGCTCACCGGTTCTGGCGGCATCGTCGAGGTGCAGGGCACGGCCGAGGGCAAGCCGTTCAGTGACGAGGAGCTGCTGGAACTGCTGCGTCTCGCCCGCGTCGGCGCCAATGGCCTCGTCGCGCTGCAAAAGCAGGCGGTCGGCCAGTGAGCGCCCAGATGAGCACCCCGATGAATGCGGCGCGGCGCCTTTCGGGCAAGGTGGTAATCGCCACCCACAACCCCGGCAAGCTGGTGGAAATGCGCGAACTGCTGGCGCCGTTCGGCGTCGCGGCGGTGTCGGCGGGCGAGCTTGGCCTGGCGGAGCCGGAGGAGACCGGAACCACCTTCGCCGAGAACGCGGCGATCAAGGCTCATGCGGCGGCGAAGGCCTCCGGCCTGCCGGCGCTGGCCGATGATTCGGGTATCTGCGTCGCGGCGCTGGATGGCGCGCCGGGCATTTTTTCGGCGCGCTGGGGTGGTCCTTCCAAGGATTTCCCCGGCGCCATGGCGCGCATCAACGATGAGCTGAACCTGCGCGGCGTTGGTCCAGATGATGGCCGGCGCGGCCATTTCGTCTCCGCTTTGGTGGTGGCCTGGCCGGATGGCGCCGAGGCGTTGTTTGAGGGGCGCGTGTTCGGCGACCTGGTCTGGCCGCCGCGCGGCGATCGCGGTTTTGGTTATGACCCGATCTTCCGACCTGACGGTCATGAACTGACGTTCGGCGAAATGGACTCCGACGCCAAGCACAGCGTCGACTGGGATGCAGCGGCGCAAGGCGGCGCCGGCGGCCTGTCGCACCGCGCCCGCGCCTTTGTCACCTTGGCGAAAGCGCTGCTGCAGAAAGCCTGACGGCTCTGGACCAACGAAAAAGCCCGGGCGCGCGCCCGGGCTTTTCTTTTGCGGTGTCTGGCGGTGTTGCGCGTCAGGCCTCGGTCGTCGGGCTCATGGCGCGGCGTTTGCGCATGTAGGCGTCAAACTCCTCGCGGTCCTTGGCGCGCTTCAGCTCTTCGACGAATTCGCCGAATTCCCGCACTTCGTCATCCAGGCGACGACGCTCCGCCTCCAGGCGCTCGATCTCGGCGCGGCGATAGTCATCGAAGTGACTGTTGCCGGTGGGACCGCTGGACGGACGCGGCTGCGCGCCGCGATTGCTGTTGCCGAACGGGAAATCGCCGAGATGTGTGAAATTGCGCTCCATGAACGCGCGGACTTCGTTTGGCACGGGATACCCCATCAGTTTCCAGGCGATATAGGCGAGGGCGAGCGGCCAGAACCAGATAAAGGCAAAGACAATGCCGACGATTTCCAGCGCGCGCCTGGGGCCGCGGCCGCATTTGCCGCCGGCCCGCGCGCCATCCCACGGGGGCGAGGTGGTGGAGGTCGAGGCGGTGTTGGACATCTTCATCTCCAGGGCAGAATCCAGGGACAAAACCAGCGCCGCGGCGCGCCGTTCATCCTGCCGGACAGCGCGCCATCAGCATCGGATCGCTCCGGAAAGCGGCTGCTCCCCGGTCCGTTCCATCTAACATCGAAACGGCGTAAGGCCGTTTCAAGGCGTTGATTTCAAAAAACATTGCCGGACGATTGACGCAGGGGCAAGGAAAGCGCGGGCATGTGTCCTGGCGCACGGGGGCGCTGGCTGCTCCGTAAAACCGTATCTGGCCCCTGCGCTTCCGCCGCCAGGGCGCCTCTCCGGCGTCCCGCCCTGTGCGGACGGCCGTTTTGGCGCTATAAGGCTGGCCACCAGCAGCAGCCCGGCGCCCGCTTCCGGGGCGGCCATTCAGGACAACGCAGTGACCATCGCCCCGTTGCCGACCTCTCCGTCAGATTGCCCTGCCGCCGTCCACGCGCCGCAGGACACCGATATCGCCGGCCCCGCGCCGCGCAGGCCCACCGTTGGCGTCATGGTCGGCGACGTCCAGGTCGGCGGCGGCGCGCCCATCGTCGTCCAGTCGATGACCAATACGGACACGGCGGATATCGACGCCACCGTGCGCCAGGTGGCGGCGCTCGCCCACGCCGGTTCGGAACTGGTGCGCATCACCGTTGACCGTGACGAGGCCGCCGCCGCCGTGCCGCGCATCCGCGACCGGCTGGCGCGCATCGGCGTCACCGTGCCGCTGGTCGGCGATTTCCATTACATCGGTCACAAGCTGCTGGCTGATCATCCCGCCTGCGCCGAGGCGCTGGCCAAATACCGCATCAACCCGGGCAATGTCGGCTTCAGGGACAAGCGCGACCGGCAGTTCGGCGCCATTATCGAAATGGCCATGCGTTTCGACAAGCCGGTGCGCATTGGCGCCAACTGGGGCTCGCTGGACCAGGAGTTGCTGACGGCGCTGATGGACGAGAACGCCGTGTCGGCCACGCCGCGCGACGCCCGGGCCATCACCCGCGAGGCGATGATCCAGTCGGCCCTGCGCTCCGCCGAACGGGCGGAGGAGATGGGGCTGGGCCGCGACCGCATCATCCTGTCGGCCAAGGTTTCGGCGGTGCAGGATCTGATCGCCGTTTACCGCGAGCTGTCGCGGCGGGCCGATTACGCCATTCACCTCGGCCTCACCGAGGCGGGCATGGGCAGCAAGGGCATTGTCGCCTCGTCCGCCGCCATCGGCATCCTGTTGCAGGAAGGCATTGGCGACACCATCCGCTTCTCGCTGACGCCGGAGCCGGGCGGCGACCGCACGGTTGAGGTGCGCACCGCCCAGGAACTGCTCCAGACCATGGGCTTCCGCACCTTCGTGCCGCTGGTGGCCGCCTGTCCTGGCTGCGGCCGCACCACCTCCACCGTGTTCCAGGAGCTGGCCCGCGACATCCAGGACTGGATCGTCACCTCCATGCCGCTGTGGAAGCAGCGCTATCCGGGGGTCGAGAATCTCAATGTGGCGGTGATGGGCTGTATCGTGAACGGTCCAGGCGAATCCAAGCACGCTGACATTGGCATTTCCCTGCCGGGGACTGGCGAGAGCCCGGCGGCGCCCGTATTCATTGACGGCGCCAAGGCTACCACCCTGCGCGGCCCGGGCATTGCCGCGGATTTCCGCGTCATGGTCGAGGATTATATCGAGCAGCGTTTCGGCGCCGGCGCGGTTTCCCGGAGACATTCGGGCTGACCGGCCGGCGATCACCCGTCGTTTGATATGGCGCAGGCGCCAGCCGGCGTTTCGTCAGGGCAACGAAAAGGCCCGGAGCAAACGCCCCGGGCCAGGATGCCTGTTCGTGACGCGGGCGCGCCCGCTCCTTGTTCCTCAGGCGTTGCCGGTCTGCGGCGCCTCGGCGCCGGCTTTCGGCCCGCCCCTGGACACGCCCACCAGCGCCGGGCGCAGCACCCGGTCGGCGATGGTGAAGCCCACTTGCAGCACCTGCACCACGGTGCCGTTTGGCACCGATGCATCAGGCGCCTCGAACATCGCCTGGTGCAGGTTGGGATCGAAGCGCTCGCCCAGCGGCGAGATCATTTTCACGCCGTGCCGCTCCAGGGTCTTCAGCATGTCGCGCTGGGTCAGCTCAATGCCTTCCACCAGGCCGCGCGTCCGCTCGTCCAGGCCGGCGCGGTCCGCCTCCGGCACCGCTTCCAGCGCCCGGCTGATATTGTCGACGACGGTCAGCATGTCGCGGGCGAAGTTGGTCGCGCCATAGGCGCGGGCGTCGGCCACTTCCTTCTGGGTGCGGCGACGCATGTTCTCGACGTCCGCCAGGGCGCGCAGCGACCTGTCCTTCAGCTCGGCGTTCTCGGCGGCGAGCGCGGCGATCACCTCGCCCGGGTCACGTTGCGCCCCGGCGGCGCCGGTTTCCTGGGAAGCAGGAGTTGCCTGATCTGGCGTGGCGACCGGGTCGTCCCGGTCTTCATTCGGCTTCTGGTTCATGTCACCCGGCTGGTTGAAAAGGGAAAAGGAATTGACAGCCATATCAGATGACCTGTCCGCAAAATCAAGGCGCGGCTGTGCGGACGCCCGTTTTGCGCTGGCCCTGGGGCCCCGCCGCGGACGGCGTTTTCAGAACCTCCAGAAGCCGGCGGCGGATGGCCGCCTGACGTGACGGCGCAACGATTTTGGCGTTGGTCAGGTCGGTGACGTAGAAGGTGTCGACCGCGTGCTCGCCGAAGGTGACGATGTGCGCCGACGAGATGTTCAGGTTGAGGCCGCCGATCGCCGTGGTCAGGTCGTAGAGCAGGCCGGTGCGGTCCAGGCAGGAGATCTCCAGCACCGTCTCACGGTTCGACAGGCTGTTGTCGATGATGACCTCCGGATCAATCCGGAACGGCCGCGTCCGGGTTTTCGAGCCGCGCGCCGCCACCAGATCGGCGATCTTCACCTCGCCCTTCAGCGCCCGCACCATGGCCTCGCCGATGCGCTCGCCGCGCCGCAGTTCGTCGGCGTCCTCATCGAAGGCGCGCGAGATGAAAATCGTGTCGAGGGCGATGCCGTCGGCGGTGGTGAAAATCTGCGCGTCGACGATATTGCCGCCCGCCGCCGCGCAGGCGCCGGTAATGATCGCCAGCAGGCGCGGGTGGTCCGGGGCCATCACGGTGAGTTCGGTGACGCCGCGGAACTGGTCGGTGACCACGGCGGTGGCGGTGGTGTGCCCGTCCGCCGCGGTCCTGCGGAACAGCTCCGCCTGCCGCGCCTTGCGCTCCGGGTTCACCTTCAGCCAGTAGGCGGGATAGTGCCGGGCGGCGTAGGCCTCGAACGTGGCGTCGTCCCACGAAGGCAACAGCGCCCGCAGCGCTTCCTGGGCGTTGCGGATGCGCTCGCTGCGCGCCGTGTCGCCGTGGCCGCCGGTGATGTAGCTTTCGGTCTCGAAATACAGCGTCCGCAGCAGTTCGCCCTTCCAGCCGTTCCAGACGCCCGGTCCCACCGCCTTGATGTCGGCGACGGTCAGGATCATCAGCAGCTTCAGGCGCTCCACCGTCTGGATGACCTGGCCGAAGGTGTCGATGGTCACCGGATCGGCGAGGTCGCGGCTCTGGGCGGTCATCGACATCAGCAGATGGTGCTCGATCAGCCACGCGACCAGCTCGGTTTCCGCGCGCGTCAGGCCAAGGCGCGGGCACAACCGCCGGGCGACGCGCGCCCCGGCGATGGAATGGTCCTCCGGCCGGCCCTTGGCGATGTCGTGCAGGAACACCGCCACATACAGTGCGCGCCGGTGCTGCAGCGTGCCGATGATGCGGTTTGACACCGGATGCTCGTCCTGCATGCGCCCGGCGTCGATCTCGGCCAGCACGCCAACCGCCCGCAGCAGATGCTCGTCCACCGTGTAGTGGTGATACATGTTGAACTGCATCATCGCGACGACCCGGCCAAATTCCGGGATGAACCGGCCGAGCACGCCAGTTTCGTTCATCGCGCGCAGCACCGCTTCCGGTGAATTTTTCGAGGTCAGGACGCCGAGGAACAGCCGGTTGGCTTCCCTGTCTTCCCGGATCGCCCTGGTGATCAGCTTCAGCGAGCGGGTGACGAGGCGGCTGGCGTGGGGGTGCAGCGCCAGATTGTGTTGCTGCGCCAGCGAGAACAGCCGCACCAGGTTGACCGGATCATTGCGGAACACATCCTCGGAGCGGACGGTAAGGCGATCGCCTTCCAGCAGGAAATCGGCGGATTTCAGCCGCGCCACCGGCTTCAGCCGCTTCATGAAACGGTCGAGCATCGGCCGCTTCTTGGCGTGCTGCGCCTCCATGGCGGCGCAGACGATGGCTGTGAGGTCGCCCACGTCCTTGGCGATAAGGAAGTAGCGCTTCATGAAGCGCTCGACGCCGGAAAGGGCGCCGTGATCGGTGTAGCCGAGTTCCGCCGCCACCTGGGGCTGCAGATCGAACGACAGCCGCTCCTCGGCCCGGCCGGTGATGAAATGCATGTGGCAGCGCACCCGCCACAGGAATTCCTCGCATTCGTTGAAGCGCGCATATTCCTGGCGCAGGAACAGCCCGGCCCGCACCAGTTCGCGCGCGTCGCGGACCCGGTAGACATATTTGCCGATCCAGAACAGCGTGTTCAGGTCGCGCAGGCCGCCCTTGCCCTCCTTGACGTTGGGCTCGACCACATAGCGCGACACCGCGCCCAGCTGGCGCAGGCGGGCGTCGCGCTCGCCCAGTTTGCCCTCGACGAATTCCGCCGCCGTGCCCTCCACCACTTCGGCGTCGAACCGCCGCGCCATCTCTTCGAACAGCGCCGCGTCGCCAGCCACCAGCCGCGCCTCCAGCACCGAGGTGCGGATCGTCAGGTCGCCGCGGCTTTCACGGATGCACTCATCGATGGAGCGGGTGGCGTGGCCGACCTTCAGCTTCAGGTCCCACAACAGGTAGAGCACGGCCTCGACGATGCTCTCGCTCCACGGCGTCGGCTTCCACGGCGTCAGGAACAGCAGGTCGACGTCGGAGCCGGGCGCCATCGCGCCCCGGCCATAGCCGCCGGTGGCGACGATCGCCAGCCGCTCGCTGGTGGATGGGTTGCTGACCGGGAAGAACCGCCGGGTGAACACCGCATGTAGCGCCTGCACGACCGAATCCATCAGCCACGACAGGCGGCGGGCGCATCGCAGGCCGTCGCGCTCCTCCAGCAGCCTGGCCCGCGCCGCCGCGCGCCCCTCCGCCAGCGTCTGCTTCAGCAGGGCCAGCAGGGCGCGGCGCAGTCCGTCCAGGTCGTCGCCATGGGCGTCGGCCAGCGCCATCACGGCGTCAGTCAGCGCCTCCCTGTGCGCCGGCGCGTCGGACAGGGCGGGAATGGCGGTGGTTTCAGCGGCCTGGTTCAAGCGAAAACTCCATGACGTCGCGGTGCGGGACTGGCCGCGCCGGACCATGCATTTCTGGCGGACCAGGCCTGGTCGTCAGGCCCGGCGCGTCTCGATGGCGTCCCACATGGCCGAAGCAAGATCCGGGCCGCCGATGCGCCGGATTGCCCGGATGCCGGTGGGCGAGGTGACGTTGATTTCGGTGAGATTGCCGTCGATCACGTCGATGCCGACGAAGATCAGGCCGCGCCTTGCCAGCTCTGGCCCGATGGTCTCGCAGATCTCGCGCTCCCGTTCGGTCAGTTCAGTGGCGTTGGCGGCGCCGCCACGCACCATGTTGGAGCGGATGTCATTGGCGGCGGGCACCCGATTGACCGCGCCCAGCGCCTTGCCTTCAACCAGGATGATGCGCTTGTCGCCCTGGGTGACCTCCGGCAGGAAGCGCTGGATCACCCACGGCTCACGGAACGTCACCGAGAACAGGTCGAACATCGAGCCGAAATTCGGGTCTTCCGGCAGCACCCGCAGCACCGCCGCGCCGCCGTGGCCGTGCAGCGGCTTCATGACGATGGCGCCGTACTCGCGACGGAACGCCTCGATCTCCGCCTTGTCGCGGCTGATGAGGGTTGGCGGCATCAGCTGCGGGAAATGGGTGACGAAAATCTTTTCCGGCGCATTGCGCACCTCGGCCGGGTCGTTGACCACCAGCACCCTGGGGTGAACGCGCTCCAGCAGGTGCGTCGCGGTGATGTAGGCCAGGTCGAACGGCGGGTCCTGACGCATCAGCACCACGTCCAGTTGCTCCAGCGGCGTGCGCTCCGCGTCGCCAACGGTGAAATGGTCGCCCGCCACGTCACGCACCTGCAACGCGCGCATCGGCGCGCTGACTTCGCCATTGCGCATCGAGAGCTGATCCGGCGTGTAGTAGAACAGCCGGTGTCCCCGGGTCTGCGCTTCCAGCAGCATGGCGAAGGTGGAGTCGCCGGTGATGTTGATGCGCTCGATCGGGTCCATCTGGACCGCAACATTCAGGACCATGGGGGCCTCGTCTCATGGCGTTTCCGGGCGCGGCGAACCTCGCTTCGCCGGAAACGCGACAAATCAGGATGCCGGAGGCCTGGCGCGTCCGTCTGGCTGCGGACCACTCCGGCGGCGCGAGAACCGGCTCCGGTCAATGGGCCAGAGACGGTTGCTCCTCATGCCGGCGGCTGGCGTCCGCCAGGTCCGGCGTCGGTCAATCTATGGCGGCGAAGGCTCCGGGCGCAATGGCGCGTATCGGTGTTCTGCAATGCGTCCTATAGGGCCAGCGGGGCGATGTCGCTGAGGTGCTGCGGCCAGGCCGAAGCGTCGCGCAGCCCGCCCCACGACAGTTCGCCAATGAACACGGCGTCCAGCCGCAGGATGCGATCCGCGCATGCCGGATGGCGCGCCAGCCAGATGCGGGCGGCGCTGGCGATGCGCCGCTGCTTGTCCGCCGTGATGGCGATCGCCGCGTCATCCCTGCGCCGTCGCGCCTTCACTTCGACAAAGGCGATGACGTCGCCGCGCGCGGCGATCAGGTCGATTTCTCCGGCCCCGGCGCGAAATCGCCGCGCCAGGATGCGGTAACCTTTCAGGCGCAACAGCCACGCCGCCATGGTTTCGGCGCGGTTGCCCCGCGCGCCGCTGGCCAGATGACGATTGTGCTCCGGGCGCTGGCGACCATGCATCGGCTGGCGACCGGCTCAGCCGTCGCCGTCAGGGCGGTCCAGCAGCAGGGCGCGGGCGTAAACCTCCTTGCGCGGCAGGCCGGTCTGCGCCGTCACCAGCGCCACCGCTTCTTTCATGGAATGGGCCGGCAGCAGGGCGCGCAGGCGGTCGTCGACCGTGGCGCCGGCGTCGGCGGCGGCCTGAGCCCGGTCTGGCCCGCCGATCATCACTACGATCTCGCCGCGCGGCGGCCCCTCCTGCGCGTACTGCGCCGCCAGTTCACTGAGCCGGCCGCGCCGCACGTTCTCGAACATCTTGGTCAGTTCGCGGGCCACGGCCGCGGGTCGGTCGCCGAGCACCGCGGCGGCGTCCGCCAGCATGTCGCCGACCCGCTGCGGCGATTCGAAGAACGCCAGCGTGCCTGGCACATTCGCCAGTTCAAGCAGACGATGTTTGCGCGCCGCCTGTTTTGTGGGCAGGAAGCCGCCGAAAAAGAAGGCGTCCATGGGCAGGCCGGAGAGCACGAGGCCAGTGAGCACCGCCGAGGGCCCTGGGGCGGTGGTGACGGCGTGGCCCTGCGCCAGCGCCTCTTCCACCAGCTTGTGGCCGGGGTCCGACACCAGCGGCGTGCCCGCGTCGGACACCAGCGCCAGCGCCTGCCCCTCCGCCAGCCGCGCCATGATCTTCGGGCGCATCTGGGCGGCGTTGTGTTCGTGATAGTTCAGCAGCGGCGTGGTCACGCCATAATGCGCCAGCAGCACGCGGGTGACGCGGGTGTCCTCGGCGAGGATGGCGTCGGCGGCGGCCAGCGTCGACAGGGCGCGGAAGGAGATGTCCTTCAGGTTGCCAATCGGCGTCGCCACCAGATGCAGCCCCGGCGCGATGGGCTCGACCTCCGCCGCCATGCCGAAAGCCGTGAAGCGGGACGGCTGCGCCTCGCGCCGCGAAGCGCCGCCATGCGCGCCCTGCCGTCGCTGCTCCTGCTCCGGCCGCTGGTGTTTGAGCATATCAGCCATTGTCCAGCCCCCCGCCGCCTCACGCTTCAAAGCAGTTTCCGGCGAAGTCGAGACGGCTTCGCCGGAAGAAAATGCGCCAAACCAGAATGCGCTGCTTTCGCCATTCAGACGAAAGCGGCGTCGCCATCATAGCACGTCGCCCCTGAAAACGCCGCTGCATGGGGCGGTCGCGGCGGCGATAATCTGCAGTCGATAGCAGATGCCAGAAATTAAAACTGGCGGGAGAATACCCGGCGGAAATACCGGGAGGAAAATACCGGAAAAACCTTACGCGGCCAGCTGGCTGATCACCGCGTTGAGCACCGGAAAACCGGCGGGGGTGATGGCCAGCCGTTCGCCTTCGGCGCGGAGCAGACCAAGCTCCGTCAGGTCGCGAATACGGCTGGCGGCAAGGGGACGGCCGGCGAGGGCCGCATAGCGCGCGGGGACGATTCCCTCGGCGAGACGCAGGCCCATAACCAGATATTCGTCGCCCTGGGCTTCGGGCGTCAGTCGTTCGGCCCCGGTCAGGCCGTGCCCCTGGCGCTCCACCTGCTCCAGCCATTTTTCTGGCGCCAGTTCGGTGGCCATGGCCAGGCGTCCGTCCGCGCCGACCAGTCGGCCGTGGGCGCCGGGACCGACGCCGGCGTATTCGCCATAGCGCCAGTAAACCAGGTTGTGCCGGCTTTCCGCGCCCGGTCGGGCGTGGTTCGACACCTCATAGGCCGGCATGCCGTGGCGGTCGCACACCTCCTGGGTCACGTCCCACAGCGCCCGCGCCAGATCCTCGTCCGGCGTCGTCAGCTTGCCGGCGCGATACAGCCGGTCGAACCAGGTGCCAGGCTCGATAGTCAGCTGGTACAGCGACAGGTGCTCGACGGCGTGCGAAATCGCCTGCTCCAGCTCTGCCCGCCAGGCCCCGGCGGTCTGCTGCGGGCGGGCGTAGATCAAGTCGAACGAGTAGCGCTCGAAGATGTCCCCGGCCACGCGCACCGCCGCCAGCGCTTCTTCCGCGCTGTGCAGGCGGCCAAGCCGTTTCAGGTCAGGGTCGTTGAGCGCCTGGACGCCGAGCGACACGCGGTTGACTCCGGCCGCGCGGTAATCGCGGAACCGGCCGGCCTCGACGCTGGTGGGGTTGGCCTCCAGGGTGATTTCCGCGTCCGGCGCCACCGGCCACAGGGCGGCGATGGCGTCAAGGATGGCGCCGACGGTCGCGCCCTGCATCAGGGACGGGGTGCCGCCGCCAAAGAAGATGCTGGTCACCGTGCGATCCGGGGCGATGGCGGCGCGATGCGCCAGTTCTGTCCTGAACGCCGCCACATAACGCGCCTCGTCCACCGGCGACCGGCGCACGTGGCTGTTGAAGTCACAATAGGGACATTTGGAGGCGCAGAACGGCCAGTGCACGTACACGCCGAAACCGGCGTCAAAGGGCGCGCGCGCCGGAACGGCGGAAGCCTGAATGGCGGAGGACTGGTGCATGATGCGGTGTGGGCCTGAATGCGTTATGCCGCGCCGCCCGGCGCGCTGGCCGATCCGTGGCAATGGGCGCAGACGCCGTCGATCTCGACGATCTTCGCCGCCGGCGTGAATTTTGATGTCGCCAGCAGGTCGCCGATCGCGGCGTTGATCGCCGGCGATTCCAGTTCATCAACCCCGCCACAGCGGGCGCAGATCAGAAACACGGTGACGTCGCCGGCGTCGTGCTGGTGCGGGCAGGCGATGAAGGCGTTGCGCGTCACCAGCCGGTGAACGAACCCCTGACCAGTCAGAAACTCCAGCACCCGGTAGACGGTGACCGGGGCAATCCGTTTGCCGGATTGGCCAGCCAGGATTTCGGCCAGATCATAGGCGCCCAGGGGCCGGTGGGTTTCATACAGCGCCGCCAGCACCGAACGGCGAAGTTCGGTCAGCCGCACGCCGCGCTCCCGGCACAACCGGTCAGCCTCAGCCATGGCGATGGGCGCCTGCCTGCGGCGCGCGTCGGCATGGGCGCAATGGGCGTGATCATGCCGCTCGTGCGCGTGCTGGCCGTGGTCATGGTGGCCATGGTCGCCGTGCTGGTGGGCGCCCTGTTGCGCGTGCCTGATGGTCATGATCCTGATCCTGGCGAACCCTCCGTCGCCTTGTTCATATTGTGGGCGCCGGCGTCCCCTGGCGCAACCCGCAGGTCCGTTCCGGCGGGTCCGCCGCAGCGCCCGACCGGCGTGGATGCGTTGTTCGCTGGTCCATGTCTGGCGAAGGCGTCTCAGTTCTGGCGCAGCCGCCAGACGCAGGTGCGCTTCACCTCGCTGTCCTCCAGCTCCCGCGTTACCGGCACCTCATAGACGGCGACCTGCGAAAGGCGGGTCTTTGGCAGATAGCTGCGCCCCGGATCGCCGATTACCACGCTGGCGCCGCGCCCGGCCAGCGCTTCCAGCCAGCCGATCACCCGCGCCGCCAGATCGCGCTCATAGCAGATATCGCCGGCGAGCACGACGTCCCAGCCGTCGTCGCGCCAGTCCGTGGCGGGCCAGACCCCGTCCCGCTGCTCGCCGAGCAGGTTGTCGGTCCGCACCCCGACGGAAACCCGGTTCAGCCTGGCGTTGATGGCGATGGCGCTGGCGGAAAACGGGTCAATGTCCACCGCCTCCACATGGGCCGCGCCGGCGCGGGCGGCGGCGATCGCCACCAGGCCGGAGCCGGAGGCGAAATCCAGAACCCGTTTGCCGGCTACCGTTTCAGGGCGGTCGAGAATATAACGCGCCAGCGCCTGGCCGCCGGCCCAGGCGAAGGCCCAGAATGGCGGCGGCAGGCCGATCTCGCCCAGCTCTTCTTCGGTTTTCCTCCACAACTCCGTCGCCTCGGTGGCGAGATGCAGCGAAATCTCCGGGGCGTGTGGAGTCGGCGTGACGGCGGTGTGGGCGCGAATGAAGGCGTCGTGGTCGTCGATCATGGTCGGGCGTCCAGCAGGTCGGCGTACATGGCTTTGACGCGCGCCATCACGTGCCGTTCGGTAAAGCCGGAAAGCAGGCGCTCCCGCGCCGCCGCGCCACAGGCCAGAACGCGGTCGCGGTCGCCGGCAAGGCGCACGAGAATATCCGCCAGCGCCGCCGCATCGTCCGGCGGGGCGATGAAACCCTCGACGCCGTCGCGGACGAAAAGGCGACAGCCCGGCACGTCGGTGGTGACGATGGCGCGCCCGCAGGCCGCCGCCTCCAGCAGGGTGCGCGGCAGACCCTCGCCGCCGCGCGATGGCAGCAGCGCCACATGATGATCGCGCCAGACGCCGGCAATATCGCTGGTGCGGCCATGCCAGGTCACGCCCGGACGCGCGTTCCACTCACGCAGCGTCTGCTCAGGAATGGCGCGCGGGTTGGAGGGGTCGGGGGCGCCGTAGAGCGACAGGGCGACGTCGGCGCCGCGCGCCTGGGCGAGGCGCGTCGCTTCCACCGCCAGATCGACGCCCTTCGACCACAGCATCCGCGCCACCACGGCGACGCGCAGCGTCGGGCCTCCGGGCTGCGGCGCGGGCGTGAACTGCTCCGGATCGACGCCGGCGCCGCCGACAATCACCACGCGCGGATCGTCCGGCGCCAGATCAAGGCCGGCGGCGTCGTCCGGGTTCTCGAACAGGTAACGGGTCCTGGCGTTTTCCAGCGGCCCGCGCACGAGGGCGCGGATCGCCCGCGCCGCATGGGTCCCCAGCGCATCCTTGCGGGCGCCGAGAAAGCCGAGGCCGGTCAGGGCGAACACCCGGCGGGCCACGCCAGCGCGCCGCGCCGCTGCGCCGCCGACCAGAATCGACCGCAGCGCCACCATGTGCAGGATGTCGGGCTTCTCACGTTTCAGGATGGCGGTGAGGCGCGCCACATTGGCCAGCACCGCGAGCGGGTTCAGGCTCCTGCGCTCGGCCTCCAGGGCGATGACGCGCGCGCCGGTCGCCTCCAGCGCGGCGCGGTGTTCGCGCACGCGTGTGATGATGATCACGTCGAGGCCCATCTCCCGCGCCGCCCGCGCCATCGGCAGGAAATGCGAGGCGAAGAACCAGTCCTCGGTGATCAGGAAGGCGAGCAACGGCGCGCGCCCGACGGGCGCGCCGTCTGCGTGGGGAACGCTGTCGACGGTCATGGGCATCGCGGGTGGACGGGGCGCTGCTCCCCGGGTTGTGGCGATGTCAGAACGCCTTGAAGGTGATGAGCGTGCGCGTGTCGGCGATGCCGGGAATCGGCTGCACCTGTTCGGCGACGAAATGGCCGATGTCCACGTCCCGATCCACGTGGAACTTGGCGATAATGTCGAAATCGCCAGCGATCGAATAGATTTCCGAGGCGATCTCGCGGTCGGCGAGGGCGCTGGCCACGGCGTAGGTCTGGCCAAGCTTGCATTTGATCTGGACGAAGAAGGTCTGCATGGGCGCCGCTCACGCTGGAGCATTTTCGGGAAAAGCGGCTGCCCGCTTTTCGTAAAGAAAATGCGTCAATACAAAGGGCTGGCGCATCATCCGTGAAGCAGTTTTCACGAGAGGACGCGCCAGAACGTTGTCCGGTGAAGCAGGTTCCGCTTCGCCTGGAAAACGCATCAAATCAAACGGCAGGGCTGCCCGGCCTGAGGGCGCGGACAGGCCTCCGATCGTTCCGCTTGTTAGAGCATTTTCATGGAAAGTGGAATCCACTTTTCATGAAGAAAATGCGTTAGAACAAACAGATAGATCATGCCGCCAATCGGCCCGGCGCGATGGCCGGATCAGGGCGGCGCGCCGGGACCCAGGTCCCGGGCGGAGCAAGATTCAGGTCCTGTCGAGCGCGTCCGTGAGGTCGGCGATCAGATCGTCAGCGTGCTCAAGGCCAACTGACAGTCGCAGCAGGCCATCGGAGACCCCCATGGCTGCCCGCGCCGCATCATCGAAGCGCTGGTGCGTGGTGGTGGCCGGATGGGTGATCAGGCTCTTGGCGTCGCCGAGATTGTTGGAAATCTTCACCAGCGACAGGGCGTTCATGAAGCGGAACGCCGCTTCCTTGCCGCCCTTCACCTCCAGCGCCACCAGCGTCGAGCCGGCCCGCATCTGCCGGGCGATCAGCTCCGCCTGCGGATGGTCGGCGCGGCCGGGATAGATCAGTTTCGACACCCTGGGGTGGCTCGCCAGCGCGTCGGCCACGGCGCCGGCGCTGGCGGTCTGCTGGCGCACGCGCACGGCGAGCGTCTCAAGCCCCTTCAGCATCACCCAGGCGTTGAATGGCGACATTGCCGGGCCGGTCTGGCGCAGGAAATTGAAGATGTGCGCCTGGATGAAGGCTTCGGCGCCGAGAATGACGCCGCCAAGACAGCGGCCCTGACCGTCAATGTGCTTGGTGGTCGAATACACCACGCAATCGGCGCCCAGTTCCAGCGGGCTCTGCCACAACGGCGTGGCGAACACATTGTCCACCACCAGCGAGGCGCCGACGGAATGCACGATCTCCGCCACGCCGGCGATATCGACGATGCTCAGGGTGGGATTGGCCGGGCTCTCGATCAGCGCCGTTTTTGTGGTCGGCCGCACGGCGGCCCGCCACTGGTCGAGGTCTTCCCCGTCGACCAGGGTCGTCTCCACGCCATAGCGCGGCAGCAGTTCGTCGGTGAGCCAGCGCGAGGAGCCGAACAGCGCCTTCGCCGCCACCACATGATCGCCGGCGCTGACCTGGGCGAGGATGGCGGCGGTGACCGCGGCCATGCCGGAGGCGGTGGCGCGGGCGGCCTCCGCGCCCTCCAGCGCCGCCATGCGCTGCTCGAACATTTCGACTGTCGGATTGGAGAACCGCGCGTAGAGATAGCCCTGTGATTCGCCCCTGAAGCGGGCCTCGCATTCCTCGGCGGTCTCATAGACGTGTCCCTGGGTCAGGAACATGGCCTCCGAGGTCTCGCCGAACTGCGAGCGCAGCGATCCGGCGTGAACCAGACGCGATTCTGGATGAAGAGGGCGGTTGATGGCCACGATCGTCTCCCCGACAAGCCCCGCGCGGCGGCGCGTCATGCTCCGCGCCGGCGGTCCGGGCGGGCATGAAAAAACCCGGCCAGAAAGCCGGGTCGCTCAAAAAACGTCCGCGGCCCTTTAGCGAATTGTTTAACGTGGCTGCAAGCCGGCCGGCCAAATCACCACGGATGTGAAAGGCTTACGCCTGCCTGGCCTGCCCGTCAAGCACCGTTTCCCGCCGGATGGCGCTGGCCGTTCGCCCCAAAAATGCGCCTCATGAACGCCCCCTTGAAGATTCTCACGAACGCTGGCGGAGCCTGGCGCCGGGGCCGGCGCCCGCCAGCCCCGGCCTGGCGCCCGTTCAGTAAACCGGCGCGGAAATCACGCCGCGATCGGTGGTGACGACCCAGCGCCCGCCGCGCCGTTCGATCCCGGCGATGCGGCCAAGCCCGGGCACACTCTGGCCGCGCCGCACCTCGACGATGCCGGCGTTGCGGCCTTCGAGCACCGCGACGCCGCCATAGACATTGTGCAGCACCCAGCCGCGCACCGGGCCCGTGGGGCGCGGCGGCTGCGCCGGCTCGGGAATGAAGCCCGGCGGGCGCAGGCCATCCTGCGGCTCCCCGTCCGGCGCATAGGCCTGCTGCGCCGGCTCCTGCCGCGGCGGCGCCTCACGCGGCGCCCGTTCCGCCGGCGCCGGCGAACCCACCGTCGGATCAACCTGACCCCGCTCCCCGCCATTCGCGGCGAGGCGCTGTTCGAGGCTGGCGATGCGCCGGTCAAGGCCGGCGATCGCCGCATCCTCGCGCGCCGTCGCGCCGCCCTGGCCACGGCCCGCCGGACCCGCGCTTTCCAGAGCGGCGATTTTCTGTTCGAGCGTCTTGAGGCGGCTTTCGGCCGCGTCTGGCAGAACGGCGACGGCGCCGGCCTTCTGCTCCAGGGCGTCCAGTCGCGCGCTCAATCCCGCAGTGGTTTTTTCCACTGTTTCAACAGCGGAGTTGCGCGCGGCGGCGCGCTCCTTCTCCAGCTCTTCCATCGCCGTGGCGATCTTGCCGTTGGCGGCCTGTGTTTCCGTCGCGCCGTTTCGGGTTCCGGCGCCGGCGATGGCGATCACCAGCAGGGCGGCGAGCGCGCCGCCGGCCGCGCCCAGCAGCAGCGGACGCAGGGCCGATGGCTTTGCCGTCGCCGCCGCCGTCGCGCCATCGGGCCGCCAGTCTGACGTTGGCTGGCGGGGCTTGTATGACGATGCGGCGGCTCCTGCGGACACGGGTCCTGACGTTGCGGGGTCCGCGGTCTTCGTGGCGGCGGGGCTGGCGGTCTGCCCATCCGCCTTCGCCGCTGTCGCGCCGACCCGGTCAGATGGCGAGGCGACGGGCGTGGGCGCGCTTTTGGCGGGCGACGCGCCAGACGCTGGCGCGCTGGCGCTGGGTGACCTGTCAGCCGGTTTTCCGGCGGCTGGAGCATGCGTCGCGGCGGCGGCGGATGGGGCGCTGGCCACGGTCGCCGCGGAGGCGCCGGCCTTCACAGGCGTTTTGCCTGCGTCAGCCGCGACAGCAGCGGCCGCCTCGCCGGCGCTGCCGGCAACTGGCGCAGGCGGAGCGGAACCGGCGGCTTTCGGCGCGGCGGCGCCCGGAGCAGGACTGGTTTTGGGGGACGCTTTCGCGTCGGAAGGCGTCGGTTTTCCCTGGCCTGCGTCGGTCTTGCCGGTTTTGGATGCATCTGCATCCGGCCTGGCGGCGTCTGCCATGTCGCAATCCTTTCGAGACTTGGTCGAGCCTTCAATCTGGAACGCAGTTAACGGCGCATCATGATGATGACGTGGCGGCGCTGTGACCAGGCCCGGGCAAAAAATGCAACCCGTCAGAATGTCGAATTGTGGCAAGCACCAGAAAACACCAGGGCATTGATGCTTTGCGGGGCGGAGGTCCCCGATTCGCGCGAATCGCCTTGACAAGTCGCTGTAGGGCAAGGTCATTAGCGGCCGGAGTGAAAAATTGACCTATGCACTGGAAGCATCGCAGGGCAGACTGTAGCGATGAACACAGTGTGTTCAGGAGGCGAAATATGGCTGGAATTGTGACGATCCGCGCCCGAATCAGGCGCATCGCCATGGCCGCCGCGGCGGTCTCGGCGCTGGTCGCCCATGGCGCCCACGCACAGGAAAAGCCGGGCGCCGTCGCGGGAAAAATTTCGGATGGGGTCGTCCGCATTGGCGTTCTCAACGACCAGTCTGGCGTTTACGCTGACTTCGGCGGCAAGGGTTCGGTGGCGGCCGCCCGTCTCGCCATCGAGGATTTTGGCGGCAAGGTCCTGGGCGCTCCGGTGGAGTTGATCGACGCCGACCACCAGAACAAGGCTGACATCGCCGCCGGCATTGCCCGCCGCTGGTATGACGCCGACAAGGTCGACGCCATTGTCGAGCTGACCTCCTCATCCGCGGCCCTCGCCGTCCAGCAGCTCACGCGTGAGAAAAAACGCATTAACATCGTCACCGGCGCCGCGACGTCCGAGCTGACCGGCAAGCAGTGCTCGCCCTATGGCTTCCACTGGGCGTTCGACACCCACGCCATGGCCAAGGCCGTTGGCGGCGCGCTGGTGGAGCAGGGCGGCAAGGACTGGTTTTTCCTGACCGCCGACTACGCCTTTGGCCATTCGCTGGAGGAGCAGACCGCGAAATTCGTCAAGTCAAAGGGCGGCAATGTCGTCGGTCAGGTGCGGCATCCGCTGAACGCCTCCGATTTCTCGTCCTTCCTGCTTCAGGCGCAGAATTCCGGCGCCAAGGTCATTGGCCTGGCCAACGCCGGCATGGACACCTCCAACGCCATCAAGCAGGCGGCCGAGTTTGGCATCGTCCAGGGCGGCCAGCGTCTGGCGTCGCTGCTGGTCACCCTGTCCGAAGTGCATGGCCTTGGCCTGCCGGCCGCCAACGGCCTGGTGCTGAGCGAGGGCTTCTACTGGGATCTGGACGACAAGGCGCGCGCTTTTGGCCAGCGCTACCAGAAGGTGACGGGCCGCATGCCCAACATGATCCAGGCCGGCACCTATTCCGCCGTGCTGCAGTACCTGAAGGCCATCGAGGCGGCGGGTACGGATGACGCCGACGCCGTGGCGGCGAAGCTGCGCGCCATGCCGGTCGAGGACGCCTTCAGCCGCAACGGCAAGGTGCTCGCCAACGGGCGCATGATCCACGACATGTATCTGTTTGAAGTCAAGAAGCCTTCGGAGAGCAAGCAAGCGTTTGATTACTATAAACTCCTGGCCACCATCCCCGGAAGCCAGGCCTTCATGACCGTAGAGGAAAGCGGTTGCCCGCTGGCGAACTGAAAATGACCATGCCAACAAATCAAAATACTGGCGCCCCGGCCCCCGGCGGCGCCGCCGGAGGGAGCGTCGTCCTGTCCGCAAAGGGACTGACCAAGGAGTTCAAGGGCTTCGTGGCGGTCAAGGACGTCGACCTGTCGGTGCGCGAAGGTTCGATCCACGCCCTGATCGGACCGAACGGCGCCGGCAAGACCACCTGCTTCAATCTGCTGACGAAATTTCTGCAGCCGACGCGCGGCGTGATCACCTATCGCGGCCAGGACATCACCGGTCTGGCCCCGGCGGAGATCGCCCGTCTCGGCGTGGTGCGTTCGTTCCAGATTTCGGCGGTGTTCCCGAGCCTGTCCGTGCTGGAGAACGTGCGCATCGCCCTGCAGCGTCCCCAGCATCTTGCGACGCAGTTCTGGAAACCGGAAACCGCCCTTTCCGTGCTGGATGACCGCGCCGCCGGCCTGATCCGCTCGGTGGGTCTCGACGCGTTCATCAATCACACGGCGGGCGAGTTGCCCTATGGCCGCAAGCGCGCCCTGGAGCTGGCCGCCACCCTGGCGCTGGAGCCGGACGTGATGCTGCTCGATGAGCCCATGGCCGGCATGGCCCATGAGGACATCGGCCATATCGCTGATCTGATCCGCCAGGCGGCCCAGGGCCGCACCGTCATCATGGTCGAGCATAACCTCCACGTGGTGGAGGACCTGTGCGATGCGGTGACCGTGCTGCAGCGCGGCGAAATTCTCGCCGAGGGCGATTACCAGACCGTCAGCCAGGACCCGCGCGTCCGCGAAGCATACATGGGGTCCGAACATGACTGAGCCATTGCTGCAGGTGAAGGGCCTCCAGGCCTGGTACGGCGAAAGCCATGTGCTGCATGGCGTCGATCTCCAGGTCCACCGGGGCGAGACGGTGACGCTGCTCGGCCGCAACGGCGCCGGCAAGACCACCACCCTCAAGTCGATCATGGGCGTGCTGCGCAAGCGCCAGGGCGAGATCCGCCTCAACGGCAAGGACCTGATGGGCCTGCCGCTGCACCAGATCGCCTACGCGGGCCTCGGCTTCGTGCCCGAGGAGCGCGGCATCTTCTCCGGGCTGAGCGTCCACGAGAACCTGATGCTGCCGCCGAAGGTCGCCGATGGCGGCTTTACCCTGGACGAGATTTACCACCTGTTCCCCAATCTGGCGGAGCGGCGCAACAGCCAGGGCACCAAACTTTCCGGCGGCGAGCAGCAGATGCTGGCCATCGCGCGCATCCTGCGCACCGGCGCCAATATCCTGCTGCTGGACGAGCCGACCGAAGGACTCGCGCCGGTGATCGTGCAGCGCATTGGCGACGTCATTCGCGCCCTCAAGGCGAAGGGCATGACCATCCTCCTCGTTGAGCAGAATTTCCGTTTTGCCCGCAAGGTGGCTGACCGCTTCTACGTGATGGAAGACGGCCACATGATCGATACGTTCACTGCGGACGAACTCGAGGGCCGGATGGACAGCCTCAACGAAACCCTCGGTCTGTAAGGCGCTTCCGCATGGTCACCGTCTTTGGAATCTCATTGCCGGCCCTGATGGGGCAGCTCCTCATCGGGCTTATCAACGGCTCCTTCTACGCCATGCTGAGCCTTGGCCTCGCGGTCATTTTCGGCATGCTGCGCGTCATCAACTTCGCGCATGGCGCGCAATACATGCTGGGCGCGTTCTTCGCCTGGTTCCTGCTGCGCTACGCCGGCATCGGCTTCTGGCCGGCGCTGGTGCTGGCGCCGCTTGGCGTCGCCCTTGTCGGCGTGGTCATCGAGAAGGTGCTGCTGTCGCGCATCTACAATCTCGATCACCTCTATGGCCTGCTGCTCACCTTCGGCCTCGCCCTGGTGATCGAAGGGCTGTTCCGCCACTGGTACGGCACCTCCGGCCAGCCCTATTCGATCCCCTCGACCTTCCAGGGCGCGTTCAACCTCGGCTTCATGATCCTGCCGAAGTACCGCGCTTTCGTGATTGTCGCGTCGGTTATCGTCTGCCTGACGACCTGGCTGCTGATCGAGAAGACCAAGTTCGGCGCCTATCTGCGCGCCGCCACGGAAAACCCGACCCTGGTGCAGGCGTTTGGCGTCAACGTGCCGCGGCTGCTGACCCTGACCTACGCCATTGGCGCCGGTCTCGCCGGGCTTGCCGGCGTGCTCGCCGCTCCGGTTTACCAGGTCAGCCCGCTGATGGGGCAGAACATCGTCATCATCGTCTTCGCGGTGGTGGTGATCGGCGGCATGGGCTCGATCATGGGCGCGGTCGTCACCGGTTATGTGTTGGGTCTTGTCGAGGGTCTGACCAAGGTTTTCTATCCGGAAGCATCGAGCACGGTCATCTTCGTCATTATGGTGCTGGTGCTGCTCGTGCGCCCGGCCGGCCTGTTCGGGAAGGAATGAATCATGGCTACAAAAGCCGCCTCGCCGAACGTCGCTAACGTGACCGCCGGCCACAGGACGTCGTCGCGCACCATTGCGCTGATGATCATCGGCCTCGCGCTGATTCTCGTCGCGCCGTTCCTGATCTACCCCGTCTTCGTCATGAAGGTGTTGTGCTTCGCCCTGTTCGCGGCGGCGTTCAACCTGCTTCTTGGCTACGTGGGCCTGCTCTCCTTCGGTCACGCCGCCTTCTTCGGCGGCGCGGCCTACATCACCGCCCACGCCATCAAGCAGTGGGGTTATCCGCCAGAGCTGGCGATCCTGCTCGGCACCGGCTTCGCCGCCGTGATGGGCGTGGTTTTCGGCTACGTGGCGATCAAGCGCCAGGGCATCTACTTCGCCATGATCACCATGGCGCTGGCGCAGATGTTCTACTTCTTCTGCCTGCAGGCTCCGTTCACCGGCGGTGAGGACGGCATCCAGGGCGTGCCGCGCGGCAAGCTGTTCGGCTTCATCGACCTGTCGAACTCGCTGAACATGTATTACTTCGTGGCGGCGGTGTTCATCATCGGCTTCCTGTTCATCTGGCGGGTGGTGCATTCGCCCTTCGGCTCGATCCTGAAGGCGATCCGCGAGAACGAGCAGCGCGCGGTTTCCCTGGGCTATCGCGTCAACCGGTACAAACTGGGCGCCTTCGTCATCTCGGCGGCGCTGGCGGGCCTCGCCGGCTCGGTGAAAGCCATCGTCTTCCAGCTCGCCTCGCTGACCGACGTGGGTTTCCAGATGTCCGGCGAAGTCGTGCTGATGACCCTGCTTGGCGGCATCGGCACCCTGATGGGCCCGGTGGTCGGCGCCGTGCTGGTGGTCAGCCTCGAAAACTATCTGGCGACCTCCTCCCTGCCGGTTCCCGTGGTCATCGGCTCGATCTTCGTGATCTGCGTGCTGCTGTTCCGCCGCGGCATCGTTGGCGAGTTCAACGCCTGGATGGACCGCAAGCGCGGCTGACAGCGCCGGTCAACCTGACCTGAGACAAGGAAAGCCCGGCGGCGACGCCGGGCTTTTTCTGTGCGGCCCCCAATGTGCGGCCCCCAATGTGCGGCGCCCAAAGTCAGGCGCGGATCCGGGATGTTGGTCCAGACGCACACGTCCATTTGCGCGGTTGCAAGACGCATATCCTTTTATCCTGGCGTGGGCATGCGCATATGCCGGCCAGACGATACGCGACCGGCGCGCCGGGTTCGCACGACGGGGGGACCCGGACCTTCCGGGCGCCCGACAGGAGATGCGCCATGACCTTCAACGGCATCCACCATGTCACCGCGTTTGCCGGCGACGCCGCCCGCAATCGCAGCTTCTACGCCGATGTTCTGGGCCTGCGGCTGGTGAAGCGGACCGTCAATTTCGACGACCCGGGAACCTGGCACCTGTATTTCGGCGACAACGCCGGCGCGCCTGGCTCGCTGATCACGTTCTTTCCGTGGCCCCACGCAACCAAAGGTCGGGCCGGCGTCGGCGATGTCCTGCGCACGACCTTTCGCGTTCCCGCCGGATCGATTGGATTTTGGGCGCACCGCTTTCTTGAGAAGGGCGTGCGTCATGACGGCGTCGCCCGCAGGTTCGGCGACAGCGTCATCGATTTCGAGGACCCGGACGGAACCCTGCTGTCGCTCGTCGCTTTCGGCGATGCGCCGGCCCCCGCCGGCGAAGCCGACGCGGCAGGCGAGGCCATTCCGCCGGCTCACGCCATCACCGGGATCGACGGCGTGACCTTGTTGCTGCGCGAAGCCGGACCCACGGCCGCCATCCTGACGTCGGTATTCGGCTTCCAGGAAAGCGGCCGCGAGGGCGCCGTCACCCGGCTTGCGCTGGGCGACGGGGCGGGCCGTTCGGTGGTTGACCTGCATGTGGCCGGCAATTTCCCCGGCGGTCACCTGGGGCGCGGCAGCGTCCATCACGTGGCCTTCCGGGCGGCGGACGACGCCGGACAGGCGGAACTGGCGGCCCGGCTGGTCCGCGATCACGGCCTCAGGCCAACGGAACAGCGTGACCGGCAGTACTTCCGCTCGATCTACTTCCGCGAGCCGGGCGGCGTGCTGTTCGAGATCGCCACGGACGATCCCGGCTTCGCCGTCGATGAGCCGCAAGCCCATCTGGGCGAGCAGCTGAAGCTGCCGCCGCAGTACGAGGCGCATCGCGCGCAGATCGAAGCGGCGCTGCCGCCGCTCGAAGACTGAGCGTGCAAAAACAGGCTGTCGCCGCCCGTGCAGGGCGGCGACAGCGGAAGGGAGACAGGCCATGGCTGGCGCCGTCAATACAGATTTCGTTCACCGCTTCGAACCCGGCGCGCCCCAGAACGGGCGGCCACTGCTGTTGCTGCATGGCACGGGCGGCGATGAAAATGACCTTGTGCCGCTGGGCCGCCTGCTGGCGCCGGACGCGCCGTTGCTGTCCGTGCGCGGCAAGGTGCTGGAAGGCGGCGCGCGCCGCTTCTTCCGTCGCTTCGCTGAGGGAATGCTGGACGAGGACGATCTGCGATTCCGGGCCGACGAGCTGGCGGATTTTATCGCGGCGGCGCGGGATCGCCATGGTCTGGCGGCTCCGGTGGCGCTGGGGTTCTCCAATGGCGCCAACATCGCGGCGGCCATGCTGCTGCGCCGGCCTGGCGTGCTTGCCGGCGCGGCGCTGTTCCGCGCCATGGCGCCGTTCACCGGGTCGGCTTTCGCGCCCGGCGAGGTGGCCCGGACGCCGGCGACGCATGGCGGCCCGGTCCAGGCCCTGGTGGTGTCCGGCGCCATGGACCCCATGGTCACGCCCGACAACCGCCAGCGACTGCTGCGTGATCTGCGCGCCGCTGGCGTGGACGTGCGGGACGAAACGGTGCTGGCCGGCCATGGCCTGGTCAAGGCTGATCTCGACATCGCCGGGCCGTGGCTGGCGGAGGCGCTGAAAACCTGACGTTCAGACGGGCGGTGGCGGCAGGCGCGCCACGCCGCCCCGGCGGAAGGCCATCGGCGTCTGCGCCCAGGGGATGATTCCGTCCGGCGTCCGGGCATAGAGCAGGGCGGCCTCGACAATGGCGTCGACGTCGCCCGCCAGTGTCAGATCACCGATGATATGGCTCCATTTGCCCGGCGCCTGCAGGGCAATGGTGCAGGGGCGGTTGCAGACGGCGAAGCACTGGACGCCGCGCACGGTGACGCTGCCGCCAGCCAGGCGTTGCGCCAGCGCCGCCAGCAGCGCCCGGCCCGGCTCGATATAGCCAGGGGCTTCATGGGTGCGTTGCCGGCAGGTGACGCAGACGGAAAGGCTGGCGCTGCCAGCCGGCGTGGGGGGCTGCGACGGAATCATGCATCTGGTTTGCGTCAGCCGCGGCCGCCGCACAAGGGGCTGGCGCGCTCCGTCGCGGCTGGAGCGATGAGGACGCCAGACACGTCGGCGGCGGCCAGAAATTTCCGAAAATTGGTTAGTTTCGTAAGCAACTGTAAGTTGCCGCACCGCAACAGACTGGCGTTGTCTGCGGGGTTCCTGATATTTGCTATAATTTTCAATATTTTCATACAATGAACGGAAAAAATAATTTGTATGAATAGAGCGCAATCTCTGCCAACACTCTGCCTTGATGATGCGACGGGTTTGTGACGCACGCTTGAACAGACGTTGATTGAAATAACTCAACGTCATGCAGGGCATTGATGTGGCCTGTTTCACGCAAGCACGCGTCCCGCCGCACAACAGTCAGGGTCCAGAAGTATGACGATGATGGTTTGCAGGGCGCTTTTGCTTGGCGGCGCCGCCGGATTTTTTGCTGTCGCCGGCGCGCAGGCGGCGGATCTTCCCATGTCGAAGTCCGCGCCGGTTGAATATGTGAAGGTTTGCGCCACGCATGGCGTCGGCTTCTTCTACATTCCAGGCACGGACACCTGCATCCGCGTCGGCGGCCGCGCCCGGCTGGATTACGAATTCGCCCAGTACCGTAGCGTCGCGGCGCAGGACAAGTCGAACTTCATCGCGGCTGGCCGCATCCAGCTCGACGCCCGCACCTCCACCCAGTGGGGCACGCTGCGCACCTTCGTCCGTTTCGACATCGCCAGCCGCACCGGCCAGCAGCATGGCGCTTCCGGCACCCTGCGCAACAACGGCCCTGCGGCCTTCAACGCCACGGGCGTCGACACCTACAACCGCGCTTACAAATATGTTGAGGTCGACAAGGCGTTTATCCAGTTCGCTGGTCTGACCGCCGGCCGTTCGTCGTCGTTCTACGATTTCTACGCGGCCGACATCAGCCTCACGGGCATCGACATGGCGTCGAATGTCGGTTCGACCAACCTGCTCGCCTACACGGTCAAATTCGGCAACGGCTTCAGCGCCACCCTGTCGATGGAAGATCCGACCTTCCGCCGCAACCCGCTGTTCTTCGGCGCGGCCAACGCCAATGGCGTGGTCGTTTCGCCGGCGGTGGGCCTCAATGGCGGCGTGGCGAGCGCCGGCCTGTGCAACAATGGCACGGCCGTGGGCTGCACGTTCGGCGCGCCGGTCTTCACCTATGACGCCTCCGGTCAGCGGGTTGGCTACACCTACCTCGACATTTCCCAGCGCCTGAACGCGCCCGATTTCGTCGGCAACCTGCGTGTTGACCAGGGGTGGGGCTCGGCCCAGCTGTCGGTCGCCGCGCACCAGCTGTCTGTCGGCAACTTCTCCGGCGGCGCGCCCACCGGCGGCCTTGCCCAGCGCGCCGACGCCAAATGGGGTTATGCTGTCCAGGGCGGCGTCAAGTTCAACCTGCCGTTCCTTGCCCCGGGCGACGCCCTGTGGCTGCAGGCCGCCTATGCCAAAGGCGCCATGTCCTACACCGGTCTGGATAACCCGACCGGCCGCGACAGCGCCAACGCGGCCGGCGTGGATGGCGGCTCCCGTTTCACCGCCAACAAGGTTGACGGCTACGTTGACCCGGCCACCGGCAATATCAAGCTGACGGAAAGCTGGTCTGTCACCGGCGCCTTCCTGCACTACTGGGCTCCGCAATGGCGCTCGGGCTTCGTGGCCTCCTACGCCCAGCTGCTGTTCCCGTCCGGCGCCCGCCTGAATGGTCCGATGGGCAACCTGAACACCGGAACCGGCGTCTACAGCGCCGCCCTGCGCGACTACGGCCAGTTCGTCGGCTCCGCCAATCTGGTCTGGTCGCCAGTGAAGGACCTCGATATCGGCGTGGAGGTGCTCTACGAGCGCATCGATATCCGCAAGGGCCGCGTCTACGACCTGAACAAGTACGGCAACCTGACCGGCAAGACCACGACCTACGACGACAACTGGGTTTCGCGCGTGCGCGTCGAGCGCACGTTCTGATCCAGGCTGGCCGCGCCGGCGCCTCCCGCCCCGGCTGCCGGCGCACGCCCTGGCGGCGCGGTTTCCGCCGCGTTGTGTTGCCTGACGCCCCAAGCCCCCGGCTTTTCGCCGGGGGTTTTTGCTGTCCGGGCCCGCTGCGTCCTCCCGACCGCCATTCTTTTCGGCCAGCCGGCGACAAACGGGACTGACGCCGCGCCGGATATCTGGTCAGATGCGGCGCCGGTCCACGACAGGGGCGGCGATCAGACGGCGCCCGCAAGAGGCGCCCGTATTGCGGAGGAATGGAT
This sequence comes from Camelimonas lactis, assembly GCF_004342915.1. Taxonomy (GTDB): domain Bacteria; phylum Pseudomonadota; class Alphaproteobacteria; order Rhizobiales; family Beijerinckiaceae; genus Camelimonas; species Camelimonas lactis. The sequence continues at coordinate 310,401 of NZ_SLWL01000003.1, forward strand.
GCCTCATTTCGGCGACTTTCAGAACGAGATCTATTTCGGCGGCCTGCATGGGCATATCCCGAAATTCCCCATGTGTTATCGCGATCTGGAGGCGCGCGCCGCACAGGCCATGGCGCCCGGGGTGCTGTCCTATGTGGCCGGCGGCTGCGGCGATGAGCGCACCCAGGACCTGAACGCCGAAGCCTTCAACCATTGGGGCGTCATCCCGCGCATGTTCGTCGGCGCGGTGAAGCGCGACCTCTCCGTCAACCTGTTCGGCATGCAGCTGCCTTCGCCGCTGTTCCTGGCGCCGGTCGGCGTCATCGGCATCTGCGATCAGGACGGCCATGGCGACATCGCCACGGCGAAAGCCGCGGCGCAGAGCAAGGTGACCATGGTCAGCTCGACGCTGATGCAGGATCCCATGGAGCGCGTGGCGCAGGAGTTCGGCGACACGCCCAATTTCTTCCAGCTGTACACGCCCACCAATCGCGATCTCGCCGCCAGCCTCGTCTCCCGCGCCGAGGCGGCGGGTTACAAGGCGATCGTCGTCACCCTCGACACCTGGGTCACCGGCTGGCGGCCGCGTGATCTCACCACCTCGAATTTCCCCCAGCTGCGCGGTCTGTGCCTGGCCAATTATTTTTCCGATCCGGTGTTCCGCAAGCTGCTGGCCAGGCCGGTCGAGGAAGATCCGGTCGCCGCCGTGCAGATGTTCGGCCGTGTCTTCGGCAACCCGCTGACGTGGGAGGATCTGCCGTGGCTGCGCTCGCTGACAAAGCTGCCGCTGATCTTCAAGGGCATCTGCCATCCCGACGACGCCCGCCGCGCCATCGATGGCGGCGCCGACGGCATTTACTGCTCCAACCACGGCGGCCGGCAGGCCAATGGCGGCATCGCCGCCATCGACATGCTGCCGGCTGTGGTGAAGGCCTCGGGCAATACGCCGGTGCTGTTCGACTCCGGCGTGCGCAGCGGCTCGGACGTGGCCAAGGCGCTGGCGCTCGGCGCGGCGGCCGTCGGCATTGGCCGGCCCTACGCCTATGGCCTGGCCATTGGCGGCGCGGCTGGCGTTTCCCACGTCATCCGCTGCATCTTGGCCGAAGCCGATCTGTTGATGGCGGTGAATGGCTTCCCCACCATCGCCGATTTGCGCGGCGCGGCGATCCCGGCGCCGCCCTGGAGCCGGGTTCCCACCTGAGAAAGCGCTTCGGCTCCCCATGAAGGGGAAATCCGTCTCCTGAAACAGCCGGAGCGGCGAACGGCCGGGCCTCACCCGGCCGCATCAGCCACCACCGGCTCCGGCGCGGTCAGGATGGCAAGGCAGGCCATCACCACATCGGCGACCGCGTGGGGATCGCGCCACATGTGCTGCGGCGGCGGCGCGCCGGCCAGCGCCGTCTCGCGCAGCGACAGCATGGCGCCGAGGCTGACCTCGATGAACACCAGCCGCCGGTTGCGCAGGCGCTCGTCCATGCCCGGCGTCAGCCGCCGCAGCAGATCGAGGCAACGCAGATAGCCGGAATTGAGATCGCCCGCCAGCGACGCCATGAACAGCCGCCGGTGCGTCATCGACAGCAGGGTGATGAAGCGCATGTAGCTGCCGGCGCCGTCGTTGGGGTCACCCGGGATGAACGACGGCAGCACCAGCGCCTGCATCGCGTCGTGCAGGGTCGGCCCGCCCGGCTTGCGCTCCAGCCTGTCCAGCGTGGCGTTGCGCGCCTCGTTGATGACGCGCGCCCCTTCCGCCACCAGTTCGCGCACCAGTTCTTCCTTCGAGCCGAAATAATAGGTGAGCGAGCCATGATTCTTCTGCCCCGAGGCGGCGACGATCTCGCGCACGGTCACGCCGTCGACGCCGTGGCGGGCGAACAGGTCGCGCGCCGCCTGCTTGATCGCTTCGCGGGCGCCTTGCCGCGCCGTTTCTGACGCATGGTCCTGTTTTTCCGCCATCTTGACGACTGCCCCTGCTCGCGTTTAGGTCATCTGGATAAAATATTTGACGTCGTCTGTCGTTACGTCAAAAGTCACATACGGACAGGGACCGGTCTGCAACATCGGTCCCAACGGGGAGTGAACACGTGAACGGGTTCGATTTTTCAGGACGCAACGTGCTGGTCGTCGGCGGCTCCAGCGGCATCGGTAACGGCATCGCCCAACAGTTTCGGGCGCATGGCGCCAACGTGCATGTCTGGGGCACCCGCGCCAGCGCCGCCGATTACGCGAAGGAAGACGGCTCCGACCTCGACGGCCTCGGTTACACAAAGGTCGACGTTTCCGACCAGGCGGCGGTGGACGCAGCCCCGGCGCCATTCCCCAGGCTCGACGTGCTGGTGCTGTGCCAGGGCATTGTCGCCTACAAGCGCGCCGAGTTCGAGCGTGACGGCTGGGATCGCGTAATGGGCGTCAATATCGACAGCGTCATGGATTGCGCCCGCAAGTTCCGCCAGACGCTGGCAGAAAACACCGGCAGCCTGATCATCGTCAGCTCGGTCTCCGGCCAGCGCGCCAATATCGGCAACCCGGCCTACGCGGCGTCCAAGGCGGCGGCCATCAGCCTCACCAAAACGCTCGGCGCCGCCTGGGCGCCAGAGGGCATTCGCGTCAACGGCATCGCCCCTGGCCTGGTCGACACCAAGCTGACCCACGTCACCACGCGCAATCCGAAGCGCCTGGAAGCGTCGCTGGCCAAAATTCCCGCCGGTCGCATGGGCCAGCCGGAGGATATGGCCGGCGCCGCCCTGTTCCTGGCTTCGCCCTATGCGTCCTATGTCTGCGGTCAGACGCTCACCGTCGATGGCGGTCTGACGCTTTATTGAGCCGGCTTGTTTAATGCGGATGGAAGCGGGCCTCGCCTTGTGCGACGCCTGCATCCGGCCGGAACAACCGGCGCGCAGGGGAGGATGAAACGTGGAACACGGCGTTGATCTGGCGGCGCTCGCCGGATGGATGGACAGTCAGGGTCTTGGCTCCGGCCCCCTGACGGATGTGACCAGCCTGAGCGGCGGCACCCAGAACATTCTGTTGCGCTTCAATCGTGACGGCAGGGCGTATGTGCTGCGCCGGCCGCCGCTGCACCTGCGCGGCAATTCCAACAAGACCATGCAGCGCGAGGCGCGCATGCTGGCGGCGCTCGCCGACAGCGACGTGCCGCATCCGCGTTTCATCGCCGCCTGCGCCGACGACAGCGTGCTGGGAGCGTTTTTCTACCTGATGCAGCCGATCGAGGGGTTCAACGCCACCACCGGCCTGCCGCCCTACCACGCCGGCTCGGAGGCGGTGCGCCGCCGCATGGGCTTCTCCATGGTCGAGGCCGTGGCCAAGCTCGGCGCGCTCGACTACCGCGCCCTTGGCCTGGAGGATTTCGGCAAGGTCGACAATTATCTGGAGCGCCAGGTCGACCGCTGGCGCTCGCAGCTGGAAAGCTATCGCGAACACGCCGGCTGGCCGGGGCCGGAATGCCTGCCCGGCGTCGACCGGGTGGCGGCGTGGCTCGCCGCCAATGTGCCGCCGGTTTTCGAGCCAGGCATTATCCATGGCGACTATCACCTGGCCAATGTCATGTTCCGCAACGACAGCCCGGAAATGGCGGCGATTGTCGACTGGGAGCTGACCACCATCGGTGATCCGTTGCTCGACCTCGGCTGGATGATGGCCACCTGGTCCGAAACCGAAACGCCGCGCCCGGACGATATCGCCGTGCAGCCGTGGACCGGCTTTCCGACCATTCCGGAGCTGGTCGAACACTACGGCAAGCATTCGCGCCGCGACCTCACGCACATCAAATGGTATGGCGTGCTGGCCTGCTACAAGCTGGCGCTGATTATCGAAGGCACCCACGCCCGCGCCTGCGCCGGCAAGGCCCCGAAGGAAACCGGCGACAAGCTGCACGCCCACGCCGTCAGCCTGCTCGCCCGCGCCCTGCGCTGGATCGACGGGGAATGAGCGATTGGCGCCATGGCGGGATGCATCCCCCATGGCGCGCGCTCTGCCCCTTTCATTCCCGCCACGTCAGCCCCCGCGTGGCGCGGGCATTCAGGTCTGCGCGCCCCAAATCCTACGCAGGCATTGCGAACGCTACTTCCGGGGAATGCCGGAACAGGTCCGGCCATGACGTATCCGGCTGGCAAAGCGGAATGCAAATACGCCTGCCGGGCAGCGCCGGTTGAAGCGCCGCCCGAATGTTTTAATCCGCGAATTCCGCCCGTAGCGCCGGCCCCTGTTCATCGACCTCCGGCACCCGGGCGCCGACGGGCGAGGCGCCGTCATGCAGCGCGCCGGGACCGAGCAGCGTCACGCGGCCTTTCGGCGTCTCCACCTCCACGAAGCGCGCCTGGGCGTGGCTGGCCAGATCGTCGAGGCCATTGATGCGGCCCCAGGCGATGCGCGCCGCCTCCAGCCGATCGGAAACCTCCTCGCGCGGCAGCTTGCCGAACACGGCGTTGATCGCCGCGTCCAGCGCCGGACGGTTGTGCACGCGGGCTGTATTGTCCACAAAGCGCGGATCATCGGCCAGTTCCGGCAGGCCGAGCACATCGTCACACAGCTTGCGCCATTCACGCTCGTTCTGGATGGAGAACAGGATTTCCTTGCCGCCGGCGCAGGGATAGGCGCCATAAGGCGCGATGGTGGGGTGGTTGAGCCCCATGCGCTTCACATCGGCGCCGCCCATGACGAATTGCAGATAGGGCACGTTCATCCAGTCGGCGAGGGCGTGGAACAGCGAGACAGCGATGTGCCGGCCCTTGCCGGTGCGATAGCGGCCGATCAACGCCTGCAGGATCGCCTGATGCGCGGTCATGCCGGCGGCGATGTCGCAGACCGAGACGCCGACGCGGCCGGAGCCTTCCGGCGTGCCGGTAATGGCGGCGAGCCCGGTTTCGCCCTGCACCAGCAGGTCGTAAGCCTTGAGGTCCTTCAACGGACCATCTTCGCCATAACCGGAGATGGAGCAGGTGATGAGGCGCGGATTGGCCGCGCGCAGCTCCGCCATGTCGAGGCCGAGGCTCGCCAGCACACCCGGCGCGGCGTTCTGGATGAACACGTCCGCCTGCAGCGCCATGCGCCGGATCAGGGCGATGTCGCCCGCATCGCGCAGATCGACGGCGATCGATTCCTTGCCCCGGTTCAGCCAGACGAAATAGCTGCTGAGGCCGTTGACGTGCCGGTCGTAGCGGCGGGCGAAGTCGCCCTCGCGCCGCTCGATCTTGATGACCCGCGCCCCCGCGTCGGCAAGCCGTGAGGAGGCGTAGGGCGCGGCGACCGCCTGCTCGACCGACACCACCAGCAGCCCGTCCAGATCGCCCATTGCCGCGCCCTTCCTGTCATCGTCGGCGTTCGCCGGCGCGTCGCCGTATCTGGCGCGCATCTGGCACGCCAGGGCGGCTGCGTCAAAGGTCCGGCCGCTACTGTGGCGCCCCGGGCACGCGTGACGGACCTGTCGCAAACGGCTGGAGTCCTTGTGTACAAAGGCTCACAATTGTCACACTCCAGCTCAGGGAATATGATTATAAGCGCATCGCCTGTAACGCGCGCAGGGGCGCGCGGCTGGGTGAGGGGCATATGATGCGATCAAGAGGCGCGTCTGCATGAGCAACGACTGGCGCGAGGGCCGGCCCGCCGCGGGGGGCAATCCGCTTCTCAACCGTTTTGCCCCGATGGCGGCCGCGGCCATGCTGTATCCGGCCCGGCGCGCGGGCAATGGCGCGTTGAAGCTGATTCCCGGCCATGTTCCGCTGCCCGATTTCGTGGCCGACCTCGGCGGTATTTCGCCGGTGCTGGGTCGTATAGGTTCGCTCGAGGTGCGGCTCGCCACCACGCGCAAGCAGATCAAACAGGCGCAGCGCCTGCGCTATCGCGTGTTTTATGAAGAAATGTCGGCGGTCCCCAATCCCGCCGCCCGACTGGCCCGGCGCGACATGGATGGTTTCGACGCCATCTGCGACCATCTGCTGGTGATCGACAATGGCGAGGCTGGCGGCGTCGAAAAGCGCAAGCCGAAGGTGGTCGGCACCTACCGCCTGTTGCGTCAGGAGGTGGCGGAGCGCCATGCCGGCTTCTACACCGCCAGCGAATTCGACATCGCGCCGCTGCTGGCCCGCCATCGCGGCAAGCGCTTCCTGGAACTGGGTCGCTCCTGCGTGCTGAAGGAATATCGCACCAAGCGCACGGTGGAGCTGCTGTGGCAGGGCATCTGGAACTATGTGCGGCATCACCGCATCGACGCCATGTTCGGCTGCGCCAGCCTTGAGGGCGTTGATGCTGAAAAGCTGGCCCTGCCGCTGAGCTTTCTTTACCATTTCGCCGCGCCGCCCGGGGACTGGGCCGTGCAGGCGTTGCCGTCCTGCCGCGTCGACATGAACCGCATGGCCAAGGAGGCGGTGGACCCGAAAAAAGCGCTGCACGCCCTGCCGCCGCTGATCAAGGGCTACCTGCGCCTCGGCGCTTCCTTCGGCGGGGAGGCCGTGGTCGACCGCCAGTTCGGCACCACCGACGTGCTGGTGCTGCTGCCGGTGTCCGTCATCAGCAAGCGCTACGTCAATCATTTCGCCGGCGGCGGCGAGGTCTGAGGGCCGGATCCGTCAGAGGGCGCCGTCAGCGCCCTTCGCCGGCGGCGGCCAGCGCCGACAGACCCTCGCGATAGCTCGGATAGGCCAGCGTCACGCCCAGTTCCTCGCGCATGCGGCGGTTGGAGACGCGCTTGTTCCCGCTCCAGAAGCTGCGCGCCATGGGCGTCAGCTCGGCGTCCTCGAAGGCGATGGCCGGCGGCGGCGCGACGCCAAGCAGCTCCGCCGCGTACTCAACCGGCAGTTGCGGCGCGCAGGGCTCGCTGTCGGTGACGTTCCAGACGCGTTGCTCCACCTGCGCCCGGTTGAAGGCGGCGTCGATCGCCGCGGCGATGTCGTCCACGTGGATGCGGTTGAACACCTGCCCCGCGCGAATCAGCCGGTGCGCCACGCCGTCGCGGATCTTCACCAGCTGGTTGCGGCCCGGCCCGTAAATGCCGGCCAGGCGCAGGACGTGCACGGATTTGCCGGTGGCGCGTCCCAGCTCCAGCCATTGCTGCTCCACCGTGACGCGCGCACGGTTGCGGGCGCTGCCCGGTCGCAGTTCGGCGTCTTCCTCGATCACCGCGCCCTGATGGTCGCCGTAAACACCGACCGTGGAGAGATAAACGATGTGCGTCAGCCCGGTTGCGCCGGCGATGAGGTCACCGAAATGGCGCAGGGTCGGGTCGCCGGCCTGGTCTGGCCGGGCGGACACCAGCAGATGGCTGGCGCGGCTGAGCGCGGCGGCGATCGCCGGATCGGGCGTGGTTGTCGCGGAGCCGTCAAACGCGTGCAGCGTCAGGCGGGGCGTCGCCGTGTCTGTTGCAGCGTCCCGCAACTGCCGGCGGGTGGCGGTGATGCGTTGGTAACCGGCGCCATGGCGGCTGACATAACCCTGCGCCGAAAATCCCAGCCCAAACACAAACAGTTCTGACATTACGCCTGCTCCGGTTCCGATATCTGCGCGGGGAAACCAGCCGCAGCCTCCCATTCGGCCAGAACCTCCGGGTCGCGTTCGGCGGCGTTCTGACGCCGCAACTTGCCAAGACTGTCCGCGTCCAGCAACTGGCCGAGGGCCCAGACCGTCGCGCCGCGCACCAGCGCCGATGGATCATCGAGCAACCGCGCCGCCGGCTCCGCCAGCCTGGCGTCGCCGGAGTTGCCCGTGGCGATCAGAACATTGCGCAAAAACCGGTCGCGCCCGGTGCGTTTCACCGGCGTGCCGGCAAACCGGCTTCTGAACGTCGCGTCGTCGAGCGTCAGCAGTTCAGCCAGCGCCGGCCGGTCGTTCTCCGCGCGCGCCGCCAGCTTCGCGTCGTGGCCGACCCTGGCGAACTTGTTCCAGGGACAGACGGCCAGGCAGTCGTCGCAACCGAAAATCCGGTTGCCGATCGCCTTGCGGAAAGCGTGCGGAACCGGTCCCGCGTGTTCGATGGTGAGGTAGGAGATGCAGCGCCGTGAATCGAGCTGATACGGCGCCGGAAACGCCTGGGTGGGGCAGACGTCCAGGCAGGCGCGGCATGAGCCGCAACTCGGCTGGCCAGGCGGGTCCGGCGGCAATTCGGCGGTGGTGAGAATAACGCCGAGGAACAGCCAGTTGCCCAGGGTGCGCGACACCAGCACGCTGTGCTTGCCCTGCCAGCCGACGCCGGCGCGGGCGGCCAGCGGTTTTTCCATCAGCGGCGCCGTATCGACGAACACCTTGACGTCGGCGCCGCCGCGCGAGGCGAGGAAACCGGCGACCTGTTTCAGCCGCCCCTTGATGATCTCGTGATAGTCGCGGCCCTGGGCGTAGACCGAGATCAGCCCGCGATCCCGGGCAGCCAGATGGTCGAGCGGGTTGTGGTCGGGACCGTAATTGAGGCCGAGCACCAGGGCGGAGCGCGCTTCCGGCCACATCGCCTGTGGACTGGCGCGCCGTTCGGCGCCTTCGCGCATCCACTCCATGTCGCCATGATAGCCGGCGTCGAGCCAGGCCATCAGCCGCGCGCCGGTTTCGGGCAGGGCGGCCGCCGGGGCGACGCGGGCCACGTCAAACCCCTCAGCCCGGGCGCGCGCCACCACCGCCTCGCGCAGCGCCGCCCCCTTCAGCGCCGCCCCCTCCAGCGTCTCTGGGCGTGCTGTCTTGCCATGGCCGGCGGACCGTTGCCGGCGGCTGTCAGGTGGGGAGGCGTCGCGCATGCTCATTCCGTCCGCCGGTCGGCCGCCACATCGCCAGCCGCGCAGGTCCTTCTCAGACGTTCAGCCGCGCATAGGTCGTCGCCGGCGCCATGCCAGGCACCAGGTCCTGCAACAGGGTGCGGAACGACGGGCGCGACTTGATGCGACCATACCACGCCGCCGCCGCCTCGTCCTCGCTCCACGGCACGTCGCCAAGGTAATCGACGCAGGACAGGTGCGCCGCCGCCGCCAGATCGGCGCTGGTGAGGCGCGCGCCGGCGAGAAACGGCGCGTCGCGTAGCAGAAAGCCAATGTAGCGCAGGTGATAGCGCACGTTGGCGCGCGCCGCGCGCACGCCGTTCATGTCCGGCGGGCCGCCGCCCAGTTCCGTCGCCATGAAGCGCTTGTAGATCTTCTCGGTGCACAGATAGGTGGTGACTTCCGCGAAGAATTTTTCGTTGAACCAGGCGGTGAGGCGCCGGGCCTCTGCGCGCTCTGCAATGCCGCCAGGCAACAGACGCCGGTCCGGGTGGCGCGCGCCCAGCAATTCGTCGACATATTCGTTGATGACGGCGGCGCCGGAAAGCACCAGAGGCGCGGCGCCGGCCGGAGCGGCGCCTTCCGCGTCGCTGTCGGGATGCAGCGCCCCATCGGCCGCCAGCACTGGCGTGTCGCCAGCCGGGTTGAGCATCAGGAACTCCTGACGTCGCTCCCACGGCCGCACTTCGACCAGTTCCGGCGCGACGTCGAACTCGCCCAGCACCAGGCGGACGAAGCGGGAATGCGGACAGAAGGCGTGATGGTGCAGGGTGGCCATCAGGGGCAGATCCACTCAGGCGTCAGGCGGCGGCCGGACCAGGATTTCTCGGGAAGGGCTCCCGTATAGTGAGGAGCGCATCTGGCGACAATCATTGTCTTTTGCGCCGCTTCGGCCGTTCCTGTGATGAGTGGGGGCATTAACCGTCCATTCAGTGATGGGGAGATACCTGCTTGGGCCTTTCGGCGTTGGGGCGCGGCCCCTGCTGTCAACGGCCGCCGACGTTCTGGCGCCATGATTCGACCTGTATCACTGCGGAATGTGGCGACCATCCGGCGTGGCCGCCGCAATTGGCCCTGGGGCAAGGCCGCTCCGCGCTGGCGCCGCGCGGCGGGGCCGGCGCAATACGTGAAAAAACAACGGCATGGAGCCGGTCCGGCGCTGTCCGGGCCAGATGTGAATCACAAGCAATTGTTGACCGTCGTGCGGAAACCATGGCGGCGGCGGACAGTCTGGAGCAATACGAATGGGCATCATCGAGGCGTTCCAGGCTGCGGTTCTGGGGCTTGTCGAAGGGCTGACCGAATTCCTGCCGGTGTCGTCGACCGGCCATCTGTTGCTGCTGGGCCATTTCCTTGGCTTCAAATCCACGGGCCAGACCTTTGAGGTGCTGGTGCAGCTTGGCGCCATCCTCGCCATCGTCTCGGTCTATTTCGGCCGCATCGTCTTCCTGCTCCGCACCTTGCGCACGCGCCCCGAGACGCAGCGTTTCGTCATTGGCGTGCTGGTGGGTTTCCTGCCGGCGGCGGTGCTCGGCGCCTTGTTGCACGGCTTCATCAAGGGCGTGCTGTTCAACCCGTGGGTTGTCTGCGTGGCGCTGATCATTGGCGGTCTGGTGCTGCTGGTCGTGGATGGGCTGAAGCTGGAGCCGCGCTACGACGACGCCGAAACCTTCCCGCTGCGCACCTATCTGGCCATCGGCTGCGCCCAATGCCTCGCCATGATTCCGGGCGTGTCCCGCTCCGGCGCCACCATCGTCAGCGCCATGTTCCTCGGCGCCACCAAGCGGGCGGCGGCGGAGTTCTCGTTCTGGCTGGCCATGCCGACCATGGCTGGCGCCTTCGCCTGGGACCTGCTGAAAAACTACAAACTGCTGACCTTTAACGACGGCGGCCTGATCGTCATCGGCTTTACCATGGCGTTCATCTCCGGCCTGTTTGTCGTGCGCAGTCTGCTTGGCTACGTCTCGCGCCACGGCTTCGCCCTGTTCGGCTGGTGGCGCCTGGTCGTCGGCGCCGCCGGCCTTGCCGGCCTGATCGTGTTTGGCTGAGACAGCGGAAGCGGACCGACCCGATTTATCCCGGCGTGCTTTTGGGCTCATACCGGCACAGATCAGCGATCAGGCAGCGCCAGCACTCGGGTTTGCGCGCCTTGCAGACATAGCGCCCGTGCAGGATCAGCCAGTGGTGGGCGTGCAGCAGGTACTGCTCCGGGATCACGCGCAGCAGGCCCTGTTCCACCTCCAGCGGCGTGCGGCCTGGCGCCAGTGGAATCCGGTTCGACACCCGGAACAGATGGGTGTCGACGGCGATGGTGGGCTGGCCGAAGAAAATGTTCAGCACCACGTTGGCTGTCTTGCGTCCCACGCCAGGCAGGGCTTCCAGCGCCTCGCGATCCGCCGGGACTTCGCCGCCGTGACGGTCGATCAGCAGTTGTGAAAGAGCGATGACATTGCGCGCCTTGGCGCGGAACAGGCCGATGGTCTTGATGTGGTCGCGCACCACGTCCTCGCCGAGCGCCAGCATTTTCTGCGGCGTGTCGGCCACAGCGAACAGCCCGCGCGTCGCCCGGTTGACGCCGACGTCCGTCGCCTGGGCCGACAGCACCACCGCCACCAGCAGGGTGTAGGCGTTCACATATTCCAGCTCGCCCTGCGGCTCCGGGTCCACCTTGTGGAAGCGGGCGAAAATTTCGGTGATTTCCGCCGGCGGCAGCAGCTGCAGCGCCGCAGGTTTGCGGGCGCTCCGGCCTGGGGCCTTGCCGGCTTTTTTTCCGGCCGGCTTTTTCGCCGGCGTCGCGTTCGCGGAAGAAGCGGATTTGCGGACAGTCATGAGGGGGTTATGGTGAAAGCCATCATGACAGGCAATCCACATGACGTTCAGCCAGCGCTGCCGTTGGCGCCGCCTGATGACGCGATGGAGCCGGCGCGCTGGCCCGATCCGGCGGAGCGGGATGAATTCCGCGTGCTGATCACGCCGCACCGTTCGCTGGGCGCGCGTGGCTTCCGGCTGGTCATGGCCCTGGTTCTGGTGTGCAGCGTCATCGCCAGCCTGCCGTTCGTCATCATGGGCGCCTGGCCTGTCGCCGGCTTTTTCGGCCTCGATGTGCTGGCGCTTTACGTGGCCTTCCGCCTCAGCTTCGCGCACGCGGCGGCGTTTGAGGAGATCGTTGTCACCAGCGTCACCCTGATGCTGCGCAAGGTGTCGCATACGGGCGAGCAGGCGGAGTGGCGCTTCAATCCCCTGTGGACCAGCCTGCTGCGGGAGAACGACGAGGAGTTCGGTCTGCTGCGGCTCAGCCTCGCCTCGCGCGGCCAGGTGGTGCCGGTAGGCGAGGCGCTGTCGGCGGCGGAGCGGGAGAGTTTCGCCGCGGCCCTGTCGGCGGCGCTGGGCGCGGCCCGCCGCGGCGAACTGCGCTACTGAGCCCTTATCCGCCTGATCCACCGGCGGTCGGTGAGCGGCGAACGCCATGCGGGCTGCCTTGGCCCAGCGCTTTTGCGCCAGTCATTCGCCTGACCTGCGGACGGCCGGGGTTTTGCCGGCTGCGTCCTCTTGCGCGTCGACGCAGGGCTCGCCAAGTGAGCCTCAGGCAAGCGAGCCCAGGCAAGTGAGCTTCAGGCAAGTGAGCCTCAGGTCAGCGCTGGCGTCGTTGCATGAACCGTCACCGTGTAGAAGCAGCCGGCGACAGGTTTTCGGCCTTGGGCGATGGCCATGCTTGCGCCGCAGAACTGGCGTTGCGATGGAGGTCGGTCATGTGGACGTCGCAGGCCTGAGGCTGGCTTGCGGGCCATGGAGCGGCCTCCTATATAGCGCGATGAGAACAGCGCGTTCTGTTTGCCGGGCGGCGATCCGCCGCGCGGCGGACGACGCGGTCAAACCACCCGGATGCGGTTGCAAATCCAGCAGGCGGCCGCATTCACTCTATCTGGTCTGTCATGCCGGCATGGATGACAGGCCGGGCCATGGCCGGGTCGCTTCGGGGCCTGGCGGTCTGCTTTGAAAGTGAGGGATCAATCATGGGTAAGGTCATTGGCATCGACCTCGGCACCACCAATTCCTGCGTCGCCGTCATGGACGGCTCGACGCCAAAAGTTATCGAGAACGCGGAAGGCGCGCGCACCACGCCGTCGATCGTCGCGTTCACCGACGATGGCGAGCGCCTCGTTGGCCAGCCGGCCAAGCGCCAGGCCGTCACCAATCCGGAAAAGACCTTTTTCGCCATCAAGCGCCTGATCGGCCGCTCCTTTGACGATCCGATGACCCAGAAGGACATCGGCCTTGTTCCATACAAGATCGTCAAGGCGAAGAACGGCGACGCCTGGGTCGAGGCGGACGGCAAGGATTACTCCCCCTCCCAGATCTCGGCGTTCACGCTGCAGAAGATGAAGGAGACGGCGGAGGCTTTCCTTGGCCAGACCGTCGACCAGGCCGTCATCACCGTGCCGGCGTACTTCAACGACGCCCAGCGCCAGGCCACCAAGGACGCCGGCAAGATCGCCGGCCTTGAAGTGCTGCGCATCATCAACGAGCCGACCGCCGCGGCGCTCGCCTATGGCCTCGACAAGAAGTCGTCCGGCACCATCGCCGTCTATGACCTTGGCGGCGGCACCTTCGACGTGTCGATCCTCGAGATCGGCGACGGCGTGTTCGAGGTGAAGTCGACCAACGGCGACACCTTCCTCGGCGGCGAGGACTTCGACATGCGCCTGGTCGAGTACCTGGCGGACGAATTCAAAAAGGAGCAGGGCATTGACCTGAAGAAGGACAAGCTCGCCCTGCAGCGTCTGAAGGAAGCCGCCGAGAAGGCCAAGATTGAGCTGTCCTCTGCTTCGCAGACCGAGATCAACCTGCCGTACATCACGGCGGACGCCTCCGGTCCGAAGCACCTGGCGCTCAAGCTGTCGCGCGCCAAGTTCGAGAGCCTGGTCGACGACCTGATCCAGCGCACCGTCGAGCCGTGCCGCAAGGCGCTGAAGGACGCGGGCCTCTCGGCTGGCCAGATCGACGAGGTGGTCCTGGTCGGCGGCATGACCCGCATGCCGAAGGTCCAGGAGGTCGTGAAGCAGTTCTTCGGCAAGGAGCCGCACAAGGGCGTCAACCCGGATGAGGTCGTCGCCATCGGCGCGGCTGTCCAGGCCGGCGTGCTGCAGGGCGACGTCAAGGACGTGCTGCTGCTCGACGTGACCCCGCTCTCCCTGGGCATCGAAACCCTGGGCGGCGTGTTCACCCGCCTGATCGACCGCAACACCACGATCCCGACCAAAAAGAGCCAGGTGTTCTCGACGGCTGAGGACAACCAGACCGCCGTGACCATCCGCGTCTTCCAGGGCGAGCGCGAAATGGCCGCCGACAACAAGGCGCTGGGCCAGTTCGACCTGGTCGGCATCCCCGCGGCGCCGCGCGGCGTGCCGCAGGTGGAGGTGACCTTCGACATCGACGCCAACGGCATCGTCAACGTCTCGGCCCGGGACAAGGCGACCGGCAAGGAGCAGGCCATCCGCATCCAGGCTTCGGGCGGTCTTTCCGACGCCGACATCGACAAGATGGTCAAGGACGCCGAGGCGCACGCCGACGAGGACAAGAAGCGTCGCGCGCTGGTCGAGGCGAAGAACCAGGGCGAGGCGCTGGTCAACTCCACCGAGAAGTCGGTGGCGGAGTATGGCGACAAGGTTTCGGCCGCCGACAAGACGGCGATCGAGACGGCTGTCGCCGCCCTGAAGACCGCGCTTGAGGGCGAAGACGTCGAGGCGATCACGGCGCGCACCAATGAGCTGATGCAGGCTTCGATGAAGCTGGGCCAGGCCATGTATGAAGCCCAGCAGGCTTCGGAAGGCGGCGACGCCGCCGCCGCTGGCGCCAAAAAGGATGACGACGTCATCGACGCCGACTTCCAGGAAGTCGACGACAACAAGAAGCAGGGTTGAGCCTCTGGCGCGGGGCCGCGATTTGCGGCCCCGTTGCCTTTGGGCGCGACAGTTCCGGGGCGTCGCGACGGTTCGCGCGTCCGGGCGAAGGCCGGCCAGGGCCGGAAATTGGCCCTGGCTGAATGGAAGCCATATCCCGGCGTGCGGCGGAAAAGGCCTCGCTGGACAATGGCTTCAGGGTTTGGACGTTTTCTGGAAAAAGCCGGATCACCATATGACGCGCATGCCGGGAGAGACCGGGCGGCGGTCTGGTTGTGCCCGGCTGAATGGTCATGGCGCTCACGCGCATGGCTGACGATGAGAAGATGACAGGATCAGGTCTGGAATTTGCCCGATGACCAAGCGCTGCTACTACGAGGTCCTTGAGGTTGAACGGACCGCCTCTGACGGTGACCTGAAGGTCGCTTTTCGCAAGCTGGCCATGAAATGGCACCCGGACAGGAACCCCGGCGACGCGGCCGCCGAGGTGCGTTTCAAGGAAGTGGCCGAGGCGTATGAGGTTCTGAAGGACGGCCAGAAGCGCGCCGCTTACGACCGGTTTGGTCACGCGGCTTTCGAGCAGGGCGGCATGGGCGGCGGCGCGGGGCCCGGTTTCGGCGCCGACTTCTCCGATTTCATGACCGACATCTTCGACAATTTCTTCGGCGACAGTCGCGCCCGCGGCGGCCGCCAGGGCCGCAATCGCGGCTCCGATGTCCGTTACAATCTCGAAATCACCCTGGAGGAAGCGTTCGCTGGCAAGACCGCCGCGATCCGCGTGCCGACCGCGGTGCGCTGTGACAGCTGCGAGGGAACCGGCGCCAAGGCCGGCTCGCGCGCCCGCACCTGCGGAACCTGCGGCGGCGCCGGTCAGGTGCGCGCCGCCCAGGGCTTTTTCGCCATCCAGCGCACCTGCCCGACCTGCGGTGGCCGGGGCGAGATCATCGACAATCCATGCGACGTTTGCCACGGCGCCGGCCGCGTCACCCGCGAGCGCAACCTGTCGGTCAACGTGCCGGCCGGCGTCGAGGACGGCACGCGCATCCGTCTGTCGGGCGAGGGCGAGGCGGGCAGCAACGGCGGCCCGGCCGGCGATCTGTACATTTTCCTGGCCATCAAGCCGCACGCCATCTTCCAGCGTGACGGCGCTGACCTGTTCTGCCGCGCTCCGGTGTCGATGACCCTGGCGGCGCTTGGCGGTGAGTTCGAGGCTCCGACCCTGGATGGCGAGCCGGCGAAAGTCTCGATCCCGGCGGGCACGCAGACCGGCCGCCAGCTGCGCCTGAAGGGCAAGGGCATGCCGGTGCTGCGCAGCCGCAACGTCGGCGATCTGTACATCCAGGTCGTGGTCGAGACGCCGCAGAACCTGTCGCGCCGTCAGCGCGAACTGTTGCAGGAGTTCGAGCGGGAATCCTCGGGTGAAACGCACCCGGAAAGCGCGGGCTTCCTGTCCCGGGTCAAGGAACTGTTCGGCGGCCTGGGCGGCTGAAACAGCCTGGAATAGTCTGGCCCCCCCGGTTGTAGTTCATGGCGGCGGCGCGATCAAAACCGGTTGTCCCGGCTGGAATTTGGCCTGGAGCCCTATGCGCTCCGCCGCAACGGGTGTAACCAGAAGCAGTCAGGGCTGGCCAGACCATCCGTGGGACGGTGCGGCTCGCCTGGAGCAACAGCCTGTGACCGGTCCGCAGTCAGGGCTGGCGCATGACGTGAATAAGTGGATACCGGTTATTCGCGAATATCATGCGATATTAAAAACATGGAGCGCGATGCGTTTGTGTTCGAACCATCACGCGCCATGCATCGATGGAAGGAATTCCATGTCAGTTGGCGATCTTGCAGCAGCAACCGTGGAGCGCAGCGGCCCTGGCTGTTGCGCCGCGTCTCACCCGGCCGGAGCCCGCTGACCTTGCCCCGCCAACGTCAATCCGGAAAACCGCCCGTCCGCATCGAGGATGAGGCGCGATTCCTGCGCTCATGGGTGGAGCGCCCGCTGGTTACCGGGGCGGTGACGCCCTCCGGCAAGATGCTCGCCCGCACCATGGCCAGCTACCTCGATCCAGCGGCCCCGGGCCAGGTGATTGAGCTTGGACCTGGCACCGGCCCGGTCACCGAAGCCATCCTGCGTCGCGGCGTGCCGGAAGACCGGCTGATCCTGGTGGAGTACAGCGCCGACTTCTGCGCGCTGCTGGCCAGGCGTTTTCCCGCCGCCACCATCCTGCAGGGCGACGCTTACAATTTTCCGGAACTGCTGGCCGGGCGCCTGGAAGGTCCGGCGGCGGCCACCGTGTCCAGCCTGCCGCTGTTCACCAAGCCGCTGCCCATGCGGATGAAGCTGCTGAATGACGCCTTCCATCTGATGCAGCCAGACGCGCCCTTCGTGCAGTTCACCTATTCGCCGGTTTCGCCGATTCCGAAATCCGGGGACTACACCTCGCAGCCGTCCGGCCGGGTTTGGTGGAACCTGCCGCCGGCGCGGGTCTGGGCTTACCGGCGCTGCCAGAACGTGAATGGGCGCGCCCACGGGCACGCGCCGCATGCGCTTCCCAATGGCAAACACCGCCCGCGTTGATCCGCCGCTGTCGCGCCCGGCCATTGGTCAGGACGGATTCGTCGTCCTGAGGGCTTGAGCGTGGCGCGGCGCCTGTGCGAAGAGGCGTCATGAACGCGCAAACCCCCTCCCGGCCGCCCCGCGCGGCCATTTCGCCCCGGGACCGTCTGATTGTCGCGCTGGATTTCCCGGACGTGGCGGCGGCGCGCGCCATGACGGCGCGGCTTGGCGACGCGGTGAGCTTCTACAAGGTCGGGATGGAGCTGGTTTACGGCGGCGGGCTGCCGTTCGTTGGCGAGCTGGCCGACCAGGGCAAGCAGGTCTTCGTCGACCTGAAGCTGCATGACATTCCCAACACGGTCGAGAAGGCCACGGCGCGCATCGCCAGCCTCGGCGGCCGCTTCCTGACGGTGCACGCCTATCCGCAGACCATGCGGGCCGCCGCGCGCGGCCGCGGCGCCAGCGCCCTGCAGATCCTCGGCGTCACCGTCATGACCTCCTATGATGACGCCGATCTCGCCGAAGCCGGCTATGCCGCAGGCGTGCGCGACACCGTGGCCCGTCGCGCCGTCCAGGCGCGCGCCGCCGGCATCGACGGCCTCATCCTCTCCGCCGAGGAAACCCTGGCGATGCGCGCCATCGTCGGTGACGACATGCTGCTGGTGACCCCCGGCATCCGTCCGGCGGGCGCGGCCCTCGGCGACCAGAAGCGGGCGGTGACGCCTGGTCAGGCCATCGCCAACGGGGCGGACTATCTGGTGGTTGGTCGCCCGGTGACGGAGGCAGCCGACCCGGTCGCCGTGGCGCGGACCATCGTTCAGGATATCGAAGCGGCGCTTTGATCGGACCGGATCAGCGCCCGGGAAGGGAACAGAGCATGGCGAAGGGTTACTGGATCGGACGCGTCGACGTGTCGGACGCCGACGCCTACAAGGCCTATGTGGCGGCCAACGCCGAAGCGTTCGCCAAATACGGCGCCCGTTTCCTGGTGCGCGGCGGCGACTTCGAGGCGGTCGAGGGCGACGCGCGCGCCCGGAACGTGGTCATCGAGTTTCCCAGCCGCCAGGCGGCGATCGATTGCTGGAACTCACCGGAATACAGGCGCGCCAAGGCGCTGCGTGATGGCCACGCCGTCGCCGACATGGTGGTGATCGACGGCTACGACGGCCCGCAGCCGGGCGAGGGCTGAGATCATGGGCGACATGAAGCTGGTCGTATTCGGCGCCGCCGGGCGCATGGGCCGCATGCTGGTGACGACCATCGCGGACACACAGGGCGCTGTGCTGCACGGCGCCACGGATCGTCCCGGCGCCGGGGCGATCGGCAAGGACGCGGGCCTGCTGGCCGGCGTCGGCGAAAGCGGCGTCATCGTTACCGACGACGTGGGGAAAGCCCTCGACGGCGCCGGCGCCGTCATCGACTTCTCCGCTCCGGCGGCGACGGTCGCCCTTGCCGGGCTGGCGGCGGAGCGTGGCGTCGCCCACATCATCGGCACCACTGGCCTGTCGGAAGCCGATCTCGCCGCCCTCGCGGAGGCGGCGAAGCGCAATGTGGTGGTGCGTTCCGGCAACATGAGCCTTGGCGTCAACCTGCTGGCGGCGCTGGTGCGCCAGGCGGCGGCGGCGCTGGGCGAGGACTTCGATATCGAGGTGCTGGAAATGCACCATCGCCACAAGGTCGACGCCCCTTCCGGCACCGCTTTGCTGCTCGGCGAGGCCGCCGCCGAAGGGCGCGGGATCAACCTTGGCCAGCGCTCCGTGCGCGTCCGCGACGGCCACACCGGCCCGCGCACGCCGGGCGACATCGGCTTCGCCACCTTGCGCGGCGGCTCGGTGGTCGGTGATCACAGCGTCATTTTCGCCGGTCCCCAAGAGCGCATCACCCTGTCGCATCACGCGGAAGACCGGGGCATTTTTGCCCGCGGCGCCGTGCGCGCCGCCCTGTGGACGCGCGGCCGGGCGCCGGGACTGTATTCCATGGCCGACGTCCTGGGCGTTGGTTAGGGCGCTCCGGGAACAGCGGGCTCCGCTTTTCCTGAAGTAAGGTGCGTCAGATCGAAATGGAGCGCTTCCCGATCAGGCGGAGCCGTCTGGTTGATCAGAAGCCGCTCCAGTTTCCGAAATTTTTCCCCTGTGACTGCCGGCGCGACGCCAGAACGGCCGCCGCGCCGAAACCGGAGTTCATCCCATGACCGAGCGCCTTCTTGTTCTCGCCCGTCACGGCCAGAGCGACTGGAACCTCAAGAACCTGTTCACGGGCTGGAAAGACCCGGACCTGACCGAGCTTGGCGTTTCGGAAGCAAAGGCCGCCGGCGACCGCCTGAAGGCGAAGGGCCTGTCGTTCGACCGCTGCTACACCTCGGGCCTTGCCCGCGCCCAGCGCACGGCCCAGCTGATTCTTGGCCAGCTTGGCCAGCCCGATCTGCCGACCGTCCGCGACATTGCCCTGAACGAGCGCGATTACGGTGAGCTGTCCGGCCTGAACAAGGATGACGCCCGGGCGAAGTGGGGCGAGGACCAGGTCCACGTCTGGCGCCGCTCCTACGACGTGCCGCCGCCCGGCGGCGAGAGCCTGAAGGACACCGCCGCCCGCGTGCTGCCCTATTATATCCGCGAGATCCTGCCGGCGGTGATGCGCGGCGAGCGCGTGCTGGTCGCCGCGCACGGCAATTCCCTGCGGGCGCTGATCATGGTGCTGGATGGCCTGACCACCGACACCATCGCCGGCCTGGAGCTGGCCACCGGCGTGCCGCTGGTCTACCGCCTCAACGCCGACACCACGGTGGCCTCGAAGGAAGTTCTCGCCGCCTGAGGGCGAGCGTTTCTGCCGGAGATGCAATGGCCTGCCCCATGGGCGGGCCATTTTTGTTGACGCGTCGCCTGATTGGCAAAACACGTCAGGCCACTGGCGGTGGACGCGCTGGTGATGGCGACGCCCCATGCGCGGTTCACGCCCGACAACTTCTGGCCGCCGGCCTCGCCGATACCCAGTCCAGACCGGACCGTTTGACAAGCGCCCCCTGTCGTAAAGGGGGCCACATGGCCCGCGCGCCCGGCGCTGATACCCCGGGCCAGGGCCGCCGGCGGGAGGCGAGGTTTTTCCGGGCCGTGACGGGCCGGTTGTCAGCTGCGCCGGGCGCCGACAAAGCGGGCGGCGTGACGCAGCATGTCCGCCTCCGCGCCGAAACAGTCGAGCGCGGCGATGGCCCCGTCGATCAGTTCGTCACAGATGGCGCGGGCGCCGGAGAGGCCCAGCGCCGTGACCAGGGTGCCCTTACCCTTCTCCGCGTCCTTGCCGGCCCGCTTGCCCAGGGTTTCGGCGTCGGCTTCGTGGTCGAGGATGTCATCGGCGATCTGGAACGCCCCGCCCACCGCCTTGCCGTAGCGCGCCAGCCGCGCCTGGACGTCAGCGTCGGCGCCGGCGACGAGTCCGCCCGCCTCCACGGCGAACGCCAGCAGGGCGCCGGTTTTCAGCGCCTGCAGATGCAGGATGTCGTCCGGCGACAGGCGCGCCGCGCCCCAGCGCCCTTCGGCGGCGAGGTCGAGCATCTGGCCGCCCACCATGCCGGTCATGCCGCCGGCGCGGGCGAGACCCAGCGTCAGCCTGGCGCGGACGTCGGGGGAGGGGTGCGCCCCCGCGTCGGCGATCACCTCGAACGCCAGCGTCAGCAGGGCGTCGCCGGCCAGGATGGCGGTGGCCTCGTCGAACGCCTTGTGAACCGTTGGCTGCCCGCGCCGCAGGTCATCGTCATCCATCGCCGGCAGGTCGTCGTGCGCCAGGGAATAGCAGTGCAACAGTTCAATGGCCGCCGCCGTGGGCAGGGCCGTCGCCGCCTCCGCGCCGCACAGCGCGGCGGTTTCCACCGTCAGGAATGGCCGCAGCCGCTTGCCGCCGCCCAACGCCGCGTGACGCATGGCGGCGAGCAGCCGCGGCGGCGCGGCGCTGCGCCGGTTGAAAATCTCCGTCAACGTCGTTTCCATGGCCGCCGCCCGGTCGGCGAGTCGCGTCTGGAAGGCTTGCGCGGAGGCAGCCGTCGCGGCCGGGGCATTGTCTGGATGGCTGGCGGACACCTGGCTTCTCCGGTTTCTGGGTCCATGGCGCATGGAGCGGCCTGTCGCCAGCGGCTTGCCGGAGCGGGGCGGGCGGGTCAAGTTTTGTGAAGCCGCAGGTTGGTTGCGAGGCGAGACAGGGCGCGCGACGTCATCGTATGCTGCCATGTTTCGGGTGGTCGCCGCGGCTGGCATGGCTTAGCGGCAGGAGTGGTGGGGGAAGCGGGGCTTGTGGGGATCAGGGCTGGCGGCAGGACCAGGTCCAGGGAGAAGGCGAGGGTCCATTCCGGCGACGGCGTGGCCTCCCGGCGCAGCCGCGTTCAGGTGGAGGCGGAAGACGCGCCGCCCGCCGGTGAGCCCGCTGTGAGCGCCGCGCCCAGGCGTCGGTGGCTGCGCAAGCTGGTGAACCGTCTCATCCTCGTCCTGCTGGCGCTGGCCGCCATTCCGCTGGGGCTGATGCTGCTCTATGCGGTCGCGCCGCCGGTGTCCAACCTGATGCTCGCGCGCTGGTTCACCGGGCAGCCGGTCACCCGCATCTGGACGCCGCTGGAGCGCATCGCCCCCTCGTTGCCGCTGGCGGTCGCCGCTTCGGAGGATGCGCGCTTCTGCCAGCACCACGGTGTGGACTGGGTGGAGTTGCGCGCCGCGATCCAGGATACCGATGAGGATGGCCTGCCGACGCGCGGCGCCTCGACCCTGACCATGCAGACGGTGAAGAACCTGCTGCTGTGGCAAGGGCGATCCCCCGTCCGCAAGGCGCTTGAGCTGCCGCTGGCGGCCCTGGCCGATATCGTC
Organism: Camelimonas lactis; assembly: GCF_004342915.1. Lineage (GTDB taxonomy): Bacteria > Pseudomonadota > Alphaproteobacteria > Rhizobiales > Beijerinckiaceae > Camelimonas > Camelimonas lactis. Next base: position 332,419 of record NZ_SLWL01000003.1, read on the forward strand.
TGGTCCAAGCGCCGCACCATGGAGCTTTATCTGAACGTGGCCGAATGGGGCGACGGGATTTTCGGCGCCGAGGCGGCGTCGCAACGCTATTTCCGGAAGAGCGCCGCCAGGCTCACGCCAGGCGAATCCGCGCGTCTGGCGGCGGTTTTGCCCAATCCCATCCGCTATGACGCGGAAAAACCATCGCGCTATGTGGCGACGCGCGCCGGGCGAATCGCGGCGCGGGCGCGGCAGCAGACCCTGCCCTGTCTGTGACGGCCGATGGCCGGTTTGTCGCGACCGTGTTTGCGGGGCTGGTCAAGGTCGCGGGAACCCTGTATAAGCCCGCATCCCCAACGAAACGGGTTCTGATCGCGGTCGCTGTAGCGTGAACCGCACGGGCCGACGTTACAGCAACGCTTCGAGAGACAGACATGGCCGTTCCAAAACGCAAGACCTCGCCGATGAAGCGCGGTTTCCGCCGCTCCGCTGACGCCCTCGCCGCCCCGACCTACGTCGAGGACAAGGACTCCGGCGAACTGCGCCGTCCGCACCACATCGACCTGAAGACCGGCATGTATCGCGGTCGCCAGGTGCTGAAGCCCCGCGCTGACGCCTGACGCCGTGCGCCGGCCATCCGGCCGGTGACACGCGACATTGTTTGGAAGCTGGCGGATGAACCCGCCAGATCAAACAGGTTCCGAGCCCCGCCTGCCTGGTGCATGCGGGGTTTTCGCATGTGGGGCTCCTGCGTCCAGGAAGTCCGGCCAGGGAGCCTGGCCCGGGAACCCGGCTCAAGACGCCCCGCCCGGGAGACTTCGCCGGCGCGCCAACCCGCCAAATGCGGCGCGGCGATGGCGGCGCCGGTCAGCAGGTTGTGAAGCTCTGGACGGCTGGGGAGCACGGTGACAACTGCTGCTTTTCCTCCAGCTTTTACCGGCTGTTAGCAATGCGCCGGCCAACATGCCCGCAAGACAGATGACGTAACGGCGCAGCCGGTTTCGCCAGCCTCCCGGAGGTTGGTCCGGCGTGCGCAGGGGCAGTTCCGGCCGGGTGCGCGCCACCCGCGCCCGGAGGCATGCGTCAGATTTAAGGACAGGGCATTCCGCATTCCAGCCGGAGGCGCCCTGCCGTTGCGGCGGGATGCGGTGATGCGCGGCTTATTAGGAAAATTCAGCGAGACGTTCCAGGCCCGCAGGTCAGGGCGCCGCGCCGGGGGGCGTCTGGCGGCCAGTCAGGCGGCTCCGTGCCCGGCCCAGGGTGAGCGCGCGCTTGATCCGGCGCAGGGGCTTCTGGCCTGCCACATGGCGTCATGGAGCTGGGATCTGGCGAGCGACCGCCTGGTTTGGGGGCCCACCGCCATGGCCGCCCTTGGTTTCGACCGCCGCCGGCATCTGTCGTCCGGCAAGGCCTGGGCGTCACTGGCGGCGCCCGGCTCCGGCGAGAGTCGCGCCGACGTCATTCACGGCGCCGCCGGGGTGGATCACGGCGAGGGCGCGCCGTTTCGCTGCCGTTATGTGGTCAACGCCGGTCGCGGCCTGTGCGTCATCGAGGAGCGCGGCCGCTGGCACGCGGGCCCGGATGGACGCCCCGCCCGGGCCGAAGGCGTCATGCGGGTGTGCCCCATCGACGGGCGGCCGCCGGATGCGCCGCTGGCCGGGCGCCGCATCCAGCCGGCGCGGGATATCGTGACGCGCACGCTGACGGCGATGCTGCATGATCCTGCCCGCGGGTTGCGCTCGGTGTCGGCTGGCGTCTGTCTGCTCACGCCCCGGACCTCCGATGTGTCGGCGTCCGATCCGGCGATGACGGACCTGGCGGCGGCGGCGATCGCGCGCCGTCTGCGGCGCACCGATGTGGTCGCGGTGCTCGACCCCGGGCAGTTCGCCCTCATCCTCAATGGTTGCGACAGCGCGCAGGGCCGGCAGGCCGCCGCGGCGGTTGCCCGCAATGTGGAGCGGGCCTGTCCCGGCCTGCAGGCCCATGTGGGCCTGGTGACCGCCTCGGACGGCGCCGGCGACGCCAGCTCACTGCTTGAGCGGGCCAGCGAGGCGGCGCGGCAGGCGGCTGAGGCTGGCGAGATGGTGGCCGTCCTGGCTCCCCGCGCCAGACGTCGGCCGGCCACGCGGCCGGCCGCCATGTCGATGCCCGATGTGATCGCCCTGCTCAACGGCCGTGACATCGTCCTTGGCCGGCGCCGCCTGGTCGACCTCGACGGCGCCGATCTGCGTCTTGAGGAGGCGCTGCCGGTCGCCGCCTGCGACGGCGGCGCCGGGGTGATGGGGCCGGGATCGCTGGCGCCGGTCGCGGCGCAGATGAACCTTTCCGGCTTGCTTGACCAGCGGATGCTGGAGCAGACCGTGCGCCTGCTGGCGGCGGACCCGGCCGCCCACATGTTGTTGTGCATCGCCCCGGCGACGCTGGTCAGCCCGGAGTGGCGCGGCGCCGTCGCCGCATGGCTGGCGGCGCATCCGGGCGTGTCGGCGCGACTGGTCATCGCCCTTGATGAGAAGGCGTTCGCGCCCGCAGAATCACCGCCGGCCCGGCATGGGACGCCGAAGGAAAGCGCGCCGGAAACAGGGCCGATGGAGGTCGGCAACAGTTGCCACGACGACGGCGAAGGACAGGCGACGGGGGCGGACGCGCCGGGCAGGGGGCCGGGCCATGATCCGCGCGCCATCGCCCAGCACCTCGCCATGATGAAGGCGCTTGGCGTCAGCGTGGGCGTCACCGGCTTCGGCCTTGGCTGGCTGAAACTCGAGGACCTCTCGGCCATGGCGGTCGATGTGGTTTGCATGAGCGGCCTGTTTGTCAACGAAAGCCTGTCGCTGGTTGGCCCGGACCGTTTCGTCGTGCGCGCCCTCGTCGACGGCGTGCGGGAAATCGGCGCCGCCGTGGTGGCGCCGGCGCCCTGACAGCCGGCCGCGGGCAACGCCCGCCGCGTTGCCGCTGTGGAAATGAGCGGGCGGCAAGCGGCAACCGCCCGGAGGGCCTTGTCAGGCGACGAACCCTCGTGTACGTACCGCCCACCACAGGCGCTGACCTCGTGATTGCGGAGAGGTGGCAGAGTGGTTGAATGCACCGCACTCGAAATGCGGCATAGGGGCAACCCTATCGGGAGTTCGAATCTCCCCCTCTCCGCCATATGACCTTCCCAGGTCATTTCTAAACGTCTCAGGTCGACCCAAGAACCGTTGTCCCGCAACGAGTTCTATTCCCTCCGCGTCTCAGGCCGTCTAGCATCATCCCACCAGAACGCATGTTCGGCACTAGGGCCGAAACTGGGACCGGGAGAGAGGCATGGCGCGGGCCCTAAATAAGCTCACCGCACGCACCGTCGCGACGTTGAAAACGCCGGGCCGCCATAGTGATGGCGGCGGGCTCTATCTTTCCATCAGCCGTGACGGATCCAGACGGCGATGGGTCTTCCTGTTCAAGTTCGAGGGCCATCAGAAAGAGCTTGGCCTTGGTTCTGCAGCCGAAGTTTCGCTGGCCGAGGCAAGGGAGAGGCGGCGTCAAGCCCGGGCTTTGGTTGAGCAAGGGATCAACCCAATTAGGGCCCGTCAGGAAGAAACTAGGGCCGCAGCCCCATCGGGCCCCAGCTTTGGCGAGTACGCCACTGCCTATGTCGACCGGCACAGCTCTTCGTGGCGCAACGCCAAGCATATCGATCAATGGCGCAGTACACTGAGCATTCGCAAGGATGGCCAAGGCGCGTGGATCGACGGCGGTTATTGCGAGGCGATACGTGACAAGCAACTCGCGGACATCACGCGCGAAGACATCGTGGCAATTCTCCAGCCGCATTGGCTGGAGAAGCATGAAACGATGAGCCGGCTGCGAGGTCGTATCGAAACCATTCTCGCTGCCGCTACCGCCGACCGGCACAGGTCGGGCGAAAACCCTGCTCACTTGCCCGGCCTGAAGCACCTGCTGCCTAAACCGCAGAAGATCGCAGCCGCCCGGCACTTCGCCGCCATGCCTTATGCTGACGTGCCGGCCTTCATCAAGCGCCTACGTCTGGTGAGGGGCATGGGCGCGTTGGCGCTGGAGTTCCTGATCCTGACGGCTGCAAGGTCCGGGGAAGTGCGCGGCGCTACATGGGACGAGGTCAACATGGAATCCCGTCTGTGGACCATCCCGGCTGCACGCATGAAGGCAGGCGTGCAACATCAGGTGCCCCTGACCGATCGGGCCGCTGAGATACTGCAGCTGGTTCGTCAGCTCCAGCCTGTCGGAGATATCGCGGATGCTTTTGTCTTCCCGGGCCAAAACAAGGGACGCCCACTTAGCGACATGTCGCTGACGGCAGTGATGCGTCGCCTCGTTGACGGGGAGTACACCGTCCACGGATTTCGTAGCAGCTTCCGTGACTGGGCCGGCGACTGCACTCCCTATCCGAGGGAAGTCTGCGAGGCAGCGCTGGCACATAGCACAGGCAATGCCGTTGAGCGCGCGTATAGGCGTGGCTCAGCATTGGAGAAAAGGCGCGAGCTAATGATTGCGTGGGCGGGCTTCTGCGAACGATAGGGGAGTTCCACGCACGCACAACCCTATCTCTGTCCAAGTCGCCCTGTAACCTCTTCTGCGGACTGCATGATGCGAACCAATATGCGGAGACGCTACATGGAACGCGCGCCCTGCCGCGCACGCTGCGTGTGTCAGAGCAAAAAATCTTCCGCACCTCGCCCATGGATGCAAATGTGATGAAGCAGTCATCGTTTAGAATGTCTTTGGTCAAAGCGATCCTGGATGACCTAGAGCGTGGTCCGGTGCTGTCCCACGACAACCGGTGCCAGTTGATGGATGAACTAAAGCAATTCCCCAATCGCTTGCCCTTTACAGGTCCAACCGAGCCGCCCCCTCGGCCGAGAGGGAGGGGCCGCCCAAGCAGGGGCGATGCAAAAACTTGGCTCTGGGACATGATAGAAGATCAACACCGCGAGATCGCCGCAGAATACTACATATCTTTATGTGAGCATGGCGGTCGCGGCTCTAGCGCCCGTGCGGTCCACGAGACCAGAAGCTGGTATAATAACATGTATGGGGAATATATTTCGGAGACAATCATAAAAACTACTGCATCAAAATTGAAGGAGGCCGGAATCATCGCAAGGCCACCTGCTTATTTTGAACTTGAACTAGCCGCATTGGACGGGCATTCTTCGCTTTCTGAAGACGAAGTAGCTCTCTTAAAAGAATTCAGGCACCCTAGCAATGAAAGCTCTGAAGTAATTCCGCTCGAACAAGAGAAAGCGAACGAAGAAGTAGAAGGAGAAGAGGGAGAGGAAGAAGGCGAAAGCGAAGATGGAAATGAACGCGAAATCGCCTATTCGGAATTTTGTCGTACAACAGAACTGCATGCAGCCAACGTCGCTGAGCAGGCCGCCCGAGAAATTGGTGAAGGGCTAACCTCCTACTTGAATGACCACGTTCTCACCCCTGATCGCACCCGATGGATGAGCGATGAAGAGAGGGAGGAGTTTCGGGCACGATTCCTCAATGAGTTCGTTCTCCAGCTATTCCGGAAGCTGGCAAACGCCGCACCCAGTGCGCCGCCCTAACCATTCAGGAAAATGCGGCTCGGCGAGCTATTTTGGTGAATGACACTCTTGTTGTTCACCAGCGAGCCATGACTATTGTCCCTAGCCATCCCGCAAAAACCCTTTGGGAGGATGGTCATGAATCATTACGAGAAAATTCCTCAAACCAAGTCGGAGCGCGACGTGTCCGCTCCGGCGTGCGGTGCGTACGCCGTGCGCCTGCCTGAAGCCATGCGGCGGACAGGCCTCGGTCGCTCCACGCTGTACCGCGCTATCGCAGCCGGCAGCTTGCGCTCTATCAAGGTCGGCAAGTGCCGCCTCTTTCGCATCACCGACATTGAAGCGTTCCTGGAGGGAAGCGCCAATGGCTAAGCAGACTTACCTCGCGTGGCTTGCCAAGCCCCCGATTCTCGATCGCGAACTGATCAATAGTTACTTTGCTAATGAAGCTCTGCTGGACGCGGCCCGCGACCCGACGAATAGGAATTCCAGTAACGCTTACGTGCTGCCGCGCGGCTCTCTCAGCAACGTCGTCACCAGGCTTTGGCAGCGAGGCTCCGGCCGAGACCTGCGCCAAGAGCTGCTGTGGTTCTCGCTCTCCACTGGCGTAGGTGGTTCAGGCGCGATTTCGCTGGCGGCCTACATTTGGGGCGTCGATGAGGCGGAAGCCGCTCGCCGACTGGCTGCCTATTTCTACCTTCGCAATGGCGAACTCGCGTTCCAGCGCCTTGATGAGGGCGTTGCAAATGAATGATCAGCTTTCGACAGGAGGGGGCCTCGCGCCCCCTAACCCCCACAATAGAGATCGGGTCACCCATAGGCTCTTCTTCGATCCGCTGGATTATCTGCCATCGGAAGAGCTGTATGCAGAATGGAATCGCCAAGCCGCGCTGGGCTACGCTGAGGCTGGTATTGCGGTGCTGCCACTCACGCCGAAGAAGACACCGCGAATCGGGGACTGGCCAAACAAATCATCTGCGAGTCCGGATCAGGTGGTCGCGTGGTGGAAGCAGTCTCCCGGGTCACTTGTGGGCATCGATTGCCGTAAGGCCAACATTGTGGTGATTGACTGCGATTGTCACCCGGGCCAACCAGACGGCGTGGATGCGCTGCGGCGGATCGTTGGACGGGATTTTATTTCGCTCGGTGCCCCGATCATCGAAACCGGTGGAGGCGGCATGCATCTCATTTTCGCTCAGCCGCCGGGAACACGGCTCACCAACAAACGGGGGCGGCTTCCTCAGGGTATCGATGTGCGGGCCGATGGTGGCTACATCGTTGCCGCTGGGTCATATCGCAACGACGGCAGCAACTGGTGCCACGACCCAGATACGCCCGACCTCATCGCAGCCATCGCGGGGCGCTCTCTGCCTCAGGTGCCTGAAGTTTTGCTGGAACTGATCCGTGGCCCGTTCGGTCAGCACGAACCGTTCGCAGGGGGCGAGAAAAACCCCGGCGAAGGTTCCGTGCGCACCGCGGAACATCGCCATCATAATACCGCTCAGTCCGAGCTTCGGGCAGAATCGGAGGCTTTGGCAGACACCCCGGAAGGTGGCCGCAACAATCGTCTGAACGCGATCAGCTTTCGCATGGGTCGGTTTATCGCCGCAGGTTACATCACGCGCGAAGAGGTGGAGGCGCAGCTCATGGCTGCGTGTCAGAAAAATGGCCTGGCTCGGGAGAGCGTGACAGCAGTGCGGGCTACCATGAAGAGTGGCATCCATGCCGGTTGCCAAAAGCCGTTTCAGGGGCATGCCCAAGATACCATGTGGCCGCCCTTTGGCGCAGACGACCATGCCAACACTTTTTCGGATTCGGACGCCGACGGCGACCCTGGGCACGCCGCGCGGAACGCTGGCGCCTACCGCAGGGGACAGGCGCATGAAGCACGCAGCGCGCCCGAGATTGAGACGGTCGTGGCTTCTTCGCTGGCGGACAAGCTCCTGCCCAAGCAAGAATGGCTGGTCGAAAACCTGATCCCCGCCGGCAACGTCACCCTGCTGTCGGGCGATGGCGGGGCTGGCAAGAGCCTGCTCGCGCTGCAGTTGGCGGCCGCGGTCGCCACGGGCGGTTCTTGGCTGGGCTTTACTTTAAAGGCGGGCAGCGCTCTCTTCCTGAGCGCTGAGGACGAGATCGACGAACTGCATCGCCGCCTTGTGCACATTGAACCGAAACTCAATCGCTTGTCCGAACTCGTGCTGATCCCGCTCGCAGGCAAGGATGCGGTGCTCGCAGCGCCTCAACTGCCGAGCAAGCTGGTTCAGCCTACGCCGTTGCTGCAGGCGTTGGAGCGCCTCGTCGCCCATCATTCTCCCGCGCTGCTGATCCTTGACACCAGCGCAGACCTCTTCGCGGGTAACGAGAATGCGCGTGTCGAGGTGCGCACATTCATCTCGATGCTTCGCGCGTTGTGCCTCACCTATCGTGTCACGATTGTCCTTTTGTCCCATCCCAGCCAGAGCGGGCTTGCCAGCGGGGACGGTAGCTCGGGCTCCACCAGTTGGAACAACTCCGTCCGGTCGCGCCTCAATCCCAAGACCGTGGCCAAGTGGCGGAGCCGGTCCTCGACGGCCGATCTACCGAACGGGCCGAAGGTCCCCAGATCGACAACCCTGTCGGTTGGGGAGGAAGCTGTCGTGGTGGCGTTCCGTCGCCACACGCTGCTCCCGCTGGACGACTGTCTCTACGCCCTGCAGGCGTCGATCCCGCATCTCACCCGATCATCGCTTCATCGCTGCCTGCAGCGGCACGGTATCAGCCGGCTGCCGGCTGCCGGCTGCCGGCTGTCGATGGCGACAAGCCCGTGCGCAAGAAGTTCAAGCCCTACCCCATAGGCTATTTTCACATCGATCTCCCAGAGGTGCGGACCGAGGAAGGGCGTCTCTACCTCTTCGTCGCGATCGACCGGACTTCGAAGTTCGCCTTCGTCGAGCTACATGAAAAAGCCACTCGACGGCTCGCCACCAACTTCCTTCGCAACCTCGCCGCCGCCTTGCCCTACAAGATCCACACTGTCCTCACTGACAACGGCACCCACTTTACCGACCCAGCTGGCGATGGCTGGACGCCCGAGGACATCAAGGCGATGCGGGCGAAGGGAGAGCAGTTCCTCTGTCACGCCTTCGAGTTTGCTTGCGCCGATCTCGATATCCAGCATCGACTTACCAAGCCTCGCCACCCCTGGACGAACGGGCAGGTCGAGCGGATGAACCGAACCATCAAGGATGCAACCGTCAAACGCTTCTACTACGAGAGCCACGAACAGCTCAGGAAGCACCTCGGCGACTTTATCTCCGCCTACAACTTCGCGCGGCGGTTGAAGACGCTGCGCGGGCTCACGCCTTACGAATCCATCTGCAAAGCATGGACCGATCAGCCACACCGATTCATATCAAACCCGCACCACCAATTGCCGGGACCAAACATCTAGGGACACCCGGTCGGGGTCGGGGCCCAGCTCTGGTCAGCCCGCAGCGAACGCCTGGCACGAGCTCGCCAACATCGCCCGTCGTTCCCAGAGGCCAGCACGACATGTCGGTCACCTCACTTGCATATCAGGGAAGGCAAACTGCTCGTCCTTTAGCCAGAATATGTGATCGCCGGTCATAGGCTCCTTCTATGGGGCCAGTGGCTGGATCTTAGGCAACTCGAGCGCAACGACGCGCTTCAGCCGCGCGCATATGAAGCTGATCGCGCGCGTGGAATGTCCGGGACTTGGTGGCGAAGCGACGAAGGAGGGCGCTTCCCGGAAATCTTCTTCCTCCAGCATTTCCGCTTTCATCGTTGCATTGCTCAGGTGGACGCGAAACACGCGGCGGTCACGGATCCGTCTAAATTTAAGGTCCCGACCGGTAACCGATCGAGTCATTGTCTCCAACTCATAGATGTCAAGTCGCTCGCCATCCTTACCCCGAAAAGCTAGCCCGCGGCCCGGCGCGACAGCGGGCCATCCTACTGGACGTGTTTGGGCAGATTTGTTGTCCGTGCACGGGTGTTTCGGCCAAGGCCAGCGAACGTCATCAAAAAAAACGCGACCGCCCTGTCGCGACTGGAAATAGAACACGCGTTGTCCGCAGACCGGGCAGCAAGCGCTGGGGTTGATGTAGCTCTCGGCCGTCATGAAGGAACTGGCAGGAGATGAGCGGCTACTGCCCGCACCTGTCCGAGAACCAAAACAGCCGCCACCGTTCACGTGAATCGGCGTCGGTCGCCCGTTCATGTAACGGAATTCGATTTCCCCACCGCATGCTCCACAGATCGTCATCCCTCGCTCCCCCCTTTTGCTGGGAATGGTAGGATGGGCAGATCAGAGAGACTAGATGCTTCGGCGCTGCGTGACCAAGGAAGCTCGCGCGGTCTGGCGGTTGCTCTGACAGCGACGACGGACATATTCGCGCTTCAAGCCTGTAGCGCGCCTCCGGGAATTTATCCGGTTTGAATTCGATCCGGCCCTCTCCCATGGCCGTTTTGACGCGCACGCGGTTATCGGTTGGGACGATCAACACCCCACGCGGGGCAACTGCGGCGGTGCTCCCGTGCCGTTTGCCTGAGGGTGCGTGTTCCACGGGATGGTGGGCACTGATTCCACCGGATGATGGGCGCGCGTTCCACGCGATCATGGGCAGCATTTCCACGGCATCGTGGGCAA